>NZ_NFIT01000001.1 GCF_002159495.1 Olsenella sp. An293
CCCCCCCCGCAGTCAAAAATGTATCTACGAATATAATTTCGCAGGCAATCGGCACACGACGCAACGCCTCACGCCCGAATGGTCGCGTCATTGTCCGAATGGTAGTCACCAGGGGCCCTCATTGAACCGCCCATTGAGCGCCCCTCAGCGCCCCGGCTCCAAACCTTGCGAAACCGTTAGAGCCCCATAAGCCCGCGCCATGGCGCGCCAGGCCGCCGAGAAGGACGATGGCACCGCACCGTCCATACGCCGCCCGGAAGGAGCGCACATGCCCGCCATCCTGCGCGTCGCGCTCGGCAACGTCTCTCGCTGCGCGCGCGACTACTCGGTCTACCTGGTCACGCTCGCTTTTGCCGCGTGCCTGCTCTACTCGTTCAACGCCTCGGGAGACTATCTCCTGGCGATGCCGCTCACGAGCCCGCAGCTCGAGGTCATCCACAAGGCGCGCGACGTCACGGGCGCCTTCTCCGTCTTCGTGGTGCTGGTCTTCGCCGTGCTCGTGGCCTGCGCGGCCCGCTTCATCGTGCGACGTCGCTCGCGGGAGTTCGGGACGTACGCGCTGCTCGGCATGCGCGCGCCCGCGCTCGCGGCAATACTCGCGGCGGAGGGCGCGATCGTGGGGCTCGTCGCGCTGGCGGCGGGGCTCGCGCTCGGCCTTGCCGCCTCGCCGGCCTTCGGCGCGGTGGCGGCGTTCGTCTTTGGCGTGCCGTGGCGGCTCGCTTGGTCCTTCTCGCCCGCGGCGGCGCTCGACGCGTGCGCGTGGTTCGCTGGGATCGAGGGCCTCGCCGTCATGCTCTCCGTGGTGGACGTGCTGCGCCGTCCGCTCGTGGAGCTCCTCGGGCGGGACCGCGCCCCGGAGCGGCTCGCCCTCGCCGGGCGCCGCGGCGTGACGCGGGCGCAGGCGGTGCTCGCCGTGGTCCTTCTCGCCGTGGTGTGGGGCTCGTGCGCGCTCCAGCCCGGGCTCTTCGTGCTCGCGATCCTGCCGATGGGATGGGCCGCCTATGTGGCGACGTCGCTCGTCTTTCGCCTGGTGGCGACGGGCATCCCCAGCGGCATGCGCCGGAGTGCCCGCTATTGGGAGGGGCTGCGCGCCTTCACGCTGAGACAGGTGGAGGGGCACGTGTCCACGGGGTGCCAGGCGCTCTCGTGCACCTGCGTGCTCGTGGCGTGCGCGGTCTGCATGATCTGCGCGGGGCTCCTGTTCTCGGTCGGGCAGCGCGCGGCGGGGCTCGCGGACCCGGGCGCGCTCTCGGAGGCCTCGCTCGCGCCCATCGGCTACGTGGGAATCTTCTACGGGGAGGCGTTCCTCGTGGCGGCCGCGGCGGTGCTCGCGCTCCAGCAGGTGAGCCAGGCCGCGGACGGCAGGCGCGCCTACACCACGCTTGCCGCGCTCGGGGCGGACGCACGGGAGGCGCGCGGCGCCGTGCGGGCTCAGGTGGGCGTCGCCTTCGCGCTGCCCGCGGCGCTCGCCGTGGCGCACGACTGCTTTGGCCTCACGCTGGTGCGCCAGCTCGCGCGCGGCGTGCCCGACGAGGTGTTTCTCGCCATCGCGGGCTGCTCGGTTTTGGGCACGCTCGTTCTTCTCGCCCTGTACTACCTGCTCTGCGTTCGCGAGTGCTCCCGCGTGCTGCTGTCACAGGACTACAATGTGGTCTAACGTAGTAAAAAATGAACCAAACGGCAGATTCTGAGCGACTGAGGGAGATCCCATGGCAACGACAATGACGTCGCTCAACACCAAGCTGAGCGCTGAGGAGAAGGAGGCCTTCGTCAGGAACACCGCTGCCCTGGGCCTGACGCCATCCGCCGCCATCAAGGTCTTCGTCCACATGTTCAACGAGTGCGGCGGCTTTCCATTTGAGGTCCGCAGGAAGGTGAGCGACGAGAGCGTGACGTACCTCTCTGCAGATGACTACGCGCGCTTTGCGAGCGCCCTTGACTCTGCCGTCCCCGCAGCCACCCATGAGCTGCTCGATCGCGAGTTCTCATGGGAGGACTAGCGTTTCGTCGCATCCGCCCGCTTCTCGAAAATGACGACGTGAGCGGGTTTTGCTCTGGCAACAGCGACAACGACGCCTGACTCAAAGAACGCGCGCATCGCGCTATGCGCGACGGGACGGCCCGGGTGTACGTCCTGCCCCTCGCCACCGACGAGATTTGCGGATTTTACGCCCTGAGCACCCATGCGGTCGCACGAGTCGGGGCGTTTGCCGGGTCGTTGCGCAGAAACGCTCCTAACCCGATTCCCTGCACGCTGCTTGGCCAGCTTGCTGTTGACGAGCGCTGCCAGGGGGGTCGGCGGGAGCCCGCCTACTGCAGGATGCCATTCGCCGCACGGCCGCGGCGTCGCGCATCGTTGCATCGCGGGCGCTTGTTGTCGATCCGGCTGACGAGCGCGCGGAGGGCTTCTACGCCCACTTTGGGTTCCAGCGCCTGGCGAGCGATTCCCGTCGCATGTTCGTGCGGCTCTAGTGCGTCTCCCCCACCAGCTTGAGGCCGACGACGCACGCCACGAGGCCCGCGATCAGCAGCGCCTTTGGCCACGAGAACGACTCCGCGCCGGAGGCGACGCCCCATGCCACCGTGAGCGCGGCGCCGATGCCCACCCAGACGGCGTAGGCGGTGCCCAGCGGAATCGTGCGTACGGCGTGGCTCAGCCCGAGCATGCTCGCCGCGAGGGCGGCGATGAACACGATCGTGGGGACGGGCTGCGTAAAGCCCTCGGAGCGGTCGAGGGCTTGGGCCCACACGGCCTCCATCGCGCCCGACACGACCAAGATGACCCAATCCATGGCAACCTCCCAGATTATGCGCTGCAGTGATGCGCCGTCTTTGCGATTCTGGTACGGCTGCCCTCGTCAGAGACCCGATGGGTCGGGTGCATCGTAGCACAGGCGCGGGGCCCGGCGTTGTGCGCACGTGAGGGTATGTACACCGCCGCGTAAGGGTATGTACACCCGGCCTCTCATCTCTTCTCGCATCCCCGCAGCTCAGAGCCTCAGGCGAGAAGGACGGTCGAGTCGGAACGTGTACATACCCTCAAGGGCGGCTGTACATACCCTCACGCGTCGCCGTAGAGCTGCCGCGCGGCCGCGCAACGGGCTGTTTCTTGTGCGGCGTCGCCCGCCCGGTGACAATGACCCTACCGAGAAACCCGAGCAAGGAGGGAACCCATGGCCATCAAGGACGTCATCGCCGCCATCCGCAGGGAGGCGGGCATCACGCAGGAGGAGATGGCGCGCAGGCTCTACGTGACGAGGCAGGCAGTGTCTCGCTGGGAGCAGGGCGAGACGACCCCCGGGATCGACATGGTCAAGCTCATCTGCGTCACCTTTGGCGTGCCGCTCGAGCGCTTCTTCGACATGCCCATGAGCTACTACTGCCAGTGCTGCAGCATGCCCATCCCCGACGAGGAGATGCACGGCACCGAGGCCGACGGCTCCAAGAGCGCGGACTTCTGCAAGTTCTGCTACGACCACGGAGACTTCACCGCCAAGGGCATGACGATGGACGAGTTCATCGAGGCCACGGCGCCCATGGAGGCCAAGGCCCTCGGCGTCTCGCTGGACGAGGCGGTCTCGCTCATGGCCACGCTGCTGCCGCACCTCAAGCGCTGGCGCGAGGTCGCCGAGAACGAGGAGGCCTACGGTGCGGAGGTCCGGGCCGCTTACGGCAGCGAGGTGGTAGACGCCGCAAACGAGAAGTACGTGGCGATGGGCGAGGCGGCGCACCTGCAGGCAGAGGAGCTGGCGCTTGCCATCAACGAGCAGCTGCGGCGCGCGATGGAGGCTGGCGACCCGGCCGGTCCGGAGGCCCGCAAGCTCGTGGCGATGCACGGCCACTGGCTGCGCATGTACTGGCCGGACGGGCTCTACACGCCCGAGGCCCACAAGGGCCTGGCCGACGGCTACGTCTCCGACGAGCGGTTCCGCGCCTACTACGAGAAGGTGGCCCCGGGTGCCGCGCAGTTCTTACGCGACGCGATCCACGCGTGCGCATGATCAACCCAGCAGTGCGTTTCGGCGTTGTGCGCACTCTCCGGCGTTGTGTACACTGTCCCCAAGGTCCTTCTCGGCAAAACCGCAGGTAGACGAGCTGGCGAGAAGTGCGCACATCGCCGGAGAGTGTACACAACGCCAGATGAGCGTTTATCCGTTGGATGCGACGATGCGCGCGGCGACCTCATGCGGCGTGAGACCGGTGGTGTCTATGAGCTCTGTGTCGAGGTTGCGATAGCGCGGGAGATAGGAGAGCGAGCGTGCCACCGCCTCTGCGTCGCGCAAGCCCGCGCGAACGTCCCCCTCGATGCGGCGGCGTAGCTCGTCCTCGCGGGCAACCAGGGAGACGGCCCGGACCTTGGCGCCGCACTCCTCGATAGGCAGCCTCCCGAGCAACTCGTCAATGATCGCGCGCTCGTGCATGACCCAGCAGAGGATGACGTTCTCGTATGTGCTGCAGCGCAGGAAGTTGCCGAGCAGGTGGCAGATGTTGTCGAGCACCATGCGCTTGGTCTCCGGGGTCACCTGGAACGGGTCGGCGCACCAGCACCAGTCCCCGTCGAGCATGACGGAGGCGGGCAGCATCCGGTTGAGCTCGCGGCAGACGACGGTCTTGCCCACGCCCATAGGGCCGCCGATGAGGTACAGGGTCTTTGCCATGTGGGTCCCTCTGAGACTCGTGGACAGTCGAAGCTTATTATTGCAGGTAATGTAGCTTGTAAGCCTGTATCCTACCGAGATCGTTCGGCTTTGCGCTCATAGATCAGCTCCTTATCTCGTTCGATGGCCTCCCGCAGGGCGGTGTTCTTTATCGTTCTGGCAGTCACCACGTCGGCGGAGCGTCCCGTGAGCTGCTCGACCTGCTTGGAGAAGTGCTCGAGGTCGCGAAGGTTGAACGAGCGAGATGTCCCGATGTCAAGTCGGATGTCAATGTCGCTTTTATCGGAGTATGTGCCTCGTGCGAACGAGCCGAAGAGGTAGGCGCGCTCGATGGCGGGGAAGCGCGAACACACCTCTCGTATCTTATCGGCAACGAGCTGCTTTTCGTTGGCGATGTCTTGTCGTCCTTGGATGAGCCTAAGCGTCTCGGATACCTTTTGCTCTATGCGGGCGAGGGTGGCATTCTCTTGTTCGCTGTTCTCGGACTCAATGCCTTTATTTAGAAAATGGATAAACGCATCGGTTTTGCTCAGGCGGTGCTCGGAGGCAAACTGTTCGACTTCGCTCACGAGCTCTGGTGGGAGTCGCAGTGAGACGGCGGTTCTTGGCTCCCTTGCTACTGTGGAGTTCGTGGCCATCTTCTCACCTCCAATGTGTATTGCAATTGTATTACACACGAATGAGAGAGTACCGTGTGTAAGAATAGTCGCGAGCTCATCCAAAGGAGGCACGCCATGGATCTCTCGCGCATAGACGCCCGCCTTCTCACGCGCCCTGGCGCCACCAAGGCCCTCCACGAGAAGTGGGGCTGGATGGTCTACTGGGTGGGCGGCAGGCAGTTCGCCTGCGAGTTCACTGCCTCGCCCGACGCCAAGCCACCCTACGCGGGGCGCCACCTGCTCTCGCTCAAGTGCGACCCGGACCGCATCCTGGAGCTGCGCGCCGAGCACCCGGGCACGGTGCTGCCAGGCTACTACTCCGACGGGCGCACGTGGGTCTCCGTCGACCTGGACGCCGACCTGCCCGAGGACCTCATGCTCGACCTCTGCGACATGAGCTACGACCTCGTCTTCTCCAAGCTGCCAAAGCGCGTGCAGCGAGAGGTCTCCGCCGAGTAGCCGCGCAAAGATCCGTTGCTCGGCGCGCGACCCTACCTCGCGGCCTCCCGGCGCCTCACGGCAGCGTAGGCTGCCGCGCCGGCGCCGACGAGGGCGGCGACGACTACGTGACCAAGCCCTTCTCGCTCGAGGTCCTCGGCGCCCGCGTGAGGACGCAGCTCGCCCGCGACCGCCGCCCGCTCGACCGCGCCCGCGGCGTCGCGCGCCACGAGCGTACGATACCCCTCGAGCCTGAAGTACGACTCGAGCAAGTCGGCGATGTCGGCCTCGTCGTCCACTATGAGGACGAGGGGAGCGCCTCTGCCCCCGTCTCGCGTCACACCTTGAGCGACTGCAGGTACGCCTTCCGCTCAGGTGTGATACGGCGGCTCTCGCGGGCCTTCTGGAGCGCCTTGTTGCGCGTCCAGGGGTCGAGGGCGGTCGGCCTCCGCTCGAAGAGGGGCAGCGTCGCCGCGGGCTGCTTGATGAGGGCAAACGAGAAGTACCAGGCGCGCGCCATGTTGACATAGTACTCAGGACGGTTGATGCCGGCGACAAGCGCGAGGTGCTCGGGCTCGAAGGCGTCATCCAGGAAGAGCGTCATGAGCTGGACCACCCCAAAGCGCACCGTGTACTCCGGCTCCGCGGCAACCCATCCGCGGATGCGCTCGAGTGCCGCCGGAAGGTCGCGCCTGAAGGCGGGGACGCGGATGAGGTCGCAGGTCGCCCAGTTGTCAACGTGAGGGAGAAAGGCGTCGAGGAGCTCGAACGCCTCGGCGGGCGTCTTCGCCATCCGGCCGATGAGCGCGCCGTGCAGGTTATTCTCGTCGTAGGTCTCGTGCGGGAGCGCCGCGAGGAACGCGCGCGCCTCTTCGGGTCGCTCGCGTGCGAGCCTGCGGGCGTAGTCGCGCAGCGCCGGTGTGCGCACGCCAAGGATGCGCGCAGGGTCGACGGTCGGCACGAGCTTCGCCTGGAAGTCCCGATACGCGGGGTCGGCGAGTGCTTCGAGCTCGTGACGGCTGCGGCCAGCAGTGCCGCCCTTCGGTGTCTCTCCCCTCATGTAGCTCCCTTGACACGAACATGTGTTCTTATACAATGAATCTACCACACGAGCTGTGGTTTCGAAATTGACATTGACAATAGTAACGCGAGGCGATACTATGATTAGGTCATTTGCAGACAAGGATACCGAGCGGCTCTCGTCGGGATTTCGCGTTGCACGGTTCGTGGCGTTCGAGCGTGTTGCACTGAGAAAGATTCGCCAGCTGCAAATCGCAAACGAGCTGTCTGACCTCAGAATACCGCCGGGAAATCGTCTCGAGGCGCTGAGCGGAGATAGAGCTGGGCAATTCAGCATTCGCATCAACGACCAGTTCCGAGTCTGTTTTCGATGGGTCGAGGGAGGTGCCGAGGGTGTCGAAATCGTCGACTATCACTGAGCCTGTTCACGAGGGAGAGATGGTTGCCCCCATTACTCCAGGCGAACTGCTGCGCGACGAGTTCCTCGTGCCCATGGGCATCTCGCAGTACCGTCTTGCCAAGGAGACCGGCATACCCGCGCAGCGCATCGGACAGATCGTGTTGGGACGCCGCTCCGTAACTGCCGACACTGACCTGAGGCTCTGTCGCTTCTTTGGCCTGTCTGATGGGTACTGGCTGCGTGCGCAGGCGGCGTACGACATCGAGGTGGCCCGACGCAAGATCGAGCCCGAGCTCAGGAAGATAAAGCCCTTCTCCAAGATTGCCGCTGCGCTGTAGTCCGCACCACGCGGACTCTGCCAAACATCTCTCGCCACTCGAGGCCGCCCAAAGGGCGGCCTTTTGTCATCCGACAGGCAAAGAAAAATCAATCCGACCGCTCATCCGCGGGCGTCGCTGCGTTAATAGGGATAGAGGGAGGTGGCGTCGTGGGCGAGAAGAACGGGCGGACGGAGGAGGCGGAGCGCCTCGTGAGCGAGCACTATGCGGACGTGCTGCGGTACTGCCGCAGGCATGCGCCGGCGGGGCTTGCCGAGGACGCCGCCCAGGAGACGTTCCTGCGCTTCGTCCGCGCCCGCTCGCGCTACCGGGAGCGGGGCCGCGTCCGCGCCTACCTCGTCACCATCGCCCGCAACGTCTGCGCCGACATGGCGCGCGACCGCGCGTCCTCGTGGGCGGAGCTCCCGGAGGAGCTTTCCGGCGGGGGCGACCCGGGCGAGGCGGACGATCGCCGCGACCTGGCCTCGGCCCTCGCGCGGCTGCCCCGCGCCCAGCGCGAGGCGCTCGAGCTCAGGTACGGGGAGGGCCTCACGGTCGGCGAGGTGGGCGCCGCGCTGGGCATGAGCAGGTTCGCGGCGGCGCGCGCCCTGTCGTCTGGGCTCGAGGCGCTGCGGGCGGACCTGGACGCTTCGACGAACGAGTGGGGAGGCACACGATGAGAAGGCGAGAAGAACGCGCCCTCGAGGATGCCCTGAAGGACCACTACCGGGCGGTGCGCGGCACCGACGCCGCCGTGCCCCGCGCGCTCGTGGAGGCGGTCGCGGCAGAGATGGCCCGGCCCTCCCGGCCGCGGGCGGCCGAGGTCGTCGCCGGGCAGGCCCGCCGCATCGGGGCGGGGGCATGGGCGCTGCACGCGGCGCTCGTACTTCTCGCCGTGCCGTGCGCCCTCTCCGGGGTCGGCGTCGGGACGGTCGCGGCCGCCCTCGGAGCGGCGCTCGCGCTCGCCTCGCTCGCAGGCGTCACGCGCTCGCGCTCCTGCGGCATGGCCGAGCTCGAGGCGTCATGCCCGGTGAACGCCCAGGCCGCGGCGTGCGCCCGGGGGCTCGTGCTCTGCTGCGCGGACGCGCTCGCGCTCGCCCTTCTCGCCGTCCTTGCCTGCCCGGCGGGGGGCGCGACCTGGGCAGTGCTCGCCCAGGGCCTCGCGCCCTACCTCGCCGCCCTCGGGGCGGGGCTTCTCGCCGCCCGCCGCGCGGCGAGCCCTGACGCGACCGTCGCTGCCGTCTCCGCGGCGGCCGGGGTGTGCGCCGCCTGCGTCCTTGCCCGCACCCTCTTTCCGGCGGCCTTCGGCCCGGCGGCGGCGCTCGCCTGGTGGGCTGCGGCGACGGCGGCGCTCGCCTTCGCTGCGGTTCAGGCCCGCGCGTGGCTGCGCGCGGCGGCGTCCGGCTTCGCCGACGCCCCCGCACCCGCCGGGGCGCTCTAGAGGCTCGCCTCAAAGTGCGCCCTCTGCACGATCGAGGACGCACCAACAGGGGAATCGTGAGCCGCCTCGCGCAAAGGGTGCGTTTTCGACTCGCGGGGGCTCGTCTTGCGAGACGCTCCCGACAACCCGACGATGAGAGGGGATTGCGAACATGGAACTGACGCTCGACCGGCTGACCCGGGAGTTCGGGCCCAAGATCGCCGTTGACCGCGTGAGCGCGACGCTCGGACCCGGCGTCTACGGCCTGCTCGGCGCCAACGGCGCCGGCAAGACCACGCTCCTGCGGATGGTGTGCGGGGTGCTGCGCCCCACGTCCGGCGAGGTGCGCTACGACGGAGCGCCCGTCGAGCGCATGGGCGACGCCTACCGCGCGCTTCTCGGCTACCTGCCACAGGACTTCGGCTACTACCCCGAGTTCACGGCGCTCGACTTCATGGAGTACATGGCCGCCCTCAAGGGCCTCGGCCGGCGCGACGCGCGCGACCGCTCGCTCGCCCTGCTGGAGCGCGTGGGCCTCGGCGGCGAGGAGCGCCGCCGCATCCGGACCTTCTCCGGCGGCATGCGCCAGCGCCTCGGCATCGCGCAGGCCGTCCTCAACGACCCCGAGGTCCTCGTGCTCGACGAGCCCACGGCCGGGCTCGACCCCAAGGAGCGCGTGCGCTTCAGAAACCTCATCGCCGGCTTCGCCCAGGACAAGATCGTCCTGCTCTCCACGCACATCGTCTCGGACGTGGAGTGCATCGCCGACGAGATTCTCGTGATGCGCGCGGGCTCCGTCGTCCTCTCGGGCGCACCCGCCGGTCTCGTGGCCGAGGCGAGGGGAAGGGTGTGGGAGGCCGTCGTCCCCGCCGGCCAGGCCGAGGCGCTCGAGGCCAGGCTCTGCGCGAGCAACGTGCGCCACCTCGAGGGCGGGCGGGCGCTCCTGCGCTACGTCGCAGACCAGCCGCAGGTCGCGGGCTCCGTGCCGGCCGATCCCACCCTCGAGGACCTCTACCTGTACGTGTTCCGCGACGACGCGCACGCCTCCCGGCAGCAGGCCCCGCGTGGCCGCCGCGGCGCCCATATGAAGGAGGAACGTCATGGCTAGGCTCATCCTGTTCGAGCTCAAGAAGATGCTCGCGCGGCGCACGGCGCTCGCGGCCAACGTCGGCGTGATCGTGTTCCTCGTGGCCATCATGGCGCTCAACGTGGTGCAGACCAAGACGACGGACGCCACGGGTGCGATCATCTCGGGCACAGACGCCATCGCGCAGATGCGCGCAGAGGCCGAGAAGCACGCCGGGCCCGTCACCGCCGAGCGCGCCGCGGCGGACATCGCCGCCTACCAGGAGCGCCTCTTCTCGCGCCTTGACCGCGACGAGGTGACCCAGATGACGGGCTCGGCCGTCTATGACCTCATGTTCCAGAGCTTCTCCGACGAGGAGGTCTACGAGCTCTACAACCCGTACTGGAGCTGGCTGCTGAGGCCGTGGCGCGTCTCGGGCGAGGAGCCGGCCCAGACGGCGGCGCGCGTGACGCCCGAGATGGCGGCGGACTGGTACGGCGCCGTCTCCGAGCTGACGCAGGACGCCCTCGACGTAGGGCAGGGTGGCATGTGGGAGTACTCCGAGGCGGAGCGCGCCTACTGGACCGAGATGCGAGCCTCCGTTCCGGAGCCCGTCGCATACGGCTACTCGGGCGGTTGGGACAACGTCGTCAACTGCGCGGCGTTTCTCGTCTTCTCGATCCTGGCGGTGTGCGTGACGCTGGCGCCCACGTTCTCCTTCGAGTACCAGTCCGGAGCGGACGCGGTGGTGCTTGCCACGAGGCGGGGCCGCTCCACGCTCGTTGCGGCGAAGGTCATTGCCGCGCTCGCCTACGCGACGGCGTACCTCTTGCTCTGCGCCGCCATCATCGTGGGGTTCTCGCTTGTCTTCTACGGGGCGGACGGCTTTGGGCTCTCCATCCAGAGCATGGCGCTCTCCTCGCCCTACCCGCTCACGGCGGGCCAGGCGGCGCTCGTCCTGGTGGGCCTCATGTACGTCGTGTGCCTGGGCTTCGCGTGCCTCACGCTCGCCCTGTCCTCGCGCACGAGCTCGACCCTCGCGGTCTTCCTGACGGACGTGGTGCTCGTCCTGCTCACGGGGCTTGTCCCGTCGGGCGGCGTCGGGATCCTCGAGCGCGTGCTCGCCCTCTTCCCGCTCAACTTCGCCAACTTCAGCGTGCCCTTCTCGGCGCTCGAGTCCTACCCGCTGGGCCCGTTGGTGCTCGACCTGATCGGCATGGTGGTCGCGGTCTACGCCCTGCTCGCCCTCGTGTCAACGCCTCTGGCGGCATTCTCCTTCAGGCGGCGCCAGGTGGCGTAAGAGCCTTGCTTCCATAGATATCAATTAGCGGAAGTGAAATCTGATTCACTTCCGCTAATTGAGGTTACGAGAAGTAAAAAAGACCCAGCGAGAGGTCCGAGTGAGGGGTGAGGAGCATGTTGTCAGCGGTCGGCTACGAGGAGCTTCCTTGGCATATCGATCCAAACGAGAGGGACCTCATTCCCCGAAGCGCCCGCAGGAGGATGTCCGCGACCTACCAGGCGTCCATTCCAGCCTCTATTTCCAATCTCAGCCCGGCTGTTCCGGAGGCCACCTCGGCACGCATTGACGACCTGCTGATGAGGCTCGCCCGCTTTGACGAGGCGCAGGCTGCACGTGGCTACGACCTGCCTGCGCTCCTGCTGCGAAGCGAGTCCGCGGCAAGTTCCCAGATCGAGCACCTCACCTCGAGCGTCCGCGATGTCGCTCTTGCCGAGCTCTCGAACGACGCTCCGGCCAATGCGCGCATCGTTCAGGGTAATGTCGCGGCCATGCGCGCGGCGCTCAGACTGCCGTCGGATATCTCGATCGATCAGGTCAAGGCCATCCATCGCTCCTTGATCGAGCCGACGGGTGCGTCGTTTGGGGGAGAGCTGCGAGACGAGCAGGTGTGGGTCGGCGGGACGGCATACGGCCCGCATGGGGCGCTCTTCGTTCCGCCCGCCCCAAGTCGAATCATGGGCTGTCTTGAGGATCTTGTCGCTTTTGTCGGCAGGGATGACATTAGTCCCATTGCCAAGGCGGCGGTCGCTCACGCTCAGTTCGAGACAATCCATCCATTCATCGACGGAAACGGGCGCACGGGCAGAGTCCTTCTCCACCGTATTCTCAGGAACGAGGGCGTGCTCACGCGCGCCACGCTTCCCGTCTCCGCAGGCCTCCTCCACGACGTCGACGCCTACATGGAGTCGATTGAGGCCTATCAGGGTGGCGACTACCTGCCCATAGTGGAGAGCGTGCTGAGCGCGCTCGAGCTTGCCCTCGTCATCGGCGGTCGCGTCTCTGCTCTCATTGACAGTGTGATGGAAGGCTGGGAGTCCGCCATAACCGAGCGCGCCGGATCGGCCATCTGGCGTCTCCCTCCTCTGCTGGCAGAGCAGCCGGTTGTGACCGTCGCGTATGTCGCGGAGCGTCTGGAAATCACTTCGCGTGCCGCCTCGACCCTGGTCGCGAGAGCGTGCGGGTATGGGATGCTACGTCCCCTGGGGACGCGTCGGCGGGGCGACTTCTACCAGAGCGACGAGCTCATCGACGTCCTTGAGGAGATATCGAGCATGGAGGGCGTTCGACGCATGCTCGCGCGGTGAGACGGGAGCCATTGACGAGGGCGGGAGCCCACATCTCCGCTTCGTTGTGTACACCGTTCGGCGTCGTGTACACGGTCCTCGACGTCCTTCTCGGCGGATGTGCAGGTAGACGAGCTGTCGAGAAGTGCGCACAACGCAGGAAGGTGTACACAACGCAAGAGGGTGCGCACAACGTCAGCGGGACCTCTGCCGGCCCTACTCCCCGTCCACGCGGCGACGGAGCTGCTTGACCTGACCGCGGGCGCGCTTGGAGTCGAGACGCCTGCGCTTCTGGGAGGCGGGAACGCGGGTCTTCTTGCGCGGCCGAGGCGGGCGGGCACGGCGCCGGCAGATCTCGAGGATCTTCTCGACGCAGCGCTCGCGGTTGCGCAGCTGGCTGCGGCTCTCGCGCGAAACCACGGTGATGCCGGTAGGGACGTGGCGCATGCGCACCGCGGAGTCGGTCGTGTTCACGCCCTGGCCGCCCGGTCCCGTCGCGCGAAAGACCTGCACCTCACAGGCACGGGCAATCTCCTCGGGCGTCTGTCGCGCGAAGGCGGCGTAGTCGCGATGCGTGAGCCCTGTCTCCCCCACCGCGCCCCCTACAGGACCACGCCCGCGCGGACGCGCTCCACGGCCTCGTCGCCGAGGTAGTGGCGGACGATCTCGAGCGCAAAGGGCATCGCGGTCCCCGCGCCCTGGCTCGTGATGAGGTTGCCGTCCACGACGACGGGCTCGTCGGCGAGAAGCTCCGCCCCCTGCTCGGCGAGCACGTGCTGGAAGCCGGGGTTGGAGGTCGCGCGGCGACCCTTGAGCAGCCCGAGCTCGGCAAAGATGGAGGGGGCGGCGCAGATGGCGGCGAGCGGCCTTCCCGCCTCGGCGCGGGCGACGACCTCCGCGCAGAGCGGCTCGCAGGCGCGCAGGTTGGGCGTGCCGGGGATGCCGCCGGGCAGCACGAGCATGTCGTAGTCGTCGAAGGCAAAGCCTTCGTCGTCGATGGAGCGCTTGCAGACGATGGTCACCTCGTGGGAGGAGGTCACCGTGCGCTCGGGCGTGATGGCGACGGTGTCGCACGGAATGCCCGCGCGGAAGAGCAGGTCCACGACCGTGAGGCCCTCGATCTCCTCGAGCCCCGGGGCGATGAGGACGGCGACACGCCTGTCGGTTGTCTGCTTGACCATGTGATGCCTCCTTGTGACGAGACCCCGCCGGCATGCCAGGCGGGGCCCTCGGGTGAACGCCTGCGACCTCGCCTAGTCCTCGATGCCGGCCTCCACGGCGGCGGCGATGGCCTCGGCGTCGTCGGTGTCGCGGACGAGCGCCTTGAACTCGTCCTTCATGAGAAGGACGGCGGTCTTGGAGAGGAGCCTGATGTGGGTGGTGCCCGCCTCGTCGTCCGGGACGAGCAGCGAGATGGCGACGTCGATGGGCTTGTCGTCGAAGCTTGGCCACTCGATGGCGTGGTCGTTCTTGACCACGATGACGGCCGGCTCCTTGATGGCGGTCGACTTGGCGTGCGGAACGGCGAAGCCGTCGGTCATGCCGGTCTCGCCCATCTCCTCGCGGGCAACGAACGCCTGATAGACGGCGTCGGCATCATCGGTGACGCCGAGCTCGGCAGCCTTGTCGGAAATGAAGCGAAGCATGTCCTCGCGCGTGGCCAGGCTCTGCCCGACGAAGACGTTCCCAGCCTTGACAAAGTCGCTCACGTAAGTCCTCCTTCATCACGAGGGAGTCCTCCCCCCGCACCCAAAGTCAAGCCCATCATACCTAGTTTGTACGCGAGAAGAACCCAGAAGCTGGGATTTCTTGGCCTATCGTGACGGCGGCTCGATCCCGAGGTGCTCGAAGGCGGCAAACGTTGCCTGGCGGCCCTGCGGCGTGCGCACGATGAGACCGCGCTGCAGCAGGTAGGGCTCGTAGACGTCCTCGAGGGTGGAGGGGTCCTCGGAGACCGCGCTCGCGACGGTGGTGAGCCCCACCGGGCGCCCGCGGAAGGTCTCGCAGAGCGCCGTGAGGATGCGCACGTCCATCGTGTCGAGGCCCATCGCGTCGATCTCGAAGAACTCGAGCGCCTCCGCGGCGACCTCCCAGGTGATGGTTCCCTCGCGCTTGACCTGGGCGTAGTCGCGCACGCGCTTGAGCAGGCGGTTGGCCAGGCGCGGCGTCCCGCGCGAGCGCGAGGCGATCTCCGCCGCGCCCTGCTCGTCGATCTGCACGCCGAGGATCTGCGCCGAGCGCCCCACGATGACGGCGAGCTCGGAGGTGGTGTAGTAGTCCAGGCGGTACGAGATGCCAAAGCGGTCGCGCAGCGGGCCGGTGAGAAGCCCCGTGCGCGTGGTGGCGCCCACGAGCGTGAAGCGCGGGACGTCGATGCGGATCGATCGCGCCGCCGGCCCCTTGCCGATCACGATGTCGAGGAAGAAGTCCTCCATCGCCGGGTAGAGGATCTCCTCGATCTGGTGGTTGAGGCGGTGAATCTCGTCCACGAACAGGACGTCTCCGGCCTCGAGGTTGGTGAGGATGGCCGCGAGGTCGCCCGCACGCTCGATGGCGGGGCCCGAGGTGGTGTGCATCTTTGCGCCCATCTCGTTGGCGACGATGCCGGCGAGCGTGGTCTTGCCCAGCCCCGGGGGGCCCGAGAAGATCACGTGGTCGAGCGCCTCGCCGCGGTCGCGCGCGGCCTGGATGAGCACGCGCAGGTTCTCGCGGACGCGCTCCTGGCCGATGTACTCGTCGAGCGTGCGCGGGCGCAGCGTACGGTCCTGGTCGAGGTCCTCGGCCGTGAGCTCGCCCGAGACGTCGCGCGGGCCCACCGGGCGGCGCTCGGAGGCGCCCGCGCCGGCGAAGAGGTCCTTCTCGCTCGACTCCCACATCATCTACCACTCCCCAGGCGCCGCAGCGCGTAGGCGAGCACCTGCTCGACGCTCACGGCCCCCGCCTCGGCGTGGCCCTCGAGCGCGAGCTCGGCCTCCTGGGAGGTGAAGCCCATCGAGAGCAGCGCCTCGGTCGCGTCCGCCTCCACGCCGGCGCCCGCCGCCGCGACAGATCCCAGCGGCAGCGACGCCGCGTCCGGGCTCGAGAGGCCAACCAGGCCGCGGAGCTCGGCGTTTTTGGAGAAGACGTCCGAGAGCTCGACGATCAGGCGGCTCGCCTTCTTGCGCCCCACGCCCGGGACCTGCGCCATGCGCGCCGTGTCCTGCGTGGTCACGACCTGGGCGAGGACGGAGGGAGAGAAGGTCGAGAGCACGGCGAGGGCGAGCTTCGAGCCCACGCCCGAGATGGCGCGCAGCTGGTCGAACAGGGCACGCTCCTCGCGCGTGGCGAAGCCGTAGAGCTCCATCGAGCCGTCGCGCACGACCATGCGCGCGAGCACGGTCACACCGGACTCCCCCACGTGCGGCAGCGACGCCGCGGTGGTCGAGGACACGCCGAGCTCAAAGCCCACCCCGCCCACGTCGAGCACGATATGAGTGGGCAGCACCTCGACGAGCGTGCCGGTCAGCTGGACAATCACGCGAGAACCCTCCTTGCCTGCTCGAGGCTCCTTGTGCGGGTGAAGTTGGCGTGGCAGACGGCGGCGGCGAGCGCGTCCGCCGCGTGGTCGGGACGGGGCTCGTGGTCGAGCTCGAGGACCGTGCGCACCATGTACATGACCTGGCGCTTGTCCGCCGCGCCCGTGCCGACCACGGCCTGCTTGATCTGCATGGGGGTGTACTCGCCCACCGAGAGGCCCGCCGTCGAGCACGCCACGATGGCGGCGCCGCGCGCCTGCGCGGTGGCGATGGCGGACTTGGTGTTCTCGCCGAAGTAGATGCTCTCGATGGCGAGCTCCGTGGGGCCGTACCTCTCGATCACTTCCCTGAGCCTGCGGTAGATGCGGCCGAGGCGAAGGTCGATGGGCTCCGAGGCCGTGGTGGTCACGCAGCCGTAGGCGCGCGCCCGGCAGACGGGGCCGCGCGTCTCGACCACGCCCCATCCGGTGTGGGCGAGTCCCGGGTCTATGCCGAGAATGACCATGAGCCCCCTTCTGCCATTACTAGAACGTTCGTTCTATCATAGCACACGGCCACGGCTTGGCAAGGGTCGCGTCAGTTCTCGGAGAAGGGGCCCTCCCAGAGCGGCCGGGGGCCCTCGCCCTGTCCCGGATGGCGGCCGTGCCCCTCCGAAGGCGCCCCGTGCGCGGGACCGGAGAACGCCCCGCCCTGGGAGAAGTCCCTGAGGTAGCCGAGAAGGTCGTGCACCTCGCGCTCGCGATCGCGCTCGGAGACCGCCGGGATGTCCGGGCGCCCGGGCGCGAGCGCCCCCGTCTGCGCGAGGGCCTCCACGGCCTCCTCGACGCGTATGCGCTCGTCGTCGGCGCGAACGCGGTCGGACCAGGCGAGCCCGATCGGCCCGCGGGCCTCCGAGAGCGTCTTCGACGTGAGGGCGACCGACCTCGCGGCCATGCCCTGCCGCTCCTGGGCCGCGCGCATGAGCTCGACGATGGCGGCGGCGGCCTCGGGACGCCCGTGGTCGGCGACGATGTCGGAGAGCGGCTGCTCCCACTCGACGTAGCTCGAGAGCACGAGGTCGACGAACTCGAGGCGCACCTCGTCGGAGGCGAGCGCCTCGAGCCCGGGCACCTCAGGCACGCCGAGGCGCCTGAAGGCCCCCGCCGGGATGGCCGGGGAGATGGTGTTTCTCAGGTGCGCGAGGGCAACGACCTCGGAGCGATACACGTCGGCGAGGGGGCTCAGCGCAGCCGCGCTCAGGCCGGCGCCGTCGCCGAGGGCACGGCCCGTCTTGTCGGCGGACCCCAGCGCGACGCAGCCCGTCCGCCGCGCGAGCTCGGCGAGGCGCGCCTGCGCGAGGTCGGCGGCGAGCGCGCGGTCCCTCTCGCCCGAGAGGTCGAGGCGCGAGACGTTCTCCGCGGGGAGCCTGAGCGCGGAGACGAGCCGCTCGGACGCGTCGTCCGCGGCGGCGTCCCCAGTGGCGAGCACGAGCGCGCGCACGCGTGTGGGGCCGAGGGCGTCGGTGGCGAGGGCGCACGTCACCAGCGAGCCGAGGCTGCCGTCGAGAAGCGCGCAGACCCCCTGCGCCCCGAGCCGCGCGCACGCGTCCGAGACGCCACGGGAGAGCGCGCCCCAGGCCATGAGGGTGCCGTCGTAGACCTCGGGGGTGAGCGGGGCGGCGAGCGGGCCCTCGGCGGAGGGGTCGACGTCGCAGACGAGCAGGGCCTCCTCAAGGCTCGGAGCCTGGGCGGCGAGCTCACCCCACGGCGCGAGGACAAAGCTCGAGCCGCAGAAGACCTGCGAGTCGTAGGACCCCACGGCACCCACGCCCACGATCCAGGCGCCCGTCGCCTCGGCGTCGGCGAGGAAGCGGCCCTCGGTGAGCGAGCTGCCGAGCGCGCTCGACGCGTCATCGAGGGCAAACCCGTAGCCGCTGAGGTAGACGATGACGTCGACGTCGTACTCGAACTCGTCGTACTCGTCGAGGTCGTCGTAGTCGAAGGCGACGCCCAGGCGCGCGCCGGCGAACTCGAGCTCGGGCAGGGGCCGCGCCTCGGGCGCCCCGGACCCCTGGCTCGCCGCGACCGACTGGAGGTACGCCGCCAGCCTGACGGGGACGATCCCGCCGTCTGCGATCAGCATCGCCTCGGGGAGGGGCGCGCCGTCGATGTCGGCCAGCACCGGCACCAGGCAGGGGCACGCCAGCTCGTCGACGAGCCCGAGCAGGCACTCGGCGAGGTCGAGCAGGAACCCCTCGCGGTCGGCGTAGCTCACGGGGGCCACGCCGCAGAGCGCCGGCGCGGGAAAGACGAGCAGGTCGGCCCCCTGCCCCGCCGCGCGCTCGGACAGCTCGACCATGCGCGCCGCCGTCGCGGCGAACTCCCCCGCCCTCGTGCCCATCTGGGCGATCGCGATTCTCATGCGCCCTCCAGTCGTCGCTCTTCTCGCTCAATTGTGCCACACGCCCGGGCGTGGCCGGCCGCGGCACAAAGGAGGCGGGGCCGGTCTCCCGCGCCCCGCCCGGATCCTGCCCCGAAGCCAGCGTCTAGCCTAGGCGTCGACCTCGGCCTTCCAGAGGCCGTGCAGGTTACAGTAGGCGTAGACGGTGCCGCCCGCCGAGCAGCAGGCCCCAAACTTGGCGGAGGGCTCGTCGCCGGGGGCGAGGTGCTTCAGGCAGAGCTTGCCGTCGGTGGCCAGGGCGACCCACTCGATGTAGTGCTCCTCGAGCATGGGGTGGGCGACCTCGCCCACGCTCACGACGATGTGGTTGCCGTCTCTGCTCACGACCGGCACGTGCTTCTCGGTGGCGGCGTCCGTGGAGCCTGCGACGAGCAGCTCCATGGGCTCGCCGCAGCAGCTCGGCGTGACGCCGCCGTCCCTCACGACGGTGACGATGTTGCCGCAGTGGTTGCAGCGATAGAACTTGACCTCGGCCATGGCGGTTCCTCTCTCGTGCGCGGGCGCCCTCTGCGCACCGCGATGCCCTATTGATACCCATAGGCTCGCATTTTTACACCGAGAAGGGCGAACGGGGGCGCGGGCGGCGAGCTCCGCGGGGCGCCTACGCCACGAGGACCTTGCCCTGACGTCCCACCAGGTCGATCATCTCGGCGAGAAGGACCATGTTGCGCGCGTCGACGCGCGTGGGAAGCTCCATGCGCATGACGTCGCCGGAGGTCGACTCCACGCGCAGCTCCACGTGATCGAGGCCCGGATAGCGCCCGAGGATCTGCCCGAGGCTGTCCATGTAGGGCCGCGTGAGCAGCGCCGCGGGGATGTTGACCTCCATGACCTTGGGCCGGTTGGACTTCTCGTCGAGCACGAGCGGCTCGACCGCCATGCAGATGACCTGGTTGCCGCGGTCGCCGCGCTCGAGCTTGCCCTCCACCTTCACGAAGACGTCCCCCGAGCTCTCGCCCGTCTCCTCGTCGACCTCGCCGGCGAGCGCCGAGGCGCACTTCTTGTAGAGCTTGGGGAAGACCACGAGCGTGACCTCGCCCTCCATGTCCTCGAGGGTGACGATGGCCATGGAGTCGCCGTTCTTGGTGGTCTTCTTCTGCACTGCCGTGACCATGCCGGCCAGGCGGATGACCTTGCCCTCGGGCACCTTGAAGCGCTCGTGGACGCCGCCGGAGGCGTCCGTGACCTCCTCGGCGACCTCGATGTCGGCGATGGTGTAGTCGCGGTTCTTGGCGAGCGCGTACTCGTACGGGCGCAGCGGGTGGTCCGAGACGTACAGTCCCAGGACCTCGTGCTCCTTTGCGAGCTTGACCGAGCGGTCCCACTCCACGCCGTCGGGCTCGGGGACGGTGTTCTCAAAGCCCGAGCCCGCCACGTCGCCAAAGAGGTCGAACATCGAGAACTGCCCGGCGGCGCGCTCCTTCTGGCGCTTGGTCGCGGCGTCGATGATGTTCTCGGGGTTGGCCTTGTCGACGAAGCGCATGAGCTGCATGCGCGTGTAGCCCGTCGAGTCGAAGGCGCCCGAGCAGATCAGCGCCTCGACCACGCGGCGGTTGGCCTGGCCCGTGTCCATGCGGTCCACGAAGTCGTGGAGGTTGGCGAACGGGCCGTTCTTATCGCGCTCCGCCATGATGGCCTCGCCCACGCCCTCGCCCACGCCGCGGATGCCGGCAAAGCCAAAGCGCACGCCGTCGGCGGTGGCGGTGAAGTCGCGGCCCGACTCGTTGATGTCGGGCGGCAGGATGGCCACGCCCTCGTGGCGGTAGGCGGTGACGTAGTGCACGATCTTGTCGGTCTTGCCCATGTAGGACGTGAGGACCGAGGCCATGTACTCCTTGGGGTAGTGGGCCTTGAGCCAGGCCGTCTGCATGACGAGAATGGCATAGCCCGCGGAGTGGCTCTTGTTGAACGCGTAGGAGGCGAACTCCAGGACGTCGTCCCAGATGCGCTGGGCGATCTCCTTCTTGTAACCGTTGGTGACCGCGCCGTTCATCCAGTGGTCGTAGGTCGTCTCGTCCTTGCCGTCGTCCCAGTGGAAGACCGTCGAGGTGAGGAGCTTGATCTTCTTCTTGGCCACCGGCTTTCTGATGCGCGAGTCGGACTCACCGGCCGAGAACCCCGACATCTTCATCGAGATCTTCATGACCTGCTCCTGGTAGACCATCGTGCCGTAGGTCTCGCCCAGGATGTCATCGAGGCGCGGGTCGTAGGAGACGGCCTCCTCGCGGCCGTTCATGCGGTTGATGTAGCTCGTGACCATGCCGGCGCCCAGAGGGCCCGGGCGGTAGAGGGCGATGAGGGCGACGACCTGCTTGTACTCGGTCGGCCGCATGTTCTTGATCGTGGAGGTCATGCCCGCGGACTCGATCTGGAAGACGCCGGCGGTGCGGCCCTCGCGCATGAGCTTGTAGATCTCCGGGTCGTCGAAGGGGATCTCGTCGACGTTGATGTCCACGCCGTGGTTGGCCTTGATGTTGGCGAGTGCCTTGGAGATGACCGTGAGGGTACGCAGGCCCAGGAAGTCCATCTTGAGCAGGCCCATGTCCGCCACGGAGTGGCCCTCGTACTGGGTGATCTCGACGCCGCCCTTGGTATCGATCTTGGTGGGCACGTGGTCGTTCACCGGCGTCGGGGTGATCAGGACGGCGCAGGCGTGCACGCCCTCGCCGCGGTGCAGGCCCTCGATGGAGAGCGCGGCGTCGATGATGCTGCGGGAGTCGGCCTCCTTGTTGTAGGCCTCCTCGAAGTCCGGGGAGTACTGGTCGGGTGCCTTCTCGGACTTGTGCAGCGCGTGGTCGAGCGTGAGCTTGGGGTCGTTGGCGAGCATCTTGGAGAGCTTCTGGCCCTGCCAGACGGGAAATCCGAGCACGCGGGCGGCGTCGTTGATGGCCTGCTTGGCCTTGATCGTGGAGTAGGTGATGACGTGGCAGACGCGCTCGGGGCCGTAGAGCTGACGGACGTGCTCCACGACCTCGAGGCGACGCTCGTCGTCGAAGTCCATGTCGATATCGGGCATCTCGGAGCGCTGCGGGGAGAGGAAGCGCTCGAACATGAGGCCGTTGTCGAGCGGGTCGAAGGTCGTGATGTCCATCGCGTAGGCGACGATGGCGCCGGCGGCCGAGCCGCGGCCCGGGCCCACGCCGATGCCGTTGCGCTTGGCCCAGCGCACGTACTCCTGGACGATCAGGAAGTAGTCGGCGAAGCCCTTCTCGCAGATGACCTTGTACTCGTACTCGAATCGCTCGCGCACGTTCTCGCCGCCGATGGTGAGCTCGCGCCAGTTCTCGCCGTAGCGGCGCGCGAGGCCGACCTCGCACTCCTTGCGGAAGCGCTCCTCCGAGGTCTCCCCGGGGTCGAGGTCCGGGAACTTGGGCAGGTACATGTGCGACCAGTCGAGCTCGTAGGAGCACTTGTCGGCGACCTCGAGCGTGTTGTCGATGACCTCGGGGCACCAGGAGAAGAGCTCGCGCATCTCCTCCTCGCTCTTGATGTAGAACTCGGTGCCGGTCATGCGCTTGCGGTTGGCATCGTCGAGCTTGGAGGCCGTGCCGATGCAGCTGAGCACGTCCTGGGTGGGGGCGTCGTCGCGCGTGAGGTAGTGGTTGTCGTTGGTGGCGATGACCTTGATGCCGAGCTCCGCGCCCATCTTCACGATCTGCTCGGAGAGGGTGCGGTCCGTGAAGCCGCCCCAGTTGGGGTCGGCCAGGCCGTGGTCCTGGACCTCGAGGTAGAAGTCGTCGCCAAAGATCTCCTTGTAGGCGAGCGCCCAGCGACGGGCCTCGTCCGCGCGGCCCTCGAAGAACATGCGCGGGATGATGCCCGAGACGCAGGCCGAGGTGCAGATGATGCCCTCGTGGTAGCGCCGCAGCATGTCGAGGGTGGTGCGCGGGTAGTAGTAGAACATCTCGCCCGAGGCCGCCTCGCTCATCATCTTCATGAGGTTGACGTAGCCGGTCTCGTTCTTGGCGAGCAGGATCAGGTGGTAGCGATGCTGGCGGGTGCCCTTCTCGATGCAGTCGTCCGTGATGAAGTAGGCCTCGCAGCCAAAGATCGGCTTGATCAGCAGGCTCGGGCGGTTGGCGCGCACGGCGTCCAGGTCGTGGGTCTGCTCCCAGACGCGCACGTCGGAGGCCCACTGGGCATGGACGCGGTCGTGCGGGGCGGCGTCAGGGGCGTCCGGCTCGGGTTCCTCGAGCTCCCAGCCCTTCTGGAAGCACTCGACGTCGTGGCGCCACTGGCCCATGTCCTTCTGGGCGTCGTTGTAGCGGCGGCACTCCATGTCAAAGTCCGGGATGCCAAACATGTAGCCGTGGTCGGTCAGGGCCAGCGCCGGCATCCCGAGGTCGACGGCGCGCTTGACCATGTCCGAGACGCGGGTAGCGGCGTCGAGGATCGAGAAGTCCGAGTGGTTGTGAAGGTGGACGAAAGCCATGTGGTGGTTCCCCGTCAGCTTGGTGTCAGTGGCGTGTCTCCTAGGATAGCGCCTCGACCGCGCGGCGGGACGCGACGAGGTGGGGCGCTGAGCTGCGCTCAATTGCGTTCTCGCAGGTCGTGACCACAGGGAATCTTCATGACGAGAAGGACGCGGGGCGCGGGGCAGGGCTTACGAATCGGCGCGCGGGGCGCGCAGACCGGCTTCGCAGGCGCCGCCGGCCCGTCCGCGGCGAAGGGCGGGCGGGCCGGCGGGGCGAGAGGCACGAGACGCCGTCAGCCCCCGAAGGCGTAGCGCGCGACGAGCGGCTCGCCTGGGTCTGCGGGGTCATCGCGCTCCACGCAGACGAAGGCGCACGAGACGCTCGAGAAGCCCTGGTCGAGAAGGACGCCCGCATAGAACTCCGCCTGCATGGCATGGCGCTCGCGGACCTCCTCGGGCGAGAGCCCGGCGTCGCCGGTCTTGTAGTCGACCACGAGCGCGCGGCGCGCGGCGGAATCTGCGCAGAGCAGGTCGATCGCCCCCTCGAGGTACTCGCCGTGCGGTGAGTCCACCCGCAGGAAGAACGGGACCTCGGGGCGCACGCTCGGCCAGGCGAGCGCCTCGGCGCGCAGCGTCGAGCCCTCCCAGCGCGCGAGCGCCGCGCGAAGGCGGGCCGCCGCGCGCTCTGAGAGGTTCCATCGGCGCACCTGGGAGGCCACGCGCGCCTCGTCGACCGGGCCTCCCAGCTCGACCATCGCCTGCGCGAGCTCGTGGAAGGCGGAGCCGAGGTTGGTCGCCTTGTCGGCGTCCTCCGTCACGGGCGCGCCGGCGGAGCGGGCCTCGCGCTCCGCGTGCGACGGCACGGGCGCGGGCCTGCCCTCGGGGGCGAGCGCCGCGTGCACGCTCGAGTAGCTGAAGACGCCCTCGCGGGCGCGCCAGGTCCCCGGGGCCTCGTCGGCGCCGGGCGCCTCCGCCTCGTAGAGCACAAACGGAGCGACCTCGCCGTCCTTCTCGGCCGCCGCCCCGTCATCGTCTCCGAGCCCCCAGGCCACGACGTCGAGGGGGTCCTCCGGCAGCGGCCCGTCGAAGCCGGGCAGCGCGCCGCCGGAGCGGGCGAGCTCGCGGCGGCTCTCGCCCTCGCCCTCCGACTCCACGACGACGCAGCGCAGACGCGCCGGGGCGGACCCGCCGTAGTCGATCGCGCGCTCCCCCGGGACGGGGTCCCACTCCCCCGCCGAGAGCGCCTCGAGCGTCGCGGCGGCGAGCTCCGAGCACACGCCCTGCTTGCCGGAGGCCCCCGCCACGCCCACGACGAGCGCCTCGCGGGCGCGCGTGAGCGCCACGTAGAGCAGGCGCGCCTTCTCCTGGGACTCCTGGCGGAGGTCGGACTCCCTGAGCGCGAGGTAGCGCGCGGCGAGCGGGCGCGCCTCGGAGCGGTCCGCCCCCTCCTCGAGCGCCTCGGGGTCGATCGCGGCGAGGACGGAGGGAACCACGTCGGCGGGGCGCAGCACGAAGGAGCGCCCGCCGGCCGCGGACGGCCCGCACGCGAGCCTCGAGTCGGCGCGCGGGTTGCCCCAGCACTCGGCCACGGCGCAGACGCCAAACTCCAGGCCCTTGGAGGCGTGCACGGTCATGACGCGCACCGTCCCGCCACCCTCCTCCTCGCCGCCGGCGAGCGAGGCGGGCGGGACCTTCGCCGCGGCGAGCCAGAGGTCGAACTCCGTCGCCGCGCGCGCGGCCCCGAGCCCGAGCTCGGAGGTGAGGTCGCGCACGTAGCGGATCGCCGCGAGCACGTTCGCGGCGCGCGCGAGCCCCTCGGGGCCGCCCGCCTCGAGGCGCGCGAGCCACCCGGAGTCGCGCGCGACGTCGGCGCAGACGTCGGCCACGGGACGCCAGCGCACCTGCTCGAGGGCACGGGCGAGCACCTCGTGCGCCCGGCGCAGCCGGGCCGACGGCTCACGGTCGTGGAAGAAGGTCATGTCGAGGATGCCGCGGTCGATCGAGCGCTTGGTCGGGGCGTCGAGCTTGTCCTGGGCTCGCGTCCCCAGCTCACAGAAGTCGTTGGCGTCGAGGCCAAACATCTCGCTGGCGAGCAGCGGGAAGAGCCCCGACTGCGTGTCCTTGGGGTTGGCCAGCGCGTGCAGCAGCGCGCAGACGACCTTGACCTCGTCGGTGCCCGTGAAGGTGGAGCCGCCCGTGACCACGCACTCCATCCCGCGGGCGCGGATCGCGTCGATGTAGGCGTCTGCGTGCGTGGTCACGCCGAGCAGAAGCGCCATGTCCCCGGGCCGCTCCCCGGCGTCGCGGTAGCGCGCGAGGGCGTCGGCGACCTGCGCCGCCATGACCGACGTCTGATGGCGGCTCGGCCGGCCCGACCGCCCGGTCCCGGCGCACACCTCGATGTCGACGCGCGGCAGCTCACGGGCGCGATAGCGGTCCTCGCGCGTGGCGCAGGCGTCGAGGTGCATGAAGTCGGGCATGGCGCCGCGCGCCGCGCCCGCCCCGGCGCAGACCCGCTCGACGAGGGCGAGGACGTCCGCGTGGCTGCGGTAGTTGACGTCGAGGCGCACCGTGCCCCGCTCGCCCACGCTCGCGCCGCGCCCGCGGAACACGCCGACGTCCGCCCCGCGGAAGCGGTAGATGGACTGCTGGGCGTCGCCCACGGTGCACAGATGGCGCGCGCCCTCCCCCGAGAGCAGGCCGATGAGCTCGAGCTGCGTCTCGTCGGTGTCCTGGAACTCGTCGACCATCACCAGTCGGAAGCGGCCCGCGTAATCGCGCCGGACCTCCTCGTGGTCCCGGACGGCCGCGAGCGCGAGGCGCACGAGGTCGTCGTTGTCAAGGCAGCTCTGCGACCGCTTGAGCTCGTCGTAGCGCGCCGCGACGCGCCGCGCGAGCTCGAGCAGGAGGCCCGAGACGGGCGCCGCGCGCAGAAACGCCGCCTCCGCGCGCGCGAGGGCGAGGGCAGATTTTGCAGCCGCGACCTGCTCCTTTATGGCGCCGCGCGCCTGAGGGAGCGAGACGCCTTCGAGCGCGGACAAGACCTCCTCCGGGGCGAGCGACCCCGGCCGGGCACCCGCGAGCCCCCGGAGCGTCTCGAGGGCGGGCGCGACCCTCTCGGCCGCCGCGGCGGTGAGCCCGCACGCGCCGAGCTCCTCCACGCGCATCGCGAGGTCGCGGACCGCGGCGTCCAGGGCGCGCGCGTCGCGGGGCGCCGGCGCGAGGGCGTCCAGGCCGCCCGGCAGCGCGGCCCCCTCGCGGACGAGGCGCTCGACGACGCCCATCGCCCCGGTGTAGCCCTGTGCGGAGAGCGTCCCCATGTCAAACTCGGAGAAGACCGGCGAGAAGGACTCGTCTGCTCGGGCGGCGCGCATGACCTCGTCCATGGCCGCGTCGAGAAGTGCCTGCTGGCGGGAGTCTGCGATGACCGAGAAGGACGGGTCGAGCCCGAGGTCGAGGGCGTGTCGCGCGAGGATGCGCCGGCACATGCCGTGGATCGTGGAGATCCAGGCGTCGTCGACGGAGAGCGCCTCGTCCGCCATGCCCGAGCGGCGCAGCGTGGAGCGGACGCGCTCCTTGATCTCGCGCGCGGCGGCCTCGGTGAAGGTGATCACGAGCGCCTGGCCGAGGTCGTCGAGGAAGGGGGCGCCGTCCGGGCCGGAGCCCGGACAGAGCGCCCACGCGATGCGCTGGGTGAGCGTGAAGGTCTTGCCCGACCCCGCGCCCGCCTCCACGAACAGGGGCTCGTCAAGGGTCTCGGCGATCTGGCGCTGGCGCTCGTTGAGGCCGGAGAGGTCGACGGGGCTGCTCACTTCCTGAGCCTCCTCTCGCAGTTGAGGACCGGGCAGAACAGGCAGGCCTCGGGGTCGACCGGGGCGGCCTCGATGTCTCCCGCGAGCATGCGCTCGATGCGGGCCGCGACCAGCTCCTCGCAGGCGTCGAGCAGCGCCTCCATGCCGCTCTCGTCGGCACGGCCAAAGCTCGCGTCGCGCGGGACGCATATGCGGGCGAGGCGCTTCTCGGAGACCGGGCGCGCGCCGAAGACGTTGTCCACGAGGTTCTCGTCCACCGCGCCGGCCAGCGCATGGCCCCCCTTGGTGCACAGATACACCGCGGCGCGGACCTTGAGCTGCGGGAAGGCGCGCCTGACGACCTGCCCGTAGACGAGCGACTGCACGCGGCGCGGCAGCGCGAGCGCCGAGGCGTCCGCCCCCTTGGCGGGGAAGACGTCGTACTCCGCGGCAAAGCCCGCGTCCGACTTGTGCTTGTAGTCGATGACCACCGCCTGGCCGTGCGCGTCCACGTCGATGCGGTCGATCGTGCCCGTGAGGCGCACTCCGGCGTACTCGACGCACGCCCCTCCCCGGCCAAACCCCCACTCGAAGAAGCGCGGCTCAAAGCCCGCGAGCATCTGCGCCTCGTAGTCGAGCAGGGTCGAGAGGTCGCGCCTCAGGACGCGCAGCTGCCCGTCCTGGCGCGCGCTGTGCGGGACGAGCGCCTGCGGCAGGGGGTGGTTCCTGCGGTCGACCTGATACTGGTGCGCGAGATGGGCGTCGAACTCCTCGAGCAGCACCTCACGAGCCTCCTCGAGCACCTCGGGGTCGGCGACCGAAGACCCCGGCAACCGGGCCGAGGGATCCTCCTGCGCCCGGGCCTCGAGGGCGGCGACCAGCTCGCGATAGTCGGGCTGCTGCATGGCGTCGGCCCGTGCCTCGCGCTCGGCGGCGAGGCGGGTCTCCCCGTGCGCGCGCTCGGCCGCCCGGGCGAGCAGCTCGCGGCGCGTGACCTCGAGGACGCGATGCGCGAAGGTGCCCATCTCGGCGCCGGTGAACCCGGCGTCGGCGTCGCACAGGCGAAGGCGGCGCAGGCTGAACCACTTGTACGGGCACTCGAGATAGGTCTCGATCTGGGAGGCGGAGAGGATGGGCCGCGACCCCTCGACGGGCACGCCCTCGGGCGGGGGCGAGACGCACGAGCGCTCGTGGGCCTGGATGCGGCCGGCCGGGGCGGGGGTCTCGACCGTCTCGACGCCCGGCGCGGCGCCCGTGCTCGCGACGTTCTCGCGGACGAGCGTCTCTGAGCGCGCGACGGCGGCGTCGGCCAGCCGCTCGACGAGGTCCTGGGGCTTGGCGTAGGCCTCGAGCCCATAGCAGGCCTGGACCTCGGTCATCATGACCGAGGGATAGCACAGCTTCCCGTCCTCCCCAAAGAGCGGACGCTCGAGCACGACGGCGTCGCGCGCGGCCCGCACCGTCGCCGCGAAGCGCGCGCGGGCGAGGTCCATGGCACTCGGGGCCCCCTCGACGCCGTAGGCGCAAAGTAGGGCCGTGCGGACGTCGTCGGGGGTGGAGACCGCCGAGGACGCGGAGGTCTGGGAGAGCAGCACGACGGCGTCGACCGAGCAGGGCGCGAGCCGGGAAGCCGCGCGCGGGGACGTGACGAACGCGGCGCAGGTCGCACCGGGTGCCGGACGCTCGAGACGGAGCGCCGCGCGCGAGCGGCGCAGCACCCCGGCAGCGAGCTCGACGAGCTCGGAGAGGCCCACGTGGCCGGGGACGGACGGGTCCGCCGTGAAGCCGAGCTCCTTCAGGCTCTTGGCTACGCCCAGGACCGTGGAGAGAACCGCCGTCGCCTCCGCGGCCAGCGGGGCGTCGCGCTTCTCGCCCTGGACGTAGGGCGCGAGGAGCTTGGAGGCCGCAGACCCCAGCCTCCCGCGCAAAAGCTCGCGCGTGGCGGCCGCCACCTCCGGCGAGACGTCGCGCTCAGACTGCAGCTGCGCGAGCACCGCGGCGGGGGTGAGCAGGCGGTTGCCGCGCCACGCGGCGTCCAGGTCGCGGGCGCGGCGGGCGTCGGTGTGCGAGATGTCGCAGAGCAGGAAGTCGGAGAGGTCGCGTGGCGGCCACCAGGACATGTCCGCGAGGCGCACGCGCGTCGTGCCCGCCTTGGGCGCGTCCGGGACCGGCTCCGCGGGCGGCCAGGACGCCGCGAGCTCGGCGAGGCGGGCCACGCCGCAGACGTACTCGAGAAAGGCGCGACCGCACTCGAGCGAGGCGAGGTCGGGCGTCATCTGGGCGCGCACGCTCACGCCCCGGGAGACGAGCCTGCCCGCGAGGGAGCGCCAGGCGCGCTCCGGGTCCGGAGCGACGACGACGACCTCCCTCGCGCCCCGGCCGGCGAGCGCGCGCACCTCGCGGGCGACGAGCTCCGCCTCGGCGGAGGGCCCGGCCGGCAGAAGGACGCGCACCGCCCCCGTGGGGTCAAGCGCCTCCGCCGCGCCAACGAAGAGCGACCTGAGGAGGGCGGAGAGCTCGGAGGCGCGCCCGAGGGCCGGGACGGGGGCGTCGTCGCAGGACTGCTCGACTAGGACCCCGCGCTCGACGCAGAGCGCGAGCAGCCGGAGCGCAAGCTCGCGCGTCTGGGCGTGAGCCGGGCCCGGCGCGTCAGGGAAGACGACGGTGAGCTCCTGGCGCGCGGCGAGGCCGCAGACGAGCTCGCGCTCGGCGCGGGACAGCTCGACGAAGCCGGCCAGCACGGTCGGGGGGACCGCGGCGCCGGACGCCTCGAGCGCGCCGGGAAGCGACGCCATGGCCGCGCACGGCTCGACGAGACCGCGCGCGTCGAGCTCGGCCGCATAGTCCCCGAGCAGCGCGACCACGGCCGCCTCGGCGGCGCTCACGCCCTCCGGGACGGGGGCGTCGAGAAGCCACGGCAGGCCCGCGCGCGCGAGGTCCGCGAGCAGGGCGGCCGCCCCCGGAGAGCTCGTCACGGGCGCGCCGGGGCGCCACGCCGCGCGAGCGAGCACGCGGCTGGCGAGGACGTCGCGCGAGACGTCGTCGACGAGACGGCGGCCGTCCCCCCAGACGTCCCAGCGCTCCTCGGCCCAGGCGGAAGGCGTCGTCACCGTGACGCCGAGCGAAAGCCCTCCCGCCGCCGCGAGCGCTCGCTGGGCGTCGAGCGCCTGGGGAAACGAGGGGACGAGCAGCACGGCGCGGCCGGCAGCGGCAAGCCCCGCTCGCAGAGCGCGCTCGACCCCGGCGCCCACGAGGCGCTCGTCAGTTGTTCTCACGAGGTTCAGCGACATGGGTTCCTCTCGCTTTTGCGCTTCTCGACACCTCTCACGCAACGATGGTAGCGCGGCGACCGGACAACAATTGACGGGCCCCGCTCAGTCGAGCCGGGAAAGCACCGCCCGATACCCGCCCGCCGGGCCGTTAAGGCACTTGGAGACGCGGCTCACTGTGGTGGACGAGGCGCCCGTCGCGCGAGAGACGTCCATGTAGGAGCGGCCCTGCGCGAGCAGGCTCGCCACCTCGAGGCGCTGCGCGAGGTCCGCGAGCTCGCGCGGGGTGCAGAGGTCGGAGAGCAGCGCGCGGGCCTGATCGGGCGTCTCCAGCGCGCACAGGGCCCGCGCCAGCCGTTCGAGGCCGTCGCTGTTCTCGCCTGCATGCGTCATGCGTCCCCCTCTCCCTTTCCTCAAGGAGACACTTTAGCCGATTAAAGCGTTCGACGCGAGGAGGTTCGGGTACGCTATCCCCAGGCAGACAAGGAGGTCTCCATGAGCTTCATCGCACGCTGGGTCGTCACCACCATCGCCTGCGCCGTAGCCATCTGGCTCGTCCCCGGGATCGTCCCGGTGGGCGGGACCTGGGTGGGCGCGGTGTTCTGCGCGCTCGTGCTCGCGCTGCTCAACACCACCGTCAAGCCCGTGCTTCAGGCGCTCGCCATCCCCTTCACCATCGCCACGCTCGGCATCTTCTACGTGATCGTGAACGCCTTCGTGCTCGAGCTCGCGAGCTGGCTGTCGCGCAACATCTTCCACGCGGGGATCGCCATCGACTCGCTCTTCTCGGCCGTCCTCGGGGCGATCGTGATATCCGTGGTGAGCATGCTGCTCTCCGGCGTCGTGGGCGACGAGTAGCGCGGCGGCGGCTCACGCCTCCCCCTGCGCGCGGGACGTCACGCGCCGTGCCACGTCCGCCGCGGCCTCCGATACGCCGCGCACCACGGCCTCCCGCGTCGCGGCCCCGGCCGCGCCCACCAGCTCGCGCACGAGCCCGAGCATCATGTCGCGCGTCCGGGGGTCGACCCCGCCTAGGGCGGCCATCACCTCGCGCGCCGCCGCCGGGCTCGAGAAGAGGTCCTCGAACGTCGTCGCGCCGCCCGCCGCCAGCGCGTCGAAGAGCTCGTCGGTGAGCTGACGGCGGTCCTCGGGCCCCAGCCGCTCGAGCCACGACGAGAAGGACCTTGCCACGACGAGGCACTCGGGGTCGGGCCCGTCCGCCTCGAGAAAGCCCGCAGGCCCCACCTGCCAGGTCAGCGGGTCGTGCTGGAGGCTGCGCTCCGCCGAGCTCCGCACGATCGTCGCCGGCGCGTCGTCCGAGAAGAACCTCCCCACCACGCTGTAGGCGGGGATGATGCGCACGTAGCGCTCCCCCATCACGTCGTGACAGCTCACGGGCATGACGGAGCGGTCCATGCCGGGCCCGTCGTTGCTGTAGACGCACGCGATCGAGGAGGCGAGCGAAACGGGCGCACTGGTCGCGGCATAGGCCGCAAGGTTGCCGCCCTTGGAGTGGCCTCCCACGCGCACGGGCCGCCCCGAGGCGCCCGCGCGCGCGAGCTGCGCCGCCAGGTACTCCGCCGCGGCCTCCTGGGCTAGCGTGACGGCAAAGCTCAGGACGAAGTTCTCGCGCCACCCGACGAGCGTGGTGTCGGTCCCGCGAAAGGCGACGTAGGTCTGCCCGTCGTCGAGGTCCGCGGTGACGGCGGAGAACTGCATGACGCGCTCGTCGTCGCGCACGTCGACGTAGTCGCGCAGCACGGCGTCGCCGAGCCGCGCCGAGCCGCCGAGGGCCACCACGAAGCGCTCGTCGACCGTCGCGAGCGAGCGCACGCGCGCGGCGAGGTCCCCGCCCGACCGGGCGAGCAGCTCGCCGCAGGCATCGGTGAGCCGGACGCCCCGCTCGCCGGGGCCGCCCACGATGCCCGTGAGGTCCAGGTAGGAAAGCGTCGCCAGCGCGAGGTTGTCGACGTCGTTGAACGGCCGCTCCGAAAGCGTGACGTCGCCCCTCAGCTCCAGATAGTCCCGAACGTCCGCCACCCCGTCACCACCCTTCTCTTCTCCCTGGTCGCCAAACAGCCCCGCAGCGACGCGCCCCGCTTCCTTGCTAAGCAAGCTTTCTGAGCGCGAAGCGCGAAATCGCTTCCCTTGGTTGCCAAGCAGCCCCGCAGCGACGCGCCCCGCTTCCTTGCTAAGCAAGCTTTCTGAGCGCGAAGCGCGAAGCAGCTTGCTTAGCAAGGAAGCGGGGCGCCATCCCGACGATAAGGACGCTACGCCATGACTTTGCGGAACAGCTCCACCACGGCGGCGTGGTCGGCCTCGCGCGGGTTGCCCGGGAAGCAGGCGTCGGCGATGGCGTCGTCGGCGAGCTGGTCGAGGTCGGCCTCGACGAGACCGTCGCAGGTGGGCTTGATGTTGACGTCGGCGGAGAGCTGGCGGACGGCGGCGATCGCGGCGTCTGCCGCCTCGTCGTCGGTCATGCCGGCGGTGTCGACGCCCATGGCAACGGCCACCTCTGCCAGACGCTTGGTCACGACGGGCTTGTTGTACTCCATGGCGACGGGCAGCAGCATCGCGCAGGCGACGCCGTGCGGGGTGTCGTAGTGCGCGGAGAGCGTGTGCGCCATGGCGTGATCGATGCCCAGGCCCACGTTGGAGAAGCCCATGCCGGCGATGTACTGGGCGAGCGCCATGCCCTCGCGGCCGGAGCCCGGGACGCCGCTCTTGGCCTCGGCGACGGCGTCGCGCAGGTGATGGGAGATGAGCTGGATGGCCTTGTAGTGGAACATGTCGGAGAGCTCCCAGGCACCCTGGGTGGTGTAGCCCTCGATCGCGTGGGTGAGCGCGTCCATGCCGGTGGCGGCGGTAAGGCCGGCGGGCATCGAGGCCATCATGTCGGGGTCGACGACGGCGACGTCGGGGATGTCGTTGACGTCGACGCACACGAACTTGCGGACCTTCTCGGGGTCGGTGATCACGTAGTTGATCGTGACCTCGGCCGCGGTGCCAGCGGTGGTGGGCACGGCGATGGTGAAGACGGCGTGGTTCTTGGTCGGCGCCACGCCCTCGAGGGAGACGACGTCGGCGAACTCGGGGTTGGCGACGATGATGCCGATGCCCTTGGCGGTGTCCATCGAGGAGCCGCCACCGATGGTGACGATGCAGTCGGCGCCGGAGGCCTTGTACGCCTCGACGCCGTCCTGGACGTTCTTGATCGTGGGGTTGGGCTTGATCTCGGAGTAGAGCTCCCAGGCGATGCCGGCCTCGTCGAGCAGGTCGGTCACCTTGGACACGACGCCAAACTTCACGAGGTCGGGGTCGGAGCAGACGAAGGCCTTCTGGTAGCCGCGGCGGGTGAGCTCGCCGGGAATCTCCTTGATGGCCCCGGAGCCGTGGTAGGAGATGTTGTTGAGGACGAAGCGGTTGACAGCCATCTGATTCCCCCTTGGGTTGATGCGTGCAGGAATGCCGGCGTTCCGCGGGGTAGTATGCTCCTCCCCGCCCCCGCACAGGCGCACCGCTCCGCCGACGGCACGTACTTCTCGGCGGGAAGCGGGCGCGCATGGACGACGGGGCGCCACTCAAGCCGGCTGTTGGCATTTTCTGCCCCTTGTGCATGCCGCGCCGCCGGGCCCGCCGCGGGCGGACGATCGCCATCTGGCAAAACCCGTGGAGCAGGCGCCCCCGCACGCCGCGCCCCTTTCGCGCGCCGCTCACATCGCGCCATTTTTGCCACCGCCCGGCCGCTCCGCCACCCCGAAGGTCGCGGCTAAGGTAAGCTCAAGGCAAAAGACCACGCATCACGGGAGCGGCCAGCATGGACGAGAAGACCAGAGAGATCGCGACGGCCTACGCCGATGCGTGCTTCGAGGAGGAGCTCGAGCTGCTGCGCGAGCTCGCCCAGATCCCGGCCCCCTCCGGCCACGAGGAGAGGCGCGCGGAGTTCATCCGCGACTGGTGGCTCGCCCAGGGCGCGCCCGTGGGCGCGGTGCGCATCGACGAGGCGAAAAACGTCATCCTGTCGCTGCCCGCCGGCCCGCACGCCGAGCCTGACGGCGGCATCGCGGTCTTTGCCGCCCACACCGACGTGGTCTTCCCCGACACCGAGCCGCTGCCGCTCGCCGAGTCAAGGACGCGCCTGCTCGCCCCGGGCGTGGGAGACGACACGGCCAACCTCGTGGGCCTCATGCTCGCCGGGCGCTACCTGCTGCGCAACCAGGTGCCGCTCGACCGACCCCTGCTCATCGTTGCCAACTCCTGCGAGGAGGGCCTCGGCAACCTCGCGGGCACGCGCGAGCTCTTCCGCCACTACGCCGGACGCGTGGCCGAGTTCACGAGCTTTGACCTCTACCTCGGCATGCACGTGGTGTCTGCCGTGGGCAGCCACCGCTGGCGCGTGAAGTGCCACACCGAGGGCGGCCACTCCTGGGAGAACTTCGGACGCGACAACGCGATCGAGGCGCTCTGCTCGTTCATCGAGGACCTCTATGCGCTCGAGCTGCCTCGCGAGGCCAAGACGACCATCAACGTGGGCCGCTTCGTGGGCGGCACCACGGTGAACTCGATCGCCGAGGACGCGAGCGTGCTCGTGGAGTACCGCTCGGCCTCCGAGGAGTGCCTCGAGCAGATGTACGGCAAGTTCGTGGTGCTCGTGGAGGAGCACCTCAAGGAGAACACGCGCATCGACGCCAAGCTGATCGGCCGCCGCCCCGCCTCCGGCGAGCACACGCCCGAGGGCCAGTGGGAGCTCATCGCCCGCACCGACGAGGTGCTGCGCGAGCTCGGCGGCGTGGAGCCCACGCACCAGGAGTCCTCGACCGACGCTAACATCCCGCTCTCACTCGGCATCCCCGCCCATACCGTGGGCGCCGTCGAGGGAGACCTGCTCCACACGCGCGAGGAGTGGATCGAGAAGGACAGCCTTCGTCGAGGGCTCGCCGTCACGCTCGCCCTGCTGCTCGCGCACGCGCGGACGTGAGCGCGGCGTCCGACGCACGGCTCTCGTCACCTACAAAGCAGGGTTTTTCCTGCCTGGCACTTCGACAAAGAAAAAGGAGCCCGCAGGCTCCTCCTCCCTAAGTGGGATATGTGACGCTTACGCCGCGCACACGCACTTGACGAGCAGGGGCGAATCCGCGTGATTCTGCTCGTGGGAGGAGAACCACTCGTCAACGTCCTTGAACAGAAGCCCCTTGCTGTCCGCATGGAAGCGGCGCTCGTGGCCGTCCATGATGGCGCGATACTCGCCGCTCATGAACCAGCCGTTGTGACACGCGTCGAGCACCTTGCGCTCGCGCTTGCTCATGTCCTTGATCTTGGTCATGCCTTCCCTCCTTTCGTCTGTATCGTGACGCGATTTTTATACCCAATTTGCCCGCTAACCGAAAGATGCTTGACAGAACGTTTACAACTCCTACATGAGTCGTTAAGACGTCGTTAAGCTGGGGTTTATAAAATGTCTGTCGAGAGACGCATTGTCCCGACGCCTTCACGAGTCGTTCACGGTCGACCGTTCGCGGCAGCATGCCGCAGAGGGTAGAAACGCCCCATCAGACGCTTGGTTTTGTGTCGTGGGGCATGCACGGCGCCGCGCGACGTCACGCTGCTGTCAAACGATACAATCTTGCTATATCGCAGCCGTTCGCAGGAGGTTTCGTGAATCTCAAGCAGCTCGAGTACTTCGTCGCCATCGCCGAGGAGGGCCAGATCACCGCAGCCGCGCGACGTCTGCACATCTCGCAGCCCCCGCTCTCCTACGAGCTCGCCCAGCTCGAGCGCGAGCTCGGCACGCAGCTTGTGCGCCGTGGGCCGCGCGGCGTCACGCTCACCGAGGCGGGCCGGCTCCTGCACGAGCGCGCCGCGCGCATCCTCGCGATGGCGACCGCCACGGCACGCGAGGTCTCGAGCGTGGGAAAGGGGCTCACGGGAACGCTCTGCCTCGCGGTCTGCGACTCCGCCGCCGGACTTGCCCCGGGCACTCGGCTCGCGGAGCTCTCGCGCCTCGCGCCGGAGGTCTCGATCGAGGTGCTCGACGGGAGCGTACCCAAGGTCCTCGAGCTCGTCGCGAGCGGCCTTGCCGAGGTCGGGGTCGTGCGCACGCCCTTCTCCTCCCAGGGGCTGCGCTGCCGATACGCCCCCGCCGAGCCGCTCGTCGCCGTGATGCCCCAGGAGCTCGAGCGCGGCGACGAGCTCGAGGTCAGGCTCACCGAGCTCGCCGACGTCCCGCTCGCCTGCTCGCGACGCGTGGCGGCCCAGCTCGCTCAGACGCCGTTTTGCCTCACCGAGGACGATCGCGCCACATGCGCCTGCTCCGCCGCAGGCCTGGGAGTGGGGCTTGTGCCGCGGTCGCTGCTCTCGACCTGCGACACGGGGGCGTGCTTTATCAAGGTCGTCGCCGAGAAGGACCTGGAGTCGCGCGCCGCCGTCATCTGGAAGGCCGACCGTGCGCTCTCCCCGCTCGCCGAGCGTGCTGTCGCCCTTCTCGGCGAGCTCGCCTAACCCGCTCGTCCGTTCGAGTCCCGCGCGTCGGGGACAGCGCGCGGACCATGACCGGAAGGTCCCGACGCACAGAAACGCCCCCGGGCGGGAAAGGGTCCCGGGGGCTGGGAGGAAGGCTTGCTCGAAGAGGCTACTGCGCGAGGTCGTCTTCGGTCGTGGACGCGGGGGAAGGCTCCGAGTCGCCAGAGCCCTCCTCCATGCCCTCTCGAACGCTCTTGACCGTCTTTCCTAGGGCAGACCCCAGCTTGGGCAGGTTCTTGGGACCAAAGATAACGAGCACGATGAGAAGGATCACCGCCAGCTCGGGAATGCCCATGCCAAGAATCATGCGTGTCGCCTCCAGAAGATCTCGTCACCGTACGAGACCATGGTAGGCCTGCCGCCGGCAATCGTAAAATACATAGTAAAGGGGACTGCCATATAAACGATATATGGCAGTCCCCTCAGACGCGTTCCGTAAGCTGTCGCTACTCGACCTCTGACTGATCAAACACGTGGAAGCCCGCCTTCTCGATGGCCCAGCTCGCCTCCGCCGCGCTCGCCGGGTCGGCGATCTTGAGCGCCAGCACCGCCATGTCGTCGGTGGTGGAGAAGCAGTAGAAGTACTCGATGTCCACGTCGAGGTCGTCGAGCTTCTCGAGCAGGTCGGCAGCGCCGCCCGGGTGGTGCGGGACGGCGATCGCCATGACCTTGGTCTTGATGGCGCGGTAGCCACCGGCCTCGAGGGCCGCGAGCGCGGCGGCCGTGTCGCTGCAGATGATGCGCACGATGCCGTACTCGGTGGTGTCGGCCACGGAGAGGGCCGCCATGTTGATGTTGGCGTCACCGAGGGTGCGGCACAGCGATGCGATGCGGCCGCGCTTGTTCTCGAGGAAAACCGTAATCTGATCGATCATTACTTGATCCCCTTTCGCAGGTCGACGATGCGCTTGGCCTTGCCCTCGCTGCGCGCGATGGTCTTGGGCTCCACGAGCTTGACCTTGACGCCCACGGACAGCGCCGTCTTGAGGCGCGCAGAGATCTCCTTCTGCAGGCGCTCGACGGCGGCGACGGAGTCGAAGGCAAAGTCGGGGTTGACCTCGGCCTTGAGCGTGACCATGTCGAGCGAGCGGTGATCGGTGTCGACCTCGATCTGGTACCAGGAGGAGACCTGGTCGAAGGTCTTCATGACGTCCTCGATCTGGCTCGGGAAGACGTTGACGCCGCGGATGATGAGCATGTCGTCGGTGCGGCCGTGGATGCGGTCGATGCGACGGTGCGTGCAGCCGCAGGCGCACTCCCCCGGCAGGATGCGCGTGATGTCGCGCGTACGGTAGCGCACCACGGGCGACGCCTCGCGGTCGATCGTGGTGAGGACGAGCTCGCCCCACTCGCCGTCGGGCAGGACCTCGCCGGTGTTGGGGTCGATGATCTCCGCGTAGAAGTGATCCTCGGCCAGGTGCAGGCCATCTTGCTCCCAGCACTCGATGGCGACGCCCGGGCCCATGGTCTCGGTGAGGCCGTAGACGTCGAGGACATGGTAGTTGAGCTTGCGCTCGAGGTCGCGACGGAAGTTGTCACTGAAGGGCTCGGCGCCGTGGATGCCCGCGCGCAGATGGAAGTCGCGCGCCGGGTCGATGCCCATCTCGAGGGCGGTGTCGGCGATGTGCATGGCGTAGCTCGGCGTGCAGCAGATGATCGTGGAGCCCATCTCCTTGAGCACGCGGATCTGGCGCTCGGTGTTGCCCGCGGACATGGGGATCGTGGTTGCCCCGGAGTAGAGGCCGCCGTAGTGGGCGCCCAGGCCGCCGGTGAACAGGCCGTAGCCGTAGCAGACGTGCACGACGTCGTCCTTGCCGCCGTTTGCGTACTCGATGCCGCGCGCAAAGCACTCGCCCCAGATGTCGAGGTCGTGCTGGGTGTAGCCGCCCACCGTCGCCACGCCCGTGGTGCCGGAGGACATGTGGATCTCCTTGACCTCGGAAAGGGGCGTGGCGAACATGCCGTAGGGATAGTTGTCGCGCAGGTCCTGCTTGGTCACGAACGGCGCCTTCTGGAGGTCGTCGAGGCTCTTGACGGCATACGGGTCAAAGCCGGCCTCGTCGAAGCTCTTCTTGTAGAACGGCACGTTCTCGTAACACGCGATCACGGTCTTCTTGATGCCCTCGAGCTGGATCTGCTCGATCTGCTCGTGGGGCGCGTGGAGGATCTCCTGCATCTTGCTCGCCCTTTCCTGAAAGCACGCGGACACAGGGATTTTACGGCGTGCGACGTGCGGGAAGGACGCGGGCGGGCGGCGCGTTCGCAAACGGAAACCATGGGAACGCGGGTCACGGACGTGACAGGCGCTTCGCGGCATGCAAAACGTGCCTTCGGTCCATATTGCGATCCCTTCGGATACAAAAGTCGCCTTCGATCCATGCGGATTTGGCCCCTTGGCGGCATCTCCATCAGCATCAGTTCACTATTGATTTAATGATGCAAAGTCATAGAGAGGGCAACGCTTGAGAAGCCGCCAAAACTCATGGATCGAAGCCCGGTTTTGTTTCTGGGCGCCGCGAAATATGGACTGAAGGCAAGAAGTGCAGGCGCCCGCGCCGGTCAGACGCTAGCGAAGCGCCTCGAGGCGCGCGAGCACGGTGCGCGTGGCCCCGATGGCCGCCTCGACGCCGTCCTGGGCGTCGTCGATCTTCTTCTGCACGTAGAGGTCCACGAACGGATTGTCCGCGATCACGTCGAGCGCCGTCGCGATACCGCCCACGTCGACGCACAGGCTCTCGATGGTGCGCACGTCGTCCACCTCGCGCGTGAAGGCGTAGAGGTCCGCGCGGGCCCGCTCGAGCGCCTCGCGAGCGTCACCCAGGCGCGCATGCTTGACCAGGCTCGTGATGAGACCGCCCGCGAGCAGGTCGAAGAGTCCCCAGTTGCTCGCGCTGTCGAGCGCCTCGGACGCCTCCTCGAGACTCTCCAGCGCCCGTCTCCCGGCAAGCACCGCCTCGCGCACCTCTCGCCTCTCGTCTGCCGTCACGACACTCCCCCTTCCCAATGTCCCTCACGACCAGTGTGACAGATGTGGGACGACGAGGCGCGACACACGCCGCTGAGAACGATACCGTTTGCGGACGCGACGCCGCACGGCCGGCTGAAAGCGCAATAATGCGTCTATCTGTGGACAAGAGGAAGGGAACAGCTATGCTTCGAGTCGGTCTTCTCACGAGCGGCGGCGACTGCCAGGCGCTCAACGCCACCATGCGCGGCATCGTCAAGACGCTCTACCGTCAGTCCAAGGAGCCTGTCGAGGTCTACGGCTTCGAGGACGGCTACCAGGGTCTCATCTACGAGCGCTACCGCATGATGGACAACCGCGACTTCTCGGGCCTGCTCACCCGCGGCGGCACCGTCCTCGGCACCAGCCGCACGCCGTTCAAGCTCCTCGACACGCCCGAGGCGGACGGCGTCAACAAGGTCCAGGCCATGAAGGACACCTACGCCAAGCTCAAGCTCGACTGCCTGTTCATGCTCGGCGGCAACGGCTCCACCAAGACGGCCAACCGCCTCTCTCAGGAGGGCCTGAACGTCATCGCGCTGCCCAAAACCATCGACAACGACACCTTTGGCACCGACATGACCTTCGGCTTCACCAGCTCGGTCGAGGTCGCCACCCGCTGCATCGACGAGATCCACACCACTGCCTCGAGCCACGGCCGCGTCTTCGTCATCGAGATCATGGGCCACAAGGTCGGCTGGATCCCCCTCTACGCGGGCGTCGCCGGCGGCGCCGACGTCATCCTCATCCCCGAGATCCCCTATGACATGGACAACGTCGTCCGCGTCATCGAGGAGCGAGACAAGGCCGGCTCGCGCTTCACGATCGTCGTCGTCGCCGAGGGCGCCATCTCCAAGGAGGAGGCCGCGCTCTCCAAGAAGGAGTACAAGAAGCTCGTCGCCGAGCGCACCTCCCCCTCGATCGCCTACGACATCGCCGCCGAGATCGACAAGCGCACCGGACGCGAGATCCGCATCGCCGTCCCCGGCCACACCCAGCGCGGCGGCCAGCCGGACGCACAGGACCGCATCTTCGCGACGCAGTGCGGCGTCGAGGCGGCCCTCGCCTGCCTCAAGGGCAAGTTCGGCGTCATGATCGCCCAGGTCAACGGCAAGATGTGCCGCGTCCCGCTCGAGGAGGTCGCCGGCAAGCTCAAGTACGTCGACCCCAAGAGCGACCTCGTCAAGGAGGCCAAGGCCCTCGGCATCAGCTTCGGAGACGAGTAGGCTGTGCCTCTCGCACAAACGAGCGCCTGCGTGCGGGGTCTCTTTTGAGACCCCGCACCTTTTTTGCGCACCTCTACGAGACGTACGCTCTTCTCGACAGAACCAGCGAGAAGGGGCAGCGTCATGTGCGAGTGGAACCGCAACGTCATCATCCAGGACCTCGTCCTGGCCATCGTCATCAACACGAGCGCGACGATCATCGACGGGGCGCCGTTCGACCACACGTGGTACACCTTCACCTGCGTGGCGCTGGCCACCAACATCATCGGCCAGCTCGTCCTGCCCACCGGCGCCGTCGCCCGCGCGCTCACCGGCTGGGCCGGCGACGCCTCATGGCGCGTCTACGCACAGATCTTCATCGAAAACCTCATCTTCGTGACGATCATCTCGCTCACCGAAGCCTTCGTGCACACGGGCGGCGCCGGCCTCGTCGCGGCGTGGCTCAACTCCTACGTCTGGCTCGTGATCATCGGCTACGCGACGTCGGTCGTCCTCTTCCGCGCGCTCAAGCCGCGCGAGTAATCATCTCTCCCAACATGAGGGCAAAAGGGGCGCGGGCGAGAAAAACCTCGTCCGCGCCCCTCGCCTGTTGGGCCCAAAGCCCGGAAAACTAGTCGTCGAAGCCGGTGAAGACGGGCACTCCCGTGTAGGTGCGCGGCTCCTCCTGGCCGCAGAGCACGCGCCGGGCACCGGCCGCCATGGCCTCGAGCTCGAACTCACCCGGATAGGCCGTGACCGGGGCGATCCACTCGCAGCGCCTGCGGATGTCGGCGACCAGGCCGTCGTTATGGACCATGCCGCCACCGAGCAGGATGCCGTCGACGCGGCCCTCGAGCACGCAGGCCATCTCGCCGATGGTCTTGCAGATCTGGTAGATCATCGCGTCCCAGGCGCGCTTGCAGGCGGCATCCCCCGCTGCCGCGCGCCGGCTCACCTCGAGCGCGTCGGAGGTGCCGAGAAGGTCGACGAAGCCGCCGGTCTTCATGCACAGGGCGCGCGCGTCGCCGGTGGTGTGGCTCTCCAGGTAGCGCAGCAGCTCCACCACGGGCACGGCGCCGCAGCGCGTGGGCGCCATCGGGCCGTCGCCACCGACGATGTCGTTGCCGTCGACCATCTGGCCGCGGTCGTGGGCCGAGACGGAGATGCCCCCGCCGATGTGGCACACGACGAAGCGGCAGTCCTCGTAGCGCCGCCCGAGCGACGCCGCATGGCGGATGGCCGTCTCCTTGAGGTTGAGCGCGTGCAGGTGCACGCGACGGTACACGCCCCTCACGCCGGTCATGCGCGCGAGGTCGCAGAGCTCGTCGGTGTCGGGCGGGTTGACCACGAAGGCGGGCTTGCCGCCGGCCGCCTGGGCAAACTCGCTCGCGAGCTGCGGGCCGAGCTGCGCGGGGTGCTGGATGCCGTTGGCGCCGTCGTGGGAGTGGCGCAGCATGACCTCGTTCACCGCGTAAGTGCCGCCCGGCGTGGGCAGAAGCCCGCCGCCGCGCCCGACGAAGGCGTCGACGCTCGCGAGGTCGACGCCATGGGCGTCGAGCATCTCGAGGATGGTGTCGCGGCGGTAGGGCATCTGCTCGGAGATGCCGCCGAACTGCGCGAGCCTCTCGGCGGAGTGCGCGACGTTCTCGGAGAAGACCTCCGTCTCCCCGTCGAACAGGCCCACCTTGGTGGAGGTGGAGCCGGGGTTGATCACGAGCACGCGATAGTTCTTCTCGGCCATGCTAGCCCTCCAGCGCCTGGGCGCGCACGCAGCTCATCACGACGTTGCCCACGATCTCGGAGACGGGGGCGGAGCGGCTGCAGTCGCACACGATCTTCTTGAAGCCCTGCAGCATCGGGCCGTAGGCGTCGGCGCCGGTGAGGTTCTGGATGATCTTCACGCCGATGTTGCCGACGTCGATGTCGGGCCAGATGAGCAGGTTGGCGCGGCCGGCGACCTCGGATTCGCGGGCCACCTTCTTGGCGGCCACCTTGGGGTTGATCGCGGCGTCGAACTGGAACTCGCCGTCGATCTTGAGGTCGGGGCGACGCTCGTTGGCGATGTCGCGCGCCGCGCGCACCTTGTCCACGAGCTCGTTGTCCATCGAGCCGTCCGTGGAGTGGCTGAGCAGCGCGCAGCGCACGTCCCAGCCGGTCAGCGCCGCCACGGTCTCGCTCGAGGCGATGGCGATCGAGGCGAGCTCCTCGGGCGTGGGGTTCACGCACACGGCCGAGTCGCCGAAGCCGATGAGACCGCCCTCGCCGCCGTCCCAGCCCGGCACGTCGGCGATGCCGCAGGAGCTGATGGTGTCCACGCCGTCGGCCAGGCCCACGATGGCCTGGGCGGCGAGGATGATGTCGCCCGTGGCGCTCGCGATGCCGGCGAACATGACGTCAACGTCGCCGAGCACCTGCATGATCAGGGCGCGCTCCAGCGGGCGCGTCATGCGGCGCGCGACGCCCTTGGCCTTGTACTTGCAGTCGGGGCGCGCGAGATAGCGCTCGGCGCAGGCGGCGTTGCCCGCCTCGTCGGTGACGTCCACGACCTCGACGCCGTCGAGGCTGACGCCGCGCTCCTCGGCGAGGCGCGCGAGCTCGGCGCCGTCGCCCACGAGCACGCACTTGGCGAGGCCGGCCTCGGTGAGCTCGGCCACGGCGCGCATCATGGTGTCGTTGTCGCCCTCGGGGAAGGCGACGCGCATCGGGCGCGCGGCGGCGCGCTCGCGCAGGGTCTCCATCAGGCCCACGGTTTACTCCATCTCTTCCTCGACGCGCTCCACGAGCTCGCCGATGGTCTTCATGGTCATGACCTCGCGGATGGGCACCTCGGCGTCGAGCTCGTTCTCGATCATGGAGGTGAGGGCGATCATCTTCATCGAGCCCTTGCCGAGCTCGGCGAAGGTGGTCTCGGCGGTGACCTCGCCGTCGTACTTGTAGGCGGACTTGGCGAACTCGCAGACCTGCTCGAGGACTTCCTGGCTCATGATGTTTCCTTTCTGTCGGTGGTGATGAGAGGGGACGGTCCCTTTCGTCGTTAGTCGAGCTCGAAGCAGAGCTCCTTGTAACCGGGGCGGTCGATGATCTTGGGGTGGACGCCGACCTTCTCGCCGGCGATGAGGCGGGCGCGGATGTCGGCGGCCTTCTTCTTGGTGATGCCGAAGATCACGTAGGTGTAGGCCGGGCCCTCGTCGAGCTCGACGGCGCCGTAGGCGTACTTGCCGACCTCGCGCAGGTAGGGCTTGTCGTTTTGCGGCCCGGGAAGCGTGAAGTCGATGAGGCGGCCGTGGCCGGAGACCTCGCACCACTCGGTCGCGTGATAGCCGCAGGCGTTGCAGGCCAGGTGGGGCGGGAACTCGATCGCGCCGCACTCGAGGCAGCGACGGCCGTAGAGCTTGCCCTCCTCGAGGCCCTGGTAGAACTTCTTGACGACGGGCTCCATCTGATCAAGCTGCATGGGGTATGCCTCCTTTGTCCTCTCGGCTCTTCTACTCGACGGTGCGCAGGATCTGGCAGCGGACGTTCTGGGAGCCGCCGAAGCCGCGCAGGAACGTGGTGCGGGGCACCTTGGCCATCTGCGTCGCGCCGGCCTCGCCGCGCATCTGCTTGACGGCCTCGTAGATGTCGGCGATGCCGGAGGCGCCGTGCGCGTGGCCGAAGTTGCAGCGGCCTCCGTGCGGGTTGATGGGCTTGTCGCCGTCAAAGGCGGTGCGTCCCTCGATGGCGTACTTCCAGGCCTCTCCGCGCGGGATGTAGCCGCACTCCTCGGCGGAGCAGATCTCGGACGCGAGGAAGAAGTCGTTGCACATGAACAGGTCGACCTCGTCCGGAGAGACGCCGGTGAGCTCGTAGACCTGCTTGGCCGCGATCTCGGTCGCCCAGTGCTCGTTGTGCACGAGGCCCGCCTCCACGGCGGCCGCCCCGGTGCCCAGGACCTCGATCGGGGCGTGCGGCACGCCCATGGCCTTGGCCTTCTCCGTGGGCATGACCACGATGGCGGCGGCGCCGTCGCACTTCTTCTCGAAGCCGGTCACGCGCAGGTACTGGGTGACCTTGGGGTTGTACATGCTCTTGAGGTACTCGTCGGCCGTCTCGAAGCCCATCTCGGCGGCGTCCTGTTCGACGGTGGTCTCGTAGTAGGCCAGCGGGTTGGCCACCGCGCCACGGCGCAGGCTCTTGGTGAGGCCGTTGAGCGCGTCGTCGATCTTGTCGGCGTCGAGGTCGTAGATCATCGAGTACTCGTTGATCCAGTTGTCGAAGGAGACGCCGAAGGCGCCGTCGAGCGGACGGCCGTAAGCGCGGTCGTAGATCTTGTCGAGCGAGGGGATCATGACCTCGAGCGGGAAGTCCTGGCGCACGTGGGAGGGCATGTGCTCGACGGGCAGCGTCGAGGCGAGGTCCACCGCGCCGGAGAGCACCACGTCGTAGGTTCCGGAGGCGACGGCCATCACGGCCTGCTCGAGCGCCACGTAGCCGGTGCAGCAGGCCTCGGAGTGGTGCACCGAGCCCTTGGAGCGCATGCCAAACCAGTCGGCCACCTGCATGTTGGGGGTGATGCAGTCGTTGATCAGATAGGGGTTGGCGGCGCCGTGATAGAAGAAGTCGACGTCGCGCGGCTCGAGGCCCGCGTCGGCGATCGCCTCGAGCGCGGCGTAGCCAAACGCCTCGCCCTCGCCGATCCCCTGGGTCTCGGGGTGGTCCTCGAAGTCCTTGAACGGGGTGCAGCCCACGCCCACGATCGAGACGCTGCGCATGTTCCTGCCAAGCTTGACCATAGCATCACATCCTTTTCCGAAGCATTGCGTACCTTCCATGTCTCGCATGCTATGCCGCATGCCAAATGCCGAGAAGAACCTCTGGGCTCAGGGCGTTCCGCCCTGTGGGACAACTTTGCGTACGGTGTTTCTTTTCGCTGGTGAAAGGTATTGTTCGAGAGGGAGCGGGTCTGCCGCTCGGCGGTCGGAACCTACCGCTGGCGGCGCCGCTCGCCCTTCTCGTCCCGCACGTCCCGCCCGTCCTTCTCGCCCCGCGCGCCCCTTCCGCGGAACGGCGACGCGGGCACGTGACGCGCGTTGGTCTCGTCGAGGAAAAAAGGCGCGTAGAAGAGGCGGTTGAGCACGCCGGCGACGACCTCCGGGGAGACCTCCGGGCGCTCCTCGAGCCAGTACTGGATCACGTTGTGGTGGCCGGCGAGAACGAAGGCGAGGTAGAAATCGCGGTAGGTGTCGGAGCCCTCCACGTCGGAGAGGCGCTCGCGGAAGTGGTCGTGCATGAGGATCGTGGCCTTGTGCACGAACTGCGGGTCGCCGTGCGGGCCGTTGAGCGCCACGATCTTGTCGCGCCGCTCAGCGAGGACCTCCATGCGCCGGATCATCGTGGGCGTGGGGTCGAGCTCGGACTGGCCGAAGCGGGCCTTGAGGGCGTAGCTGTTGATGGAGTGCATGTTGGCCAGCACGTCGGTCTCGAAGGCCTTGACCACGTCGTCGACCGAGCCAAAGCGCCGGTAGAAGGTCGAGCGGGAGATGCCGGCGAGGCGCACGACGTCCGCCACGCGGATGTCGGGGATGTCGGTCGTCTCCATGAGCGTAAAGACCGCGTCCTCGATGCGCGCGTCGACGGGGTCCATCCTGTCGCTGCCTCCCCAGACCGTCATGGTCGCCCTCCCTCTCATTTCCATTATCATGTGTCGCAGAAATCCGTCAGCAGCGCACCGCCGAAAGGAGCCGTGAATGGAGCAGGGCGACCCTTCCACGCAGGCGAGAAGAGACCGCATCCTCGCGGCGCTCCTCTCCGACCGGGGCATCAGGCACCTCGTCGACGAGGCGGCCGACGCCCTCGGCAACCCCATCGTGGTCGTGGACCCGAGCTACCACTACGTCGCGAGCGGCGGCGTGTCCCCGGCGGCCGATGACGACTCCGCCTACGCGCGCGCGATGCGCGAGGAGATGGCCTTCGGCGACATCCTCGAGGACGGCGTGGCCTTCATCGAGGACGACGGCATCAACGAGCGGCTCGCCCGCGCCCGCGGGCCCGTGGTGCGCGACAACGCCAACCTCGCCCTCACCACGATGACGCAAAACGTCATGGTGCACGGCATCTGCCTGGCGCGCGTCATGATGATGGCCCACGAGAGGCCCTTCGCCGAGGGTGACGTCGAGGACTTCTCGCTTTTGTGCAACGTCGTCGGGCAGGAGCTGCAGAAGGGGGAGGTCTTCACCGTGGGCAGCGCCCAGATGGAGTCCTACTTCCTGCGCCGCCTGCTCGAGGACGAGCAGCCCACGCCCCAGGCCACCGCGCGCCGCCTGGCGCTTCTGGGCATCGAGCCGCTGCCCACGCTCTTCGTCGTGGTGGTCCGCGACGCGTCCGACGGCGCCCTCGGCGCTCGGGACGAGGAGAGCCTGCGCGGCCAGCTCCAGCCGATGCTGGTCAAGAGCCTCACGACCTCCTACGGCGGCGACCTCGTGATCGTGGCGAGCCGTGCGGAGGGGCCGATGCTCTCCGCCTACGACCGGCGCCTGCTCGCGCGCGTCGCCAAGGACAACGATGTGCTCGTGGGCGTGAGCAACGCCTTCGACGACATCTGCGACGTGCGCCGTCACCTCGCCCAGGCGCGCTCCGCGATCCACTTTGGCTCCTCCTACACCAAGGTGCTCGACGACACCCACGTCTACAACTACTGCGACTACACCTACATGGAGCTGCTCGACTTAGCCAACGACCGGGTGAACCTGTTCAACTACGTCCATCCCGCGATCTGGGCGCTCTACGACCACGACCAGCGCCACGGCAGCGAGCTGGTGGAGACGCTTTACGCCTACATGCAAAACGGCTGCAGCACCGCGCGCACCGCGCTTCTGCTGTGCCTGCACAAGAACACGCTGCTCTACCGCCTGGGCCGCATCAAGGAGATCTGCGAGAACGACCTCACGTCCGGCGAGGACCTGTTCTTGTTCCACCTCTCCATCCGCGCCCTGATCTACCTGGGCCTGCTCGAGACGCGCACCAAGCCGCGCACGAGCGACGACCTCCGCGCGCACCACAAGTGAGGGCGCGAGGAGGTCGCCCTTCTCGGCCGGATCGTCCGGAACCCGCACGTTTCGAGGAAGCGCGCGGATTCCGGACGCTTTTGTCGAGAAGAACGACCGGAACTCGCACCTCTTCCGGAGACGTGCGGACTCCGGACGCTTTCGCGGTCCAAACCGTCCGGAATCCGCACGCGGGCCAGAGGGGACGACTCCCCCTCTGGCCCGTCTGACTAGCGCTCGATCTTGAGCGTCGGGAACTCCATCTTGGCGTACTTCTCCATCAGCGGCTTGACCTCGTCGAGGTGCGCGAAGAACTCATCGCGCGTCTTGTTGATCTCGTTGAGGTGCTCGGCGCGTGCCTTGTCGTCGTTGCGGTCGCGGATGAGGCCGTTCTCGGCGATCTTGAGGTAGGGACGACCGGTCTCCTCGTTGACGGCGAGGTCGCCGCCGGCGCCGCACACCGCGCACTCCCACGGGAACTCGATGCCGTCCCAGTGCTTGTCGCCGGGGTAGACGAGCGAGCTGTGGCAGTTGGGGCACACGCCGTCATCGGGGTCGCCGAGCCAGGTGCGCTCCTCGACCGGCGTCTGGATGGCCTTGACGATGTTCTCGCCCATCTTGCGGGCGCGGGCGAGCTGGCCGCCCCACTCGACGTCGTCGCCCCAGACGAAGGCATTGCCCGGGCGGCCGTCGCGCTGCGCCATGTAGCGGTCGACGACCTGCAGCGACATCGTGAACATGGTGGCCTGCAGGCTCTCGAGGGCGAGGCTCTGCCAGTCGTGCATGGAGCCGCCCACCGCGATCAGGCCGGCCACGGTGTGCGGGTTCTCCTTCACCGCGCCGATGGCGAGAAGGAACGACAGCTCGTAGGCAAGGAAGCGCTGCGCGAAGCGCGTGTAGACCGAGCTCGGGGTGAGGTCGTAGGTCGGGACGGCGAAGATCACGCCGTGGCAGGTGCGCAGCTCGCTCACGATGGCGTCGACGTCGTCCTTGTTCTTGAGGACGCAGCCGTGATACTCCTTCTGGAGGCCCGCGCCGACCTTGCCCATCTGCATCGTGCAGCCCTCGCAGCCGGTGCACGGCAAGATGTTGTAGTCAAAGAGGTTGATCAGCTCGACCTCGCCGCCGGCCTCCTGGACCGCGCAGAGCGCCTCCTTGGCGAGCGCCTCGCCGTTGCCTCCGTGCCTGCCGGCGCAGATTGCCATGACCTTGAAAGACATGTCCGCTCCTCTCCTCGAGCGTCGGGCGCGGACCCCCGTCCGCGCATTCTGAGGGAATGCTACGGCGGCGCGCGCGGGCGTTCACCGTCTGGGCGAACGACGCTTTTGGTCGTGGCGGGCGCGGCTTCGTGCGCGCGGACAAAGGCGTGACCCCCTCGGGCTCCGGCATGGCAAACAGAGCGCGAGAGGGTCATGTTGCGAGTAGTATCGCACGGCGCCCGACGCGGCGGCATGTTCGCGGGACCAGAGCCTGGCGGGCGGGAGGGGCCGCCTTTGTGCGCACGGGACAAATCCGCGGCGGCGCGCCCTTCTCGGCCGACGAAAAGGGCCGCCTCGGGGGAGGCGGCCCAGGGACGTCACCTGCACGTTGGGGACAGTCCCCAACGTGCTGCTAGCGCTTGCGGATGGGGATCGGGCGCGGCGGGGTGCGCGGCTTGTCGGCGCCGGCCATGATGATGGCCTCCTCGTCGCAGACGCTCACGCACTTGCCGCACTGCGTGCACGCCTTCTGGTCGATAACGTGGATGAAGCGCGGCTTGCCGAGGATGGCCTCGTCCTCGCAGGCGTCGACGCACTCGCCGCAGCCCACGCACTTGGTGGGCAGGATGTGGTAGGTCATGTACGCCTTGCACTCCCCCGCCGGGCAGACCTTCTTGGTGAAGTGCTGCTCGATCTCGTCGCCAAAGGCGTCGAGCGCGGAGAGCACGGTGCGCGCCATCACGCGGCCCATCTCGCAGAGGCTCTGCGTCTCCATGACGGGGCAGAGGTCGCGCAGCAGCGCCACGTCGGAGGCCTTGCCCTTCTTGCGGCAGATGTCGCTCACGATCTGCGCGATCTGGTGCCCGCCCTCGTGGCCGAAGACGCACCGGCCGCAGGTCTCGTGCCGGTAGAGCTGGCACACCTGGTCGAGCGCGCTCGCCATGCACGACTCCTGGCCGTACACGCGCACGTAGTCGCTGCCGAGCTCGACGGCGGCGTCGGCGTTCGAGGCCGAGAAGAACGCGCCGGTGGGATAACCCACGTAGACCGCCTTGGCGTCGCTCACGCCGGAGGCCGCGACGAGCGCGCCCACGGTCGTGGACGCGGGGAGCTCGACGGGGGCCTGCACGCCCTCGAACCAGGTCCAGCGGGAACCCTCGGCGCCGAGGAGCTCGGAGCCGGCAACGAGGCGCAGCTCAGGGGTGGTGCCGGTGACCTCAGAGGGCAGAGGTTTCTCGCCTGCCAGCACGCAGGCGCACGCGGTGTCGTTGGCGTAGACAAAGCCGAGGGACGCGTCGGCCTCGACCACGCGCGCGGCGTCGCCGAGAAGCTCGCGCAGGCGCGCGGCGAGCTCGGGCTCCGAGGACGGCACGAGCACCGCCACCTCTCCCCCGAGGCCGGCGATCCTCTCTGCCGCGCCCTCGACGTCGGCCTTCAGGAGGTGAAGGGAGACGGGCGCCGCCGCGTAGGTCGGCATGAAGCTCACAATAGTCGTCATTTCTCGCTCCCTTCCTAGTACTCGTTCCACAGGCGCGGGGTGGTGAGGGTCAGGCGCAGATCGCACTGCAGGCAGCGCGACGCCTCGCAGCGGGCCTCGTCCTCGGTGAACGGGCACTCGAAGACGTCGAAGGTGTGCGCGCGCTCCTCGGCCGGCGCGATCTTGGGCTCGACGCGGCCGCCGTAGAAGCCCTCGGGGACCTTGTCCACGCGCTGCTGCGGCATCTCGGCGTCGAGCAGCTCGGCCGTGATGTCGCCGTCGCCGCCGAGGTGGCGGTCGATCGAGCTCGCGGCCTCGCGGCCCTGCTCGATGGCGGCGATGACGGACTTGGTGCCCGTGACGCAGTCGCCGGCGGCCCAGACGCCCTCGGCGCTCGTGGCGAGCTCGGCGTCGGCCGCGATGTAGGGGCCGTGCGTGAGCTCGAGGCCCATCGCGTCGGTGCCCTCGGGCTTCTGGCCCACGGCAAAGATCACGTGGTCGGCGGGGATCGTGAGCTCGCCGCCCTCGACGAGCTCGGTCACCGCGCGGTGGTTCTCGTCAAAGTAGAAGCGCTCGATCTTGTGAATCGTGACGGAGCCAACGCGGCCGGATCCGGGCTCGGACTCGTTGATGGAGGTGAAGGCGTAGGCGTCGTGGAGCTCCACGCCCTCCTCGGCGGCCTCCTCGCGCTCCTCGGGCGTGGAGGTCATCTTATCGATGGACTCGAGGCAGGCCACGTCGACCTTCTCGGCACCCAGGCGCACGGCCGTGCGGGCGCAGTCGTAGGCCACGTTGCCGCCGCCGAGCACCACCACGCGGCCGGTCACGTCCATCGGCTCGCCGGTGCGGGCCGCCTTGAGGAAGTCGGTGTTGACGTAGACGCCCTCGAGGTCGGAGCCCTCCATCGGAAGGCGGGTGCCCACGTGGGTGCCCACGGCCACGAGCACGGCGTCATAGCCCTCGCCGAGAAGCGCCCTGGGATCGGCCACGCGCTCGCCGCAGCGGATGTCGATGCGCGGCTCGGCGTCGGTGCCCTGGGAGATCTCGCGGATGATGTCGACCTCGTGGTCGACGGTGGCGTCGGGCAGGCGGTAGGCCGGGATGCCGTAGCGCAGCTGCCCGCCGACCTTCTCGTTGGCCTCGAAGACCGTCACCAGGTGGCCCTTCTCGGCGAGGAACAGAGCCGCCGTGAGGCCCGCGGGGCCGGCGCCCACGACGGCCACGCGCTTGCCCGTGAGCGGCTCGTGGCGCACGCGGCTCTTCCACTCGCCGGTGTCGCGCACCGCTGCCGCGCGCTTGAGGCGGCAGACCGAGAGCGGCGCGGTCAGGTCGTTGCGCTTGCACTCGCTCTCGCAGTTGTGGTTGCAGATGGTGCCGAGGGTCTCGGGGAACGGGACCTTCTCGCGCACGACGGCCGTCGCGGCCTCCCACTCGCCGTCGCGGACGTGGCGCAGGTAGCGCGGGATGTCGATGTGCGCCGGGCAGCCAAAGCGGCAGGGCACGACGTCCTCCTCGCGGGAGCGGTCCTCGTGCACGCGGGAGAGCACGTCGATGATCGAGCCCGTGGGGCAGACCTCGATGCACGCGCCGCAGAAGCGGCAGCCCGCCTCCTCGAGCGAGACCGAGCCGTCGGTGCCGATGCGGATGCCCTCCTCGGTGTGCTGGTAGTCCAGGACGCCAACCCCGCGCAGCTCGCGGCAGGCGCGCACGCAGCGGCCGCAGCGGATGCAGCGCGTGAACATGTGGGTGATGAGCGGGTTGGACTCGTCGGTGGCGACGGGGCGGCTCTTCACGCGCCAGCGCGTGGGCGAGACGCCCAGGTACTGGTACATCGACTGCAGCTCGCACTTGCCGTACTTGGGGCAGCCGGTGCAGTCGGTAGGGTGCGTGGCGAGGATGAGCTCCATCGCCATGCGGCGCACGCGGTCGGCGCGCTCGCCGTTGACGTTGACCTGCATGCCCTCGCGCACCTCGGTCTTGCAGGCGCACACGGGCTCCTCCGCGCCGTCGACCTCGACCATGCACAGGCGGCAGCCGCCCACGGCCTCGAGGTCGGGGTGCTTGCAGAGGTGCGGGATGAAGATGCCGGCTTCGAGCGCCGCGTCGAGGACCGACTGGCCCTCGCGTGCCTCGACCTGCTGGCCGTTGATCGTGAGCTTCACATGACCCCCTCTGTCAGATCGTGCCGCGCCGAGAAGGACGCGGGCTCGCGGCTCCCCCCTTCGAAAGTCCGCAAGCCCGCGTCCCTCTCGCCTCTCCGCGGCTTGGGCGCGGGGCCCCGCAGGGCCCCGCGCGTCACGGAACTAGTACTCGAAGAGCTTGGCGGCGGCGTTCTCGCCGGCGATGCGCCCGGAGTTGAGGCAGAAGCCCATGGTGTTGCCCGGGATGCAGTAGTTGTAGGAGTCGCCGTAGATGGTGCAGGCGTCGGTGCCCACGCAGTAGAGGCCGGGGATGACCTTGTAGTCGTCGGTCATGACCTCCATGTTGTGGTTGATCAGCACGCCGCCCAGGGTGCCGTAGGCGCCGATGTACTGCTTGCAGCAGTAGAACGGGCCCTTCTCGAGCGGCTGCATGAACTCGCGCTCCTTCTCGAAGATCTCGTCCCAGCCGCTCTCGCACATCTCGTTGTACTCCTCGACGTTGGCGATGAGGCCTTCGACGTCGATGCCGGCCTTCTCGGCGAGCTCCTCGAGGGTGTCGGCCTGGCAGATGGGCTCGTAGCCGTCGGCGAGGTCGCGCTCCCACTGCTCGTCGAAGCCCTCGTAGAGGTCGTGCGGGTGGACATGGGAGACGATGTCCGGGCCGTCCTTCTTCCAGTGCTTGAGCATCTTGGAGTCAAAGATCGCGTAGGCGACCTTGCCGGGCAGGTGGTTGATCGCGTTGCCCACGAAGGTGGTGTTGAAGATCTCGTCCTCGGGCATGAAGCGCTCGCCCATGCGGTTGCACCAGTAGCAGGGCTGGCGGAAGGCGCCCTCGACGTAGAAGTGGTTCATGTTGTCGGGGATCTGGTACATCATCTCCATGGTGACCGGGGTGTGGCCGGCGCCCACGGAGTGGCACATGTTGATGCCGTCGCCGTCCATGCCGGGGATGGCGAAGGAGAACAGGTTCTTGCCCCACTCGAAGCCCATGGTGTCCTTGATCATCTGGGCGTTGTGGCCAAAGCCGCCGGTGGCGACGATGACCGAGGAGCAGGAGATCTCGTACTCCTCGCCGTTCTTGTCCTTGGCGGTGACGCCCACGACGGCGCCCTCGTCGTTGGTGATGAGGCCGGTGCCGGGGCACTCGAGCATGAACTCGACGCCGAGCTCCTGGGCGTGCTCGGTCATGCGCTTGGTCATCGTGGTCGCGGCGCGCGGGCCGGGCTCGGAGCCGTCCTCGGGCTGGACGACATGCCAGGTGTACTCGCCGTCGGCGTAGGCGCGGGTGCGCTCGCGGGCGCGGAACGCCGGGCGGACGCTGTTGAACTCGACGCCCATGTCCATGAGCCACTGGATGGTGTCGCCGCTCTTGAAGTAGTAGTCGCGCACGAGGCGGGCGTCGACCTGGTAGTGGGTGTAGAACATGTGACGGCGGAAGAGCTCGCCGGGGGTGACCTCGATCATCGAGGCCTTCTGGAGGGGCGAGCCGGCCGCGGCCGGGCCCATGCCCATGTTGGCGGCGCCGCCGGTGTTGGACGCCTTCTCGAGGGTGATGACCCTCGCGCCGCTCTCGGCGGCCGCCACGGACGCGGCGAGGCCGGAGAGGCCGGCCGCGATGACGACGACGTCGGTCTCAAGCTGCTTCATGCGAATCCTCCTCTATCTGCTGCCATGCGTGCCTCTCGGCACCTTCTTGCACGCGTACACCATCGCGCACGGGCGTCTCGCCAACAATGTGCGCGCAACACATATCGGGCCAAAATGTCCCGCGTGGTTTGTGCGCTCGACCCATGCGCTTTTCGACGGTCTCGGGCCTGGCGCCCGGGAGCCCCGCACGGGACGAGAAGACCCGGCCACGTGGTCGCGGCCGGGTCCTAAAGGCAGTTCTTCTGGCCTGCCGACGCGCTAGGCGCGCGGGGGCATCGTGGGCTGGATGAGGTCGCGATAGTAGGCGACGCGGTCCTTGTAGGCCTGGGTCTTCTTCATCTCCGCGAGCTTGCCCTCGTTCTCGGCGATGTCCTTGCCGTGGATCTCCTTGCCGGACTGGATGTCGTGGGCCTTGTGCAGGTCCTCGTCGGCGTAGGTGACCTTCACGACGCCGTCCTCGACCGAGACGGTGCCCTCGAGGCCGCAGACGCAGCAGATGGCGCGGTTCTCGCCGGGGACGAGGTAGAAGTCGTTGCAGTTGCAGTGCGGGCAGATGCCGGGCTTGCCCTGGTAGGTGGCGTGCTCGATGTCCTTGGCGGCGTTGGCCAGGTTGACGCCGATCTGGTGGGCACGCTCGATCAGGGAGTCGTCCATGAGGGCGGTCTTGGACCAGGCGACCCACTCGTTGTCAATGACCTTCCAGCTGGGGGTCATGGCCTGGAGCTGGTGCTCGGACTGGACGTGGGTGCCCCAGTCGGAGCCGCCGATGCCGATGTAGGAGACGACCTTGGGGCTCATGATCGCGGGGTTGGGCACCTCGACGCCCTTGGCGGCGGCGCCGCCCTGGGCAAGGCGGCCCTGGGCGATCTGGGTGCCGATGAAGTTGTTGCCGGTGTCCATGCGGGGCCCGAAGCGGTCCATGATGGTGTGGAAGAGGCCCGACGCGCCGGTCTCGAAGATCGGGTCGACCATGATGACGCCGTCGGCGTTGAACATCTCGAAGGCGAGCCAGTCAAAGTCGTCCTTGTGGACGCACATGTTCTTGGTGCCGCTCATGAGCATCTTGACGCAGGTGATGCAGCCGGTGCAGTGCTTGATGTCAAGGTCCATCGCGCGGATGAACTCGATCTCGCAGCCCTCCTCCTGGCAGGCCTTGAGCACCTCCTTGCAGATGCAGTCGTTGTTGCCGTTCTTGGTGCCAAACGAAACGCCCACGATCTTGGTCATGGCGACCCCTTTCCTCTCCGGCTTGGGTTCCGTTGGGAAAAGCGTATGGGCAAACCCGTTAGGCTGACGTTTGATAAACGCCCAGGCGAGAAGAACGTGTCTGTGCGATTGCACATTGGACGGCTGACGCCGCTGTCAACCCCGTGCGGCATCCGGACGTTCTTCTCGGCCAACTTGACAATATAACCTGACGCGATTGTCAAGTTGACAATATAACCTGACGCCACTGTCAACCGGCGCACGCTACCGGCGCGAGGCCTCGAGGACCTGCGCGGTGAAGGAGAGCGCCAGGCGGTCCTCGCCGTCCTTGAGGTCGACGAAGAAGAGCTCCTTGACCTTGTTCATGCGGTAGAAGTAGGTGTTGCGGTGGACCGAGAGCGCGGCGGCCGCCTCGGCGGGGCTGCCGGGGTGGCGCACGGACATGATGGCGGTCTCGAGGTAGGCCGTGCCGTGCTCCCGGTCGTAGGCGTACATCGCCACCACGCGCTTGTCAAGCATCATGTCGACGCGCTCCCGCGTGCCCGCGACGGCAGCCAGCACGCCAAAGCGGTTCTCCCAGAAGTAGCAGACGCGGCCGCGGGCGCGCGGGTCGGGCACGCGCATGAGCAGCCGGCACTGCTCGAGGCGGGCGCCGGCGCGGTCGACCTCGTCAAAGGGCTCGCTCACGAAGGCGCGCAGGTCGTTGTTCTCGAGCATCGAGGCCAGGGCGGAGTTGGCGGAGAGGCGCCGGACGCAGCGCGCGTAGTCGTCGTAGCCAACGGCCTCGCTCCTGCCCACCGGCACCAGCGCGCACAGGACGCCGTCCTCGATGCACCACAGGCAGCTGCGCACCGCGCGGCCCACCATCGAGCCCACGCGGGCGAGGTAGTCGCGGTCGGCGTCGCGCTGGCCGGAGAACGTGAGCATCGCGTAGGACCCGTCCCGCGGGAGGTGCGTGACCCCAAGCTGGGCGCGCATGGTCTCCTCGTTGACGAAGCCGCCGGTCACGAGGTCGTGCAGGACCGAGGAGCCAAACCCCACGCGCTCGCCGGCGAGGCCGAGGCGGTCGATGAGGATGCCCGCGAGCTGGGAGGCGTAGTCGATGAGCTCGAGGTCGATGCCGGATATCGGGCGGTCCTTCTCCATCACGTCGAAGCGACCCATCTCGAGATGATGGAAGTAGACCATCGAGGTGACCCAGCTTCGGGCGTAGCGCGCGCTGAAGGCGAGGATGGAGTGATGCGAGCGCCGCACGCCCTCGATGATGCCGTCGGCCTCCATGTCGGCGTTGACCATCTCGGAGATGTAGCCCTGCGCGAGGACCTCCTGCGCGTCGAGGGCGTCGACCGGGAACTCGCCGGCAGTGGCGAGCACGCGCTGGTCGGAGTTGAGGACGATCACGGGATTGCCGAGCACCTCCGAGGAGCGGCGCGCGAACTGCGCCACGTCGTAGGAGCCGAGAAACGCGTTGAACATCCGCTCGCGCAGCAGCTCCAGCACCGCGATGCGGGAGGGCAGGTCGAGAAACTGGGCCCGCAGGTCCTCGTAGCAGCTCGGATGGGAGATGAGCACGACATTGCCCGCGGGCGAGGCGTCGGCGGGGATCTTGGGCCCCGCGTGGACGAGCAGAAGCTCGCGCTCGCCCGCGCTGACCCTCCCGTCCGCCCAGTCCTCGAGGCGGCACAGGCGCACGAACAGCATGTCCCCCGGGGTCGTCGAGCCGTACTCGGGGGTGAGCAGGACGTTGGCGTCCAAAAGCTCCGGTCGCGCCGGCCAGAGCGCCCCGCACGCCAGCTCGTTGACGACCGTTCTCAGCTTCATGGCTCCCCCTCCGGACCCGACGGCGGGACGGCCCGCCCGCTCTTCTCGCCCCCATGATAGCAGCGCGTTGTGCTGTTGACCAAGGGCTCTGAGCTGGGCGATGGGCAGCGGTACCGCGCGGGCCCGCCACGGGGCCCCAAAGTTTGTAACCCAGTCCAATGAAGTTCTTGGCCCAAACGCCCACACTCTGGGGCAGGGAAAGCGCCCGCCGGGCACGCCCGGGGGCTCGTCAGAGAGGAGCGCCGCATGGCCGAGAAGAGAGAGGGCATCGTCAAGAAGATGACCTTCGGCGGGGAGGAGTTCGAGGTCCCCTTTGCCAAGGGCAACCCCGGCAAGTCCCGCGAGGAGCTCGAGGAGATCAAGCGCCGCCTGGCCGAGGACCCCGACGCCGGCGACGGCGAGATGGTCGCCACGATGGGGTTTTGCGCCCCCTACCAGCCGCACACCTACATGACCGAGATCCCCGGCGTCATGTGCGAGCGCGACCAGGCCTGCGTCCTGCGCGACGGCACCACCATCTACGCGGACATCTACCGTCCCGCCAACACCACCGAGAAGGTGCCGGTCATCTGCGTCTTTGCCCCGTTTGGCAAGAACCCCTCCGAGGGCATGGACTCCTGGCAGCTCATGGGCGTGCCACCCAAGACGGTCTCCCAGTACGCCAAGTTCGAGGCGCCCGACCCCGGCTACTGGTGCCACTACGGCTACGCCGTGGCCAACGTGGACCCGCGCGGCGTGGGCAACTCCGAGGGCGACGTCTACCTCTGGGGCAGCCAGGACGCCCAGGACGGCTATGACTTCATCGAGTGGGTCACCGCTCAGGAGTGGTGCAACGGAAAGGCCACGATGATCGGCAACTCCGGCGTGTGCATGGCCCACTGGCGCATCGCCGCCACCCGTCCGCCCCACCTCGCGTGCCTGGCGGCCTGGGAGGGCCAGGGCGACCTCTACCGCGAGAGCTACTACTGCGGCGGCATCCCCAACCCCGACTACGAGACCCACATCATCCAGGCGCTCGCGGTCAACAACTACATCGAGGATACGCCGGCGATGGTCGCCCAGTACCCGCTCATGAACGCGTACTACAAGGACAAGATCGTCGACTGGAACAAGATCCGCATCCCCACGTACGTGACGGCCGGCTGGGTCCACCACCACCTGCGCGGCGCCTTCGAGGGCTTCCGCCGCATCCGCTCGCCCAAGAAGTGGATGCGCGCGCACCGCGACTTCGAGTGGCCCGACAGCTACAAGCCCGAGAATCTCGAGGACCTGCGCCGCTTCTTCGACCGCTACTGCAAGGACATCCACAACGGCTGGGAGATGACGCCGCGCGTGCGCATCGACGTCATGGACGGCTATGACTTTGACTACGCCGACCGCCGCCCGGAGGAGTCCTTCCCGCTCAAGCGCACCGAGTACAAGAAGCTCTACCTCAACGCCGCCGACGGCTCCGCGAGCTTTGAGAATCCCGGGCAGGAGGCCGAGGTCGTCTACGACCCCAAGACCGAGACCACGACGTTCACCTATCAGTTCACCGAGGACACCGAGATCACGGGCTTCATGAAGCTGCACCTGAACGTCGAGTGCCGCGGCTACGACAACATGGACCTGTTCCCCTGGGTCATCAAGCTCGACAAGGACGGCAACTACGTGCCGATCCGCGTCATGGGCGCGCCCTTCCGCGGCGCATGGGGGTTCCTGCGCTGCAGCCACCGCGAGCTCGACCCCAAGTACGCGAGCGACTTCCAGCCGGTGCACGCTCACACCAAGGAGGAGCGCATGCAGCCCGGCGAGATCGTGCCGGTGGACGTGGAGATGTACCCGCACTCCCGCTTCTGGCACAAGGGCGAGAAGATCCAGGTGGTCATCGCCGGCCGCTTCATCAAGACCGAGTGGTTCCACGACAACGACATGAACCACAAGACCGACAACGGCGACGGCATGCACGTCATCCACACCGGCGGCGAGCACGACTCCTACCTGCAGATCCCCGTGGTGCCGCCCAAGTACCAGGTCGGCGACTACGTCTACCGCGGCTAACGCGAGGAAAAGGGGCGCTCCCCTCTCCACATACGGCAAACGCGGAAGAGGGGCGGTCCCTCTTCCACAAGCGAAAGGAAGCAAGATGAACGAGTTCCAGGAAGAGGTCGTGGACATCCTCAAGAACAAGGCGGCCGAGATCTTTGGCGTGGACGCCTCCACCCTGTCCGCCGAGACGCGCTTCGTCGACGACCTGCACTGCAAGTCCGTCAACATCGTGCAGTTTGCGTCCGCGCTCGAGGACGAGTACGAGGTCGAGGTCCCCTACATGCAGCTCAACAAGTGCGCGACCTTCGCCGACGCCGCCAAGTTTGTGGATGACGCCCTGTCCATGTAGCACGAACGGCCCGGCAGCGCGGCCCCTCTCGGCCGCCGCCGGGCCCTTTTTCTATCGAAAGGACCTGACATGACGCTTATCGAGAAGCTCGTGGAGGACGCCAAGGCGGCGCCCGCGCGCCGCGTTGCCCTGCCCGAGTGCGAGGCAGCAAAGACCCTGCTCGCCGCCCGTCGCGTGCTCGACGAGGGCGTGGGGACGCCCGTGCTCGTGAGCCCGCGCGAGGTCATCGAGGCCACGGCCGCCGAGGCCGGAGTTGCGCTCGATGGCATGGAGATCGTCGACTCCTCCGACGAGGCGGCCGCCGACGCGCTGGCCGAGCGCTACATGGCCGGCGGCGCCCGCCTGCTCTCCGCCAAGGGCACCCGCCGCAAGATCAAGAGCCCGATGTGGTACGCGATGGTCATGGAGGAGCTCGGCGACGTGGACTGCACCTTCTGCGGCCACACCAACACCACCGGCGACGTCCTCATGGCCGCCCAGACCATCATCGGCCTCAAGGAGGGCGTGGATGTCCCGTCGATCTTCGCACTCGTGGAGACCGAGGGCTTCGAGGGCCCGGAGGGCAACGTCGTCTGCTTCGCCGACTGCGGGCTCAACCCCGAGCCCACGGCCTCCGAGCTCGCCTCCATCGCCATCTCCGCGGCGGACAACGTGGCCGCCATCATGGGCTGGGAGCCGCGCGTGGGCTTCCTCTCGTACTCCACCTGCGGCTCGGGCGCCGGCAGCTCGGTTGACCGCGTGAACGAGGCGATCTCGCTCGTGCACGAGCGCAGGCCCGACATCGCCGCCGACGGCGAGTTCCAGCTCGACGCCGCCATCGACGAGGCCGTCGCCGCCAAGAAGGTGGGTCGCGACTCGGCCGTCGCGGGCCGCGCCAACGTGCTCATCTTCCCCGACCTCAACTCCGCCAACCTCGCGGTGAAGATCGTCCAGCGCTTCGCCCACGGCGCCGCCTACGGTCACACGCTCTCCGGCTTCAAGTGCCCCGTGGCCGACTCCTCCCGCGGAGCCACCGTCGACGAGATCGTCGGCGACATCGCGATGCTCGTCCTCGCCGCCCGCTAGCGCCGACGCCGGGCGAGAGGGACGCGTCCGTTCTTCTCGCCCGCATTTTGTTGTGTCCGCACAAAGACAGGGGCCGCCGCGCCGCGCACAATCGCCGTACGGCGCGCCCGCAGAAAGGAACCGCATGGGCCACAAGATCCTCACGCTCTCCCCCGGCTCCACCTCCACGAAGGTGGCTGTCTTCGACGGGACCGAGGCGCTCTTCCGTCTCAACGTCACCCACCCCGCCGAGGAGATCGCGGCCTTCGACAACGCCGCCGACCAGTTCGAGTACCGCCGCCAGACCATCCTCGACGCCCTCGCCGAGCAGGGCATCGCCCTCGAGGACATCGACGCCTTCTCCGGCTACTGCGGCGCGATGGGCCCCACCGTCGGCGGCATCTTCGCCATCGACGACACGGTCTGCGACCACGTCATGAACGCCGGCGTCAACCACCCCGCCATCCTCGGCGCGCCGCTGCTGCACGCCTTCGCGCAGGCGACCGGCAAGCCCGCCTACGCCGTCAACCAGCCCGACACCGACGAGCTCGTCGACGTGGCGCGCATCACCGGATTTCCCGGCGTCTACCGCAAGAGCCACGTGCACTGCCTCAACCAGAAGGAGTGCGCGATCCGCTGCGCCGCCGAGCTCGGCCTCACCTACGAGGGCGGCTCCTTCATCGTGGCGCACGTGGGAGGCGGCCTCTCCGTCGCCTGCCACAACCACGGCCGCATGGTCGACACCAACGACGTCCTCGAGGGCTCCGGCCCCTTCGCGCCCAACCGCTCCGGCGACGCGCCGCTCAAGCCTGTGGTGAAGCTCGCCTACTCCGGCGCGACCAAGAAGGAGCTCGACGGCGTCATCGGCAAGACCGGCGGCCTGCTCGGGCTGCTCGGCACCGACGACGCGCGCCAGATCACGGCGCGCATCGAGGCCGGCGACGCCTGGGCGGAGGTCGTCTACGACGCGATGGCCTACCAGGTCGCCAAGGCGATCGGCGCCTTCGCCGCGGTCCTCGCCGGCAAGGTCGACGGCATCGTGCTCACCGGCGGCGTCTCCCACGACCCGCGCTTCGTGTCCTACGTGACCGAGCGCGTGGGCTGGATCGCCCCGGTCAAGGTCTACGCCGGCGACTTCGAGATGGACGCGCTCGCCGCGGGCGCCATCCGCGCGCTCGAGGGCACCGAGCCCGTCATGACCTACACCGGCGAGCCCAGCTGGAAGGGTTTCACGATGGACGGCGCCATCGCCGACGTCGAGGGCTAGGACAAGAGATAGGAGACGCAAGGCCCATGACCGAGAAGAACGTCGAGACTGGCGCGAGGGCGGGCGGGTTCCACTACGCCTACGCCATCGTCGCGTCCTGCATAGCGATAACGTTTCTCCCCTGCGCGCTCGTGCTGTCGTGCGCCGGCATCTTCTTCACGCCGGTCTCGCAGTACTTTGGGGTGGCGACCGCGGAGTTCACGCTGTACTTCTCGGTGCTCAACATCGCCCAGATGCTCACCCTGCCCGTGGCCGGCAAGCTCCTCTCGCGCCTCGACGCGCGGGCGGTGCTCTCCGCGGCCGTGGTGCTGTGCGCCCTCGGCCTCGCGGGCATGAGCCAGTGCCAGGCCATGTGGCAGTTCTACGTCTGCGGCGCGGTCCTGGGCGTAGGCGTGTGCCCGCTGATCTACCTCTCCGTGCCCACGCTCGTGAACGCCTGGTGCGTCAAGCGCGTCGGCTTCTTCGTGGGCCTGTGCATGGCGTTCACCGGCATCGGCGGCGTGGTCTTCAACCCCGTGGGCACGGCGCTGATCAACTCCGGCGCCGAGGGCTGGCGCACCGCCTACCTGGTCTTCGCCGCGATCGTGGCGGTGGGTACGCTGCCGTTCACGCTGCTCGTGGTGCGCAGCCGGCCCGAGGACAAGGGCCTTGCCCCCTACGGCGCCGGCGAGGCGGCCGCGGGCGACGGCGCGAAGGCCGAGCTCTCCGGCGTGCCCGCGGAGCGCGCCATGCGCATGCCGGCGTTCTTTGCCCTCGCTGCCTTCTGCGGCGTGATCACGCTCAACCAGACCATCTACCAGTTCCTTGCCGGCTACGCCCAGTCCTTCGCCGACACCATGCCCGCCATCGCCGCCGCCTCCGGCATCGTGGCGAGCGCCGCGATGGGCGGCCAGGCCGTGGGCAAGGTCGTGCTCGGCGCCGTGAACGACCGCTCCGTGCACGCCGGCGTGGTGCTGGGCATCGGGGCGGGCGTTGCCGGCATCACGCTCATGTGGCTCTTCCCGGGCGCGCTCGCGCTGCTGCTCGTGGGCTCCTTCCTCTTTGGCGTGGTCTACGCGATGACCACCGTGCAGACGCCGCTGCTCGTGCGCACCGTCTTCGGCAGCGCCGACTACACCAACATCTACTCGCGCGTCTCGATGGTGGGCTCGCTCATGAGCGCCGTCGCCGCCGTGCTCTGGGGCCTGGTCGTGGACTCCGCGGGCGGCTACCCGCTGATGTTTGTCCTTGGCTACGGCTGCATGGCCGTGTGCCTCGTGCTCGCGCTCTTCTCGCTCAAGGCGAGGCCGCACGTGGCGTAACCGCCGAGCAGCTCGCACGTCCTCTCCCGCCCCGGGCGCCCCCTCACGCCCGGGGCGCTCTTGTGCCGCGCCTGCGCGGCGCCGGCAGCCCGCGCGTGATCACCGCACGGAAGTCCGGGCTGTCGACGTCGGCAGTGGGACACGGGCACAGGTGACAGGTGCCCTCCCACTCCGCGACGTCGGCGTGGTGCCAGGCGATGCCGCGGTCCCGCTCGGCAAAGTCGGCGGCGGCGCGCCAGCTCGGCAGGTCCGCCTTGGTGAAGGCGTGGCGGTGGTGCCCCGTGAAGAAGCGCTCGAAGGGCAGGCCCTCCATCTTGTCGAGGGTCGCGCGCCACGCGGAGATGGGCAGAGACTCCTCGAAGCACAGGCACATGATCGGCGTCACGGCGTCTCCGGAGAGCAGCACCCCGAGCTCCGGGCAGAGGTATCCCATCGAGCCCGTGGTGTGCCCCGGAAGCGCCACGCAGCGCAGGGTGAGCCCGCCCAGGTCGAGCTCGTCGCCCTCCGCCACGTGCGTCACGCGCGGTCGGGCGCGCTCGGAGATCGCCCACGGGGCGTCGGCCAGGCGCGGGTCGGCGGCGACGCCGGCGGCGCGGTGCTCCGCGGCGAAGCGCTCCGTCTCGTCCCAGTGGCCGTCCTCCTCCGCCGGCATCATGACCTCGTCGAAGCGATACGCGCCGCCCACGTGGTCGGGATGGCGATGGGTGAGCAGGACGCGAGGCGTCCGGCCTCCCGCGAGCCCCTCGGCGACGGAGCGCACGTCGCCGAGGCCGAGCATGGTGTCGACGAGCGCCGCCTCCCGCTCCCCCACCACGAGGTGCGCGAGAAAGCCCATCGGGTCGGCGAGGCGCCAGAGCCCGGGCTCGACCAGCTCTGAGGTGATGAGTCCGTCCACGGCTTCTCCCTTCGGACGGCGGGCAAAGGTCGAGGCGCCTTTGGCCCATGAGAAAAGACCCGCCGGCGCGGGGCGCGGGCGGGCCGTTGCGTTCGGCGCGGGGCAAGAAGAGCTTAGTGCATGTCGGGCGCGGGGTCGTTCATGAGGTTGCGGGCGATCTTCTCGGCCGGCTGGGCCCACAGCAGGGAGACGACGTAGCCCACGATCCAGCACTGGAAGAAGCTGCCGAGCAGCGCCATCGGGAACATCGAGATGGGCATGCCCTGCATGACGTTGGCGTTGACGAAGGTGAGGATGACGGCGTTCACCACGACGTAGACGGTGTTCACGACGATGTTGAGCACCAGGCCAAACTTGATGCCGTCGGTGGGCTTGAGGCCGAAGGCGCCGGCAAAGGCAAAGCCCCACTTCTCGGCCGGGATGAACCAGCCGATGAAGAAGGAGATGACGTAGGCCATGACGATGTTGATGGCGGCGGTGGACAGGAAGGCCGGCATGAAGGCCTCCTCGGGGACGCCGGCGGAGCTGATGCCGATGTAGCTCGCGACGAGCGAGATGCACACGGCGATGGGGATGTTGGTCAGAAGGACCTTCACAAGCTTGGTCGAGTTCTTCATGGGCATGGCAGTCACCTCTCCGTTGATAGCCGCCCGACGCGGCATGCGCGTCGGAGCCCGGACCCCGTGCCCGGGCCTGTAACCCTTCGTGAAGACAGTATGGAGAGGGCGAGACGGCCGCCCAATGGATGCAAAACACAAAAGGCGGCGGGACAGCGGCCGTTCGTTGTGCCGATGCACAGGGAACGGCGGGGGCGCTACTGCGCGAGGACGACGGCCGTCGCCACGCCGCGCTCGTTGGTGATGGAGACGAGCAGCTCAGAGACGCCTGCCTCGGCGAGCACCGGCGCGAGCGGCCCGTCGAGCGTGACGTGCGGGCAGCCGCTCTCGTCCTCGAGGGTCTCCACGCGGCGAAAGTCGAAGCCCTCCGCGGTGTGACGCGCGAGGGCCTTGAAGACGGCCTCCTTGACGGCGAACTTGCCTGCCAGGCAGGCGGCGGCGTCGTGGCGCGAGAAGGCCTGGGCGCGCTCGGCCTCGGTGAAGGTGCGCCGCGCGAAGGCGCCGCGCTCGTCGGCGACGAGCCGCGCCATCTCCTCGATGTCGACCGAGTCTATGCCGATTCCCCTGACCATGCTGGGCCTCCCCGACGCTCGCTTCACCCGAGCATGTTGCGGGCGGAGAACTCGGCCTGCACGGTGGCGAGCATGAGCTCCACGTCGTCGAGGCCGAGGTGTCGCTCGGACTCGCCGGGCTTGAGCGTGCCGCGGCGCAGCGCCCAGCTCTCGAGCGAGGCGGGGCGCATCTCGTGCGGCAGCGTGCGCGTCTCGGGGTCCACTCGACGGCAGATGTCGCGCGTGTCGATGGGCACCACGCGCCCCGCCTTGCGGGCCTCGGCGTAGCCGTCGATGTGCAGCATGAACCAGGAGTCCTCGAAGGCGGCGTTGTGCGCCATGAACGGGTAGGCGGTGAGCGCGGCGAGCAGCGCCCTCTGCACCTGGGCGTCCTCGCGGAAGGGGCGCCTCCCCTCGAGGTCGGACCACTCGATCTTGTGGATGTCCGCCAGCGGCACCCCCTTCTCGGCGTACATATCGGGCAGGCCGAAGTAGCCGGAGAACGGATCGTGGGGCTTGGCGTCCGGCCCCACGGTCATGAACTCGAGGCCCACGTTGATGATGTAGCCGCGCGCGGGGTCGCGGTCGGTGGTCTCGATGTCGATGCCCACGACCATGCCGGAGACCGGGGCGTCCACCCAGGCCACGTTGAGGTCGCGCGCGTCCGGGCCGGAGAGTGCCGTGACCTTGGCGTCGGTGCGGTGCTGCAGCACCGCCACGGCGTGGATCAAATCGGCGTTGGAGAGGCCGCGCGCGAGGCTCGATGCGGAGACGTCGCGCAGCTTCTCGATGCCAAAGCGGTCGCAGACGTCGCGGTTGCGGTCGGCGAGCGAGCGCACGAGGTCATACGAGAACGGCTCGCGGCCCGCCGGCGCCTCGGCCCACGCGGAGCGCAGGACGCCCAGGGCCTCCTCGTTTCGGGCGCGCTCCGCGGAGAGGGAGGCGTCGTCCGTGAGAAAGCCCGGGAAGACGAAGGCGCTCGCGCACTCTATGGCTTGGCTGAGGTCCACCTGTCCCCGCTCTCGTCGACGTGAAAAGGGGTCGCCGGGCATGCCCGACGACCCACTAGGCTAGCACGTCGCGCGCCTCGCCCCGTCGTGGAAAAGGGACTGTCCCGTTTCCACACTACTCGGCGAAGAAGACGCGCCCGTCGTTTCTGGGCTTGGCCTCCGGCGTCTCGGCCGGGTAGCCCAGGATGCAGTGGCCGATGCCCTCGTAGTCGCCCTCGACGCCCAGCTCGGCGAGGATGGCCTTGCCCTCCGGCGTGTCGAACTCCTCGCGGGCGCGATGGATCCAGCAGCTGCCGAGCCCGAGCGCGTGCGCCGCGAGCATGAGGTTGCCCATGACGAGGCTGCCGTCGTAGACGCGGTTTGCCTGGTCGCACGGGGCGAGCACCACGAGCACGACCGGCGCGCCGTAGAACGGGTCGCGGCTGGGGTCGCCGATGACCTCGGCGTTCATGGCCGAGAGACGGTCGCGCAGCGCGCGATCGGTGACGGCGACGACGATGGGACCCTGGCGGTTCATGCCGCTCGCCGCCCACAGTCCCGCCTCGACGACCTGGTCGATCAGCTCGCGGGACGGCACCTCGTCGGTGTAGGCGCGGACGCTGCGACGCTCCTTCATGGCCTGGATGACCTCGTTCATGGCTCCCCCTTCTCCGTATGGGACAGATCTCCGGGGTGTCCGCCCCACGTGCTGTCCGTCATCTCGGTTATGCCCCATCCTCGGGGTACCCCATTCGCGGGGACGACCCCGCCGGGAGAGAGCCCGCCCGAGACGCTCGCCCATCGAGCCTTCAAACCTATGCCGTATCATAAGCCGTTTGTAAGCTCAATGTTCGAGAAGGATCGTCATGCCCGCATCTCTTGCCGTCTGCCCGCTCCTCGCCCTCGCGCTGCTCGCCGGGGGCGCGTTTTTCCTCGTCCGCCACGAGGCCGCGCACGAGCGGCGGCCGCGCGGCGCGAGCCTGTGCTGGCTTTCCGCCCCCGCCCTCGCGCTCCTCTTTGCCGCCGTCTGGTGCCTGCTCGGCCTCTATCGGGGCGGCGTCGGCGAGCTTTTGGCCCTCGACGCCGCGGCGCTCGTCGCCGGCGCGGCGGCGCTCTTCCGCGACCGTCTGCTCGCCCTGCTCGACGGCACCCCCCACCCCCGCGCCGCGCGCCTGGGGCTCTCGGCCGCGGCGCTGCTCGTCTGCGCCTACCTCGGCCACCTCGCGCTCGAGCTCCCGTACAACTTCGTCGCCCTCGCCTTTGAGATCGAGCCCTTCTACGTGCTCCTCGAGACCGCGCTGATCGCGGGCATCCTGCTCTTCTTGCTGCTGCTGTTCCAGCGCAGCGGCGCGGGCCTCGCCCTCGGCGTGACGACGCTTTGGGTCGCCGGCCTCGCCCAGTTCTTCGTCAAGGAGTTCAAGGGGACCGCCATCCTGCCGAGCGACCTGCTCGCCCTCGGCACCGCGGCGACGGTCAGCGGCGGCTACGTCTACGAGATCGACGGCCCCGTCCTTCTGGGGCTTTGCTGCGTCATGCTCGCCTGCGCCGTCGCGACGCTGTCCGTGACCCCGAGCCCCCGGCCGGGAAGGACCCGCGCCTTCCTGGTCCGCGCCCACGTCGCCGGCGCGCTCGTGGCGCTCGTGGCGCTGGGCGGCTGCATGGGGGTGCCGAGCTACGAGAAGCTCTTCGGCATGAAGCCGAACTACTGGAACATCCTCAGCAACTACTGCCGCCGCGGCATGCTCACCACCTTCGTCACCCTCGTCCAGAACATGAGGATCGAGGTCCCCGAGGGCTACGACGACGCCTCCGCGGCCGAGCTCGAGGCGTCATACGCCCAGACCTATGACGAGGCCCGCGGCTCCTCCGAGGCGAGGACGGCCGCCGAGGCGCAGTTCTCCGAGGTGAGGCCCTCGGTGATCTGCATCATGGACGAGGCCTTCTCCGACCTCTCCATCTACGAGGGCAAGGCCTGGGGCTACGAGGGCCCGAGCTTCTACAGCAACGTCTCGGCAGCCCTCATGCGCGGCTCGGCCGCGACCTCGGTGCTCGGCGCGGGCACCTGCAACTCCGAGTTCGAGCTGCTCACCGGCGTGGCCGTGCCCTACGTGGGCGACGGCAAGTACCCCTACCAGCTCTACGACCTCAGCGAGTCCCCGAGCCTCGCCAAGCAGTTCTCCGAGCTCGGCTACGAGACCACCGCCATGCACCCCAACAACCCCAACAACTGGAACCGCAGCGTGATCTACGAGCAGCTCGGGTTCGACCGCTTCCTGAGCTTTGAGGACTTCCCGCACCAGCCCGCACTGCACAACGGGGTGACCGACGGCGTCACCTATGACAAGATCCTCGAGATCCTGGGGAGCAGCGACGAGCCGCAGTTCATCTTCGACGTGACCATGCAGAACCACGGCGGCTACGAGAACGACGACATCCCCGAGGAGCTCTACGTCGACCGCCCCGTCGACGGCCTCGACGAGTCCTACCAGGCGCAGCTCAACGAGTACCTCTCCTGCATCGCGCAGTCCGACCGCGACCTCCAGAAGTTTCTCGCCACGCTCTGGAACCTCGACCGCCCCGTGGTGGTGGTCTTCTTTGGCGACCACCAGCCCTCCTTCGCCTCGGAGCTCAACGACCTCATCTACGCCGACGAGGACCCCGAGTCGCCCGAGCATATCGCCCGGACCTACCAGACGACCTATCTCATCTGGGCGAACTACGACGTCCTCGGCAACGACCAGGTCTCCCAGACGCTGGACGCCGGCGTCTCGACCCTCGGCGCGATGATGGCCGAGGCCATCGGCGCCCCGCTCACCGACTTCCAGAAGGCCCAGCTCGTGGCCACCGAGACCATGCCCATCCTGCACTCCGTGGGCGTCCACACGACAGACGGCTCGCTCATTCCCATCGACGACGTCGACGCGCTCCCCGAGGCCTATGACGACCTCGCGCGCATCACCTACCTCGAGTTCGCAAGCAACCTGGAGTAGCGCGCCGCGCGGCGCGAGAAAGAGGTCCCCATGACCCCCCTGATCGCAATCCCGCTCTTCTCGCTCGCCCTGCTCGTCGCGGGCGCCGTCGTCGTCGCGCGACGCCTCCGCGGGCGCGAGGGACGCCTGGGAGAGCAGCTCGCTCGATCGATCGCGTGGCTGGTCGTGCCCGTCGCCGCGCTGCTCGCCGCCTGCTACTGGTGCGCGACGGGGCTCTACCTCGGTAGCTCCCGAGGGCTGATCGTCCTGAGCGCCGCGTCGCTCGCCGCCGGCGCCGTGTCGCTCTCCCGCGGCCGCGTCATGGAGTGGGTCGACGCCCTGGGGCGGCGCAGCCCCGAGGCGGCCGGCCCCGTGCGCGCCCTCATGGCCCTCGTCGCCGTGCTCGCCTGCACCGTGCTCGGGTTTCTTGCCATGGAGCTGCCCTACAACGTGGGGACGCTCTCCGTGGCCCTCGGCTTTGCCGCCATCGAGATGAGCCTCATCCTCGGCGCCCTGCTCGTCCTGTTCTTCCTCTTCCAGCGCCACGGGGCGGGCCTTGCCCTGGGCGTCGGCCTCTGCTGGGTCATCGGCCTCGCGCAGTACTTCATCGCCAACTTCAAGGCCTCGGCCATCCTGCCCAACGACCTCTTCGTCCTGCAGACGGCCGCGGCCGTGAGCGGCAGCTACGTGTACTCGGTCAACGGCATGGTCCTGACGGGCCTGTGCTGCGTGGTGATCGCCTCCGCAATCTGCTCGCTGGTCGCCGCGACGCGCGCCGAGACGAGCCAGAGCCTGGTGAGAAGGACCGTCGTCAACCTCGCGTGCGCCCTCGCGGCCCTCACCGCGCTCTGGGCCGGCGTCACGATCCCCAACTACTTCGACGACCTCGGCGTGGGGATGGAGTACTGGTACTCGCTCGACTACTACAAGCGCCAGGGCTTCCTCACCACCTTCGTCGCCGTGGCGCAGGACCTCCCGATCGAGGTGCCCGAGGGCTACACGGACGCCGCGGCGGCCGAGACCGAGGCGTCCTACGTCGCCGCCTACGACGAGGGCGCCGGCGTCGAGGCGGGACGCACCGCGGCCGAGGAGCAGTTCGAGGAGCTGCGCCCCACCGTCATCTGCATCATGAACGAGACCTTCTCGGACATCTCCGTCTTTGACGGCGAGAGCTGGGGCTACGCCGGCCCGGAGCGCTTCAACTCCCGCGACGACGCCATCTTGGGTGGCGGCGTCTCGGTCTCCGTGCTCGGTGGCGGGACCTGCAACTCCGAGTTCGAGTTCCTCACGGGCGTGCCGCTGGCCTACGTGGGGGACGGCAAGTACCCCTACTCCCTCTACGACCTCTCGAGCGCCCCGAGCCTCGCCCGCCAGTTCTCCGAGCTCGGCTACAAGACCACGGCGCTGCACCCCAACTACGCGACCAACTGGAACCGCGACCGCGTCTACTCCATGCTCGGGTTCGACGAGTTCCTCTCGATCGAGGACTTCGAGGGGTCCGAGTGGTTCCACAGCGGCGTCTCGGACGCCGAGACCTACGACAAGGTCCTCGAGCTGCTCGAGCAAAGCGACGAGCCCCAGTTCGTCTTCGACGTGACCATGCAGAACCACTCCCCCTACGACCAGTGCAACCTCGGGGAGGTCCCGCAGTACAGCGTCGAGGGCCTGAGCCCCTACGACAACATGCGCGTCTCGGAGTACCTTGCCTGCATCGAGGAGTCCGACCGCGCCCTCGACGAGTTCCTCGCGGAGCTCGAGCAGCTCGACCGCCCCGTGGTGGTCCTGTTCTTCGGCGACCACCAGCCGGCGCTCTCCTCGATCCTCAACAACACGATCTACGCCGGCGAGCAGACGCTCGAGCACAGCCAGCGCACCCACGAGACGCGGTATCTCGTCTGGGCGAACTACGACGTCGCCGGCTCGACGAACGGCGAGAAGTGCGACACGAGCGTCTGCTACCTCGCCGCCCTGCTCGCCGAGAAGATCGGCGTGCCGCTCACCGACTACCAGAAGACGCAGCTCGTCGCACGCGAGGAGCTGCCCTCGATCAGCCTCATCGCCACCAAGCTCGCCGACGGCAGCGCGCTGCCCGCCGGGACGGACGCCTCGAGCCTCCCCGCCTCCTACCTCGACCTCTCGTACGTCGCGTACCTCGAGTTCGCGAGCAAGCTCAAGTAGGTCAGGCGGGAGTGCGCAAGGCCCATGCTCGAGCCCATCCCTCAGATCGCCGCGCTCGCACTGAGCGCGCTCGTCGCCGCCGCGGTCCTCGTGCCGCGGCGCAGGCTCGCACGCGCGAGGCCCGCCCATCTGCCCGACCTTCTCTGGCTCCTGCCGGCGGTGAGTGCGCTCTCCGCCGTGCTGGCCTGGTGCGGGGGCGGGCTCTACGAGAGCGCCTCCGACCCGCTCGCGCTCGCGCTGCTGTGCCTCGCGGCGCTGCTCGAGGGCGCCTGCGCCCTGCTGCGCAGGCAGGCCCTCGACGCCCTTGACGCCCTCCCGGGGGCGGACCGCCCCGCTCGGACGCGCCGGGAGGCCATACGCGCGGGCATCGCGCTCGTCGCGCTGCTCGGGTCCTGCGCGCTCGCGTGGCTCTCGCTCGAGCTCCCCTGGAACCCCGACCTCCTCCAGATCGACCCGTCCTTCTCGACCTTCGAGGTCCTTCTCGTCCTGGGGGCGCTCGCCTTCCTCTACTTTTTCTGCCAGCGACGGGGCGCGGGCATGGCCGTGGGCGTGGTCGCGCTCTCGCTCGTGGGCCTGGCGCAGTTCTTTGTCACGCGCTTCAAGTCCGCCTCGATCATGCCCGCCGACCTTCTCGCCCTCGGGACCGCCGCCGAGGTCAGCGGCGGCTACGCCTTCTCCGTGGACAGCTCCGTCGTCCTGGGCCTCGCCTGCGCGCTCGTGGCCGTGGGGCTCTGCGCGTTTGTCGCCCCCTCCCGCCCCTCCACGCCCGACGGCGCCTTTGGCAACGTCATGGGCAACGCCCTCGCCGCGCTCGCGGTCGCGAGCCTGCTTTGGTCGGGCGTGACCGCCGACCCGGGCAAGACGCTCGGGGTGGAGGTCGACTACTGGGACTCCGTCGGCTCCTACCGCGAGCACGGGTTTCTCCCCTCCTTCGTGAAGGTCGCGCAGGACCTGTCCATCGACCGCCCCGAGGGCTACTCCGACGCCGAAGCCGCCGAGCTCGAGGCGCGCTACGCCGCCGCCTACGACGAGGACGCCGAGAAGGGCGGTCGGCGCGAGGCCGCCACGCGTTAGTTCAACGAGGAGCGCCCGAGCATCGTCTGCGTCATGGACGAGTCCTTCGCCGATCTCTCCTTCCTGGACGGGCTCGGCGTGGGCTACGAGGGGCCGGAGTTCTACGCCAGCTGGCCGGGCGCCGCGCTGCGCGGGGACCTCGCGGTCTCGGTCCAGGGCGGCGGGACCTGCAACACCGAGTTCGAGTTCCTCACGGGGGTATCCCTCGCCTTTGTGGGCGGGGGCAGCTACCCCTACACGCTCTACGACCTCTCCGACGCCCCGAGCCTCCCCCGCCAGCTCGCGTCTCTTGGCTATAAGACGACGGCCATCCATCCGGGCAAGGCGACCAACTGGAACCGGGCAAGCGTCTACGAGGAGCTCGGCTTCGACGAGTTCATCGACGTCGAGGACTTTGCGGGGGCGCGGCAGGTCCACGGCACCATCGCCGACGGCACGGCCTTCGACCGGACGCTCGAGGTGCTCGAGGAGGGCGAGGGCCCGCAGTTCGTCTTCTGCCTCACGATCCAGAACCACGGCAGCTACCTGCAGGCCAACGTCGACGAGGCGCTGCGCCCCGGCTACTCCGTCGAGGGGCTCACGTCAAACCAGGTCTTCGCGCTCAACGAGTACCTCGCCTGCGTGAGCTCGACAGACCGCGACCTCGAGCGCTTCGTGGGGCAGCTCGCCGAGCTCGACGAGCCGGTGGTCCTGGTCTTCTTTGGCGACCACCAGCCCAACATCACGCCCAGGCTCGTGGACGCCCTCTATCCCGGGGCGGACCGTCTCGAGAACGCGCTGAGGGCCCATCAGTCCACCTACGCGGTGTGGGCGAACTACCCGCTCGCGTCGGCTGCGGAGGACGACGGCGCACAGGCCGCCGGCGTCTGGGACGACGCGAGCCCCGCCTACCTCGCCGCGATGGTCCTCGACGCCATCGGCGCGCCGCTCACCGACTTCCAGAAGGTCCAGCTCGTCGCACGAGACGAGCTGCCGGCGATAAGCACCGTCGGGGCGCTCCTCGCGGACGGCGGCTGGGTCGCCGACGCGACCGCGTCCCCTCGCGCGGCGGGCGCCTACGAGGACCTCGCGACCATCACCTATCTCGAGTTCGCCCGGGCGGTCGAGTAGCGCGGGCGGGCTCGGGACGGCTACGCTGAGCCCGGGCTTGGCGTATACGAAAACAGCTCAGAGCGAACATGCTCTGAGCTGCGAGAATTTGGTGGGCGCTACAAGATTTGAACTTGTGACCTCTTCCGTGTCAGGGAAGCGCTCTCCCCCTGAGCTAAGCGCCCTTATATTGTTCCCGCTGCGTTGGGGACCGCAGCGCGAGGGATATATTAGCAAGGATCGACCCAAGAGCGCAAGCCCCATTTTGGACTTTTTTCTGGAGCCCGGGGCGAGGCGCTCTACTTCCCCTTCTCGGGGCCCGGCGCCTCGTCGGCCTCGGCGGCGGCCTTCTTCGCGGCGGCGGCAGCCTTGCCGGCGGCGATCCGCGCCTCGACGTCCGAGGCGCCCGCGGGCCTCTTGCCGGCGCCCGCCGCCCCGGCCTTCTTCTTGGCGCCCGGCTTCACGGTAACGCCGCCGCGCGCTGCCCCGCGCTTCTTGCCGCCCGAGCCCTTGCCGGTCACGAAGCCCCGCACGCGCTTCCAGACGCGCTTGGCGCGGCGGTTGATGGACTCGCCGCTCGTGGAGCGCAGTCCCATGCACGGCGCGGCGATGATCACGGGCAGCAGATACTCGATCGCGCGCCAGATGACAAAGCCCGCGGTGAGGTGCACGCCGTACATGTCCTGGAAGAGGTAGGCAAAGCCCACCTCGGCGCCGCCCGCGCCGCCCGGCAGCGGCACCGCGTTGACGAGCAGCTCGAGCATGGAGCCGCTCGCCAGGCACACGAGGAAGTCCGCCGGCTCGCCGAAGGAGCGCAGCACGAAGTACGGCAGCGCGTACATGCAGCCCAGCTGCAGCAGCGTCACGCCCATCGTGGCAAGCATCTCGGGCACGTTCGCCGCCGCGCGCTTGAAGGCGCGGGAGAACTCCATGACCTGGGTGTTGACGACGTCATAGTACTTCTCGTACTTGTCGTCCTTGAGCCACTTGCGGCGGTTGGCGAAGCGCAACGCCCAGTTGCCGATGGCCATGACCGGCTTGGGCAGCAGGCACAGCGCCACGAACCCCGCCACCTGCACGACCTTGAAGCCAAAGAGAAAAAGGCCTATCAGCGTGACGTCGCCGAAGGTCTCGTAGAAGTAGCTGCCGCAGAAGACGAGCATGATCGCGGCGAAGACGCCCTCGCCGGTCTCGTAGATGATGGTGCGCGTGAAGTTGAGGGCGCTCGCCGCGCCGGCCGACATGCCCGCGCGCGTGAGGCGGAAGATCTGGGCCGGAGGGGCGCCGGCGCTGTTGGGCGTGAGGCGCATGAAGAAGACGCCCGACGCCTCGACGCTCATGAGGTCGCGGATGCCCACCGGGCAGTCCGGGTCGGCCGCGACGGAGAGCACGTAGGCGAGGATGCCAAAGACGTAGTAGAACAGGAAGCAGATGACGCCCGCCACGATCCAGCTCATGTCCACGCCGGCGAGCGACGACACGAACTCGTCGACCTGACCGGTGAAGACGAGGTAGAGCGCATAGGCGACGGCGACGAAGCCTAGGAAGATGACGGTCTTGCGGACCTGTCCCATGGACTTCTTGTCCGCCGCGCTGTCCTCGGCGGAGACCGAGCGCACGGCGGAGACCTTCAGGGCGACCTTCTTGGGCGCCTTGGCCTGAGCTTTGGTGTCCTGATCTTCCTGACCTGCTGTCACGCGCGCTCCAGTTGACGTGCCGACAAGAACCGTCCCTCCAGTGTAGCGCCCCGGGGGCTCCCCGGGTGCCGCGGGACGGCGACGGGGCCGAGTCTCCGGCTATTCTCCCTCTCTCCAGCCCTTGCCCACGTCAACCCAGCCGCGCGCTCCCGAGGCGAGCTCGAGCTCGTCGCAGGTGAGCTCGACGGCGGAGTTGGAGCTGCCCGCCGCGGGCCAGACCGTCTCGAAGCGGCGCAGGGACTCGTCGAGGTAGACGTTCACGCCCTCGTTGACGCCGAAGGGGCAGACGCCGCCCACGGCATGTCCCACGAGCTCCGCGGCCTGCTCGGCGGTGAGCATCTTGGCCTTGGTGTGGAAGGTCGCCTTGAACGCCTGGTTGTTAACGCGGGCGTCGCCGGCGAAGAGGATGAGCGTGGGCGTCTCCCCGACCATGAAGCTGAGCGTCTTGGCGATGCGCGCGGGCTCCACGCCCACCGCCGCCGCGGCGAGCTCCACCGTGGCGCTCGAGACGTCGAACTCGCGGACCCTCTCGGCCAGGCCGAACCGCGCGAGGTGCGCGCGGGCGCGCTCTATGGACATGGCTCCCCCCCCCCTCCGAGCATGTGTCACATGTCCCATTTGGGGACATGTGACACGCTCACCGCACGATGCCGCCGCCGAGGCAGCGAATGCCATCGTAGAGCACCGCAGACTGCCCGGGGGCCACGCGGCGGACGGGTTCGTCAAAGCGCAACACGGGGCCGCCCTCGGCAAGCTCGAGGTGAGTCTCGCGCAGCTCGCCGGTGTGCCGGGTCCTCACGAGGTAGCGTCCCGGCTCCGGCGGCTCGCCGGAGATCCAGCGCGCGTCCTCGAGCGAGACCTCGCGCGTGAGAAGCGCCGGGCTGTCGTGGTCCGCCGTGACGTACACGACGTTTGCGTCCACGTCGGTCGACACCACGTAGCGGGCGGGGCCGCCGCCGAGGTCGAGCCCCTTGCGCTGCCCCACCGTGAAGAGAAACGCCCCGTCATGGCGGCCGAGCACCCTCCCGGTCTCCCACTCCACGACGTCGCCGGCGCGGCGCTCGAGGGCGTCGAGCAGAAAGGTTCGGATGCCGACCGGCCCCACGAAGCAGATGCCGTCAGAGTCCGGCTTGCCCTCCACGCCAAGGCCCCGCTCGGCGCACATGCGCCGGACCTCGGCCTTGTTCGCCACCTCGCCCACGGGCAGCAGCGCCCGGGAGAGCGCCTCCTCGTCCACGCGCCACAAAAAGTAGGTCTGGTCCTTGTGCTCGTCGAGGGCGCGCAGAAGGATCGTGCGACCGTCCTTTGCGCGCGCCACGCGGCCGTAGTGGCCCGTCGCCACGAAGTCGGCCCCCTCGGCGAGGGCCCGGTCGAGGAAGGTCCCGAACTTGATCGTCTGGTTGCACATGACGTCGGGGTTGGGCGTGCGGCCGTGCGCGTAGGCGTCCACGAGGTAGTCCACGACCGTCGCCTGGTACTCGGCCTCGCAGTCCCAGACCTCGAGGTCGATCCCGAGCGTCACGGCCACGCGCTCGGCGTCGGCCAGGTCGTCCGCCCACGGGCAGCGAAAGCCGGGCAGGTCGCGCGACCAGTTGCGCATGTAGACGGCTGTGACGTCATAGCCCTGCTCCAGCAGCAGCGCGCAGGCGAGCGCGGAGTCCACCCCGCCCGAGAGGCCGCAGAAGACGCGCGCGCCGCGACGGGTGCCCCGGGTCACCTCGCACACCGCCCGTTTTGGGGGCCAAAGCCCGGCTCGTTTTGGGCGTCGTGCGAGGTCGCCCCGCGCCACCCCTCCAGCAGCGCCGCCACGCGGGACGCCTGGGCGGCGTCGTCGAGCCCGAGACGCGCCGCCTCGGCGCGCACGGCCTCCCCGATCGCCGCGGCGGCGTAGTCGACGTCCCGCTCGGTCGTGGGGCGCCCCAGCGTGAGACGCAGGCTCCCCTCGGCGAGCGGGCGCGGCATGCCGATGGCCTCGAGCACGTGGCTCACGCGCATGCGGCTCGCCGCGCAGGCCGAGCCCGTGCCCGCCGAGACCCCCGCGCGCTCGAGCGCGATCACGAGCCGCCGCGCCTCGATGCCCGCGAACGACACGTGCAAAAGGCCCGGCAGCCGGCGCTTGGGGTTGCGCGGCCCCGAGACCACCGCCCAGCCCACGCGCTCGTGGATGCCGGTGCGCAGGCGCTCACGCAGCGCAGCGAGGCGGCGGGTCTCCTCGGAACGACGCTCGCAGGCGAGCTCCAGCGCCCGGGCAAACCCCACGATGCCCGCGACGTTCTCCGTGCCTGAGCGCACGCCGCCCTCCTGCCCGCCGCCATAGACGAGCGGGCGCAGCCGCACGTCGTCGGAGGCCCAGAGCAGGCCCACCTGCTTGGGGCCGTAGATCTTGGCGGCGGAGAGCGTGAGCAGGTCCACGCCCAGCGAGCTCACGTTCACCGAGAGGGCGCCCGCAGCCTGGGAGGCGTCCGTGTGCAGGTAGATGGGCACGCCCTCCCCCGCCTCGAGGCGACGCGCCCGCTCGGCAGCGACCACGCGCGCGACCTCACGCACGGGCTGGACGCAGCCGATCTCGCCGTTGGCGAGCTCGATCGAGACGAGCTCGGTCTCGGGCCGGATCGCGCGGGCAACGGCGGAGGGGTCCACCAGGCCGTCGGCGCCCACGCGCACCGTGCGCCGGGCGTGCGTCCCCGCGCAGGCGAGCACGCTCTCGTGCTCGATCGCGTCGACGACCACGTGGCCCTCGACGGCGGCGAAGGCGAGGTTGTTGGCCTCCGTCGCGCCGGCCGTGAAGACGAGGTTGTCAGGCCGGGCGCCGATGAGGCGGGCTATGGAGCCGCGGGCGCGCTCGACGTCGTCGCGGGCCTCGCGGGCGCGCGCGTAGGGCGCGGAGGGGTTCCAGAACCGCTCCGTCAGATAGGGCAGCATCGCGGCGGCGACCTCCGGGTCCACCGGCGTCGCGGCGGCATAGTCGAGGTATACCTCTCGCTTCGGCGCGGCCATGCTCACACCTCGTCCTTCTTCGGCCCGTCCCCGACCTCGTCGAGGATGATGTCGCCGTTCTCGTCGACCTTGTCGCGGGCGTCCCCGATCTTGAGGTTCTCGAAGCGCCCGGCGATGAACTCGTCGGAATAGTTGGTGTCGACCCACTGCTCGAAGGCGTTGGCCGGGGGCACGCCCGCGTCGCGCTCCGCCTTGCGGTCAAAGCACACGAGCGTCATCACGACGTCGGCCACGAGGTAGATCGCCACGAGCGTGACGAAGACGGCCTGGCGGCGCGTGGTGGGCATGCCAATCTGATAGAGCAGGCGCGGCATGACGGCGCGGCTCCACGTGAGGCCGAGAAGCCCCCAGAAGGCCAAAAACCGCCACGCCACCCACTGGGTGATGTGGTCGGGCAGGTGCAGGTAGGTCCACGACTCCGCGTCGAAGAAGGTGGACATGGACCAGCCGGTGAGCTGCTCGAGCACGCCCCCCCACCACAGCGGAGACGACAAACACCTGCCAGGCGCGCGCCCCGCGGCCGCGCAGAAAGAAGCTCAGCAGCGTGAGCAGCACCGCGCCCAGGCCGTAGAGGGGCGAGAAGGGCCCCCACACCAGGCCCACGCGGTTTTCGGTGAGGCCAGCCGTGGCGAGCATCCAGACCTCCTCGATGAGCAGGCCCGCCATGGACCCCAGGAAGAAGATGATGACGATCTGGTACCAGCCGAGGTGAAGGTGGTCGAGGTACTCGTCGACCGCGGCGGCGGAGGCGCGCCAGCGGGCGAACAGGCGGGAGAGCCCGCGGGCGCGACCGGCCCGGGCGAGCTCGCGCTCGAGGGCGTCCTCGGACTCCTCCAGGGCCGCCTCGGCGCGCTCGACGTCGTCCTCGTCGAGCTGGTCGCCCCGAGAGAGCCACTCCCAGAAGTAGACCACGACGCGGACGAACCCCTGGATCACCGCAAAGAGAAAGACGACGAAGATGAGCGAGAGAAACATGTGCCTCCAGGCTGCCGGCAAACGCTCGGGTCCAACGGACCTCAGGATAACAAAAAGGGCCGGTCAATGACCGGCCCTGGGCTCTCATGGAGCGGGCTACGGGGTTCGAACCCGCGACCTCCACCTTGGCAAGGTGGCGCGCTACCAACTGCGCTAAGCCCGCGACGCAAGGAGATATACTACGCGAGGTCCTTCTCGATTGCAAGGGCTTTTTTCTCCCACCCGGGACGTGACGGCCCGCGCGGGAGGACGTGCCATCGAAAAGGGCGCCCCGGAGGGCGCCCGTCAGGTCTTGGAGGCGAAGCCCGGATTCGAACCGGGGGTCAGGGCTTTGCAGGCCCGTGCCTTACCACTTGGCCACTTCGCCGTATGAAAAAGGCCGAACGTATCCGGCCTGAGCTCGCATGGAGCGGGCTACGGGGTTCGAACCCGCGACCTCCACCTTGGCAAGGTGGCGCGCTACCAACTGCGCTAAGCCCGCAAGTGCGAGGAATATAATACGGTCCGCCGTGGCTCCGCGCAAGCGCGATGTTGGGCAGTCATGGAGGAAATGTGAAGGGCCCTATGCGCGCAGGTCCGCAGCTGCGGAAACGGCCGACGCGTCGTCGAAGAGCTTCACGAGGCGCACCACCGTGCCCTCGCCGGCGCTCTTGTGGGCGATGCTCACCGAGTCGGCGAGCAGCCGCATGAGGCGGATGCCCCTGCCCCGCTCCGAGAAGGGCCCCGCCTCGGGGGGCTCCTCGTCGTCGGGCAGCTCGAAGCCCTCGCCGCAGTCGGCGACGTCGATGGTGACGCGGTCGGGATAGGCGGCGACCGTGGCCAGCACGCCGCCCCCGCAGGTGTGGTCGACCGCGTTTCCCAGCGCCTCCCCGGAGGCGAGCGTCATGTCGAAGACCTCGTCGGGGGTGAAGGGAAGCGAGGAGAGCAGCTCGCCCACGCGCTCGCGGGCCTCCCTCAGCGAGGCGGGCTCGACGCGAAACGTCGTGCGCCACTCGGGCAGGACCGAGGGGTCGAGCGCGACGACGGCGCGCCGCTCCCCCGCTCGCGAGACGGGCATGTAGTCGAAGACCCTCATGCGGCGCAGCGCCTGATAGGCCTGGGGCGAGACGTTCATGAGCGAGAGCAGCCCGCCGGCGCCGCGCATGCGGCGCAGCTCGGTCAGGATGAGGCCCATCCCCGCGGAGTCGACGTAGCGCGCCCCCGCCATGTTGAGGAAGATGCGCCGACAGCCGCCCGAGACCAGCCGGTCGATGCGTCTGCGCAGGGCGGGCACCGTCCGCACGTCGAGGTCGCCCTCGACCGTCACCAGGGCTATGTTGACCATGTCAGGCATGGTGATGTTATTCCCCAAACCGGGCGGGCTCTAACGCCCGGGACGGCCTCAATCGCCGCGCGAGGCCGTCAGCCCCGCATGCGCGGCGCCCTTCTCGCCCGGGCCCGCGCCGACCCCTCCCGGAAGGCCGTCGAAGCGCAGCGCCATCATGGCGACGTCGTCCTCGAGGCTGTGGCCCGTGAAGTCGTCGAGCGTCGAGAGCAGCCGTCCCACGAAGCCCTCGAAGGGCTTGCCGTCGGCGGACTCGCGCATCACCATGTCGCGCAGCCCCTCCTCGCCGAAGAAGGCGCCCGAGGGGTCGCGCGCCTCCGTCGTGCCGTCGGTGTAGAGCAAGAGCACGTCGCCAGGGTCAAAGCTCACGACGCCGTCCTGGTAGGAGATGTCGTGGAAGGCGCCCACGACGCCCGACTGGACGTCCAGGATGGAGATCTCCTGGGCGTCGGAGCGGATGAACAGCGCCGGGGGATGGCCCGCCGAGCAGTAGCGCATGGTGCCCGTCGCCAGGTCGATGATGCCCACGAACAGCGTCGCGAACGTCTCGAGGCGCGAGAAGCCCAGAAGGAAGTCGTTGAGCGAGCGCACCATGCGCGCGGGCGCCAGGCCCTCCCAGGCATAGGCTCCCAGCGCCGTCTTGACGGCGGCCGAGACCGACGCGGCCTCCACCCCCTTGCCCGAGACGTCCCCCATGATCACGCAGGCGCGGTGGTCCGGCAGGCGGATGAGGTCGTAGAAGTCCCCGCCCACCGAGGCCGCCTTGGTCGCCGAGGAGTAGACCGCCTGGGCGGTGAGCCCCTCGACCTTCTGGAGCTCGTTTCTCATACCCGTCTGGAGCGCCTGGGAGATGCGCTTCTCCTGCTCGCGCGCCACCGCGCCTCGGGCGATGTCGCGCACGTCGACGGCGAGCTCGCGCAGAAACTCGAGTTCCAGCTCGTCGAAGGGCTCGGCGCCGTCCGGTCGCAGCGCCATGCCGCAGAGACGGTTGCCCTCGAGCGCGCCGAAGTCGATGACGGCGCCCAGACACGGCTCGCCGAGGTCGCGCAGATAGGTGTTCAACGGCGAGTCTGGCACGATGGGCGCGACCGCCACGCCGTCGACCAGGTACGAGGCGACGAAGTCGTCAAGGTCCAGCGGCAGCTCCCGCGTCCCCGTGAGCGGCAGGTCGGCCACGACGATGCGCTGCGAGGCGTTCACGCGCATGCGGACGACCGCCGCCTCGAGCTCGTCTCCCACCTCGGCGAGGACGTCGAAGAAGCGCGCGGCGGCGCCCTCGTCCCCGTCGCCGACGTAGGAGAGCAGCTCCTCGCGGACGTCCGTGGCAAGCGCCGCGAGGCGGTCCGCCCTCTGGGCCCGGAAGGTGGTGAAGGCGCCGGCGAGCTGCACGGAGAGATAGTGCGCCACGGAGTCGAGCAGGCGCGCGTCCTCCTTGGCCACAGGGCGCAGGCGCCTCCAGCCCACCTCGATGATCGCGATGACCTGCCCGCCAAACCACACCGGCACGGGGATGAAGCTCGTGAACGGCGGCAGCAGGGCGCTCTTCATGCGCAGCACCTCGTGCGTGTCCTCGTTGACGACCTCGCGCGTGGTGAGCCTGCCTTGCCTCAGGGCGTCCCCGGTTGGCGGGCACACCCTCAGGCGCACCGCCCTCCCCTCGCGGATGGCGAGCCGCTCGACGCTGCGGCCAAAGGGCATGAAGCGCGCGATCTTCTCGCCCGCCAGCCCGCTCGAGACGCCGCGCAGGTGAAAGCCGTCCGACTCGGCGAGGTAGACGATCGTGCCGTCCGCCTCCATGGTCTGCGTGAGCTCCTCGAGCACGCGCTCGAACAGGTCCGCGATGTCGGTGGAGTCGATGGTGTCGAGCACGATCTTGAGCGTGCCGGAGAGGCGATGGTTGGCGCGGCGCAGGTCGTCGAGGGCGCGCTCGCCCTCGCGCCCCGCGCGGGCGTCCTCGTCGGCGGCGAGGGCCACGAGCAGGTAGGTCTCCCCGGGGGCGTTCACGGCGTCGCAGCGCACGCGCACGGAGACGAGGCGCCCCGAGGCGCCCGCGCAGTCCACGAGCGCCATCGAGCCGTCCAGGGGAAAGGTGAGGTCCGCCGGGTCGAAGGGGGCCACGAGGGGGTCGGGCTCGTCGGAGGCGGGGAAGAGCAGCCGCACGTCCGCGCCCACCTGGCCGCGCTCCGGGCCGAAGAGCTCCGCCGCCTCGTCGTTGACGAGAAGGACGCGGCCCGCCCCGTCGAAGACGAGGACGGCCTCGCAGGTGAGCTGAAGGAGCCGCGAGAGCGTTCCGACGAGGCTCCCCTCGCCGATGCCCTCGACGCGGCGAACGCTGAGTGCCGACCTCGTCATGCGCGCCCCCTGTCGAGATACGAAAAGCGGGTCCCCGAGGGGACCCGCGTTCTTTCGTGGTGTCGGAGGCGGGACTTGAACCCGCACGACCTTTTAGTCAGTCACTAGCACCTCAAGCTAGCGCGTCTGCCAATTCCGCCACTCCGACGTGCACTGCGCTTTCGCGCAAGGAGTAGTATGCACTACCGCGCGGCGCGGCGCAAGTCCCAATTTCAAAAACTTTGGAGCCGCCGCCGTGACTGCCCGGTGAAAAATAAAGCGGCCCCGAGGGGCCGCCGGCAACGCCTGTGGGACTTCCCTAGCCGAGGGTGCCCGTGGGGAAGGTCAGCGCCATCACGAGCACACAGACGATGAAGACCGTGGAGGTGATCACCGTGAGGCGGTTGAGGTTCTTCTCGAGCACGCCCGAGCCGGTGCCGGAGTTGTAGAGGGACGAGGCGATCATGTCGGAGACGCCGGTGCCCTTGCCGGAGTGCATGAGGACGAGGATGACGGTGAGCGCGCCGGACAGGAACAGCAGGACCGTCAGGATGATGTTGAGCGGGTTCACGGGATGAGCTCCTTCTGGGGACAGATGCATAACAGCTTGCTATGGTAACACAAGAGGACCCGAGCTCTCGCCCGGGTCCCCTTCTTCACATCTGCCGAGAGGGGCGACAGACTAGGCCATCGCGCTCTTCACCATGGCGGCGAAGCTGTCGGCCTTGAGGGAGGCGCCGCCGACGAGCGCGCCGTCGACGTCCTCCTTCTCCAGGAAGCCCGCGATGTTCTCGGGCTTGGCGGAACCGCCGTAGAGCACGCGGATGCCCTGGGCGATCTCCTCTCCGAAGACCTCGACGAGGGTGGCACGGATGGCGCCGCAGACCTCCTGGGCGTCGTCGGCCGTGGCGGTCTTGCCGGTGCCGATGGCCCAGATGGGCTCGTAGGCGATCACGTACTTGGAGGGGTCGGTGATCTCGAGGCCCTCGGTGTCCTTCTTGATCTGGTCGACGACGAACTCGACATGCTTGCCGGCCTCGCGGATCTCGAGGGACTCGCCGCAGCAGGAGATGGGCACGATGCCGTGAGCCATGAGGGCCTTGGCCTTCTTGTTCACGTCCTCGTCCGTCTCGCCGAAGTAGTCGCGACGCTCGGAGTGGCCGATGATGCAGTGGGTGGCACCCACGGCCTCGAGCATGTTGGGAGCGGTCTCGCCGGTGTAGGCGCCGGACTCCTCCCAGTAGACGTTCTGGGCGCCGAGCGCGAACGGCGCGCTCGTCTGCTCGATGACCTCGGAGACGCCCTTGAGGTCGACGGCGGGCGGGCAGACGACGACGTCGACGTCGCCGGTGCCGTCCTTGAGCTCATCGGCAAGGCCCTGGGCGAGGACGACGCCCTCGCTCCAGGTCTTGTTCATCTTCCAGTTGCCAGCGATCATCCTCTTACGCATCGAGAAGCGCCTCCACTCCAGGAAGGGCCTTGCCCTCGACGAGCTCCATGGAAGCGCCACCGCCGGTGGAGATCCAGCTCATCTTGTCGGCCAGGCCGAACTTGTTGATGGCCGCGACGGAGTCGCCGCCGCCGATGATCGAGGTGCAGTCGGAGTCCGCGATGGCGCGGGCGACGGCCTCGGTGCCGTGGGCGAAGTTGTCGAACTCGAAGACGCCCATCGGGCCGTTCCAGAAGACGGTCTTGGCGGCCTTGACGGCGTCGGCGTAGAGCTTCTCGGTCTCGGGGCCGATGTCCATGCCCTCGCGGTCATCGGGGATGGCGTCGGAGGCCACGACCTCCGGCACGGCGTCCTCGCCGAAGTGGTCGGCGACGCGGTTGTCGATCGGGAGCAGGATCTTGACGCCCTTCTCCTCGGCCTTCTTCAGCATCTCGCCGGCGCGCTCGACCCAGTCCTCCTCCTTGAGGGACATGCCGACGGACATGCCCTGGGCGAGGAAGAAGGTGTAGGCCATGCCGCCGCCGATGATCAGGGTGTCGGCGGAGTCGATGAGGTGATCGAGGACGCCGATCTTGGAGGACACCTTGGAGCCGCCGACGATGGCGACGAAGGGACGCTCGGGCTCGGCAAAGATCGAGGTCAGGGTGTCGACCTCCTTCTCGAGCAGGAAGCCGGCGTAGGCGGGGAGATACGCGGCGGGACCCACGACGGAGCCCTGGGCGCGGTGCGCGGTGCCGAAGGCGTCGAGCACGAAGATGTCGCCGTAGGAGGCGAGGATCTTGGCGATCTCGGGGTCGTTCTTCTTCTCGCGCTTGTCAAAGCGGACGTTCTCGAGGACGAGGATCTCGCCGTCCTGTAGGGCGTCGACGGCGGCCTTGGCCTTCTCGCCATAGGTGTCGTCGACGAACTTCACGTCATAGCCGGTGAGCTCGGCGAGCTTGTCGGCGGCCGGCTTGAGGGAGAACTGGGGCTCGGGGCCGTCGCCCTTGGGGCGGCCGAGGTGGCTCATGAGGATGATCTTGGCGCCCTTGTCCTTGAGGTACTCGATGGTGGGGATGGCGGCGCGCACGCGGGTGTCGTCGGTCACGACGCCGTCCTTCAGGGGCACGTTGAAGTCAACGCGCATCAGGACGCGCTTGCCCGCGACGTCGGCGTCGCGGACCGTCTTCTTGGTGAAGGCCATGTTCACTCCTAGCGACTGTGGGTCTGATGGTAAAGAAAAGGGGCGCGGCCGCGGCCCGTGAGCTGCAAACCGCACCCCTCTGCGAAAAGCCTCTGAGGCGAGAACTACGCGACGAACTTCTCGAAGTACTTGATGGTGCGGACCATCTGAGAGGTGTAGGAGTTCTCGTTGTCGTACCAAGAGGTGACCTGAACGAGGCTCTGGCCGTTGCCGAGATCCTGGACCATGGTCTGAGTGGCGTCGAAGATCGAGCCGTGGGTCTCGCCGATGATGTCGGAGGAAACGATGTCGTCCTCGTTGTAGGCGAAGGTCTCGGGGATGCTCTCGGCGTACGCCTTCATGGCAGCGTTGACCTCGTCGACGGTGACCTTCTTGTCAACGACGCAGTAGAGGTTGGTGATGGAGCCGGTGGGCGTCGGGACGCGCTGGGCGGCACCGATCAGCTTGCCGTTAAGCTCCGGGAGAACCAGGCCGATGGCCTTGGCGGCACCCGTGGAGTTGGGGACGATGTTCTGAGCGCAGGCGCGGGAGCGACGCTTGTTGCCCTTGCGCTGCGGGCCGTCGAGCGGCATCTGGTCGCCGGTGTAGGCGTGAATGGTGGTCATGATGCCGGAGACGATCGGCGCGAAGTCGTTGAGACCCTTGGCCATCGGGGCGAGGCAGTTGGTGGTGCAGGAAGCCGCGGAGATGATGTTGTCATCGGCGGTCAGCTGCTCGTGGTTGACGTTGTAGACGATCGTGGGGAGGTCGTTGCCCGCGGGAGCGGAGATGACGACCTTCTTGGCGCCGGCGTCGATGTGAGCCTGAGCCTTGGCCTTGGAGGTGTAGAAGCCGGTGCACTCGAGGACGACGTCAACGCCGAGCTCGCCCCAGGGGAGCTTGGAGGCGTCGGCCTCCTTGTAGATGGTGATCTTCTTGCCGTCGACGGTGATGGAGTCCTCGCCGGCCTCGACCTTGTGGTCGCGAGCGTAGTTGCCCTGCGTGGTGTCATACTTCAGGAGGTACGCGAGCATGTCGGGGGAGGTGAGGTCGTTGATGGCGACGATCTCGGAGCCCTCGTGACCGAACATCTGACGGAAAGCCAGACGGCCGATGCGACCAAAGCCGTTGATAGCAACCTTTACTGCCATGCTTTCTCCTTTCACGGGGCCGACGGGGCTTCTCCCCGGCGGACCAAAGCACACATGGGCATGACGCCCTTGCCACCCGATAGTGTACCCCACACGCGCCGGCGCGTATCCCCAAAACTGAACGGCGGCGGGATTTAAGCCGTGGGCGCTCAGATTTGCACCGCCGACGTGGGATTGTTCCCGGACCCGAGCGAGTCTGCGGGCGAGGTGGCGGCTCTGCTCGCCTCCCCCTCCGCCTCCTCGACGATCTCCTGGAGGCGCAGCACCCGGTGATACATCGCGGACTTCGATGCCGGCGGATCGAGCTCCTCCCCCAGCGCGGCGAGCGAGAGCTCGGGGTGGGCGCGTCGCGCCGCACAGAAGGAGCGCAGGGCGGGCGGCAGCGCGGCGAGCCCCACGCTGCGCTCCGCGCGCTCGATGAGGTCGAGCTGGGAGGCGGCAGCGCCCGTCGAGCGGGCCTGGTTGGCCATCTCCGCGTTGACGCGCCGATTGACGTCGTTTTTGACGGACTTCTTCGCGCGGGCCACCTCGACGACGCGCGCCATGCGCCGCGCGCCCATCGCCCGCAGGAGCGCGATGACGTCGTCGTAGCTCTTGAGATAGATCGCGTAGGCGCCGCGCCGGCGGTTCACGCGCGCGGAGACGCCGAAGGAGTCGATCAGCGCCGCGAGGTCGCGCGCGAAGTCCTCACCCGTGACCGCGATCTCCAGGTGGAAGTCCCCGCGCGGGTCGGCGATGAAGCCGCCGGCCATGAAGGCGCCGCGCACGAAGGCCTCGCGCGCCGGGCGGGTGCCCAGCAGCGCGGCGGGCGCGCCGGTGGCGAGCCCGCGCCCGGGCACGAGGATGCCCAGGCGCACGAGGTCCGCCGCGAGCTCGTCCTGCTCGGGCATCTCGATGAGGTAGTTGCGCGTCTTGTGCAGCACCGAGCGGCGCACGGTGAGCGAGGTCTCGAGGTCGAAGAGCTTGTGCGTGAGCTTGATGACCGTGCGCGCCACCGCGCCCGTCTCCGTGGCGATGCGGATCGAGTAGCGCCCCGAGCCCCGAAACGACATCGTGCCGCACACGCGGATGAGGGCGGAGAGCTGGGCGAGCTCGCATGCCGGCATGGGCGCCTCGACGCGCGAGAGCTCGTCTTTGACCTCGGCGGTGAACGACATGCTAGCTCGTCCTCACGTTGGCGAGCGAAAGGTCGCGGTGCGACAGGCTCACGTGGTAGCCGCCCTTCTCGAGGTAGGCGGCCGTGGCCGAGGCGATGGCGACGCTCCTGTGCTGGCCGCCCGTGCACCCCACCGCGATGGAGAGGTGGCTCTTGCCCTCGGCGACGTAGCCCGGCATCGCGACGTCGAGCAGGCTGTACCAGGCCTCGAGGAACCTCTCGGTGGTGGGGTTTTGCAGGACGAAGTCGGCGACCAGCCGGTCGTTGCCGGTAAGCGTGCGCATCTGCGGGTCGTAGAAGGGATTGGGCAGGAAGCGCACGTCGATCATGAGGTCGGCCTCGACGGGCATGCCGTGCTTGAAGCCAAAGGAGAAGACCGAGACCTCCATGAGCTGCTGGTCGGAGAGCTCCGAGAAGGCGCGGCGCAGGCGGGTGCGCAGCGCGCTCGTACGCAGGCGGCTCGTGTCAATGACGAGGTCGGCGGTGTCGCGGATGCCTGCGAGCTGCGCGCGCTCGCGCTCGATGGCCGTGGCGACGCCCTCCCCCGGCGCGGCGAGCGGGTGACGGCGGCGGTTCTCGTCGTAGCGGCGCATGAGGACGTCGTCGGTGGTGTCGAGAAAGACCACGCTGACCGTGAGCTCGTGCTCGCGGAGCTGCTTGATCGAGTCGGAGAACTCGTCGAAGAGGCCCTGGGAGCGCAGGTCGCAGGTCACGGCGAGGTGCCGGCCCACGCCCGAGTTGATGCCCACGAGCTCGGCGAGCTGCAGAAGCAGCCGCGGCGGCAGGTTGTCGATGCAGAAGTAGCCCATGTCCTCGAAGACGTGCAGCGCCTGCGTGCGCCCCGAGCCGGACATGCCCGTGATCACCACGACGTCCGGCACGCGCGCCGCGCTCTCGGCCGCTCGCATCCGCTGGCTCGCGTCTGGCATGGTCTCTCCCCTCGACGTCCCTCTCGCCAGTATACGGCAGGCGGGCGGCTACGACCTAGCGAGCAGCGCCTCCACCTCCGGCCGAGTGGCCAGGTGGTCGGAAAACGCGCTGGCAGAGCCGGTGGCAAGAGCCATGCGGAAGGCGTCCTCGTAGCTGCCGGTCTCCATGAGGCCCGCGAGGAACCCCGCCACGGAGGAGTCGCCGGCGCCCACGGAGTTGACCACGGTGCCGCGCGCGGCCGGACTCTGGTGCACGGCGCCCGTCTCGTCCACGAGCACGCCCCCCTCCCCCGCCATCGAGACCAGCACGTTGGCGGCGCCCACCTCCTGAAGCTTCCGGGCGTACGGCACGACCTCGTCGCGCGTGCGCAGCGTGACCCCAAAGATGTCCCCGAGCTCGTGGTTGTTGGGCTTCACGAGGAAGGGGCGGTACGGAAGGACGCGCGTGAGCAGGTCGCGCTCGGCATCCACGACGATGCAGACGCCGCGGCCGGCGAGGCGCGCCATGATGCGCTCGTACAGGTCGTGCGGAAGCGTCGCCGGCACGGAACCGGAGATGACGAGCGTGTCGCCGTCGCCCAGCGCGTCCAGCTTGGCGAGAAGAACCTCGACGTCCTTCTCGGCGATTCTTGGCCCCATGCCGTTGAGCTCGGTCTCCTCGGCGGACTTGACCTTGACGTTGATGCGGGTCATGCCCTCTTCGACGCGGATGAAGTCGGCGTCGACGCCCGCCTCGGCGCAGAGGCGGCAGAGCTCGTCGCCCGTGAAGCCCGCGACGAAGCCGAGCGCGCGGCTCTTGTGCCCGAGGTTGCCGAGCACGATGGAGACGTTCACGCCCTTGCCGCCCGGGAGCACCTGCTCGTAGGCGGTGCGGTTGATCGCGCCCAGGCGCATGTCGTCCACGCGGACGATGTAGTCCAGCGACGGGTTGAACGTGACGGTGCAGATCACAGCGACACCTCCATGACGTTGTCGAAGCTCCGATACTCGGCGGGGACGTCCCCGCAGGTGACGATCGTGGCGTCGCAGAAGTCCGCGAACGTGACGAGGCTCGTGCGGCCGAGCTTGGAGGCGTCGGCGAGCACGTAGCGCCGCGTGGCGCGCGCCATCGACGCCCGCTTGACCATGGCCTCGTTGGGCTCGGGCGTGGTGAGACCCGCCTCCGGCGTGATGCCGTTGGAGCCCCAGAACCCCAGCGTGAAGTGGAGGCGCGAGAGGGCGTCGAGGGCGCCGGGACCCACGAGCGCCTCGGTCGCGCTCTTGAGCTCGCCGCCGAGCACCGTCACCGAGAGCCCGCGGGCCGCCAGGCGGATGGCGTGGGAGACCGAGTCGGTCACGTAGCCCGCGCGCGTGGGCGGCAGCAGATCGAGCAGGATCTCCGTGGTGGAGCCGGCGTCGAGGTAGACGAAATCATCGGGTCCCACGAGCGAGGCGGCGTGCGCGCAGATGGCGCGCTTCTCCTCGTCGTGCAGGCCGTGGCGCTCCCCCAATGTGAGGTCGCGCGTGAGATGCGCCGACTCGCGGGTGGTGGCGCCGCCGTGGACCTTGACAAGCTGGTGCGCCTGGTCGAGCTTGTCGAGGTCGCGGCGGATGGTGGACTCGGAGGTCTCGAGCGCGGCGGCGAGCTCCGGCACGGTGACGGTCCCGCGCAGGCGCACCATCTCGACGATGCGCGCGTGGCGCTCTGCGGTCAGCATGGGGCTCACGCCTCCTCGGGGTAGGTGACGCCCCAGGAGCGGCGCACGTCGGTCATGAGGCGCATGACGTCGGAGGCGGTGTCGATGAGGCCCGCGGCCCGGGCGTCGCCGGCGACGGCGCGCTCGAGGTCGGCCATCTCGTAGCAGAGCGCGTAGCCCTCGACGCCGGCGGACACGGTCTCGCGGCGGCCGTCTGCGGTCCACACGATCTGGGCGGTGTCGGCGCGCGGGTACTCCATGATCTCGACGTAGCACTTGTCGAAGCTGAGCACGGCGCGCTTGGGCTGCTTGGAGTGGAGCGTGAGCGAGACCACGCCGATCTGGCCCTCCTGGTTGCGGCAGACGATGCCGCCCGCCACGTCCACGCCCGTCTCGCAGAGGTTGCCGAGCGAGAGCACCTCGGTGGGCTGGCTCTCCATGAAGAGGCGCATGATGCTGAGCGCATAGACGCCGATGTCGAGCATCGCGCCGCCGGCGAGGTTGATGTTGTAGAAGCGGTTGGTGAGGTCGCCGTACTCCTTAAAGGAGCCAAAGTTGACCTGCGCGAGGTTCATGCGACCGAACTCGCCGGCGTCCGCGCGACGGCGTAGCTCCCGGTAGAGCGGCATGTGCAGGATCGTGGTGGCGTCCATCAGCACGACGCCCGCGGCGGCCGCGAGGGCGCGGGCCTCGTCGAGCTCCTCGGAGTTGAGGGTGATGGACTTTTCGCAGAGCACGTGCTTGCCCGCGGCGAGCGCTCCGCGCAGGTAGGTGATGTGCGTGTTGTGCGGGGTGGTGATGTAGACGGCGTCGACCTCGGGGTCGGCGTAGAGCTCCTCGAAGGAGTCGTAGACCTTCTCGACGTGGTGCTTCTCGGCAAAGGCGACTGCCTTCTCGCGAGTGCGGTTGGCGACGCCGTGCAGGCGGCGGCCGGCGAGCGCGAGCGAGGTCGCCATCTGGCTGGCGATGACGCCGCAGCCGATGACCGCCCAGCGGAGCTGCGGTGCGGCGAAGACATCGTCGGGGAACGGGCGGTTCTCGATGGCCTCGAAGGCGGCGGCTGCAGCGGCCGCGGAGTCGAGCGGGGCGTTCTTCTCGGTATCTGACATGGGTCCTCCCTCTCTGGGCTTCTGGGCTGATTTCATTTTCGCGCAACTTCAGTCATGTTTGCGCATCTTTGCGCATTATAACGGAAAACGGTAGGATATCACGCGTAAGCGCTCATTTCTGCGCAGTTTTGCGCATGTTCGCGCAGATTCATGCGGCTATGATCGTGACCTTGTCGATAAGAACGCTGAGCGGACGCTCGTACGTTTGTGAGAGGGTGCGGCGTCCGGACGGTTCTGGGTGGGAAAGCGTCCGGAATCCGCATGTCCCTGAGAAGGGTGCGGCGTCCGGACGGTTTGTCGAGAAGAACCGTCCGGAACGCGCACCCAGAGAGGAAGGATGCGGCGTGTGGACGGTTCACAGGGCAAAACCGTCCACACGCCGCTCGCTCTTCTCAACCCAAAGAAAACGTGCCGGTTCCGGACGGTCTGAGGCTGAAAACCGTCCGGAATCGGCACGAACCGGTCACGCGCCGGCGAGAAGGACGCCCCTACTCGATCGCGGCCTTGAACCACTTGGTGAGGGAGGTGGGGTGCGTGATGCCCGTGCCCACGACCACGGCCCAGGCGCCGGCGTCAATGGCGGTCTTGCCGTCGGCGGGCGTGTGGACGTGACCCTCGCAGATGATCGGGTAGTCGGGGAACTCCGAGGTGGCCTGCCTGAGCAGCGGCACGTCGGGGCCGTCGTCCATCGTGGTGTCGATGGCGGCCTTGTTGTGGGAGAGCGTGGTGGAGACGAGGTCGCAGCCGCAGGCCACGGCGTTGCGGATGTCGTCGATGGTCATGCAGTCGGCCATGATGAGGACGTCGGACTGCTCGCGGATGGCCTTGACGGTCTCCTCGAAGGTGCGCCCGTCCGGGCGCGGGCGGTCGGTGGCGTCGAGGGCCACCACGTCGGCGCCGGCGTTGACGCAGGCCATCGCGTGACGCAGGGTCGGGGTGATGTAGACGCCCTCGTGACCCTCCTTCCACAGGCCGATCACGGGGATCTCGACGCGACCCTTGATGGCGGCGATGTCGGAGAGGCCCTGGCAGCGGATGGCGGCGGCGCCGCCGAGCTCGCAGGCGCGGGCCATCTGGGCCATGGTCTCGGGGTGGCGCAGCGGCTCGCCGGGATAGGCCTGGACGGAGACGATGAGCTTGCCCTTGAGGGACTGGACGAGCGGTGAGATGGGCATGGTTCCTCCTTAGGATGTGACAATTAGGACAGGTTACATTGTCACATCGTCAAACGCTGCTCGATTCCGGGCCCCTGGAGGGGGATGTGACAATTAAACCTGTCCTAATTGTCACATCCCCCGGGGGTTAGTCGGAGACCTCCGCGTAGCCGGAGGCCACGAAGTTCTCGGCCGCGCCGATCAGCGGCGCGTCGCCGCCGAGCTCGCCGCCCACGATGGGCGTGGTGGCGACGGGCGGCATGGCCTGGCCCTTGAAGGCCTCGGCCATGGCGTCGGACCAGTCCGGGCCGCACTGGGCCACGGAGCCCGAGAGGATCACGACGTCCGGGTCGAGCATGTTGCACATGCTGCCGAGCACCTCGCCGAGGGCGCGGCCCGCACGGGCCTCGGCCGCCTTGGCGTTGGCGTCGCCCGCGGCGGCGCGGCGGTCGATCTCGGCACCGTCGATCGGCGTGCCGTCGGGCAGGGTCTCGTCCCCGCCCAGGCGCACGTACTCGCGGATGATGCCGGGGCCTGCCGCGATGGGCTCGAGGTGGCCGGTCGCGCCACAGGAGCAGGGCACGTCGGCGGCCGCGGGGCAGCAGACGTGGCCGATGTGGCCGGCCTCGTCGTGCGCGCCGAGCATGATCTTGCCGTACTCGACGAAGGCGCCGCCGATACCGGTGCCCACGGCGGCCACCAGGCAGCTCTTCTTGTCGCGGCCGCCACCCCAGCGGGCCTCGCCGAGGGCGTGGGCGTGGACGTCGTTCAGGACGCGGCAGGGCAGGCCCGTGGCCGCGGTGACCTCGGCGCCCAGGCGGGTGCCGCCCCAGCCGGGCATGAGCTCGTTGGCGAAGGTGATGTCGCCGTTTCTGGGGTTGACCACGCCTGCGGAGGAGATGCCCACGCCCACGGGCTTCTCGTCCGCGCGCTCGATAGCGGACTTGACCTGCTCAAGCACGGTGGCGAGCACGTGGGCGCCGCCCTCCATGGCCTCGGTGGGAACCTTCTGGACCTTCTCGATGACCGGCGCCTCACCGCCGAGGGTCACCAGCCCGCACGCGATCTTGGTGCCGCCGATGTCGACGGCGACGATGGTCTGGGTCTCAGCCATGGGAACCTCCCTAGAGAAGCCCGTTGTCGACGAGGACCTTCTTGATGGCCTCGACGTTGGCGCCCTCGAGGGCCTTGACCGGGCGCGGCATGGTGTTGGAGTCAAAGATGCCGAGCAGCATGAGGGCGGTCTTGAAGGCGCCCACGCCGCCCGCGTAGCCCTGGACGCCGGTCGTGACGTCAAAGATGTGGGAGATCTCGTTGACGCGGTCCTGCTCCTTCTTGACCGTGGCCCAGTCGCCGGCCTCGGCGGCCTTCCACATGCGGACGTAGCCGCCCGGTTCGACGTTGGCAAGGCCCGGGACCGAACCGTCCGCGCCGGAGAGGTACGCGCCGTCGACCACGATCTCGTGGCCGGTGAGCAGGGACAGCGGATGCCCCGCCTTCTCGTTCTCCTGGCAGAGGTAGCGGAAGGAGATGTCGTCGCCGGAGGAGTCCTTGACGCCGGCGAGCACGCCCTCGCGGCCGAGCTTGACGAGCAGCGGCCACGGGAGCTTGGTGTGGACGCAGACCGGGATGTCGTAGGCAAAGATCGGCAGGTCGAGCTCCTCGTGCAGGATGCGGAAGTGCTCCTCGACCTCGGTCATGCCGCCGAGGGCGTAGAAGGGCGCGGTGGCGACGAGCGCGTCGGCGCCGAGCTCCTGGGCGACCTTGCCGTGCTCGAGCACGCGCTCGGTCTCGGTGTCGATGATGCCCACCAGGACGGGCACGCGGTGGTCGACGATGCGGATGGCCTCGGTGATGATCTGGCGTCGGCGCTCGTCGGTGGAGAAGACGACCTCGCCGGAGGAGCCGAGGAAGAACAGGCCGTCGACGCCGGCGTCGATCATGTAGTTGATGAGGCGCTCGAAGGACGGGACGTCGAGCTCGTGGTCGGGCGTGTCGGGGACGACGACGGGCGGGACGACGCCTCTGATCTTGAAGTCTGCCATGCTGATCCTTTCTCGTGAGCGGCGGGGGGATACCGCCGAGCGATGGATGGAGCACTCAGATGCTACGGCACGGAGGGCGAGAAGAACGCGCCGCCGGCCGATTTCGAAAAGCGGGCGCGCCCGGAGGCGCGCCCGCATCCGAACGGGTGTGACCTACTTGCCCAGGTTGGGGTGGAGCAGCGAGGGGGCCGCGCCCAGGAGCGTCTTGGTGTAGGCGTCCTGCGGGTCCTCGAAGATCTGCTTCGCGGGGCCCTGCTCCATGATCTGGCCGTGGTTCATGACGACGATGCGGTCGGAGATGTAGCGCTCCGTCTGGATGTCGTGGCTGATGAAGACCATGGCGAGGCCGAGCTCCTTCTTGAGGTCCGTGAGCAGGTTCAGAATCTGCGCGCGGACGGAGACGTCGAGGGCCGACGTGGGCTCGTCGGCGATGATGACGTCAGGCTGGAGGGAGAGCGCTCGCGCGATGGCGACGCGCTGGCGCTGGCCGCCGGAGAGCTGGCCGGGCAGCGCGTACATCGCCGATGACGGCAGGCCGACGATGCCGAGCAGCTCGTTGACGCGGGCCTCGCGCTCGTCCTCGGAGCCGACCTTGTGGACGATCAGCGGGTCGAGCAGCTGGTCGTGCACGGACATGCGCGGGTTCAGGGCCGTGGCCGGGTTCTGGAACACGACGGAGACCACGCGGCCGATCTTCTTGCGGAGCTCGGCGGTGCGCTTGGTGACGTCGTCGCCCTTGAAGTAGACGTGGCCGTCGGTCGGCGACTGAAGGCCGCACATGACGTTGGCCGTGGTGGACTTGCCGCAGCCGGACTCGCCGACGATGCCGATCGTCTCGCCGGGCATGAGCTTGAGCGTCAGGCCGTTGACGGCGTGCACGAGGTTGGGGTGGAACAGCGAGCCCGTGCGGGACTTGAACGTGACCGAGATGTTGTCCAGGAAGATGATGGGCGTCTGCTCGGTGTTCTTCTCCGCCATCTACCTCACCTCCAGACGGGAAACGAGACCGTTCTTGGCGAGCTCCTCGTCGGGGATCTCCGAGACGAGATGGTGCTCGGCGCCGGGAACGGGCTTGAGGATGGGATGGACGTCGAGTCCCACCGTCGGGTGGCTCGAGCGCGGGGCGAAGCGGTCGCCCTTGGGGAAGTCCGCGGGGCTCGGGACGGAGCCGGGGACCTGGTGCAGACGGCTGCCGTCGTGCGCCTCGATGGAGAGGACGGCGCCGAGCAGGCCCTGGGTATACTCGTGGATCGGGTTGGTGAGCAGCTCCTTGGTGGGGGCGGACTCGATGACCTGGCCGGCGTACATGACGGTGATCTCGGAGGCGACCTCGGCGACGAGCGCCAGGTCGTGGGACACGAAGATCATCGCGAAGCCGAGCTGCTTCTGAAGGTCGTTCAGGAGCTTGATGACCTGCTTCTGGACCGTCACGTCAAGGGCCGTGGTGGGCTCGTCGCAGATCACCAGCGACGGGTTGCGCGTGAGCGCCATGGCGATGATGACGCGCTGGCACTGGCCGCCGGAGAGCTCGTGCGGGTAGGACTCGAGCGTGCGCTTGGGGTCGAGGCCGACGAGCTCGAGGAGCTCCTCGGCGCTGCGGGTGCCGCCGCGGCTCGTGAGCTGCTTCATCTGCGCGGAGATGAGCATGGAGGGGTTGAGCGAGGACAGGGAGTCCTGGTAGACCATCGCGAGCTCGTGGCCCAGCAGCTTGCGGTGCTCCTCCTTGGAGAGCTTGAGCAGGTCCTGGCCCTTGTAGAGGATCTGGCCCTCGATGCGGGCGCTGTCGGGCAGCAGGTTCATGATGGTCTTGGTGGTGATGGACTTGCCGCAGCCGGACTCGCCGACGAGCGCCATGCACTGGCCGGGACGGACGTCGAAGGAGACGTTGTCGACCACGTGGACGTCGCCGTGGCGCGGGAAGCCGATCGAGAGGTTCTTGACCTGGAGGATCGGCTCGACCGAGTAGTCGGGCACGCGGCGGTCGGTGCGGGCGAGCTCCACCTCGCGAAGGGCCCCGAGGCGACGGGCGAGGGAGTCGGCCTGTTCCTTGTAGGCGCGGACGGGGTCGGCGACGAGGAGGTCGGCCTCGCGACGGCTGTCGGCGTTCTCGTTGGAGACGGGCGCGGACGGGGCGGCGGCCATGGCGTCGGTCAGGCCCTCGGACAGGATGTTGAGGGCAAGGCAGGTGACCATGATCGCGATGCCCGGGAACAGGGCCTGCCACCAGCGGCCGAGCAGGACGCCGTCACGCGCGGAGGACAGGATGTTGCCCCACGTGGGCGTGGGCTCGGCGATGCCGGCGCCGATGAAGGTCAGGGACGCCTCGAAGATGATGGCGTCGGCGACGAGGGTCACCGTGAAGACCATGATCGGAGCGATGCAGTTGCGCAGGACGTGCTTCATGAGGATCCACGGGGCGCGGGCGCCGGAGACGATGACCGCGCGGACGTAGTCCTCGCCGTACTCGGACACCACGTTGGCGCGAACGATGCGCGCGATCTGCGGCGTGTACATGAAGCCGATCGAGAAGATGATGGCCGGGACGGAGTTGCCCAGGATGAGCACCAGGATGGCCGCGAGGGCGATGCCCGGGATGGACATGATGACGTCGAGCACGCGCATGATGACCTCGGAGACGGCCTTGCGCGCGACGGCCGCGACGGCGCCGATGATGGAGCCGAGGACGAGCGCGAACGCGGTGGCGCCGAAGCCGATCACGAGCGAGTACTGGCCGCCGTAGAGCATGCGGGAGAGGATGTCTCGGCCGGCGTTGTCCGTGCCGAAGAGGTAGGTCCCGTCGGGCGGCTGGTAGGCCTTGGTGATCTCAAGCGGGTCATGCGGGGCGATGACCGGTGCCAGGATGGCGGACAGCGCCACGAGGACGAGAAGGACGAGCGAGATCTTGCTCGGGACGCTCATGTTCTTGAGGCCGTGGAACTTGGCGCCCTTGGACGCGGCCTTCTCGAGCTGAGCGGTCTTGTTCTCTCTGATCTTAGTCATGGGGCCTACACCGTCCTAATGCGCGGGTTGATCAGCAGGTAGAGCATGTCAACCACGATGTTGATGATGACGAAGGCCAGAGCCACGACCACGACGACGCCCTGGACGAGCATGATCTCGCCGCCGGTGATGCCCTGCTGGATGAGGGTGCCCATACCCGGGAGGGCAAAGATGACCTCGATGACGACCGCGCCGCCCATGAGGTAGCCGATCTTGAGGCCGAGGGTGGTGACGGGCGTGATGAGGGCGTTGCGCAGAACGTTCTTGGCGATGACGACGTTCTCGGGGATGCCCGAGCCGCGAGCCGTCTGCACGTAGTCCTTGTCGAGCTCCTCGACCATGGCGGTGCGCACGATGCGCGTCATCTGGCCGATGACCGGGAAGGCCAGGGCGATGGCGGGCATGATCATGCGGCCGAAGTAGCCGCCGGGGTTGGTGAAGATGTCGGGGAGCGCGCCGGAGGACGGGAAGACGCGCGTGAGCCCGGCCATGGTCACCAGAAGGATGAGCAGGACCGCCAGCCAGAAGGACGGCGTCGCGATGCCTGCGATCGATATCACTCGGATTATCTGGTCGGGCCACTTGTCACGGTAGAGCGCCGATATGACGCCGAGCGTGAACGAGAAGACCGCGGCGATTAGAAGGCCGAAGAAGGTGAGCTGCATCGTGATCGGCAGGGCCGACGCGATGGCGGTGGCGACGGGGGTCTGGCGGCTGCCGTAGGTGCCCAGGTCGCCCTGGACGAGGCCGCCGATGTAGTCGACGTAGCGGACCGGCCACGGGTCGTTCATGCCGTGCTCGTCCATGTACTCAGCGACGGCCTCCGGCGACGCGCCCTCGCCCAGGACGGTGCGCGCGGGGATGGAGGGGTCGGTGAAGGACATGAGGAAGAACACGAGCAGGGTGACGCCCAGGGCCATGATCGGCAGCGCGATGATGCGCCGGCCGACAAGGCGCAGAAGGTTGTTCATACCCTCTCCTCTCTCAATGCCTGCAGTACAGAGAGGGGCCCGAGCGAACCTTGGCCCGGACCCCTCGAACGTCCTTGTTGATCCCCAGCCTTTCAGTGGGGAACGGAAACGTTGCTCGAGGCTACGCGCTGACCGTCTTGCAGCCGATGAAGTTCATGCCCGTGGTGCCGATGCCCGCGAAGCCCTCGATGGCAGTGCCGGTCGGGGAGGCGGAGGCGTCGGCCCAGGAGGCGGTGACGGTCTGGACGTGAATCAGCGGGTAGAGAACCGCGTTGTCGGCGATGAGGTCGTAGACCTGCTTCCAGGTGGCCTGCTGCTCGTCGCCGGACTGGCCGAGGGCGGCGGTCATGAGCTCGCGGATCTGCTTGAACTCGTCGGAGCTGCCCCAGCCGGTACGGGTCTGCTGCCAGACGTTGTCACCGTACCACCAGTTGAGGAGCAGGTCGGGGTCGGCGCCCCAGCAGGACGGGTCGCCCGGGGCGATCAGGATGTCGAAGTCGTCCGTGCCGCCGTCGATGGCCGCGTAGGTGGCCGCGGAGGTCTCCTCGGCGATCTCGCAGTTGAAGCCGAGGGCGTCGAGGTCCTGCTTGGCCTGGGTGGCCATGCCGGAGGCCTGGGTGTTGTCCGTGCAGCGGATCTTGAGGGCGCCCGGGGTCACGCCGGCCTCGTCGAGCAGGCTCTTGGCCTTCTCCTGGTCATAGGTGTAGACCGTCGCGGCCTCCTGGAAGTTGGGGAAGTCCTTGGGGATGTAGGAGGACGCGGTGGCGGCGAGGCCGTTGAAGATGTTGTCGATCATCTTGTCGGTGTTGATCGCGTACATCACGGCCTGGCGGGCGACCTTGTTGTCCCACGGCGCCTTGGTGGTGTTGAACATGATGAAGCGGGTGCCGAAGCCCTGGACCTGGTCGACCTTGCAGCCGGCGGACTCGATGAGGTCGATGGCGTCGGCGGTGACGGACTCCATGACGAGCGTGGTGCCCTGCTGCTGGGCGGTCATGCGGGCGGTGGCGTCGACGAGGATGTCGTAGTGCAGGCCGGCGTCCTCGGCCGGGAAGGAGCCGTTGTAGTTGGGGTTGGGGACGAGGTCGACGGTGTTGTCCGTGATGGCGTCGTACATCCAGGGGCCGGAGCCGACGGGCTGCTGGGAGAGCTCGTCGTCAGAGGTGCCCGCGGGGAAGACGCGAACGAGCGCCAGGCGCTCCTTGAGGAGCGAGAAGTTCGCGATGGCGGTCTTCACGGTAATGGTGGTGTCGTCGGTGGCCTCGAGGGAGTCGATCGGGGCGAGGAACGCGCCGTAGGTGGCGTCGGCCTTGGTGCGGTCGAAGGCCTCGACGACGTCGGCGGCGGTCACGGCGTTGCCGTTGGAGAACGCGGCGCCCTCGCGGATGGTGACGGTGAAGGTGGTATCGTCGACCTGCTCCGGGTCGCCGGTGGCGAGCTCGGGGAAGGTGGAGTAGTCGTGCGGGTCGGTGCCGTAGAGGCCCTCGAGGACGTGCCAGTTGGAGCCCAGGCAGAAGGCCGAGGAGGTCTTCGTCGGGTTGTACTCGGACGGAGCGTAGGCGGAGCCGGCCGTGATGGTGCCGCCGCCAGAGGTGGTCTCGCCGCCCTCGTCGCCGGTGGAGTCGGCGGGCGCGTCGCCGTTGTTGCACGCGGCGAGCGCGAGCGCGGACGCCGCGGCGGTCCCACCAAGGAACGCACGACGAGACACGGCGCTGTTCATGAGCTTCTTCATGGTGTCTTCCTTTTCTCCTCCTGCGACCGCCTCGTGGCGGCGGTCGTCCCTTGTTGTCCTATTGTGCGCGACCCCCTGCGCAACATCACTCATAGAACCGACTAACGGACGGATTAATGCCCCCAAACGGTTGGGCGTATGTAATCAGCCTGTAAATCTGGTATGGTGGTTACATTCTCTTTCCTCACCGCAATATCCTGCTCCCATTCAAAGAAGCCCAGTTAATCTGAGGTATATGGAATCGTTCTCAGTTCTAGTTCTTCTCGATTTTTCAGGAACTGGTATCTATGTAAGTTCCTGAAGGGCCTGATAGACGGCTCGGGCCACCTCGGTTGGTATGCCCTGCGTCGCGGCGATCTCCTCCTCGCTCGCGGCGCGCAGGCGCTTGAGCGAGCCAAAGCGGCGCATGAGGGCGCGCTTGCGCTTGGGGCCCACCCCGGGCACGTCGTCGAGGACCGACGTCGTCATCGCCTTGTCGCGTAGCTCCCGGTGGAAGGTGATCGCGAAGCGGTGGGACTCGTCGCGCACCTGCTTGATCAGGTAGAGCGAGGGCGAGCCGCTCGGCAGCACCACCGGCGTCTCGTCCCACGGCACGAAGAGCTCCTCGTCGGACTTGGCCAGGCCGCAGACCGGGATGTCGAGCCCCAGGCTCTCGAGCTGGGCCATCGCGGCAGTGAGCTGCGGCTTGCCGCCGTCGACCACGAGCAGGTCGGGACGGCTGCCAAAGCGCTCGTCGGCCATGCGCTCCGGGGCGTAGCGCCGTCCCAGCACCTCGGACATCGAGACGAAGTCGTTGGCCTCGGTGAGCGGCGTCTGGATCTTGAAGCGGCGGTACTGCGCCTTGTCGGGCCGGCCGTTGGTGAAGACCACCATCGAGGCCACGGTGAAGTGCCCGTGCAGCGTCGAGATGTCGAAGCACTCGATGCGCATGGGCGGCGCGTCGAGGGCCAGCGCGCTCTCGAGCTGCAGCAGGGCCTGGTTGGTGCGCTCGTCGGCATATCCCGTGCGCACCATGTAGCGCATGAGCGCGTGCCGGGCGTTCTCCGAGGCCATGTCGAGCAGGCGGCGCTTCTCGCCGCGCTGCGGTCGGTGCAGGCGCACGGCGCGCCCGCCCTTCTCGGCGAGCCACTGGGAAACGACCTCGGCGTCGCCGAGCTCGCAGGGAAGGTCGACCTCGGAGGGGACGTCGGCCGTCTCGTCGTAGTAGCGCTTGACGAAGCCCCCCACGAGCTCCTCCTCGGAGACGTCGAGGCCCTTGTCGAGGATGAACTCGGCCGAGCGCACCGTCCGGCCCTCGCGCACCACGAAGACGCAGGCGCAGCTGATGGTCTCCTCGCGGTAGAAGCCAAAGAGGTCGAGGCTCACGCTCGAGGGGAAGACCACCTGCTGGCGGTCGTCGAGCGCGTCGAGGTTGTCGAGGCGCGCCTTGATGCGGCCGGCGCGCTCGAAGTCGAGGTCCGCCGCCGCCGCGCGCATCTGCTCGGCGAGCTCGCCCACGATCTCCGAGCGGTTGCCGCGGAGGAACCGCTCGACCTGGCTCACGTGGCGCGCGTACTCCACGGTGTCGATCATGCCGGCGCACACGCCCGGGCCGCGCCCCACGTGGTAGTCGAAGCACGGGCGGCACTTCTCGGCGAGCATGAGGTTGGCGACGGAAGCCTGGTCGGGGTCACGCTCGAGCAGGCGCTTGGCACGCTTCCACTCCGCGCAGGTGGCAAGGCATATGGGCACCACCTTGCGCAGGGTGTCGATGGTCTCTCGGGCGGCGCGGGCGTCGGTGTAGGGGCCAAAGTAGCGCGTGCCCTTGCGGTGCTTCTCGCGCGTGTACTTGATCGCGGGGAAGACGTCGGACTCGGTGATGGCGATGAACGGGTAGGACTTGTCGTCCTTGTAGTCCACGTTGAAGTAGGGGTGGTACTGCGCGATGAGGTTGCGCTCCAGGACGAGCGCCTCGTGCTCGGAGCCCACCACCACGTAGTCGAAGGACCTCACGACCTGCATCATGAGCGGGATCTTCTCGCGCTCGTCCTGCAGGGTCACGTACTGGCGCATGCGGGCGCGCAGGTTCTTGGCCTTGCCCACGTAGACGACCTCGCCGCGGCCGTCCTTCCAGAGGTAGCAGCCGGGCTCGGTGGGGACCCGCGCGACCTGCTCGGAAAGGGTCGGCTCCACGCGGGCGCCGCCGGCGGGGCTGTCCGGGGCCTCGCTCACGAGACGTCCCCGTGCGGGAGGTACTTCTCGAACTTCTGGACTTGGTGGAAGTAGTTGACGTAGGCCCAGAGGCGCTGCGCGAGCGAGTCGTGCCCGCCACGCCAGTGAAGCGCGAAGCTCGCCGTCTTGTCGCGGTAGGCGGCAAGGACGCGGTCCTTGAGGGGGCCGGCCGGCATGCAGCGCTCGATCACCTTGCGCGGGACGGCCACGTAGGCCCAGTCCTCGCGGGGCGCGACGGGCGCGGGCGTGCGGCCGAGCACGACGTCTTCCACCTGGATGCGCGCAAAGTTGACGCCCGCGAGCAGGACGAACCAGGAGCTGCGCCCGGGACGGGCGTTCATCTCGAGGAACTTGAACTCGCCGGTGCGCACGTCCCACTTGGCGTCGAAGGTCCCCATGCCGTGGTAGCCCACGCGCTTGACGAAGCGGGCCGCGGCGGCCTCCACCTCGGCGTTGCGCTCCGGGACGATGGCCACCGCGTTGCCGATGGCGCCGGGGTGATGGTCCTCCAGCCCCACGTGGCCGCAGATCGAGAAGACCACGTCCGAGTTGGCGTCCGCGTAGAGGTAGATGGCGTACATGTGGGAGTCCCCGCCGGGGATGAACTCCTGGACGATGAGGCTCTCGTCGTAGCAGGAGCGCTTGAGCTCGTCGAAGATGCGGCGCAGCTCCTCGGGCGTCTCCACGATGAAGATCTTCTGCTTGCCGGGGAACTCCGCGTAGTGATAGGCGGCCGAGTTGGACGGCTTGGCCACGAGCGGGTAGGCGAAGCCGGAGTCGTCCGCCTGGGCGGCGGGGTCGGCGCAGTCGAGCAGGCGCGTCTTGGGGTAGGGCACGCCCACCTCCTCGCACACGCGGTAGAAGTTCTCCTTCTGCGTGACGAAGTCCAGCACGTCAAAGTCCACGACGGGCGTGTAGAACCAGCGCTCGAGCTCGGACTTGTGCTGCGAGACGATGCGCGCGTAGAAGTCCCCGCAGGTCACGAGGAACGGCACGCGCCCGGCGGCGCAGAGCTCCTCCCCCAGCTCGGCGAGCGTGGCGAGAAGGACCTCGGGCTCGTCGAAGCCCTCGACGACGCGGTACTCCGCGAAGCGCGTGCGCGAGATGGACTTGATGTCGGAGCTGCCGTAGATGATCGCCCGTGCGCCGTACGCCTCGCGGAAGGCGCGGACGTAGGCGTAGGCGGAGTAGTCCGCGCCGAGGATGACGGGCTGGATGGTCGAGGCGAGGTCCTTCTCGGCGACGTGCTCTGGTCTGGTTGCCATGTTGTTCCTATCTGGGCCTAGCGGTGGCGGGCGTCGAGCTCGCCGGCGAGCTCCGCGACGGTGACGCCGTGGCGCTCGAGGGTGACGAGCAGGTGGTAGACGAGGTCGGCGGCCTCGTAGCGGATGTGGTCGTGGTCGCGGTCCTTGCAGGCGAGCGCGACCTCGGTGGCCTCCTCGGTGACCTTCTTGAGGAGGGTGTCCTCAGGCCCCTGCAGCAGGCGGGCGGTATAGGACGTCTCCGGCGAGGCGTCGCGGCGGGCGTGGATGACGGCGGCGAGCCCGGTGAGCGTCTCGCCGATATCGCCGTCGTGCACGTTGGCGGTTCTCTCCCCCATTGGTATCCCCCTAGCGGTCGTCGCCCTCCGCCGGCGCGGCGGCGAGCTCGCGGTAGAAGCAGCTGCGGTGGCCGGTGTGGCAGGCCGGGCCCGGCGAGTCCACCTCGACGAGCAGCGTGTCGGCGTCGCAGTCCACGAGCACGCGGCGCACCCGCTGGACGTTGCCGCTGGTGGCGCCCTTGTTCCAGAGCTCACGCCGGCTGCGGCTCCAGAACCAGGTGGTGCCGGTCTCGAGGGTGAGGCGAAGCGACTCCTCGCTCATCCACGCGACCATGAGCACCTCGCCGGTGCCGGCCTGCTGCACGACGGCGGGCACGAGGCCTCGCTCGTCGAAGCGCACGACCGCGTCGGCGAGCGTCACGGGCTCGAGCCGCTCGCCGGCGTAGGTATACTGAGGCTCCTGCTGGGGCGTCTGTGACACGGGTCCTCCTCGGTCCTTGCTGCCCCATCACTTTACTACACGGCAGCGAAGGGGTTGCGATGGCTCACGCGACGGAAACCGAGTCGTTCGACGTGCTCGTGGTGGGCGCCGGCATCGCGGGGTGCGAGGCCGCGCTCGCCGCCGCCGAGGCCGGCGCGCGCGTGGCGCTCGCGAGCGCGGCAGACACGTTCTCCGGGTCGAGCTTCTTTCCCGGCACGTGGGGGCTCGGCCTGGTGGGGCCGGCGGACGATAAGGACGAGGCGGACTTCGTCGAGACGATCCTCGAGGTGGGGCGCGGCATGGCGCTGCCGGGGCTCGCGTCCGCGCTCGTGCGCGGCGTCGCCGCGGCCGTGGGGCGGCTCGAGGAGCGCGGCGTCGAGCTTCAGCAGGCGGAGCGCCCCGAGGAGCGCGACTTCATCCCCTGCTTCGACCGTCGATGCCGCAGCTGGCACGGCCTCGGCCGAGCGTCGTACCGAGCCGCGACCGAGGCTGCGCTTCGGGCGGCTGGCGTCACGGCGCTCCCCTTCCACGAGCTGCTCGACCTCGTCGAGATGGACGGGCGCGTCTGCGGCGCCGTGCTCTTCGACGTGCGGTCGGGGGCGGAGCGCGTCGTGGGTGCCGGCGCCGTGGTCCTGGCGACGGGCGGCTTCGGCGGGCTCTTCTCGCGCACGCTCACGATGCCCGACGTCACCGGCACCGCCGCCGCGGTGGCGCTGCGCCACGGGGCGCGCCTGGTGAACGTCGAGTTCATCCAGATCATGCCCGGCCTCGTGGAGCCGGTCCGCGGCGTGGTCTTCAACGAGCGGACCTTCCGCTACGCGCGCGTCGAGGGGCTCGACGCGCCGGGCGCCGCGGGGCTGCTCGACACGCGCGGCGGGCACGGGCCCTTCACCGCGAGCCTGCCCGACCGCGTCGTGGACTTCGCGGTCGCGGCGGCAGGGGCGCGCGGGGCGGCCGTGTCCTACGACCTGCCGGAGAAGCTGCCGGAGTTCATGCAGACCTACTTCGACTGGTTCGAGGACGCCTTCGGGCGCCGCCCGGACGGGGGCCTGCGGATCGCCCCGTACGCGCATGCCTCCAACGGCGGCATCCTCGCGGACGAGCGGGGCGCGACCGGCGTCCCGGGCCTCTTCGCCTGCGGCGAGGCCACGGGCGGCATGCACGGAGCCGACCGGATCGGCGGCCTCTCGAGCGCAAACGGCCTGGTCTTCGGCCACGCCGCCGGGCGAGCCGCCGCCGGCGATGCCGCCGCAACCCGCGTCACCGCACCCAACGCCGCCGCCCACGCCGTGAAGGCACGGTCCCCTCTCGGCGTCCCGGAGCGGGAGGGGCTTCTCGCGCTGCGGCACGCCATGGACGAGCGCTGCCTGCTCGGGCGCACCGCGGAGGAACTGCAGGCGATGGGCCGCCTGCTCGACGAGCTGGACAGGGACAGCGCGCGGACCGGGTCCCGGCGCCTTGCCAACGCCGCCCTCTCGGCCCGCGCCCTCGTGACCGCCATGCTCGCGCGGACGGAGAGCCGCGGCGCCCACCACCGCGCGGACTTCCCCGAAGAGGACCCTGACCAGGCCCGCCCGCTCGTGATTCGCCTGGGCTCGGACGGCCGGCCCGTGGCGGAGCCGCTCGGCTAAGGGCCGGAACCCGACGAGGGGCGCCGTTGTAGGCAGTTTTTTCGATGGCCCCCAGTATCGGGCGCATTTCACGCGAAAAGGCGCAGGTAGACGGCTTGTTCAAAAGGGGCTACTCGGAGCCCCTTCCAAAAACTGCCTACAACGCGGGGCGGGCCCTAGAAGTCCAGGCGGACGGGGATGCCCTGGCCGGCCATGTACTCCTTGACCTGGCGGATGGTGAACGTGCCAAAGTGGAAGACGCTCGCAGCGAGCACGGCGTCGGCCTCGCCCTCGATGATGCCCTCGGCAAAGTGCTCGAGCGTGCCGACGCCGCCCGACGCGATCACCGGGATCGGCACGGCGCGCGCCACCGCGCGGGTGAGCGCGAGGTCAAAGCCGTCCTTGGTGCCGTCGCGGTCCATGCTCGTGAGCAGGATCTCCCCGGCGCCGCGACGCGCGGCCTCCTCCGCCCAGGCGACGGCGTCGATGCCCGTGGCGACGCGCCCTCCCGCGAGATAGACCTCCCACTTGTCCGCCGCTCCCACGCGCTTGGCGTCGATCGCACAGATGACGGCCTGCGAGCCAAAGGCCGTGGCCGCCGCGGTGATGAGGCTCGGGTCCTTGACGGCGGCGGAGTTGAGCGAGACCTTGTCCGCGCCGGCGGCGATCATCTCGCGGCAGGAGGCCACGTCGCGAAAGCCCCCGCCCACCGTGTAGGGGATGCGCAGCTCGGCCGAGGCGCGGCTGGCCAGGCCGATCTTGGTGGCGCGGTCGTCAGAGGTCGCGGTGATGTCGAGGAAGACCACCTCGTCGGCGCCCTCGGCGTCGTAGCGGCGCGCGAGCTCCACGGGGTCGCCCGCGTCGCGCAGGCCCACGAAGTTGACGCCCTTCACCACGCGTCCGTCCTTGACGTCCAGGCAGGGGATGACTCGCTTTGTCAGCATGGGTGGTCCTTTCGGTTGCCGGGGCCCGGGTCCGCCGTCCTTCTCGCAGGGCCCAGCGCTCACTGCGTTCGCTCGCTGCGCGATTCGCCCTGCCGAGAAGGACGGCGGACCCCCGGGCGAACGGAGGACGTTGCAATCATAGTTGGACTTCGGGGGTCCCTGGGGCTGGAGGCTCTTCTCGCCCCGAGGTGTTTACACGGGATGGCGGGGGCTGTCGTCCCCCGGCGAGGCTAACGACCACGGCGCGACCACGCGCGCAGCGCCCAGCCCACCGGACCGGGCTGGAAGCGCCGCCCGACGTCGATCAGGCGCGCGGGGATGTCGATCCCCTGGGGGCAGTGGCGCGCGCACGCGCCGCAGCGGACGCAGTTGCTCACGAGCTTGGGCGCGCTCGTGCGCACCGCGCTCGCGGTGAAGTACTGCGAGAGCCCCGTGAACCACCCGTGCGCGAAGCTCGCGTTGTAGGCCGAGAAGCACCCGGGGATGTTGATGCCCTGCGGGCACGGCATGCAGTAGTTGCACCCCGTGCAGGGGACGCGGTTGGTTCGGGCGAACTCCTCGACCACGCGGGCGATGACCTCGTGCTGCGCGGGCGTGAGCGAACCCGGCAGGGCGCGGCACGCCACGGCGGCGTTCTCCTCGACCTGCTCGGGCGCGGCCATGCCGGAGAGCAGCATCGTCACCTCGGGGTGGTCCCACACCCAGGAGAGGCCCCAGGCGGCGGGCGTCTCCAGGCCGGGCGCGGCCGCGGCGTCGAGGATGCGCCGCGCGCGGTCGGGCAGCTTGTCGGCGAGGCGCCCGCCCAGCAGGGGTTCCATGACAAAGACGGCGAGACCGCGCGCAGCGGCGGCGCGCAGGCCCGCGGTGCCCGCCTGGTACTGCTCGCCCGCGTAGTTGTACTGGATCTGGCAGAAGTCCCAGTCGTAGGCGTCCAGCAGGACGGGAAAGTCACCCGCGCTGCCGTGATAGGAGAAGCCGGTCTGGCGGATGCGGCCGGCGGCGCGCTGGCGGGCCACCCAGTCCTCGATGCCCAGGTCGCGCAGGCGCTCCCACTGCGCGGGGCTCGTGACGTTGTGGATCAGGTAGTAGTCCACGCGGTCCGTGCGCAGGCGGCGGAGCTGTTCGTCGAAGATGCGGTCGAGGTCGGCGGTCGCGCGCACGGAGCCGTGCGGCAGCTTGGTGGCGAGAAGCACGCGGTCGCGCAGGCCAAGCTCGTCGAGGGCGGCGCCCACGCAGGCCTCGTTGCCCGGGTAGAGGTAGGCGGTGTCCAGGTAGTTGATGCCGCGCTCGACGGCACAGGCGATGATGGCGCGGGCGCGCTCGGGATCGGGGCGGCCGGGCGGGCCCGGAAGGCGCATGCACCCGAGGCCGAGCGCCGATATGCGGTCCCCGTTGCGCGGGTTGGTGCGGTACTGCATGGCTACCCCGCGCAGGCCGCGAGCGCGTCCTCGAGCGAGAAGGACCCCTCGTAGAGGGCGCGCCCGGTGATGGCGCCCTCGATCACGCCCGGCCCGAGCGCCGCCAGCGCCCGCAGGTCGTCCAGGCCCGCGATGCCGCCCGAGGCGACCACGGGAAAGCCCGCGACCTCGGCCACGTGGCGGTACGCCTCGGCGTCCACGCCGCAGCGCATGCCGTCGCGCGCGACGTCGGTGAAGACGAGGTGGCGATACCCCAGCTCGGCGAGGCGCGCCACGAGCTCGTCTGCGGAGAGCGCCGCGCCCTCGCGCCAGCCGTTCACGCGCACCTCTCCCCCGCGGGCGGCCACGTCGGCCACCACGAGCTCGCCGAAGCGCCGCGCCGCCTCCGCGGCGAAGGCCGGGTCGCGCACCAGCGCGGTGCCGATGGCAATCCGTCGCACGCCGAGCCCCGCCAGCCGCTCCACGGCGGCGAGGTCGCGCACGCCTCCGCCGGCGTCCACCGAGATGCCGGGCACGGCACAGATAGCGCGGATCGCGGCGTCGTTGGCCGCGCGGGCCGCGGCGTCTTCCTCGAGCGTGGCGGAGAGGTCGACCACGTGCACCCAGCGCGCCCCGGCGTCGCGGAACCTCTCGGCCACCGCGGCGGGGTCGCTCGAGTAGACGTCCATGTGGGCGCGCTCGCCGCGCGCCAGGCGCACGACGCGGCCTCCCACCAGATCGATCGCGGGAAACAGGATCATGCGCCACCCCCGACCACGCCGACGAAGCCCTCGAGGATCGCGCGGCCCACCGCCGAGCTCTTCTCGGGGTGGAACTGCACGCCAAAGACGTTGTCCGCCCAGACGGCGCTCGCGAAGCTGCGCACGTAGTGCGTGCGCGCCGCCACCACGTCGCCCGGGACGTCGTCGGCGAGCGCGAAGGAGTGCGTGAAGTAGACGTTTGCCCCCTCGGGCACGGCCGAGAAGAGCGGGCACCCGCGGCCGTGCTCGGTCAGGTGGACCTGGTCCCAGCCCACGTGCGGGACCTTGAGGCGCGACGACTCCAGGCGCGTGGCCGAGCCGGCGATCACGCCCAGGCCGCCCGTCCACGAGCCGTCGTCCGTCTCGTTGCCGCGCTCGAAGAGCAGCTGCAGGCCCAGGCAGATGCCGAGGAACGGCACGCCGCGGCCGAGCGCGTCGAGGACGGCCTCGGCCTCGCCAGACGCGCGCAGGTAGGCCATGGCGTCGCCGAAGCTGCCCACGCCGGGCAGCACCACGCCGGACGCGGCCCTGATGACGGCGGGGTCGTCGGAGACCACGGCGCTGCCGCCCGCCTCCGCAAGCCCGCGCTCGACCGAGCTCAGGTTGCCCTTGTGATAGTCCACGATGACGATCGGGCGGGCGCCGACGGCGGGCGCCATCACAGGCTCCCCTTGGTGGACGGCACGCCGTCGACGCGCGGGTCGGGCTCGACGGCCTCGCGCAGGGCACGCGCCGCCGCCTTGAACGTCGCCTCGAGGATGTGGTGGGCGTTGGACCCGCAGACCAGGCGCAGGTGCAGCGTGACGCCCGCCTCGCGCGCGAGGCCCGCGAAGAACTCGTGGCCGAGCTCGGTGTCGAAGGCCCCCACCTTGGCGGGCCCGATGGGCACGTCCCAGTAGAGCTCGCCGCGGCCGGAGACGTCCACGGCGGCCATGACGAGCGCCTCGTCGAGCGGCACCATGACCGAACCAAAGCGGCGGATGCCGCGCTTGTCGCCGAGCGCCTCGCGCAGGGCCTGGCCGAGCACGATGCCGGTGTCCTCGACGGTGTGGTGGTCGTCGACCTCGAGGTCGCCCTTCACGCGGACGGTGAGGTCGATGAGCGAGTGGCGCGCGAGCGCGGTGAGCATGTGGTCGAAAAATCCCACGCCGGTCTCGACGTCGGCGACGCCGGTCCCGTCGAGGTCGACGGACAGCCCGATGTCGGTCTCGGCGGTGGCGCGGACGGCCTTGGCGGTCCTTGTCATGATTCCTCCCTCACAAGCGTCGCGAGCGCGTCGAGAAGAGCGTCGTTCTCCTCGCGCGTGCCCACGGAGAGCCTGAGACATCCCTCGAGCCCCGGCGCGGCGCTGAAGTCGCGCACCAGGACGGAGTGCTCGTCGCGCAGGCGCCGGCGCACCTCGGCGGCGCGCGGCACGCGCACGAGCACGAAGTTGGCGGACGAGGGCCACGTCCGGACGCCGGGAAGCTCCGAAAGCCCCGCGGCCAGCCGCTCGCGCTCGGCCACGATGTCGGCGACCGTCCCGGCGAGCGCCTCCCGGCAGCGCAGCGCCGCGAGGCCCGCCGCCTGGGCGAGCACGTCAACGGAGTATATCTGACGCACGGCCCCGAGGACGTCCACGACCGCCGGGTCCGCCACGAGATAGCCCACGCGCGCGCCCGCCAGGCCAAAGGCCTTGGAGAGGGTCCGCAGCACCATGAGGCGGGGCTCGGAGGCGACCCACCCCACGACGCTCGAGCCCTCGGGGGCAAACTCGACGTAGGCCTCGTCGACCATGACCAGGGCGTCGGTCTCGTCGAGCAGGCGGCGCACGACGGCCGGGTCGAGCAGGTCGCCCGTGGGGTTGTTGGGCGAGGTCACAAACACCAGGTCGGCGCCTGCCGCGGCGGCCACGAGCGCGTCGGCGTCCACCGAGAAGTCCTCCGCGTCGCGCCAGACGCGCTCGACCGCGGTCTCGCACATCGCGGCGAAGTTGGCGTACTCCGAGAAGTCCGGCGGGCACGTGACGAGCGTCCGCCCCGGCCCGCCAAAGGCAAAGAGCAGGTTGAAGAGCAGCTCGTCGCCGCCGTTGCCCACGCAGACGCTCCCGCGGGCGACCCCGTGGCGCTCGGCGATCGCGTCGCGCAGCTCGTTTGCCATGGGGTCCGGGTAGCGGTTGAGCGGCGTGGCGAGAAGGGCGGCGTCGATCGCGGCGCGGACCTCCTCCGGCAGCGCGTGGGTGTTCTCGTTGGCCGAGAGGTTGACGCGGCAGGGCGAGAAGGCCGGGTCGTACGGCTCGAAGCCGGCGAGCGCGGGCCGCAGGCGGGCGGCGAGGTCGAGGTTCTTCTCGGCCATCTCACACCTCCGACCTGCTAGTTGGGGACTGTCCCCAACTAGCAGAACTGGCGGGGGCGGCGAGGTCGGAGGGCCAGGCGACGCGGTGGACGTCGTCCACGTCAAACGAGGCGCCCTCGGCGAGGCGCCGGCGCAGGCCCACGGAGAGGGCGTGCGCCCAGAGCCCCTCGGACTGCGCGAGCGTCTGCGCCGCGGGGGCGTCGGCGAGCAGGCCCTCGGGCGTGTAGCAGATCACGCTCGAGCGCTTTTGGAAGTCGTAGACGCCCAGGGGGTTGGAGAAGCGCGCGGTGCCGCCGGTGGGCAGCGTGTGGTTGGGGCCGGCCACGTAGTCGCCCAGGGGCTCGGAGCTCCAGGCGCCCACGAAGATCGCGCCGGCGTTGCGCACGCGGCCGAGAAGCGCCATGGCGTCCTCGCAGTGCAGCTCGAGGTGCTCGGGAGCCACCACGTTGACGGCGTCGACGGCCGCCTCCAGGCTCTCGGCCACCACGATCACGCCGCGGTCGTCGAGCGAGGCGCGGGTGATCTCCTCGCGCGGGCTCTGGGCGACGAGGCGCTCGGCGGCGGCGAGCACGCGGTCGGGCAGCTCCGGGTCGCAGGTCACGAGGTAGCAGCTCGCCATAGGGTCGTGCTCGGCCTGGGCCATGAGGTCGGCGGCCACCACCACGGGGTCGGCCGTGGCGTCGGCGAGCACGCACACCTCGGAGGGGCCGGCCACCATGTCGATGCCCACGTCCCCGGAGACGAGGCGCTTGGCGGCGGCCACGTAGGCGTTGCCGGGACCCACGATCTTGTCGACCGCCGGGATGGACTCGGTGCCGTACGCCACGGCGGCCACGGCCTGGGCTCCGCCCACGGCGTAGACCTCGTCCACGCCCGCGAGCGCGGCGGCGGCGAGCGTGTAGGGGTTGAGGCCGCCGCCCGCCTGCGGCGGGGTCACCATCACCACGCGTGGCACGCCCGCGACCTTGGCGGGGATGGTGTCCATGAGGACGGTCGAGGGGTACTGCGCGCGGCCGCCCGGCACGTAGACGGCGGCCGAGGCCACGGGCGTCACCTGCACGCCGAGGATCGTGCCGTCGGCGCGCGCCGTGAACCAGGACTGCTCGCGCTCGCGCTCGTGGAAGTCGCGAATCTGGTCGCGCGCCTGGGTGAGGGCGGCGAGAAACTCCTGCGGAACGGCCTCGAGCGCGGCGGCGAGCGCCTCGTCGGGCACGCGGAAGGCGTCCGGGCAGGCGCCGTCGAAGCGCACGCAGAGCTCGCGCACCGCCACGTCGCCGCGGGCGCGCACGTCCGCCACGATCTTCTCGGCCGCCTCCATGACCTCGGCGGGCAGGGCGCCCGCGCGGTTGAGGTCGGCCTGCGTGAGGCGGCGTCCCCCCTCGAGCACGACGGTCCTCATGACTCACTCCCCTTCCTCGCGACCTCGGCGAGACGCGCGGCGAGGTCGCGGATCCTTCGGTCGCAGCGATAGGCGGCGGGCCCGGCGAAGAAGCGCGCGGTGCACTCCATGACCTCGTCGACGATCACGAGGTCGTTCTCGGCGAGCGTGGTGCCCGTCGCCGTGATGTCCACGATGCGGTCGGCCATGCCCACGATCGGGCCGAGCTCGATGTTGCCGTGCAGCGTCACGATGTCGACCTGCTGCCCGATGGAATCGTAGTACTGCTGCGTGATGCGCGGGTACTTGGTCGCCACGCGGACGGCGCCGCGCCAAGCGTAGTTGCGCGCCGCCTCACCGGCCTTGTCGCGCGGCTCGGCCACCACGAAGCGACAGCCGCCGTAGCGCAGGTCCACGAGCTGGAGCAGGTCGAGCCCCGCCTCGATGAGCGAGTCCTTGCCGCAGACGCCGCAGTCGGCGCCTCCCCGGCCCACGAAGGCCGGCGCGTCCTGGGCGCGCACGATCACGTACTCGACGTCGCCCTCGCGGATGACGAGCTTGCGCCCGGGGTCCGCGAGCTCGGCGGTGGGCAGGCCCGCCGCGGCGAGGGCGGCGACGGTCTCTTTGAACAGCGACCCCTTGGGCACGGCGATGCGGATGGGCCGAGCGGCCACGTTGACGCCCGGCGTCACCACGCCCGACTCGCCCGGCTCGCCGAGGACCTCCTGGAGGCGCTCGAGCGAGAGGGCAAAGCCGCAGGCCGCAAGGCCCGGACGGCCGAGGTTGGCGAGCACCGCGTCGTAGCGCCCGCCCGAGGCGAGGCTCGCGGCGATGCCCTCGGCGTAGCCCTTGAAGATGATGCCGGTGTAGTAGTCGAAGGAGTTGATGATCGAGAAGTCGAAGGAGAGGCGCCCGGCCGAGAAGAGGTCGGCGAGCTTGGAGGCGAGGGCCGAGAGCTCGGCGGTGCCGCGGGACTCGACGGGCACGCCCGCGTCGGCGAGAAGGACGTCGAGCCGCTCGATGACCTCGGGGCCGCCGCCCATGCGCACGACCTCGTGCAGGGCGCGGGCGGCCGCGGGCGGAAGGTCCGGCGTGGCGTCAATGAGCTCGCCGAGGGTCACGAGGTCCGAGTCATGGACGAGGGCGAGCACCTCCTCGCGAAACTCCGGCGTGGGCGCGCAGGCGTCGAGCAGCGCCGTGAGCGGCACCACCGAGCCAAAGACCACGCGCCAGTCCGGCACCTCGAGCGCGCCGAGCGCCTCGGCGAGCAGCCGCACGACCTCGACCTCGGCGGCGGCGCCGTCCTCGCAGACGAGCTCGACGCCGAGCTGCGTGAACTGGCGGGGCTGGCCGCGCAGGCTCGGCTCCTCGCGCACCACCGGCGCGTTGTAGCGAAAGCGTGCCGGGAGCTGGCCGGCGTCCACGCGGCCGGCAACGAGGCGGGCGACGGGCAGGGTGAGGTCGGGGCGGAGCATGAGCAGCGTGCCGTCCTCGTCGAAGAGCTGGAAGGCCGAGTCGCGCACGCGGGCGCCGCGCTCGAGGGCGGAGCGGTCCTCGAGCAGCGGGGTCTCGACGGGAAGGTAGCCATGCATGGCAAAGGTGTTGCGCACGATGCCGGAGATGCGCTCGCGGGCGAGCGCCTCGCGGGGAAGGATGTCGCGGAAGCCGCGGGGAGTTGCTGCAATCACGGGGGTCCTCTCTCTTCTCGCCGTGACGTCTGCCGTGTGGGGCAGGGCTACTTTAGCACAGTAAAGTGGGTTGGCCGGAGTGTTTTCCCGCGCGAAACACGGCGGGCGGGGCGGGGCTCGCTTAACGATCGCGGGCCGTCGCCCGACGGGGCCCTCTTGCTTACTGATCGACGGTCATCGCAGGGCGAGGGCTTCTCTTGCTTACTATTCGCGGATCGTCGCGCGTTCGGCGCTGAGCGTGCTTACGGATCGCCGCACATCGCAGCCAATCGGGCCGAGAAGGGCCCTGTGAAGGTCCGCTGCATGCGACGAGCCGGGTTTCGTAAGCGCGCAGCCGGCAGATGCTGCGACGGTCGGGGTTTAGTAAGCACATCCACGGCCAGAGCTGCGACGGGCGGGGTTTCGTAAGCGTCACAGGGCAATCGCCGCTCGCGCAGAGACGAAAAGGGCCGCGAATCGCGCGACGGCCCCCAATCTCGGCACGCTCCGCGGCGCCGCGCGCCCCAAGGCGCCGCCCGCGGCCCCGACGCGACCGCCCGCCGAGCGCGCCGAGCCTCGCGAGCATCACACAGGGCCCCCGACCAGCGGGCGAAGCTCCCAGCAAGCTCGGAGGCAGACGGGCTGCAGCCCCTCCCTGCTACGCTCGGCGTCCACAGCCGAGGAGAGGAGAGGACATGGCACTGCACTGGCCGGACGCGCGCGTCGCCGTGAGGTTCGAGCGAGAGGCGAGAGACGACGAGAGGGACTATCCGCCCGACACCATCGTCGTGGTCATGAGGCCCGACCAGGTGGACGACGCGGGCTTCGTGCGCGAGATGCGCCGGATCGTGGCGACCCGCTCGATCGAGCGCGAGTACGAGCGGCGCACGGACGTCACGAGGGAGCGCGACGAGCGGGGGCTCGAGCGGGAGGTCACCGACGAGGAGCGCCGCTTCGTGAGCAACTTCCTCGGCGACGATGACGAGCTCGACGAGGACGGCCTCCCGGAGTTCCTCGACGACCTGCTCGACGAGACGCTCGGGGTGTCTCCCTGGACGCCCTGGCAGGGCACGGCGACGCACCTCGTCATCGGGCGCTGCGACCAGGTGATCGTGGGCGGATAGCGCGCCTCAGGCGCAAGGGCCTCCCGGCGGGCGGCGGCGACTCGCCGCCCGCACCCGCGCTAGCGGCGCAGCAGCCGGCCGGCGAGGCGACCGATCATGGCCGCCTCGGGGACCTTGAGCGCGAGCGCCGCGCCGTAGGTCACGATCAGCGCCGGCACGCCCGCCGCGACGCAGTAGCCGAGGGAGCGGAGCATGGTGCCCGTGCAGTCGCCGAGGGTCGAGTTGAGCAGGCGCAGGAGCACGGCACCCACGACGGCGCCCGCAAGGCCAAGCGCGACCGCGCGCAGGGCCGAGGCGAGCACGCCGCCCAGGCCGATGGGGCCGAGGGTGCGCCGCAGGCTCGCAAGCATCACGACGCACAGCGTCACGAAGAACAGCGTCGACGAGAACGCCACGAAGTCGAGGCCAAAGACCGGCGTGAGCGCGAGCAGGGCCACGACCTGCACCACGGCGGCGATCGCGTTGGCCACCGCGCACAGGACCATCCGGCGCATGGCGGAGGCGACCTTCTGCAGGTACATGTAGACGGCGTAGGCCGGCAGCGAGATCGCGTAGGCGCAGAGGTAGGAGGCCGTCATGGCGAGCGCGTCGGGCGTGAAGCTGCCGGCGGCCAGGATCGAGATGAGGGGGACGGAGAACACGATGAGGTAGAGCATGAAGGGCACCGAGAAGAACAGGATCTGGCCCGACCCCGAGACGATCCCGCGCGTGAAGGACGCGCGGTCCCCCTTGGCCCAGCTGTCCGAGAGCTCGGTGAACATGGCCGTGGTGATGGGCACCGTGAGGATGGAGTAGGGCAGCGTGTACCACAGGCGCGAGTAGTAGGTGATCGAGGCGCCCGTCGGCACCACCGAGAGCGCCGAGGAGGACTGCACCGACGTGGTCACGAACGACGCCACCACCACGGCGAGCGACGGCACGCCGATCCGCAGGGTCTCCTTGAGCAGCGGGTCGTGGAGGTCGATGCCAAAGCGCAGACGGATCCCGTGGCGCAGCATCGGCGGGATCTGCAGGACGACCTGCACCGCCACGCCCAGCGGGTTGCCGAGCGCCAGGACGAGCAGCGCGAGCTCGGGGCTCGTCTCGGCGAGCGCGGCGTAGATGAGGAAGGAGGCCGTGGTCACGAAGTTGTTGAAGATCGGCGCGGCCTGGCCCCAGAAGTAGTCGCGCTCGGCGTTGAGCACGCCCGAGAAGATCGAGGAGAGCGCGTAGAGCACGACCTCGATGACAAAGAACCGGAAGAAGTACACCGTGAGGTCGAAGTCGAACTCGTCGGTGGCCGAGAAGGACTGCGTGTAGACCATCTGCGCAGCGAAGACAAATCCCAGCACGGCGACCGCGCCCATGGCGACGAGCACGATCGAGACGAGGTTGGAGGTGTAGGCGCTCGCCCCCTCCGTCCCCGCGCGCTTCTTGACCGTCATGTAGACGGGCAGGAAGGCGGTGGTGAGCATGCCGGCCGCCACGAGCTCGTAGAGCTGGTTCGGCAGGTTGTTGGCGATGGAGTAGCAGCTCGCCATCACGGTGACGCCGATGGCGTACGCCTGGCCCCAGGTGCGCATGAAGCCGGTGAGCCGGCTCACGACCACCAGCGCGCTCATGAGCGCTGCGCTGCGGCCGACCTGCTCCTGGGTGCTCGCCTCGGCGCGCTCCGCCGTCTTGGGTGCCGCGGGGGCCCCGCTCCCCTGCCTCAGGTGCCTTGGCTGGTAGCCGGACGTTGCGCCCACTTCGCGCCCTCCCTCACATCGCTGACAGACAACTTTTTGATTCTCTCACCGTCCGGCGAGAAGGACGCGCGACGCTCGCGATTCCGCTCCGTATCACCACAGGGAGAGACAGTTTGTGTTGAATTGTTTTGTTATACAATATGGGGGAGCAGTCATGCTCAAAGACGGCACGACGCTGATCTATCACGCCATGACGCCGCCCTCGAAGAGGATGCTGAAGGAGCTGAGGGGGTCGCAGCGATGAGCTACATCACCAAAGACGGCATCGAGCTGAGCGAGGAGACCCTCGACGAGCTCGCCGAGCACTTCGAGCGCGGCGAGCTGCCCGGCCGGGTCCGTCGCGTCCTTGTGGGGCGTCCGCGGATCAGCCTCGAGCAGCTCAAGCTCATTGGGGCGAAGGTCCCCGAGTCACTCGTCGACGCATTCGACCGAAAGGCCTCAGCCCATGGGCAGACGCGTTCCCAGCGCATCCGCCAGCTCATTGAGCGCGACGTCTCCGAGGCGTGAGGCAGACGACTCGCCGCGGCAGGCCCCCTGGTGCCGGATCGTCAGCGGACGAGGTCGGCGAGGACGGCGTCGCAGAAGAGCGCGAGGTCGTCCGGCGCCAGCACGAGCGAGAGCCCGCGCCGGCCGCCGGAGACGTGGATCTTGTCGAAGAGCTGCGCCGTCTCGTCGATGAGCGTGGGGAAGCGCCTCTTCATGCCCACCGGCGAGCAGCCGCCGCGCACGTATCCCGTGACCGGCTCGAGGTCGCGCACGTGCATCAGCGAGAGGCTCTTCTCGCCTGCCGCCGCGGCCGCCTTCTTGAGGTCGAGCTCGTCGGCCACGGGGATGCAGCAGACCACGTGGCCGCCCGACGGCGCCACGCAGACGAGCGTCTTGAAGCTCGCGGCGGGGTCCTCCCCCAGGCGCTGCGCGATGTGCAGGCCCAGCTCGCTCGAGGTGTCCGTCTCGTCCACCTCGTAGGTCTCGTACTCAAAGGGCACGCCGGCAGCCTCGAGCTCGCGCATGGCGTTGGTCTTCTGGAGCTTCTCGCGCCGCGCCATCGCGCTACTCCCCCGCGTGACGCGCCCGGTCGCGCGCGAGGATCTGCCGCAGGAACTGCCCGGTGTAGCTCTCCGGGACCTCCGCGACCTGCTCGGGCGTGCCGTAGGCAACCACCGTGCCGCCGCCGTCGCCGCCCTCCGGGCCCATGTCGAGCACGCGGTCGGCCATCTTGATGACGTCGAGGTTGTGCTCGATCACGAGCACCGTGTTGCCGGCGTCCACGAGCTTCTCGAGCACCTCCACGAGCTGGCGCACGTCCTCGAAGTGCAGGCCCGTGGTGGGCTCGTCGAGGACGTAGAAGGTCTTGCCGGTCTGCTGGCGGTGCAGCTCCTTGGCGAGCTTGACGCGCTGGGCCTCGCCGCCGGAGAGCGTGGTGGCAGGCTGGCCCAGGTGAATGTAGCCCAGGCCCACGTCAAAGAGGGTCTGGAGCTTGTTCTTGATGCGCGGGATGTTGGAGAAGAACGCCAGTGCCTCGTGCACCGTCATGTCGAGCACGTCCGAGATGGACTTGCCGTGATAGAGCACCTCGAGGGTCTCGCGGTTGTAGCGCTTGCCGTGGCAGACCTCGCAGGGCACGTAGACGTCCGGCAGGAAGTTCATCTCAATCTTGATCTGGCCGTCGCCCTTGCAGGCCTCGCAGCGCCCGCCCGGCACGTTGAACGAGAAGCGCCCGGGGCTGTAGCCGCGCGCGCGGCTTTCGGGCAGGGAGGCAAACAGGGCGCGCAGGTCATCCCAGAGCCCGATGTAGGTGGCAGGGTTGGAGCGCGGGGTGCGCCCAATCGGTGACTGGTCGATGTCGATGACCTTGTCGACGAGCTCCACGCCCTCGAGCCTCTTGTAGGGGCCCACGGGGCGCTTGGAGCGGTGGACGGCGTTGGTGAGGGCGGGCGCGAGGGTGTCGGTGACCAGTGAGCTCTTGCCCGAGCCCGAGACGCCGGTGACCACCGTGAGCGTGCCGAGCTCCACCTTGGCGGTAACGTTTCTCAGGTTGTTGGCGCGGGCGCCGGTGACCTTGATCGCGCCCTTGCGCGGGTTGCGGCGCCTCTCGGGCAGGCGGATCTCGCGCGCGCCGGTGAGGTAGGCGCCCGTGACGGAGTCCGGGCAGGCGGCGATCTCATCCGGCGTGCCGGCGGCCACCACCTTGCCGCCCAGCTCGCCGGCGCCCGGGCCCATGTCGATCACGTAGTCGGCCGCGCGGATGGTGTCCTCGTCGTGCTCGACCACGATGACGGTGTTGCCCTGGTCGCGCAGGCGCTTCAAGGTCTCGATCAGGCGGTTGTTGTCGCGCTGGTGCAATCCGATCGAGGGCTCGTCCAGGATGTAGAGCACGCCCATGAGGCCGGCGCCGATCTGCGTGGCCAGGCGGATGCGCTGGGCCTCGCCGCCGGAGAGCGTGGCGGCGGCGCGGGAGAGCGTGAGGTAGTCCAGGCCCACGTTCACCAGAAAGCGCAGGCGGGCGAGGATCTCCTTGACCACGGCGCCGGCGATGAAGCGCTGGCGCTCCGTGAGCTCTAGGGCCTCGAAGAACGCCAGGCAGTCGCGGCAGGAGAGCTCGCAGACCTGCCAGATGTTCTTCTCGCCCACCGTGACGGCGAGGATCTCGGGCTTGAGGCGCGCACCGTTGCAGGTGGTGCAGGGCACCTCGCGGATGTACTTCTCGAGATGCGTGCGCATGGTCTCCGACGTGGTCTCCTGGTACTTGTCGAAGAGGATCGAGCGCACGCCGGGATAGGTGGTGAACCAGTGGGTGTCGCGGCCGTCGCGCGTGTGGTAGTCCACGCGGATCTTGGTGGAGCCGAGGCCGTCGAGCAGGGCCGCCTGGACCTTCTTGGGAAGCTCGCGCCACGGGGTCTCGTCCGAGGCGCCGAGGTGGCGGCACACGGCCGAGAGGATCTGCGGGTAGTAGTTGGAGTGGCCGAAGAGGCTGCCGAAGACGCCGTCCGCCACCGAGAGCGACGGGTCCTCGATCAGGGCCTCGGCATCCACGACCTTGCGAAATCCCAGGCCGTCGCAGTCCGGGCAGGCGCCGTAGGGGGCGTTGAAGGAGAAGTCGCGCGGCTGGAGGTCGTCCATCGAGTGGCCGTGCTCGGGGCAGGCAAGCGCGAGCGAGTAGCTGAGCAGCTCGCCGGGAAAGCGCTCCGGGTCGTCGCGGTCGGGCATGAGGTAGAAGCCCACCTTGCCCTGGGCGAGGCGGGTGGCCTGCTCGACGGCCTCCGCGATGCGGCCGAGGCTCCCCTCGCGCACGACGATGCGGTCGACCACGACCTCCACGTTGTGGCGGTTCTTCTTCTCGAGGCGAATCTCCTCGTCTCCGAGCTCGCGGACCTCGCCGTCGATGCGCACGCGCGAGAAGCCCTCGCGGCGCAGGTCCTCGAAGAGCTTGGTGTACTCGCCCTTGCGGTCGAGGACGACCGGCGCCAGCACCAGGGCGCGGCGGCCCTGGGCGCGCTCAAGGACCTTGTCGGCCACCTGGTCGGTGGTCTGGCGCTCGATGACGCGGCCGCACTCGGGGCAGTGCGGGGTGCCCACGCGGGCGAACAGCAGGCGCAGGTAGTCGTAGATCTCCGTCACGGTGCCCACCGTGGAGCGCGGGTTTCTCGACGTGGTCTTCTGGTCGATGGAGACCGCCGGCGAGAGGCCGTCGATGGAGTCGAGGTCCGGCTTGTCCATCTGGCCGAGGAACTGCCGGGCGTAGCTGGAGAGGGACTCGACGTAGCGGCGCTGGCCCTCGGCGTAGATGGTGTCGAAGGCGAGGCTCGACTTGCCCGAGCCCGAGAGGCCCGTGATCACGACGAGCTTGTCGCGCGGTATGTCAACGTCCACGTCCGCGAGGTTGTGCTCGCGCGCGCCGCGGATGACGATTGCGTCCTGGGCCATGGGACCCTCCTCGAATGTGCCGGTTGACCGACCTTCGATTGTAGCCCGTGGGGGGCTGGGGGCATTCCTCCGGGAGGTGCGCTGCGCGAAACCTCCCTACGGAATGCCCCCAGCCCATCGCAGCCCACCTTTAGGTAAACCGCGACGCCGAGGTGGCACGCCGGGCGCCACGAGCCGGACCTCTTCCGTCGTCGCTGCTCGCTGCGGAGAATTGGTTGCCGGGGGCGCTCTTGTTCCGTAGGGAGGTTTCGCTCAGCGCACTTCCTGAAGGAACACCGGCAGGCCCCCGGTAGGCTTACTCCGCAGCGAAGTAGCGGCTCACGCCGGCGGCGTCGGGCTCGCGGCGGACGGCGCCCGTGGCCACGAGGTGGTCGAGATGCGCGATGCTCTCGGACACGAGGAACCACCGCGTCAGGGCCGGGGTCTCGGCCCAGCGGTCGAAGGGCGCGCGCCAGCCCATGGCCGGCACGAGCTCGTAGCCCGTGCTTCCCGGGCGCTCCTCGATCGCCGCCAGCGCGCGGGCGCTGCGCCGCTCGTGATGGCCCGCGTTTGCGACGCAGCGCTCGGCGACGCTCCCCTCCTGCAGGCCGTGGCCCATGTAGGCGTGCTCGATGCCGCGGTCGGCGAGCGCTCGCAGGGTGCGAAGCTGCTCGCCGATCGGGTCCTCGCCCTCGTCCCAGAAGCCGATGCAGGTCGAGCACAGAAACAGGACCGCGTCGCCGAGAAACGCCGTGCGCGTCTCCGGCTCCCAGAGCACGCACTGCCCGACCGTGTGCCCGGGCGCCGACACGACCTCGAAGGCCCATCGCCCGAGCCGCACCGCCTCGCCGGGCGCCACCGTGCCAAACGCGATCTTCTCGTTCTCGAAGTTGACCACGTGGTCCCAGATGACGTCCGCGAGCTCGGCGGCCTCCGCGTCGGAGGCGCCCTCCGCGCACATGCGGGCCGCCATCCCGTCGCGCCACGCGGGCACGGCGAAGCGGCGCATGTCCGCGAGGACCCCCTCCGGGACGAGCACGCGCGCGCCGGCCTCGGCGAGCTCGCGCGCGAGCCCCACGTGATCGATATGGGCGTGCGTGCAGAAGAGCGTCGTGGGCGTCTCCGCCGGGTCCACGCCCAGCCCCAGCAGCGCGCGCATGAGGCGCGTGTCGTTGAGCGGGTCGGGCGTCCCGGCGTCCACCACGAGCGCCTCGCCGCCGTCCAGCACCACGAAGGCGTTGACCGAGGGCAGGAAGGTGTCGTGCATGAGCAGCTCGACGCGCCAGACCTCCGGGGCGTCGAGCACGCGCCGGCAGGTGAAGCCGTCCTCGTCGAGCGTGAAGCAGTTGGCCCCGCAGCCCTGGCCCCAGTCGTCGCCGGCGGCGAGCGGCGCGTCGGCGCTAGTCAACGAGCACCTTCACGCAGATCTTCTTGAGCGGCGCGGGCTCGCCCGGGCAGCAGCCCGGCTTGTGGGCGTCGCAGGGGGGCGTGACCACGAACTCGCCCTCGCGCAGGGTCACCCAGCCCTCGCGGTCGCCGGGGGTGTAGAGGCCAAAGTCGTCCGCCTCGGAGAACTCGCCGACCGGCGCGCACTCCGCGACCGGGGCCACGCCCAGGAGCTCGGTGCCGCTGATGACGTAGTGGATGTCGGCGTAGCGACGGTGCGCCTCGTAGTTCTTCTCGCCCGCGGGGACGGTGGTGATCTCCTGGACGTTGGCAAAGACCTCGTCGCCCATGACGTCGTGGCGGCCGGGCTCCAGCTCGGCGAGGTCCGGGCGCGCGAGGAACTCCAGGGCCCTCTGGTAGCGCTCCTGGGACAGGTCGTTTGCGGCGGCGCTGGCGAGCGACGTGAAGATCATGGCTGACTCCCCTCTCGTTGCGGCGCCCTGCGCGCCGTTTGCAACAGTATGGGCCATAGCCGGGCCCGCGCTTGGGTAGAATCGAGACGTTGCGCACAGGCGCCGGCGTACGGCGCAGGAGAGAGGAACAGCATGGAAGCAAGCGATCAGGAGAAGCTCCGCCAGGAGGTCGACGAGGTGCTGCACGGCAGCAGGCAGCCCCAGGGCCCGGAGCAGTTCCCCCAGAACGACTACTCGAACGTCCGCCACGTCATCGGCGTGGTCTCGGGCAAGGGCGGCGTGGGCAAGTCGCTCGTGTGCGGCGCGCTGGCCGTCGAGCTCGCCCGCCGCGGCGCCAAGGTCGGCATCCTCGACGCGGACGTCACCGGCCCCTCGATCCCCCGCATGATGGGCCTCGCCGGGGCGCGCGCCCGCGGCGTGGACGAGCTCATCGTCCCCGTGCTCACCAAGGGCGGCATCAAGGTCATGAGCGCCAACCTCGTCCTGGAGAACGAGACCGACCCCGTCATCTGGCGCGGGCCCGTGGTCGCCGGCGCCATCAAGCAGTTCTGGGAGGACTGCGCCTGGGGCGAGCTCGACTACCTGCTCGTGGACATGCCCCCGGGGACCGGCGACGTGCCGCTCACCGTCTTCCAGTCCCTGCCGGTCGACGGCATCGTGATCGTGAGCTCGCCGCAGGACCTCGTGCAGATGGTCGTGGGCAAGGCCGTGAACATGGCCAACATGATGCAGGTGCCCGTGCTGGGCATCGTGGAGAACATGGCCTACGTCGAGTGCCCGCAGTGCGGCGAGAAGATCTACCCCTTCGGGCCGAGCCGCCTGCAGCAGACCGCCGAGGCCTTCGAGATCGAGGCGCTGGGCCAGCTGCCCATCGACCCCAAGATCGCCGCGGCGTGCGACGCCGGCACCTTCGAGGACGAGCTGCCCGCGGGCACGCTCTCCGAGGCCGTCGACACGGTGGTCCGCACGGCGGAGTTCGTGGACGCGCTGCGCGGCCAGGACGCGTAGCTTGGCGCGCGGGCAGAGAAGGACCTCGAGGTCGCAGGCGCGCGAGGAGGCGCTCGCCGCAGCGGCGGCGGTGCGCGTCCCCGAGCGCTGCGACGTCGCCGTGGTCGGCGGCGGGGCCGCGGGCCTCGCCGCCGCGATCGCGGCCGCCGAGGCCGGGGCGAGCGTGGTGGTTCTGGAGCGCGCGCTCGCGTGCGGGCGCTCCATTCTGGCCACGGGCAACGGCCGCTGCAACTTCATGAACGCCGCGCTGTGCGGGCCCGCGCCCGCGTGGGAGCGCTACAACGACCCCTCGTTCGTGGCGACGACCTGCGGCCCGCGCTTTGGCGACGACGTGCTCGCGTTCTTCGAGGAGTGCGGGCTCGCCTGGGCCGAGGAGGAGGGCGGGCGGCTCTACCCGCTCTCGCGGCAGGCGTCCTCCGTGCGCGAGGTGCTGCTCTCGCGGGCCCGCCGGGCCGGCGTGGTGCTGGCGCCGGCGCGCGAGGTCGTGGACGTCTCGATGTCTCGCCGTGAGGTTCGCACGTCGCCCCTTTTTGAGCCCGATTCGAGGTCAAAAACGGGACTTATGCGAACCTCGCTCGTCCTGGCGGCGGGCGGCGGCGAGGGGGTCACGAGCTCGATCGGTCTTGCGCGCGCGCCGTACGAGCCCGTGCTCTGCTCGCTCGCCTGCTCGGCGCCCGCGGGCGTGGCGCTCGAGGGGCTCGACGGGCGCCGCGCGCACGTGGTCGCGCGTCTGGTCCGGGACGGCGCCGAGGTGGCCCGCGAGACCGGCGAGGTGCTCTTCCGCAGCTACGGGCTCTCGGGCATCGTGGTGTTTGACCTCTCGCGAGTCGTGCTTCCCGGGGACGTGGTCGCGCTCGACCTCACCGGCGGGCTCGACCGCGAGCTCGCGCGCGGCCTCGGGCGCGCGGCGGGCAGCTGCGCGGGCGTGCTCGATCCCGTGATTGCGGCAGCCCTTGGGCCTGATGCGCTCGAGAAGGCCTTTGACCTGCGCTTTGTTGTGCAGGGTCCCGCCGAGCCAGAGCGTGCGCAGGTGACGCGCGGCGGGCTTTTGTGCTCGCAGTTCCGCCCGGAGACGCTCGAGGCGCGCGAGGCGTCGGGCCTATTCGCCTGCGGCGAGGCGCTGAACGTCGACGGCGCGTGCGGCGGGTACAACCTCGCCTGGGCGTGGAAGAGCGGCCTCGTCGCCGGGCGCGCCGCCGCGGAGTCCGCCGGGAGCCGCGCCTGACGGGACGTGGGACAATAGGCATGACAACCTACGCGTGAAAGGACGCCCATGCTCGAGGTCTCCGGGATCCGCATACCCCTCTCCACGCTCGACGGCACCGACGCGCGAGAGCTCGCCGCATGCCGCAGGGCCGTCGCGCGCAAGCTGCGCGTGGGCGAGAAGGACCTCGGGTCCGTCGAGCGCAGGCGCCGCTCGATCGATGCCCGCAAGCGCGGGGACGTGCACCTCACGTTCACGCTGCGCGTCGAGCTCGCGGGCGGACCGGGCGCCGAGCAGGCCCTTCTCGCCCGCCTCGCCAAGAAGCGGGCAAACAAGAACGTGCGCGTCGTGGACGAGCGCCCCTTCGGCTTCCCGGAGCGCGTCGAGCGTCGCGACGCACCGCGCCCGGTCGTCGTTGGCGCCGGGTGCGCGGGCCTGTTCTGCGCGCTCTCGCTCGCACGCGCCGGCCTCGAGCCCCTGCTCGTGGAGCGCGGGGACAACGCCGCCCGCCGCGGCGAGGTCGTGAACAGGCACAACGAGACGGGCGCGCTCGACCCCGAGAGCAACATCCAGTTTGGCGTCGGCGGCGCGGGGACCTTCTCTGACGGCAAGCTCCAGACGGGCACCAAGAGCCCGGCCCATCGCCTCATCCTCGAGACCTTCGTCGCCGCAGGCGCGCAGCGCGAGATCCTCTGGGACGCCAAGCCCCACGTGGGAAGCGACGTGCTGCCGCGCGTGGTGACCGACATCGTGCGGCAGATCGAGGAGGCGGGCGGCGAGGTCCGCTGTCGCTGCCGCATGACCGACCTCGACGTGAGCGACGGCGCGGTTCGCGGCGTGACCCTTGCGGCCACGCGCGACGACGGAGGCGTCTTCGAGGAGCGCGTGGCCGCGGACTGCGTGGTCCTGTGCTGCGGGCACTCCGCGCGCGACGTCTTCGAGCTCCTGCGCGAGCGCGGCGTGCCCATGGAGCGCAAGACCTTTGCGATGGGCGTGCGCATCGAGCACCTGCAGGCACAGATCGACCGCGCGCTCTACGGGGACGCGGCGGGCCACCCCACGCTCGGCGCCGCGCCCTACAGCCTCTCCTGCCACCTGCCCTCCGGGCGGAGCGCCTTCTCGTTTTGCATGTGCCCCGGCGGCTACGTGGTCTCCGCCGCGAGCGAGCCGGGCGGCGTCTGCACCAACGGCATGAGCCTCTCGGACCGCGCGGGCCAAAACGCCAACTCGGGGCTGCTCGCCAACGTCTTCCCCGAGGACCTGCCCGGCGACGACGTGCTCGCGGGCGTGGAGCTGCAGCGGAGCTGCGAGCGGGCGGCCTTCGCGGCGGGCGGCGGCGCGTACGTGGCGCCGGCCCAGCTCGTGGGAGACTTCCTCACCGGCGCGCCCTCGAGCGCCGGCGGGCGCGTGGCGCCCACCTACCCGCGCGGCGTGGCGTGGGGCGACGTGGCGCTCTGCCTGCCGGACTACGTGACGGAGACGCTGCGCGCGGCGATTCCCGTGCTCGGCCGCAAGCTCCGCGGCTTTGACGCTGCGGACGCGGTGCTCACGGGCGTGGAGACGCGCTCGAGCTCGCCGGTGCGCGTGACCCGCGGCGACGACGGGCAGAGCGTGGGTGTCCGCGGCCTCTGGCCCGTGGGCGAGGGCGCGGGCTACGCGGGCGGCATCATGAGCGCCGCCACCGACGGCATCCTCGCCGCCGAGAAGATCGTGGCGGCATACGCGCGGCGGTAGGCCCGCTGGCCCGGGGGTTCTTCTCGCCGCTCACTGCTGCACAGAAATCGCGCGAGAAGAGCCCCGGGCCAGCGGGCCTCGCGTAACGGACGGGCCGCCACGGTCTTCTCGAGAGGGGCGTGTCCTTCGGGGGCGGCTTACTCTCTATGTGAAATGGGACAGTTGCTCATATTTAGCGTTCGCCGAGGAACTCGAGCAGACGGTCGAGCTCCTTGTCCTGGTTCATGCCCGTGAGGAAGGCGACGCCGCTCACGGTGGGGACGTCGTAGTCGCGCTCGGGCCTCACCACGGGGACGAAGGCCGCGGCGCCCTCGAGGGCATCGTCGACGTGAGCCACGTCAACGGCCACGACCTCGGCCTCGGCGCCCCTCTCGGAGAGCAGCCTGCGCAGCCTGGCGGCGACCATCTCGGACGTCGCCACGCCGGATCCGCACGCCACCACGATCTTTGCCGCCATCTCAGCCCTCCTCTGTCCGGTCAGTGCCCTGCCCACCCATTTTACCCGGCAGAAGCTCCGCCAGGCCGGGGAACTGGGGCAGCTCGAAGTCGGGCATCTGGGGCAGCTCGAAGTCGGGGACAAACGCCTGGGCGAGAAGGGCGAGCGCCCGCGTGATGTGACCGCGCCGCTCGGGCTCGAGCTCGCCGAGGCGCCTGAGCATCGCCGGCACCGACGCCTGCCAGTTGCCGCTGAGCTCGGCGAAGGTGTCCTCGCCCGCCGCGTCGAGCACCGAGAAGAGCGCCTCCACGAAGCCCTCGCGCTCCGCGCGCGTCATGCTGGCGATCCACTCGTTGAGGCCCTTGTCGACGAAGCTCGCCCCGCGGCCGAGTCCCTCCTGGCGCACGAAGTCCGTCCCCTCCACGACCCAGGAGAAGGGGTCGTGCTGGGTGAGGCCCATCGTGGAGGAGTCGACGACGGCATAGTCCTCCTGGCGCTCGAAGAGCATGCCGATGACCGAGGAGCGCGGTACCGTCTTTGACACCAGGGCTGAGCGCTCCTGCCAGAGCTCGTCGGCGAGCGCCTCCTCGGTAAAGCCCGGCCCGTCGTGCGAGAAGGCCCGGCCGACGCGCGCGGCGACCCCCGCCGAGCAGCGCGCCAGGGCGCAGACGGCGAGGTTTCCGCCCTTGGAGTGCCCGCCCAGGTAGAGGGGCCCCTCGATCGTGGGCGCCACGCGCTCGAGATAGTCGATCGCGGCGTACTGGGAAGGCACGCCGGTCTCGAAGGCCATGTTGAAGTCTTCCTTCCAGCCCACGAGGGTGTTGTCCGTCCCGCGAAACGACACGTACGCCCCGCCGCCCGGCAGGCGCAGCACGCAGGCCGAGAACTGCTTCTCGGCTGCCTCGTCGAAGTCGTCTACGTAGTCGCTCACGCGAAGGTCGCGAAAGCGCGGGCTCGCCGCCACGAGTGCGAGCAGCCGCGCGAGCCCCTCGGGGTTCCAGAGCCCCCGCGTCATGGCCTCGACCCACTCGGCGCGGAAGAGCTCCCGCACGGGCGAGCCCTCGCGCGACCGCACGGCGTCGCCCTGATAGCGGAAGTACGACAGACACGCCAGAACGAGGCTGTCCACGTCGGCGAGCGGCCGCTCGTCAAAGGTGTCGAAGGCGCGGGAGAGGTACCCGAAGAGGCTCTTCTCGGACGGGTCGAACAGTTGCGACATGGCAGACCCCTACTTCTTGTGCGGGCGGTAGCGGCGACGGGTGGCGTGGGCCGAGCCCTTGCGCGCTCCGGACTTGAGCCGGGCGATGACGGCGTCGGCGGAGCTGCCCTCCGCGCGCGTGCGGATGGCGACGATCTGGTCGCGGATGCGGGCGGCCGTCTCGAAGTCCATGGCCTCCGAGGCCACTGCCATCTCCTCCTCCAGGGCGTCGAGGACGTCGGCGAGCTCGGACTCCGAGAGCCCCGCGAGCTCCTCCGCGAGCGCGTCGGACGTGGCCTCGACGTCGGCCGTCGGCGACGCCTCCCCCGCGAGCGTCTCGAAGGCGCCGTGGCTGCCGGTGCCGTGACGGTCGCGCGTCTTGCCCTCGAGCGTGGCCTCGGCCTCCGAGATGAACGACGAGACGTCCGTGATCGACTTCTTGACGGTGCGCGGCACGATGCCGTGCTCGGCGTTGAACGCCTCCTGGATCTGCCGGCGCCGCGCCGTCTCGCCGATGGCCTCGCGCATGGAGTCCGTGATGGCGTCCGCGTACATGATGACCTCGCCCTGAGCGTTTCTCGCCGCGCGGCCCATGGTCTGGATCAGCGAGCGCCGGTTGCGCAGGAACCCCTCCTTGTCCGCGTCAAGGATGGCGACCAGCGAGACCTCCGGTATGTCGAGGCCCTCGCGCAAAAGGTTGATGCCCACAAGCACGTCGATCTTGCCCACGCGCAGGTCGCGGATGATGTCCACGCGATCGAGCGTGGCGGTGTCGGAGTGCATGTAGTTCACCCGCACGCCCTCGTCGAGCAGGTGGTCGGTGAGGTCCTCGGCCATGCGCTTGGTGAGCGTGGTCACGAGCACGCGCTCCTTGCGCGCCACACGGTCCTTGATCTCGGCGATGAGGTCGTCGATCTGGCCGCGCACGGGGCGCACGTCCACCTTGGGGTCGAGCAGGCCCGTGGGACGGATGATCTGCTCGACCTCCTGCTGGGTGACCGACTCCTCGTAGTCTCCGGGCGTGGCCGAGACGTAGATGAACTGCGGAACGCGCTCCTCGAACTCATCGAAGCGCAGCGGCCGGTTGTCCAGCGCCGAGGGCAGGCGGAAGCCATGGTCCACGAGCGTGACCTTGCGCGAGCGGTCCCCCTCGTACATGCCGCGGATCTGAGGCACGGTGACGTGGGACTCGTCGATGATGCAGAGCATGTCCTTGGGGAAGTAGTCGATGAGCGTGTAGGGCGGCTCGCCGGCCTTGCGGCCGTCCAGGTGGCGCGAGTAGTTCTCGATGCCGTTGCAGTAGCCCATGGTCTCGAGCATCTCGAGGTCATAGCTCGTGCGCTGCGCGAGGCGCTGGGCCTCGAGGAGCATGTCGGCGGCCTTGAGCTCCGCCACGCGGGCCTCGAGCTCCTCGCTTATGGTCTCGAGGGCGTGGGTGACCTTGGGGTGCTCGGTCACGTAGTGGGACGCCGGCCAGATGGGGATGGCGTCGAACTCGCGCACGATCTCGCCCGAGAGATTGTCCACCTCGGCGATGAGCTCCACCTCGTCGCCGAAAAAAGAGATCCTGAGCGGGTTTTCCGCGTAGGGCGGGAAGACGTCCACGGTGTCCCCCCGCACGCGGAACGTGCCGCGCGAGAGGTCGTAGTCGTTGCGGTCGTACTGGATGTCGATGAGGCTGTGGATGAGCTCGTCGCGCTCGAGCGGCTCGTCCTTGCTCACGTTGGGCGCGAGGCCCGCGTAGTCCTCCGGGCTGCCGATGCCGTAGATGCAGGAGACCGACGCCACCACGATGACGTCGCGCCTCGAGAGCAGGCTCGAGGTGGCCTGGTGGCGCAGCTTCTCCACCTCCTCGTTGATGGAGGCGTCCTTCTCGATGTAGGTGTCCGTCTGGGGGACGTAGGCCTCGGGCTGGTAGTAGTCGTAGTAGCTGACGAAGTAGACCACGGCGTTGTTGGGGAAGAGCTCGCGCATCTCGCTCGCCACCTGGGCGGCGAGCGTCTTGTTGGGCTCCATGATGAGGGTGGGCCGACCAAGCTTCTCGATGGTCTTGGCCATGGTGAAGGTCTTGCCCGAGCCGGTGACGCCCAGCAGCGTCTGGTAGCGGAGCCCCCGCTCCACGCCGTCGGCCAGCTTCTCGATTGCCTGGGGCTGGTCGCCCGCAGGCTCATAGGGGGAGACCACCTTGAGCGGCTCCCCGCCCGACTCGCGCCCAAAGCGCACGAGCTCGCCGCCAAAGCGCTCGTTCTTCTCTGCCATCCAAGCCCCCTCTCTCGCGTGGTGATAGTGTACCCCAACCGCCGGACATAGTACAAGTGTTCTGTTTCTGCGCGACGTTCTTCTCGCCCGTCCCCCGCGCACAGCGTCGCCGAGTAAGAGTTATATGCGTAAAGCGGCCCCTTTTGAGGGGGTTTCTCGCAAGAAACTCTTACTCGACGGAAAGCCGGCGGAGGCACCGACCGGAAAGGCGGTACGAGAAGAACGGGCGAGAAGAACGCCCGCGCCGGCGCCGGGTAGAATGGACTGCGACGAGAGGAGGCACATGCGATTCAACGACACCAGGGACGGCAAGGTCCTCACGCGGGCGCTCGCCGTCGCGCTTGTTGCCATCCTCGTCGTGATCACCTGCCTGCTGCTGGCCGACGAGGGCCCCAACGCAACCAAGATCGCGGGACGTCTGGGCGCGGCTGCCGCGGCCGTGCTCGCGCTCCTGGTCTATCAGGGCATGGAGCGCCGCAGGAGGCGCACCGAGAAGGACTTTGCGGACAAGCCGTGGATGCGCGCGGCCGAGCCTGCCCGGGGCGCGCCGCCCGCGGAGCCCGCGGCGACGCCGGAGGGGCCACAGGCGCAGGCCCGCCCGGGCGGCGGGGCGGACCTCGACGGCATGCTCGCGCACGCCGACGACGCCCTGCTCGCCCTGCACGACCTCGTGCTGCACGGGGACCCCGCAAGCTACGGCATGCTCCCCTCGCTGCTGCGGCGCGCGGGCCTGCTCGAGTGGGAGAGCCCTGCGCCCGTGAGCGCCACCAAGCTCAGGAGAAACGGCCGCTGGTGGCTCACGCTCCGCACGGACGAGGCCCTCTCCGAGGACGCCTACGACCGGCTGACCACCCTCGAGGCGATCCTCAACGTCAATGACGACCTCATGAGGAGAAGCTGGCCCCAGAAGGCGACCCCCGTCTGGAGGCTGGCGCAGACCCTCGCGGACGTTGCCGACCTGACCCCCGCATCCTGCGACCGCCCGCTTGTCACCGACCTTATCGACCGTGCCGAGAAGGACGGCGAGTGGTTCTGTCGCCTGCGCTTCGCGGACTCCGTCGAGAACCTCCCCGCGCCGTTTCGCATCGAATTCGACTTCCAGGTCAACCTGGCGCGCGGGATCCTCGGCGTCGACGTCGTGGTCCCTCGGCCGGGATGCCTCGCCTTCATCGGGGCTCGCAGCCAGGCCGCGTGGGCTCGGGCCTACGCCCTCAGGGTCGCCCTGCTGCTCGCGCGGCGGGGGTTTGCCTCGTCGGAGCGCGTCGGGCGCGTCGTCGTCAACTGTCGCGAGCACGGGTCGGACGACGTGGTGATGTCGCTCGACCTCACGAAGGACGCCCTCGAGCGCCTGCGCGCGGCCGCGCGCTCCCCCAAGGTGGTGGACGAGGGGCTCCCCGAGGACCCGGCGCTGCGCTTCGCGACCGACGCCGCGGGCTGGCTCAAGACGGTCGAGCCCTTCCTCTCCCTCGGGGACGAGGAGCTGAGCTGCGCCGCGCGCCATCGCCTCCCGGAGCTCGACGACACGCCCTGCGACGAGGCACTCGTGCTCGCCTGCGGGGCGCGGCGCATCCGCGACCTCGGCATCATGGAGAAGGCCGGGCGCGCAGACGCGTGGAACGGCCTGGTAGACGAGCTCGGGGACACCACGCAGGGCGCCGTGGCCCACCTCATGGCGCTGCGGGATGCCACGGCCGACCTCACCGTCGCCGAGGCGTGCGAACGGGCGAGCAAGGCGCTCGTGGACGGCACGGTCGACGTCACGGACCAGCGCGCGCTAGCGGAGCTCTTCGTGGACGGAGGAGCGCTCGGCTCGGCGGCGCGCGCCGCGCGCGCGACCCTCGAGGCCAACCCCACGCCCGATCAGCTCGACGTCCTCGTGGGCTCGCTCGAGGCCGTGCTCTCCCCCATCGCCGAGACCGGCCTCTACCTCGACGACGAGGACAGCGTCTACCGCTACTTCAACTCCGTGCCCGAGCGCGTGGCCTACAACCTCTCCGCAAACGACGGCGGGCGCCGCGTGCGGCTCGTCCCCGACGAGTACTACGCCGCCCACTCCTACGCGTCGCGCGCGCTCACGATGCTCGGGCGCCTCCCCGCGGCCATCGCGCACGCCGACGAGCTCATGCGCGTGGCGCCGGCGACGCCCGACGCCGCGCTCGCCAAGGTGCGCTGCCTCGAGGAGGCGTCGAGGATCTTCGAAGCAGCCGACCTCCTCAAGCGCACGATCGGGACCTGCCCCACCGCACGCGAGATGGCCATCTGCTTCTATCGCCTCGCCTACATGGAGTGGAAGCTCGGCAGGAGCGACCTCGCCGTCGCCTGCTACCAGCGCGCCATCGCGCTGCACGAGGACGTCGCGGCACAGGCGCGCAGCGAACTCTCCGACCTCCTGGAGGTCGGCGGGGAGGGCCTGCGGGCCCTGGACGAGGACGAGGTCCTCCCGACGCTCGAGCTGGGCGAGATCCCGACGGGCGACCTCGGCGCGCTGCGCCGCCGGACAGGAGAGGCCGTCGGCTCCTGCGTCGACGCCGGGCTCTTCTCGGTCGCGCGCCCGCTCATGGGGGCATACCTGGAGCTCGGCCGCGACGACGCGCTGCTCGATGTCTATCGCTCGCTCGCGCGGCAGTAATGACGCCGCCTACTCGGCGGAGGTGATTCCTTCCGGGTAGCTTCTCTGATAGCCCTCGTACGCCTCGCGCACGCGCTCGAGGTAGGCGCGCGTCTCGGCGTACTCGATCTGCTCGGGCAGTGACCCCCCGTCCGCGAGCCAACCCTGCACAGTGCCGATGCCGGCATTGTAGGCGGCGATCACCTCGTCGAGGCTCGAGAGGTGTGTCTGCAGGTAACCGAGGTAGGCGCAGCCGTACTCGATGTTCACGGTGGGGTCCACGAGCGCGGCGGGGTCGTATTGGTCCGCGCTCACCAGCCCGAGGCCGTTCAGACTCTCGGCGGTCGCCGGCATGACCTGCATGAGGCCCACGGCGCCCGCGTGCGAGACGGCGCCCTCGTCCCACCCCGACTCGCACTTGATCACCGCGCACACGAGGTCGGGGTCCACGCCGTGACGCGCGGCCGCGTCCTCGATCGCCTGCGCATGCTCCACCGGGTAGGCGAGCGTGCGCACCCACTCGAGCGGGACGGCCGCCAGCCCGGCGGAGAAGGCCAGCGTCAGGGCGAGAAGAACGAGCGGTATGACGCGATACCAGCGGACAAGCCGCTCGGGCCGGCTATGCCTGGGCACCCGCGCGCCCCCTCTTGGGCACGTTGTCCCAGCCCTGCTGCTCGCGCGCGTGCCACCAGTCGCGAATCTCCCGGTCGAAGACGTCGGCGGTGTGGATGTTGTTGAAGACGAAGCTGCTGTGCGCCTTGATGTAGGCCTCGGTGGGCTGCTGGTGGAGCCTGCGATCGAAGTCGCGGGGGTCCATGCCGCGCTGTGCCGCGCGGGCGCGGCGGGCGGGCGCGGGGCACACGACGCCGATGATCTCGTCTGCCATGTCGAACGAGCCGCGCATGCGGTCGAGCAGCGGGACCTCGACGACCACGATCTTCTCGGCAGCCTCCGGGTCCTTCTCCCGCTCCGCGCGCTCCTGCTCGGCGAGCTCGGCCACGCGGGCGCGCAGCAGCTCGTCGATCAGCGGCAGCTCGATCTCCTCGAGCGTGACCGTGCGCTCGGTGGTGGCGAAGGCGCGCTCCGCCAGCAGCTCGCGCTTCACGCCGCCCACGGGGTTGATGACGTCGTCGCCAAAGGCCGCCTTGATCTGCGGCAGGATCGGCGATCCCGGCGCCAACGCCTCGCGCGAGAGGTCGTCGAGGTCGATCCTCACGGCGCCGAGCTCCTCAAAGACGCGCGCGACGGTCGACTTGCCGGACGCGATCCCGCCCGCCAGATAGATAACATGCATGAAGTCTCCTCCCTCTGATGCAGCTTCCTATCATCGCACATGCGGGGGCGGGGCGGGTCAACATACCTCATCTGCTCAAACAGTTTGCTGCGCAAAAACTCGCATCTGAGGTATGTTGACCCGCCTCGTCACAGTGGCGCGCCCGACATACCTTCATCCGCGAGTTCTTGCGAAGCAAGCTGTCTGAGCGGGGAAGGTATGTCGGGCGCGCTACGCGGGGAAGATGAGTCCGTCACGGACCGTCCAGGGGACGGGGTCGGGCAGGAGGTCCTTCTCGCGCTCGTCGTGGGTGACCCAGAAGACGGTCTTGCCAGAAAACAGCGGCACCACGCAGTCCATCACCCGCGCCACGGTCTTCTCGTCCATACCCTTGAGGGGCTCGTCGAAGAGCAGGGCGTCAGCGTCTGCGAGCGCGCAGCGCAGGATGGCCACGCGACGGCGCTGGCCGCCGGAGAGCTCGCGCACGGGACGGGCGTCCACGGGAAGCCCCACCGCGGCGAGGGCGGCGCGCTCACGGGCGAGAAAGGCCTCTCGCTCCGCCCCGCGCAGACGGGCGTGCGGCAGACGGATGTTGGCCGTGGCGGTGAGGTTGTCGAGCAGGCGGTCCTCCTGGAAGGTCATGCCCAGGCGGACGCCGGCAGGGCGCACGACCTCGCCCGCGTCCGGACTCTCGAGGCCCGCCAGCAGGTGCAGCAGCGTGGTCTTGCCCGCACCGGAGGGCCCCATGAGAACGTGGGCGCGGCAGACCTCGAAGCGCGCCGTGGCGCCCGCGAGGACCGCAAGCGCGCCATAGCGCTTCTCGACCGCGCGCAGCTCGAAGACGGCGGCGCTCATGGCCTCGCCTCCCAACGGCGCAGGGCGGCGTCGAGCCCCTTGCCCACCACCGCGGAGAGGGCGACCGACACCACGACGATCGCGACCGTCCACGCGAAGAGGTCGGGGGTGTCGAGATAGACCTTGGCGTCATAGAGGTGCTCGCCGATCGTGAGGTCGGGAAGGCCGATCACCTCGGCGGCGATGCCCGCCTTCCATGAGAGCCCCAGCGCGAGCGACACGGCGGCGCGAAAGTACGGAAGGACCTGAGAGAGGTAGACGAGGCGAACCCGGTCGAGCCCGCGCAGGCCAAAGACCTCGGCCATCTCGAGCAGGGCGGGGTCGGTCTGGGAGATACCCTCACAGACGTTGGTGTAGACGATCGGCAGCGCCATGATCCAGGCGATGACCACGGAGAGGTCGCGGGAGGACACCCACAGCAGCACCAAGATCACAAACGACGCCACCGGCACCGCCTTGAGCGCCCCCATTACCGGGGCGAGCAGCTCTCGCACGGCCGCGAGTCGGCTCGCTGCGGCCGCGAGGACCACGCCGCTCACGGCGCCGCCGAGAAAGCCCGCGCCGATGCGGGCGAGCGAGGTCGCGACGGACGCCCAGAACTCGCCGGTCCCCGCGAGCTCGACGAGGCGCGCGAGCACCTCGAGCGGTCCCACGAGGATGATGCGCGAGTCGACGGCGCACGCCACGAGCTGCCAGACCGCGAGCCAAAACGCCGCGACGAGCAGGCGGACGCCCCAGGTCCTCAGGCGCCCGCCCTCCCGCATGCCGTTGTCGAGGCCGCCCCGCAAGGGCTACGCGCCGTAGTAGAAGTCGTCGCCCGGAACGGAGCCGCCCACGGCCTTGGGGTTCTGCTCGGCCAGGACGTCGAGGTAGCCCGCGAGCTTCTCGGCCATCTCGTCGCCGGTGATGCAGACGATGTTGCACTCGGGGATGGCCTTTTGCGCCACCTGCGCGGGAACGATGTCGTAGTCGCCCACGAGCTTGGCCGCGGCCTCGACGTCGTCGTTCACGAAGTCGACGGAGTCGGCATAGTGGTCGAGGAAGGCGTCGACGGCCGCGGGGCTCTCGTCGGCGAAGGCGGAGCGCACGATGGCGACGCCGGTGATCATGGAGCTCTGCTCGTCGCCGGTCTGGACGGCGTCCCACTCCTCGGTGAGGTCGAGCGCCACGCGGATCTGGTCGTTTTGGGCCTGCGCGGTGGTCACGAAGGGCTGGGGCAGCATGGCCACGGCAGGGCCCGACGACGCGGCGAGCGCCTGGACGCACTCGGCGTGCTCGCTCTTCCACTCTATCTGCACGTCGGTGCCCACGACGAGGCCGTTCTTCTCGAGGACGTAGGCCAGGCCGTACTCGGGCGTGGAGCCCTTGCCGGAGGCGTAGATCGTCTTGCCCTTGAGGTCGGAGACGGAGTGGACGGCGTCGCCGAGCTCGCAGATGTAGAGGACGCCGAGGGTGTTGATTGCGATGGCGCGCACGCCCTTCTCGGTCTTGTTGTAGAGGACCGAGGCGAGGTTTGCGGGAACCGCGGCAATGTCCACCTCGCCCTTGGCGATGAGCGGCGTGACCTCGTCCGGGGAGGCCACGATCTGGAAGGAGTAGTCGTTGTCGGCGAGGTTGCCGTTGTCGACCTCGCTCATGAAGCGCACGAGGCCCATGGCGGTGGGGCCCTTGAGGGCGACGGCGCGCAGGGCGACGGGCTCTGCGGGCTGCTCGTCCTCGGCGGGCTGCTCGCCCTCGGCGGCGGGCTCGGTCGCGCCGTTGCAGGCGGCGAGCGCAAACGTCGCGGTTCCGGCACTTGCGACCTGCAGGAACTTCCTTCTATCAAGCATGAGAAAACCTCCCGGGCACGTTGTCATAACGCAACAACGGTAGCACTGGGAGGTTCTTCTCTGGCCGGTCATTCTGTGAGCGGTCCCAAAGGCGCGCGGCTACGACCTGACCTCGAACTTGGCCTTGCATCGCGGGCAGGTGACCCGGAGCTTGCCCTTGCCGCGTGGCACGCGCACCCGCTGCTTGCAGGAGGAGCACTTCACGTGCTTGTAGGTGCGCAGCTCCGTCCAGGCGGCACGGGGGTTCTGGACCCACGGGCGCGCCGGGCCGAGCGCCTTGAGGAAGGCCTCGTTCTCGCGGGCGCGGCGGCCGAGGTTCTTGGACTGGATGCGGAACATCGAGTAGGCGATGAGCACGAGCGCGACCCAGCCGAGCCAGCTCACGCGCGCAAAGAGGTTCACGATCACGATGACGATCGCGAGGTTCGTCGAGAAGACCGCGAGGTCGTCCGGCCCCTGTCGCCCCTGAAGCCACTCCCCCAGCCTGCGCTGCCAATCACCCGATGCCATGCTCTCCCCTTCTTGCCTTTCTCAGCTCGTTGAACTCTGAAGTCATACCCGTTTGCCTCGTCACGTATGCACGCGGGCGAGAAGGACGCGCCCTCTTCCTAGCGACCCTCGCCCATGACGTAGGCGCGCGCGAGGCGCTCGGTCTCCACGAGCGCGTCGACGTGGCAGCGCTCGCGGCCGTGCGTGTTCAGACAGGCCATGCCAAAGGCGCCGGCGGCGAGGTCGTTGCCGTGCAGGGCGGCGGCGTTGGCGTCGGTGGAGTAGTGGAAGCACACCTGCGTGTTCCAGCGGCCCGGCGTGCACGCGCCCTCGGCGCAGGCGATCAGCGTGTTGGTGAGCGCCCAGTCGTAGGGGCCCTTGGCGTCGGAGCAGATCACGCCCACGGAGTGCTCGTCGGAGCGCTCGTAGTCCGGGCCGATGAGCGTGATGTCCACCGCCACGTACTCGCTGACCTCGTCGGGAACCCAGGAGCCGCCGCGGCCGATCTCCTCGTAGATCGGGAAGGCGAAGAGCGTGTCGTACGCGGGGCGCTCCCCCGTCTGCGCCAGCCAGCGAAGCACGTCGAGAAGGACGGCGACGGCCGCCTTGTCGTCGATGTGGCGGCTGATCACGTAACCGTTGTCGAAGCGCTCGAAGTGCGGGTCGATCCCCACGACGGCGCCCTCGGTGACGCCGAGCGCCCGGGCGTCCTCGGGGCAGCTCACGTCGGCCACGAGACTCACGGACATGGTGTCCTCGGTGCGCTCGTCGGTCTTTGCCTCTCCCCACACGTGGACGGAGTGATGGTCGCAGATGACCTGGCCGGCCACCGTGCGCCCGTCGCGGCAGTGCACCAGGCACGTCTCGCCCTCGATGCTGTGATAGTTGATGCCGCCGAGCTGGCGGACGCGCAGGGTGCCGTCGGCGTTGAGGCCGCGCACGACGAGGCCGATCGTGTCGAGGTGAGCCCCCAGGCACACGACCTTCTCGGCGCTTCTGCCCGGAACGCGCACGTAGGCCGTGGCGTTGTTGTCCACGGTCATCTCGTAGCCCATCTCGGCGAGCTCCGCGCGAAGCCACTCGTGGATCTCGGGATAGTAGCCGACGGGGCTCTCCACCTCCACGCACGCGCGCAGCGTGTCGAGCAGATAGTCCTTGTCGATGTCGTAGATCATGGGAACCCCTCTCAGGCTCGAGGGGAGGCCGAGAAGGTCCGGCGCTCAGACAGTCCTCGCCGCGCGTTGCGCGGCTGCGGAACTCGCGGCGGACCTTCTCGGCCTCCCTGCCGGGTACAAGAAGGGGCCGCCCCGAAGGACGACCCCCTCAGAAGATCGGATGAGGCGGAGGATTTACTCCTCGGTGGCCTCAGCCTCGGTCTCGACCTCGGCCTCAGCCTCGACCTCGGGCTCCTCGGCCGGCTTCTCGCTCTCGGGGAGCGGCTTGACCTCGACCTCGGTGCCGAGGGTCTCGGCGGCGGCCTTCATGGACAGGGAGATGCGACGACGGTCGAGGTCGATCTCCATGACCTTCACCTGGACGGTGTCGCCCACGGCGCAGACCTGAGACGGCTGGTCGACGTGCTGCTTGGCCATCTCGGAGATGTGCACGAGGCCCTCCACGCCGTCGCCGAGGTCGACGAAGGCACCAAAGGTGACGAGCTTGGTGACGGTGCCCTCGACGATGGCGTCGACGGGATACTTCTTGACGAGGGAGCGCCAGGGATCCTCGGTGGTCTGCTTGAGACCGAGGGAGATGCGCTCGCGGTTGAGGTCGACGTCGAGCACCTGGACCTCGACCTCCTGGCCGACCTTGACGACCTCGGAGGGGTGGTTGACGTGGTTCCAGGAGAGCTCGGAGATGTGCACGAGGCCGTCGATGCCGCCGAGGTCGACGAAGGCGCCGAAGTCGACGATCGAGGAGACGGTGCCCTTGAGGCGCATGCCGACCTGCAGCTTGGAGAGGATCTCCTGGCGCTCGGCCTTGCGGGCCTCCTCGAGGACGACGCGGCGGGAGAGGACGACGTTGTTGCGGTTGCGGTCCATCTCGATGACGCGGGCCTCGATGCGGGTGCCGAGGTAGGCGTTGAGGTCCTTGACGCGACGGAGGTCGACGAGGGAGGCGGGCAGGAAGCCGCGCAGGCCGATGTCGAGGATCAGGCCGCCCTTGACGACCTCGATGACCTCGCCCTCGACGGTCTCGCCGGAGTTGAACTTCTCCTCGACGGCGTTCCAGGCACGCTCGTACTCGGCGCGCTTCTTGGAGAGGACGAGACGGCCCTCCTTGTCCTCCTTCTGAAGGACGAGCGCCTCGATCTCGTCGCCCAGGGCGACGACGTCGGCCGGGTTGACGTCCTTGCGGATGGAGAGCTCGCGGGACGGGATGACGCCCTCGGACTTGTAGCCGATGTCAAGCAGGACCTCGTCGCGCTCGAGCTTCACGACGGTGCCGGTGACGAGATCGCCCTCGTCGAAGTCGGTCACGGTGCCGTCGATGAGGTTGTTCATCTCCTCGTCGGAGATGTCATCCAGCGCAAAGATGGACGAGTTCTGAATCTCACTCAAAGGTGGACCCCTTTCGAACAACGGGGCCCCGGTCGTCATGGTCGCTGCCTGCAGTGCCTAGAATCGTGGCGTCTACGTGGAAACTTACATGCTCTCGGGGGCCGACAGATACGGTTGTGCGGGCCCTGTGCCCACACGGAGGATAGAGTAGCGTTTTTCGCGTGTGTATTTCAAGCGCCGCGGCTGGGTATTTATTATTTCTTCGGAAGGAACGTTTTCGCCGCGCGAAGGGAGTGGCCCGTGATCAAGGCGGTCCTCTTTGACCTGGACGACACGCTGCTGCGCCTGAACCTCACGGCGTTCATCGCCCGCTACGTCTCGGGCGCCGCGCGGCTGCTCGGCCAGGCCGCCCGCACGAGCCCCGCCGCGCTCGCGGTCCCCTTCATGCGCGGGTTTCTCGCCATGGACGCACAGGACCGCGCCGACTCGCTCACCAACGAGCAGGTCTACGTCCAGACCTTCCTCGACGCCTGCGGCATCCCGCTCGACGACCCCGCGATCGCCGACCTGATCGACTTCTACGAGCGGGAGGTCGTGCCCGGCTTTGCCGGCGGCATCGTCTCCGCGCGTCCCGTGGCGGGCGCGCGCGAGGCCGTGGACGCCGTGCATGCGACCGGCCTCACCTGCGCGCTCGCGACCAACCCCACGTTCTCGCTCGCCTGCGACCGCGCCCGCATGGGCTGGGCGGGCGTGAGCGAGGACGACTTCGCGCTCATCTCGACCTACTCCAACTCCACGCGCTGCAAGCCGAGCGTCCGCTACTACCAGGAGTTCGCCAACCAGCTGGGCGTGCACCTCGAGGAGTGCCTGATGGTGGGCAACGACGCCCGTCGCGACATCGTCCGGCCCGACTGCGGCCTGCGCACCGCCTACGTGGGCCACGGGCGGCCGCGGGGCGCCGTGTGGCGCGGGCCGATGGAGCGCTTCGCCCGAGAGCTTCCCCAGGTCGTGGCGCGCCTCAACGAGCAGGACGCGTAGGGCGAGAAGAACGCGCCAGCCGATAAGAACGTGCGGCTCCCGGACGGTTCTTCTCGCCAAGGCGTCCGGAATCCGCACCTCCCACGGAAACGTGCGGCCCCCGGACGGTTCTTCTCGCCAAGGCGTCCGGAATCCGCACCTCCCACGGAAACGTGCGGCCCCCGGACGTTCTCAGCTTAAGAACCGTCCGGAAGCCGCACGTGTCTCACACGGGGTCGCGCGCGGGCGCTATACCCAGAACAGCATCTCGTTATAGGTGGGAACGGGCCAGTAATCGGCGCCGCAGACCTTCTCCATCGCGTCGACGCAGGCACGCAGGTGCTCCATCGAGGGCAGAACCGTGTCGCGATACGCGTCGCACTGCTCCTGCGGGTCCTCGACCGCGTGCGCGGCGGCGTTGTTGGCCTCGAGGTCGATGGCCGCCTCGTGGATGGCCGAGATGCCGTCGGTCAGCGTGCGCACGAGCTCCTTCTCCACCGGGCTCTCGATGCCGATCTCGGCCTTGGTCGCCACCGTGGAGGCCAGGTCGCCCGAGAACTCGGAGAGCGCTGGCAGGTAGAGGTTGGTAGCCATGTAGACCATGGTGTTGGCCTCGATGTTGAGGAGCTTGGCGTACTGCTCGGCCTTGGAGACGTAGCGCGCGTGGATCTCGGCCTCGTTGAGAACGTGGTACTTGCCGTAGAACGCCACATTCTCGGGCTTGACCATGCACGGCAGCGCGTCCGGCGTGGTCTTGAGGTTGGGCAGGCCGCGCCGAGCGGCCTCGGCCTCCCACTCCTCGGAGTAGCCGTTGCCCTCGAAGAGCACGCGCTGGTGGTCGCGCAGGGTGTGGCGCACCCAGCGCAGGGCGAGGTTGGTGAACTCGTCGCCCGTCTTGCCCTCGAGCTTGGTGGCAAAGCGGTCGCACTGCTCGGCCACCGCGGTGTTGAGGACCACGTTGGGGTCGGCAAGGTTCTGCTGGCTGCCGCACATGCGGAACTCGAACTTGTTGCCCGTGAAGGCGAAGGGCGAGGTGCGGTTTCTGTCCGTGGAGTCGCGCAGGAGGTCGGGCAGGGCGGGCACGCCCAGGTCCATGCGCTCGGCCTCGTGGACCTCGGGCTCCTCCTTGTTGATGAGGGCCTCGACGATGGCGTGGAGCTGGTCGCCCAGGAAGACCGAGATGATCGCCGGGGGCGCCTCGTTGGCGCCGAGGCGGTGGTCGTTGCCCGCGGAGGCCACGGAGGCGCGCAGCAGGTCGGCATGCTCGTCGACGGCGGCGACGAGCGCGGCCAGGAACACGAGGAACTGCAGGTTCTCGGAGGGCACCGCGCCCGGCTCCAGCAGGTTCTTGCCGTCGGCGCAGATGGACCAGTTGTTGTGCTTACCGGAGCCGTTCACGTACTCGAAAGGCTTCTCGTGCTCGAGGCAGGCCAGGCCGTGATGGGTGGCCATGAGCTTGAGCTTCTCCATCGTGAGGAGGTTGTCGTCGATGGCAAGGGAGCCCTGCTCGAAGATCGGCGCGAGCTCGTGCTGGGCGGGCGCGACCTCGTTGTGCTTGGTCTTGACGGGGATGCCAAGCTTCCAGAGCTCGTCGTCGACCTCCTTCATGAACTCGTTGACCGTCGGGCGGATGGCGCCGAAGTAGTGCTCCTCGAGCTCCTGGCCCTTGACCGGCTCGCAGCCAAAAAGGGTGCGGCCGCAGTAGATGAGGTCGGGACGCTTCTCGTAGTCCTCCTCGCGCACGAGGAAGTACTCCTGCTCGGGGCCGATGGTGGTGAAGACGCGCTTGGGCTCGCGGCCAAAGAGCGCGAGCACGCGCTTTGCCTGCGTCTCGAGCGCCACCTGCGAGCGCAGCAGCGGCGTCTTCTTGTCGAGCGCCTCGCCGGTGTAGGAGACGAAGGCCGTGGGGATGCAGAGGACCTCGTCCTTGATGAAGGCCGGGCTCGTGGGGTCCCAGGCGGTGTAGCCGCGGGCCTCGAAGGTGGCGCGCAGGCCGCCGCTCGGGAAGCTCGAGGCGTCGGGCTCGCCCTGGACGAGCTCCTTGCCCGAGAAGGACATGAGCACCGTGCCGTCGTCGATCGGCGTGAGGAAGCTGTCGTGCTTCTCGGACGTGATGCCCGTGAGCGGCTGGAACCAGTGCGCGAAGTGCGTGGCGCCCTTCTCGAGCGCCCACTCCTTCATCGCGTGCGCGACCTCGTTGGCGATGTCGAGGTCGAGCGGCGCGCCGTCGTCGATGACCTGGCGAAGCTCCTTGTACGTAGGCTTGGGCAGCCGCTCCTGCATCACGGCGTCCGTGAACAGCAGGCTGCCGTACTCCTGCGAGACCTTGTCCTTGCCCATGTGCGCCCCTTCTCGTCGTTGGCGTGTGGCTTACGGCGGAATACTCTAAGAGGCCATTATTTCACGTCCGTTGCCCCCGCGTGAAGCTCGTGGTGCGTTTGCGTTGCCGTCGTGGAGCCGTTTTGTGGCGAGAAGGACCTCGCGCCGCGGGCGGCCCCGCGCCCCGCAGGTCCTTCTCGCCTACAATGGGGCGAGCACACAGACGAGAGGAACCCCATGGACGAGACCACGCGCACCATCGCCGTCATCGACGGAAACTCCCTCATGCACCGTGCGTTCCACGCGATCCGCCAGCCCATGAACGCTCCGGACGGCCGCTCCACCAACGCGCTCTTCGGCTTCTTCAACATGTTCATCAAGCTCGTGGACACCTTCCGCCCCGACGGCGTGATCTGCGCCTTTGACAAGGGCAAGCCGCGGGTGCGCATGGAGATGCTTCCCTCCTACAAGGCCCAGCGCCCGCCGATGGACCCGGCCCTGCACGAGCAGTTCCCCATGGTCAAGGAGCTGCTCGCCGCCCTCGACGTGCCCGTGGCCGAGCTCGAGGGCTGGGAGGGCGACGACATCCTGGGAACGCTGGCGCGCCGCGGCGAGGCGGCGGGCTACACGATGCTGCTCTTCACCGGCGACCGCGACATGTACCAGCTCACGACCGACCGCGTGAAGATCGTCTCCACCAAGAAGGGCGTCACGGACGTCGAGATCATGGACCCCGCCACCGTGGAGGACCTCTATCACGGCATCACGCCCGAGCTCGTGCCGGACTTCTACGGCCTCAAGGGCGACACCTCCGACAACATCCCCGGCGTTCCCGGCATCGGCCCCAAGAAGGCGGCCGCGCTCATCGTGGAGTACGGCAGCCTCGACGAGGTCATCGCCCACGCCGACGAGGTCAAGGGCAAGATGGGCGAGAACCTGCGCGCCCACATCGACGACGCGCTCGTGAGCCGCCGCGTGGCCACGATCCGCACGGACGCCCCCATAGAGCTGGACCTCTCCGACGCGCGCTTCCCCACCTTCGACCCCGCCGAGGTCGCGCGCGCCTTCTCGGCGCTCGGCTTCACGGGTATGACCTCGCGCCTCGTGCGGCTCGCCGGAGACGACGCCGTGGCCGTCGCGCGCGCCGTGCTGGGCGAGAAGAGCGGGGCGCCCGCAGCTCCCGCGATCGAGCTTCCCGCCCCGCTCGCCGGCGACGAGGCGGCGACGGCGCTCGACGAGGCCATCGCCGCCGGCGGCTGGATCGGCGCGGCGCTCGACGACGACCGCGCAGAGGGCGCACTCTTTGGCCTCTCCCACGTGCTCTGGGCCGCCACGGACGACAAGATCTGCCGGCTCGAGGGCGACGAGGCCGACGCGGCGCTCGCGCGCCTCTTCCGAGAGGGGCGCCTGGCCGCGGGCGACGTCAAGGCGCTGCTGCACGTCCTCTCCCCCGCCGACTCCTCCCGCCCCGAGGCGCTCGCCCCGCGCGAGGCGGACCCCGCGCGCATCTTTGACGTGGGCGTGGCCGCCTACCTGCTCGACTCCGAGCGCGGCGGCTTTGCGGTGCCCGAGCTCGCCGAGGCCTACCTCGAGGGCGGCCTGCCCGAGCCCACCGAGGCGCTCCCCGCCGCGGCGCTCGAGGCGGCAGGCGCCCAGCGCCTGGTCGCCGTCCTGCGCGATCGTCTTGAGAAGGACGGCTCCGCGCGCCTGTTCGACGAGATGGAGATGCCGCTGCTGCCGGTGCTCGCCGAGATGGAGCGCCTGGGCCTTGGCGTGGACACCGAGGTCCTGGCCGCCCAGTCCGCCGAGCTCGGCGCCGAGATCGACGACATGGTCGACAAGATCCACGCCGAGGCGGGCGAGAGCTTCAACATCGACTCCCCGCAGCAGCTCAGCCACGTCCTCTTTGACGTGCTGGGGCTTCCCACCTACGGACTCAAGCGCACCAAGCGCGGCTTCTACTCCACCAACGCCAAGGTGCTGGGCGACCTCGCCGCGCACCACGCGATCGTGGCCGAGGTCCTCGAGTACCGCGAGCGCGCCAAGATCAAGAGCACCTATCTCGACGCCCTGCCCGCGCTCGTTGCCGGCGACGGGCGTATCCACACCACCCTCAACCAGACGGTGACGGCTACGGGTCGCCTCTCGAGCTCCGACCCCAACCTGCAGAACATCCCCACCCGCTCGGAGCTTGGCCACCGCGTGCGCCAGGCCTTCACCGTGCCCGAGGGGTCCGTCTTTCTCGCCTGCGACTACTCCCAGATCGAGCTGCGCCTGCTCGCCCACCTCTCCGGGGACGAGCACCTGATCGCGGCCTTCTGCGAGGGCGCGGACTTCCACGCCGCCACCGCCGCGCGCGTCTTTGGCGTGCCCGTGGAGGAGGTCACGCCGCAGCTGCGCAGCCGCGCCAAGGCCGTGAACTTTGGCATCGTCTACGGCCAGCAGGCCTTTGGCCTCGCGAGCTCGCTCAAGATCGGCCGCGCCGAGGCGCAGGAGATGATCGACCGCTACTTCGAGGCCTACCCCGGCGTGCGCGCCTTCCTCGACGACGCGGTGCGCCGCGCCCACGAGCTCGGCTACGCCGAGACGCTCTACGGGCGCAAGCGCCACATCAAGGAGTTCAGGCAGAAGAACCGCCAGCTCGTCGCCTTTGGCGAGCGCACGGCGATGAACCACCCGATGCAGGGCACCGCCGCCGACATCATCAAGATCGCGATGGTTCGCGTGGCCGATCGCCTGCACGAGGAGGGCCTGGCGGCCAAGCTCGTGCTGCAGATCCACGACGAGCTGGACCTCGAGGTCCCCGAGGCGGAGGTCGAGGCCGTGAGCGAACTCGTGCGCAAGACCATGGAGGGCGTGGTCACGCTGCGCGTGCCGCTTCTGGCCGAGGTCTCCTACGGCCGCAACTGGGCGGAGGCCAAGTAGTGGCGAGCTGGAACGAGTTCTGCGAGACCCGCGGGACAGTTACCCCGGAGGTTTCTGTCCCGCGGGTTGAGGCGTGGTCGGACGGCTCCTCGCGCGGCAACCCGGGCCCGGGCGGCTTTGGGACGGTCCTGCGCTACACCGGTCCGGACGGCGTCACGCACGAGCGCGAGCTCTCCGGCGGCTACCGGCGCACGACCAACAACCGCATGGAGCTCATGGGCGCGATCGCCGCGCTCGAGGCGCTGCGCCGCCCCTGCGCGGTCACGATGACGACGGACTCGCAGTACGTCTGCAACGCCTTCAACCTGCGCTGGATCGCGGGGTGGCAGAAGCGCGGCTGGAAGACTGCGAGCAAGCAGCCCGTGAAAAACGTCGACCTCTGGCAGCGCCTGATCGCCGCCGCCGCGCCGCACGACGTCACGTGGGTCTGGGTCAAGGGACACGCGGGGCATCCCGAGAACGAGCGCTGCGACGCCCTGGCCACGGCCGCCGCGGACGGGCATGACCTACAGGAGGACGTCGGCTTCGAGGGCTAAGGTGCGGGCCAAGGTCCTTCTCGCCTGCGCCCCCGCCCAGCCGAACTCCGACTTTTGTACGGCCACTTCCTCGCGCGCTATCGTTTTGTTTCATATATGGGCAGCTAGATAGGCCATCCCGCCCTTCTCGACTAACGAGCGGGGCGGGATGGCCGTACAAAAGTCCAAACTCCAAGGACACGAGCGGACGAGAAGGACGCGCGCTAGAGCACGTGCACGTCCTCGGGGGTGAACTGGACGAACGCCTCGTCGCCGACCTCGTAGATCTTGTGGTTCTTGGGGTTGAAGTCGGTGATCTTGACCAGCGTGTCGCCGACCATGACCTGGTAGTTCTGGTAGTTGCCCATGAAGCGCGAGAGCGTCACCTTGCACGGGAGCACGCCCTCGTCGGCGAGTTTGGCCGCCTCCGGGCGAAGCACGAGCACGGCGTCGTCACCGACCGACAGGTGCCCCACGCTCGCAACCTCTACCGGGTGCCCCTCGATCATCGCCACGCCGGACTCGCCGTCCTTCTCGCTGAGCTTGCCGCGCAGGAAGTTAGACTCGCCGATGAAGTCGGCCACGAACTCGTCCACCGGGTGGTAGTAGACCGTGTGCGGGTCGCCCACCTGGTCGATGACGCCCTTCTTCATGATGATGATGTTGTCGGAGAGCGCCATGGCCTCGGACTGGTCGTGCGTGACGTAGATGGCCGTGATGCCGGCAGCCTGCTGGATGCGGCGGATCTCGTTGCGCATGTCAACGCGGAGCTTGGCGTCGAGGTTGGAGAGCGGCTCGTCGAAGAGCAGCACGCCCGGCTCGATGACCAGCGCGCGGGCGAGCGCCACGCGCTGCTGCTGGCCGCCGGAGAGCTGGTTGGTCATGCGGTCCTCCATGCCCTCGAGGCCCACGAGCTTGAGGATCGCGTGGACCTTCTCGGCAATCTGGTCCTTGGGCAGCTTGCGGAGCTTGAGGCCGTAGGCCACGTTGTCAAAGATGTTGTAGTGCGGCAGCAGCGCGTAGCTCTGGAAGACCATCGCGGTGTCGCGCTTGTTGGGCGTGAGCTCGTTGATGGGCTCGCCGCCGAGGTAGATCTCTCCCTCGTCGGGGCTCTCGAAGCCGGCGATCATGCGCAGGATCGTGGTCTTGCCGCAGCCCGAGGGGCCGAGCAGCGTCACGAACTCGCCGGGCGCGATCTCGATGTTGGCGTCGTGGACCGCGTAGAAGTCCTTCTTGGTCTTGGGGTCCTGGTAGATCTTGGAGACGTGCTCCAGGCGCACGCCCTTCTTCTCCTTGGCCATACGTTATGCCTCCTCGGTGTACTTGCTGGTGCCAAAGTGCTTGATGGCGAGGTTCATGAGCAGAACCGAGCCGTAGGTGATGGCGATAAGAATCGTGGCGAACGCGCACGCGATGCCGTAGGAGCCCTTCTCGGCGAACTCGTTGATCTGCACCGTGATGAGGAAGAACTGCGGGGTCACGAGCAGGATGATCGCGGAGATGGCCGTGATGGAGCGGACGAACGCCGTCACGAGGCCAGAGAGGAACGAGTCCTTGATGAGCGGCAGCGTCACCGTGCGGAAGACCGTGAAGCTGTCCGCGCCCATGTCGTAGGCGCTCTCCTCGATGGACTTGTCGATCTGGCGCAGCGCCGAGATGCCCGAGCGCGTGCCGGTGGGCAGCGAGCGCACGATGAAGACGATGACCAGGATGGCCGCCGAGCCGTAGAGCCCCTGGAGAAAGCCGGTGCGGAAGACGCCCGCGGAGAAGCCGCGGATGAAGCCGACGCCGAGGACCGTGCCGGGAACGGCCATGGCGAGCATCGAGACGAACTCGATGAAGCCCTTGGTGCGGAAGTTCCGCTTGACCACGAGGTAGGAGATGATCATCGAGAGCAGAGCCGTGAGCGGCGCGGCTATGAGCGAGAGCACGAAGGAGTCACGGAACGCCTCGAAGCCGTGGTAGCGCTCGAAGACCTGGATGAACCACTTGGGCGTGAGCGAGAAGTCGTAGCCCCAGGTCTTGAACAGGGCGCCAAAGGGCACGCAGATGTACATGATCACGACGAAGAGGGCCACCGCGCCGCACAGGATGGTGAGCGGCAGCGTCACGGAGCGGTCGGTGATGAGCATGCGGGCGCGGGAGGCCTTGCCGGTGAGCGTGGCCGTGCTCTTGGCCTCGAGCACGTACTTCTGCACGATGAACATGAGCAGCGTGATGCACAGCAGCACCACGGCCATCGCGGCGGCGCCCTCCTTGTCGTAGGCGCCCGTGATCTGCAGGTAGATCGTGGTGGCCAGCGTGTCGTAGGAGCCGCCGATGATCATGGGGTTGGCAAAGTCGGCGATCGACTCGATGAAGGTGACGAGAAACGCGTTGCCGAGTCCCGGAAGGACGAGCGGCAGCGTGACGGACGTGAAGACCTTCCAGCGGGAGGCGCCCATGTCGCGGGCCGCCTCCTCGAGCGACGGGTCGATGTTCTTGAGCAGGCCGCGCAGCATCATGTAGCACACGGGGAAGAACGTGAGCGTCTGGACCACGAAGATGCCCCAGAAGCCGTAGACCGAGTTGTCGTAGATACCGAGCAGGTAGCGAGTGATGATGCCAGCCTTGCCAAAGAGCATGATCACCGAGAGCGAGAGCACAAACGGCGGCGAGACCACCGGCAGCATCGAGACCACCTTGAAGAGGCCCGAGAGGAAGCGCGTGCGCAGCTTCACGTAGACCTCGACGTAGGCGAAGAGCAGTCCCACGAGCGCCGACGCCACGCTCACGAGCAGGCCGACGGCGAGCGTGTTGGTGATGGCCGTCGTGAAGGTGTGCATCTCGAAGATGCGCTGGAAGACCTCCAGACTCGGCCCGCGCTCGGTGATGAAGCTGTCCACCAGCAAGATCGCGAGCGGGTACAGGATGAACAGCGTCAGAAACGCGATGAGCACCACGATCGTGGTGATCATGATGGGATCGGCCAGGAGCTTCTTGCGGTCAAGCTCAGCGCTCTGGGTTCTAGCCATAGCCACCCCTTCTCATAGGTCGTCTTACATGGAGGGGCGCCGGGCGGATGAAGATCCGCCCGGCGCGGCTCAGATCACGCGTGTCCCGCCGTGGCGGGCGATAAGAAAGCAGGTCCGGGGCTTTATGCGTCCTCGGTCTCGAAGCGGTCGTCGCCACCGCCGAGGGCCTCCATGACCTCAGCGACGTAGGTGTCGGTGTTGGCCTTGGCGTCCTCGAAGTCGTAGTCCATCGTGTTGTTCGGGTCGAGGCCGAACTCGGTGGCAATCGCGGGCTGCTCGGCGTTGTCGATGACCAGGAACTGGTAGGAGCCGTTCTGGGCAGCGAGCTCGACGCACTCGGGCGAGAGGGCGTACTCGATCCAGAGCTTGGCGGCATTGGGGTGCTTGGCTCCCTTGAAGATGGCCGTGGCGCCGACCTCGCAGGAGGTGCCGGAGGACGGAACGACGAGCTCGATGTTCTCGTAGCCGTTGTCAACGATCTGGAAGATGCCGTCGTGCAGGAAGCCCAGGCCAATCGTGCACTCGCCGGTGCCGATGTTCTTGGACGGACCGGAGCCGGACTTGGTGTAGACCTGGACGTTCTTGTCGAGGTCGACGAGGAACTGGATGCCCTCGTCGTGGCCGTACTTCTGGATCATCGTGTTGATGATGAGCTTGGCGGTGCCGGCCGTGTTGTAGTTGGAGGACCAGATGAGGCCCTGGTACTGCGGGTCGATGAGGTCGGCGAAGTCGGCCGGCGGGGTGACGCCGAGGCGCTCGACCTCGTCCTTGTTGTACATGATGCCGAGAAGGCCGGTGTAGATGCCGTACCAGTTCCCGTCGGCGTCCTGGTACTTGGGGTCGGTGATGTGGGAGGCGTTGGCAGCCTCGTAGGGCTCGAGCAGGCCCTCGGCGGTCACGACGTTGTACGGGTCGGTGGTGCCGCCGAACCAGACGTCGCCGGTGGGGTTGCCGTTCTCCTCCTCGACCTTGGCCTGAACCTCGCCCGTGGAGAGGCGCTGGTACTGGACGTCGATGCCAAAGACCTCCTCGAAGTGGGTGCAGGCGGCGGCGAGGTAGTCCTCCTCGCAGGAGCCGTAGACCACGAGCTTGCCCTCCTCCTGGGCGGCCTTGATGAGGTCCTCGGAGGCGCCGACGCTGTTCTCGGCGACCTGGCCCTCGGCGGGCTGGTCGCCGCCGTCGCTGCCGTTGCAGGCGGCGAGGCCGAGGACGGTGGCGCCGGCGGCGCCGGCCAGGAAGTTCCTGCGCGAGATGTTGGTCATGGCTGGTCCTTTCCCTTTATTCTTCCCTTATGTGCCTGAAGGGGTAACACCCGTTACTTTTTATAGCCACCTTACGGTTTGCTTACACAGGGCTTTCCGCCGAGCGGCGCTTAACGGTACGGCAGCGTTTAAGCGAGCCGACGCCGAGCCGCACGACGCCCGCGATGCGGTACTCTAGACGGATGCGAGAAAGGAGCGAGCATGCCCGCGATCATCACGCACCATATCTTCGGCGAGGACATCGCGCCGTCCCTGCCGGAGGGGCTGCTCGCCGGCGAGGAGGAGCTGCTCGCCTTCCTGCTGGGCAACCAGGGGCCCGACCCGCTCTTCGCGCGCTTCTCGACGCTCCCCTCTCACGCCTCGCGCTGCCATGAGCTCGGCCGCAAGATCCAGGGCGGCAGCGTCACGCGCGCCTTCATGGCGCTGCGCGACGGAGTGGGGCACCTGCCGCAGGCCGACATGCGCGCCGGCCGCGCCTTCGCGCTGGGCCTTCTTGGCCACTACGCCCTCGACCGCGCGGCGCACCCCTTCGTGGTCTCGCAGCAGCGGGCGCTCTGCGCGGCCGACCATGACCTCGAGGCCCGCTCCGGCGCGGTGCACGCCCTGATCGAGTCGGACATCGACACCTGGATCCTCTGGGAGAAGCGCGACGCCACCGTCGAGGAGCGCCCCGCCGCCGCCAACCTCATGCGCACCGAGCGCATCGAGCGGGTGGGGGGCGCGCTGCTCTCCCAGCTTGCCCTCTCCGTCTTTGACGTGACGCTGGGACCGCGCGAGTACGCCTCCTGCGTGCGCGACTACGAGCGCCTCTATCGTCTGATCGACCCGGCGGGCTCCCTCGGGGCACGCCTCGCCGGCGCCGCCGAGCGCGCCCTGTTTGGCAGTGCGCGCGTTCGGGCCTGCGCCCACCTCGTGCTCCGCGACAACGAGTGCCCCGCCGCCAACCTCGACTGCCGGCCCTGGCGCGACCCCTTCGACGGCCGCGTGCGCCACGAGAGCTTCGCCGACCTCTTCGACGAGGCGCGCCTCGCCTACCCGGCGCTCGCCGAGGCCTTCGTGCGCGGGGACGAGGCCGAGCTGCGCCGCCTCGTGGCGGGCAGGGACTACGCCGGGCGCCCGGGCGCGGACGCATAGGCCGCCGGCGGGAGCTCGGCGCGCCCGGAGCTCACAGCCACACGAGGGTCGGGGCCTCGTCGCTCTCGTCGTCCTCGTCGCCCTTGTCGCCCTTGTCGCGCTCGGCGCCCTCCGGCGCGCCCCAGCTCACCGACTCCTCGAGCCAGGGGCGCCGCACGTCCTCAAGCGGCTCGAAGGGTCGCTCCTCGCCCTTGACCATCCAGACGATGCCCCCCTCGCAGCACATGGCTAGAGCCCCAGCCCGGCGGCGACCTCGCCCGCGCACGCCATCGCGTCGGCGATCGCGCTCACCACGAGCGACGACCCCGTGCGCGCGTCGCCCGCCACATAGACGGCGTCCGTCCCCGCCGCGCGGTGAGACCCGGGCTCGCACGCCGGAAGCCCGCGCGCGCCCGCAGCCACGCCGAGCGCCTCCAGCACCGCCCGCTCCGGGCCCGTGAATCCGCACGCCACGAGCACGAGCTGCGCCGGCAGCTCCCGCACGCTCCCCGCGACCGGCTCCGGCCTGCCGCCGGACCAGTCGAGGTCCGCCACCGCAAGGCCCCGCACCGCCCCGTCCGCGCCGAGAAGGACCTCGCGCGTGTCGACCGCCCAGGAGCGGCACTCCCCGCCCATGAGCGCGATGGCCTCTGCCTGGCCGTAGTCGGTCTTGAGCGTGGAGGGCCACTCCGGCCAGCGCACGGCGCCCGGCTCGCCCGGGTCCGCCGGGCGCGGCAGGAACTCGAGCTGCGCCACGGACCGCGCTCCCTGGCGCACCGCGGTGCCCAGGCAGTCGTTGCCCGTGTCTCCCCCGCCGATCACCACCACGTCCAGGCCCGCCGCGCTCACGGCGGGCTCGCCGCCGTCGAGCAGCGCGCGCGTGGACGCCTCGAGGTAGTCCACGGCAAAGACCACCCCGCCCGCCGCGAGCCCCTCCTCAAAGCCGGCCGCGGAGAGGCCGCGCGGCACGCGCGCCCCCACGGCCACGACCACGGCGTCGAAGCCCGCCAGCAGCCCCGACGCCACGTCCCTCTCGGCCGCGTCCGTGCCGAGAACAAACTCCACGCCCAGCTCCTCCATGAGGCGCACGCGTCGGGCGACCACGTCCTTGGGAAGCTTCATGTTGGGGATGCCGTACGTGAGCAGGCCCCCCGCGCGGTCGGCGCGCTCCACGACGCTCACGTGCGCGCCGCGGCGGGCGAGCTCCCAGGCCGCCGCGAGCCCCGCCGGGCCCGAGCCCACCACGGCAACGCGGGGCGCGCCCTCGGCCGCCGGGGCGAACCGTCGCGGACCGCCGTGGGCCCACTCCCAGTCCGAGATCGCCCGCTCGTTGTCGTGGATGGTCTCGGGCTCGTCATGGCAGCCCAGGTTGCAGGCAGCCTCGCACAGCGCCGGGCACACGCGGCTCGTGAACTCGGGCAGCGGCGAGGTGAGCGCGAGCCGCTCCGCCGCCTCGCGCCAGAGGCCCCGCCAGACGAGGTCGTTCCATTCGGGGATGAGGTTGTGCAGCGGGCACCCGCTCGGCCGCGCCCCGCCAAAGCCCGTTCCGGCCTGGCAGAAGGCCACGCCGCACATCATGCAGCGGCTCGCCTGCTCCCGCTGCAGCTCAGGCGAGAGCTGCTCGTAGAGCTCGTCGTAGTCGCGGGTGCGCTCTAAAACCGGTCGCAGCTCGTGGGCGCGACGCCCCACGCTCAGATATGCCCCGGGCCTTCCCATACTATGCCTCCCTCATCTTGTCGAACGCGTACGTCAGCGCCTCGCCGCGGTCGCGCCCGGCAGCCTCGGCCTGCGCCACGTAGGCCAGGACGCGCTCGTAGTCGCGCGGCGCCACCTTCACGAAGCGCGCGCTCGCGTCCGCCCACTGGTAGAGCATCTTGATGCCGCGCGGGCTCTGGGTGCGTCGCACGTGCTCCTCCACGAGGGTGCGCACGGCGGCGAGCTCGTCTGCGGACGGGGCGAGAAGGTCCACGAGCTCCGTGTTGCAGCGCGTGGCGAGCGTCCCCAGGCGGTCGTAGACAAAGGCCAGCCCGCCCGACATGCCGGCCGCGAAGTTGGGGCCCACCTCGCCGAGGACCACCACACGCCCGCCGGTCATGTACTCGCAGCCGTGCGCGCCCACGCCCTCCACGACCACCGTCGCGCCGGAGTTGCGCACGCAGAAGCGCTGGCCGGCGCGACCGTTCACAAAGCCGCGGCCGCCCGTGGCGCCGTAGAAGGCCACGTTGCCCACGATGACGTTCTCGTCGAACTTGTACGTCGCCTTCTCGGGGGGCCGCACCGAGAGCACGCCTCCCGAGAGCCCCTTGCCAAAGTAGTCGTTGGCGTCGCCGGAGACGTTGAGCGTGACGCCCGCGGGCAGAAACGCCCCGAAGCTCTGGCCCGCCGAGCCCTCGCAGTCCACCGTGACCGAGCCCTCGGGCAGGCCCTCGGGGTGCGCCGCCGTCACGCGGCTTCCCAGCAGCGTGCCCACGCAGCGGTTGACGTTGTCGATGTCCGCGCGCAGGCGCACCGGCTCGAGGTGCTCGCGGGCCGAGGCGGTGTAGGGCACGAGCAGCGTGGCGTCGAGCGTGCGCCCGATCCTCAGGTCGGCGGCCATCTCGGGCAGGAAGCGCGGGCTCGCGGCGCCGGGGATGCCCTGCCCGAACTCGGGCCTCGCGCAGGCGAAGAGGTCGGAGAGGTCCAGGAGGTTGGCCTTCCAGTTCTTCTCGCCCTCCACGGGGACCTGGCGCAGGCAGTCCGCGCGCCCCACCATCTCGTCCACGGTGCGAAAGCCGAGCCCGGCCATGATCTCGCGCAGCTCCTCTGCCACGAACGTCATGTAGTTGACCACGTGCTCGGGCCTGCCCGAGAAGCGAGCGCGCAGGCGGCAGTCCTGGGTGGCGATGCCCGCCGGGCAGGTGTCGCGCTGACAGTCGCGCTGCATCAGGCAGCCGCAGGCGATGAGCGGCATCGTGGCGAAGCCAAACTCCTCGGCGCCCAGAAGCGCCGCCATGGCCACGTCGCGCCCGCTCATGAGCTTGCCGTCGGTCTCCAGGACCACGCGCGAGCGCAGGCCGTTTCGAAGCAGCGTCTGCTGGGTCTCGGCCAGGCCGATCTCGAAGGGGATGCCGGCGTGGTAGATGGAGTCGCGCGGGGCGGCCCCCGTCCCGCCGTTGTGCCCGGAGATCAAGATCTTGTCGGCCCCGCCCTTGGCGACGCCCGTGGCGATGGTGCCCACCCCGGCGAGCGCGCAGAGCTTCACCGAGACGCGCGCCTCGGGGTTGGCGTTCTTGAGGTCAAAGATGAGCTCCGCGAGGTCCTCGATCGAGTAAATGTCGTGGTGCGGCGGCGGCGAGATCAGCCCCACGCCCGGCGTGGACTGGCGCACCTCCGCGATCCAGGGGTAGACCTTGCGGCCGGGCAGGTGGCCGCCCTCGCCGGGCTTGGCCCCCTGCGCCATCTTGATCTGGATCTCGTCGGCCGAGACCAGGTAGCGGCTCGTGACGCCAAAGCGACCCGAGGCCACCTGCTTGATGGCCGAGCGGGCGGAGTCGCCGTTTGGGAGCGCCATCTCGCGCGCCGGGTCCTCGCCGCCCTCGCCGGTGTTGGAGCGCCCGTGCAGGCGGTTCATCGCGATGGCCAGGCACTCGTGCTGCTCGCGGGATATGGAGCCGTAGCTCATGGCCCCGGTGTTGAAGCGCCGCACGATCTGCTCGACGGGCTCGACCTCCTCGAGCGGCACGGGCTGCCCGGCGGGCGAGAAGTCCATGAGGTCGCGCAGGGTGACGGCGCGACCGGACCGGTGCACCCACGCGGAGAACTCCTTGAAGAGGTCGTAGTCCCCCTCGCGGCAGGCACGCTGCAACAGGTAGATGGCTTGGGGGTCGATGAGGTGCTCCTCGCCGTCGTGGGCGCGCCACTTGGTGAGGCCGAGCGTAGGGAGCTGCTCGGGCGCGGGGCTTGCCTCCAGGGCCGCCGCGGCGTCGTAGCGCGCGTCGAGCTCGCGCTGGAGGTCGGCGACCGTGAGGCCGCCCACGCGCGTGGCCGTAAACGTGAGGTACTTCTCGACCAGCTCCTCGGAGAGGCCCAGGGCCTCAAAGATCTGCGCGGAGTGGTAGCCCTGCATCGTGGAGATGCCCATCTTGGACATGATCGAGACGATGCCCGCCGTGACCGCGCGGTCGTAGTTGGCGAGCGCCTCCTTCGCGGGCAGGGCGAGCTCGCCGCGGGCGCAGAGGTCCCGGACGCAGTCGTGGGCCAGGTAGGGGTGGACCGCGGAGGCCGAGAAGGACACGAGGCACGCGAAGTCGTGCGCGCTGAGCGCGTCGCCGGTCTCCACCACGAGGTCGGCGCGGGTGCGCAGGCCGCAGCGGATGAGGTGGTTGTGCACGCACCCGAGCGCGAGCAGCGACGGCACGCTGACCTCGCCGTCTCTCGCGCGGTCCGAGACGATGAGGATGTTGGCGCCGGAGCGCACGCTCTTCTCGGCCTCCTCGGCAAGCTCGTCGAGAGCGCGCTCGAGGGCGCCGTCGCCGCCGGAGCGCGGGTAGGCGGCGCGGACGCGCGCGACCTTAAAGCCCACGAGGTCGATGGCGCACACGCGCTCGAAGTCCTCGTCCGAGAGGATGGGGCCGGGCAGGCGCACGAGACGGCAGACGTCGCGACAGTCCTCGAGGAGGTTGCCGTGGTTGCCGAGGTAGAGCGTGGTGCTCGTGACCATGCTCTCGCGCAGCGCGTCGATCGGCGGGTTGGTCACCTGGGCGAAGAGCTGGTTGAAGTAGTCGAAGAACGAGCGCGCCTTGGTCGAGAGGCACGCGAGGGGCGCGTCCACGCCCATCGAGGCCAGCGGCACCGAGGCCTTCTCGGCCATGGGGCGCACGACCTCGTCGACGTCGTCGTAGTGCCAGCCGAGACGGGCCATGCGCTGCGTGAGGGGGAGCTCGTCACCGGAGCGCCCGGCCTCGCCAAGGTCCGCCGCGAGTTCTGCAGCCGAGTTGACAACAGCGTCAGGATCTATTGTCAACCGCGCCGGCGCGGGCAGATCGGCGAGGTCAACGGTCTCCTGGTCGAGCCAGGAGCGGTAGGGCTTCTCGGCGGCCAGGCGGTCGCGGATCTCGTCGTTGCCGATCACGCGACCCTGGACGGGGTCGACCTCGAGCATCTCGCCCGGGCCGAGGCATCCCGTGGAGAGGACGTTTACGGGGTCGATGTCGATCGTGCCCACCTCGGAGGCAAGGATCAGGCGATCGTCGCGCGTCACGTAGTAGCGCGCCGGGCGCAGGCCGTTGCGGTCGAGCGCGGCGCCCACCGTGCGCCCGTCGGTGAAGACGATCGCCGCTGGCCCGTCCCAGGGTTCCATGAGCATGGACTGGTAGGCGTCGTAGGCGCGACGGCGGTCGGAGAGCGCGGGGTTGTTGTCCCAGGGCTCCGGCATCATGAGCGTCACGGCGCGGTCGAGCGCGCGCCCGTTCATGACGAGAAACTCCAGAACGTTGTCGAGGATCGCGGAGTCCGATCCCTCGCGGTTGATGATGGGCAGCACGCGCTCGAGGTCGGCGCCCAGCACCGGCGAGTAGAGCTCGGGCTCGCGAGCGCGGACCCAGCTCACGTTGCCGCGCAAGGTGTTGATCTCGCCGTTGTGGATGAGGTAGCGGTTGGGGTGGGCGCGCTCCCAGGAGGGCGTGGTGTTGGTGGAGTAGCGCGAGTGCACGAGGGCGAGCGCCGTCTCGACCGCGGCGTCGCCCAGGTCCAGGTAGAAGCGGCGCATCTGGGTGGCCACGAGCATGCCCTTGTAGACGATCGTGCGGCTGGACATGCTGCACACGTAGAAGATCTTGCCGGCGAGCGCGGGGCTTGCGTCGGCGGCGCGCTCGATGGCGCGGCGGGTCACGTAGAGGCGCCGCTCGAAGTCCTGACCGCGGGGGACGTCCTCGGGGCGGCGAAGGAACGCCTGGTAGATCGTGGGCATGCAGGCGCGCGCCGTGGAGCCCAGGTCGTGCGGGTCCACCGGCACCGCGCGCCAGAACATGAGCGGCACGCCGCACTCGGCGCACCCGCGCTCAAAGACCTGACGCGCCGCGGCCACGCCCTCCGGGTCGTCGTGCGGGAGGAAGAGCATGGCCACGCCGTAGTCCCCCTCGTCGGGCAGGAGCTGGCCCTCCTTCTGCGCCTCCTTGCGGAAGAAGCGGTGCGGAACCTGAAAGAGCACGCCCGCGCCGTCGCCGGTGTTGCGCTCCAGGCCCGTGCCGCCGCGGTGCTCGAGGTTCACGAGAACCGAGAGCGCGTCGTCGAGCGTCTGGTGGCTGCGGACGCCGCGCAGGTGCGCGATCGCGCCGATGCCGCAGGCGTCGTGCTCGTACTCCGGGCGATAGAGGCCGGGCTCGTGGTTCTTCTCGCTCATGGGGCTCCCCTCTTCTGGCTTCCATGGCGAGTCTAGGGCGCCGCCGCGGCCGGGGAGAAAACCGAGACGAACTCGCTACGAGCTCGCCACCTGCGCGTCGTTTGTTTGCCATCCGCGGGACGCGGACCGGAAACGGGCGAGAAACCTTGGGGCGAGAAGAGCGCGGCGGCCGATAAGAACGTGCGGCGTCCGGACGGTTCTTCTCGCCAAAGCGTCCGGAAGCCGCACCTCCTGCGGGAACGTGCGGCAACCGGACGGTTCCGGCCCGAGAAGCGTCCGGAAGCCGCACCTGCCGCGGGGCCGCCTAGTCCCTGAGCCGCGAGACGGCACGGGTGACCGCGGCGGCGAGATCCTCGAATAGCTCGGGGGCGTCGTAGGCGTGATCTGCCCCGTCGACCCACACGAGGCGCGATCCGGGCAGCGCGTCGTGGTAGCGACCGGCCGTCTCGGGCGGCACGGCCGCGTCCGACGTCCCCTGCACGATGAGCGCGGGGCCGCCATAGAAGGCCGCCGAGGCGATCGGGTCGAGCGCATGTCCGTCGCGCACGAAGGCCTCCCCCACCTCGAGCGCGCCGCGCCGGGCGTGCCCCGTCTCCTTGAGCAGCCGTTCCATCTTGAGGTGCGTGCCCGTCGCGGCAGAGACGAGCACCAGCAGAGAGAGGCGCGCCGTCTCACGTGCGGCGACGCAAGCCGCCACGAAGCCGCCGAGCGAGAAGCCGAGAAGACCCACGCGCTCGGGGTCGACCTCGGGAAGGCCGCACCCAAACTCGACGATGGCCTGGCCGTCCAGGACCTCCGTGAGCGGCGTGACGTCGAAGAAGTCCCCGTCGCTCTCCCCCGACCCGCCAAAGTCGAGGCGAAGCGTCGCAACACCCGCCTCGACCACGCGGCGGGAGAGGCGCGAGAGGAGAAAGTGCTTCTCGCTCAGGGTTCCGCCAAACCCGTGGAACATGACGAGCAGGGGGACGGGGGCCTCGGGGCTCGCCCCCTCGGGAAGCTCGAGATAGCCACGCAGCACCAGGCCGCGGCTCTCGAGCTCAACGTAACGTTTGTGCATAGAGACCTCCAGGTCGCAGGAACGCTCTCGGGCGGCGGGACCCGAGGCCCGCCGCCCGAGAGGGGGGAGATGCTTGCAGCGATTGCCTACAGAATGCCGACGAAGCAACAGGCGATGCTCACGACCACGATGCCCAGTAGCAGCGTGTTGACCTTCCAGCCCTTGCGAATGAGCTTGTAGAGCAGCAGCGTCACGAGCAGCGGGAGCAGCTTGGGCATGATGCCGTTGATGACGTCGTTGAGCAGAATGGCGGAGTCGCCCTCGCCGATGGAAAGCGCCAGGTTGACCGAGACCATGGAGGCCGTCATGGCGCCGATGACCAGCATGCCGATGATGGAGGCGCCGAGGAACACCTTCTGCATGATGCCCGAGGCGGCCATCTTGCTCAGGAAGGAGGTGCCGAGCTCATAGCCCTTGAACAGGCCGAAGTAGCGGCAGGCGACGTTGAAGACGTTGAAGAGCACATAGAACAGGATCGGCGCCACGGCATTGCCGGCCAGGGCGAGCGAGCAGGCGATGCCGGCGGCGAGCGGGCGCAGCGTGCCCCAGAAGACGGAGTCGCCGATGCCCGAGAGCGGGCCCATGAGGGCGGACTTGACCGCGCTGATCGACTTGGCGTCGAACTGCTCGTCGTTGGCGTTCTCCTCCTCCATCGCGGCGGTGATGCCCATGACGAACGGAGAGACCATCGGGGTGACGTTGAAGAACTCGCTGTGGCGCTGGAGCGCCTCGACGCGGTCCTCCTTCTTGTCGTAGAGCTTGTTGATGACCGGGGTCAGGGAGTACACGAAACCCTGGTTCATCTGGCGCTCGTACTGGTAGGAGGCGTTGATCGTGAAGGAGCGCCAGAAGACGCTCATGAGCTCCTTGCGGCCGACCTTCTTCTCGGCCGAAATCTCGTTAGAAGTCTTCATCTTCCATCTCCTCAGAGGTCGCGGTGGCAGGGGCGAGCTTGTTACCGCCCAGCATCAGAATCACGAGCAGGACGCCGAGAAGGGCGATGCCCAGAACGGGGACCCCGAGATAGGCGACCAGCAGGAAACCGATAAGGAAGTACGGGGCGACGTCCTTGTTGACGAGCATGCTGGCGAGAAGCGCAAAGCCGAGGGCGGGCAGGATGCCGGAGGCCACGGTGAGGCCGTCCTGGACGAACTGCGGGATGATGGCGAGGAAGGCCTCGACCGCCGGGCCGCCCACATAGAAGGCGCCTCCGCAGAGCACGGCCATGACGAGCGCATAGGAGAGGAAGCTCACCCAGTGCCAGGTCGCAACGCCCTTGTCGTCACCGGCTGCCGCGCACTTGTCGGACATGTGGAGCATCCAGCCGCGCACGACGACGTAGTAGAGGTTCTTGACGATCAGGGCGAGCGAGGCGATGGGCAGGCAGAGCGCGATGGCCGCCTCGACGCCCGAGCCGGACGTGATGGCGAAGGCGGCGCCCAGCACGCCGCCAGCCGTGATCTCGGGCGGCAGGGCGGAGCCGATGGCCTGCGTGCCCATGAAGGCCAGCTCGAGCGTGGCGCCGACCTGAAGGCCCATGGTGAGGTCACCGAGCACGAGGCCGATGAGCGGTCCCATGACGATGGGCCTCTGGATCATCGAGTTGCCGATACCGCACTCGAGAAATCCGATGAACGCGACGATTCCGACGAGTAGTGCTTGCATGACGTACCTCTCTTTCCTTTCTCGAACCCTTATCCGAGCTGGGGCTTGAACGTCGCTCGCGCGTCGCTCGGAACTGCCTGGACGTACACGTCGACGCCCTTCCCCTGGGCCTCGGCGAGAAGTGCCTCCTCCTCCGGCGTGAGATAGACCATGCGGCTCACCTGTCGCTTGCCCTCGCCGGACTTCGTTCCGCCGAGGTCAATCGAGGTGATCTGGTCGCAGGCAAGCGCCATGCGCACGGCATCCTCCACGTTGGAGACAACGGCGAACAGGCGGTACTTGTCGGTCTTCCCGTCGTTGATGGCCGCGATGGAGTCGTCGATCGACTTGATCACCAGCTTGGTGCCAGACGGCTTTCCCAGCTTGAGCGTAGTCTTGCGCAGCTCGTCGTTCACGACGTCGTCGTTGGCGACGAGGAGGCAGTCGGGGTTGAGTGCGCTGCACCACGAGAAGACGACCTGCCCGTGCAGCAGGCGGTGGTCGACGCGAAATACGAGAATCACAGCAAACCTCCCTTGATAGGATCACGAACGGACGGCAGAAAGCGGCTCTAGAAGTCGTCCTCCTCCTCGTCCTCGGACGGGGCAACACGCATGAGCTGCGATCGCGCCGTCACGAGGCACTCCTCGATCAGCTGTGCCGTGGTAGGGGCGTCACCAAGCACGAGCGAGAGCACAAAACCCAGGTTCATCCCGGTCACGACGTAGACCCCGGGGACATCGCGAAACTGCGACGCCTCGTTGTTGACGGACCCGCCCAGCACGTCGGTCACGATGACGAGCTCGTCGCCCTCGGCGAGCCCGCCCACAAGCTCGCCCAGCGCCGCCTTGAGGTCAGGGACATCGTCGGTATAGGCACACAGGGCTTGAACACCCTCCTGGCATCCCGCTATCATGCCCAGGGAGTCGAGCATTCCCTCGGCGAGCCTCCCGTGCGACGCAAGCACGATCCTCCTCACTTCTCCTCACCTCCTCGCTGAGTCCTTCTCGTTGACTGACGGACGTAGTCAAAGGCATAGGCGATCTCGGTCACGGGGACCTCGACGCCATAGCGTCGGGATATGTCGGAGAAGCTGCGACGGAAGAGCTCGATGAAGTCAGCGTGCCCTGCCGTGAACGCGTCCACGTCCGCATATGTCTCGATGGGGCTGCGCGTGACGAGACGCTCCACCAGGCAGCACAGGTGGACGCTGAGCCCCACGAGGATGTTCGGGGCAAAACGCTCGCCCATGAGCTGCTGGAGCTGCGCAACGGCGGCCCCAACCTCATCGAGGACCTTCTCCGGGTTGAGGATCGTGATGGACTCGATGACGTTTCTCAGCGTGAGGTTCTTCACGAGGCTCTGGTGGAAGCGCTCGAGCTCGGTCTCGTCCAGATAGCGGGCGAAGACCTCGTCGATGCCCAACCCGCCCTCGCCCGAGATGATGTCCTCCAGCGCGATGAAGGGCACCCCCTCGACGCAGGGATCGTCGGTTCCAATGACGGCAAGGACGTCGTAGCGCTCGGTAATCCCCTCGTGGCGAAGCTGCTCGGGCGAGCACGCGAGGAAGCGCAGCGGGCACTCGACCTCCAGGCTCCTCTCGATGAGGCTCCGTATGCGGTCCGCCGCCTGCGGCCCTCCCTCCGAGCAGAAGACGACCGCCTGGTCGAGCACGCGACCCTCCATGATGCGGAAGCGGCTCGTGCATGCCTCCGCGGCATGGGGCAGCAGGCTCTCGATCGGCTCGCCGGACGCAAGGCCCGACCCGACCTCGAGGGCCATGCCGGTCGAGGCGTTGTTGACGATGCCGAGCGTCACGTTGCTCATCTCGCCCACCCCCTCGAGCACGTTCTCGAGGGAGCCCATGTCCACGAGAAGGACGATCTCGCGGCAGAAGGCGTAGGTGTCCAGGAGGTTGCGCAGGGGTCCCATGATGTCGGAGACGTCCTGCTCGTACGACATGTCGATGGCCTCGAAGACGCGCTGGCGCAGGATCCTGTTGGCAGCGTCGGCGATGCTGGTGGCGGTCGAGTAGCCATGCGAGAGGATGATGCCGACGCTCTGACGCCTATCGGCCCGGCGGTCGGCTCCCTGCACCACGGCAAAGACGAAGATGCGGGAGAGCACGTCCAGCCTGAGACCGAGCGCCGCCTCCGTCTGCGCGGTCAGGCGGTCCGCCGCCCGGCGGCAGAAGTCGGAGGTGTCGACCAAGAGGGCGAGAAGGGCGGCGAGCTCGGCGCGGTTCTCGATGCGCCACTTGGAGAGCCTCGACCCCGGATGGACCTGCGCGTGGATGCAGCGCGCGATCACGCGCGCCGACTTCTTCGACAGGTCAATGCCATACGTAGCCCCCACGTCGTCGACGATGCCCGTGATGATTCGCTCGTACGCCATCGCCCGAGACGAGGCGGCGTCGGCATCGAAAACGAGGTAGTCCTCGTAGTCCTTGACCTGAGCCTGCACCTCGCCCATGAGGGCGGGCAGCTTGACGTCGCCCGCCTCGTAGGCGCGATATGACTCCAGCATCGCCGAGAAGGCGCGGACGGAGCGGCTGTCCCCCTTATGCTCGAGGGCGCGCGTCGTGTCGATGAGCTCGACATCCCCGTTCGCCGGCATGCGCGACGGGGCCGCGTCGAGCACGAACCCGGGAAGGAGGAAGGCCTGCACCTCCAGGCGGTCGGACGAGCGGTTTAGGTACGCCGAGGCGCAGCAGCTCGTTATGCAGGAGCGCAGTCCACGCACGTTGTCCTTGAAGTCGGCCTCCACGAGGCAGGAGAAGGCCGTGCGGCTCACGAATACGTCCGCCCCGAGCTTGCGCCCCTCTTCCTTGAAGAGCCCGAGCACGAGTTCCTCGCGCTCCTCGATCGTGCGCTCGCGAAGCGCAGGGACGCGTACGACGACGGGCACCTCCTGCACGAAGGGGGCGATCTCGAGGTCGTCTTCCTGGCAGGTCGTGAGCAGCACGAGGCGTGCCGGCACGGCCGCCGCCCGGTCGCGCGGCTCGCCCGCCGCCCGGCGCAGCAGCAGGGAGGCGGACGCGGGCGAGAGGCGCTCGACGTCACGGAAGACGACCACGCCTCCTGCGCAGGCCGCGAGCCACCCGTCCTTCTCGTCATTGAGGTCGTGGACAAAGGAGGCGTGGCTGCCCGTGTAGTCCGAGCAGTTGACGACCACCGTCCGCGCGCCCTCGGAAAGCGCGCCTATGCGCACGCCGTACTCGCACATCAGCGTGGAGAGCAGCGTCTTGCCCGTTCCCTTGTCTCCGCTGATGAGCACGGGAAGCCCCTGGGGCGGGTACTTCACGGCGGCCTTGAGCTTCTCGACGGCAGAGCCCAGGGACAGGTCGTAGCCCACCGCGCGCTCGAAGTCACGGAGCTCGACGTGCGCTCGGTTCGAGAGAAGCTCGTCCACGCTCGACCAGCTCAAGCGGTCGATGCCCGTTTGAAGAACCCGCTCGAGGTCGCGCCTACTGAAGTAGTAGACGGGACGCGTGCCGGCCTTCACCACCAGCCCGCCCCGAACGAGGTCGTTGAGGTAGTGGCTCGCGAGGTTGCGGGAGATGGTGAGCGCCTGCGAGATGCCCTGGGTGGTAAAGTGCTCGCGCTCGGTGTGCGCGAGCTCGCGCGTCATCGAGCACAGATACGAGAACAGCTCCCGCTCCGTCTCCGGCACGTTCATCGAATCGCCCCCTCCCCGCTGGCTTGGTCTGTCCCAACCCTATGCGGCGGCACCTCTCCCGCTCTTCTCGGCACGTCGTTTGGGCACGACTCATCACGTTTTGTCATTCGGACTCCTCTCTGCGCGCTTCTCCGCGCGCATTTTGACACACGCCTTGACACTATGGGGGCCTGGACAGGCGGCCGATAAGAACGTGCGGCGTCCGGTCGCTTCCGGCCCGAGAAGCGTCCGGAAGCCGCACCTGCCGCGGGGACGTGCGGCAACCGGACGGTTCTTCTCGCCCGGCGAGCGGATTTCTTGCGCACGGGCATGTTTCGCCCCGTCTCCCCGCGCGATTCGCTACCATGTATGGGAACGGTCTCGCGCAGGAGGGAGCCCGCATGCTCGAGGACTACGCCAAGGCCCGCAAGCTCGGCCTCAAGCAGGTCGAGCGAGACGTCTCGGACGGCCGCTACCCCTATCCGCCCGCCCTCGACGACATCCTCAAGAACCAGGGCTATCAGGGCGAGGTGCCCGTGGGCCTCGCCGAGATCGACCTCGCGCTGATCGCCGGGACCAAGACTCGCGGCCGCCAGAACATGTTCTCGAGCGGGTTTTACCCCATCGCCGAGCCGGGCTCGGAGTTTGCCTCCAAGTGGAGCGACCTCATCGACTCCCAGCGCGCCGAGGGCCTGCGCGACCCGATCGTGGTCTACGAGTACCTCCAGCGCTTCTACGTCCAGGAGGGCAACAAGCGCGTCTCGGTCTCGCGCTATCTGGGCATGCCCACGATCCTGGCAAACATCACCCGCGTGACGCCCATGCCCTCCGACGAGAAGGGCCTGCGCGTCTACCACGAGTTCACGCGCTTCTACCGCGTGTGCCCCATCTACGGCATCACCTCGTCCGAGGAGGGCTTCTACGCGCACCTGGCGGCCCTGCTCGGCCAGGACCTCGAGACCCCCTGGCCCGATGACGTGGTGCGCGACCTGAGGGCGCTTTTCGACGGCTTTGCCGCCTCCTTCCACGCCCACGGCGGCGACGCGCTCGACCTGCAGGTGGGCGACGCCCTCGCCTACTACGTGAGCATCTTTGGCTTCGAGCATGTGCGCGGCCTGTCCCCGCGCGACGTCGACGCCCAGGTGAGCAAGATCTGGGACGAGTTCGTGGTGGCCCAGGGCGAGGGCGCCCGCGCCTACCTCGAGGACCCGAGCGCGGACCGCACCGCGCCGCTTCCCAAGCTCAAGAACCTCGCCAAGAAGGCCGTGCTCGCCAAGCCCTTCCGCGTGGCATTCATCTACGACCGCAACCCGCTCTCCTCGGGCTGGATCAGCCTGCACGAGCGCGGGCGCATCAAGCTCGAGGAGCGCCTCGGCGGGACCGTCGCCACCCACGCCTTCACCGACCGCAGCTCCGACGCCGCCTTCGACCAGGCCGTCGAGGAGGCGATCGAGCACAAGGCGGACCTCATCGTCTCCTGCGCCCCCACGCAGATGCGCCAGGCGCTGCGCGCCGCCGCCGAGCACCCGGGCCCGGCCTACCTCAACTGCTCCGTGAGCCTCTCGCACAGCGCCGTGCGCGGCTTCTACGGCCGCATGTACGAGGCCAAATTCCTGCTCGGCGCGCTCGCCGCGAGCCTGGCGGGCCACCACAAGGTGGGATACGTGGCGGAGTCCCCGGTCTTCTCGACCGTGGCGGAGATCAACGCCTTCGCCATCGGCGCCCAGATGGTGGACCCCTACGCGACCGTCTACCTCAAGTGGTTCTCGGCCAAGGACTACGACTGGCGCCGCGAGCTGCGCGAGGAGGGGGTCCACATCATCTCCGGGCGCGACTACGCCAACCCGCTCGCGCCCAAGGAGTCCTGGGGCCTCTACCGCGTGGAGGAGAACGGCGCCGAGACCCACCTCGCAGAGCCCGTCTGGAAGTGGGGCCGCTACTACGAGATGCTCGTCCGCTCCATCAGAAACGACACGTGGAAGAAGGAGGGCGAGAAGATCCAGGGGCAGTCGCTCAACTACTGGTGGGGCATGTCCGCCGGCGTGCTCGACGTGCGGCTCGCAGACGAGCTGCCGCGCGGCCAGCGCATGCTCGTGGACGTGCTGCGCCAGTCGGTGCTCTCCGGGCGCGTGCACCCCTTCACCGGGGAGCTCCGCGCGCAGGGCGGCGACGTGGTGCAGGGCCCGGAGGCGGGACGTCTCACGAGCGAGCAGATCGTTCGCATGCGCTGGCTCAACGAGAACGTGGCGGGACGGCTGCCCGAGCAGCGCGAGCTCGACCGCGACGGCCTCGTCGAGGTGGAGGTCGCGGGCGTGATCCCCGTGGACCCCTCGACGGTGCTGCTCAAGGACACGGCGCGCTAGGGGGCGGCGGGCATGAGGATCCTCGCCATCGCGGACGTGGAGGAGGGCTGGCTCTACGAGCGCTGGGACGCCGAGCGCGTGGCCGGCGTCGACCTCGTCGTGTCCTGCGGCGACCTGCCGGCGGTCTACCTCGAGCACATCGTGACGCTCGCCAACGTGCCGCTGCTCTACGTGCCGGGCAACCACGACACTGCCTACGACGCCCACGCGCCCGAGGGCTGCGTGTCCGTGGACGGGCGCGTGGTCGACGTCGGCGGGCTGCGCGTCATGGGGCTCGGCGGCTCGATCCGCTACAACCCCGAGGTGCACGGCTACACCGAGGCCGAGATGGCGCGGCGCGCGGCGCGGATGGCGCTTCTCGCCAGCGCGACGGGGGGCGTGGACCTGCTGGTGACCCACGCCCCGGCGCGCGGCTACGGCGACCTCGACGACCTGCCGCACCGCGGCTTCGAGGCGTTTGGGACCCTGCTCGAGCGCACGCGCCCGCGCTACCTGCTGCACGGTCACGTCCACATGGAGTACGGCCGCATCGAGCGCGTCCGCGAGCACCCCTGCGGCACCACGATCGTCAACTGCTGCGGCTCCTACGTGCTCGACGTCCCGGATGGCGTCATCGGCGGCCACGGCGGCCTCTTCCCCGTGGAGAGCGTCTAGCGGCAGGCGCCCCGTGAGGGTATGTACACCCAGCCATGAGGGTATGTACACCACCCAGGCGGCGCGTTCTTCTCGGCAGTGCTTTGAACTGCGGTTTTGCGGCCTGCACTCGACGGCTGGGTGTACATACCCTCGGGGGCGGGCGTATATACCCTCGGGGGCCAGGCGAGAAGGCGGGCGAGAAGGGCGGCCCCTCCCTGGCCGCCCGACGCCCAGGGCCCGACGCCGTCACACGGCCTTGACGCCGCGCTCGCCGGTGCGAATGCGCACGCACTCCTCCACGGGGTAGACGAAGATCTTGCCATCTCCCACCTCGCCGGTGCGCGCGACCTCGCAGAGCAGGTCGATCAACCCGTCAACCTGCGCGTTGTTGACGACGAGCTCAATTTTGACCTTGGGGATCATGTTGAGCATGACGGGCTTTCCGCGGTAGTACTCGGTCCAGCCGTGCTGGCTGCCGCACCCCATGCACTCGTAGACGGTCATGCCGTGGACGCCCTTCTCGTTGAGCGCGTCCTTGAGCTCCTCGAGCTTCTCGGGCCGAACGATCGCGGTGATCTTTTTCATGGTGCCTCCTCGGGCGGTTGACGTGGTCGGGTCGATCAGGAGTCGAGGCCGGTGAAGGCCGGATAGGCGCTCTCGCCGTGGGCCGAGACGTCCAGGCCCAGCGCCTCGTCGCGCTCGCTCACGCGCAGACCGCCAAACGCGGCGCGCACCGCGGCGACGAGCAGCAGGTCAAGCACCACGACGATCGCGAGCGTAACCAGGATGCCGAGCACCTGGCTCACGAGAAGGTCGGGGCTGCCGGTGTAGAGCAGACCTCCCACGCCGGTCCAGGAGAGCTCCGGAACGCAGAAGAGACCGGTCAGCACGCCGCCGAGCAGGCCGCCCACGCCGTGGCAGCCAAACGCGTCGAGCGCGTCGTCATAGCCAAAGCGCGCCTTGAGCCTGGAGATCGCGAGGTAACAGACGGGCGAGACGAGAAGGCCCATGAGCACCGCGGCCCACGGCTCCACAAAGCCCGCCGCCGGCGTCACCACGACGAGGCCCGCGACCAGGCCCGTGCAGGCCCCCACGAGCGAGGGCGTGCCGGAGGCGACGCGCTCCACCACGAGCCAGGACGCCAAGCCGGCCGCGCTGGAGACCACCGTGTTGAGGACGGCCAGGGCCGCCACCTCGTCGGCGGCGAACTCCGATCCGCCGTTGAAGCCAAACCAGCCGAGCCACAGAAGCCCCGCGCCCAGCGCGACGAAGGGCACGTTGTGCGGGCGATAGCTCTTGAGGCCAAAGCCCTTGCGGCCGCCGAGGGCGACGCACAAGATCAGGCCCGTGACGCCGGAGCTGATGTGGACCACGTCGCCACCGGCAAAGTCGAGCGCGCCGATGACGTCGCCGATCAGCGACCCCTCGCCGCCCCAGACCATGTGCGCGAGCGGCGCGTACACCACGAGCGACCACGCGCCGACGAAGGCGAGCACCGCGCCAAAGCGCATGCGGCCGGCGACCGAGCCGGTGACGATGGCGGCGGTGATCATGGCGAAGGCCATCTGGAAGCACACGTCGACGAGGCTCGGATAGACGGCGTCGGCGGGCACGCTCGCGGCCTCGGACAGCATGCCGGAGACCAGGCCGACAAGCCCCAGCTGGTCGAAGCCGCCAAACCACGAGAGCGAGCCGTCGCCGCCGTAGGCAAACGACCAGCCGGCGACGACCCACGTGAGCCCCACGATGCCGATGACGGCAAAGCACATGAGCATCGTGTTGACGACGTTCTTGCGCCGGGCCAGGCCGCCGTAGAAAAACGCGAGCCCCGGCGTCATGAACAGTACGAGCATGGTGCAGACGAGCATGAAGGCGGTAGATCCGCTGTCGTACATGGTTCCCTCCCCCTGTCGTGCGGACGTGACGGGGCGATGGTGGCAGGCTTCAGGTTGCTGGAGACGGGCGGCGAACGGGAGTTAACGAGCCGGCGCATGGACCGTAACGTTGGACGCAGGCCCGCAACGCGCCGCCACGCGGCGGAAACCCGCGGGCAACAGACGGGCTTGTCGCCAGGGTGTGCACACCAGCCCTTGAGGGTATGTACACCTCACCGTCGAATGCGGGCTGTAAAATCGCAGGTCAGAGCGTTGCCGAGAAGAACGGCCGGGCCAGGAAGGTGTACATACCCTCACGGCAGGGTGCGTCTGTCAATTGGGGACGTGTCAATTGGGGACGTGTTATTTCGTGCACATAACCTGTCCCAAATCGTCTGCACGAAATAACACGTCCCCAATTGACAGACGCGGCGAGCGGTCGGATTGTGGCGGCGGGCGGCAATTCGTACTTCTCGCCCCCGCGCGCCCCATGCCGTGGTATAAGTCTGCCAACAGAAATTGGAAACGTTTCCATGAAGGCGAGAAGGACGAGGCCATGGACATCCGCGACATCGCAGCGAAGTCGGGATACGGCGTGGGCACGGTCTCGCGCGTCATCAACGACCAGCCCAACGTGAGCGACCGCGCCCGCGAGCGCATCCTCGCCGTCATGGCCGAGCTCGGCTACGAGCCCAACTCCAACGCGCGCTACCTCAAGATGCGCTCCCAGACGCCCGTGGCCGTCTTTGTGATGGGCGTCGGAAACCGCATGTTCGACGACATCCTCGGGCCCCTGCAGGCCGCGCTCGCGCGCGAGGACGAGGAGCTCGTCGTCACCTACCTCAACGGGGACGTCGACGAGGTCCGCGCCGCCGTCGACTACCAGCAGGCGCGCCACCCCAAGGGGATGGTCTTCCTCGGCGGCGAGCTCGAGAGCTTCCGCGCGTCCTTCCACGAGATCGAGACTCCGGCCGTCCTGGTGACCGCGGACGCGAGCCAGCTCGGCTTTGCCAACCTCTCGAGCGTCACCATCGACAACGTCGCCGCAGCGAGAAGCGCCGTGGGGCACCTGCTGGAGCGCGGGCACCGGCGCATCGGCATCGTCGGCGGCAACCGTGCGAGCGGGCAGATCGGCGAGCTGCGCCTGCGCGGCGCCGAGCAGGCTCTGCGCGAGCACGGCATCGAGCTCGACTACGAGCGCGACTACGAGCCCTGCGACTTCATCGAGATCGGCGGCTACGAGGCCACACGCAGGCTCCTCGAGCGCACGGGCGACCTCACCGCCGTCTTCGCGCTCGGAGACGTCGTCGCCTTCGGCGCGCTGCGCGCCATCGTCGACCGGGGGCTCAGCGCGCCCGGCGACGTCTCGCTCGTCGGCTTTGACGACACCGCCTTCTCCCAGTACGCCGTCCCCCGCATCACGACGATCCGCCAGGACGCCGCACGCCTCGCCGAGCGTGCCGCGAAGCTCCTCCTGGGCGCCCTGCGCGACGGCTCCCCGGCAACCCACGAGCTCGTGGACTTCGAGCTCGTCGAGCGAGAGAGCGTCCGCTCCCTCTGACCCGCGATGGCGGCGGGACGTCCCGCCGCGAAAGGAGGACGCATGAGAACCTCGGGCATCCTCATGCCCATCACCTCGCTCCCCTCCCCCTGGGGGGTGGGCACGCTCGGAGGCGAGGCGCGCGCGTTCGTCGACTTCCTGGCACGCGCCGGCGTGTCGATCTGGCAGGTGCTCCCCATCGTGCCCACCGGCTACGGGGACTCTCCCTACCAGTCCTTCTCGACCTACGCCGGCAACCCCTACCTCATCGACCTTGACGACCTCGCGGCCGAGGGCCTGCTCGAGCGCGGCGAGTACGCGGGCGTGGACTGGGGGTCAGATCCCGAGCGCGTCGACTACGGAGCCCTCTACCGCGGTCGCTTCGACGTGCTGCGCCGCACCGTGGAGCGCCTCCAGAAGACGCGCCCGGACGAACTCGCCCGCTTCTGCGAGCGCGAGGCGACCTGGCTCGACGACTATGCCCTCTTCATGGCCCTCAAGGACCTCCACCACGGCACGCCCTGGCACACCTGGCCGGACGGGGTGCGCCTGTGCCGCGCCGACGCGCTCTCCCGGGCGCACGAGAAGCTCGCCGAGGACGTCGCCTTCTGGCAGGGCGTCCAGTGCCTGTTCTTCTCGCAATGGGAGCGCCTGCACGACTACGCGCGGGCCGCGGGCGTGCGCATCATGGGCGACCTCCCCTTCTACGTGGCTCTGGACAGCGCGGACGTCTGGAGCCATCCCGAGCAGTTCCAGCTCGACGCCGACCTCAGGCCCCGCGAGATCGCCGGCGTGCCGCCCGACGGCTTCTCCGACATCGGCCAGATCTGGGGCAACCCGCTTTTTGCCTGGGACCGCATGAAGGCGGACGGCTACGAGTGGTGGTGTCAGCGCGTCGCCTTCCAGCTGCGGCTCTACGACGTCCTGCGCATCGACCACTTCCGCGGCTTCGACTCCTACTTCGCCATCCCCGCGGGCGCCGTGACGGCGGCGGGCGGCCGGTGGCGCAACGGCCCCGGCATCGACCTCTTCCGCGTGCTGGAGCAGCGGCTCGGCCGCTGCGACATCGTGGCGGAGGACCTCGGCTACCTCACCGACTCGGTGCGCCGCCTGCTCGAGGAATCGGGTTTTCCCGGAATGAAGGTCCTCGAGTTCGCCTTCGACACGCGTGATGGCACGGGCGCCGCGTACCTGCCCTTCTCATATCCCGCCAACTGCATCGCCTACGTGGGCACGCACGACAACGACACCGCGCTCGGCTGGCTCGAGACGGCGCCGGAGGGTGACGTCGCCCTCGCCCGCGAGTACCTGCACCTCGACCCGGCCGAGGGCGAGGGCTGGGGCATGATGCGCGCCATCTGGGCGAGCCCCGCCGACACCGCCGTGGTGCAGATGCAGGACCTGCTGGGACTGGGCAGCGACGCGCGCGTCAACACGCCGTCCACGCTCGGGGGCAACTGGGTCTGGCGGGCGCGCCCGGGATTTGCGAGCCGCGAGCTCGCCGACCGCGTGCGCCGGCAGATGGAGCTCTACCACCGACTGCCGCCGATCAAGGTCGTCCCCGACGACTACGCGCGCAGGGACGCCGCCCCCGTCGGCGGTGCCGGGATCATGAGAACTGGACAGTTCCGTTTCCGCATATAGAGACGACGCGAGAACGGGAAGGAGAATACCGATGGACATCGAGAGGAACCTGGGCCGGGCACTCGCCGAGATGGGCGCCACGCTCGACGACGCCACGAACGCGCAGATCTTCTGCGCCCTGCTGCGCACGGTGCGCGACCTCCAGACGGGGATGCCCCCCGCTACGGGCGACCGCAAGCTCTACTACTTCTCCGCCGAGTTCCTGGTGGGGCGCCTGCTGCGCGCCAACCTGGTGAACCTCGGCCTGGCGGATGAGGTCGAGCGTATCCTCTCCGCCCACGGCACCACGCTTTCCGCCGTGGAGGACTGCGAGCCCGAGCCCTCGCTCGGCAACGGCGGCCTCGGGAGGCTCGCCGCGTGCTTCCTTGACTCCATCGCCTCGCTCGGGCTGCCCGGCGACGGCGTGGGCCTCAACTACCACTACGGCCTCTTTCGGCAGGACCTCTCCGAGGGCGTTCAGCGCGAGGAGCCCAACCCCTGGATCGAGCCCGAGTCCTGGCTGATCGACACGGGCACGTCCTTCTCGGTCCCCTTTGGCTTTGGCCCACTCACGGCACGGATGTACGACATCGAGGTGCCGGGCTACGAGAACGGCGTGGTCAACCGGCTGCACCTCTTTGACGTGGAGGAGCCCTCGCCGGCCCCCGAGAGCGGCATCGCCTTTGACAAGGGCGACGTCCAACATGGCCTCACGAGCTTCCTCTACCCTGACGACTCCGACGAGGCCGGCCGCCTCCTGCGCGTCTACCAGCAGTACTTCATGGTCTCCGCCGGGGCGCAGCTCATCCTCGCTGAGCTCGAGGGTCGCGGATACGCGCCCGAGGAGCTCGACCGCCACGTTGCCGTACACATCAACGACACCCATCCCTCGATGGTCATCCCCGAGCTGGTGCGCCTGCTCGTGGAGCGCGGCATCGCGTTCGAGGACGCCGCCGCCATCGTGGAGCGCACCTGCGGCTACACCAACCACACCATCCTCGCCGAGGCGCTCGAGACCTGGCCGATGGGCTACATCGAGCAGGTGGCGCCCGGCATCGTGCCCGTCATTCGCAAGCTCGACGCGCTCGCCCGCACGCGCTCCGAGGACCCGGCCGTCGCGGTAATCGACAGTGACGACGTCGTGCACATGGCCGCCATAGACGTACACTTCAGCCACGCCGTGAACGGGGTGGCCGCGCTCCACACGCAGATCCTCGTGGAGTCCGAGATGCGCCCCTTCGCCGAGCTCTACCCCGATAAGTTCTCAAACAAGACCAACGGCATCACCTTCCGCCGCTGGCTCATGGATTGCAACCCGGCGCTGGCCGCCCTGGTGACCGACGCCATCGGCGACGGGTGGGTCCGCGACGCCTCCAAGCTGGAGGACCTTCTCGCCCTGAGCGGTGACGCCGGCTTCGTCCAGCGGCTCCTGGGGGTCAAGGAGGGCAACAAGGGGCGCCTGGCGGCGTGGCTGCGCGCCGAGAAGAACATCGAGGTGGACCCGCACTCGATCTTCGACATCCAGGTCAAGCGCATGCACCAGTACAAGCGCCAGCAGATGAACGCCCTCTACGCCATCTGGAAGTATCTTCAGATCAAGCGTGGAAACGTTCCCAACAGGCCGCTCACCATGGTCTTCGGCGCCAAGGCGGCGCCGGCATACACCCTGGCCAAGGACACGATCGCCCTGCTCCTGGCCCTTGGGCGTCTCATCGCGGAGGACCCTGAGGTCGCGCCGTGGCTGCGTCTCGTCTTCGTGGAGAACTACAACGTAACGGCGGCCGAGCACCTCATCCCCGCCGCTGACGTCTCCGAGCAGATCTCGCTCGCGTCCAAGGAGGCGAGCGGCACCTCCAACATGAAGTTCATGGCAAACGGCGCGGTGACGCTGGGGACCCTCGACGGCGCCAACGTGGAGATCGCGGAGCTCGTGGGCAGGGAGAACATCTATCTCTTCGGCCGCTCCTCCGACGAGGTCATCGGCCTCTACGACCGCGGCGACTACCGGCCGTGGGATCTCTGGGGCTCTGACGGCGAGCTTGCGGAGGTGCTCGACTTCATCTGCTCGCCCGAGCTGCTCGCGCGCGGCGACGCAGGCTGCATCACCCGCGTCTACCGGGACTTTATTGCCAAGGACTACTTCATGGCGCTGCTCGACGCGCGCGACTACGTTGCGGTGAAGGAGCGCTGCCTCGCCGACTACGAGGACCGCGCCGCGTGGGGCGAGAAGACCCTCGTGAACGTGGCCAAGTCCGGGTTCTTCTCGTCCGACCGCACCATCCGCGAGTACGACCGCGACATCTGGCACCTCTCGTAAACATGATCCAAAAGGAGACTGTCCCCTTTTAGATCACTTTGAACCAGGAAAGGAGAACGCATGACGCTCATCAACGGTAACGAGGAGTGGTGGAAGCAGGCGGTGGTGTACCAGGTGTACCCGCGCAGCTTCTATGACGCAAACGGCGACGGCCTCGGCGACATCCGAGGCATCACCGCCCACATGGACTACCTGCGCGCCCTGGGCATCGACGCGATCTGGCTCTCCCCGTTCTACCCCTCCCCGCTCGTCGACGGCGGCTACGACGTGGCGGACTATCGCAACGTCGACCCGCGCCTGGGCACGCTCGAGGACTTCGACGAGATGGCCGCCGCCGCACACGCCGCGGGCATCAAGGTGATCGTGGACATCGTCCCCAATCACACCTCCACCGAGCACGAGTGGTTCAAGGCCGCGCTCGCCGCCGGCCCCGGCTCCCCGGAGCGCGACCGCTACATCTTCCGCCCCGGCCGCGGCGAGAACGGCGAGCTGCCCCCCAACGGCTGGAAGTCAACCTTCGGCGGCCCCGGCTGGGAGCCGGTGGGCGACGGCGAGTGGTACCTGCACCTGTTTGCCGTGGAGCAGGCCGACCTCAACTGGAAGAACCCCGAGGTGCGCGAGGACTTCAAGAAGACCCTGCGCTTCTGGAGCGACCGCGGCGCGGACGGCTTCCGCATCGACGTGGCGCACGCCCTGGCCAAGGACCTCGACAGCCGGCCGCTCGACGAGTGGCCCGACAACCTCGACGAGGGCGAGCCCGGCGACGAGAACCCCCTGTGGGACCGCCCCGAGGTCCACGAGATCTACCGCGAGTGGCGCCAGGTCTTCAACGAGTACGAGCCCGCGCGCTTTGCCGTGGCGGAGGCTTGGGTCGTGCCGGAGCACCAGTGGATGTACGCCTCCACCGACGAGCTGGGCCAGGTCTTCAACTTCGAGCTCTCCAAGGCGGGGTGGTTCGCCGACGAGCTGCGCCGCGCCATCGAGGAGGGCCTCGACGCCGCCGAGCGCTCCGGCTCCACCACCACCTGGGTCCTCTCCAACCACGACATGGCGCGCCACCCCACGCGCTACGGCCTGCCGCAGGTCCGCTCCGCGACGCACCACCAGCTCGTGAACGACTGGCTGCTCCGCGACGGCACGACCTACTACGAGGACCGCGAGCTCGGCACCCGACGCGCCCGCGCCGCGCTGCTCATGGAGCTGGGCCTGCCCGGCTCGGTCTACCTCTACCAGGGCGAGGAGCTGGGCCTCTTTGAGGTGGCCGACATCCCCTGGGACGCGCTCGAGGACCCCGAGGCCGCCATGACGAGCCACGGCGACGCCATCAAGGGCCGCGACGGCTGCCGCGTGCCGCTGCCCTGGAAGGCCGTCGACGAGACCGGCGACTTCGGCTTCTCCGCGCCCGCCGATCATAAGCCCGCGCACCTGCCGCAGCCCGCGTGGTTCGCCCAGCACGCGGTAGACGTCGAGGAGACCGAGAAGGACTCCATGCTCAAGTTCTACCGCCGCGCCCTCTCCGCGCGCGCCGAGCTCCTCACGGCCACCGGCGACACGTCGCTTTCGTGGGCGGACGGCTACGACGACCAGGTCATCGCCTACACCCGCCCCACCGCCGACGGCCGCGCCCTCACGAGCGTGACCAACTTCGGCCAGACCCCCGTGGAGCCCCCCGCCGGCGAGGTCCTTCTCGCAAGCGCACCACTCATTGACGGCAAGCTCCCCACCGACGCCACCGCCTGGGTAATCCGCTAACCCCTCAACCAGAACCTGGTCACCCGACAACGGGCAAAGACGCGCCGCCCCGAGGTTTCTCGGAGAGAAGTTCCGCGAAGCGCTCTTCTCGCAGAGAAACCTCGGGGCGGCAACACGCGTATGCGCGCCTAGTCCACCCGCTCGAGGCGGTACATGAAGTTCTCGTACGGGCCGGCGGGCACCGTGAGCGGCAGGCCCATGTCCATCAGGGCGTCCGCGGAGTACACGGTCCCGTTGCTCACCATGCGGTAGCGCGCGCCGGGCGTGAGGCCGCGCGGCACGACGTAGTTGGCCTTGCCGTAGCCGTCCACGCGCGTCACGACGGCGCACACGAGCGCCTCGCGGCCGTCCTCGGAGACGAACTCCCAGGCCGAGACGTCGGCGTCCTTGGGGTCGGAGAGGCGGTAGAGCAGGCCCTCGCGCACGAGGTGCTCGATCTGGCGATAGGTCTTGACCTGCGTGCGGATGATCTCGCAGGCGCGGTCGCCCAGCTCCATGAGGTCGAGCTCGTAGCCAAAGGCGCCGCCGGCCATGGCCACGGTGCCGCGCGCGCCCAGCGGGATGGTGCGGCCCGTGATCTCGTTGGGGCAGGCGGAGACGTGGGCGCCCACCGCGGAGCAGGGATAGCCGAAGGAGGTGCCGTACTGGATCTCCATGCGGTTGCGCGCGTCGGTGTTGTCCGAGGTCCAGATCTGCGGCGTGTAGTAGAGCATGCCCGCGTCAAAGCGGCCGCCGCCGGCGGAGCAGCCCTCGATCAGCAGGTCTGGGTAGCGGCTCACGATGCGCTCGAGCAGGTCGTAGAGGCCGAGCATGTAGTCGTAGAGGACCTTGCCCTGGTCGCTCGCCGCGCGGGAGTGCACGTCCACGATCGAGCGGTTGTAGTCCCACTTGACGTAGTCGATCCCGCCCTGGTCGAGCACGGCGCAGAGCTGCTCGAAGAGGTTGTCGCGCACCTCGGGCCGCGAGAGGTCGAGCACCAGCTGGTCGCGGCCGAGCACCGGGTCCTTGCCGGGGACGGAGAGCGCCCAGTCGGGGTGCGCGCGGAACAGGTCGGAGTCCTCGTTGACCATCTCGGGCTCGACCCAGATGCCAAACCCCAGGCCCACCTCGTTCACGCGGCGCGCGAGGTCCGCCACGGTGCCGCCGAGCTTGGCCATGTTGGGGTGCCAGTCGCCCAGGCCGCGGTGGTCGTCGTTGCGCGCGCCGAACCAGCCGTCGTCCATGACGAGCATGTCGAGGCCCAGCTCGGCCGCCTTCTTGGCGAGCTCCACGAGCTTGTCGCCCGTGAAGTCGAAGTAGCAGGCCTCCCAGGAGTTGATGAGCACGGGGCGCGGGCTGTCGCGCCAGGGCCCGCGGCACACGTGACGGCGGATGCAGCGATGCAGGTTGTGGGAGATTCTCTCGAGGCCCGCGCCGGAGTAGGTCATGAGAACCTCCGGCGCCACGATCTTCTCGCCCGGCTCGAGCGGGTAGGAGAAGAGGTCGGAGGCCAGGCCCATCTGCATGCGGGTCTGCTCGTACTGGTCGCGCTCGACCTCGGCGAGGAAGCTGCCGCTGTAGACGAAGCTCATGGACCAGCAGCGGCCCGCGGTCTCGGTGGCGTCGTGGTCGCAGAGGATCATGACGGGGTTGTACTGGTTGGAGGACATGCCACGGCGGCTGCCCACGCTAAAGGAGCCGTTGGTCACCGGGCGGCGAGAAGGACGGCGCTCCATGGCGTGGCGCCCGTCGAAGGTGATGACGTCGAAGTCGCCGGAGACGAAGTCGAGGCAGGCGGTCTGGGCCTTCTCCACGGTGACGCGGCCCGTGCCGTTGTTGCGGATCACCGCCGCGCGCGTGATGACGTCGATCTGGGGCAGCACGCCGTAGAGCAGCTCGACCTCGAGGCCCAGGCGCTGGTCCGCGAGGGTGATCGAGAGGGTCTCGGCGCCGTCGGCCTCGCCATCTGCGTAGGCGGCGGGAAGGCCCGGCAGGCCGTACTTGCCGGGGCGGATCTCGTGGCAGACGTAGCGCAGGTCGCAGCCGAAGGTGCCGTCGGCGCCACGGACCATGAGCAGGGGGCTTCGCATGTCGCCGGTGCCCTGGAAGGCGTACTCCTGGGGCAGGACGTCGAGCGAGTAGGTGCGGTCCGCGACGTCGTGCGGGCAGCCGCACATGCCGCTGCGGTCGGCGTAGGTGACGAGGTAGGAGAGGTCGCCCTCGGCGCGTGCGCCGTAGTAGAGGTGAAGAAGGTAGCCGTGTTCGTCGACCTTCATCTGATAGGTGGAGCCCACGGTGTGGATGGAGAAGGTGCGTGCAGAGGCGTCGAACTTCAGTGACATGGCTCCTCGATTTCTCTTTGCGCGGTGATGGCCGGGCAGAGTGTAGCGCATCTGTGACCTGCGGGGGGACGCCCGGAACCCACCACAAAATGGATGGATTCCGGGCGCCAGGGGGAAAGCGTGTGGGCGTGCGGTGCGCTCGGAACTACTTCACGGCACCGTTGGTGACGCCGCCGATGATCTGCTTCTGCGCCACGATGTAGAAGATGATCATCGGGAGCATGGCGAGCAGGTAGGAGGCGAAGGCGAGGTTGTAGTTCGTGGCAAAGGCGGTCTGGAAGTTCATCTGCGCGAGCGGCAGGGTGTTGACGCCGGAGCCGCCCATGATGACCAGCGGGGTCATGACGTCGTTCCACACGGCCAGACCGGTGATGACGGCGACGGTGGCGTGCATGGGCTTCATGAGCGGGAAGATGACCTTCCAGTAGGTGGTCCAGGTGCTGGCGCCGTCGACGCGGGCCGCCTCCTCGAGGGCGGTGGGGATGTTCCTCAGGTAGCCGGTGTAGAGCATCATGTTCATGGGCATGTAGAACACGACGTAGAGGACCATGACGCCGACCATGTTGTCCAGGTGCAGGATGGCGGTCTGCTTGACGAGCGGCATCATCAGGATGGCGAAGGGCACGTACATGCCGGCCACGATGAAGTAGTAGGACGCCTTGAAGAGCTTCTTGCGGTCCATGTTGCGCCCGATCGCATAGGCGGCGAGGCTGTGGACCAGGACCGAGATCACGACGGCCGCCACGGTGATGATGAGCGAGTTCATGAACGAGTTGAAGAAATCCGTGACCTGGATGGCCTCGATGAAGTTGTCGAGCGACCACGAGGACGGCAGCGACAGGATGCCCGCGATGTCGTTGGTCATCTCGGAGGGGTCCTTGAAGGCGATGACCACGGCCATGTAGAGCGGGAAGATGATGGTGATGAGGCCGACGATGAGCAGGATGGTGATGGGCCAGTTGACCCGCTCCTTGACCTTGGCAGGAACAGTGTTGTTAGCCATTAGAGCTGCTCCTCCTTACTGTTCAGGAACTTGGTCTGGGCGATTGAGATCACGGCGATGACGATGAAGAAGATCACGGCGTTGGCGCACTGGAAGCCAAACTGGCTGTTGTTGAGGCCGTTCTGGTAGATGAGGTACGAGATGGACTCGGTGGACTGCGCCGGGCCGCCGGAGGTCATGGCCACGATCTGGTCGAAGGTCATGAGCATGTCCTTCATCACGAGGACCATGTTCGTGGTGATGGACGGCATGATGAGCGGGAACGTGAGGTAGCGGAACTTGTCCCAGCCCGTGGCGCCGTCGAGGGCGCCCGCCTCGTAGACGTCCTCGGGAACCGAGGAGAGGCCGGTGATGTAGATGATCGTGGTCTGCGCGCAGGCCTGCCACACCAGGACCACGACGATGGCCACCCACGCCCACTCCTTGCTCGCGAGCATCGAGGTCGTGCCCGTGATGGCCGGGACGATGTAGGTGAAGAAGTAGGAGAACACGTAGCCGACGACGAGGCCGCCGAGGATGCGGGGCACGAAGTAGATGCCGCGCAGGGCGCTCTTGAACTTGATCTTGCTCGACAGGCCGATGGCCAGCGTGAGCGAGATCACGTTGACGAGGATCGTCGAGACGACGGAGATCTTGAACGTGAACAGGTACGAGTTGCCCACGCGCGCATCTTGGAACAGGTCGATGTAGTTCTGCAGGCCCACGATCTCGAAGGCGCCGTAGCCCTTGGAGTCCGTGAAGCTGTAGAAGAAGCCCGTGAGCAGCGGGATGGTGTTGAACGCGATGAACAGGATCAGAACCGGGATCAGGATTGCGAGGAAGGTGCGGTTCCTGTCAGATCCCGCCTTTGATGCGGCGATGCTTGCCATGTGCTTCCCTCCTTATCCCTGGTTGGCCATGTACTCGGCGTACTTGCGGATGACGGTCTTGTTGTAGCGCTGCCAGAGGTTGTCCCAGTTGGCGAGGAACGCGTCGACGTCCTTGTCGAGAAGGAAGGCCTGGAGCTGGGCGTCGCACGCCATGCCCGAGGGGTAGGAGTGGTCGGGGTAGTCGATGACCTTGCCCTCGTCCAGGAAGTCCTGGATGTCGTCGAACAGCGGGTCGAGCGTGAAGTCGCCCTCGATGCAGGGGATGGCCTTCTGATCGTCGCAGTAGGTCTGGAGGTTCTCGGGCTCGTTGAGGAAGTCGATGACCTCGTAGATCTGCTCGCGATGGTCCTCGTTGGCCACGGTCATGTTCCAGCAGAGGTCGACGCCGGAGACGATGATGCGGTCGTCGGGGTTGTCGCAGGCGGGCATCGCAAACAGGCCGATGTTCATCTCCGGGTTGGCGGAGAGGATCTGCGGGACGGCGAACGAGCCGCAGGGGAACATCGCGGACTGGCCGCGCGCGAAGGCGGTGCAGGCGTCCTCGTAGCTGTAGGCCATCGGGCCGTCCTCGGCGAAGTCGAGGAGCTTGAGGAGCTTCTCGGCCGGCTCGCGGTAGTAGTCGGCGAACTTGGCCTCGCCGGCGTTGACCTTGCGGATGTGGTCGGAGGGCACGAGCTCCACGAGCATGGAGTTCCACGGCGAGAGGATCGTCCAGGTGTCGAGGAAGCCCAGGTAAAGCGGTAGGACCTCTCCCTCGGCCTTGATCTTTTCGCAGAGGTCGATGAACTCGTCCCAGGTCTCCGGGAGGTCCCAGCCCTTCTCGGCGAACATGTCCTTGTTGTAGAGCATGCCCGCGGCGTTGGCGATGTAGGGGACGCCGTAGATGCCGTCCATCGGGACGTAGGTGACGCTCTTCATGATCTCCTGGTAGGCCGGCTGGACCTTCTCCATGCCGGGATAGCCGGAGACGTCGGCGAGGATGTCGGAGTCGACGAAGTCGGCGTAGGAGGCGTCGCCGCCGATGGCCACGACGTCAGGGTAGTCCTCGCGGACGAAGCGCGTCTTCATGATGGTGACGGCGTCGTTGGGGCTCGTGAAGTTGAGGTAGATGTGGTCGTTGGTCTCGTTGAACTCGGCCATGAGCGCCTCGAAGATGCTCACCGCCTCGCGCTTGTACGAGACGAACTCGACCTCGGTCCTTCCGTCGGAGCGCTCGCCCTCGCAGCCCGCGAGCGCGAGCCCCGCGGCAACGGCGCCCGCGGCGCCCAGGAAGGAGCGGCGTGTCAGTGTTCCTCTCATTTGCTCTGCTCCTCCTTCCCTAGTGGGCGATGGCGAGCTCGGACTGCTTGTCGAAGAGGTGGATCTTGTCCACGTCGACGGCGCACTTGATCTGGGAGCCGGTGCGCACGGTGCTGGCGGCGGAGAGGTGCGCGGAGATCTGGCCGCCGTCGACGTCGGCGTAGATCATGGCCTCGGAGCCCAGCAGCTCATAGACCGTGACGCTGGCGGGGAAGGTCTCGGAGAGGGTGCGGCCTTCGGCGTACTCGTGCTCCTCGACGACGTCCTCCGGGCGGATGCCCATGACGACGACCTTGCCCACGTAGCCGCCGTCCTTGAGGGCCTGGGCCTTGGGGCCGGTGAGGGTGATGGTGTTGGCGCCGAAGGTAAGCGCCACGCCCGCGCCCTTCTCGCTCACCTGGACGTCGATGAAGTTCATCTGCGGGGAGCCGATGAAGCCGGCGACGAAGAGGTTGCAGGGCTCGTTGTAGAGCTTGGTGGGGGTGTCCACCTGCTGCATGACGCCGTCCTTCATGACGACGATGCGGGTGCCGAGCGTCATGGCCTCGGTCTGGTCGTGCGTGACGTAGATGATCGTGGCTCCGAGGCGATCGTGGAGCTTGGAGATCTCGGCGCGCATCTGGACGCGGAGCTTGGCGTCGAGGTTGGAGAGGGGCTCGTCCATCAGGTAGACCTTGGGCGCGCGGACGATGGCGCGGCCCATGGCGACGCGCTGGCGCTGACCGCCGGAGAGGGCGGACGGCTTGCGGTCGAGGAGCTTCTCGAGGTCGAGGATGCGGGCGGCCTCGCGGACGGCCTTGTCGATCGTGTCGGCGTCGACCTTGCGGAGCTTGAGCGGGAAGGCCATGTTCTCGTACACGGTCATGTGCGGGTACAGCGCGTAGGTCTGGAAGACCATGGCGATGTCGCGGTCCTTGGGCTCGACGTCGTTGACCACGCGACCGTCGATCTTGAGGGTGCCGGAGGTGATGTCCTCGAGGCCGGCGATCATGCGCAGCGTCGTGGACTTGCCGCAGCCGGACGGGCCGACGAAGATGATGAACTCCTTGTCGGCGATCTCGAGGTTGAAGTCCTTCACCCCCTCATAGCCGTTGGGGTACTTCTTCCCTACGTGTTCCAGTGAGAGACTCGCCATTGCGAAACCTTTCTCCCTGCCCGACGCCGCGGCGCGGCACTTCCGGGCCCCACCTTACGTTGGCTTAATTCTAGGCTGACACTTTTGCGCGCTTTTATATGTATTTTGGTATGTTTTCTATCTATCTACGTGTTTGCGCTGGTAATCGTCTTGTCTTTTTCTTACGCGAGAAGTTCACCATTTCGCCCAGCGGAATCGATTCCCGGGCAAGCGGTTTTGATGGTTTTTGTTTCCGCAGGTCAACGAGTTGTCCAGGTCTCCCGTGAAACAGAAATCGATTCCATATTTGCTCAGATTGATTTGCCTTTATGCGTCTTCTTATCAAAACATGTATAGCTGAAATGCGTTATACTATGCAAAATGCGTCATACGTCTGAGCGCACCCTCGGCCGCTCGGCACGGCCGACGCGAGGAAGGGGCGGGAGATGCCCGCGCACGAGCTTGAGTTCTCGACGTTTCCCAGCGGTCACTACGTCGACCTGATGCCGTACCAGTACGGCCGGGAGACCTGCACGCCCGGCCACGCCTTCGGGCCCGCACGGCGCAGCCACTTTCTCTTCCACTACATCATCTCCGGCCGCGGCCTGCTCATGTCCACGGACGACAAGGGCGCCAAGGCCGACCACCGCCTCGGCGAGGGCGAGGGGTTTCTCATCTTCCCCGACCAGGTCAACACCTACGTGGCGGATCTCGACGACCCCTGGGAGTACGTCTGGGTGGAGTTCGACGGCATCCACGTGAGAGACGACCTCGAGGCCGTCGGGCTCACGCCCTCCTCCCCCGTCTACCGCTCGCGCTCCAGCGAGCTGCGCGACCTCATGGTCGACGAGATGCGCCACCTCGTGAGCAACCGGGACGCCTCGCCGCTGCACCTGATCGGCCACACCTACCTCTTCCTTGACTATCTGCTGCGCTCCGCCGACCACCCGGCGGAGCAGGTGACGGGCAAGCTTCAGGGCTTCTACATCCGCGAGGCAGTGGACTTTGTCAAGGAGCACTACCAAGACGACATCACCGTCGAGGACATCGCCAGGCGCACCGGCCTCAACCGCAGCTACTTTGGCAAGGTCTTCAAGGCGGCCACGGGCAAGTCGCCGCAGCAGTACCTCATCGGGTACCGCATGTCCAAGGCCTCCGAGCTGCTCAAGCTCACGTCGCTGCCGGTGGCCGAGGTGGGGCGCGCCGTGGGCTACCCCAACCAGCTGCACTTCTCGCGCGCGTTCAAGGGGGCGTACGGCGTGTCGCCGCGCGAGTGGCGCCGCCGCAACGCCCTGACCCTGTGAGCCGGCCACCTGCACGTTGGGGACAGTCCCCAACGTGCTGCTAATTGGGGACTGTCCCCAACGTTCAGGTCCGAGCCGAACGTCCCGGCGCGCGGGCCTGCGCGGGGCCCGTGCCGAGAAAAACGTCCGATTGCTGCCGCTACGGGCGGGCGGCCGATATACTGGCGGCGAGAGAAAGGACCCCCATGCTCGCCGACTACCACGTTCACACAGGCTTCTCCGACGACTCCGTCTACCCGCTCGAGCAGGTCGCGCGCGACGCGCTGCGCCTGAACCTCGACGAGGTCTGCTTCACCGAGCACGTGGACTACGGCGTCAAGCCCGAGTGGGACCAGCCGACCGGCGCGCGCTTCGAGGACGGGCACCCGGTCACCAACTGCGCCTACGACGCCTACCTGGCCGAGCTCGACCGCGTGCGCGACGAGCTGGGGGACCGCATCTGCCTGCGGGCGGGCCTGGAGCTGGGCGTGCAGCGACACACGCTGGGCGAGAACCGCGCGCTGCTCGAGCGGCTGACGGGACGGCTCGACTTCGTGATTCTCTCCATCCACCAGGTGGGCGACCTCGAGTTCTGGAACGGCGACTACCAGCGCAGGCGCACGCACGAGCAGATCCACACCGCCTACTACGAGGAGATGCTCGCCGTGGCGGAGGCCTTCGACGGCTACTCCGTGCTCGGGCACCTCGACCTCATCCGCCGCTACGACCCCTTCGGCGACTACCCCTTCGAGCAGGTGCGCGACGTCGTGGCCGAGATTTTGCGCCACGTGATCGCGGACGGCAAGGGCATCGAGGTCAACACGTCCGGCATCCGCTACGGCCTGGGGGACTTCCAGCCCAGCCGCGAGATCCTCGAGCTCTACCGCGACCTCGGTGGGCGCATCGTGACCGTGGGCTCTGACTCTCACACGCCCGAGCACCTAGGCTCCTACCTGCGCCTCGCGTACCGCGAGCTCGCCGAGCTCGGCTTTGAGGGCGTGTGCACGTACGAGAAGGGCGAGCCGCGCCTCGTGCGCCTCTGACGGCACTTGACAATGACGTCAGGTTATATTGTCAAGCCGCCGGGGCAGCCGCCCATCGCGACGATGCGGTCGTAATAGCCCAGACGGCGGGCGAGGCTGGCGTCGAAGTCCTCCACGAAGCAGCGCGCGAAGAGTGCGTCCAGCACGAAGAGCAGCGAGAGCCCCGTGCCGAAGGGCGAGACCTTGCGCGCGTGATCCTCGTCCGGGGAGAGCGCGAGCTTGACCGTCGCGAACTCGTCGAGGGGCGTGGGCGCGGCCGACGCCACCAGCACGACGGGCACCCCGCGCCCCGCGAGCTCCCGCGCCGCCGGGCGCGACACGAACCCGCGGCCGCCAAAGGAGACCAGGACCACCACGTCCTTCTCGCCCGCAGAGGCCGCCGCGAGACGCTGCTCGTACTCGTCCACCGGCACGCTCACCGCACGCCCCACCTCGGCCATCTGAAAGCGGAAGTTCTGGGCGAAGGCGACGTTTCCGGCCGTGGCGAGCACCGTCACATGCTCCGCACCCCGCACGAGCGCCGCCGCGCGGTCGAGCGCGGAGGGGTCCAGCACGTTTGCCGTGGAGGCGAGCGTCTGCGCCAGGTCCTTCTCGATCGCCTCGATGACCTGGGCCCCGTCTTGGCCGGCACGCACCGGGAAGTTGACGTCCACGCCGGCGCTCTCGCGCCTGAAGTCCGCGAGCGCGCTCGCCACGCGCACGCGGAGGTCCGCCAGGCCCGGGCAGCCGAGTTTCTCGCAGAGCCGGTACACCGTCGACTTTGAGACGTGCGCCCTCGAAACGAGCTGCTTGGAGCCATCGGCGAGAAACGCCTCGGGGTCGGCGAGGATGACGTCGACCAGGGCGCGCTCGCCGTCCGAGAACCCCTCCCCCATCCGCAGGCGAGTGAGGACGTTCATCGCGGCGCCCCCTCGAGGCAGCGGCCGCGCAGCTCGGCGACGTCGGCGTCGCTCACGCCCAGCGCGTCATGCACGTAGCCCATCACGCCGCCGAACTCGCGCGTCACCGCGGCCACCGCCGCGCGAATGAAGCGCAGGTTGGCGTCGGTGCGCTCGTCGGCCGGGTCGGGGTTGAAGCGGTTGGTGGCGAGATAGTCCTCCTCGACCGCCTCCCAGGGCACGCCGAGGGCCGCCTCCACGAGCATGCTGCCCATGCCGCAGCGGTCGCGCCCGAAGTGGCAGTGCCACAGGACCGAGCCGTCCGTGGTCTCCAGCACACAGCGCAGCAGCGCGCGATAGGCCTCGATGCCGGACTCCCCCAGCAGGATGTGCGGGTAGACCATCTCCATGAAGCGCGCAGGGTCTCCGTCGTCTGCGCGCGCGGCCTCCAGCTGGGCGCGGGCCTCGGCGTTCTGCGAGATGCCGGCGACCGTGCCCCTGAGCGCGTCGGCGTGCACGTAGCGGACGCCGGGCAGGCTTTCCACGCCGTCCGGGTACTCCGCGAGCTCGTCCTCGCCGCGCAGGTCCACGACCGCGCGCAGGTGGTAGTCCTCGATGAGCCGGCGGCGGTCCGCCGTGGTGGCAAAGTAGAGCGTGCCCGAGCGCAGAAGCAGGCCCGGGCGCACGCGCCGACCGTCGGCCGTGGGCAGCCCGCCCAGGTCGCGCGTGTTGGGCAGGCCCTCGAAGTCGATGCGGCCAAAGTTGGGCCGGGCGTCCGTGAATTGCATGAGAACCTTTCGTCGTCTGTGAATTGGGGACAGTCCCCAATTCACATAAAACTTTTGTGCGAATTGGGGACTGTCCCCAATTTACAGAGTCGCCGGAGGCTCGCCGGTCTCGAGGATCTGCTCGAGGGCCGCCTCGTCGAGCACCGGCACGCCGAGGCTCTCCGCCTTCGTGAGCTTGGAGCCGGCCGCCGCGCCCGCCACCACGTAGCTCGTCTTCTTGGAGACCGAGCCCGTGACCTTGGCGCCGAGGGCCTCGAGGGCGGCCTTGGCCTCGTTTCGCTTGAGACGCTCGAGCGTACCCGTGAGCACGAAGGTGAGCCCCGAGAGCGTCTGCGGGCGCTCGGGCTCCGCGCGCTCCTCCTCGAGCACCACGCCGGAGGCGCGCAGGCGCTCCACGACGGCCACGTTCTTCTCGACCGAGAAGAACCCGCGCACGCTGGCGGCAATCTTGGGGCCGATGCCGTCCACCGCGGCGATGTCCTCCTCGGTGGCCGTCGCGAGCGACTGCATGGACCCAAAGTGCGTCGCGAGCTGACGCGCGACCGTGGCGCCCACGTGGCGGATGCCCAGGCCAAACAGGACGCGCGCCAGGCCGCGGCGCTTGGACTCGGCCACCTGTGCCATGACCTTGGCCGCGATGACCGGGCCGATCACGATGTCGGAGCCGTCCATGGCCTGCCGTCCGGTCCAGACCTCCGCGAGGTCCTTCTCGGTGAGCCTGTCATAGAAGTCCGCCACGTCCGCGAGCAGCCCCTGCTCGACCATGCGTGCCACGATCTCGTCGCCCAGGCCGTCGATGTCCATCGCGTTGCGGCTGCCCCAGTGGATGAGGCGCTCCACGGCCTGCGCGGGGCAGTCGATGGAGACGCAGCGGTAGGCCACCTCTCCCTCCTCGCGCACCACGGGGCTGCCGCAGGAGGGGCAGGTCTTTGGCATGCGGAACTCGGGCGCGCCGACCGGGCGCAGCTCCAGCACCGGGCCCACGACCTCGGGGATGACGTCGCCGGCCTTGTGGACCACGATCGTGTCCCCCACGCGGACGTTCTTGCGCTCGATCTCGTCCACGTTGTGCAGGGTGGCACGCGCGATCGTGGAGCCGGCCACCGTCACGGGGTCGAACTCGGCCACGGGCGTGAGCACGCCGGTGCGTCCCACCTGCACGCGAATCTCGCGCAGGACGGTGCGCTTCTCCTCCGGCGGGAACTTGAACGCGATGGCCCAGCGCGGCGCGCGCGCCGTGAAGCCGAGCGCCGCCTGGCTCGCGAGGGAGTCCACCTTCACGACCACGCCGTCGATGTCGTAGTCCAGCTCGTCGCGATGCGCGAGGGCGTTCTCGCAGTAGGCGTGGACCTCCGCGGCGCTCATGCAGCGCGCGGCGCGGTCGTTCACGGCAAATCCGCAGTCGCGCAGCCACTGGAGGAAGTCCCACTGGGTGTGGACGTCGATCGGGGCCTCGTCGGCCACGGCGTAGATGAAGGTCTCGAGGTCACGATGGGCCGTCACCTTGGGGTCCTTCTGGCGCAGGCTCCCCGCGGCGGCGTTTCTCGGGTTGGCGAAGGGCGCGGTGCCGGCGGCGTCGGCAGCCTCGTTCAGGCGCGCGAAGGAGTGGCGCGGCATGTAGACCTCGCCGCGGACCTCCACCGAGCGGCCCAGGCCCCCCTCGGTCAGGCGCGCGAGGCCGGCCGGGGCGAGCGCGCGGGGCACGTCGGCGATCGTGAGCACGTTGGCGGTCACGTTCTCTCCGGTCGTGCCGTCGCCGCGCGTGGCGGCCCGAACGAACTGCGCGTCCGCGTAGGTGAGCGCCACGCCCAGGCCGTCGATCTTGAGCTCGCAGGTGTAGGCGGCCGGGTGATCCGGCGTGGCGCCGAGGGCCTCGTCGGTGCGGGCGAGCCACTCGTCGAGCTCGGTGAGGTCCATCGCGTCGTCCATCGAGTACATGCGAGCCGCGTGCGTGACGGGCTCGAACTGCTCGGACACGTAGCCGCCCACGCGCTGGGTGTAGCTCTCGGTCGTGACGAGCTCGGGGTGGGCTGCCTCCAGGGCGAGCAGCTCCTGGAGCGTGCGGTCAAACTCCGCGTCGCTCATCTCCGGGCGGTCGAGCGCGTAGTAGGCGTAGGCCGCGTGGCTGAGGATGCGGTTGAGCTCGGCGTGCCGGGCGCGCGGCGGCTGCGGGGCGGCCACGGGCTCCACCGGGGCGTCATCGCCAAACAGTGACGCCTGGACCTGCACGTTCTTCTCGTCTGCCATGGGAGCTCCTTGCCAGCCTCGCGGTTCTTCTCGGCCCATCATGGTAGCGCATGGACGCGTGGCCGCCGACCACGCGACGCGGCGCCTCCGGGCCCCGTTGCCGCGAGGGGCCCGGGCCCGAAGGCGCGCGGCGGATGCCGTTCCTACGCCAGGTCCTCCCCGTTGGAGGCGATGACCTTCTTGTACCAGGCAAAGCTCTTCTTGCGCGAGCGCGCGAGCGTGCCGTTGCCCAGGTTGTCGCGGTCCACGTAGATGAAGCCGTAGCGCTTCTTCATCTCGCCGGTGCCGGCGGAGACGAGGTCGATCGGGCCCCACATGGTGTAGCCCATCAGCGGCACGCCGTCCTCCTCGACCGCGAGCCGCATCTGCTCGATGTGGGCGCGCAGGTAGTCGATGCGGTAGTCGTCCTCGACGTAGCCGTTCTCGTCCGGCTCGTCCACGGCGCCCAGGCCGTTCTCCACCACGAAGAGCGGCTTCTGGTAGCGATCGTAGATCTCGTTGATCGTGGTGCGGAAGCCCTTGGGGTCGATGGGCCAGCCCCACTGGGTCTCCTCGAGGTAGGGGTTGCGCGCGCCCATGAAGAGGTTGCCCTCGACCTGCTCGGCCGGATCGGTGGAGACGCAGCGCGTGTTGTAGTACGAGAAGGACACGAAGTCCACCGTGTGAGCGGCGAGGATCTCCTCGTCACCGCGCTCCATCTTGGGCATGACGCCCTTGCGCTCGAGGCGCTTGAGCGCGTAGGGCGGGTAGGCGCCGCGAGCCTGGACGTCGATGAAGAAGTAGTTCTCGCGCGCGTACTCCATGGCCGCCCAGACGTCGTCGGGGCTGCAGGTGCGCGGGTAGACCGAGCCGGAGGCCAGCATGCAGCCGACCTTGTTCTCGGGGTCGACCTCGTGGGCGATCTTGGTGGCCAGGGCGCTCGCCACAAGCTCGTGGTGGGCCGCCTGGTACTTGATGGCGTCGTGGTCCTCGCCCGGCTCGAAGCAGATGCCCGCGCCCATGAACGGCGCGTGAAGGATCATGTTGATCTCGTTGAACGTGAGCCAGTAGCGGACGAGCCCCTTGTAGCGCGTGAAGAGCACGCGGCAGAGGCGCTCGTAGAACTCGATCATCTTGCGGTTGCGCCAGCCGCCGTACTCCTCGATGAGGTGCATCGGGCAGTCGAAGTGCGTGATCGTGACGAGCGGCTCGATGTTGTGCTCGCGGCAGCAGCGGAAGAGGTCCTCGTAGTAGGCCAGGCCCTCCTCGTTGGGCTCGAGCTCGTCGCCGTTGGGGAAGATCCGCGTCCAGGCGATGGACAGGCGGTAGCACGTGAAGCCCATCTCAGCGAAGAGCGCGATGTCCTCGCGATAGCGGTGGTACATGTCGATGGCGCCCTTGGCCGGGTAGAAGTGCTCGTCGTCAAAGGCGAACATCTTGCGCTCGCCGGTCACCACGGCCGCGCGGTCCGGGCCCACCGGCGCCACGTCGACGTTCGCCAGGCCGCGCCCGCCCTCGTCGAAGCCGCCCTCGCACTGGTTTGCGGCCGTCGCGCCGCCCCACAGAAAGCCCTCGGGAAAGCCCATGAGTAGCTCCTCTCTGTCCGGTTGCCCGCCCGTGCGGGCCTCTATGCCTAGTGTGACGCAAGTGAGCCGCGAGTTCGCCGGAAAAGGCTCGCTATCGCGCGCGACGATCCAGTGCGGCCAGCGCTCGGCCGCCGAGGACGAGCTGGCCCGCGAGCACGACGGCCGCGACGGCCCACAGCAGCGGGTAGCCTCCCGCCGCCACGAGCTGGCCGCCGAGGGCGCTGCCCACGCCGCCGCCCGCAAAGACGCCGAGGCCGATGAGGCCCGTGCAGAGCCCCGTCTGCGCGGGGTCCGCGTCCATGGAGAGCGAGACCAAGGTGGGCTGCGTGAGGATGTAGCCAAAGCCCAGGGCGCCCGCCGCGAGCAGCGCCGGCGCCCACGAGCCCGTGACGCTCACCGCGAGCAGCGCCGCGATGGCCACAAGGCCGGAGGCCTCGCCCACGTAGACGACGCCGCGCGGGCCATGGGCCGCGCCGATGCGCCCGGAGACGGTGCCGCCCACGAGGCACATCACGCCGTAGAGCATCATGATGAGCCCCGCCTGCGTGGAGCCGAGGCCGCAGCGCTCGGCCAGGAACGTCCCCATGAAGCCGTAGACGCCCAGGAAGACGAGACCCGTGGTGCAGGCCACGAGGTACACGGTGCGATGGGAGCCAAAGAAGATGCGGGCGGCGCGCGCGAGGAAGGGGCCGGTCGGGGCGGAGGGGTCGACGGCCTCTGCCCGCGCGCGTGGCGAGGCGTCCGCGGTGCCTCCGCACGTCACGGGAAGCCGCCACAGGAGGGCAAGCGCCACGACCGCCAGCACGCCGAAGCACGCGAAGGCGGCGCGCCAGCTCATGAGGTCGCAGATGATGCCTCCCAGACCCGAGGAGAGTCCCTGCCCGGTGAAGGTGATGCCCATGAGCACGCCCACCGCGGCGCCTCGAGGCTCCGGGCCCACCACGTCGCCGACGAGCGCCTGGGAGACGGCGATGATGCCCGCCGCAAAGCAGCCCGTGAGCACGCGCGCCGCCACCAACAGCGGCAGCGTGGGCGCCACGGCGCAGAGAAACGTCCCCGCGGCGAGTCCGGCCACGATCACGTGGAGCACGCGCAGACGGCCAAAGCGGTCGCCCAGCGTCCCGCACACGGGCTGGAGCAGCCCGTAGGGCACGAGGTAGGCCGTGAGCACGATGGCGGCGGCAGACGCGGCCACGCCCAGCGCGTTTGCGATGGCGGGCAGCGCCGGTGAGACGAACCAGTTGTCTGCGGCAGAGACGAGCCCGCAGAAGCCCAGCGTGTAGACAACGCGCTTCTGCTCAGAAGTGAGATTCATCATCGGCCCTTCGTGACGCCCGATCAGCAACCGGACCATTGTATGACTTCGTCGGCGCTGGGCAGCGCCGGTCTTGCGTCGGGCCGGCTTCAGATCGAGGGTCCTGGCGGCCCCGCCCCTGCAATTCTTGCCTTCGATCCATATCCGGCGGGTCCGCGGAACAAAACCCGCCTTCGATCCATGAGTTTTCAGCGCCACATGCGGACGGCCCCGCGCATCGTCCCAGTTGGCCGTTGCGCGGGGCCGTCGAAACGGCGAAAAAGTCCCAAAATCGTATGGATCGAAGCGCGGTTTTGTTCCGCAGTTCCGCCGGATATGGATCGAAGACCGGTTTTGCAGACGATTACGCCACAGCGGCCTCGTACCCGGCGTCGACGACGGCCGCCACGAGGGCCTCGTCGGCCACGGAGTCGGCGGCCTCGACCGTCGCGGTGCCCGCCTCGAGGCTCACGTCCACGGAGCTCACGCCTTCGACGCCCTCGAGCGCCTTCTTCACGTGCGCGACGCAGTGCTGGCACATCATGCCGGTCACGTTCAGGGTCTTGGTCATGGTGGGTTCCTTTCTCTCGGCTGATTCGACGACGTCAACGGACACGCTCTCTATCTCGACGACGGCAGGCGCCGCCGGCGTAACCCGCTCGCTGGGCTTCCAGGTGCGGAGCCGCAGCGCGTTGCTCACCACGAAGACGGACGAAAAGCCCATGGCCGCCGCACCGATCATCGGGTTGAGCGTGACGCCCCACGGCGAGAGCGCCCCGGCCGCCACGGGGATGCAGATGGCGTTGTAGAAGAGCGCCCAGAAGAGGTTCTGCTTGATGTTTCTCATCGTGGCGCGGGAGAGCTCCATGGCGGTGGCCACGTCGGCGGGGTCCGATCGCATGAGCACCACGTCGGCCGAGGAGATTGCGACGTCCGTGCCGGCGCCGATGGCCACTCCCACGTCCGAGCGGGCGAGCGCCGGCGCGTCGTTGATGCCGTCGCCGACCATGGCCACGACGTGCCCGGCCTCCTGCAGCTCGCGGACCTTGGCCTCCTTCTGCGCGGGCAGCACGCCGGCGATGACCTCGTCCACGCCCACCTGGCGCGCGACCGCCGCGGCGGTGCGCTCCTGGTCGCCGGTGAGCAGCACCGTGCGGGCCCCCATCGCGCGCAGCCTCGCGATCGCCGCGGCGCTCGTGGGCTTCACGGGGTCCGCCACCGCGATCATGCCCAGGGCGCGTCCGTTCGCAGAGAAGAAGAGCGGCGTCTTGCCGTCGTCGGCGAGCGCCTCTGCCGCGGAGGCGAGCTCGCCGAGCGCCACGCCACGGGCGGCCATGAGCCTCGCGTTGCCCGCCAGCACCGGGATGCCGTCCACGAGCGCGGAGAGCCCGCCGCCCGGGACCTGCTCGAAGCGCTCCACGCGCGCTCCCCCATCGGCGCCCGGGCACCGCTCGTCCGCATACGCGCAGATCGCGCCGGCCAGCGGGTGCTCGCTCTTGCGCTCGAGCGCAGCGGCCGCGCGAACGAGGTCCCCCTCGGAGACGCCCTCGACGAGGCGCACGTCGGTCACGCGGGGCTCGCCGGCGGTGACGGTGCCGGTCTTGTCCAGCACAATGGCATCCACCCTGCAGGCGGTCTCGAGCGACTCGGCGGACTTGATGAGTATGCCGTTGGCCGCGCCGCGACCGGTTCCCACCATGATGGCCGTGGGCGTGGCCAGGCCGAGCGCGCACGGGCAGGAGATCACGAGGATCGAGATGGCGTGCGTAAGCGCCGTGGCCACGTCACCCGCGAGCGCGAGCCACGCCACGAACGTCACAGCCGCGATGACGATGACCACCGGAACGAAGACGCCCGCGATCTTGTCCGCCATGCGCTCGATGGGCGCCTTGGAGCTCGTGGCCTCGTCCACAAGGCGGATGATCCCGGCGAGCGTTGTGTCGTCGCCGACGGCGCGCGCCTCCACGGCGATCCATCCGCGCGTCGAGACCGTGGCGCCGGTCACATGGTCGCCCGGGCCCAACTCCCGAGGCACGGACTCGCCCGTGATGGCCGACTCGTCGACGGCGGCCGCCCCCTCGAGCACGACGCCGTCCACCGGGATGGAGGCGCCGGCCCGCACGATCACGCGCTCCCCCACGCGGACGTCCTCGGTGGGGACCTCCACCTCCGCGCCGTCGCGCACGACGACGGCCGTCTTGGGCGCGAGGTCCATGAGGGCGGCAATGGCGTCGGTCGTGCGGCCCTTGGCGCGCGCCTCGAAGAACTTGCCCAGCGTGATGAGGGTGAGGATCATTCCCGCGGAGTCAAAGTAGAGGTTGTGCGCGGCGGCGTGCAGCGTCACCGCGTCTCCGGAGCCAACGGCCCACGCCATGCGATAGAGCTGAGCCACCGACCATACCGCCGAGGCCGCCGAGCCCAGCGCGATGAGCGAGTCCATGTTGGGCGCACGGTGCGCCAGCGTCTTGAACCCGGTGAAGAAGTAGCGCCGGTTGACAAACAGGATCGGCGCGCAGAGCAAAAGCTGCGTGAGGCCCTGAGCCATGAGGCTGGCCTCCCCCGCCAGGAAGGGCGGCTGCGGCCAGCCAAACATCGGGCCCATGGCGACGTAGAAGAGCGGCACCGAGAAGACCGCCGAGACCACGAGCTGGTCGCGCTTCTCGCGGATGGCGCGCTCGGCGGCCGCGCCCGGTCGCTCCTCCTTTGCCGCGGCGCCCTTCTCGCCCGCGCGGCGCCGGCGCTCGGCGCCGTAGCCGGAGCGCTCGATGGCCTCCACCACGGCGGCGGCCGTCTCGGGCGAGCCGTCGTAGTCGAGCTCCATCGAGTTCTTGAGCAGGTTCACGTTGGCGCAGGCCACTCCGGGCACCTCACCCGCCGCCTTCTGCACGCGCGCTGAGCACGCCGCGCAGGTCATGCCCGTTATGTCAAAGGTCTCCCTCATCGCCGCCTCCGTCTGCGAGTTGGGGACAGTCCCCAAATTACAGAAAACTTTTATGTGAATTGGGGACTGTCCCCAACTTGCAGGTCACATGAACTTGCGGAAGAGGTCCATGACCTCGTCGGTGACCTCGGTGTCTCCCGCCTGGATGCGCTCGACCACGCAGGTCTCCAGGTGGTCGCGCATGACCTCGCGCGAGATGGCCTTCACGGCTGACTCTACGGCCGCGAGCTGCGTGAGGACCTCGCCGCAGTAGCGGTCCTCCTCCACCATGGCCCGAATGCCGTTGAGCTGGCCGATGGCGCGGTTGATCCGCCGCGTGACGTCGCGCTTGAGCTCCGGCGCGCGCGGCGTGTGCTTGAGCGCCCCGCAGTGCGGGCAGGCGTCCTTCTCGTCCATGCGGCTCCCTTCTATACCCTGTGGGGGTATCACTTGCTGAGAAGTGTATACCCCATAGGGGTACCTGTCAAACGGAGGACCCGGGCGTTGTACGCAGCTGCAGTCGTTGTGTACAGTCACGGGCGTTGTGTACACTGCTGCTGAACCGCGGTTCTTCTCGCCACCACGTCTACCAGCGGTTTTGCTGAGAAGAACCTCGGATCAAACTTGCAATTGCGTACACACCGCCGAGAAGTGCGCACATCGCGGTCGGAAAAGGTCCCAAACAAGGAGGTCGCCATGCAACTTGAGACGCCCCGCCTCATCCTGCGACCTTGGCAGGAGTCGGACGCGCCCGCCCTGTTCCGCGTGGCCAGCGACCCCGAGGTCGGCCCGCGCGCCGGCTGGACCGCGCACGAGAGCGTCGAGGAGAGCCTCCAGATCATCCGGACCATCCTTGGCGCCCCGGAGACTTACGCCATCGTGCTCAGGGGGCGCGATACGGAGGACCCGGTGGGGTCGGTCGGCCTCATGATCGGCGAGGCGTCGACCCTGGCGAGCGGCAGTCGCGAGGCGGAGATCGGCTACTGGCTGGCGCGCGACCACTGGGGCCGGGGCTACATGCCGGAGGCGGCGGGCGCCCTCATCGAGCATGCCTTCTCCGACCTGCACCTTGACATGGTGTGGGCGGGCTACTACGAGGGCAACGAGCAGAGCCGTCGCGTGCAGGAGAAGCTCGGCCTTGCGCCGAGCCACGTCCACACGGCCTCGGCGCCGCGCCCAATCGACGGGTGCACCCGCGTGCACGTCACGCGCCTCACGCGGGAGGCATGGGAGGCTCGGCGCGCCTGACCCGACGAGTCGCACAGCCCCTGACGGCGCCCGCGGAGACTACGAGCGGCGAGCGAGCCCCATGCCGGCGAGGGTCATCACGAGCGCCCCGGCGGTGGCGACCACGCTGGAGGCACACGGCTGCAACATCATGAGCACGATGCCGAGAAGAACGCACGTGCCGCAGAGCAAGGCGCACAGCAGCCCAAGTCTGCGCAGGTAGGAGGCATCTCGTCCCAGCAGGCTCTCGAACATGGCACACCTCCGGCTTATCGTGGGCGAACTTTGGGTCCAAGATAGCCGGCGAGCGTAAGCGCCCGGTAAGCGCCGTGGCAGGTTAGTGCACGGAAGTTGGGCGGTCTTCGCGCAGCGTCGCATGACCGGGCGGTCGCGTGGTCATCCCAACGGCGACGCCCTGAGCGATGCCCCACCAATGCCTCAAATCGCCCCGTCTGACGCCGCCCGCCCTCCCGCTCGTCGCGCTCCGCCGCCCAGGCGCAGGGTCCGACCGCCTGCCGAGAATAACGCGGGTCTCGCACCGCGGCGGCCTCCCATGACCTGCGCGTGTCAGCTCCCCGGGGGACCCCTGGCAGACGCGGGGCCAGCTCCGGGGCGTAGGCTTCCCGCAACCGTTTGTTTGATGCGAAGGAGCCGCCATGAACAGGGACCTCAACCAGACGCTCAACTGCCTCTTCACGCTCGCTCTTCTCGTCCTCAACCGGGAGGAGGACGCCTGGCGCGACAGCTCGCCCGCCTACTCCCGGCAGATGAGGGAGGCCACGCTCGTCACCCTGCGCGACTACGGCCTCGTCAACTACGCGGACGGCAGCGATGGCGTCTTCGTGACCGAGGAGGGCAAGCGCGAGGCGCTCGGGGTGATCAAGTACCTCCAGCTCGCACTCGGACCCGCCCTCGGCGCCACGCACGACGAGATCAGGGGCTCCTGGCCGCGTCTGTTCGCCGACCAGTCCTCCGCGGGCGCGGGCCCGCTCACGATGTCCGAGTTCGTGGCGGCGGTCGCGCCCGGCGGCAGGCTCCCGAGTCCGGCGGGCACGCCCTTCTCGCCCACCGTGCTCGCCGACCCGCCCGCTTCGTACCATCGCGACCAGGCAAGCGAACAGTCGCTTCTGCTCCACCTGCAGCTCGCCCTCAACGAGCGAGGCTCCTACTGCGGGTACTTTGGCGGCTTCTACGGCGAGGCGTACGGGAGCCGCGGCCTCGCCCCGTGCTGGAGAAAGGTCGTGGTGCCCGCCGGGCTCACCTTCCTGGACCTGCACCTCATCATCCAGCGCTGCCTCAGCTGGACGGACGAGCGACCGTTTGGCTTTCTGCTCTCCACCAGTCGGGGCAACCTGCTGATCGGCGAGCCCGACGTGCGTGGCGCCATCGCGCGGCCCCAGACGCGCAAGAAGAAGTTCATGGAGGTGAGGGCCTCGACGATGCGCCTGGGCGACGTCTTCCCGCGGACCCACGAGGCGACCTACGCCTACGGGGAGGGGGCGCCCTGGGAGGTGGCCATACGCGTCCTCGAGACGCACGACGGCCTCACGGGCCTGGGGCCGCAGCTCATCGACGGCGTGGGGGACGCGCCTCCCGAGTGGGTCGTGGGCGCGGACGGGTTTGCCGCGTTCGAGGACGAGCTCTACCGCAGCAGCCGCAACGTCATCCGGGCGCTCTCCGAGGCGTCCGAGAAGAACTTCGCGCCATTTGCCCTCGGGGTCGCGCGGGAACGGCTCGCCGGCTTCGAGCAGGACCGTGCCCGCTGGCAGACGCTTCTCGACGATCTTGCCGAGAAGGGCGCACCCCCGCAGCTCGACGACGATGATGACCTCAGCCGCTTTGCCGGCTACGAGACCTGCGAGGATCCCGTCGAGCTTGACGACGACGCCTACGACGATCTCCCCCGGTAGGGCCTCGACGCGGTAAGCTCTTCTCGGCATCCGTCGAAAGGACCCGCATGAACGACTTCACGTTCCTCCTCCCCACCAAGTTCGTCTTTGGTCGCGGCGTCACCGACCGCGTGGGCGCAGAGCTCGCCGCCGCGGGCTACCGTCACGCGCTCGTGATCTACGGGCAGGGCTCGGTCATCCGCACCGGCACCCTCGACCGCGTGCTCGCCACGCTCGACGCCGAGGGCATAGAGCACACCGAGCTCGGCGGCGTCCGGCCCAACCCCGAGGTCGGCCTCGTGAGGGAGGGCGTCGCGCTCGCGCGGGAGTGCGGGGCGGACCTCGTCCTCGCCGTGGGCGGCGGCTCGGTCATCGACACCGCCAAGGCCGTCGCCGTGGGAGTCCCCTACGAGGGCGACGTGTGGGACCTCTTTGCCAAGCGCGCGAAGATCGTCGCCGAGGGCAAGCTGCCCGTGACGTGCGTGCTCACCATTCCCGCCGCGGGCTCCGAGTCCTCGGCGAGCTGCGTCATCTCCAACGACGAGCTCAAGCTCAAGCGCGGGCTCTCGAGCGAGCTGCACCGCCCGGTCGTGGCCTTCATGGACCCCGAGCTCGCCTTCACCCTGCCCGCGTACCAGATCGCTGCCGGCGTCACGGACATGATCGCCCACATCATGGAGCGCTACTTCTCGAGCGTGGGCCCGGTCCCGGTGACCGACAACATCGCCTGCGGCATCATCCACGCGCTCGTCGAGGAGGCGCCGCGCGCCCTCGCAGACCCGCGCGACTACGACGCGCAGGCCAACATCATGTGGGCGAGCACCCTCGCGCACAACGACATCGCCGGCGTGGGGCGCAACGCAGTTGCCGGCGGGCGCGCGGGCGGCTGGGAGTGCCACGGTCTCGAGCACGAGCTCTCCGCTCACCACACCGGCATCACCCACGGCGCCGGCCTCGCCGTGGTCTTCCCCGCGTGGATGCGCTACGTGTGGCGCAGCGCCCCGGAGCGCTTCCTGTCCTTCGGCCGCTCCGTCTTTGGCATCGAACCGGTGGACGCGGAGGCAGACGGCGTGGACGTCACGCCCGAGGAGGCCGTCGCGGACGCCGTGACCGCCACAATCGACGAGCTGCAGGCCTTCTTCGTCTCGATGGGCATGCCGCGCACCCTCGGCGAGCTCGGCGTCACGGCAGACGACATCCCCGCCCTGCTCGAGACCCTCGAGCAGAACAAGGGCGCGGTCTTTGGCGACCTCCAGCCCCTCACGATGGACGACGCCCGCGCGATCTACGAGTCCTGCCTGTAGCGGGCGGCGCGCCCTTCTCGCCCGGCGTTGAGTGGGCCGGCAGCCGACGTCCCAAAGCGTCCGCGGCCGGCCCGCACTTCTGTTCATACCTTGATTTTCCCCCTCCACGCCCCCGCCCGGCGATAATGGAAACGTTGTGCCGCCTCGACAAGGGAGTCCCATGGAGGACCTGTTCACCAACCTCATCAGCCAGTTCGGCTACATCGGCGTGTGGTTCCTCATCTTCTTCGAGAACGTCTTCCCGCCCATCCCGAGCGAGCTCATCCTGCCGCTCTCGGGCTTCTTCACCACCACGACCGACCTCACGCTCCCCGGCATGATCATCGCCGCGACCGTGGGCTCGATCACCGGCGCCTACATCCTCTACGGCGTGGGCCGCATCCTCTCGCGCGAGCGCCTCATGACCTTCTTTGGCACGCGCCCGATGCGCCTTTTGGGCTTCAAGCCCGAGGACATCTCGAGCGCCGTGGACTGGTTCGACCGCAAGGGCCAGGTCACGGTCCTCATCTGCCGCTGCATCCCCGTGGTGCGCAGCCTCATCTCCATCCCCGCCGGCACCGCCAAGATGAACGTCCTCAAGTTCTCGCTCTACACACTCCTGGGCTCCGCGGTGTGGAACACCGTGCTCTGCTCGCTCGGCGCCGCCGCCGGCAGCGCGTGGGAGACGGTCACCGAGCAGGCCGAGTGGGTCTCCGACGTGGTCAAGTACGTGATCATCGCCATCGTCGTCGTGGTGGTCATCTTCTGGGTGGTCAAGCGCATCATCCCTGCCCTGCGCGAGGGCACAGGCGAGAAGGACGCGTAGATCGCCAGACCCGCCGCACCCAAGAGACCCCGGTGCCAGACATGCGCCGAGCGAGAGCCGGCGGCGAGCGTCTCACTGCCAAACGTCGCGCCACCCGCCAAACGTGTCGCGTGGCGCGCTGATTGTGTCACGGCGCCGCCTCCCCCTCCCCGACCCCCTATCATCGACGGTAGGGACCGCCCGGAGGAGGACGCATGAGGCACGCAGACATCATCGCCAGGCTCACGCTCGAGCAGAAGTGCGTCTTGCTGCAGGGCGCCAAGCCCTTCGGCACCTGGCCGCTCGATCGCGCGGGAGTCCCGCAGATGGAGTTCTCGGACGGCCCGTCCGGCGTGCGCCACCAGGCCGGCGAGCACGCCGACCACCTGGGGCTCTCCGGATCGGAGCCCGCCACCTGCTTCCCCACTGCCGTGACCATGGCAAACACCTGGGACGAGGAGCTCGAGGAGCGCGTCGGCGCGGCAATGGGCCAGGAGGCCGCCGTCCAGAAGGTGGGCACGCTGCTCGCGCCGGGACTGTGCATCAAGCGCAACCCGCTCTGCGGCCGCAACTTCGAGTACTTCTCAGAGGACCCGCTGGTCTCCGGCAAGATGGCCGCCGCCTTCGTTCGCGGCGTCCAGTCAAACGGCATCGCCGCCTGCCCCAAGCACTTTGCCGTGAACAGCCAGGAGACGCGCCGTCAGGCGTCCGACTCCGTGCTGGACGAGCGCACGCTGCGTGAGATCTACCTCGCGGGCTTTGAGACCGTGGTGCGCGAGAGCGCGCCCCAGACCATCATGACCTCCTACAACCTCGTGAACGGCACCTATGCCAACGAGAACAAGCACCTGCTCAAGGACATCCTGCGCGACGAGTGGGGCTTCGACGGCGCCGTCGTCACGGACTGGGGCGGCTCCAACGACCACGCGGCGGGCGTGGCGGCGGGCTCCACCTTTGAGATGCCGGCGCCGGGCCTCGGCGAGGCGCGCCAGCTCATCGAGGCCGTCCGCTCCGGCAGGTTGGCCGAGAAGGACGTGGACGAGCGCGTCGACGAGGCCATCGAGCTCGTGCTCGCCACGCGCGCCGGCCTGGAAGCGGCGCCGGCGGCCTTTGACGCCGAGGCCCACCACGCCCTCGCCCGCGAGGCCGCCGCGGAGGGCTGCGTCCTGCTCAAGAACGAGGGAGGCCTCCTGCCGCTCGCGCCGCGAACCCGCGTGGCCCTGATCGGCGACTTTGCCAAGACGCCGCGCTACCAGGGAGCCGGCTCCTCCGCGGTCAACTCCACGCGCGTGGACAGCCTGCTCGACCTCGTGGGTGAGACGGAGCTCGAGCTCGCGGGCTACGAGCCCGGCTTCGAGCGCCACGGCGGCGAGAACCGCGCCAAGCTCGACGCCGCCCTCGACCTCGCGCGCCACGCAGATGTGGTCCTTCTTGCCCTGGGGCTCGACGAGATTGCGGAGACCGAGGGCGCCGAGCGGCGCACCATGGCGCTCAACGCCAACCAGGTCGAGCTCGTCCGCGCCGTGGCCCAGGTCAACCCGCGCGTCACCGTGCTGCTCTCCGCGGGCTCGGTCGTGGAGTCCGGGTGGATGGCCGACGTTCCCGCCGTGCTCTACTGCGCGCTCGGCGGCCAGGCAGGCGCGGGCGGGGCGCTCGACGTGGTCTGCGGTCGCGTGTGCCCCTCCGGCAAGCTCACGGAGACCTGGCCGCGGCGCCTGGCGGACGTCCCCTCCTCCGCCAGCTACCCCGCCGAGGGCCTGCGCGCGGAGTATCGCGAAGGCCTCTACGTGGGGTACCGCTACTTCCAGACGGCGAACGTTCCTGTGGCCTTCCCGTTTGGCTTCGGCCTCTCCTACACCAACTTTGCCTACTCCGACCTCAAGGCCACCGATCACGGCGCGACCTTCACGGTCACCAACACGGGCTCGTGTGCTGGTGCCGAGGTGGCCCAGCTCTACGTGGCCAAGCCCGAGCACGAGGTCTTCCGGCCGGAGCAGGAGCTCCGCGGCTTCGCGCGCGTCGAGCTCGCCCCGGGCGAGTCCCGCACGGTGGAGATCGAGCTCGACGAGCGCGCCTTCTCCTACTTCAACGTGGCGACCGGCCGCTGGGAAATCGAGGGGGGCATCTACGAGATTCGCGTGGGGGCCTCGAGCGAGGACATCCGCCTGGTCGCAGAGGTCGAACTCGCCGGGACCGGCGCGCCCGACCCCTACGAGGGCGTCGACGTGACCCCGTACGAGACTGCCGACGTGACCGACGTGGACGACGCGCACTTCTCAGCCCTTCTCGGCCGCCCCGTGCCCGACGATGCTCCGCGCATAGAGCCCAACATGTGCTTCCGCGACCTCAACTACGGACGCTCCGCCATCCTCTGGGCAGTGTGGCTGGTCCTGAGGTCGCGCGTGCGCGCCATGGAGCGCAGCGGGGTCTCCGACATCAACACCCTCTTCATCTGGAACATGCCCCTGCGCGCCATGGGCATCATGACGGGCGGCATCACCGACAAGGGCGTGGTCGACGCGCTGCTGCGCGAGGTCCGCGGCTTCGGCTGGGGCGGCGCCGTCCTTCTCGTCCTGGCTCTCGCGCTGGGCTGGGGCCCGCTGGTCGGGTGCCTGCTGTGGCTCGCGTGGATCGTCGTGCCCCTCGTGGGGGCGGCTCTCCTCAACCTCGTCCGCAACGCCGCCCTTGCCCGCAAGCTCTAGACGTGGCAAAGGGGCAGTCCCTTCGTCACACTACGAAGGAAGGATCGCATCATGAGCTTCAAGAGCTGGACCGAGAATCACCAGGGCATCTGGGAGTTCATCAAGTTCAACGTCCTCTCCAACATCTCGACCATCGTGCGCATCGCGCTGACCGCCGCGGGCACCGCCCTGTTTGTGGAGGCGCTCGGGATGACCGAGCCCTTCCAGTTCCTCATCTTTGACTACCGCGACGCCGGCGTGGGCGCCTTCGTGACGTTTCTGATCGCCGAGGTCATGGCGCAGGTCGTGAACTTCTTCGTGCAGATGAAGCTCGTCTTCAAGTCCGACGCCAGCTTCCGTGACACCGCCTGGAAATACGCCGTGCTCGCCGTGGTCATCGTCGTCGTGAACCTGCTGCTGCCCAACTACGTGATGAACTTCTGCCAGCAGAGCCTCGGCATCGACGCCACGCTCGCCGGCACCATCGCCTCGGTGGTCAACACGCTGCTCGCCGTGGTGGTGAGCTTCCCGGTCCTCAAGTTCTGGATCGCACCGGGCAAGTAGGCGCCGGCCGCCGGCCGCAGCCGGGTTTGGGCACGAGCCCGGTATAGCCGCATACCACTACAGGTTGATGCCAGAGGTTCTTCTCGGCACAAGATGCTGTGTTTTACTGTGTAGTTTGCAAGGTGACAGCCTAGGCTAACTTATTCTCATCACAAATCCTTGACACATCTGGTAGTTTGAAGTGTGCCGTTACCCAAACGGCGACACAACGACCACGTCAAAGGAGCGTGAGCAGTGAGTCAGGAAGCATGGCAGGGCTTTGTGGGTGGCAACTGGGAGCACGAGATCGACGTTCGTGACTTCATCCAGAAGAACTACACCCCCTACGACGGCGACGAGTCCTTCCTCGCCGGCCCCACGGAGAACACGACCAAGCTCTGGGATGAGGTCATGGACCTCTTCCAGCAGGAGCGCGAGGCCGGCGGCGTCCTCGACATGGACACCGACCTCGTCTCCACGATCATCTCCCACCCCGCGGGCTACATCGACCAGGGCCTCGAGAAGATCGTGGGCCTTCAGACCGAGAAGCCGCTCAAGCGCGCCCTCATGGTCAACGGCGGCATCCGCATGGCCGTTGCCGCGTGCAAGCAGAACGGCTACGAGGTCGACCCGGAGATCGTGAACATCTACACGAACTACCGCAAGACCCACAACGCCGGCGTCTTTGACTGCTACACGCCCGAGATGCGCGCGTGCCGTCACAGCCACATCATCACCGGCCTGCCCGACGCCTACGGCCGCGGCCGCATCATCGGCGACTACCGCCGCGTCGCCCTCTACGGCGTCGACCGCCTCATCGAGGAGAAGAAGGCCGAGCACGCCGGCACCCAGAAGACCATGAACGAGGCCACCATCCGCCACCGCGAGGAGCTCGCGGAGCAGATCCGTGCCCTCCAGGAGCTCAACCAGCTCGGCAAGATCTACGGCTTCGACATCTCCAAGCCGGCCAAGAACTTCCAGGAGGCCGTGCAGTGGCTGTACTTCGGCTACCTCGCCGCGGTCAAGGAGCAGAACGGCGCCGCCATGTCCATCGGCCGCAACTCCACGTTCCTGGACATCTACGCCGAGCGCGACCTCAAGAACGGCACGCTCACCGAGGCCGAGGCGCAGGAGATCATCGACCACCTGGTCATGAAGCTGCGCATGGTCAAGTTCGCGCGCACCCCCGAGTACAACGAGCTGTTCTCCGGCGACCCGCAGTGGGTCACGGAGTCCATCGGCGGCATGGGCGTCGACGGCCGCTCCATGGTCACCAAGACCGCCTTCCGTTACCTCCACACCCTCGAGAACATGGGCACCAGCCCCGAGCCCAACCTCACGGTGCTCTGGTCCACGCGCCTGCCCGAGGCCTTCAAGCGCTACTGCGCCAAGATCTCCATCACCACCAGCTCCATCCAGTACGAGAACGACGACCTCATGCGCGTCTACCACGGCGACGACTACGCAATCGCGTGCTGCGTGTCCTCCATGCGCATCGGCAAGGAGATGCAGTTCTTCGGCGCCCGCGCCAACCTCGCCAAGTGCCTCCTGTACGCCATCAACGGCGGCCGCGACGAGAAGACCGGCGAGCAGGTCGGCCCGAGGTTCCGTCCGGTTGAGGGCGACTACCTCGACTACGACGACGTCATCACCAAGTACCGCGACATGATGCAGTGGCTGGCCGAGGTCTACGTCAACTCCCTCAACATCATCCACTACATGCACGACAAGTACTGCTACGAGCGCCTGCAGATGGCCCTGCACGACGAGCACGTCCACCGCTGGTTCGCCACGGGCATCGCCGGCCTCTCCGTCGTGGCCGACTCCCTCTCCGCGATCAAGTACGCGAAGGTCAAGGTCATCCGCGACGAGACCGGCCTCGTGACCGACTACCAGGTCGAGGGCGACTTCCCCAAGTACGGCAACGACGACGACCGCGTGGACCAGATCGCCCACGACGTGGTCGAGGTCTTCATGAAGTACGTCCGCGAGACCGACACCTACCGCAACTCCGTTCCCACGACCTCGATCCTCACGATCACCTCGAACGTGGTCTACGGCAACGCCACCGGCAACACGCCCGACGGCCGTCGCGCCGGCGAGCCGTTCGCCCCGGGCGCCAACCCGATGCACCGTCGTGACACCCACGGCGCCGTCGCCTCGCTGGCCTCCGTCGCCAAGCTCCCGTTCAAGGACGCCCAGGACGGCATCTCCAACACGTTCTCCATCGTGCCCAACGCCCTCGGCAAGGATGGCGAGGTCATGTTCGGCGAGCTCGACCTCGACGCTCTCGGCGTTGACATCCAGATCGAGAACCCGGCCCCGGACTGCGGCTGCTGCTAGACCTGTAAGTTGGGGGCAGTCCCCAATTTGCAGATTCGGTAATTGTCACCGTCTGAGTGGCAATTATCGAGTACACTGTGAGAAACAGGGGGTCGCCCCTCGCGGGCGACCCATACGAGAAAGGAACTCACATGAGCGCTTCTGCCGAGCAGGTCGATAACCTCGTCAGCATGATCGACGGCTATGTCGAGGAGGGCGGCCACCACCTCAACGTCAACGTCTTCACCAAGGAGACCCTGCTTGACGCCCAGGCCCACCCCGAGAAGTACCCGCAGCTCACCATTCGCGTCTCCGGCTACGCGGTGAAGTTCAACTCCCTCACCAAGAAGCAGCAGGACGACGTCATCTCCCGTACCTTCCACGAGGCGATGTAAGGTCAACCTGACCTGTCCGTAAGGCGGGCGGGGAGGTTGCTTCGCAAAGTGCTTCGCGCCTCTGGCGCTCAGATACTTTGCTCCGCAACCTCCCCGCCCGCTTCTGTCTATCATGGTTGTATGACGAATCTGGGTGGAAGGTGCGGATGTGACTGTGGGAACCGAGGATCGTGCTCGCGACGTTGACGTGGGCGGAAGGGTGCACTCAACCGAGAGCTTTGGCACGGTGGACGGGCCCGGCACGCGGTTCGTGGTGTTCTGCCAGGGCTGCCCGATGCGCTGTCAGTACTGCCACAACCCCGACACCTGGGAGTTCGCCCGCGCCGACGGCACCGGTCCCGGCACCAGCGTGACCGTGGGCGAGCTGCTCGAGCGCTACGAGCGCAACCGCCCGTTCTACAAGCGCGGCGGCATCACCGTCACCGGCGGCGAGCCGATGGCCCAGCCCGACTTCGTCGCGGCGCTGTTCCGCGCCGCCCACGCGGCGCCGGCCGGGCGCATCCACACCTGCCTGGACACCTCCGGGGCAACCTACTCCGCCGCGGGCGCCGCGCGCTTCTCCGAGCTGCTCGACGCCACCGACATGGTGCTCCTGGACATCAAGACCTCCGACGCGGCTCGCCACGAGGAGCTCTGCGGCCTGCCCGCAAGCCATGCCCTCGAGCTCGGAGACGAGCTCGCGCGCCGGCGCATCCCCACGCTGATCCGCCACGTGGTCGTCCCCGGCATCACCGACTCCGAGGAGGAGGTCGCCGCAGTGGGCCGCATCATCGGGAACTGGGACAACGTCGTGGGGCTCGACCTGCTCCCCTACCACACGATGGGCAAGCCCAAGTACGAGAAGCTCGGGCTGGAGTACCCGCTCAAGGGCGTGCCCGCGATGAAGCCGGCGCGCGCCAAGGAGCTGCGCCAGATCGCACTCGACGCCCGCGCCGCCCGTCGCGCCGAGCGCGGCAGGTAGGCCGGACGCCCGGGCGTCGCTACGCGCGCTCGGCGATCTCCTTCACGAGGCGCTCGGTCTTCTCCCAGCCCAGGCACGCGTCCGTGATGGACTGGCCGTAGGTGGACCCGGTGACCGGCTGGTTGCCGTCCACGAGGTAGGACTCGACCATGAAGCCGCGCACGAGACGACGGATCGTGTCCGAACGGCTCATCGAGTCGAGGACCTCGTGGCAGATGCGAATCTGCTGGAACGGCCGCTTGCCCGAGTTGTCGTGGTTGCAGTCGATGACCGCGGCGGGGTTCTCAAAGCTCGCCGCCGTATACTTCTCCGCCAGGCGCTCGAGGTACTCGTAGTGATAGTTGGGGTAGTTGATGCCGTCGAGGCCCACGTAGCCACGCAGCACGGCGTGGGCGAGCGGGTTGCCCGTTGTCGAGACCTCCCAGTTTCGGAAGATGAAGGTCTGCGGCTGCTGGGCGGCATAGATGGAGTTGAGCATGACGTCGGTGGAGCCACCCGTGGGATTCTTCATGCCCACGGGCATGGGGACGCCGGAGGCCACCAGGCGGTGCTCCTGGTTCTCGACGGAGCGCGCGCCCACCGCGATGTATGCCAGAAGGTCGATGAGGTACTGGTAGTTGGTGGGATAGAGCATCTCGTCCGCGGTGAAGAGGCCCGTCTCCTCCACCACGCGCAGGTGCATGCGACGGATTGCCTTGACGCCCTCGAGCAGGTCGTCCGCCGCCTCCGGGTTGGGGTTGTGCAGCAGGCCCTTGTAGCCCGTGCCCTTGGTGCGCGGTTTGTTGGTGTAGACGCGCGGGATGACGACGAGGCGGTCCTTGACGGTCTCGGCGAGGGCGGCCAGGCGGGTGGCGTAGTCCAGCACCGAGTCCTCGCGGTCGGCCGAGCACGGGCCGATGATGAGCAGCAGGCGCTCGTCACGTCCGGAGAGAACGTCGGCGACGCTCCTGTCGAAGTCGGCCTTGCGGGCGGTCATCTCGGCAGAGAGCGGCATCTCGGCTCGAATGTCCTTGGGGATGGGCAGGAGACGCTTGAACTTCATGGACATGGGTACCTCCGGGCGTGTGAAACGTGCCCGTATAGTATCGCGCGCCCAGGGGCGCGCCGCAACGGAGCGTCACGCGCGGGCAATATCACGGCCACAGACGAGGCGCGATCGGCACGCTGCGGAAGGAGACTGCAAAAGCGCTCTACGATCCATATTCCGCTGCCCGTGAAAGCAAAAGCCGTCTTCGATCCATGGAAAAATCGGCCTCGGCGCCTTGCCGCAAACGCCTTCGAGGGCGTTTGCGCAGGATTCGCTCACCGGCAACGTTCTCATGCCGGCCAAATTGCCGAAAAACTCATGGATCGAAGCCCGCTTTTGTTTTCCGGAGCCGGCAAATATGGATCGGAGACCTGTTTTGCAGACGTGCCTGCCGCGGGAAAGGGCCGTCGCGCTACGCGTACCCCAGGTCGCGCATCTGTCGGCGGAAGTCCTCCTCGAAGTCCTGCCGCGCACCCCAGTTGAAGTTGAGCAGGCCGTCTCCGGCACCCGACGCCACCGCATCCACGCGCGAGGACTCGGCGTCGCCCGAGACCATGACCGTGAGGCTCGCAAAGCTCCCGATTCGCATGAAATACTTCTCCGCCACGATCACGCGCACGGAGCAGTCATCCCACGTGCGACCCATCTCGCCCGCCTGCTCCACGGTCGTGCCCAGACGCCCGATGGCCTGCGACGCCATGCTCGTCGCAGCGGAGACGCCGATCTTGGCGCTCATGCTGATCACGGGTCCTCCCCTCCTCGGCAAACGGGGACGATCTCAGTCTGGCATATCGCTAAGATGGTGGCGACGCAGATGACGGCGCGTCGGCGAGCGGCGCCGAGGCGCGCGAAGGAGGACCCATGCCCTGCACCACCATTCTCGTTGGCAAGAAGGCCAGCTACGACGGATCCACGATTGTCGCCCGCAACGAGGACTCGTCCAACGGCGAGTTCTGCCCCAAGCGCTTCGTCGCACGCGAGGCCCCTGCCGCCGGCACCGTCTACAGAAGCGTCCTCTCGCACCTCGAGATCGAGCTCCCCGAGCCCGGCATGCGCTACACGGCGCTTCCCAACGCCGACCTCAAGGAGGGCCTCTGGGAGGAGGCCGGCTTCAACGAGCGCAACGTCGGGATGAGCGCCACGGAGACCATCACCTCAAACGAGCGCGTGCTCGCGGCCGACCCGCTCGTGCGCTACGACGCCGAGGCGGGCACGCCCGGCGGCATCGGCGAGGAGGACATGGTCACCCTCGTGCTCCCCTACGCCACGAGCGCCCGCGACGGCGTCATGCGCCTGGGCGCGCTGCTCGAGCGCTACGGCACCTACGAGATGAACGGCGTCGCCTTCTCCGACGCCGACGAGATCTGGTGGCTCGAGACCGTGGGCGGCCACCACTGGATCGCGCGGCGCGTGCCCGACGACTCCTACGTCACGATGCCCAACCAGCTGGGCATCGACGACTTCGACCTCGACGACGCCTTCGGCGCCCAGGAGGAGAGCCTCTGCTCGGCGGACCTGCGCGAGTGGATGGCAACAAACCATCTCGACCTCACCATCGGCATGCGCGGCGCGCACTTCAATCCGCGCGACACCTTCGGCAGCCACTCGGACTCCGACCACGTCTACAACACGCCGCGCGCCTGGGCCATGCAGCGCTTTCTCAACCCGCACGCCGGCAACTGGAACACGGCCGCGCCCGCCGAGGACTTTGGCCCCGAGAGCGACTGCCTGCCCTGGTGCCGAGAGCCCGAGCGCAAGATCACGATCGAGGACGTCAAGTACGTGCTGTCGCTCCACTACCAGGGCACGCCGTACGACCCCTACGGCTCCGCGGGCACCGAGGCCACGCGCGGCCGCTACCGCCCGATCGGCATCAACCGCAACAGCCAGCTCGCGGTGCTCCAGCTGCGCCCCTACGTGCCGGCGGAGCGCGCGGCGCTGCAGTGGGTCGCGTACGGCTCCAACGCCTTCAACGCGCTCGTGCCGCTCTACGCGGGCGTCACCGAGACGCCTGCCTACTTCGAGGACACGACCACGCGTGTAACCAGCGAGAACTTCTATTGGGCCAACCGCCTCGTCGGCGCGCTCGCCGACGCCGCCTACGGGGCGTGCCTGCCGCACGTCGAGCGCTACCAGGAGGCCCTCACGGCTCGCTGCGCCGCGATGGTGCGCGCCTGCGACGAGCAGGGCGGCGACCTCGTGGCCTGCAACGCCGCCATCGCCAACGAGTGCCGCCGTCAGACCGAGGGCCTTCTCGACAAGGTGCTCTACGAGGCGAGCATGCGGATGCGAAACGGCTTCTCACGCAGCGACAACTAGCCTCTGTCGAGCGGCGTGAGCGCGAGACGGTCGTCCGGCCCCACCGCGCGGATAACGCGGCACGGGACGCCCGCCGCGAGCATGCCCGCGGGTACGTCGCGCGTGACCACGCTGCCCGCCCCGATGACGGCCCCGTCGCCGATGGTCACGCCGCCGCAGACGGTGACGTTGGCGCCGAGCCACACGTTGTCGCCAATGGTGATGGGCGCCGAGGTCTGGATGCCCTCCACGCGCTGCTCGGGGTCCACGGCATGGCCCGCACAGGCGAGCACGCAGCCTGGCGCGATGAATGTTCCCTCGCCGATGCGGATGGGCGAGGTGTCGAGAAGGACGCAGTTGTAGTTCACGAGCGCAAACCCGCGGAAGTGGACGTTGAAGCCGTAGTCGCAGCGAAAGACGGGCTTGACCGTGGCGCGCGGGTGCCAGGTGCCGAAGAGCTCGCCCAGGATGGCGGCGCGGCCATCGACGTCCGTCGGGTCCAACTGGTTGAAGCGCCAGCAGAGCTTCTGCGCGCGAGCCTGCAGGTGGTTGGGCACGTCGAGGTAGCTCACGGCATAGGGCTCGTCCGAGCGCATGAGTTCGAGCGCGGTCATGGCGGCTCCGTTCCCGCTTGATGCGAGGATCCGAGGATGCGGGTCATTTCGCACCTCAGTGTAGCGGAGCGGGCGGAGAGCCCGCTCGTCCCTCGCGCCTACCTTCATGGCGACGTTGGCTCGAGAGGTCGTCCGACGGCGTTCCGTACGTGCGCCTCGTTGGTTCGTCGGGCACCAACGCCGCCCACGACGAGTGCAAGACCGCTCGCCGATAGATGCGTGCGTGAGGCGTCCTCCTTGGCCAGCCCCACCTGCGGGGCGAAGCTCCACGTCAGCCGCAAGGCAGACGGGCGACTCATTGGCTCGATACACTCGAAGCATAACGGTATAGCACGATTTTTGCAGTGTTTTTATGTTCATACAGCTTAGAAACGGGTCATAATGGAAGACGGACCGGAGTTTGAGCGGAACCGCAGGAAAAACGAGTCGAACTTCAAGAAGCACGGAGTTACCTTTTGGGAGGCGCGCGAAATCTGGAACGATCCCCTGCACTATCGCGTCAAGGTGGCAGATGATCCCGAGAACCGATGGCTAGTCGTTGGCCGAGTAGCCCGTTCCCGATACCTTTCGGCGATCATCACCTATCGCGGCGGCCAGGAGGAACGAGTCCGAATCATCTCGGCGCGAGCGTCAAGCAAGGCGGAAGTGGGGCGATACCATGGCTGAGAAGGCAACCTCAGACCGCATCGACGAGCTCTTTGACAGCGGCAAGGAGGTCCTCCCCTACGCCGACGAGGCGACCTTCGAGCGCCCTCGTCAGGCCCAACGCCGCATGAGCGTGGACATGACCGCCCACATGGTCTCCCGCCTGGACAGATACGCCGAGGAGTACGGCGTGACGCGACAGTCTCTGGTGAAGATTTGGCTCGCAGAGCGGCTCAACGAGGAAGATGACCGACGAGCCCGGCGTCACAGCGCAACGGGATAGCGTCTCCATTGCGCCGCGGCACCAGGCTCGCTCGTGCCACGACCCGCGGTCCGTGACGTCCCGCTACCGGCGTCGTGCCCGCACGTCGGCGTCGACGCCCGCGCGCCACGCGTCCGAGATCCCCGTCCCCGGGGCGCTCGCGCGCACCTGCGCGACGGCAGTCGCCATGGCCTCGTAGAGCACCTCCGTACCGCGTGCGTCCGCGAGATAGTCCGCCGCGCGCTCCGGGGCGATTCCCAGCTGTCCCGCCTCGGCGGCGGCGTCGATGTTGGCGCCGATGAAGAGAAACTCCCAGCCCCGCTCGCGCCGACGCTCGATCATGCGCCTGACGCGCGGGTAGGTGAAGCGCCGGCTCGCGTTCTCCATGCCGTCGGTGGTGACGACAAAGAGCACCTTGTCGGCTCGGTAGCCCTCCGGGAGCACGTCCTGCACCAGGTCGACGTGCTTGATCGCCCCGCCCACCGCGTCGAGAAGCGCCGTGCAGCCGCAGCAGCGGTAGTCGCGCCGGGTCAGGCGCGGCACCCGTCGGATGTCCAGGCGGTCGTGCACCACGCGCGACTCGTTCGAGAAGAGGATCGTGGAGACCGTGGCCTCCCCCGGCTCCTCGCGGCTCCTCTCGACCAGGCTGTTGAAACCGCCGATCGTGTCGTCCTCCAGACCCGCCATCGAGCCACTCGCGTCGAGGATGAAGACGATCTCGGTGCGCCCCGTGTCTTTTCCCATCTCTGCCTCCTTCGTCGCAACTGCCTTCGACTGGGAGGTTACGCGGCCGACGCGCGCCAGAGGTAAACCGCCGGGGGACATCTGCCGGCAGGGCACCACCCGCACGTTGGGGACAGTCCCCAACGTGCGGGTTCCCAACGTGAAGGTTACGAGGAGCCGATCAGCGGCTGGTCAAAGGAGAAGAGCGCCTCGTTGACGGTCATGACGTCATGCACGCCGCGCGCGAGGTAGAACTCCACGATCACGTCGAACCTGCTGCTTCGCGAGAGCGCGAGCCCCGCCCGGGCAAGAAGCGCGCGCGTCTCGCCCAGCGAGAGCCCGAGCGCCATCGCCAGCGCCACGGCCGTGGGCTTGCTCGGGCGATAGTCCGCGCGGGAGCGAATCTTGGAGAAGAGCTGCCGGCTCAGGTTGGCGCGCTTGTAGACCTCCGCGTCCGTGAGGCCACGCTCGTCGATCAGGGCGAGAAGGGCCTGAGAGAAGGACGCGTCGAGGTGCGCCAGGCGCTCGACGAGCTCGTCTTTTGACTCGGGCGCCGCGGCGCATCGGGCGACAGCGCGGGGAGCGGGGACCGAGCGCCCGGTCATCGGCGTCGCCATGTCGAGCTCGGCGCGGCGGTCGCACATGAAGGGGCTCTCCTCCACGTACGCGTCTCCGATGAACTCGCGCAGCTCGCCCATGAGCGCTACGCCCGCGGCCACGACGTCGCGCGAGAACACGACGAGCGTCACGTCAACGTCCGGGCGGCGGTCGAGAAACGCCGCGGCCTCCTCGCGCGCGACCTCGAGCGCCTCCGCGACGGGGTACCCGTAGATGCCAGCGGATATGAGCGGGAAGGCGACAGACTCCGCCCCGAGCCGCTCCACCTCGGCAAAGACGCTCTGATAGCAGCGACGCAGCAGCGCCTCCTCGCCATGGCCCCCGCCGCCCCAGACGGGACCGACCGCATGGACGACCCAGCGGCACGGCAGGTCAAAGCCGGGCGTCGTCACGGCTCCGCCCATCGGGCAGCCGCCGATCGCGCGGCACGCCTCGAGCATGCGGTCAAAGCCCGCGGCTGCATAGAGCGCCCCGCACGCGCCCCCGCCGGGAGCCAGGCGCTCGTTGGCGGCGTTGACCAGCGCGTCCGCGCCCATGCGCGAGATGTCGTTGCGAACGATGGAAAACGGCATGGTCGCCCTCCGCTCAAAACGTGGCCTCTCGAGCCACATCGTACCCGTCGAGGGCGCGCCCGCGGACGATGGCGCGCGCCGGCGGCGAAAACGAGACCGTCCGCCGACCGCTCGCACCTCCCCACGAGAGCCCGCGACCCCGCTGCCTGCCGCTGAAAGCTCCCCGGGAGCTCGGAGGCAGACGCGCGTCAGCGACACCGCGCTATCCTCCCCTTCCACCTGCCGCGAGAGGGCAGACGCCGCAAACGAAGCACAAACGTCCCCAGGCGGACGTCCACGACCTGACGGGCCCCACACGGGGCGGCGGGCGGCGCAGGAGAAGGGAGGGAACGCGTCCGCCACGCAGGCGCGCGGCTCGCATCGCGCACATCAAGAGAAAGAGGGCACATGAGGACTGCAAGAGCGAAGGGAAGGCCGCGAGGGCCCGCGGGGGCCCGGCGTCCTCTGCGCGAGCGCGCCCGCGCCGCGCTGATGACGTTCGCGCTGCTGCTGAGCACCCTGTTGGGAGCGCTGAGCCCGGCCGTGGCCTGGGCCTTCGGGTATGGCCTGGACATGGACTTCGACCCGATCCCCATCAACTACATGGCCGAGGACGAGCTCGAGGACCCCGACTACTCCTGGTCCATCGGGTTCGACGAGGTCGTCGACTACGAGGGCTTCCAGTGGTACGACGACCTCAGGCCGTTTCTCGCCTACTCGTCGGCTGCGGAGGAGAACCCCAACAGCCACCAGAACATCGGCAAGCGCGACGGAGGGTGGCGCGTCGAAATCACCGAGGACACGCCCAAGGGAACCCCCATCTGGCTGCGCTTCACCGGCGGCAGATACAACGGGCAGGACATCGACGCCGTCGTGAGCATCGTCGACTGGACCTGGAAGGACCTCCCCGCGCACCTCGCGGGCCTCAACACCGGCATCTCGGTCCTGAAGGGCTACAAGTCCGTCTCTGACGACCCCGAGGGCAAGTACTTCCAGACGTTCAACTTCTATTCGATGTGTCTCGCCGAGTTCGTGGTCGACGTGCAGTTTGTTCTCACCGGATCGGACACGCCCGTCCAGATCAAGGGGCACCTCACGACGACCGACCTCGACTTCGGCCAGAGCTTCTCGTTCTCCGGCTCCGTGGTCCAGGCAAACATCGCGAAGGGCAACGAGGACCTGAAGATCAACGAGGAGGGCAACCTCGTCTACACCGAGAAGCTCTTCGGCCTCGACGACAGCGACCCTGAGCACTGGCACAAGGGCATGGTCGAGGGCTATTTCGACACGACCAGGGACGGCGGCCACTACGGAGAGCCTCTGCGCTTCTACTTTGGTACCTCGTACGGCGCCGGGCAGACGGCTGAGTCGATCTTCTTCCTCTCGACCGACTTCCTGACGGCACCGCCGACCAATCCAGACCACCCGGTCGACCCGCCCGTCAAGACGGCCGACCCCGCGTCCGGAGTCTCCGTGGGCGACCACGTCACCTTCGACGTGGATGTGACCATGCACGAGGAGGCGAGAAACTGCCGCTGGGGCTGGCACTACACCACCTGCCAGATCGTCGACGTGCTGCCGCCGCAGATGCGCTACGTCGAGGGCACGGGCCGGCTGCTCGACGAGGAGGGCAACGACGTCACCCATCTCGGCAAGGTCATCTACGACGGGGACGACTCGGAGCCCAACGAGAACACCGTGCGCTTCGAGTTCGACCGAGAGGCGCTGAAGGACCTCGACCTGCTCGGCCAGCACTACCACTTCGTCTTCGACGCCGAGCTCACCGAGTACCCCGACCCCGACGAGATGGCACCGAGCACCGACCCGCTCAAGGTCCACAACAACTGCTACGTCGAGGTGAACGGCGACAAGAACCCCGGCGACGAAATCACCGTCGAGCTCCTCGAGCCCCAGTTCTCCGTCGACAAGTCCGCCGACGACTACGAGTGGGAGGTCGGCGACGTCGTCACCTACACGGTACGCTACCAGCAGACCGTCCCCAACGCGCAGAGCCGCCACACCGTCGTCTCCGACAACCTGCCGGAGTATCTCGAGCTCATCCCCGAGAGCGTCCAGGCCACCGGCGTCAAGGACCTCCCGGCGGTCGAGACCAACGGCAACGAGTGGTCCATCGGCTTCGACAAGTTCAACTACGGCGACGAGCTCGTGGTGACCTACCAGGCCCGCGTGCGCCAGTCCGGCAACGGGCACGAGGTCGTGAACCAGGCCTCCATCCACGCCGCCAACGCGCCCGACGAGGACGATCCCGAGGAGATCTGGGCCAACACGGCCAACGTCGAGGTCGAGAAGGGCGTGGACCGCTACGAGGGCTACGTCGGCGCCTCCGACCAGGACCCCGGCTTCTTCGAGTACACGGTCACCTTCCGCAACGCACAGGCAGGCACCGTCGCCAACGACGTCGTCGTCACCGACGACTCCCTCCCCGAGGGCATGAGGCTGGGACGGAACAACGACGGCTCGCTCATGATCGTGTCCGTCAGGCAGGACGGGGCCGAGGTCACGATGAGCCGCGACCAGGACAAGTACTCCGGCACGCTCGCCGACATCCAGTACCGCGTCGGCGAGGCCGAGGGGCAGGACCCCTTCGACGGCGACTTCGAGCACGACCAGACGGTCACCGTGACGCCGGCCTGGGAGATCTCACCCAAGGGCACCGGCTGGGAGATGCACCTCGACCACCTCGCCTACGGCACCGACGTCACGCTCGTCTACCGCGCCTACCCCGAGGACTCCGTCTCCGGCTGGGAGATCGAGAACAAGGCGGAGATCACCGCCGACAACAGCCAGCCCGACGACGACACCGCGGTCGTGTGGGTGAACCAGCCCCACTTCGCGATCGACAAGCGGGCGTCCAACGACACCTTCACGGTCAACGACGACGTGCTCTACGAGGTCAAGGTCACCAACTCCACGCCCGGCACCCTCGCGCGCAACGTCGTGATCTCCGACCTCGCGCACACCCAGGGCGTCGAGCTTCTGCACGACACGATCAGGGTCTATGACTCCGAGGGCAGGGACATCACCGACTCCTGCACGATCAACTACAAGCACACCCCTTATGACGGCGAGACCTTCATCATCGAGACCAATCGCGACCTCATCGCGGGTATGACCGACGAGATGCGCGACCTCTACGAGCAGCTCCAGGCGACCACCACCGAGGCCGACTTCAACGAGGTGCTCGCCCAGATCAAGCAAGCGATCGCCGACGGCAAGGGCGCCAACCACGATGAGGTCACCGTCGCCATCCCGGGACGGCCGGTCTGGCGCGACGGCGGCATCGTCTGGCTCGACGGCTCCAACCCGCTCGACATCGACCAGCAGAGCCCGCGCCCCGGCTCGCTCTCCTGCGAGACTGAGATCGTGGTCTGCTACCGCGTCAAGATCGAGGACGCCGAGCTCGCCGGCCAGACGGTCGACAACACGGCGCTCGTCGTCTCCGACGAGCCCAACACCGCCACCACCGACGACGAGGTCGTCGACGTCAAGGGCCCGAGGCTCGTCATCGACAAGACCTCTGACAAGGACACCTATCAGGTTGGCGAGACCGGCCGCTACACGCTCGTGGCCACCCAGACCCGCGAGGACAACGTGGCCAAGGACGTCATCGTCTCCGACCTCATGGACGAGCGCGACGTCGCCTCCATCGTCCACGGCTCGGTGCACGCGGTCGGCCCCGACGGGCAGGCCATCCAGGCCGAGCCGCAGTATGTCAGCGACGACTCCGGCAAGATCGTGGGCTTCACGCTCGAGACCGGCGTCGACCTCGCCGACGAGGAGTCGATCACCGTCACCTACGACGTCACCTTCGAGAAGGCCGGCACGACGCTCCACAACGTCGCGCAGGCCAACGCCACCAACACCGTCGGCGGCACCGACGACAACCTCGTCAGGGTCATCGACCCCTACTCCGTCGTGACCCTCGAGAAGTCCGTCGACCGCGACACCGTGCGCGTGGGCGAGTGGGCCACCTACACGCTCAGCGCCACCGTCGCAGACCATCCCGCAAAAGACGTGGTCATCACCGACAAGAGCCTCCCCGAGGGCATGCCCGTTGACCTGCGCGGCGTCACGCTCGAGGTCAACGGCGTTGACGTCGACGACTTCCAGCTTGACGTCGAGGGCAACGGCTTCGCCGCGCACCTCGGCGACCTCGGGCCCGGGGACGTCGCGCGCGTCACCTACCGGGCTCAGGTGCGCGACGAGGCGCTTCTCGGCACCTCCGTCGTGAACACCGCCACGCTCACCTCGTCCACGCTCGAGGAGCCGCTGCGCGACGACGCAAGCGTCACCGTTCCCCTGGACGAGCCGGCCGTCACGCTCGAGAAGTGCGCGAACCGCGAGAGGATCCACGTCGGGGAGACCGTCTCCTACGTCGTCGAGGCGACGGTCCCCAAGGACTCCGACGGCGCTCAGGCGGTCGTCGTCTCGGACGCGAGCTTGCCCGAGGGCATGCCCGTCGACATGGCGAGCATCCGCGCCTGGCTGAACGACCGCGAGGTCACGCCCGTGAACGCGCAGATTGAGGGCAACGCGTTCTCGATCCCCTTCGGGGACCTGCGCCCCGGCGAGACCGTGCGCGTCTCCTATGACGCCACGGCAGAGGCCGAGGAGCTCACGGGGACCGACGTGACCAACGTTGCGACCCTCACCTCCGAGTCGATCGACGAGCCGCTCGAGGCCACGGCGACCGTGAGCGTCGTCGACGCGTCGCAGACCATCCTCGACAAGACGGCCTCCGCCGCGAGCGTCAAGGTCGGCGAGGTGATCTCCTACGCCGTGAGGGCCGTCTGTGGCACGGACCTCTCCGGCGCGACTCTCGTCGACGAGGGTCTGCCCGAGGGCGTGCAGATCGACCCCGCAACGATCCGCGTCTCGATCGACGGCAACGCCCTGGACACCACGCCCTCCGTCGAGGGCACGGGCTTCTCGCTCGCCCTGGGAGGGCTGCGCTCCGGCAACGTGATCGAGGTCGCCTACGAGGCCGTGGCGCGGGAGGGCGCGGAAGGGGCCGCGGCGACCAACGTCGCCCGCCTCTCCTCCCCTGACCTGCCCGAGCCGCTCGAGGACGAGGCGACGGTAGAGATCGTGGGCGAGCCCGCCTCCCCCGCCGGCGACGAGGAGCCTCCCGAGGCGACCGATGCCCCCGAGGCTCCCGCGACCCTCGAGAAGAGGGCCGACAAGGGCGTGGCACAGGTGGGCGAGACCGTGTCCTACCTCGTGACCGCCACCGCCCGGGCGGACCTCGCCGAGGCGAGGCTCTCCGACTCCGGGCTGCCCGAGGGCGTCGTCATCGACGAGCAGAGCTTCGAGGTGCGCCTCAACGGCGAGCCGTGCGAGGGCGTCATCCCCACCCTGGAGGGCACGGACCTTGTGCTCGAGCTCGACAAGCTCGCCGTCGGCGACGTGGTCGAGCTTGCCTACGAGGCACTCGTCGAGGACGAGGCGCTCGCAGGCGAGACGCTCGTCAACACGGCCCTTCTCGAGGGAGAGGGGCTGGAGGAGCCGCTCGAGGCCACCGCAACCGTCGAGGTCGCAGGCGAGGTCGAGGCTCCCGGCAACGACGCGCCGGCAGATGACGAGACTGATGACGCCGGCCCCGCGTCGGGCGGCGGGGAGTCCTTCCCCAACACCGGCCAGAGCGGCGCGGGAACGCTACTCATCGTCTTTGGCGTGGGCGTGGCGATAGCCGCGACCGTCGTTCGGGTCCGGCAGGGCCCGCGGCGCTGCCCGAGACGCTGACGGCGCACGACACGGAGAACACCCCTCATGACGTGGGTCCCGGCCCGAGCGATCGCCCGCCGGGCCGGGACCCGAGAAAGGAGGCAGCCCATGAGGCTCGCGCGAGCCGCGTGCACCTTCCTCATCACCGTGGGCGTCTCGACCGCCGCCCTCGGAACGGCAGCCATAGCCCGTGACGGCGCCGTCGCCGCCAGCTACCGCGAGCTCGCGCGCCAGGTGGCGCCGGTCGAGGACGAGACCGGTGCCGCCGAGACGCCCGGGGACGCGCAGGCCGTGGCATGGGACGTCCTTCTTGCCCAGAACCCCGAGGCCTGCGCCTGGCTGCGCGTTGACGGGACCACCGTCGACGTGCCGGTGGTCGCGGCCCGATCACGCGACCCGGACGCCTGGCTCTACACCGACCTCTGGGGGCAGCCCTCGGAGACCGGCACGCCCTACCTCGACCATCGCTGCGAGGCGGAGGGCGAGGCGATGGTGGTCTACGGTCACCGCACCGCCTATGAGAGCTACCTCTTCCATGACGTGTCCCCGCTCTTCGAGCAGGAGGCGCTCGATGCCGTGGGGGATGCGACCTGGGAGACCCCCGAAGGCGCGACGGCCTTCGAGCCGCTCTGCGCCGCGAGCGTCGACATGGCGGACGCACGCTGGCAGCGCTTCTCGTTCCCTGATGCCGAGGAGCTTCGCTCGTGGCTCGCCTGGGCCTGCGGCGAGGCGAGCGCCGCGCGCACGGGCGCGGACGAGCTCGTCGCCGCGGCCGAGCGCGCCCTCGTCCTCGTGACCTGCAACGGCCGCGCCTTCTATCCGCAGACCCGCACCGTCGCCGTCTTTGTGGCGTGATGCCGCAGCGCTCTCTTCGCAACCCGATAACTCTTATCTAACTTAATATTTATCTGTTAGGATGGAAGACGTGGTCAAGAGGCGCGAGGTCATTGACTGTCTCAGGAGGGCGGGCCTTCACCCCACGGGCGGCACCAATCATGAGCACTGGACCGACGGAACCCACTTCACGCAGGTTCCCCGGCACCGCGAGATCAGCAACCAGCTCTTCGCGAGAATCAAGCGGCAGGCGGGCATCACCGACGAGACGAGGGATGACGAGCATGTTCTTCATGGCTGAGTTCGAGCTCTTTGAGAGCGAGGGGACGATCCTCGCCCTTCCCTTTGGCCTTGAGGGCGGGACCGAGGCGCCCACCTTCGAAGAAGCCGCTGCCATGGCAGCCGATTGGCTGAGGGGGGAGGTGGAGCACTGGCTCATGGCGGGCGCGTGCCCCCCCTCTCCCACACTGGGAAACGAGCCCCTCCGCGGCGGGAGCGTCTGTCTCATCGGCGTGAGCTCCTCGCTTGAGGCCATTGACACGATGACGGCAAGCGAGGCGGCACAGGCGCTCGGGGTCTCGCGACCGCGCATTTCGCAGATGATCAAGTCGGGCAGACTCGAGGGCTTCACGAAGGGGCACGCAACCTTCGTCACCGTGGCGAGCGTCCGCGCGCGTCTCGCCGCACATCCCCGCGCAGGGCGCCCACGCCGCCAGCCCGAGCCCCTTCGCGCATAGCGGCGCCCCGCGCGGCCTTGTCGCGCGGGGCGCAGGCAGAGCAGGGACCTGGCGGCCTCCGGGCGTCGTGCCTACGCGAACTCGGGGAGGTAGTCCTTGTGGGCCTCGCAGAGCTCGTCGAAGACCGCGTTGGCCACGGCGTCAGAGTCGCAGAGCTTGTTGGCCACCAGCGCCGCCACGGCCACGTCCTTGTTGCCGGTCACGGCGGCCTCGGCCACCATGCGCTCAAAGCTCTTGATCATCTGGATGGTGCCGTTGATCGCGGGCGAGAGCTCCCCCACCACGATGGGCTTGGGGCCGTCGCCGGTGATCACGCAGGCGCACTCCACGGCGCTCTCGTAGGGCAGGCTCGTGACGGTGCCGCGGTTCTGCACGTCCACGTACTGGACGTCTCCGCGGTCGTTCACGATGGAGTCGATCACGGAGCAGGCCGCGTCGGAGTAGTGGGCACCGCCGCGCTCCTCGAGCTGCTTGGGCTTGACGTGCAGCTCGGCGTCCTTATAGAGCTCGAAGAGCTCGGCCTCCACCTGCTTGACCACCTCGGCGCGCACGCCGTGCGCCTCGTAGTCGCGCTCGAGCTGCTCGAGCTCCTCGCGCGTGGAGAAGTAGTAGTTGAGGTAGGACACCGGGATGGCGTGCAGGCCGCGCACGAGGCGGTTGGACCAGGGGATCGCCATGATGTTCTTCATGGTGCCCAGCTCGTCGACGGGCAGCGTGCAGTAACGCTCGAGCACCTCGTCGAAGCGGCTCTTGCCGTCGATGAAGACGTCGGTCACGAAGAAGTGGTGGTTGAGGCCGGAGAGCTCCATGCGCACCCGGTCGGGGTCCACGTCCATCCACTTTGCGATGCCAAATCGCATCGAGATCGGGCAGTTGCAGAGGCCGATGATCTTCTTCCAGCTGGTGTAGCGCAGCACGGCCTCGGTCACGATGCCCACCGGGTTGGTGAAGTTGACGAGCCAGGCGTCCGGGCAGAGCTCCTCCATGTCGCGGATGATGTCAAAGATCACCGGGATGGTGCGCAGGGCCTTGAACATGCCGGCCGCGCCGTTGGTCTCCTGGCCGATGAGGCCATGCTTGAGGGCGATGCGCTCGTCCTTGATGCGGGCGTCGAGCTGCCCCACGCGAAACTGCGTGGTCACGAAGTCCGCGCCGGCGAGCGCCTCGCGGCGGTCGAGCGTGAGGTGCACCTCCATCGGCAGGCCAGCGGCCTTGACCATGCGCTGCGCGAGGCCGCCCACAATCTTGAGCTTCTCCTCGCCCTCGGGGACGTCAACGAGCCAGAGCTCGCGCACCGGGCAGGAGTCGTAGCGCTTGATGAAGCCCTCCACGAGCTCCGGGGTGTAGCTCGAGCCACCGCCGATGGTGGCGATCTTGATGGGACGGCGCTCGACGGCGCCCGCGTTCTTCTCGGCCATGTCCTGGCTCCCTTCTGTCGGAAAACCTCGTTGAGTTCTCAAAAGGGCGCTACCGTCTCCGGCAGCGCCCTTCAAAGTACGATGTGCATGCGGTTGTGCGGCGGCGCTCAAGCGCCGGCAGGCAGTCCCTACTCGGCCACCTTGGCGCGGAGGTCGAGAAGCTCGCGGTAGACGTTGGCGAAGTTCTGCGCCATGAGCTTGCAGGTCTCGGCGCCGGCCATCTGGTCCTCGGCGTGCAGGAGCAGAAGCGGGGTGCTCTTGCGCTCGCCGTTGGCCTCGGCCGTGAGCAGCTGCATGTGAACGTCGTGTCCGCCGGCGTAGGCCTCGTCGCCCTGCTTGACGAGCTCGGCCGCCGCCTCGAAGTCGCCCTCCTGGGCCTTGGCGATCGAGTTGATGTAGCAGGACTTGGCGGTGCCCACGCAGCTGATGATCTGGAAGCAGATCATCTCCATCTCTTCGTCCATGTTCCCTCCCTTGGTCTTGGTCGCGATCGTGGTCAGGAACTAGCCGAGAAGCGCGGCGACGTCGTCAAGGATCTTGGCGGCGTTCATGCGGCCGTAGTCGACCATCGGGATGACGGCGACGGGAATGCGGCCATCGACGGCCTTCTCGAAGTCGCCCTTGGCGTAGCCGATCTGGGGGCCGAGCAGGAGGATGTCAGCCTCGTTGAGGTGATCCATGGCCTCGTTCATGGGACGGGCCTCGATGGTCACGTCCTGACCGCGCGACGCCGCCTCCTTCTGCATCTTCTGCACGAGCAGGCTCGTCGACATACCGGCGTTGCAGCAGAGCATGATCTTCATGGGACGCTCCTTTCCATGCGGGGCTCTCGCCCCATCTGGCCCTTTCGGGCGTGACGTGCAGTTACCAACGAACAGTCTAGTTCAAGCCTCGATTGGGCCGCAGGCGCAGGGAGATGTGAGTTCGCCTGCGGCCCCGGGGAGTGCGCGAACGGTCCCGGCTACTCGGAGGCCATCTCGAACTGCTTGCGCTGCGCGGCCTCGGAGGCCTTCATGAAGGGCAGGTAGACGACCACGAAGATGGCGAGCAGGATGACCTGCAGGACGGCGGCGCGCCAGTCCATGCCGGTGGAGAGCAGGCCCGAGGCGATGATGGGCGTGGTCCACGGCACCTGGATGCAGGTGGGGTTCACGAGGCCCATGACGGTGGCACCGTAGGACAGCAGGATGCCGAGGATGGTGTTGAGGACGAACGGCACCATCAGCGGGATGTTGAAGACGATCGGGTAGCCGTAGATGACCGGCTCGTTGATGTTGAAGATCGCGGGCAGGATGCCGAGCTTGGCGATCTCCCTGGAGGGCTTCCACTTGCCCCAGATGAAGGTGGCGATCAGCAGGGCCAGCGTGCAGCCGGAGCCACCCATGAGGGCGTAGACGTTGATGACGTTCATGTTCAGCCACACGTCCGGGCGAGCGAGGACGGCGTCCATGCCGCCGGTGGAGTAGAGCTCCATGGCCTCGGTGAGGACGATCGTGAGGACGGGCTCGACGAGCACGCCGTTGATCGTGGACTGGTGGATGCCGAGGGTGAACAGGAAGACGCCGAGCGAGTAGATCACGACGAGGCCGATCGGGTTGGTGGTGAGAGCGCGCAGCGGGGTCTGGATCCAGGTGTTGACGAGGGCGGTGATGTCGGTCTGGAAGCCGGCGAAGAGAATCATCGCGAGCAGGCCGAAGGCGCCCAGGGTGAGCAGCATCGGGATCAGGACGTTGAAGGACTTCTCGACCGCGGGGGGCACGCCCTCGGGCATCTTGATGCGCAGCTTGTCGACGCCGGACACCTTGATGAAGAGCGTGGGCGCGACCAGGCCGATGATGATGGCCGTGAACATGCCGTTGGTGCCGGTGTAGTTGGTGATGAAGGCACCGGTGACCGCAGCGGAGGTGACCTCATCGGTGACGAGCGGAGAGGTGGCGGCGAGGTTGGCCGTCACGGTCTGCGGCATCATGATGAAGAACACGGCGAGCGAGACGACAACGCAGGAGATCGGGTTGTCAAAGCGCTTGTTGGTGGCCAGGCTGTAGCCGACCATGCCGCAGAGCAGGATTGCGGAGATCGAGAGCGCGCCCTGGGAGAGCGCGGCGCCCCAGTACTGGGCGGTCGCCAGGATGTCGGCGTTGGGGAAGATGCCCGGGCTCGCGGGGTTGACGCTCCACAGGAACGTGAAGAGGACGTTATTGAACAGTGCCGCAAGACCGGCGAGGATGAAGACCGGCATGATGGTGGCAAAGCCGTCGCGCAGCGAGCGGAGGTGCACCTGGTTGCCGATCCTTGCGGAAACCTCCGAGAACTTGTCAAGGAAGCTCTGACCGTTGGCCATTGTTTTCACTCCTTACATTTGGATAGTGCCTACTTCAGACGTGCCCTCTCCCTGAAGAACGCGTCCCTTGCAACGAGATGGATGCCGGCAGTACCGGCGGGGATACGCCGGCGAGAAGGACGGAGGCTGGCTTCACCGTCCTTCTCGCCCGCGCAAGAAGGAGGACTTACTTGACGACGTGCGACGTCGCGACCTCGGTGAGCCAGGCGGCCGACTTCTTGGGCCTGCGCTCGTAGTTCTCCATGAGGTCGACCTCGACGAAGCCGTAGCGGTTCTTGTAGGCGTTGGCCCAGGACCAGTTGTCGATCATGCCCCAGTAGTGGTAGCCCACGCACTTGGCACCGTCGTTGATCGCACGGGCGATCCACTCGAGGTGCTGGCGGACGAAGTCCACGCGGTAGTCGTCGATGACCTGCTGGGTCTTCGGGTCCTTGTTGAGGTACTCGCGCTCGATGCCGATGCCGTTCTCGGAGACGTACCACTCGAGCTCGGGGTACTCGTTCTTGCACTTCATGCCGAAGTCATAGATGCCCTTGGGGTAGATCTCCCAGCCGCGGGACTCGTTCATCACGCGCTCGGGCCAGATGTAGGGCTCGGCGAAGAGCGGGTTGCCCCACTCGTCGTGGCTCTTGGAGGGAGCCTGGACGCGGCTCGGCTGGTAGTAGTTGCAGCCGATCCAGTCCACGACGCCGTCGGCGAGGACCTGGTCGTCATAGGGGCGGATGGGCAGGACGATGCCGAGGTCGCCGGTCAGGGTCTCGATGACGTCCTCGGGCAGCGCCCCCTTGGTCACGAGGTCGAGCCACCAGCGGTTGGTGAGGCCGTCGTTCATCCGCAGGGCCTCGAGGTCGGCCGGCGTGGGGTCGTCCTTGGTGTAGGAGGGGCTGAAGTTGCAGATCATGCCGATGCGCGCGTCCGGGAGCATGCGGCCCTCGGCCACGGCCTGGTGGTAGCGGGACACGGCCAGCGCGTGCGCGATCGAGATGTTGTACTGGGCGGTGCAGGCCTCCTGGAAGCTGTGGTGCTGCGGGTACCACACGGGGTGCCAGTAGCGGTTCTCGGGCTCGACAATCGGCTCGTTGAACGTGAACCAGCAGCGGACCTCCTTGCCAAACTCGCAGAACGCCTTGTAGGCGTAGTTGGCGTAGGCCTCGCAGACCTCGCGGTTGAGCCAGCCGCCGCGGCGGAAGAGGTAGGTGGGGAGGTCAAAGTGGTAGAGGTTCACAAAGACCTCGAGCCCGGCCTCCTTGGAGGCGGCGAACAGCTCGTGGTACCACGCCGCGCCCTCGGGGTTGATGTTGCCGTCCTGGTCGAGCAGGCGGCTCCACTGGATCGAGGTGCGGTAGTTGTTCATGCCCAGGCCTTTGAGGATCTCGAGGTCCTCCTTGTAGTGGTGCATGAAGTCGTTGCCCACGTAGGAACCCACCTGGTTGTAGAACGAGCTGATGTCCTCCATGGACCAGGTGTCCCAGAGGTTCTCCAGCTTGCCGCCCACGTTCCATCCGCCCTCCGTCTGCGGACCGGACATGGCCGCACCGAAGAAGAAGCCCTTGGGCAGGGTAAGCTCTGACATACGCCCTCCATTCAATCGGTCTTCCAGTCGCGCGTGATGCCTGTTCGGCTATCACGCTTCGTTAGCATGATTATAGCGCTCTAATTATTTCTAAGGAGGGGGATTTTCTAGGTATAGAAGCGCGATGCTTGGGCCATAATAGGTACAACAGCGCTAGCAAATCGTTTCTACCAGCGGTTTATTGGCTATTTCGTGAGCGCACTGCGGTGAACGTTCGACAGTTTTTTTCGATGATTTGGCGAGAAGAACCGTTGACGGCTCATTATCTACCGTTCGCGGGCGGCAGGAGTGGCGTCCCGAGCACCGAGGGAGGTCGCCATGCTGAAGTACCAGGCCATCGCAGCGGACATCCAGCGCAGCATCGAGGCGGGCGCCCTGCGGCCAAACTCGAAGCTCCCCACCGTGGTGGAGCTCTGCGAGGCCTACGGCGTGAGCAAGATCACCATCAAGCGCGCCATCGACCTTCTCACCGACAAGGGCCTCATCTCCAGCAGGCGCGGCTCGGGCACCTACGTCAAGAACACCACCGAGCTCTTCGAGCAGACCGGCATCGAGCGCATCGACGGCACCGCGGCGGACTTCGACGACGACTCCTTCGCGTTCTCGCACTCCGACCGCGCCGCGGGCTTCACCAAGGAGCACGAGGGCGAGGGCAAGAAGGTGAGCTCGGTGGTCTACGACTTCTCGATCGTGAACCCGCCGGCCAACATCGCGCGCCACCTCAACATCCAGCCGGACGACTTCGCCTACTACCATTGCCGCGCGCGCTGCCTCGACGGCAAGCCCATGGTCATCGAGTACACCTACATGCCGCTCGACCTCATCCCGGGCCTCAAGCGCTCGCAGCTCTACCTCTCGGTCTACGACTACATCCAGAACACCCTGGGGCTCAAGATCTCGAGCTTCCACCGCATCCTGCGCGCCGTGCCCGCGACCGAGGAGGAGGCCGAGCGGCTGGACACCAAGCCCGGCGTCCCCATGCTCGAGATCGCGCAGGTGGGCTTTCTCGACGACGGCACGCCGTTCGAGTACTCCATCTCGCGCTACGAGGGCACCCGCGGCGAGATCCGCGAGGTCAACGTCGTGTAGCGTCTGGCGAGAAGAACGCCCCGAGTTTGAGAAACCCCGCCCATCCGAGGCGACGCCGTCCGGCGCCGTGGGATGGGCGGGGTTTTGTGAGCGTCTCGGGAACGAGCCGTGCGACAGGGACGGTTCTGTGAGCGTCTCGGGAGCGGGCTGTGCGACGGGTGGGAATCCGCAAGCGCCAGGCGCCGCTCCCCCGCCGCGACCCGTGGCAGGCTAGTCGCTGACGCGGGTCTGGACGATGGCGCCCGCCACGGCGAGCACGATCGTGCCCACCAGGATCGGCGTGCCGTAGGCGGCGGCGAAATCGCCGCCGATGAAGCCGGAGAGCGCGTCGAAGGTCGCCATGGCGTCGCCCGGGACGGCGAGCTCGGCGAGCGGCCCAAAGGCCAGCGCGGCGGCGAGCACGTTGGGCACCACGAAGGTCGCGCCGGTCCAGGCCGTACCCCAGCGCACGATCGCGTCGGACCAGCGCACGCCGGCAAGGCCCAGCAGCACGCCGGAGACCACCATGATCAGCGCGAGGAAGTCCGCTGCCTCCTGGGGCAGCAGCATCGTCACGACAAAGCCGAGCGCCGCGCCGGCGACAAATCCCATGAGAAAGACCGCGGCCTTGTAGGCATACTTGGAGAGCAGCGCGGCCACGACGCCGAGCACCGCAGCGATCACGAGCGAGACCGGGGAGGCCTCCGTGGCGCCGAGCGCGACGTTGAAGACGCCGAGAAAGACGAGCGCGCCGAGCATCCAGAAGAAGAGCTTCTTGCCGAAGAAGCAGGCGGCGGCGCCCGCGAGGACGTTCACGAGCAGATAGACGATGACGAGTTCCATGGGGGGCCTTTCGTGTGCGATATGAGGGGCAACCCTCCAATGATAGCCGCACGAAGGCCCCGGGGCGAGGTTAATGCTTGCTTGAGCCCTTCTTGCCCTGCTTGCCCTGGCCCTTCTCGGCCTTTCCGCCCCGGCCCTTCTCGGCCTTGGCGGCGCGCTTCTCCTCCGCGCGGCGGGAGCGCTCGGCACGGCGGCGGGCGCGCGCCTCGGAGCTCGCCTTGAGCGAGGCCTCCTGCTCCTGCGCCTCTCGCTCGCGGAGGCGCTCGGCGGCCTCGCGCGCGTTGACGTCCTCGGCGCTGCCCGTGATCGGCGCCCAGGCGAGCGCGTAGACGAAGCCGAGCGCAAGGTCGACGACGGGAAGCCCCAGCACGGCCCAGAACAGCGTCGCCGGCAGCGTCATGCCCTCGGGCGGGCTCGGCAGCAGATAGGGCACCAGTGCCACGAGCAGGGTCACGAGGACGAGCGCGCTCGCCGCACGGCAGATCGCCTGGGCGGCGGCGGGCAGCGTCAGCCCGGAGCGGCGCACGAAGATGAGCCCGATGAGGGCGGCGAAGAGGTAGAGCGTGACCGGCAGCGCATAGGAGCCCGCAGCCTGCAGCTGGACCGAGACGTCAGCGCCCTGCGCCACGGAGTTGAGGATGACGCTGCCCAGGAGCAGCACGGACACGACGACGAGGTTGGGGTAGTACGCCCTCGCGCTCATGGCGTAGGGGACGCCCTTCCTCGAGAACGGCATCTGCAGCATCTGTCTCTCCTCTCGCGGGCGACGCGCTACGCGTCGCGCCCGTCCTTCTCGGCATCGGCGTGCTCGGCGCGCTCGTCCTTCTCGGCACCGGCGCGCTCGGCGCGCTCGTCCTTCTCGGCACCGGCGCGCTCGTCATCGGGCAGGTACTTGGCGAAGGGGCCCCGCTTGCTCGCGTCCACCCCGGCGCAGCCCAACGCGTAGAGAAATCCGAGCATCATGATCAAGATCGGCGCCGCCATGGTCACGTACACCACCACGACGCTGACGCCGAGAAACGCGCCCTCCGTGCTCGGCGCAAGGACGGGCACCGCCACGAGGGCGAGCAGCGCCAGCCCCGCGATGCCCACGGCCCGGCAGGCGCGCTTGGCCGTGCGGCCCATGAGGATCTTCTTGAACCAGAGCAGCAGGAGCCCGATGACGACGCCCATGGCAAAGAGCAGCACCGGCGAGGCCAGCACCACGCCCAGCTGGACGAGGGCGGAGCTCTCGATCGCGGAGGCGACGGCGGTCGCGTCGCTCATGTGGTACCAGGCGAGAAACGCGATGCAGACGGCGGCGGCCGCGACCCACGCGACAAAGTTTCCGAAGAACGTCGATTTTCTCAAGGATGCCTCCCTGACAGACGGTAGGGGTATGCTGTTTGGTGCCTTCACGTCACAGCGTGGGTCATTATACCCCCCGAGACGGCCCGCCCGATCCTAGGGAGCGCTCATGGCAGGACAGCTCGCCGACGCCGCGCCGGCGCCTCAGAATACCCGTAAACCCAAGGGACCCATCCGCAAGAAGCTCTACTCGCTCGGCGAGGAGATCGCCAACTCCGTGAGCCACGGGGTGGGCGTGCTGCTCTCGATCGCGGCGCTCGTGCTGCTGATCGTGATGGCCGTGAGCCACGGCGGCGGCGTGCGCCTCGCGGCGGCGCTGCTCATGGGCATCTCGCTGATCGTCGAGTACCTCTTCTCCACGCTCTACCACGCGCTCGCGCCCGAGAAGGCCAAGGCGGTCTTCCGCGTGCTCGACCACTGCGGCATCTACCTGCTCATCGCCGGGAGCTACGCGCCCTTCTCGCTGGTCACGCTGGCCGACCGCGGCGGGCTTGTGCTGTGCTGCGCGGTGTGGGGCGTGGCCGTGGTCGGCATCGTCGCCGAGTGCCTGCTGCGCGAGCGCCAGCCCGCCTGGCTCACCGCCGCGGTCTACGTGCTCATGGGCTGGCTCGTGGTCTTTCACATCGGCGACCTCTGGGAGCTGCTGGCGCCGCCTGCGTTCTGGCTGCTTCTCGCCGGGGGCCTGAGCTACACCGTGGGCGCGGTCTTCTACGCCATCAAGAAGGTGCCGTACCTGCACTTTGTGTTCCATCTCTTCACGCTGGCCGGCAGCGTGTGCATCACGCTCGCCGCGCTTCTGTTCGTGGTGTAGCGCCGGCGCCCCGCGACGCGCTCGCCGAGCCTGCGGGCCGCGACGCGGTCGCCGAGCCGCCGGCCCCGCTCGATGTGAGACCGATGCCACATCCCGTCAACGGGAGTATATTGTCTGCATCGACATCCGGAGATAGGAGAGAGCATGCGCATCGGAGCACTTGAGGCGGGCGGCACCAAGATGGTCTGCGCCGTCGCCACCGAGCAGGGCGAGATTCTCGAGCGGGAGTCCTTCCCCACCACCACGCCGGAGGAGTCCATCCCCTCCCTCACGAGCTGGTTCGTCGAGCGCAACGTGGACGCCCTAGGCATCGGCGCCTTTGGCCCCACCTGCGTGGACCCCAAAAGCCCCGACTTTGGCACCATCCTCGAGACTCCCAAGCTCCCCTGGCGCGGCTATGGCCTGCGCGCCGCCTTCGTCGACGCGCTCGACGTGCCCGTGGGCTACGACACCGACGTCAACGTGGCGTGCCTCGGCGAGGCCACGTTCGGCGACTCGCGCGGCATCGCGGACCTGATCTACGTGACCATCGGCACCGGCGTGGGCGCCGGCGTCATGTGCGGCGGGCAGCTGCTCCACGGCATGCTCCACCCCGAGGCGGGCCACATGCTGCTCAATCGCGTGCCCGGCGACGAGGGCCCCTGCGTCTGCCCGAGCCACGACTCCTGTCTCGAGGGCCTGGCCGCCGGCCCCTCGATCGAGCGCCGCTGGGGCGCCAAGGGCTTCGAGCTGGCCGACCGGCCCGAGGTCTGGGAGCTCGAGGCGAGCTACCTCGCGCAGATGTGCTACAACCTGGTGCTCTGCTACTCGCCGCGCCGCATCATCCTCGGAGGCGGCGTCATGCACCAGGAGCAGCTCTACCCGCTCGTGCGCGAGAAGACCCTCCGCTACCTCGGCGGCTACATCACCGCGCCGGAGCTCGAGGACATCGACTCCTACATCGCGGCCCCGAGCCTGAGCGACAACCAGGGCGTGCTGGGCTGCGTGGAGCTCGGCCGTCGCGCGCTTGCGGCCGCAAGCGCGTAGGCGCAGGTCGCGACATCGCGTCGATCCCGGCGCCGTCCCCACGCGGGGCGGCGCCTTTTCTGCGACGGCCCCGGCTCCGGGCCGCGCGTCCTTCTCGCCCTCCACGCCGGGCCTTCCCGGAGGCGCTAAAAAATAACGGGCACGAATGGGCGCCGGGACGCCCGTCCCATCACGTTTCCGCAGTTGACGCTTTTTGCGCCCGGGCTCCGTGCCCGTTATTTTTAACGCCGTCCGCCAAGACGGGTCGAATCCCGCACGAAGGGCGCCGGCGCGCTAAGATGGACGGCGAGAAAACCCGGCGCCAGCGGCGCCCGACCCAGGGAGGGCACATGGTAGACGAGCAGTTCAAGCAGCAGGTGGACGCCTACGTCGACGAGGTCTGGGAGGACGTCGTCGCCGACATCGCGCGCCTGGTGCGCCACGAGTCCGTGGAGGACCTCTCCGCGGCAGAGCCCGGCAAGCCCTGGGGCCCCGCCTCCAACGCCGCCCTCGTCGAGGCCGAGCAGATGGCCGAGCGCCTGGGCCTCGAGGTCACCGACGTCGACGGCTACCTCGGCTTTGCCGACGTCCCCGGCGCCTCCGGAGCGCAGCGCTACCTCGCTACCATCGCCCACACCGACATCGTGCCGCTGGGCCTGGGCTGGACCATGCCCGCCCTCGAGGTCACGCGCAAGGACGGCTGGCTCGTCGGCCGCGGCGTCCAGGACGACAAGGGCCCCTTCGTGCTCTCGCTCTACGCGGCCAACTTCTTCGCGCGCCGCGTCGCCGCCGGGGAGACCCTCCCCTACACGCTGCGCTGCATCATCGGCAACAACGAGGAGACCGGCATGGGCGACGTGCCGTACTACCTCGAGCGCTACCCCGAGCCGCTCTTCTGCTTCTCCCCCGACGCCGACTTCCCGCTGATCTGCGGCGAGAAGGGCCTCTACCAGGGCCGCTTCACCTCCGGCCAGGTCGCGGGCGAGAAGATCGTTGAGCTCGACGGCGGCACCGTGCCCAACGCCATCTGCGGCCAGGCCACGGCCGTCGTCCGCGCCGACGCGGCGACGCTGCCCGCGGCCGAGCGCGTCGAGGTGGAACCGGCCGGAGAGGGCCTCGCGCGCGTGATCGCCACCGGCATCGGCGGCCACGCCTCGATGCCCGCCGGCACCGTCAACGCCATCGGCGTGCTCGCGCGCTACCTGCTGGCGCAGGGCCTCGCGGGCGAGGGAGAGCGCGGCTTCCTCGAGCTGCTCGTCACCCTCACCGAGGACGCCTACGGCCGCGCCTCCGGCATCGCCGCCGCGGACGACAAGTTCGGCGAGCTCACCTGCGTCGCCGGCACCGTCCGCACCGTCGACGGCCGCTTCGTCCAGACCGTGGACTCGCGCTACCCCACCACCACGACCGGCGAGGCCATCACCGCGCGCCTCTCCGAGCTCGCCGCCGAGCACGGCTGCTCCTACGAGCAGACCTCCGGCGACGCGCCGTTCTACGTGAGCCCTGACAGCCCGGAGATCCAGGCGCTTCTCGCCACCTACGGCGAGTACACCGGCAAGAGGGCGGAGGCCTTCACCATCGGCGGCGGCACCTACGCACGCCACTTCGCGCGCGCCTGCGCCTTTGGTCCCAACGACCCCGACGAGGAGCGCCCCGCCTGGGCCGGCACCGAGCACGGCCCCGACGAGGCCATCTCCGAGAAGAGCCTGCGCCAGGCGCTCAAGATCTACATCGTGGCCATCGCACGCCTGATGGAGCTCGACCTGTAAGTTGGGGACAGCCCCCAAATCACATAGTGCGGCTCCCGGACGGTTCTGAATCTCAGGGCGTCCGGGAGCCGCACGTTTCTCAGAAAGATGCGGCGTCCGGTCAGTCCGGGCACCAAAACCGTCCGGATGCCGCACGTCCCTCGAGAGGGCGCGGGTTCCGGACGGTTCAACGAGAAGCGCCGGGCGCGCTACGCGCGCATCTCCTCGGTGTCCTCCGCGATGTCGCGGGCGATGCGGTGCAGCTGACGGTCGTTCTCCAGCGCGTCGGCGGTCTTCTCCGGCAGGTAGACCGCGAGGCGCCCGCCGAGCGTACGGAAGGTGGCCCAGCCGTCGGCGCCCACCTCGACGTCGTCCTGCTCGCCCACGACGCACGACCAGCGCTCGCCCGCATGCCGCTCGCCCACGAACATGCGCTTCTCGCCGCCGTCGCGGTCGGTGAGGACCGCGGCCACGCCGGAGCCCTCGTGCTCGTCGTCGCCCTCGCGCGTCCAGCCGATCACGTCCGGCGCGTCCAGGAAGTCGTGCTGCGGGCCGTAGGCAAAGCGGCGGCGGATCTCCATCAGCAGCGGCAGCTCGCGGACGGCGGGGATGTTGCCGTCGTTGGGCATGCCGTAGAGGTCGCCATAGAAGACGCAGGGGTAGCCGGCCTCGCGCAGCAGGATGAGCGCGTAGGCGGAGGGCTTGAACCAAGTCTGGACAAAGGACTGCAGCGCCTGGCCCGGCTGCGTGTCGTGGTTCTCGGCAAAGGTCACGGCGTGCACCGGATCGGCCTCCACGAGCGTGCCCGAGAAGAGCTCGGAGAGGTCCTCGTTGCCGTTGGAACAGCTCGCGCGGTAGAGGTTGTAGTGCAGGGGCACGTCAAAGAGCGAGAGGGCCTTCTCGGCGCCCAGGTAGGCCTGGAGCTCGCCCACGGTGCGGCCCCAGTACTCGCCCACGCAAAAGAGCTCGCGGCCGGCGTGCTTGCGCACGGCGTCGAGCCAGCGCAGATAGAAGCCGCGATCGATGTGCTTGAGCGCGTCCAGGCGAAAGCCGTCCAGCTTGCATGCGTCCACGTACCAGCACCCCCAGCGCACGAGCTCGTCAAAGACGCGCGGGTCGTTGACGTCCACGTCGGCGCCCATGAGGTAGTCGTAGTTGGCGTTCTCGGAGCGGTCCACGGCGCCGTCCCAGTGCTTGCCGTCAAACAGGAAGATGGCCTTGCGCTTGGCCTTGTCGTCCCAGTCCACGCCGTGGAAGCACGTCCAGTCCCAGGTGAAGTCCGAGTAGGCGCCCTTGCGACCGGGGAAGGTGAAGCGCGTCCAGGCAGAGATGGTCTGCGGGGCGCCCGTGACCTGGTCGCGGTTGGAGGCGTTGACCTCGCGCGCGACGACGTCCTCGCAGCCGTCCGCGCCGAGGCGCTGGTTGAGCACGATGTCCGCGAGGGCCTGGATGCCGCTTCCCCGCAGCGCGACGATGGCGGCCTCGTACTCGGCGCGGGTGCCGTACTTGGTGCCCACGGTGCCCTTCTGGTCGAACTCGCCGAGGTCGTAGGTGTCGTAGACGCCGTAGCCCACGTCCTCGCGGCCCTTCTCGGCCTTGTAGGCGGGCGGCAGCCACACGGCGGTGATGCCCTGGTAGGCAAAGTCGGCGGCCTGCTCGGCGATGCGGCGCCAGTGCGAGCCGTCCGCGGGCAGGTACCAGGAGAAGCCCTGGAGCATGGTTCCGTTGGTCATATCGTTTCCTTTCTGTCAAAAGGGGACGTGTTATTTCGTGCAGACGTTTTGGGACAGGTTATGTGCACGAAAAAACACGTCCCCTTTGAGCACATCACTCGTCCGGGCCGGACACGAGCGCGACGCCCGCAGCGGCCGCAAGCTCCTCAGGCGTGGGCTGGCGCATGATCCGCACCGCCAGGTAGAGGCACACGCCCATGAACAGCAGGTCAAAGACCACGTCGAAGGTGACGCCGAGAAGACCGCGCTCCAGGAACATCCCCACGACCTGCACGAGGTCGAAGGCGCACGACAGCGCCGCCACCACCAAAAACGGCACGATCTTCTGCGGCCGGTTGGAGCCGCGGATGCCGAGGGCGCCCGCGAGCGCGTTGACGCCGGACGACAGCCCTCCCACGACCAGAATCGCGTAGAGCATGCCGCTCACCGTGATGGGCACGCCCGAGATGACGGCGCGCTCCCCTTCGCCGTAGACCACGAGCGCGGCGCCGAGCACGAGCACGGCCACGATGGTGACCACGCCCTTGAGGATGATGATCTCTGAGAGCAGGTGCAGCATGCGCTGGTGGCGCGAGCGCAGGAAGGTCTCCCCGCGCACGCCCTCGTCGTGCTCCTCCTTGACCTTGTCGGCCAAGCGCGAGCAGATGAGCACGTAGACGATCGTGGTGGCGAGCACGATGGGGTTGAACAGGATGAACGAACCCACGCCCCAGCCCCACACGATGGCCACGAGCACCGCCAGCCCCACGAGGTAGCACAGGAACCGGTAGGGCTCCACGCGCGCCGAGTTGTTGGACGCCGCGATGCCGAGCGCCGCCGTGAGCAGCAGAAGCCCCGCGGCCACGAGGATCATCACGCCAAAGGTGACCGTGGTCCAGAGGTCGCCGCCGGGAAGGAGCCCCATGACGTTGCCCACAAGCACGGCCACGCCGCCGAGAAGAACGATGCCGCCGAGCAGTCCCATCAAGATGGAAACCATCCGAAGCACCGCCTGGGCGGGCGTGCGCGGAATCGAGGGCTCGAGGTCGCTGATGACGCTCTCTTCGTCCATGCGGCGGGCCTCCCTTCTCATAACGTTGGGAGTATACCCAAAAGCGCACCGCGGGGACGCCGAACGCCTTACGCGAAGGTCGCGTCCTCGTAGTCGGTGAGCTCGGCGAGGTACCCGCGCTCGGCGAGCGCGCGCCCGACCTCGTCGAGAACCTCCTCGCTCGCGGCGCTCACGTGGTGGAAGTGATAGCCGCTCGTGACCTCGAGCAGCGGCGCGGAGACCCCGGAGGTGAGCTCGGACATGAAGCGCTCCACGTCGCGACGGCTCGAGATCCCCAGCCGGGACGAGACCACCCCGTAGACGCGATGGTTCACGAAGACGTCCTCCACGCACCCGCCCAGGTCGACGATGCACGTGAGCTCGTCTGCGGTCTGGTCGGCGGCGTGCCGGCACTTGAACAGGCGCGTCGGCCGCACGGGCCCGCCGGCGAGAAGAACGTAGCCCCGGTTGGTCGACACGATCTTCTCACCCCGCTCGCGCAGCAGCGCCACGTCCTGGACGACCACCTGGCGGCTCACGCCGCACTTCTCGGCCAGGACGCCGCCCGAAAGCGGCCCCGAGGCGCCGGCGAGCGCCGCGAGGATCCTCTCGCGCCGGGCCTCGCCGGACCCTACGCTCACGCCAGCACCTCCAGGTGCTTGAGGGAGAGGTCGAGGATCGGCGCGGAGTGCGTGAGGGCGCCGCAGGAGACGAAGTCCACGCCCAGGTCGGCGTAGGCGGAGACGTTGGCGGCGTCCACGTTGCCCGAGGCCTCGGTCTGCGCGCGGCCGTCGATCAGCGCAATGGCGGCCGCCATGGCGTCGTGGTCCATGTTGTCGAGCATGATGATGTCCGCCCCGGCCTCCACGGCCTCGCGGACCATGTCGAGCGTCTCGCACTCGACCTCGACCTTGTCGACGAAGGGCGCCGTCTCGCGGGCGCGCTCGATGGCACGCGCCACGCCGCCCGCGGCGTCGATGTGGTTGTCCTTGAGCAGCACGCCGTCGGAGAGGCCAAAGCGGTGCATCGAGCCGCCGCCCAGGCGCACGGCCTCGCGCTCGAACAGACGCATCCCCGGCGTGGTCTTACGCGTGCACACCAGGCGCGTGGACGTGCCAGCGAGGCCCGCCGCGACGCTCGCCGTATAGGTGGCGATCCCGCTCATGCGCTGCAGGTAGTTGAGGGCGGTGCGCTCCCCCTCCAGCAGCGCGCGCACGTCGGCCTCGACGGTGGCGAGATGCTCTCCGGGCTCCACGCGCTCGCCGTCGACCACGCTCGCGATCACGCGGGCCGCAGGGTCCAGCAGCTCAAAGACGCGCGAGAAGACCGAGAGGCCCGCGATCACGCCGCGCGCCTTGGCGATCAGGTGCACCCGGCCGGGACGCGCGTCGGGCATGACGGCGGCGGTGGAGACGTCACCGAAGGGCATGTCCTCCTTGAGCGCCGCGCGGATGTGCTCGTCCATCTGCAGCTGAACCATCGGGTCGGTCATCGTGTCTCCTCTCTGGTTGACAAGGTTGACAATGACGTCAGGTTATATTGTCAACCCGTCGCGGGTTGACAATATAACCTGACGTCATTGTCAACCCGCGCGCATGGCGGCGGCGAGCTGGGCCGCCGTGTCGTCGGCAAAGCGGTCGCGCATGATCTTGTCGGCCGCCCGCCGCGCGAAGACGAGCGACTCCAGCAGGCTGTTGGACGCCAGCCGGTTGCGCCCGTGCACCCCGTTGCAGCAGGTCTCCCCGCAGGCAAACAGATGCGGCATCGTGGTCTCGGAGTCCGAGTTCACGTGGATCCCGCCCATGAAGTAGTGCTGGGCGGGCACCACCGGGATCGGCTCCTCACGGATATCGTAGCCCTCCTCGAGGCAGTGCTCCAGGATGTGCGTGAAGTGCCGCTCGATCTCCTCCCGCGGCACGCGCGCAAAGGAGAGCCACACGTGACGGGCGCCCGTTCGCTCCATCTCGGCGCGGATCGCCGCCGAGACCACGTCGCGCGGCTGCAGCTCGTCCACGAAGCGCTCACCGGCGTCGTTGAGCAGGACCGCGCCCTCGCCGCGGGCGGACTCGGAGATCAGAAACGCACGGCCGGGGCGCTCGGTCCAGAGCGTCGTGGGGTGAATCTGCACGTAGTCCATGTGCTCGAGAAGAACCCCGTGCTCGGCGGCCACGCGGCAGCCGTCACCGGTGAGGCAGGAGAAGTTGGTGGAGCGCTCGTAGAGCCCGCCCACGCCGCCGGTGGCAAAGACCGTGGCGTCGGCGCGGATCTCGAGGCGCTCGTTCTTCTCGCCCACCGCGACCACGCCGCGGCAGACGCGCCGGCCCTCGCGGTCCGTGTCCTCGATGAGGTCGGTCATGCAGGTGTTCTCGAGGATGCGCGCGTTGGGCAGCGCGCGCACGCAGGCCAGGAGGTGCGTGGTGATCTCCTCGCCGGTGACGTCCTCGTGGTAGACGATGCGCGGCCGGGAGTGGGCGCCCTCGCGCGTGTAGTCGAGGCTGCCGTCCGGGCGGCGGGCAAAGCGCACGCCGCGCTTGATGAGGTCGTCGATGATCGGGCGGCTCGTGCGGATCATGAGGTCCACGCTCTCCAGGCGGTTCTCGTAGTGGCCCGCGCGCAGCGTGTCCTCGAAGAACGCCTCGTAGTCGTCCTCGTCGTGCAGGACGCAGATGCCACCCTGGGCGAGCATGGAGTCGCAGTTGCCAACGGCCTCCTTGGAGAGAAGGACCACCGAGAGCGCCCGCGGCAGGTTGAGCGCGCAGTATAGCCCGGCCACGCCGCAGCCCACGATCACGACGTCGCACTCCGTCGTTGCATCAAACTTTTCTGTAAATTGGGGACAGTCCCCAACGTGCAGGTCGGGGGCCATCAGCGCGCCCCCAGCTCGAGCATGCGGGAGAGCGCGCGGCGGGCGGCGTCGGCGACCTCGGCGGGCGGCAGGCCCACCTCTCCGGTGCCCTCGCGCAGGCACGCGACGAGGCGCTCCGCGGAAATGCGCGCCATGTCCGGGCAGACCGGGCGCGTCGCCGGGAAGTGGAAGCGCTTGCCGGTGCCGGCGCAGCGGCGCTCCAGCTCGCCGCGGACGCCGTCGACGGTGAGGATGATGTAGTCGCACGCCTTGCCCGCCTCGGCCGCGTCGATGATCTGCGAGGTGGAGCCCGCAAAGTCCGCGAGCGCAAGCGCCTGTGGCCCGCACTCGGGGTGCGCGAGGACCGGGGCGTCAGGATGGGCCGCCTTGAGCGCGGCGACCTCGGCAGCGGAGATGTCCTGGTGGATGGGGCAGAAGCCGTCGTTCAGGATGACGTTTTTCTCGGGCACCTGGCTCGCCACAAAGCGTCCGAGGTGGCGGTCCGGCACAAAGAGCACGTTCTTCTCGCCCAGCGCGCGGACGATCTTGACGGCGTTGGAGGAGGTCACGCAGACGTCCGACCACGACTTCACCTCGGCCGTGGAGTTGACGTAGCACGCGACGGCCAGGTCGTCGCCGTAGCGCTCGCGGGCTGCCGCGACGGTCTCGCGGAGCACCATGTGCGCCATCGGGCAGTCGGCCGCGGGGTCAGGCATGCGGACCGTCTTGTCCGGCGAGAGGAGCTTGGCGCTCTCGGCCATGAAGCGCACGCCGGCAAAGACCAGCGTGCGGTTGGGCAGCGTCGTCGCCAGCCGGGCCAGGGCAAACGAGTCCCCCACGTGGTCCGCCAGCTCCTGGACCTCGGGCGGCACGTAGTAGTGGGCCAGGACCACGGCGTCGCGCTCGATCTTGAGGCGCGCCACCTCGGCGCGCAGCTCGTCTGTCAGCATGTCCGCTCCCCTCTTTGGCAAAGCGACAGTATGACAGCAACCTTTACAGCTGACAAGACAGTGACGAGAAGAACGCAGGCTCGAAGCCGCCCTGTAGGCTTGCCCTGAGGGTATGTACACCGCCCCCTGAGGGTATGTACACCCGCCAGGTTTGGGTTGGTTGCAAACGCGCAGGTAGATAAGCTGCCGAGAAGAACCCGCGGCTCGGAGAGGTGTACATACCCTCAGGGGGCGGTGTACATACCCTCGGCGGCGCAGGGACGGCCGAGAAGAACGAGGGGCGCGCTAGTTGTTGACGCCGTGGTGGCAGACGAAGGCCTCGCGCGTGATGGGCTCGAACTTGTAGCCGCGCTCGAGGTAGTACTCGATGATCTGCGGCAGCGCGTCGGGCGTGGTGTCCTTGGTGTTGGAGTCGTGGAAGAGCAGCATGACGTTGGTGTAGCCCTCCACGCACGAGCCCTGTACGAGGGTGTCCACGGGCACGTTGGTGCCCGAGGCATCGCCGGAGCTCACGTTCCAGTCGTAGAACTGGTAGCCGCGCGCCTGAACGTCGTCGACGAGCGCGGTCATGATGCCCGGGCAGTAGTTGGCCGAGATCGTGTTGGACGCCCCGCCCGGGAAGCGCGTGAGGTAGGGCACGTAGCCAATCTGCTCCTTGACCATGTTGCCCACGGCCTCGAGGTCCTTGAAGAACGCCTCCTCGGAGACATAGATCTCGTCGTAGTTGTGCGTCATCGAGTGCAGGCCGATGGAGTTGCCCGCCTCGTAGGCGTCCTTGATGTAGTGGGCCTTGTCGGGCTCGTGGCCGGTCACGAAGAAGGTGGCGTTGATGCCGTAGCGCCCCAGCACCTCGAGCACGCGCGGGGTGTTATCGGACGGGCCGTCGTCAAAGGTGAGGTAGACGGTCTTCTCGCCCGTGCCGTCAAAGGCCCAGTCAGTCTTCTTCTCGGGGTCGAGGGCCAGGTCGGCGGCGCGGTCGTCCGCGGGCTTCTCGGGCTCGGCGGGCTCTTCGGGGGCCTCCTCGTCCTGGAGGATCTCGACGACGCCGTCCTCGGCGGGCGTCAGCGCCGGCGCGGACGCGGCGGAGGAGATCAGCGCATAGAGCGCCCCGACGCCTCCCACCAGCGCGAGGCACAACAGCCCCGCGACGACGAGCAGCCCCCTCGCCGCCCTCTGCTGGTCTTTAGCGCTCGGCCTTCTCCCGTTGCTGCCGCGAGCCATCGCGTCCCTCACATTTCCGTTTTGTTTCCAAGTCGCAACTGCTCATTTTAGGGTAGGGGTCTGCCCGCAAATGTGCTGGTGAGCGCCCTAAATCCAAAGTTGAGAGGCGGGACGGTGCGGTCCGGGCAAGAAAAGCACGGCGGCCGAGAAGAACCTCGACCGCCGTCCTGTCAGTGCAATGAGCCGCCCCGCCGCTACGAGAGCGCGATGCCCCCGAGCCAGCCGCAGCGCACCGTGGCAGTCACGCTGTACATGCTGATCCAGCTGGAGAGCGAGTCGCTTCGGACCACGCCGCTCCTGTTGTGGCGGACCGTGCCGTTGCCCACGTAGATGCCCACGTGACCGTAGATGACGGCGGCGGCGCTGTACGGCGCGGTGTTGACGGCGATGATCATGCCCGGCTGGATCTGCGACGTGGAGTAGCCGCACCAGCTGTAGTACATGTCGTCGGCGTTGCCGTAGAACGAGCCGATGCCGGCGTTGCGGAAGACGTTGGAGACCCACGCCGCGCACAGGCCCGAGCCCGGCGAGGGCGTGGAGTAGGTGGCGTTGACCACGGCGGCCGCGGGGCCGGAGCCCGTGATGACGGTGCTGCCGCCACCGCCGCTCGAGCTGCCGCCGCCTGAGCTGCCGCCCTGCTGCTGGGCGAGCTCCTGCTGCCGGCGTGCCTCCTCGGCGGCCTGCTGAGCGGCGAGGAGCTCGGCGTCGCGCTGGGCCATGAGCTCCTTGACCTCGTCGGAGAGGTTGGCGACGAGCTGCTCGGACTCGGCCTGCTTGGCGCGGACGGCCTCGAGCTCGGCGGCCTGCTGCGCCTCGAGCTCCTCGAGCTCGGCCTTCTGCTCCTCGAGCGCGGCCTTCTCGGTCTCGAGCTCGGACTTCTGCTGCTCGAGCTCGGCCTTGTCCTGCTCGAGCTCGGCCTTGTCCTGCTCGAGCTCGGCCTTGAGGGTCTTGACCGTGTCGATCATCTCGCGGTCTGCCTCGCTGACCTTGTCGAGGTAGTAGATGTTGCTGGTGAGCTCCTCGAAGGTGGCCGAGGAGAGCAAAAGGTCGAGCGTGGAGGTGGGACCGGCCTTGTACGAGGAGCTCATGCGCTCGCCCAGCTGCTCCTGGCGCTGCTCGATCTGGTCCTGCTTGTCCTCGATCTCGGACTGCTTCTGGTCGATCTGGTCCTGCTTGTCCTCGATCTGGTCCTGCTTGTCCTCGATCTCGGACTGCTTCTGGTTGACCTGCTGGGTGAGGTCGCCCACCTGGGCCTGGGTCTGGGAGAGCTGGCCGGCCGCCTCGGCGACCTCCTCGCCCAGGGCCTCGAGCTCGGCCTGGGCCTGCTCGTAGCTCATCTGGGCTGCGTCGAGCCTCTCCTGGGTGGAGGGGGCGGCGCTCGCGAGCGCGGGGAAGAGCGCGGAGCAGGCGCCCGCGCCTATGAGAAGCCTCAGCGCGTCGCGGCGCGTGACGGTGCGCGGCGAGATGCCGGCTCCGCTGAGAGAGGCGTGGTCTCGTGGCATGTGGTCTCCTTGGGTACGTATGGGGTGCAGAAGACGCGTCACAACATTCTAGCGGCAAACGCCCGCGGCCACGATATGAACATGGGGCCAAATGGCGGACGGGCAGGTTTTTTCGCGGGCCCCGGCGCGGAGCGAGACGCTCGCGGCGCGATGCGCGGCACCCCCTACCGGTTCTCGATCCGCGCGACGTTGCCCACCGTGATGGTGATCCTGCCCTCGGCGTCGGTCGAGAAGTCCAGGTAGCCCGGGCGCTCCGCCAGCTCGGACGGGAAGGTGATCTCGACCCCCGTGTCCGTGCGGATCTTGTGGCTCTTCGTCAGGCGGTTGGCCACGCCGCGGCGCACCGGCGTCTCCTCGGGCAGCCGCGCCTCGGCCACGCGCGCCTCGAAGCGCTCGGCCACGTCCGGGCGCTCGGCAAACACGGTCCGGCCCACCTCCGCGGGACTGAAGGACTCCTCCACGTCGGCCGCGCGCGCCACGCAGGCCTTGGCGCGGCCCACTTCCACCGCGGGCTCCAGGCCAAACTCCTCCGCCACGTCGCGCACGATGACGCTGACCTCGTCGATCACCTCGTGGCTCGAGGCCTCGCTCGTGCACTGCAAGAAGCGCTCCGGGATCACCATCGTCGCGGTGCCGCCCACGCTGCGCTCCTTGTCGTGGAAGTCGATCGCGCCCGTTGCCGCGTCCACCAGCACGTAGCTCGCCACCTTCTGCGAGGGGTTGGGCAGCGTGGCGTCCACGCGCGAGATGCCGTTGGCGTCGCCCTCGACCTCGTGGACAAAGGCCTGGCGGCGCGGCAGCAGCTCGATCGCAAAGTAGCGCTTGCCGGCGTCGCCCTCGAACTCCACGTCCTCGCCGGACGCGGCGTCGGTGTCGGTGAAGTCCGCGACGAGAAGGTCGCACTGCTCGAGGTCCTCCGCGCGACGCAGCTCCTCCCAGAACCACTGGGCGATCTCCACGCTAAACTCCACGAACTCGCGCTCCCCCGCCAGGTAGTGCTGGAGCTCGACGGCAAAGCCGGAGTCCGGGGCAAACTCGCCGTGGCGGCTCTCCGCGTTGGACGAGATCTTGCGCAGGTGGCGCTGGACGAAGGACTTCGTGGACCGCACGTCCAGGTCGAGCGGACGCTCCGAGAAGTACGTGGAGCCGGAGTCAAAGTCAAAGACGTGCAGGATCGCGCGGTCTACGTTGAGCATGTGTTCCCTTCTCGCGTGGTGGGGCTCGCCTGATGGAAGTGGGACAGGCTCCCGCAGGCGCCTGCCCCACCGATGGGTCAAAGGTGACTCGAGGGGCCGTCCCCCGAGGCCTACTTGCCGTCCTCCTCGCGCTCGAGCGAGGGGATGAGGTCGCGGTACTCGTTCTCGTCCGCGTTCTTGTGCGGGGACTTCTTCGCGTAGCGCTTGACGGCCGCCGCGGTCTTGTTGATCGACTGCAGCGTGCCGGCGCCGGCCACGCAGCCGCCCGGGCACGCCATGCCCTCGAGCAGGTAGCCCGGGTACTTGCCCTTGACGGCGTCCTTCATCATCTTGCGGCAGTTCTCGAGGCCCTCGGCGTTTACGACGTTGACCTCGCGCTCCGGGTGCAGGTTCTTGATGACGTTGACCACCGCATTGGCGACGCCGCCCGCCACCGCGAAGCCGCGGCCGTCGGCGGAGGCCACGCCAAAGTCGGAGGCGCCCTCGCCCTCGAGCTTGGTGTACTCGTCGATGCCGGCGCCCTTCATCATGCCCGCCATCTCCTCGAAGGTGAGGACGAAGTCGACCTCGGAGCGGACGGACTTGCGCATGGCCTCGAGCTTCTTGGCCGAGCACGGGCCCACGAAGACGATCTTGGCGTTGGGGTGCTGCTGGCGCAGCATGCGCGCGGTGAGCGTCATGGGCGTGAGGGCCATCGAGATGCAGTCGGCGTGCTCGGGGAACTCCGTCTTGGCCATGACCGACCACGCCGGGCAGCACGAGGTGCCCATGAACGGGATCTTCTCGGGAACCTCCTCGAGGAAGTCCTCGGCCTCCTGGACGGTGCAGAGGTCGGCGCCGATGGCGACCTCCTCCATGCCGGAGAACCCCAGCATCGAGAACGCCTGGCGCAGCTTGTCCACGTTGCCCTTGCCGCCGAACTGGCCCACGAAGGCGGGCGCGACCTCGGCGATCACCTCGTCACCGCGGTTGATAGCCTGGATGACCTGGAAGATCTGGCTCTTGTCGGCGATGGCGCCAAAGGGGCAGTTGATCAGGCACTGGCCGCAGGAGACGCACTTCTCGTAGTCGATCTGGGCGCGGCCGTACTCGTCCGAGCCGATGGCGTGCATGCCGCAGGCGTCAGCGCAGGGGCGCACGTGGTGCTGGATCGCGTGATAGGGGCAGGCGTTGAAGCACATGCCGCAGTGCACGCACTTCTCCTGGTCGATGTAGGCCTTCTTGTGGCGGAACGAGATGGCGCCCTTGGGGCAGATCTCGCGGCAGGGGTGGGCCAGGCAGCTCTGGCAGGCGTTGGTAACGCGATAGACGTTGTCGTCGCACGCGTTGCAGGCGAACTTGATGACGTTGACCAGCGGCGGCTCGTAGTAGGTCTCGGGCACCGCGGCGTCGGCGAGGCCGTCGGTGAGGCTCTCGCGCTTGTCCACGCCCTGCAGCGGCAGGCCCATGGCCAGGCGGATGCGCTGCTCGACGATGGCGCGCTCCAGGAAGACCGACTCGCGGTAGGTGGCCACGTCGCCGGGGATGATCTCGTAGGGCAGGTCGCGGATCTTGCGACGAGTGGTCTTCTCGTCGTCTTCCTTCATGTCGTAGGCGATCTTGGCCACGTTGGAGAACACGTTGCGGCGAATCTCGGTCAGGTTGGTGTACACGCCACGCATGGTATCGGCCATCTCTGCCCCTCTCCTGGCTGCGGTCACGTCCGTGCTGGCGCCTCCCCCTCAGAAGGCGCACCTCCTCGTTAGTATCGCACAGTGGGACGGCTGCGGGGCGCATGTCTCGGCGGGCGCAGGAAGCGCGCGGGCGCTACGGCAGCGCAACCGGCTCCGGCCACAGGCGCGCGGGCCACGCGGTCTCCAGCCGCAGGCGCTCCCCCGTCATGGGGTGGTCGAGCTCTTCGCGCCACGCATGGAGCAAGAGGCCCCGCTTCGAGCGCGCTCCGCCATAGAGCGCGTCGCCCACGATGGGAAAGCCCAGCGACGCCAGGTGCACGCGGATCTGATGCCTCCGCCCCGTCCGCAGCTCCACGAGCAGCAGCGTGCGGCCGTCCTTCTCGGCGAGCCTGCGCACGCGCGTCTCCGCCGGCTTGCCCTGGCCCGGGCGGCACGCGCGCATGCGCCGGGCGTCGTGCCGGTCTCGGCCGATGGGCTGGTGGAGGTTCTTCTCGCCCCAGGGAAAGCGGCCCGAGACCACGGCGAGATACTGCTTGCGCATGTCATGGCCCGCCACCTGTGCGTCGAGCGCCGGCTGCGTGGCGCGATCGAGCGAGAAGAGCACGAGGCCCGTGGTCTCCACGTCAAGGCGCTGCACCGGCTGGGGCCGGACGTCCGCGCGACCGGCGTCGACGAGGTGCTCGGCGACGACGTCCGTGAGCGTGCGCGCGCCCGAGCCGTCCCCGTGCACGAGGATCCCCGCCGGCTTGTCCCAGGCGAGAAGCACCTCGTCCTCGTATATCGCGCGACCCTCGTCCACGGCCCGCCCCCTCTCTGCCGCCACGTTACCACACCGCCGCGCCCGCCCGGCGGGCCGGCCGGCGCCGGACGGGGCGGGCGAGGCGCCTCGCGAGGGTATGTACACCCGCCCCTGAGGGTATGTACAGTCGCCGGAGGGTCCGTTCTTCTCGGCAAGGCCCTGACCTGCGGCGATGCGGAAGGCGTCACGCGGGGCGGTGTACATACCCTGCGGGGGCGGTGTACATACCCCGCGGGGGCCCAAGGCGCCCTCGCGAGGCGCCCAACGTGACAGTATCGTAAGCCCCTGCCGCTCACCTGCGGTTTTACGGCCGTCGGGGCGCAACGCCGGGAGCGCCGCCCCGCGCGATGGGCTACGCTCGGACGTGCAGACAACCCAGAGCCGGAGGCATCATGGCCGAGAAGACCGAGAAGGACGAGAAGACCCAGGCAACCCCGGAGCCCATCGGCGTCATCGCCGCGCCCGCCGGCGCCGCGCCCGCGCCCGGCGCCGCGCCCGCCCCCGACGAGACCGACGAGGACGTCGAGGCCCGCCTAGCCTACGAGTCGCTCATGCGCCATCGCAAGGCCCGCCGCCGCAAGAAGGTCATCGCCGCGAGCGTGGTCGGCGGCATCGCGCTGATTGCCGCCATCGCCTGGGGCGTGCTCACGAGCCAGGCCAACCAGGCCGCGGAGGCTCCCCAGCTCCAGACCATGCCCGTCTTTCGCGGCGAGTTCTCGGAGTCCGTGCAGGCCACGGGCTCTGCCCAGCCGCTCTCCTCGGTGGTGGTGACGCCCGAGGTCGACGGCATCATCGAGACCGTCAACGTGGCGGAGGGCTCCGTCGTCCAGGAGGGCGACGTCCTGCTCACCGTCCGCAACGACGAGCTCGACCGCGCCGTGCGCGAGGCCGAGATCGGCGTGCGCAGCGCCAAGGCCGGCGTCTCCTCCGCGCAGGAGGCCTACGACCAGACGTACAAGGAGTACTGCAAGGGCCCCACCTACGTGGACAACGGCGACGGCACCACAACGGAGGTCCCGGCGTCGGCCACCTGGGCCGACGTCCAGCAGGCGGCCACGCAGATCGACTCCGCCAAGCTCACGCTCGAGGGCGCGCAGCAGACCTACGACCAGGCCGTGTCCACGGCCTCCAAGCGCACTGTCAAGGCGCCTGCCTCGGGCTCGGTCGTGGTGATGAACGCCGTGCAGGGCGCGGCCCTCGGCGCGGGCGGCGCGGTCAGCGGCGGGGACGGAAGCTCCTCCGGCACGCTCATCCAGATCGCGGACCTCTCCCAGATGACGGTGAAGGTGCAGGTCAACGAGGTCGACATCTCGCGGATCGCCGTGGGCCAGGGCGCGCGCGTGACCTTCTCGGCCCTACCCGACGCCCTGCTCGACGCGCAGGTGACGCGCATCTCGACCGTCTCGGCCGCGGACCCCTACGGCTACAACTACGGCGTGGTGACCTACGACGTCGAGCTGCTCATCCCCGACCCCGTGCCCGAGCTCAAGCCCGGCATGACGGCAAGCGTCGAGATCTTGCTCCAGCACGTGCCCGACGCCATGACCGTGCCCGTCTCGGCCCTGGCGACCGACGACGGCCTGAGCTACTACGTCTACGTCATGACCGACGCCGAGACCCAGGCCTGCGAGCGGCGCGACGTCACCGTGACCGCGCAGAGCTCCACCACCGCGGCCGTCGAGGGCGACCTCGCTGACGGCGATGCCGTGGTGCTGGACCCGTACTCGGTGACCAACGTGTCCGGCGGCGAGGGCGGCGCGGCTGACGGCGCGCTCGACGCGGCGGGCGACGCCGGCGACGCGGCGGGCGAGCAGGACGGCGCGCTCGCGGCCGACGACGCCGACGCCACCGTCTCGGGCGGCGCCGTGGCCGACGACCTCGCCGTGATCGAGGGCGAGACGGACGCCGCGACCGCCGACGCCGTCGCGGCAGAGCCGGTGGCCTAGCCATGACGCCCGCCATCGACATCCGCGGCGCCTGGCGCATCTACGAGACCGCGGCCGGCTACACCCCGGCGCTGCGCGGCGTCTCGCTGACCGTGGACCGCGGCGAGTTTCTCGCCATCATGGGTCCGTCCGGCTCCGGCAAGTCCACGCTCATGAACATCCTCGGCTGCCTGGACCGCCCCACCGCGGGCACCTACCTGCTCGAGGGCATCGACGTCACCGAGCTCTCCGAGGACGACCTCGCCCATGTGCGCGCGAGCCGCCTGGGCTTTGTCTTCCAGTCGTTCAACCTGCTGCCGCGCGCCACGGTGCTGCGCAACGTGATGCTGCCGCTCGTCTACTCCGACCTGCCCCCGCGCGACCGCGAGCTCGCCGCCTGGCGGGCCCTGCGCTCCGTGGGTCTGCCCGAGGAGCACTACCTCCACCGCTCCAACGAGCTCTCCGGCGGGCAGATGCAGCGCGTGGCCATCGCGCGCGCCCTGGTCAACGACCCGGCGATCATCTTCGCCGACGAGCCCACCGGCAACCTCGACACCGCCACGGGCGAGATGGTCATGCGCACCTTCCGCCGCATGCAGGCCCGCGGCAAGACCATCGTGCTCATCACGCACGACTCAGAGGTCGCCGCCTGGGCGGACCGCACCGTACACATCCGCGACGGCAAGCTCTTCTCGGACGAGGAGGAGCGTCGCTACCTGGCGGGGCTCGCCGCCCGGGATGCGGCGGCCGAGAAGGACGGCGCGGCCGGGGGCGCCGGCGCAACTGACGCCGAGGTGACCGCGTCCTTCTCGCCCGCTGCCGGCGGCGGACACGCAGCTCCCGGCACGCCCGCGGCAAGCGGCGGACACGCAGCTCCCGGCACGCCCGCTGTCGCCGGCGCGTCAGCCCGCCGCGCGCTGCTTTTGGGGGTGCCCGCCCTATGAGAGCCCGCGACCTCGCCTACGAGACCTCCACCGCCCTTCTCGCCAATCGCGCGCGGACGCTGCTCACGGTGCTGGGCATCGTCATTGGCATCGGGGCCGTCATCGCCATGACCGCGCTGATCGACGGCGTGAAGGCGCAGCTCGTGGGGCAGCTCGGCCTCAACATGTCCCGCACCGTCAACATCACGTGCTGGCCGCCGGGCAACCAGTCGCTCGACCAGGACGACATCGAGGAGATCGGTCAGGCGCTTGCAGGGAGCTACGAGTTCGTGACCGGCTTCACGTACACGAGCGCGCAGGCGTCCTCGAGCACCGCCTCGGTCGACTACCTCAACATCAACGCGTGCCGGCCGGAGTACTTCCAGGCCATGGGCTACGAGGCCGCGCGCGGCAGCCTCTTCGACGCCGAGGACTGCGAGGACGGCGCGATGGTCGTGGTGCTGGGCGGCAGCTCGGTCAAGAACCTCTTTGGCTCGCCCGACGCAGACTGCGTGGGGCAGACCGTGCGCATCGGCTCGTCGCAGTACACCGTGGTGGGCGTGGTCGACGAGGGCTTCACCTACGACAACGACACCGCCTACATGCCATCCGAGACCGCCGTGACGCGCCTCATCGGCCAGGGCGGCTACGGGAGCTGGCAGATCATCGGCTTTGCGCGCGAGGGCTCGGACATGTACGCCGTGGCTGCGGAGACCGAGAGCTATCTCTACACCCGCTACAACATCCCCTACCCCGAGCCGGACCAGACGAGCTTCTCGAGCGACGAGGGCTACGTCTACGTGCAGACCGCGCAGGAGCTCATCGACCAGCTCGACGCCACCACGGCGACCTTCCGGATGCTGGCGCTGGCGGTGGCCGGGATCTCGCTTCTGGTGGGCGGCATCGGCATCATGAACATGATGCTCACCAACGTGACCGAGCGCATCCGCGAGATCGGCCTGCGCAAGGCGCTGGGCGCGCGGCGCGGCGACATCACGGGGCAGTTCCTGCTGGAGAGCATCACCATCTGCATCGTGGGCGGGGCGCTCGGGATCGGCGTGGGCTACGGCGGCGCGTGGCTGCTCGCGAGCGTGGCGGGCTCGGCGCTGGGGTCGATGATGGGCGCGGGCGAGGCCATCGTGCCCGTGATCTCGCCGGCGACGGTTGCCATGGCGACGGGCATCTGCGTGGGGATCGGCGTTGTCTTTGGCTGGTACCCGGCGCGCCGCGCGGCCAAGATGGACCCGGTGGAGTCGCTGCGCTATCAGTGACGGTGGGGCCCTTCTCGCCCTTCTCGCCCCTCTCGCCCGCCGGCCGCCCCCTTCGAGGGTATGTACGCCCCACCCTGAGGGTATGTACACCGCCCCGGCCGCACGTTCTTCTCGGCAACGCTCTGACCTGCGGTTTTGCAGTCATCGCCAAGCGACGGGGTGTACATACCCTCACGGGGCGGTGAACACACCCTCAAGACTCTCGATCAGCGCAGGCTAGATGCGCGCTGCGACCAGCTGGTTGATGGAGACGCCTGCCTCCGCCGCCTCCATTGCGACGCGGCGATGCTCCTCCGGCGGAATGCGCAGCGAGAGGTGCCCGGAGTAGCGACGGGATCCCATGGGAAGCGGCGCCTTCCTCCCCTCCCCCTCAAGAATCTCCAGCGCCTCCCGCACGACGTCGACCATGCCGTGAAGCGCCTCGTCCTGCGTGTCACCCAGACATGAGAGGCTTGGAAACTCCAGCGTCGACGCGACGAAGCATCCGTCAGCTTCGGACCGGAAGACGCGGTACGTGTATGCTAGCGGGTCATGCATGACGCTCGTGCTCCAATCGCTCGATAGCAGACAGCAGCTGTCGGACCTGGTATGCCTTAGCGAGCTTACCGCTCTCCTGGAGGTTTACAAGCGGGTCACCCTGCCACGGCATCGAGAAGAAGTGGTGAGACCCCCGGATTCGCGGCGGACCAAAGAAATGCGTTGCAACGCGGAGGGCATCTCTGAAGCTCACGCCGCGAGGGTTTGTCCTCATGAGCGCGAGGATGGTCTCTACTGATGGCATCTCCTCAACTCCTATGATAGCGTATATGGTATCAGATTTACTTGAGCTCGCAGGATGGGTGGCGCATGTTCCGCCATTGAGGGTATGTACACTGCCGCAGCCGTACGTTCTTCTCGGCAAGGCTCTGACCTGCGGTTTTGCAGCCCACACGCGATGGCGGGGTGTACATACCCTCCAAGCACGAAGCCTCGGACGCTAAAGGGCGAAAAGCTCGCGGACCAGGGCGCGCTGCCGCAGCCGATACTCCTCGCCGTCGGGCACCTGCCGCCCCGCCTTTGCCATGACCTTGCGCACCAGCTCGTCGAGCATCAGGTCGTTCGAGAGCATGCCCGCAGCGACGGAGCGCACCATCCACCCCAGGTCGCGCAGCCCCTCGTTGCGCGTGTTGTCCTCATCGATCTTTGCCTTGGTGCGGTGCCAGAGGTAGCTGTCGTACTCGAGGATAATCCCCCACTCCGGCCAGCACAGGTCAACTGTGAGATAGGGCTTACCGAGCGCAATCTGCAGGGATGGGGGAATGTCGATACGGCAGTTGAGGCTAGGCATTGGCAGCCCGCATCCGCCAAGCTCGACGGGAAGCGTGAAGAGAAGGACCACGACGGTCTCCATCGGCGAGCGCGAGCCCTCGATCACGTACGCAAGCGCATCCCTCGCGCGACGTGCCCCGTAGCCGTGGTTATTCGCGAAGTGGGCAACGAGATCGTCCAGCTTTGCGAGCGGAGGCCTGTTGTGAAACCCGCCCTTCGCGCGCGGGGAGCGTGCGTACCCGCCGCAGATCTCCATGCCGACGGCGGCGCCTCGCGCGGGGCTGGACCCGGCTGCCATCTGCTGCAGGCAAAAGCGCGGCGACGCAATGAGGATCTCATCGGTGAGCTGGTAGAGCGAGCCCTCCGGGAGCTCGGTCGACCACACGTGGCAGTGCAGCCGCCGCGAGCGTATGCGTCCCGCCGGAGAGGCAACGAGGATGTGGAGGGGACGATCCGCGGTAGCCTCGATGCGAGCTCCTGCGAGGTCGATGTCGGGGAGGCACGCGGCGGCGGGAAGCGACCACGCCCCGTTTGCCGGAGGGTCGCAGGGCTCGCCCAGGCGCTCGGCAAGACCGACCTCCGCCCATCGCGCAAGTGCCGATATGTCGCAGATCGTAATCATGCGCCCCATGGTAGCGGGGCGGACTTGCAGGGCCCTGACGCCTGGCTGACGGCACGCTTTCGACGGGCTGACGACCGGCTTTCTAGGGCGGCGAGCATGCCTGCTCAGGGCGGCCGTGCTAAAAATGCCTGATGGAGGGCACGTCCGAGCCCAAGGGGCAAACGCCCACAGCAACCACACAATGCGGGGCGGACGGCAGGCGCGGTGAGCCATGTCCGCCCTGAGGGTATGTACACTGCCGAGGCGGCACGTTCTTCTCGGCAAGGCCCTGACCTGCGGCGATGCGGAAGGCGTCACGCGGGGCGGTGTACATACCCTCACGGGGCGGTGTACATACCCTCAAAAGCGGCCCGGCCGTGCCGACGGCAGGCGAGAAGACCGGGCGAGAAGGACGTCCGCCTTAGTCCAGGCGCGCCCTCACGGCATCCACGAGCTCCGCCATCGGGACCTGGACCTGCTCGTGGCTCTCCATGTCGCGCAGCGTGACCGCGCCCGCGGCGACCTCGTCGGCCCCGAGCACCACGCAGACGCGCGCACGCAGCTTGTCAGCCTGCTTGAACTGGCTCTTGAGCGAGCGGCCCTGGTAGTCAGCCTCGGTGCGCACCCCGGCCCCGCGCAGCGCCAGACACGCGTCGAAGGCCGCCGCGCGCTCCGCCTCGCCGCCGGTCGACGCCACGTAGACGCAGCTCGGCTCCGCGCCGCCCAGCTCCACGCCGGCCGCCGCCAGCGCGAGAGCGATGCGCTCGAAGCCCACCGCAAAGCCCAGGCCCGGCGTGGGCTTGCCGCCCTCGAGCTCCACGAGACCGTCATAGCGACCGCCGCCGCCGATGGCGCCCACGCCCGAGCCCACGGCCTCCACCTCAAAGACCGTGCGGGTGTAATAGTCGAGCCCGCGCACGAGCGTGGGGTCCTCCACGTAGGTCACGCCCGCGGCGTCGAGGTAGCGCTTGACCGCGGCGTAGTGGGCGGCGCACTCCTCGCAGAGGTTGTCCGGTGCGAGCGGCGCGCCCTGCATGACCTCGCGGCAGTGGTCGTTCTTGCAGTCGAAGGCGCGCAGCGGGTTGATCTGCGCGCGCTCGAGGCAGTCCGCGCACATCTCGTCCGCGTGGTCGAGGATGAAGGCACGGACCTTGTCGCGGTAGGCGGGGCGGCACGCGGCGTCGCCCATCGAGTTGATGACCAGGCGCAGGCCCTCGCGCGCAAAGCCCAGGCGCTCGAAGTAGGTCATGAGCATGATGATGCACTCGGCGTCGGCCGCGGGGTCGGCGGCGCCCAGCCACTCGACGCCCACCTGGTGGAACTGGCGCAGGCGCCCCTTCTGCGGGCGCTCGCCGCGGAACATCGCCTCGGCGTACCAGAGCTTTGCCGGGGCCGCGCCCTGCGGCACGAAGTTGTTCTCCACCGCGGCACGCACCACGCCCGCCGTGCCCTCGGGGCGCATGGCCATGCGCTGTCGAGGCTTGAGGCCCGCCTCCGTGCCCTTCTCGAGCAAATCGCCAAAGAGCGCGCCCGAGACCACGCGGAACATCTCCTTGCGCACCACGTCCGTGGACTCGCCGATGCCGTGGACGAAGGTGTCCACCTGCTCGATCGCCGGCGTCTCGATCATGTCGAAGCCGTAGGAGCCAAACAGGTCGCGCGCCACGTCCTGCATCCTCTGCCAGGCGCGCATGTAGCTGCCGAAGAGGTCCTCGGTGCCCTGAACCTTCTGTCCCATCTGCGGGTCCCTTCTCGCATGGTTTCCAGCGCCTAAGTATAGCGCGGGCGGGCGGGCCGCCGCCACGCCGGTGCCGCGCGGCCGACGCGCGCCGCCACGCCTCGCCGCTGCGCGCACCTCCCCGCGTCGTGCGTACCCCGCTTTGGTGCGCACGACGCCGAGAAGTGCGCCCGACTGCGGCTCTCCGGCTGAGGCACGCGCCCCGGCGTGCTACGCTGTTCGCGTCCGCCGAGGTAGGGAGGCACGATGGGACTGCTGGACAGGCTGCGCGGCAAGAAGGAGCCGGACGTCTGGGAGGGCGCGGCCAAGCTGCCCCCGCGCTTCTATCGCGACCAGGACGACGGCCACGTCATCGGGATGTACCTCCTGCACGAGGACCGAAAGACGATGCTCCCCCGCCATCCGCAGACGATGTACCAGGTGAGCGACGAGGACGTCTTTGACTGGCGGCTTCTGCTCGTGAGCAACGAGGCGGGCGACCTGCTCGCCACGCTGGACTACTTCGAGGCGCTCGAGCTCCTCGAGCCGGGCGCGCTCGCGACCGACGCCACCTTCATCCTGACGCCCGAGCTGACCACCGCCCAGCTCCGCGACCTCGCCGCGCAGTCGTACTCCGCCCAGTAGCGGCCGCGCGCCAGCCGTCGCGCGGCGAGGGCACGGTGCTGCCCGCTTGCCGGCCCGCATGGGCGCTCCCGCCGGCCTCCGGCCTTCCGAGCAGGAGCTTTCGCGAAGCGCAGTCCTGCGTGAAGGTCGGAGGCCGGCGGGGCGGCATCCCCGAATCAGAGGTTCTTCTCGCCTAGCAGATCTTGACGACCCAGCCCTCGGGACCGGCGATCTCGCCGTCCTGGATGCCGGTGAGGGTCTCGCGCAGCTTGGCCATGACGGGGCCCACGTGCTCCATGCCGCCCTCGCCGAAGATGACCTCGGTCTCGCCGTTCACGACCTTGCCCACCGGGGAGATCACGGCCGCGGTGCCGCACATGCCGCACTCGACGAACTCGCCCGCGGCGACCTCCTCGAACTTGACCGGGCGCTCCACCACGGTCATGCCGAGCATCTCGCTCGCCACCTGCACGAGGCTGCGACGCGTGATGGACGGCAGGATGGAGTCGGTGGCCGACTGCGGCACCACGAGCGTGCCCTCGCGGTCGACGAACAGGAAGTTGGCGCCACCGGACTCCTCCACGTAGGTGTGGGTCTGCGGGTCGAGGAACATGTTGTCCGCGAAGCCCTCGGCATGCGCCTGGACGCTCGGGTAGAGCGACATGGCGTAGTTGAGGCCGGCCTTGATGGCGCCGGTGCCGTGGGGCGCGGCGCGGTCGTACTCGGGCACCTTGAGGGCCACGGGCTTGACGCCGCCGGAGTAGTACGGACCCACGGGCGTCACGAGGATGCGGAACTGGTACTCGTCGGCGGGCTTGACGCCGATGACCTCGCCGGTGGCCACCATGAACGGGCGCACGTAGAGCGTGGCGCCGGAGCCAAAGGGCGGGACCCAGGCCTCGTTGGCGCGCACGACCATCTTGACGGCCTCGACGAACTTGTCCTCCGGGAAGGGCGGCATCACGATGCGGCGGGCGGAGTCGGCCATGCGGGAGGCGTTGAGGTCCGGGCGGAAGCAGACGATGTCGCCGCTGGCGGTGGTGTAGGCCTTGAGGCCCTCGAAGACCTCCTGGCAGTAGTGGAAGATGCCCGCGCACTCAGAGAGCGTGAGGGTGTGGTCGGTGGTGAGGCCGCCCTCCTCCCAGGCGCCGTCGCGGTAGTTGCAGACGTAGCTGTAGTCCGTGGGCTGGTAGGCAAAGCCGAGGCTGCCCCAGTCGATGTCCTTCTTCTCCACTGCCATGATTGCCTCCCTGCCGGGATCGCGTGCGATATGTGCTGCGAAGACGATAAACCCTTTCCGGGCGCGGGGCGCGCCCGGTTGCGGAGGTTGTAACATTGCGGCGTAGGCACGATCCGAGAGGAACCGAGGTCCCCATGCGTATGTTCCGCAACGACTACTCCGAGGGCGCGGCGCCCGAGATCATGGCCGCGCTCGTGGCGACCAACGACGAGCAGACCGTCGGCTACACCGAGGGCGACGCCCACTGCGAGCGGGCCCGCGAGCTCATCCGCTCGGCGTGCGGCCGCAACGACGTTGACGTGGAGTTTTGCATCGGCGGGACGTCGGCCAACGTCATCGGCGTGACAGGGCTGCTGCGCGACTGGGAAGGCGCCGTCTGCACGCCGGACGCCCACATCAACGTGCACGAGACCGGCGCCGTGGCCGCGTGCGGGCGCACCGTGCTGCCCACGGACGACCGCGACGGCTTCCTCACGCCCGAGGCCGCCGAGCGCGTATGGCGCTTCCAGACCTCGACGGGCCGCCACATGACGCGCCCGGGCTGCGTCTACATCTCCAACACCACCGAGCTCGGCGGCGTGTGGGACCGCAAGCGCTTCGACGCCATCTGCGGCTGGGCGGACGGTCACGACCTGCCGGTCTTCCTCGACGGGGCGCGCTTGGGCTCCGGCCTCACCTCGCCTGCCGCCGGCGGCCTCACGCTGGAGCACATCGCCGAGCGCTGCGGGGCCTTTTACCTCGGCGGCACCAAGAACGGCATGCTCATGGGCGAGGCCATGGTCATCTCCGACCCGCGCCTGCGCGAGGCCTTCCCGTATTTGCAGAAGGAGCGCGGCGGCCTGCTCGCCAAGGGGCGCCTGCTCGGCGTGCAGTTTGAGACGGCGTTCGCGCCGAGTGCGGACGGCGGCGAGGCGCTCTACTGGCGGCTCGCGCGCCACGCCAACGAGTGCGCCCTGCGACTGCGCGCCGGCATGCGCGAGCTCGGCTTCGAGCCGTACGGCGACTCCGCGTCCAACCAGCAGTTCTTCGTGATGGCGCCGGCGCAGCGCGACGCCTTCGAGGCGGCGTGCGGATGCGAGACCTTCTACGAGCTGCCGGACGGCCAGGTGGTCGCGCGCTTCGTCTGCTCCTGGGCCACGGGCGAGGCGGACGTGGACGAGCTCCTGGCGCTCGCCGCGACGCTGGCCTAGCATCCCAGAGCCCGCGCGGCCGACGCGGCTGCAAAACTGGCCTTCGATCCATATCTGAGGCCGGCGCGGAACAAAACCCGCCTTCGATCCATGAGTTTTTGGGCCTTGAGCCCCCGTCCACAGGGCGTGCGACGACGTTTCCGCAGGAAACCGTCGCGCGCCCGCTCTTTGGAACGGGCGAGAGGCCCATTTTTCCATGGATCGAAGGCGGGTTTTGTTCCGGCGAAGCGCCGAATATGGATCGAAGACGACTTTTGCGGTCCGCCGCGCGACTCTGTGAATTGGGGGCTGTCCCCGATTTACATATGTTAATTGGGGACAGTCCCCAACTTACAGGTGCAGGCCCACGAAGGTGTCGATGAGCTCGTCGGCGGCGCTCAGGTCCTGGCCGATCGCGCAGCGCGTGCAGCCAAACGTGTGGCAGCCCGCCGCCTGCCCCGCCGCGACGCCCGTCGACGAGTCCTCGAAGACCACCGTATGCGCGGCGTCCACGCCCAGAAACTCGAGCGCACGCCGGTAGGGCTCCGGGTTCGGCTTGCAACGCGCAACCATGTCCCCAAAGACCATCACGTCAAAGAGGTCGGTCGCACGCAGGCGGTTGAGCGCCGTGAGGACGCAGCGGGCGATCGTCGTCGAGACCAGGCCCACGGCCACCCCGCGCGCCCGCAGCCCCTCGATGAGCTCGCGCGCGCCCGGCTCCAGCTCGAGATCGGCCTCGGAGTAGGTGCGGTAGCAGTAGTCGCGCAGGCGCTCGTAGTCGTCGATCGTGTACGGCGAGCCGTGGCGCTCCAGGATCGGCGGCACCACCACGCGGTCGTCCCCGCCGGAGAGCGCGTGGAGCTCCTCCTCGGAGATGGGCACGTCCAGCCGCTCGAGCACCTCCCGCACGAGCACGAGGTTGTGGCGCTCCGTGTCGCAGAGCGTCCCGTCAAAGTCAAAGAGCACGGCGTCGATGCGCTCCGGACGCGCCATCGCGGCCTCCTTAAGGTCGGCGGATGCCAGGTCGGCAGTAGGTGGCAGCAGTGTAGCAGACCACCGCTGACCTGCATGTCAAAGCATTTTGACACGCCCCGTCAACCCGCCGCTCCCACCGCAGCGCTGAGGCCTCGGCTCAGAACGCAACCTCGTCGTACGCAAGGTGATTGCGCTGCTCCATCCACGAGAAGAACTCCTCGGGCGTGCGCACGGGTATGGCCGAGCGCCCAAAGTTGAGCGCGCTCCTCGTCACGATGACGGAAGCATCGATGCTCGTGGCAACCTGGTACACCAGCGCGTCCTCGAAGTCGGGCCAGTCGGAGTCCAGCGCGCGGTCGACCTCGCGCTCTCCCGGGGCGCACACGCGCACAAAGCGCCTCAGTGCCCGCAGCGCATCTCGCGCCGCAGACACGCACGACGGGCGCCCGCCGTTGCTCAGCACGCAGAACACGTCGGTCACCTGCGATGAGCTCATCCAGAGCTCATAGTCCCCCATCTCGGCAAAGACCATGAGCTTCCGCGCAAGGTCATAGAAGTCGCCGCGTCGGGCGAGAAAGTCAACGAGCACGTTGCTGTCCACGAGCACGCGAATCATCGGCCGTCCCCCATCAGGCCGTCGTCGGAAAGCCGCTCCATCCGAGCCTGTCTCACGTCCATTGCCGCAAACCGCGCGTCAAGCTCGACTTTGGGCACGGCGTCCACCGCCGTGACGGCGGCACGCAGCCGCTCTCCCCGCTCCTCCTCGGGAGCCGAGAAGGGCAGCGCGCGCCGGGAAATCACATAGTCATACAGCTCGTTGATCACCTGAGAGGCATTGGTCCCCAGCTCCCTGAGCACCTGGTTGCCCAGCTCCTTCTTTGCCTGAGACATCCGCCCCGTAACCATCGCGTCCATGGCTCGCCCCGCAGAAAAGTTGTACCGTACAACAACTATATCACGCCACGCCCCCCACAGCGGTAAGAGAACCCGCCCAGAGACGACCGCCCCGCCGGCCCCTCTGGCTTTCTAAGCGGAATCTTCCGCGAAGCGCAGTTCCGCGTGAAAGTCAGAGGGGCCGGCGGGGCGGCAAGCGCGCGATGGACGTTCTTCTCGCCCTACGCGTCCTTCATGATGATGTCGCGCACGATGCCGGAGACGCGGTCGCACGCGTCGAGGCACAGCTCCATGCGGTCGAAGATGCGCAGCCACGTGACCGCGTACTTGCCGGAGGCGTCCTCCTCGTCGGAGAAGAGGCGGCGCAGCGCCTGCTGGTAGACGGTGTCGCCCTCGTCCTCGACGGTGCCCACGCTGATGGCCTTCTCCAGGACCACGCGGTCCTTCTTGTAGTCGGGCAGGTGGTTGATCATCTCCTGCATCTCGTGGACCGCGTGGACCGTGAGCTCGGAGATCTGCTTGGCCTCGATGCGCAGGTCGCCGATGTTGAAGAGGTCAAGGCGCACCGCCACGCCGTACATGGAGTCAACCACGTCGTCCAGGGCGAGGGCGAGGCTGGAGATGTCCTCGCGGTCGATCGGCGTGATGAAGGAGGTGTAGAGCTTGGCCATGATGGCCTTCACGCGCTCGTCGGCCTTGGACTCGTAGACCTTCATCTGCGGGATGGAGCTCATCGAGTCGGGGAAGTTGCAGATGATGGTGTTGTACTCGTCCGCCGCCTCGACGATGAGGGCCGCGAACTCCTTGAGCATAGTGTAGAACTCGTCTTCCTTCTTGATGCGGGGCATGTGGACTCCTTCGGTTGCGTGGGGACGGGAGCGATAAGAGGCGATAAGGGCGGTCGAGAAGAACGTGCGGCCGGGCGCGTGCCCGGGACTAGAACAGCACGAGGAAGAGCTTGGCGAGCACGTAGCCGATGATGCCGCAGCCCGGGAACGTGCAGACCCAGGTGAGGACCATCTCCTTGGCGACGCCCCAGTTGACGGACTTGGGGTCCTTGGCGGCGCCGGCGCCCATGATCGCGGCGGTCTTGGTGTGGGTGGTGGAGACGGGAAGGCCGGTGAGCGTAGCGATGAGCAGGCTCGCGGTGGCGCTGACGGAGGCGGCGAAGCCCTGGTACTTGTCCAGGCGCACCATCTCCATGCCCACCTTCTTGATGATCTTCTTGCCGCCCACGGCCGTGCCGATGGCCATGACCGCGGCGCACAGCACCATGATCCAGAGCGGGAAGCCGCCCATCTCACCCACCGTCAGGTTGAGCGAGAGCGCGATGGCGAGCATTGCGGTGGACATGAACTTCTGGCCGTCCTGCGCGCCGTGCATGAGGGCCACGCCGGCGGCGCCGAGGACCTGCATGCGACCAAAGAAGTTGTTGGCCGTGCGGCGGTCGGCGTTCTTGCAGGCGATGGGGATGACCTTGGAGATGATCCAGCCGGCGAGAAATCCCAGGACCGTGGAGAGCACGAGGCCGTAGACGACCTTGACCCACTCGCCCATGTTGACGCCGTCGAGGCCGCCGGACACGGCGAGCGCGCCGCCGGTGAGGCCGGCGATGAGGGCGTGGCTCTCGGAGGTGGGGATGCCAAAGGCCCAGGCGCCCAGGCCCCAGGCCACGATGCCTACCGTGGCGGCCGCGAGCGCGATGAGCGCGGAGTGGGTGTCTCCGCCAAAGTCCACCATGCCGGAGATGGTGTCGGCGACGGCCGTGGAGATGAACGACATCGCCACGAGACCCACGAAGTTGCAGATGACGGACATGAGAATCGCCGAGTCCACGTCGATCGAGCGGGTGCCGACGGGCTCGGCGATGGCGTTGGCGGCGTCCGTGGCCCCGTTGACGAAGATAGTGCCCATGACCAGGAGCATCACGATCACAAGGAACGGGTTGGTGGAGAGGACGCCCAGGAACTGTTCGAAGCTAATCAAGTGCGCTCGCTTCCCTTACCGGCCGCGTGCGGCCAATTGTCACATCTTTGTAAATGCTTGATAAGGATAGCGTAAAGCGGGCCGCGTCAAGGGCGAGAAGGACGGTCGGGCCTGCCGCTCGCCGCTGCTTACAAAGCCCTTACATTGGGCTGCCGGGTGGCTGGCGCGGGGCTGCGGAGCGGGCGTGGGGCTGCCGGGCTGCCGGGTGGCTGTCGGGTGGCTGCGGGACAGCTGCGGGGCTGACCGGTGGCTACCGAGTGGGTGGCGCGGAGCTCCCCGGCAGCGTCACGGATTGCAGCGCTTGCAGGGGTCGAAGCCCCGGGCGATGGCCTCCTCGCGCGTGCCCGTGAACTCCCGCTTGTTCTTCTCGCTCATCTGCTTCACCGAGGAGCACCCTGGCAGGTGGAACTTGTTGGTGTTGACGTTCAGGATGTAGGTCACCTCGTCGGAGGCCGCCGGGTCCTCGGCGGGCTCGGGCTCGGGCTCCGGCGCGGGCTCCGGGGCGGTGCGCCAGCTGTCGCCCGTGGCGTAGTCGATCCCCACGCCCGGCTGCACGTTGTAGCAGAAGACGTTGTAGGAGAGGCCGGCGCCCCCGTCCTCGTAGGAGAGCGCCTCGAGGTGCACGCCGCGGCACACGAGCTCGTCGCCCTCGAACACGGGCTCCGCGCGGAAGATCACGTGGCTGCCCGTGCGCTCCACGTAGTCGGCGACGTCGTTCTCGTAGGAGAGCATGCCCTCCATGTTCATGTAGCGCGTGCCCGTGACGAGGTTTCTCGTGTTGGCGTTCTCGCCCGTGAGCTGGTAGGCGATGAGGTGGCAGCGGTTGTAGAGGTACTTCCCGTCCACGAGGTCGTCGTAGCGCACGGTGTGCCAGCCGGAGGGCTTGACCATGCCGATGGAGCCGCGCTCCTCGGTGGGCATGGTCTCGGGGCCCACGAGCGCCATGACCACTCCGCAGCGGCCGAGGGAGTCGAGCGGGCTGTAGTATTCGGTGAGGCCATCGGCATCGGCGGCGGTGAGCTCGGGGGCGTTGCCGTTGACCGCGACGACGGGGCTGCCGGAGTACTCGGGGACCTGGGAGAGGTCGAAGGGCGAGCGCTCCGGGGCAGCGGCGGGGACCGGGTCCTGGGCAGGCTCGGGTTCGGGCTCAACGGCGGCCGCCGGTTCAGGCTCGGGGGCGGGTTCGGGCGCGGGCACAGGCTCGGACTCGGACTCGGAGTCCGCGTCTTCCGCCGCCGAGAGGGTGACGGGCTGCTCCTCGTCAGCCTCCCGTGAAGCTTCCTGTTCGATGGGGGTCGGCTCCGCGGGAGTCTCGTCCTTGGAGCGCGAGGGGATGCAGCCCAGCGCGGCAGCGATCAGGAATATGGCGAGAAGAACCTTGATACCGCCGCGTCGCCTTGTCTTGGCCGCCATGTCGCATCCCCCCTCTAGCTGGGTAAATGCTAGCAGCTCAACGGAAGATTGACGGGAGGTTCCGGGGAGCGGCGCGAAAGCTCCCCGGCAGCGCGCGGCGGCGGTGCACGAAGGCTCCGGTGCTTACAAAACGCAGCCCATCGCACGAGACGTGGCGCCGACGCTTACGGAACGCCGCCCATCGCGCTCGACGGCGCCGTCGTGCTTAACGATCCCCGCGCATCGCAGGGGTGCCCTTCTCGGTGCTTAGACTTTGCCGCGCGTCGCACGGAGCAAGGCGCGGCCGCTTACGGAACGCCGCCCATCGCGCGTGGCGGGCCCTTCTCAGCCGCAAGCCGCCGCGATGGGCAGGGATTGCTAAGCGCCGAGAAGCGCGCGCGATGGGCGGCAATGGTTAAGCGACGGGTGGCGCATCACTGCGACGGACGCCCAAGTCTAAGCGCCGAGAAGGGCGCACACGCGATTACCCGCCAACAGTAAGCGCCGAGAGCGTCGCCGAGAAGCACGCGCGGGACGGAAGCTCTACGGCAACCGTCCCGCGCCCCTACCCGTCCCCGCCCACGCGCGGCAGGCGGTAGGTGTTGGCGAGCTGACCGCCGTTCTCGGCCCATCGCTGGTCGACGACAAGGAGCCCCTCGTCACGCAGCCGCGCTATCAGCCGGTCCACGGTCTTGACGTTGCGACCCAGCGCCTCGGCGATCTGCGCCTTGGAGCGGGGCTCGCCCTCGTTCCTGCCAACGTAGGCGAGGATGCCCACGGCGGTCTTGCTGAGTCGCGCGCCCCTGGGGCGTCCCGTTTGGGAGGCCTCTGCCATGCCGCGCACCTCCTTTCGTAGGCGCGCGGCGAGTCGCGGCGCGCCCGGCGCCGGCCCCGCCCGCGCGTGCGGACGAGGCCGGTTCGGTCAATGATCTTGGGCTGCCGTAGGGCGGGCGCCTCCGGGACGCCCGCCCCACGTAACGGAGCCTACCCGCGCGCCTCCCAATTCATGAGGACGGCGCAGAGCTCGGAGCGGGCGATGGCTCGCCCGGGTTCCAGCAGCCCCTGGCCGTTTCCGTTGAAGACGCCCTCGGCGACGGCCCAGCTCATGGCCTCCTCTGCCCAGCCGGAGACGGAGGCGGCGTCGCCGAACCTCGAGAGGTCCGCGCGGGCGGAGACGTCCTCGCCGGCCGCGGCGGCCCGGTTGTAGAGCACGCAGGCCGCCTGCTCGCGGGTGAGCTCCCCGGCGGGCGCGAAGGACCCG
>NZ_NFIT01000010.1 GCF_002159495.1 Olsenella sp. An293
GGGGGGGGCGCCTCCCTAGCGGGTAGGCCCTGCGGGGTGGTCGCATGGCTGTGACCGGGGACGAGCCCATCAGTGCGACGAACCTGTCTGCGGCCATCGCCGGGGCCAAGGCGAACGTGCTCGCGAGCGCCAACGCCTACGCCGACCAAGCCGTGCAGAAGCTGCGCAACGAGATTAACGAGATTCCGAACAGCTACTACTCCGTGACGCTCGTGGTCGCGGGCCACGGCATCGACCACTACCTCACGGTCGATAGGCAGAACGAGACCAGCTCGGGAGGCGTCACGGCGTCATACGAGTACAGCTACAACAGAGGCAACTACGTGGACTGCACGTTCAAAGCGTCCAAGACCGGCGTCTACGTCGTGAGCATCGACGGGACGGAGGACGGTCGCTTCAACGGGGCCGGGAGCTACAAGAAGAGACTCTCCATCCCCTCGAACGGCTACAAGACGTACGTCGTCCTCGTGACGAGAATCGCATAAGGAGGCAGCACATGGCACTCACTGGCACGGAGCCCATCAGCGCTGAGAACCTCAAGTCGCTGATGGACAGCGGGGCGATGGGGGGGGGGTTGTCCTCTTCAGCGGGGAGATGACGTCCGCCACCATCCCGCTGTCGGCTGACCCGTCCACGTTCGACATGGTCGAGGTCATTGTCAACGAGACGCAGAGCTACCTGCGCTACTTCCCGATTGTCTCGCCGAAGCTCAATACGAGCTACTCAGCGGTTGGGACTTCTAACATCAAGTGCTCGTTCAGCGCGACGAGCGCGACCATTTCCGGGATCATGCTCAGCAACAACCCAACCTTAATCCGCGGCTACAGATTCTAAGAAGGCCAACAGAAAGGGGAGCCGATGCTTCTCAATGGGACCATCGAGTGCGGGGGCTACGTCCTCCCGCTCAAAGACACGGTCGAGTTCTCGCTCACGGGCACCACCATCGCGGCGACCGCGCAGCTCGAGGCGCCCTACGTGCTCACGGAGGGCGAGGACACCGTCGCGAGCTTCGCGGGCTACGTCCAGACGGCGGTCTACCTCGGCACCGAGGAGGGCAGCGTCCGCATGCGCGCCGCGCGCGAGCTGCCCACGGAGAGCAAGGAGGCCATCGAGGCCGTCGAGGCCAACCTCTCGGCGCTCACCACGCGCGTGACCACCACCGAGGCCACGGCCACCGAGGCCAAGGAGACCGCAGAGGGCGCCGCCGCGTCGGCCAGCCCGTCGGTGCGCGCCGCGTCCGTGCTCTACGTCAACGCGTCCACGACGCTCACGAACTCCCAGCTCGGCGACGTGCGCGACCTCATCGAGGACTTCGTGCAGGGGGCGGAGTACGAGAAGGGCGCCATCCGCAAGTACGACGGCAAGTTCTGGCGCATGGCCCAGAAGATCACCTCGACCACCTCGCAGACCTACCTGCCCGGGACCGGCACCGAGAGCCTCTACACCCTCATCGACCTTGCCGCCGACGGCATCCGCGTGTGGCACGCGCCGACCGACGCGACGAACAGCTTCGCGCTCGGCGAGAAGGCGCACCACCCCGGCGAGGACGGACCGGTGTACGTCTCCAAGCGCGACGGCAACACCTCGGAGCCGGGCACCGACCAGTGGTGGGTGCTGGCCGAGTAGCCCAGAGCACAGAGACGATTCGCAGACGGCCCTCCGGGGCCTTTTTCTTTAGGGGGCCGCATGCAGCCAAGCGAGGGGTTCTGGGAGGGCGTCGGCGCGAGCGTCGGCACGTCCCCCGGGTGGATGGTCATCGGGGCGCTCCTCGTGGTGGGCATCCTCTTCGTGGTCGCGAAGTACATCTACCCTGGCCACAAGGAGCTGAAGATGCGCGAGCTGGACATCCGCCAGCGCGAGGCCGACAACGACTCGGAGCGCATCAAGGCCAACGCGGCGCTCGCGGAGAACATGCGCGGTCTGCGCGAGTCAAACGACCAGCTCGCCCAGCAGAGCGCCGCGCTCGCCGCGGGCATCGAGGAGAGCAAGGCGCGCTCGCGCGGCATGGGCGACGACGTGAGCCGCATCCGCGCGACCACAGACCACACGGCAGAGCAGGTGGAGGACATCCACCGGCGCCTCTTTCGAGAAGGGACGGACTAATGCAGTACATCGTGCCCGATTCAATCTACGCGATTCTCAAGTGGGCGGGCCTCATCGCCCTGCCCGCGGTCGCGGTCTTCGTGAGCACCGTCGGCCAGGCGTGGGGCATGGACCCCGGTCTCTCCAACGCCATCGTCACGACGCTGAACGCACTGGGCGTCCTCGTGGGCGCGCTTCTCGGCATCTCTCAGGCCACGGCCAAGCCGGGCGAGGCCGATGCTTAGCTACCCCGAGCGCGCGGCGCAGGTGATGGAGCACCTCGTGACCTGTCCGAGCCACGGCTACAGCCAGTACAGCCGTCAGGGCGACGGCGGCACCGAGACGGTGACGCTCGCCGACGGCTCCACAGTCACGATCGCGACCGGTGACCGCGACTGCTCCTCCAGCGTCATCGACGCGTGGGAGCACGCGCTTCCCGGCTCGACGGGCGGGGCCACCTACACCGGCAACATGCGCCGCGGCTTCACCGAGAGCGGATGCTTCGCGTGGCACCCGTGGGGTGACGGCTACCAGCCCAAGCGCGGCGACGTCTACCTCAACGAGACGCACCACACCGAGATGTATCTCGGCGGCGGCAAGCTCGCGGGGTTCCGAGGCTCCGAGCGAGGCACCATCGACGGCGCCGAGGGCGACCAGACGGGGCGCGAGTCCCGCATCAGCGACGTCTACACCTACAGCAAGGGCTGGGACGGCATCCTCGCCTACGTCGGCCCCGAGCCCGAGCCCGAACCGACATTTACGGAGGATGACATGAACTGCTTCATCGAGATTCCCGCAGAGGGCGACGTGAGGTCCGCCCTGACCGTCTGGCTCTGCAACGACCGCATCCACGACCTGAGCCACCCGGACGACGTCAAGTACGTCAACGAGTGCTACAAGGCGTGCTTCGGCAAGGACATGCCCGTTGTCAAGCTGAGCGCGAGCAAGGACAAGCCCGAGTTCCAGCGGCTCGTTCAGGCCATCGAGGGCGGCATCCCGTCCGCCGACCTCATCCCGTCCATCGCCATCCTGCCGTCTCGGTCCGAGCACCGCGCCGACGGCAACGACGGCACAGAGTAGCCCCCTCCGCGCCGGGCGGGCTTTCCTCCTTTCACCCGCCCGGCATGCGCCCCCATCCCGCTTCGGCGGGGTGGGGGCTTTTTTCGTTTTTGATGTGGAATCCGCGTCCCAATATTGTCCCAATGGGCGAATCATCGCGCACGTTGCGGGACATGTGGCGTGAAAAACGCATGTTGACGGCGATGTGGATTAACGTGCAGCTTAATCAACAGTACATGGAAGACTGAGCGGCTTACGGCCCCGGCTTCGACCGGGGCCGCATTTTGCCACGGGTAGGCGAGAAGGGCGCGAACCCGCCCGCCCGGATGGTGCGCGCCCAACGGCGGGGGATGTGCGCAGCGCCGACGGTGGGGGGCGACCTTATCTCCTGCGGCGGCGCATAACAAATCAGGCCACCGGGAAATGCCCGATGGCCTGCGCGTTTACTGGCTCCCCGGGTAGGATTCGAACCTACGACACGCTGATTAACAGTCAGCTGCGCTACCACTGCGCCACCGGGGAATTGGTGAGGTGCGTTTGCACAAGAGAAGAGTATACAGATGCCGCGACGAGTTGCAAGCGAGATTTTGGATTTCTTCTCTCCGGGTGGCGCGGTGCGTGGGTATGGGGTCAATGGGACTAGGAGAGCGTTGCGGGAATGGGGGCCAGGGCGCGCCGGGGAGCTCTGATCGTTTCCAAATTGAGGGCTGTGGCAAATGGGCTCACGTCTATGTTGGCGATATGGAGCCGGAAGGGGCCCAAAGTCCTGACATAGGCCCCAATCAGGCAACATTTGAACCCCGTTCGACCTCGGCCTTCCCGCGGGGGAAGGCCACAGACGCCGCGCCTCTGCCACGACCCAAATATTCGCCACGCTCTTCTCGCCGTCCGTGCCCTGACCGCAAAAGGTGCAACGCGCATCATCGAGGCGCTCGAGGCCGGTCCCCGCCCTTCCGCAGCCTCTGCCGTTTCTATGACCGCCTACGTGCTGTGATAGGATTTCTGGACAGGCAAATGCACCGAGGCTACCTGGGAGGTACGTCCAGCCATATGTCCTCAACAGCAGAGAAGGTCACGCACGTCTCCGACAACGTGGCAAAGGATCGCTTCATCCTCCAGCAGCTCGTCACCAAGGACTTCAAGCTGAGATACCGCCGCTCCGTGCTGGGCGTCGTCTGGAGCGTGCTCAACCCGCTGCTCATGATGATCATCATGAGCTTCGTCTTCTCGTACTTCCTGCGCGGCTCCTCGGTCGAGAACTACCCGCTGTACCTCATCGTGGGCAACATCACCTTTGGCCTCATGAACGAGGCCACCACCGGCGGCCTGGGCTCGATCATCGGCGCGGCGCCGCTGCTCAAGAAGGTCAAGGTGGACCGCTGGGTCTTCCCGGTGCAGAAGGTGCTCTCCGCGATGATGAACTTTGGGTTCTCGCTCATCGCCGTCGTGGTGGTCATGCTCTTCTTCCAGGTGGTCCCCACCTGGCACATCGTCTGGATGATCCCCGCGCTGCTCTTGCTCATGGTGTTTTGCATCGGCATCAGCCTGCTCATCGGCGCGGCGGCGGTCTTCTTCCGCGACATGATCCACCTCTGGAGCGTCGCCATCACCGCCTGGACCTACCTCACGCCCATCTTCTGGGACCTCTCGCTGCTCACCAATGCCGGCGCGCCGCAGTTTGTCATCTGGGTCGTGAAGCTCAACCCCATGTACAACTACCTCGACATGATGCGCTGCGCGATCGTGTACCAGGCAAGCCCCGGCGCCACGGTGCTGCTGCTCGCCGTCTTCTGGGCGCTGCTCGCCCTGGCGCTCGGCCTTCTCGTCTTCCGCAAGACCGAGCACAAGTTCATCCTCTTCATCTAGGACGCTAGGACGGGACCCATGTCTGACACCATCGCAGAGCCCATCGCAGCCGAGGACGCCCCCGTCACCGAGGACGTCACGGACGCCGTCGCCGCAGACGCCGCCGCCGCGGACGCCGCCACCGAGGCCGCCGACTACGCCATCGAGGTCAATGACGTCTCGATGATCTTCAACATCGCCAGCGAGCAGCTCAACAACCTCAAGGAGTACTTCATCAAGATCATGAGGCACGAGCTGTTCTTCAAGGAGTTCCGTGCCCTTGACCACGTGAGCTTCAAGGTGGGCCGCGGCGAGGTCGTGGGCCTCGTCGGCACCAACGGCTCCGGCAAGTCCACGATGCTCAAGTGCATCGCCGGCGTGCTCGAGCCCTCCGAGGGCTCGATCGTGGTCCGCGGCAACATCGCGCCGCTCATCGAGCTCGGCGCCGGCTTCGACCTCGAGCTCACCGCGCGCGAGAACATCTACCTCAACGGCGCCCTTCTCGGCTACACCCGCGAGTTCATCGACGAGCACCTCCAGGAGATCATCGACTTCGCCGAACTCGAGGACTTCATGGACATGCCCCTCAAGAACTACTCCTCGGGCATGGTGGCCCGCATCGCCTTTGCCATCGCCACGGTGACCGAGCCCGACGTCCTCATCGTCGACGAGACCCTCTCGGTGGGCGACGTCTTCTTCCAGCAGAAGTGCGAGGACCGCATCAGGAGCTTCATTGACTCCGGCAACGTGACCGTGCTCTTTGTCTCCCACTCCATGTCGCAGGTGGCGCGCATCTGCGACCGCGTCATCTGGATCGAGAAGGGCGTCATGCGCCGCGACGGCCCGGCCAAGGAGGTCCTCGGCGAGTACAGCGCCCAGTTCGACCCGGCGGCGGGGCAGGGGGGCGAGAAGGTCGTGGTCGAGCGGCTCGTCGCCGACGCGCCCGACGCCCTTCTCGATACCGACCGTACGACCGGTCTCATCCCGGAGCGCGACGAGGCCGGCAACGCCAACCGCTTCTTCGTGGCCCACACCGGCGCGCCCATCGCCGTCCCGGCCGTGCGCTACCAGGTCAAGCGCGGCAACGCCTACCTCTACCCGGTGCTCGACCCGTCCCTGTACTCCGTCGTCTACATCAGAAACGAGGAGGGCAAGATCGTGCGCGAGGCCGTCGACGAGGGCACCTACACCGTCGAGATCGACCTCGCCGACGCCGCCCGGACGCGCTACCAGCTCGTCTCGACGTCCTTCTCCTTCACGGTGCGCGACTTTGGCCACTACGACGACGTGGACTCGGCGGCGTGGTACTCGATCGCCGTGGAGCGCGCCTACGACCTCTACTTCCTCGACGACACCCCGGACAACCGCCTGCGCCCCGACGAGCCGGTCAGCCGCGCGGACGTGGTGGAGCTCATGTGGCGCATGTCCTTCGGCGCGCCCGAGCCCGTGGGAGGCCCGGCCTGCTCCGTCTCCCCGGAGCGCGCCTTCACGGACGTCTCCGGCGGCGAGCCCTTCGCCGAGGCGCTCGCCTGGGCCCTGCGCGCGGGCGTCGTCCTCGCCCCGGAGAAGCCCGGCCCCTTCCGGCCGGACGACCCCGTCACCCGCGAGGCCTTCGCCTGCATGCTCGCGCGCCTCGCCCGCTCGCGCGGCGCCTACGTGGCCCCCTCGCTCGACGCGCTCGCGAGCATCTCCGACGCCGACGCCATCTCCGGCTGGGCCCTGGAGTCGGTGGCCTGGGCGGTCGCCGGCAAGGTCATGGGCAACGGCGGCACCGTCAGCAGCGGCGCGCTCGTCAGCCGCGCCGAGGCGGCGTCGATGGCGGTGAACTACCAGCCGCAGGCCCTCGACGGCCACAACCGCCTCACCAACCCCCGCTAGCGGCTCCGCGCCCACGCCGGCCCCCACATGGTGTACACTGGGGAGGATTTTTAAGCCGGTGCGAGACGCCAGCAAGGTCGGTCCCTCGGGACGCTTCTCATAGCCTTATCTCGACGTCCTCGCCGGCATCCCGGCAGGACGTCTTTTTGTGAGAAGGGAGTCCCATGGAACAGCCACAGCTCAAGGCCCAGATCATGGATGGGCAGGCCATGAGCCGCGCGCTCACCCGCATCGCCCACGAGATCATCGAGAGAAACGAGGGCGCGGGAAGCATCGCGCTGGTGGGCGTCGTGCGCCGCGGCGCCGCGCTCGCCCCGCTGCTCGCCGACGAGATCGCCAAGATCGAGGGCACCCGACCGCCCGTGGGCACGCTCGACGTGAGCTTCTACCGCGACGACGTGAGCCGCAAGATCGCGCCGGTCGAGTTTGGTACCGACATCCCCTTCGCCGTCGACGACCGCGACATCGTGCTCGTGGACGACGTCCTCTACACCGGCCGCACGATCCGCGCCGCACTCGACGCCCTCATCGACCTCGGGCGCCCCAGGACCGTCCAGCTCGCCGTCATGATCGACCGCGGGCACCGCGAGCTGCCCATCAGAGCCGACTACGTGGGCAAGAACGTCCCCTCCTCGCACGAGGAGGACGTCCGCGTGACCATCGTCCCCTACGACGAGGCCAACGCGGTCGAGATCTGGACCAAGCCCGCCGAGAAGAACGGAGGCGACCGCTAACATGCTGTCAGTCAAGCACCTCATCGACACGACGAGCCTGACCGCCGACGACATCACGCAGATCCTCGACACGGCGCGCTCGTTCTCCGAGGTCAACAAGCGCGCGATCAAGAAGGTCCCCGCGCTTCGCGGCCGCACGATCGTCAACCTCTTCCTCGAGCCGTCCACCCGCACCAAGAGCTCCTTCGAGCTCGCCGAGAAGCGCCTCTCCGCGGACAGCCTCTCGATGGGCGGCGCCACGTCCTCGGTGGTGAAGGGCGAGAGCCTCGCCGACACCATCGAGACCATCGACGCCATGAACGTCGACATGTTCATCTGCCGCGCCAAGCTCGCCGGCACGCCGCAGAAGATCACCGAGCACACCGACGCCATCGTCATCAACGCCGGCGACGGCAAGCACCAGCACCCCACCCAGGCGATGCTGGACCTCTACACCATCCGCGAGAACTTCGGCCACCTCGACGGCCTCAAGGTCGCCATCGTGGGCGACCTCTCCCACAGCCGCGTGTGCGGCTCGCTCGTGCCCGCGCTCAAGACCATGGGCGCCGACGTCACGCTCGTGGGCCCGCCCACCTTCCAGGTGGACGACCCCGACTACTACGGCGTCCCGCAGACGGCCGACCTCGACGCGGTCATCCCCGAGATGGACGTCGTCTACATGCTGCGCGTCCAGCTCGAGCGCATGGAGGGCGCGGCCATCCCGTCCCGCCGCGAGTACAACCGCCTCTGGGGCCTGGACATGGCCCGCGTGAACAGGATGAAGCCCGAGGCCATCATCTGCCATCCCGGCCCCATGAACCGCGGCATGGAGATCAACGCCGACGTCGCGGACTGCGCGCGCTCGCGCATCCTCGACCAGGTGAACGCCGGCGTGCTCACCCGCATGGCCGAGATGTACCTGCTTCTGGGAGGAGAGAACAATGGCGTATCTGCTTAGGGGCGCCCACGTCGTCGACCCGCAGGTGGGCCTCGACGACGTCCGCGACGTTCTTATCGACGGCGACAAGATCGCCGAGGTGGGGGAGTCCCTCGAGGCCCCCGAGGGCGCGGAGGTCATCGACGCCTCCGGCAAGTACCTCGTGCCCGGCCTCGTCGACATGCACGTTCACTTCCGCGACCCGGGCTTCGAGTACAAGGAGACCATCGAGACCGGCGCGCGCGCCGCGACCCACGGCGGGTTCACCGACGTGGCCACGATGCCCAACACCGACCCGGTGACCGACAACGGCGCCGAGGTCCGCTACCAGATCGACCGCTCGCGCCATGCCGGCCTGTGTCACGTGCGCCCCATCGGCGCGCTCACGGTGGGCGAGAAGGGCGAGACGCTCGCGGAGATCGGCGACATGGTCATGGAGGGCGCCGTGGCGTTCTCCGACGACGGCCACGGCGTCCAGAGCGCGGGCATGATGCGCACCTGCATGGAGTACGTGAGCCAGTTCGACAAGGTCGTCTCCGCGCACTGCGAGGTCGAGTCGCTCACCACGCACGGCGTGATCAACGAGGGCCGCGCCTCCACGCGCCTGGGCATGTTCGGCTGGCCGGCGCTGGGCGAGGAGCTCGAGATCTACCGCGACATCGAGCTCTGCCGCATGACGGGCTGCTCGCTGCACATCGCCCACATCTCCACCGAGAAGGGCCTCGAGCTCGTGCGCGCCGCCAAGGCCGAGGGCCTGCCCGTGACCTGCGAGGTCACCCCGCACCACCTGTTCCTCAGCGAGGAGGACATCACCGACGCCTACGACACCAACCTCAAGATGAACCCGCCCCTGCGCACGGCCGCCGACGCCGCGGCGCTGCGCGAGGGCATCCTCGACGGCTCGATCGACTGTGTCGTGACCGACCACGCCCCGCACGCGCCGCACGAGAAGGACTGCGAGTGGGAGATCGCCTTCTTTGGCATCGTGGGCCTCGAGACGTCGCTGCCGCTCATGCTCACCAACCTCGTGCTGCCGGGCAAGATGAGCTGGTCTCGCCTCGTCGAGGTCATGGCCGTGAACCCGCGTCGCTGCCTGCGCCTGCCAAAGATCTGTGTGGAGGCCGGCTCCACCGCCGACCTCACGCTCATCGACCCGGCCGCCGAGGTCACGGTCACCCCGGACTGGCTCCAGAGCCGCTCCAAGAACTCCGCGTGGCTCGGCGCCACGCTCACGGGCGCCGCGTGCGACGTCTTCGTCGCCGGCCGCCACACGCTCACGGACGGCGTGGTGACGCCGGTCAAGCGGGTGCTTCGATGAGCGCCGGGCTTGACGTCCACGACTTCGCCGTCGTCTCCAACGAGCCGGCGGCAGACGGGCTCATGCGCATCGTGTTCTCCGCGCCCGAGCTCGCCGCCGCGCTCGCGCCGGGGCAGTTCGTGAACGTCCGCGTGCCCGGGGACGCGAGCCAGATCCTGCGCGTCCCGCTGTCCTTCAGCCACGCGGACGCCGCGGCCGGCACCGTCGAGATCGTCTATGCCGTCGTGGGCGACGGCACGCGCCGGCTCGCCGCGATGGCGCCGGGGCAGGCCTCCACGGCCGTGGGCCCCTGCGGCAACCCCTGGCCGGCCGTCGAGGGCGCCCGCCGCGCCTGCGTGGTGGCCGGCGGCGTGGGCATCACCCCCGTGGTGGCCTGCGCGCGCATGCTCGCCGAGCGCGGCGTCTCCTTCGACGCCGTCGTGGGCGCGCAGACCGCCGGCAGGCTCTGGGGCGTCGACGTCCTCGAGGGCCTCGGCGCGCGCACCGTCGCCGTCACCACCGACGACGGCACCGCCGGGCGGCGCGGCTTCACCACCGACGCCCTGTCTGAGCTGCTCGCCTCCGGAGGCTACGACGTGGTCTACGCCTGCGGCCCAGAGGTCATGATGGCCGGCGTCGCGCGCCTGTGCCGCGAGGCCGGCGTGGCCTGCCGCGTCTCCATGGAGCGGATGATGAGCTGCGGCTTTGGCGCGTGCGCCACGTGCAACGTGGCCATGGCCGACGGCACCTACAAGTCCTGCTGCAAGGACGGCCCGGTCTTCGACGCCGAGGAGGTGGCGTGGTGATGGCTCAGGAGAACGTGGGCGCGACGGGCGTGAGCATGGCCGTCGACCTCGGCGGCATCCGCATGCAAAACCCCGTGAACACCGCCTCGGGCACCTTCGGCTTTGGCTCGGTCTTCGAGGGCTTCTTCGACGTGGGACGCCTCGGCGCGATCACGCTCAAGGGCTGCTCGGCCGAGCCCTGGGCCGGAAACCCCGCGCCGCGCATGTGCGAGGTGCCGAGCGGCATGATGAACACCGTGGGCCTGGCCAACCCCGGCGTGCGCGGCATGGCAGAGCAGTACGGGGAGTACCTCGCTGGCCTCGAGGAGCGCGGCTGCCGCGTCATCGTGCAGGCCGCGGGCCACTCCGTCGAGGAGTACGTGGCCGCCGTCGAGCTCATCGAGCAGCATTGCCCTTGGGCGAGCGGCGTCGAGATGAACATCTCCTGCCCCAACATCGCCCGCGGCGGGGCCCTGGTGGGCGGCACGCCCGAGAGCGCCGCCGAGGTCGTGCGCGCGGTGCGCCCGCGTGTGCGCCGGCCGCTGCTCGTGAAGATGGCCCCCGTGCGCGTGCCCGAGATCGCGCGTGCCTGCGAGGCCGAGGGCGCCGACGCCCTCTCGCTCATCAACACCATCAACGGCATGTCCATCGACGTGCGCACCCGCAGGAGCCGCCTCTCCAAGCCCACGGGCGGCGTCTCGGGCCCGGCCATTCACGCGATCGCCGTGCGCATGGTCTGGGAGGCCGCACAGGCCGTCAAGATCCCGGTCAACGGCATGGGCGGCGTCGCGAGCTGGCAAGACGCCGCCGAGATGATCCTCGCGGGCGCCACCTCGGTCACGGTGGGCACCGCGAGCTTCTACGACCCCCGCTGCGCCGCCGACGTGGTCGACGGCCTTGCCGCCTGGGCGGCCGAGCAGGGCGTCTCCGACATCAACGAGCTGATTGGAGCCTTCGAATGCTGACGTACGAACAGGCGAGCGACAAGGTCATCATCGCGCTGGACTGCTCGAAGGAGCGCGCCTTCGAGCTCGCCGACCTTCTCGGCGGCAAGGCCACGTGGGTCAAGGTGGGCATGACGCTCTTCTACGCCGAGGGCCCCTCGATCGTGGACGCCATGCGCGAGCGCGGCCTGCGCGTCTTCCTCGACCTCAAGGTCCACGACATCCCGTTCCAGGTCCAGGGTGCCGTGCGCGCCGCCTCGCTCACCGGAGCGGACATCCTCTCCATCCACGGCCTGGGCTCCTCCGCCATGATCGCCGCCGCCCGCAAGGGCGCCGAGGAGGCGGCCGAGCAGCGCGGCGGGGACCGCACCCGCCTCGTGGCCATCTCCGTCCTCACGAGCATGGACCAGGCGGCGCTCTCCGAGATCGGCGTGGAGTCACCCGTCGCCGAGGAGGTCGCGCGGCTGGCGAGCCTCTCCTACGGCGCCGGCGCCGACGGCATCGTGTGCTCCCCGCAGGAGGCCGCCGAGATGCGCGCCCTTCTCGGTCCGGACGCCCTGATCGTCACGCCCGGCGTGCGCCCCGCGGGCGCCGAGGTGGGCGACCAGAAGCGCATCGCCACGCCCGCGGCCGCCGTCGCCGCCGGCGCGTCCAAGCTGGTCATCGGCCGTCCGATCACGGGCGCCGAGGACCCGGTGGCCGCCTTCGACGCCATCTGCGCCGAGCTCATGGCCTAGGGCGGGTCGTCTTCCCGGGGAAGGCGCGGCGTCCGGACGGTTTGGGCCCGAAAAGCGTCCGGTTGCCGCACCCACCCCAACAAGGTGCGGCGTCCGGACGGTTCTTCTCGTCAAAGCGTCCGGTTGCCGCACCCTCTCCAACAAGGTGCGGCGTCCGGACGGTTCTTCTCGTCAAAGCGTCCGGTTGCCGCACCTCTCACGGGCCGTTTTGTGGAGGATTGCCCCTGAGCTGCACCTTTGGTGAAGAGGGGTTGCAAATCTCAAGGTGAATGGGCAAACTTTATTCTTGCGATGCCGCCGGTCCGGCTCGGCGGCAGAAAGTAACGCGAATTGGAGGATCACATGGCTCTACCTCAGCTTACCGACGAGCAGCGCAAGGCCGCTCTCGAGAAGGCCGCCCAGGCCCGTCACGAGCGCGCCGAGCTGCGCGAGAAGATCAAGAGCGGCAAGGTCGCCCTCGAGGACGTCCTCGACTCCGACGACCCCATCGCCAGCCGTATGAAGGTCTCCACCCTCATCGAGTCCCTCCCGGGCTACGGCAAGGCCAAGGCCGCCAAGATCATGGACGAGCTCGGCATCTCCGCCACCCGTCGCGTCAAGGGCCTCGGCGCTCGTCAGCGCGAGCAGCTGGTCGAGGCTCTGACCAAGTAAGTGACGCGCAGAGCCCGGCTCTTCGTCGTCTCTGGACCGTCAGGCGTGGGCAAGGGGACGCTCGTCGCGCTGCTGCGACAGCGTCTTCCGCGCCTGGGCCTGACGGTTTCTGCGACTACGAGGGAGCCCCGTCCCGGTGAGCGGGACGGCGTCGCCTACTACTTCCTCTCCAACGAGGAGTTCGACCGCCGCGTCGAGGCCGGCGAGTTCCTCGAGTGGGCCTGGGTCCACGGCAACCGCTATGGCACCCTCCGCCAGGAGGTCGAGCGCGTCACGGGCGAGGGTCGCTCCGTCGTGCTCGAGATCGACGTCCAGGGCGGCCTGAACGTCCGGGAGGCGCTTCCGGACGCCGTGCTCGTCTTCATCGAGCCGCCCAGCGCCGATGAGCTCGAGCGTCGCCTGCGCGGACGCGGCACCGAGGACGAGGCGTCGATCGAGCGCCGCCTCTCCAACGCCCGCGAGGAGCTGGCGTGCGCGCCCCGCTACGACGTTCGCATAGTCAACGACGACCTCGAGCGCGCCTGCGACGAGCTGGCGCGCGTCATCGAGAGCTACGAGAACAACGGAGGTCTCTCATAAGATGTCTGTGATCAAGCCTGAGATCGACACCCTGCTCGACAAGACCGAGCACAACCCCTTCCTGCTCTGCTCCATCGCCTCCAAGCGCGCCTGCGACATCAACAACATGGTTCGCGGCCAGCACCTGCGCGTGGCGGCGATCCAGGACTTCGACGACATCACCACCGTCGTCTCCGGGAAGGACCCCGTGTCCATCGCCATGCAGGAGATCGAGGACGACACGCTCGGCTTCGTCAAGGAGGACTTCGACGAGGACATCCGCGGCGCCAACACGATCGTCCTGTAGGCGCGCATGACCGAGAGACTCTGCCTCGTCCACTACCACGAGATCGGCCTCAAGGGCAAGAACCGCTCGACCTTTGAGAACCAGCTCGTGACTAACCTGCATCGCGCGCTCCAGGCCTTCCCGGTCTCGAGCATCGCCCGCATCTCGGGCCACATCGCCGTGGAGACGAGCGACCGCCGCGCGAGCGAGGAGCTCGCCGCCGCGATCCGGTGCGTGCCGGGCGTGGCGCGCGTCAGCCTCGCCTACAAGTGCGGGCTCGACGAGGGCGAGTACTGCGCCGCGGCCATCCGCGCGCTCGGCGAGGCGGGCGACTTCGCCACCTTCAAGGTCCACGCCCGCCGCTCCTCGACCACCTACGAGCTCCACAGCCTCGAGATGAACCGCCTCGTGGGGGCGGCGCTGTGCGAGGCCTTCCCTGACAAGAAGGTCGATGTCCACACCCCCGACGTCACCGTCATCGTCCACGTGGTCCAGGGCAGCGTCTTTGTCTACGCCGCCTCCGCACCGGGCGTGGGCGGGCTTCCCGTGGGCACCGCCGGCAAGGTCGTGACGCTGCTCTCGAGCGGCTTCGACTCGCCGGTCTCCACCTGGATGGTGGGTCGCCGCGGCGCGACCTGCGTCCCCGTGCACTTCTCGGGCCGCCCCATGACGGCGGACACGAGCGAGTGGCTCTGCCAGGACATCGTCGAGGCCCTCGCGCCCTCTGGCGTGGTCGGCCGCCTCTACGTGGTGCCCTTCGGCGAGCGCCAGCGCGAGATCTCGCTCGCCGTCCCCCAGGGCCTGCGCATCATCATGTACCGTCGCGTCATGCTGCAGGTCGCCGAGCGCATCGCGCAGATCGAGGGCGCCAAGGCCCTCGTCACGGGCGAGTCGCTCGGCCAGGTGGCCTCCCAGACCCTCGACAACATCGCCGCGGTCAACGAGGCCGTCACCATGCCCGTCCTGCGCCCGCTCATCGGGTCGGACAAGCAGGAGATCATCGCGCGGGCGCACCAGATCGGCACCTACGACATCTGCTGCGAGACCGCGCCCGACTGCTGCACCCTCTTCATGCCCCGTCGGCCCGAGACCCACGCCCGCCTGCGCGACGTGCTCGAGGCCTGGGAGAGCTTCGACCACGAGGGGATGGTCCGCGACCTGGTGGAGAGCGTGGAGTGGCGCGACTTTTCCCAGTGCCCGTCGTATCACGCGCCCAAGGGGCCCTTCCGTGAGCACCATCGCGAGCTCCGTGGGGCAAATCCGGCCGAGCGGTAGCGCAACGAGCCGCGAGCGGCGAGCACCCAATTAAAGATCTTATGAACGGCACCCTCGGTCACCGGGGGTGCCGTTTGCTGTGTCAGCTGGTGGAAAGCTCCCCGGGAGCTGCGTGTCGAGGTTTCTCAGGTTCTCGCCGCCCTGCGACCCATCCGCCCCCATGCTAGAGGGTGCTCCAAAACCGCGGGGGGCGAAGGGGGCCGGCCCCTTCGCCGGGCAGGGGGTGGTCTCATGGCACAGGAGCGAAGGGGAGGGGCCCGACGTCTGGCGGGCCGATACGGCGTCGCGTGGGGCGTCGCGGCGGCGGTCGCGCTCTGCGCCGTGCTCGCGGGCGTGACGCTGCTCGGCGTCGCCGGCAGGGATGCCGTTGTGATCGAGCGGGCGGATCCGGCGGAGGCCCCCGCGGAGCCGGACGAGGCGGGCGAGCAGGACGCGGGCGAGAAGGACGCGGGCGAGAAGGACGCGGGCGAGAAGGACATCGCTGCCGACGAGCCCCCGGAGACGGTGCTCGTGCACGTCGACGGGGCGGTGGCGGCGCCGGGCGTCTACGAGCTGCCCGCGGGGTCGCGCGTGAACGACGCGGTGCTCGCCGCGGGCGGGCTCGCCGCCGGGGCCGACACCTCTGGGGTGAACCTCGCCGCACCCGTGTCGGACGGCGAGAAGGTCAGGGTGCCCCTCGAGGGCGAGGACGTCGCGCCGGCGGTCGGGGAGGTGACGGCGGGGGAGGGCGACGAGGGCGATCCCGCACCGGTGAACCTCAACACCGCCGGCGTCGAGGAGCTCGACGAGCTGCCCGGCGTGGGCGAGGCGACGGCCCGCGCGATCATCGAGGACCGCGAGGAGAACGGTCCTTTCACGTCACCGGAGGACCTCATGCGGGTCTCGGGGATCGGCGAGAAGAAGTTCGCCCGGCTCGAGGGGCTCATCTGTGTCTGAGGCGCCCGAGCGGCCGGACCGCCCGCTGCTGCCGCCGGCGCTATGGGCGCTCGTTGCGACGCTCGCGCTCTCGCGGGCCGTGCTTCTCGCCGGGCCCGGGGCGGGAGAGGTCGCGCTGGTTACGGCCGTCGTCGCGGTGCCTGCCGTCGCGGTTCTTCTCGCCCTGCTGCGGACCCGCGCGCGGCCCGTCGCGGCGTCCCTGCTCGTGGTGGCGGTCTCGGCTTCCTGCGCGGGGCTCGCATGCGCGGGGGAGCTCCGCGCCCAGGAGGCGCTCGCCGACGCCCTCGCGTCGAGCCCGGTCTCAAGCTGGGAGCTCGTGGTCGAGGGCGACCTCAGGGAGGGCGCCTCCGGCTGGCGGGGGCGCGCGACCGCCGTGCGCGACGGCGTGCGCGCGAGCGGCGTCTGGCTGCTCGCGGACGAGCCCCTTGGGATGGGGGTCACGCTGCGCTGCGTGGGCCGCTTCGAGCCCAACGGCCAGGACGATTGGGGCGCGAGCTCCCGGGCACAGGGCCTCGCCGGGACGGTGCGGGCGGTCCGCGTGCTCGAGAGCCGCCCGCCCGAGGGCCTGCGCGGCGCGGTCGTGCGGCTGCGCGACGCCGTGCTCGAGAGCATCGACGCCTCCTCCTCCGACGCCCGGGCGCTGCTCGCCGGGACCATCTGCGGATGGACCGGCGCGATGTCCGCTCGCGGGCTCGACGAGGTCTTCGCTGCCTGCGGCGTCTCGCACCTGGTGGCCGTCTCGGGAGGGCACCTCGTGCTCGTGGCCGGCATGCTCTCGCGGCTGCTCGGGCGCTCGCGGCTTCCCGCGGGCCTGCGCGCGGCGCTGCTCCTCGCGGTCACCGGGGGCTTCGTCGCCTTCTGCGCGGCGCCTCCCTCGGCGGTGCGCGCGTGGGCGATGTCCGCCGTGGCGGAGCTCTCCCGGCTCGCGGGGCGACGCTCGCACCCGCTCACCTCGGCGTGCGCGGTGGCGATTGCCATGGCCCTGCTCGACCCGGGCGTGACGGGCCAGCTCGGCTACCTCCTCTCGGTGCTGTGCGTGTGCGGCATCTGCGCGCTGGGCTCCTACGCGCGCTACGCGGTGCGCGCCCTGCTGCCCCGGCGGGCGGCACCTCGGCCGCGCTCGCGGCTTGGCTCCGCGCTCGGGCGCGCCCGGGCCGACGCCGAGGAGGCCCTCTCGCTCACGCTCGTCTCGCAGGCCGTCACGGCGCCCGTCACCTGCGCCACGTTCTCGCAGCTCTCGCTCGTGGCGCCGCTTGCCAACGTGGTGCTCGGCCCGCTCTTCTCGGTGCTTCTCGCCCTGGGGCTCCCGTCCGCGGCGCTCGTGTGGGCGCCGCCGCTGCAGGCGGTCGCGTTCGCGGGGTGCGACGCCGTGGGAGGTGCGCTCATGGCGCTGTTGCGCCTGCTCGCGGCGCTCCCTCTCGCGTGCGTGCCCGTGAGCGTCGAGGAGGGGCCGGCGCTGGCCGTGCTCGCCGTCCTTCTCTCCCTGCTCCTTGCCTGGTGGCCGCGGGTCTCGCGGGTCGCGGCGGCAGGCGCGCTTGCCGCCCTGCTCTGCCTGGGGCTCGCCTGGGCGGCGCGCTGGGGGCTTTTTGCCCCGGCGCGCGTCGTCGTGCTGGACGTGGGCCAGGGCGACGCGATCCTGGTCACGGACGGCGCCGCCGCGGCCCTGGTGGACACGGGACCGGGGGACGCGGTGGTCGGCGCACTGGCGCGCGCGAACGTCCTGCGCCTGGACGCCGTTATCCTCACGCACCTGCACGCCGACCACGCCGGCGGGCTCGAGGACGTCCTCGGCGCGGTTTCGGTGGGTCGCGTCGTCGTGCCGGAGGACACGGACGCCGCGGCGCTCCCGGGAGGGTGCGCGGTCGAGGAGATTGGCTACGGGGACCGCCTGAGGGTCGGGCGCTTCTCGCTCGAGGTGGTCTCGCCGGTCGAGCCGGCGGGAGGGGAGGGCAACGAGGGCTCGCTCGAGCTCCTGCTTGCCTTCGACGACGGCGAGCGATCGCTCACGGGGCTTCTCGCCGCGGACGCCGAGGTCGAGGAGACGTCTGCCGCCGTGGGGCGCGGGGACGTGGGTGACGTCGACTTCCTCAAGGTGGGCCATCACGGCTCTGCCGCCTCGCTCGACGCGGAGACGGCGGCGGCGCTGGACCCGGAAGTGAGCGTCGCGAGCGCGGGGGAGGGAAACTCCTACGGGCACCCCGACCCCGCCTGCGTGGAGGTCCTCGAGGGCGCCGGGTCAGTCTTTCTCTGCACGATCGACGCCGGCGACGTCACCGTGGAGCCCGGCGTCGAGGGGCCTGTGGTCAGCTGTCAGAAAGGAGGGGAGCCATGAGCGTCCCGTATGCTACCCTAGAGGCCATGATTGTGGCCCAAAGGGGGTGTGAAATGCCAAGATGCGTCCCCATCAAGGACATCAAGAACACGACCGAGTTCGCGCGCATCGTCGAGGAGTCGCCCGAGCCCGTCATCGTGACGCGCAACGGCCGCGAGGCCTTCGCCGCGATGTCGATCGAGCTGCTCGACTCGCTGCGCATGGAGCGCGCCCGCGCCGAGCTCTACCGGCTCATCGATGAGGCGGAGGAAGACTCTCGGGCGGGGCGCGTGGTCGACGCCCGCGAGTCGAACAGAAGGACGCGTGAGCGCTATGGCCTGTGACGTCACCTACACCAAGGCGGCGGAGCGAGACAAGGAGCGTATAGTCGCCTACCTGCTCTACGAGCGGGAGAGCCCCCGCGACGCGCAGCGCTTCCTCGCGGAGCTCGACCGCCTGGTCGAGAACCTCTCGCGCATGCCGGAGATGTACCCGCGCGCGGCGGACGGGCGCGCGGCGGAGGCCGGCTATCGCAAGGCCGGCTTCCGGAGCTACGTCGCGCTCTATCGCATCGTGGGTGACGTGGTGGAGATCGACCGCGTCTTCCACGCCAAGCAGGACTACGCGCGGCTGCTCTAGCCGCGGGAGGGGAGTTTCATGGCAGACAAGCCCGCGCTGCTGCCGGCCTACCTCATCGTGGGGCCGGACGAGCTCAAGCGCAAGCAGGCCCTCGCGCGCCTGCGCGCCCGCGTGGACGGGCCCTTCTCGGCCTTCAACCTCGAGGAGATCGTGGCGGGCGGGGACACCGACGTGGTGCCGGTGCTCGCCTCGCTCAACACGCTGCCCATGGGCGGCGACCGCCGCGTCGTGGTGATCGAGAACGCCGAGAAGCTGCCCAAGGCCGTCTCCGAGGCCATCGTCGAGTATCTCGGGAACCCCAACGAGAGCTGCACGCTCGCGCTCGCCGCGGCGACGCTCGCCAAGACCACGCGCCTCTACAAGGCCGTCGCCAAGGTCGGGCCGCGCTCGGTCATCGAGTGCGCCGCCAAGAAGGGCCGCGACCTGCCGCCCTACGTGCAGAAGCTCGCCGCCGCGCACGGGGTCTCCATCGCGGCCGATGCCGCCCGCGAGCTCGTGGCGCGCGTCGGCGAGTCCACGACGATGCTCGACACCCAGATCGCCACGCTCGCCGCCCTGATGGGCGGGCAGGGCACCATCACCGTGCCCTTCGTCGAGGCCAACGTCGCGCGCGTGGCCGAGGTCAAGCCCTGGGAGTTCCTCGACCGGCTCTCGGAGCGCGACGCCCATCGCGCGCTCGCGCTCTACCGGCTGCTCGACGGGTCGGCGCTGGGACTGCTGTTGCTGGTGACGGGGCGGCTGCGCGAGCTCGTGTGCGCCCGGTCGCTCGCGGCCCGCGGCCAGGGCCACGCCGTAGCCGCGGAGCTCAAGAAGCAGGACTGGCAGGTCAGAAACTACGTGCGCTGGTCGCGCGCCTTCGATGACGGCGAGCTCGAGCGGCTGCTCGGGGAGTGCGCCGCCGTCGAGCGCGCCCTCAAGAGCGGCGCCGACGAGGACGCCGAGATGGTGCGCCTCGTCGCCCACGTCTGCGGCGTGGCGTAAGGGCCGCGGGTTCTTCTTGCGCCCGCACCCGTCCTTCTCGACCCCGCGTCCTTCTCGCCCCGCGCCCCGCACCCGCACCCGCCGCGCGCAAAAAAACGGACCCGGGCAGCACCCCGGGTCCGTTCCAACGCGCTCTGAGGGAGAAGCTACTTGATGGTGTTCACGAGCTTCTGGACGCCGCTCTTGCGCTGAGCGGCCTGGTTCTTGTGGATGATGCCCTTGGAAGCGGCCTTGTCGAGCAGGCGGTTGGCCTTGTTGGCGGCGTCCTGGGCGGCGTCGACGTCCTTGGCCTCGACGGCAAGGCGGACCTTCTTGACGGCGGTCTTGAGCTCGGAGCGGACCGCGCGGTTGCGCTGACGCGCCTTCTCAGCGGTGATGATGCGCTTCTTCTGAGACTTGATGTTAGCCACGTGCAGTTCCTTTCGGTTCCCAATACATGTGAGGCCTCTGTGCTGAGACACGGCGAGGTCAACCCGACGAATATAGCATATCGGTCGCGACTTCGCTATTATTCACCACATGGCTACCAATGATACCTCACATATCCGCAACTTCTCGATCGTTGCGCACATCGACCACGGCAAGTCGACCATCTCGGACCGCATCCTCGAGCTCACCCACACGGTGGAGGAACGCGACATGGAGGCCCAGCTGCTCGACACGATGGACATCGAGCGAGAGCGCGGCATCACCATCAAGTCCAACGCCGTCCGCGTGACCTACGACGCCGACGACGGACAGACCTACCAGTTCAACCTCATCGACACCCCGGGCCACGTGGACTTCACCTACGAGGTCTCCCGCAGCCTCGCGGCGTGCGAGGGCGCGGTGCTCGTGGTCGACGCCACCCAGGGCGTGGAGGCCCAGACCGTCTCCAACGCCAACCTGGCCATGAACGCCAACCTCGACATCGTGCCGGCGATCAACAAGATCGACCTGCCGAGCGCCCACCCCGACGAGGTCAAGGAGGAGATCGAGGAGGACCTCGCCATCCCGGCGGAGGACGCCGTGTGCGTCTCCGGCAAGACGGGCGAGGGCATCCACGACCTGCTCGAGGCCATCGTGTTTCTCGTCTCGCCGCCCGCCGGCGACGCCGCCGCGCCGCTCAAGGCCCTCATCCTGGACTCCTACTTCGACGAGTACCGCGGCGTCATCGCCACGGTGCGCGTCTTCGACGGCCACGTGCGCAAGGGCGACCAGCTCACGATGATGCGCTCGGGCGTGGACTTCCTCGCCGACGGCGTGGGCGTCAAGCGCCCGGCCGAGCAGCTCGTGGACGAGCTGGGCGTGGGCGAGGTGGGCTTTGTGGTCACGGGTCTCAAGGACCCCGACGCCGTGCGCGTGGGCGACACCCTCACCGGGCGCGACCGCCGCTGCACCGAGGCGCTTCCCGGCTACCGCGAGGCCAAGCCCATGGTCTACACCGGCATCTTCCCCGTGGACAACAAGGACTACGAGAACCTGCGCGACGCCCTCGAGAAGCTGCGCGTGAACGACCCCTCGCTCACGTGGACGCCCGAGACCTCCGTGGCGCTGGGCTTTGGCTTTCGCGTGGGCTTTCTGGGGCTCCTGCACATGGAGGTCGTCAAGGAGCGCCTGGAGCGCGAGTTCTCGCTCTCGCTCATCGCGACGTCTCCCTCGGTGGACTACCACGTCTACAAGACTGACGGCGAGATGATCGAGGTCCGCAGCCCCCAGGACCTGCCCGACGTCACGCGCATCGACCACATCGAGGAGCCTTATCTCAAGGCCAAGGTCATCGTGCCGCCGGAGTACACGGGCGCCGTCATGCAGCTCGCCATCGAGCACCGCGGCATCACCCAGGACATGATCTACCTCACCGAGAAGTCCGTGGAGATGCACTTTGACATCCCGCTGGCCGAGCTCATCCTCGACTTCTTCGACCAGCTCAAGAGCCGCACCAAGGGCTACGCGAGCCTGGACTACGAGTTCTCCGACTACCGCGCGAGCGACCTCGTGAAGCTCGACATCCTGCTCTCCGGCGACGAGGTCGACGCCCTCAGCTTCATCGTCCACAAGGACAAGGCCTACGCGCTCGCCCGAGGGCTCTGCGACAAGCTCAAGGAGATCATCCCGCGCCAGCAGTTCGAGGTCCCCATCCAGGGCGCCATCGGCAACAAGATCATCGCGCGCTCCACCGTCAAGGCGGTGCGCAAGGACGTGCTGGCCAAGTGCTACGGCGGCGACATCTCGCGCAAGCGCAAGCTCCTGGAGAAGCAGAAGGAGGGCAAGAAGCGCATGAAGCAGATCGGCTCCGTGGAGGTGCCGCAGGAGGCGTTTCTCGCCGTCCTCAAGGTGGACGACCAGTGAGCCCGCGCATGACGGCCGGCGAGGTCCTGGCCTCGTTTGGGCCGGTCGCGGGCCTCGCGCCGCGCGTGGAGCCGTTCGCGGCGGGCGAGAAGGACCGTCCGCTCGCGGAGCGCCTCGCTGGAGCGCTGCTCATGGCGCCGATGGCCGGGGTCTCCGACGCCGCGTACCGCGTCATGGCGCGCGCGGGCGGCGCGGCGCTGGCCTACTCCGAGATGGTCTCCTGCGCCGGGCTCCACTACGGCGAGAAGAGCTGGGAGCTCGTGGACCCCAATCCGGCCGAGCCGGAGATCGCCGTGCAGCTCTTTGGCTCCAAGCCCGAGCTCTTCCGCGAGTCCGCCGAGCGCGTGGCGGCGCGGCTGGGAGAGCGCCTGGCGCTTCTCGACATCAACATGGCCTGCCCCGTGCCCAAGGTCACCCGCAAGGGCGAGGGCTCGGCGCTGCTGGAGGACCCGGCGCTCGCGGCGCAGATCGTGCGCGCCTGCCGCGAGGGCGCGCCGGGCGTGCCCGTGACGGTGAAGATTCGCCGCGGCCGCTACGCCAGGCAGGAGGTGGCGCCGGAGTTCGCGCGCGCGATGGAGGCCGCCGGGGCGGCCGCGGTGGCCGTGCACGGGCGCTTTGCCACGCAGATGTACCACGGCGAGGCCGACTGGGGCGTCATCGACCGCGTGGCGGACGCCGTGGGCGTGCCCGTGATCGCCTCCGGGGACGTGCTCTCGCACGAGGCCGCGGAGCGCGCGCTGGCCCAGACCGGCGCGACGGCCGTGATGGTGGCGCGCGGGACCTACGGCAACCCGTGGGTCTTCTCGGGCCACGAGCCGAGCGCGGGCGAGAAGATCGCGGCCTTCGAGTGCCACGTGCGGCTGCTCGAGGCCACCGGCGCCCACCTCAAGCGGGCGCGCAGCCTCGCGGGCTGGTACTTCAAGGGGATGCCCGACGCGGCGCGCTGGAGAAACGCGGCGATGAGCTGTGTGACGGCCGAGGAGTTCCTGGCGGTGGCGGCTGAGGTGCGCGCCGCGCTGGGCGCGTGAGGGGCCGGTCGCCGGCTCGGCCCGGCAGCTCCTTGAGGGTATGTACACCGCCCCCTGAGGGTATGTACACGTTCCCGAGCCGTCCGTTCTTCTCGGCAGCCCTTCTACCAGCGGAAACGCAAATCGTCCAAGTTCGTGCGGTGTACATACCCTGAGGGGCGGTGTACATACCCTCAAGGGTTGCGTGTCTGAAAGGCCCCTCGCCTTAACCCGCTTGATAGAAGTTCTCCACGCCGGGTACAATAGAGGTGCCGAGAGCCACGGCATAGAACTGGCTCACGTGTACGTATAGCCTCCGCGGGCGACGGGGCGCGCAAGCGTAGAATATCGCCCACTTGTTGGCGGGACTCGCTGAGGCGGGTTCCGCCGTTTCGCAGGGAGGCTTGATGAGGCTCGTTTCAATTGACCCAGACTACCTCGACTTGCTGTCCTCCCATGACCGTGAGTTCATGCGCAAGCACGGTCGTCCCTGTGTTCTCGTGCTGAGACTTCGCTTCCGAGGGGGAAAGGTCAACTTTGCCGTTCCCCTGAGGTCGAACATCGCGCCGAACGTGCCGCGTGATCAGTATTTCCCACTGCCGCCGCGCCCCTCGACGAAGCCGCGCCACCGGCATGGCATCCACTACATAAAGATGTTTCCCGTTCCCAAGAGTTCATTGAGGCGGTTTCGAACCGAAGGAAACCCCTATTACGAGATGCTTCGGGCTCACATAGATATGCATACTCGCGACATCGTGAGTGCGTGCCAGGCATATCTGGAGAAATACGAGGCTGAGGGGCGCCCGCGTTTTGCGGTGGACATCGATCGGGCGATTGAGCTGATGGGCACGCACCGATGATCTCTGCACTCTACCTGCACATACCGTTTTGTCACGCCAAGTGCGCGTACTGCGACTTCGACTCGCGGGCGCTCTGCGGCGAGGCGCTCGACGTGGCGGCCGCGCGCTACGTGGACGCGCTCGTCGTACGGCTGGACGCCTTTGGCGAGGCCGGGGCGCTCGCGGGCGTGCGCACGGTCTACGTGGGCGGCGGCACGCCCACGGCGCTGGGGCCGCGGCTGGCTGAGCTGGTGGCCAGCGTTCGCGCCGCCTGCGATCCCATCGAGCTCACGTGCGAGGCCAACCCGGAGTCCTTCGACGACGTCATGGCGGATGCGCTGGCCCACGCCGGCGTCACGCGCGTCTCGCTTGGGGTGCAGACGCTCGAGCCCGCCGAGCTCGCCGCCATCGGGCGCATCCACACGGCGGGGCAGGCGCTCGCCGCGGTGGCGCGTGCCCGTGCCGCGGGGCTCGACACGTCCTGCGACCTCATGTGCGGCTTGCCGGGCCAGACCGAGGATAGCTGGCGGCGCACGCTCGCCGGCATCGCCGCCGCCGCGCCGGACCACGTCTCGGTCTACCCGCTCACGCTCGAGGAGGGGACGCCGCTCGCGCGCCAGGCCGAGGAGGACCCCGCGCTCGATCCGAACCCCGACCTCCAGGCCTGGTGCATGGAGGAGGCGCGCCGCACGCTCGCGGCGGCGGGCTACGGGCCCTACGAGGTCGCGAGCTACGCGCGGCCCGGCCACGAGTGCCGTCACAACATCGCGTACTGGACGGGCGAGAGCTACCTCGGGATCGGCCGGTCCGCCGCGGGCATGCTCGCGGCGGGGGAGTGGGACGCCCTCGCGGAGCTCCTGGGCGGCGAGCCGGCGGGCGCGGGCACGGCGCGCGTGCGCTACGTGCAGGCAGACGACGCCGCCACCCGCTTTGACGTGGAGCGCCTCACCGCGCGCGAGGCCGTGGCAGAGGACCTCATGCTCGGCATGCGCATGACGCGCGGCGTCCCCCCGGCGCTTCTCGGCCGGGCGCGGTCCCTGGCGGGCGAGAAGAACGTGGACGCCGCGGTGGGACGGGCGCTCTCGCGAGGACTTGCCGCCTGGACCTCCGAGGGGCGCCTCGCGCCGACGGAGCGCGGGTGGCTGCTCGGCAACGAGCTCTACGGCCTCATGTGGGACCTCGCCGCGGATTAATAGCGGCCGTCCGCCAGCTCCCTGGCGCCTGCGCGTCGGCCCGCGGCTATGATGGGGCCAGCACAAGGAGAGAGGAGCTTTGCATGAAGAGGTTCTCTGCACGTAGGGGAGGGCTGCTCGCCTTTGTCGCGACGGTCCTTCTCGCTGGGGCGCTCTTCCCCGTCACGGCGCTCGCCGCCGGCACGCGGGACATGTACCGCATGTACAACCCCAACTCGGGCGAGCACTTCTACACCGCCGAGGCCGCCGAGCGCAACTCGCTGGCCGCCGCCGGCTGGAAGTACGAGGGCGTGGGCTGGGTCGCGCCCGAGTCGTCCGACGTCCCGGTCTACCGCCTCTACTCCGGGACCGACCACCACTACACCGCCTCCGCCGAGGAGCGCGACCAGCTCGTGGCCGCCGGCTGGAAGTACGAGGGCGTGGGCTGGTACTCGGGCGGCGACGTCCCGGTCTACCGCCAGTTCAATCCCAACGTGAACCCCGCGGCGCCCACCAACAACTCCGGCAGCCACAACTACACCACCTCCGCGGCCGAGAACGACCAGCTCGTGGCCGCCGGCTGGAGGGCCGAGGGCGTGGGCTGGTACGCCGAGGGCGCCGGCCGCGGCCCGACGGCCGACGAGCTCGCGTCGCTGCCCAAGCCGCCCGCGCAGCCCTCGAACCCCGGCGGGTCCGGCTCCGGCGGCGGGGCGACCAACCCCACCCCCGCCGTGGTCTACTGGGTGTCCGGCGGCAGCGTGTACCACACCACGCCCGACTGCCCGTCGCTCAAGCGCTCGCACAACATCAAGTCCGGCTCCATCCAGCAGGCCATCGCCGCCGGCAAGGGCCGCGTTTGCAGGAACTGCTCGTAGCGCACCGCGCGCGGGCGGGCGTTGGGTTTTTCCTGCTTGCAAAACCCCGCACGTCGCGCCTGGTGACCGCCACTTGCTTACAAAACCCCGCCCGTCGCGCGACGGGCGGGGTTTCTGCTTACGATTCTCGGGCCGTCGCGCCCGTCGGTGCCGCGACGCTCATTCCGCGCGCACGTATCCGGTCTGCCTGCCGGCGCCGACCTTCCTGATGACGCCGTCTGCCAGCAGCGCAGAGAGCGATCGCTTGACGGTCACCTCGCTGAGGTCGGGACACTCATCGAGGACCATCGCCTTGGTGACTTTTCCAACGTGTCGATTAAAAACGTCTCGGACTCGGTCAACCGCTCGCTCCCTTCCGGGGCGGGCGGCGCCCATGCGACCCTCAAGCTCCCGGTAAGCTGCGAGGATGATGCCGAGCAGATAGCGCACGAAGGGAGCCTCGTCGTTTGTCCCCTCCGCCCAGCCCGTCGAGCTCTGCGCGAGCGCCTCATAGTACTGGTCGCGACTCCGCTCTATGAGGTGCTCGATACTGATGAACTGCGGCACCAGGTAGCCTGCCCGCTCAAGAAGAAGAACCGTGATCAGACGGCTCATGCGACCGTTGCCGTCATTGAACGGGTGGATGCTCACGAAGTCAAACGTGAACCGTGCGGCGAGAAGGGCCGGGTCACACGATTCGGAGCGAAAGGCATCGTCGTATGTCTCGCAGAGCCTCGCCACGGCGTCGGGCGTGAGGTGGGCCGGAGTGGGTCGAAAGCGCAACGACGTGCTGCCGTCTGCGTTGCGCGTGACGATTTGGCTGTCCGCGTCTTTCCAGGACCCTCCAAACGACAACGGCGTATGGGCGAGAAGATCACGATGGAGCTGCAGTATGACTCCTGGAGTGACGGGGATGTAGTCGTGTTGTTCGTGAATGAGCGCGAGCACGTCGCGATAGCCGGCAATCTCTTCCTCGGCGCGCGTCCTTGGGGAATCCGAACGGGTGACAAGGTCTTCGAGTCGCCGCTCGGTGGTAACGATGCCCTCGATGCGGTTGGAAGCGCCGACGCTCTGAGCCTGAGCCGTCTCGAGAAGGTCCTCGAGCAGGTCTGGTCGCGTCTCGGTCCAAAGCGCCTGACGTCCTTTGTACTCGCGGATCGCAAGGAGCAGGTTGGTCACCGGAGTTGCCTGGAGCGAGGGGGGGTACGGTGAGGTAGTCAAACGTCCGCATAGGGCACCTTTGGTATCACGAGATTTGCTTTCGGTATCATAGTAGCACCCACTGATACCGAACATGTGTATCAAAGAGGGCTATTTCGGACATGGTGGGCTACCGTTCGGACAAGGTGTGTTGTGAGCGGCGGGGCGCTCGGATAAAGTTTTTCTCAGTATGGGAATGCCCCGCCAGAGGGGCGGTCGATCGAGAGGGAGGCCCTCATGCCGCAGTCGAGAAGAACCATCGGGGGGTCGCCGAAGGTTAGGGGGTAGGGGCCTTCGCGGCGCCCTCGTGTGCGCGATCGCTCTGGTGGCGTGCTGCGCACTGCTGCTCGTTCCTCGCGTTGCGCGAGCTGCTAGTTCGGGCTGGAACGCGGAAACGAAGACCTATACGGTCAACGGGACCGAGAGGACGTCTCCGCCCGCGCGGACCTCTCGAGGTTCGGCGACGCCGCCTCCGTCTCCGGCTGGGCCGCCGACGCGATGTCCTGGGCCGTCGCGGAGGGCGTCTTCAACGGAAACGGCCAGGGGCTGCTGGAGCCCGGGCGCGCCATCGCCCGCTCCGAGCTCTGCGCCGTCCTCATGAACTGGGAGGCCAGGGAGTAGTTCCGAGCGCCCGGGCGGCCGCGCCCGGGCTCTCCCCGTGCCCGCCCCCGGCGAACTCTGGCTTTTCTGTATACTGAGCGGGCACTCAACGAGAGCCCCACGCGTTCGCGCAGGTCAGCGAGTCGCCCGTTCTTCTCGCCCCGTTAAGTGCCCTCGCAGTGTACAGAAAACCCCAAGTTCGCCGGAGGGCGGCCTCACGCCGGCGTCCCGCACCTTAGAGAAGCGCCAGGGTGATCCGGCAGTTCTCGGCAATCGCCGGGAGCAGACGCTCACGCAGCTCGTCCGAGCCCGGGGCGCCCTGGCGCTGCGAGAAGGCAAGCTCCAAAGCGGGGGGAATCCGCTGCGCCAGGTCTGCCATAAGGTCGACGCAGGCCTTGGCCGTGATGCCGCAGGCATCGAGCCTCTTGGATAAGGTGAGGTCATGCGCGCCCGCGTACCGCTCGACGGCGCCCGAGCCCACGCGTCCCACGCGGTTCTCTCCTCCGATGGACATGGCAAGCCTGCCGCGGCGTCGGAACCGCTCGTAGGCAAGGCCGGAGGCTACGTCGTACATCGGGGCCAGGATGGCGTTGTTGTCCGCGCCGAGGAGCAGCGAATAGTTTTTCGCGTGCGCGTCAGGCGCTCCGATCAGACAGTTGAAGAAGAGCTGCTGGGTAAAGAGGAGCAGGTTGCTCGAGGCGTGACGGGTCGTGGCAAGAAGCTCGAGGATGTCGCGGGCTGCCGGGCCGCCGTCCGCGGTGTACTTTCGCTCGGGCGGGCAGGAGAGCGCCTGGCAGAGGTCTTCCTGGTGAAGGCGTGCCACGACTCCGTTTGCAGCACGCAGACGGTCGAAGCGCTCGACCACGAGGGCCGGCTCGTCTTCAAAGGAGAGGTGCTCGACGCGGGCCGCGGCGATGCCGCACAGCTCGGCGCAGCGCAGACACATGAACTCGTTGAGGGCCTCGAGTCTCAGCCCGGCGATGCCGTTCTTGAAGATATGGGTCGTAGGCGCTGATCCATGGCATTCATACCAGCGACCGTCCTTGCGGGCGAGCGCGAACTTTCCTTGGTTGCCACCAAGTGACCAACGTTCCTCAAGGCCCATCCAAGAGGAGTCTTCCTCGTCGCGGATGGACTTCAGCCGAACCGCCACCTCGTGCTCGTCGAGCTCACGGTAATCTGCCGCCCGCGCGAGCGCACCGTCAGTGAGCTCGGGCGGACAGACCTGCACCGCCCCAGGGCAGTCGAGCCCGATGCGGGCGAGAAGTGCCACGGGGTTGCCGGCAGACACATCGTACTGGCGGGCGATGGCCCTGCGCTGGCGCTCGCTGTCGGGCAGCAGACCAAGGAGGTAGGGCAGAACCACGGCATCGCGATAGATGCGGTTGGTGACGGGCATGGACAGGGAGAGGGGTGGTCCCTGATAGGCGTCGTCATAGGCAAAGCTCACGACGCCATGGCCGTCTTGGTGGAGGTATCCGGCAAGCGTGCCGGCTATGAGGACGTGGAGGGTCTGCTCGCGCATGGCCTGTTACCTCAGCGTTCGTCGGAGCTGCTCGTCGGTGACCTCTCGCAGAAGGGCGAGGTGGTCTTCCAGGCTCGGAACCCCAACGTTGCGTGCCTCGGGCGAGGGGGAGCCATCGTTTCCGACAGCGGAGGGCGCGATGCACGTGGGAGAGGGTACGGCTTGGCCTTGCGGGGGCGTGACATCAGAGGTCCGCACCTCGTCGACAGGCGCGGAGCCGTCTCGAACCACGAGCTCGAGCCCAAGCGCGGAGAGGCTCGCAAGCAGCTTGTCGAGTCTCATCCCCGTGGCGTCACCGAGCTCGAGGGATGCGAGGGTGCGCTCGGAGACTCCCGAGGCACGTGCGAGCTGCGCTCGCGTGAGACCCTGCCGCTCTCTCGCGCGCCGGACGCTGATTCCCGCTTGGCGTGGAATGGTGATGACGGCTTCTGTCATGGTCCCCCAATCATGCAACCTCCTGCCTATGAGTATACATGCAATATTCTACAGATTCCAGATAATGCAAAATATTGCATATCCTTCGAGTCTGTAGCAGTTGCTACCTGCAAACTTGAGGGTCGCTTGAGCGTCTCTCGGCGCCAAGCTTCATCCTCAGCCTCAGGGTTCTTCTCGCGTCTGCAAGTTGGGGACAGTCCCCAACGTGCTGCAAATTGGGGACTGTCCCCAACGAACAGAACAGGCGGACGTCCGGTGGCCCGCGCTTCCGGCCCCTTGCGCGGGCGCGGCAAATGCGCCATGCTAGCAGCGTAAACGGTCGAGAGGGGAGCGCCATGCCGGGCAAGCGCACCGACGTCATCAGCTGGGACGAGTTCTTCATGAGGGCTGCCGTCGCGGCGAGCCTGCGCAGCAAGGACCCCAACACGCAGGTGGGCGCCTGCATCGCCGACACCAACAACCGCATCCTCTCGGTGGGCTACAACGGCACGCCCCACGGCCTCAACGACGACGAGTTCCCCTGGGGCACCGCGGACGACCCGCTCTACGACAAGCACAACTACGTCATCCACGCCGAGGCCAACGCCATCCTCAACTACCGCGGCACCCTCAAGGACATGACGGGCGCCACCGTCTACGTGACCCTCTTCCCCTGCCACGAGTGCGCTAAGACGCTCGTCCAGGCGGGCATCGGCGAGGTCGTCTACCTCGACGACAAGTACGACGGCACGGAGGACAACCGCATCTCCAAGAACATCCTCGAGCGCTGCGGCGTGAGCTACCGCCAGATGTCGCTCGAGGAGTAGCCGGCCCTCCGTCCGGGACGCTGCCGCCGCCCCGGAGGCCACTCGCCCGGGCACGCCAACTGCGCGGATACCGTGGCGTTTCTCTCAACCCCCTGAATGGCGGGTATACTTCTCCCCATCTGTGACGTATCGCCAGCAGGGAGACATGCCACATGGCATCGATGAACGACAAGGACTACTACGCCATCCTCGGCGTCGAGAAGGACGCCTCCGCCGATGAGATCCGCAAGGCCTTCCAGACCAAGGCCCGCAAGCTCCACCCCGACGTCAACAAGGAACCCGACGCCGAGGAGCGCTTCAAGGAGGTCTCCGAGGCCTATGCCGTCCTCTCCGACCCCGACAAGCGCAAGCGCTACGACGCCATGCGCTCCGGCAGCCCCTTCGCGGGCGGCGGCTACGGCGCCCCCGCCGGCACCGGCGGCTACGGCGACCCCTTCGGCGGCGGCCCCTTTGGCTGGGGCCCCTTCGGCGCCGGCTTCGGCGGGACGTCCCGTCAGCGCAGCTCGCGCGCGTACCGGCCCCGCGCCGGCGCCGACGTCATCTACGAGCTCACCGTCGACGCCGAGAAGGCCAAGGAGGGCGTGCGCCGCGGCGTGACCTACCAGCGCTACGCCACCTGCGACGTCTGCCACGGCTCCGGCTCCGTCCAGGCGGAGCGCCCCGAGACCTGCCCCACTTGCGGCGGCGCCGGCCACATCACTGTGGACACCGGCCTCTTTGGCGTCATGATGATGACCTGCCCCGAGTGCGAGGGCGCCGGCAAGGTCGTGGCCGACCCGTGCTCGGCCTGCGGCGGCTCGGGCCGCACGCTCACGGCGAGCGAGGTCGTCGTCGACGTGCCCGCGGGCAGCCACGACGGCGACGAGGTGCGCGTGGCCGGCATGGGCAACGCGGGCACTAACGGCTCGTCCACCGGCGACTTCGTCTGCCGGGTCTGCGTCCCCGAGGAGCGCCTCACCCGCTCCCAGGCGAGCGGCTTCAACTTCATCGGGTTCGCGATCCCGTTTTTGGTGCTGGGGCTCGCCACCTCCACGCTGGCGTCGCTCTCGCTCATGGTGATCATCCCGGTGGTCGTGGGCGTGGTGCTCGTCGTGCGCGACGGCGTGCGGCCCGCGCCGCGCTGGTGGAGAAACGCGGGCGTCGCCGTGGCCAACGGAATCTCCAACGGCTTCATGATCGCGCTCGTCTTCGCAATGATGTTCTCCTGCACCTCGGGCCTCGGCCGCGGCGGCTACATGGGGTACTACTACTGGTAGGCCCCGCGAGGGCGAGCGTGCCGCTGAGCCGGGCGCAGCCCCAAAGGGTCGCGTTTTTCGCGGCTGGGGCGCGTGTGCCGAGAAGTGCGTTGCGCCTTTGAGGGTCAGGGCACGACAGGCCGAGAAGAACGTTGCGCTTCTTGCGGTCAGGGCAGGCGCGGGCCGCGGTGCGCGCCTCGGTGCGCGGACGCCAGCTGGGCTTTTGCCGGGGCCTGTCTCCGACGTCGCCGTTCTTCTCGCCACCGACGCCCCGGTGAGTGCCCTCGCCCCCAAAGTCGCAACGCGCCGAAGGCCCCGTCGCGCCCTGGCCCCCAAAGTCAAAACGCCCGCGGCCCCGGCCCCGCGAGGGCGAGCGTGTCGCCCCCGTCCCAGGCCCCGCGCGGCCCGTCGCCGCCCTTTTCAGAAAAGTGATAGCTTTGTGCCCTGCCGGGCTGCGCCCGCGCCCGTTTCGGGGTATAACACCCACGGACGAAAACGAACGAGTTTCTGGAGTATGCACGTGGAACCGAAGAGGGACTACTACGAGGTGCTCGAGGTACCTCGTGACGCCGATGCCAAGACGATCAAGCGGGCCTTCCTCAAGAAGGCCCGCACCCTGCACCCGGACGTCAACAAGGAGCCGGACGCCGAGGAGCGCTTCAAGGAGGTCAACGAGGCCTACGCCGTCCTCTCGGACGACCAGAAGCGCGCCAACTACGACCGCTACGGCGACCCTAACGGCCCCGCGGGCTTTGGCTCGGACTACGTCGACGTCTCCGACATCTTTGGCGGGGGCGGCTTTGGCTTTGGCGACATCTTCGACTCCTTCTTTGGCGGCGGGGCCGGGCGCGCCGGCGCGCAGGCCCGCACCCGCGGCCGCGACATGGGCATCCGCCTCACGGTGACGCTCGAGGAGGCCGCGGCCGGCTGCAAGAAGACCGTCGCCTACACGCGCCTCGCCCCCTGCGAGGACTGCGGCGGCACCGGCGCCGCCGAGGGCGGCCGCGCGCACGCCTGCGAGCGCTGCCACGGCACCGGGCGCGTGGTGGAGGTCCAGCGCACGATCTTCGGCCAGATGCAGACCCAGGCCACCTGCCCCGTCTGCCACGGCCAGGGCCAGGTCATCGACCACCCCTGCGAGACCTGCGAGGGCCAGGGCCGCGCCCCCTCGCGCGAGAAGGTCGAGGTGCAGGTGCCCGCCGGCGTCCACAGCGGCCAGACCATCACCGTCTCCGGCAAGGGCGAGGCGGGCGTGCGCGGCGACGCCTCGGGAGACCTCGTGGTGAGCATCGAGGTGGCCGAGAGCGACCGCTTCGAGCGCCGCGGGGACGACCTCTACTGCACCGTGCGCGTCGACGCGCTCCAGGCGATCGTGGGCACCACCGTCGTGCTCGACGGCATCATGGAGGGCGAGCGCGTCACCGTCGAGGTGCCGGCCGGCTGCCAGTTTGGCCAGCAGGTCGTGGTGGAGCGCAAGGGCATGCCGCGCATGGGCATGATCGCCCGCGGCAACCTCGTGGCCGTCGTGCAGGTGGAGACCCCGCGCGACCTCACCAAGAAGCAGCTCCTCGACGTCGCGGCGATCGTCGCCGAGCGCGCGCTCGACGAGGGCGCGGCGGCCGAGAGGGACGCGCGGCCCGAGCCCACCAGCGAGGAGGAGGCCGAGGGCTTCTCGGCCGCCGCCGAGAACGCCGCCGAGCACTTTGCCAAGGAGCGCTGGCACGCGCCCAAGAACCCCTTCAGGAGCCGCAAGTGACGACGCCGGCCGCGCCCGCGGTGGCCCTTGTCAACCTGGGGTGTCGCGTCAACCGCGTCGAGCTCGACCTCATGGCCTCCGAGCTCGAGCGCGCCGGCGCCCGCCTCACCGGCGAGCGCGAGGCGGACGTCGTGGTCGTGAACACCTGCGCCGTCACCGGCGAGGCGGAGGCCAAGGCGAGAAAGGCCGTCCGCCGCGCGGCGTCGCTGCCGGGGGCGCCGCTCGTGGTGGCCACCGGCTGCGTGGCGAGCCTGTTTGCCGACGAGCTCGCTGCGCTCGCGCCCAACGTGGTGGTCGAGCGCGACAAGTCGCGCGTGGCCGGTCTCGCGCTCGAGCGCCTGGGGCTCGCGGGCGTCGCCGGGGCTGCGGGCGACGCCGGCCCCGAGGCCGCCGCCGGGCCCGAGGCCGCCTGCGCCGCCACGCCCACGCCCACCGGCCGCACCCGCCCCGGCATCAAGGTCCAGGACGGCTGCGACAACCGCTGCACCTACTGCATCGTGTGGAAGGCCCGCGGCGCCGCCCGCTCGGTCGCGCTCGACGAGGTCCTTCTCGCCGTGCGGCAGGCCCAGGACCGCGGCGCGCGCGAGGTCGTGCTCACGGGCATCAACCTGGGCTGCTACCGGGCCGCCGGCCCGGACGGCCGCGAGCTCGGCCTGCCGGGGCTTCTGGACGAGCTGCTCGAGCGCACAAGCGTGGAGCGCATCCGCCTCTCGTCGATCGAGCCGCCCGACGTCACGCCCGAGCTCTGCGACGTGATGGCCGCGGCGGGGGAGCGCGTGGCGCCCTTCCTGCACGTGTGCCTGCAGTCGGGCTGCGACGAGACGCTGAGGCGCATGGCGCGCGTCTACCGCACCGACCTCTTCCGCCGCGTGGTCGAGACCGCGCGCTCGCGCGTGCCCGGGATCGCGCTGGGCACGGACCTCATCGTGGGCTTTCCCGGCGAGACGGACGAGGAGTTCGAGGAGAGCCTCGCCTTCTGCCGCGAGATGCGCTTCGCCAAGATGCACGTCTTCCGCTACTCCCGCCGCCCCGGCACCCCGGCCGCCACGATGCCCGGCCAGCTTGACCCGCACGTGATGGCCGAGCGCGGCGCCCGGGCCCGCGAGCTCGCCGACGAGCTGCGCCTCGTCGAGGCGCGCCGCCTGGTGGGCGAGAAGGACCTCGTGGTGGTGCAGTACCCCGGCCGAGGCGTCTCGGGCGGCCTCTTCGACGTGACGCTCGACCCGTCGGTGCCTGTGGACTCGCTCGTGCCGGTGCGCCTCGCCTCCGTCTCGCCCGACGCCACCCTCGCCGCCGAGCTCCTGTAGCTCGGCACGTTGCGCGCCCGGCCCCGGCGTGCCTGGGGTATCATCAGGGTAGCAATCGCCGTCACAGGAGGAGCATGGAGCCCACCCAGGTTCGTCTCACCATTCCCGACTCGGTCGACCCGACCACCCTCATGGGGCCGGCCGACTCCCTCTTGCGCCGCATCGAGTCCAGCTTCGACGCCATGATCTCGGTCCGCGGCAACCAGGTCGCCCTCTCGGGGCCCGTCGACGTGGTCGACCAGCTCACCTCGGTCTTCTCGCGCCTGATCCGCCTGGTGGAGGCGGGGGAGGCCCCCACGCCCGACGACGTGGACCTCGTGGTCGACCAGGTCCGCCACGGTGCCGAGCGCATCGACCTGGCGGGCGACGACATCCTGCTCACCTACCACGGCCGCGCGATCCGGCCCAAGACGGCCGGCCAGAAGCGCTACGTCGAGTCCATCCGCAGGAGCACCGTCACCTTTGGCATCGGCCCGGCGGGCACGGGCAAGACCTACCTCGCGATGGCCATGGCGGTGGCGGCCCTCAAGCGCCGCGAGGTGGGCCGGATCGTGCTCACGCGCCCGGTCGTGGAGGCGGGGGAGTCGCTGGGATACCTGCCCGGCACGCTCGAGGAGAAGCTCGACCCCTACGTGCGCCCGCTCTACGACGCCCTCTTCGACATGACGGACATGGGCAAGGGCAACGCCCTCATCGAGCAGGGCGTCATCGAGATCGCGCCGCTCGCGTTCATGCGCGGGCGCACCTTCAACAACGCCTTCGTCATCCTCGACGAGGCGCAGAACACCACGCCCGAGCAGATGAAGATGTTCCTCACCCGCCTGGGCTTCTCGTCCAAGTTCGTGGTCACCGGCGACGCCTCGCAGCGCGACGTCCCCGGGGTGGGCGGCCTGGAGTCGGCCCGTCGAGTGCTCGAGGGCATCGACGACGTCTCCTTCGTCGACCTCGACCGCAACGACATCGTCCGCCACACCCTCGTGGCGCGCATCGTCGACGCCTACGCGGCGGACGCCGCGGCAAAGGAGGCAGGACATGGGAAGTGAGCGGGCCCTGGAGCACGAGTTCGACCTCTCGTTCGAGGAGGGCGTCGTCGCACCCGTCACGGAGGACGAGATGTGCGCCGACTGCTCCCTGGTGCTCGAGCGGGAGGGCGTCGAGCGCCCGTGCATGGTTTCCATCTCGGTGGTGAGCGAGGAGCGCATCCGCGCGCTCAACGACGCCTGGCGCGACGTCGACCGCGCCACCGACGTCATCTCGCTCGAGTGCGAGCGGCCCGACGACCCGGACCTCGCGCCCGGCGAGCCCTGCGAGCTCGGCGACATCGTGCTCGCGCCGGCCTACATCGCGCGCCAGGCGGCCTCCTTCGGTACCACCGAGGCCGACGAGTTCCGCCTGCTGCTCACGCACGGCCTGCTGCACCTGCTGGGCTACGACCACCTGGACGACGAGGAGGCGAGCGCCATGGAGGCGCGCGAGGAGGAGCTTCTCGCCCTCATGCCGTGCGACCGGCCGATCGACCACGTCATCCTCACCCGTCACCGCGAGGACGGCGACGCATGATCCCCGGCTCCAAGAGCGACCACCCCGGGTTCCGCAAGAGCTTCCTCTTTGCGATCCAGGGGTTTAGGACCGCCGTCGTCACCGAGCGCAACATCAAGGTCATGCTCTGCGTGGGCGCGCTCGCGGTCGTGGCCGGCATCGTGCTGCAGATTGACCTCTTGAGCTGGGCGATCATCTTGCTGTGCTGCGCCGTGGTCATCATGGCGGAGCTCTTCAACACGGCGATCGAGACCGTCGTGGACCTCGTCTCGCCGGAGTTCCACCCCCTCGCCGGGCGCGCCAAGGACATCGCGGCCGCGGCGGTGTGGTTCCTCTCGTTTGTCGTCGCGATCGTGGGCGTGCTCGTCTACGCCAACGCCATCTTCAGCTAGGGGCGCGGCCCCGACTGCCCCAAGGAGGTTTCATGGCCAACAAGAACGCGGGCGAGAAGGACGCGCCGTTCACCAGCGGCTTCGTCGCCCTGGTGGGCCGCCCCAACGCCGGCAAGTCCACGCTGCTCAACGCCTGCATGGGCGAGAAGGTCGCCATCACGAGCCCCGTGGCCCAGACCACGCGCCGCCGCATGCGCGCGGTCATCAACACGCCGGGGTCCCAGCTCGTGATCATCGACACGCCGGGCCTGCACAAGCCCAAGGACGCCCTGGGCTCCGAGCTCAACAAGGCGGCGCTCGCCGAGCTCGCCGACGCCGACGTCGTGGCCTTCCTCGTGGACGCCACCAAGCCCGTGGGCCGCGGCGACGAGTGGGTGGCGCGCCACGTCGACTCGGCCGAGGCCGACTACAAGCTGCTCGTGCTCACCAAGGCCGACATCGCCGGCCCCGAGCAGGTCTCCGCGCAGCTCGAGGCCGCCCGGGCCCTGTGCCGCTTCGACGACGAGCTCGTGGTCTCCGCGACCGAGGGCTTCAACGTCGACGCGTTTCTCGCCCTGGTCTCCGAGCACCTGCCCGAAGGTCCGCGGTGGTTCCCGGAGGGGATGGACGTGGACGCCACGCCCGAGGACCTCGTGGCCGAGTTCGTGCGCGAGAAGCTCTTCTTGCACCTGCGCCAGGAGCTGCCGCACTCGGTGGGGGTGCTGTGCGAGAGCCTCGAGTACGCCGACGACGGCCACGCCTCGATCGCGGCCACGATCCTCGTGGAGCGCGACGGCCAGAAGGGCATCGTGCTCGGCCGCGGCGGGCAGATGATCAAGCGCGTGGGCGTGGAGGCCCGCCGCGACATCGAGCGCCTGCTCGGCTGCAGGGTCTTTCTCGACCTCACGGTGCGCGTGGCGCCGCAGTGGAGGCGCGACGAGCGCGAGATCCGCCGCCTGGGCTACGGGCTCGACGAGGGCTAGGCCATGGCGGGGAGGCGCACCTACCGAACGCGCGCGATCGTGCTCGACCGCACCAAGCTCGGCGAGACGGACCTCATCCTGACGCTGCTCGCCGAGGACGGCTCCCAGCGCCGCGCCGTCGCGAAGGGGGCGCGCAAGCCGGGCGGCAGGCTCGCCGCGCGCGTCGAGCTCTTCTGCGAGACCGACTTCCTGCTCGCCGAGGGGCGCAGCCTCGACGTGGTGAGCGAGGCCGCGCTCGTAAACGCCCACCCGCGCCTGCGCGGCGACTTCGACCGCGTGGCCGCCGCGAGCGCCGTGGCCGAGGTCGCGCGCCTCACCTGCTTCGAGGACGCGCCGGACGGCTTTCTGCACCCCATCTGCTCGCGCGCGCTCACCGCCTGCGAGCAGGCGGCGGACCGCGCGCACCTCGACCTCGTGGTGGCCGCGCACGCGTGGAAGGTGCTCGCGCACGGCGGCTGGCGCCCCGAGCTCGACGCGTGCTGCGCCTGCGGGGACGCGGACGTGACGTTCTTCTCGCCCGCTGCGGGAGGGGCGCTCTGCGAGAGCTGCGCCCGCGAGGTCGCCGGGGCGCAGCCGGTCGCGCCCGGGACGCTCGCGTGGCTGCGCGCGCTTCTGGGCCTCACCTTCGACGAGCTGCTCGCGGCGGAGATTGACGCCGAGGGCGCCCTCGCGCTCTTGGGCCTCGCGCACGCCTGGGCCGCCACCCACCTCGACTCCCGCCTGCGCGCCTGGGAGTTCTACCTCGGCGCCCTGTGAGTGCGGCGGGGCCGCGCGCCGCGGGCCGCGGGCCCAGTGTCTCGCGCGCCCCGCACCCCAAGGGGAGAAATGTACGACCGTTTCCCTTGACAGTAAACCATTGAGCTATGGAGTTAAATTAACGGAATGGCCTCACTGAGAATGGTCGTACATTTCTCGGGGATTAATGCCGGGGCCTGCGCCGCCCGGGCGATCCTCCGCGCGGAGTTGCGGCATAATGGGCGGCCGTGCCCTGCCGCCCGCGAGAAGGGAGTGCGTCCCATGTCCCACAAGCCGCTGATCGGCTGCGTGCCGCTCGTCGACTACGGTCGCGAGAGCCTGTGGATGCTCCCGGGCTACTTCGACGCCGTCGCCGAGGCCGGCGGCGTGCCCGTGATGCTGCCGCTCACCTCCGACGCCGACGCCGTGGCCTGCCTGCTCGACGCCCTCGACGGGCTCGTCGTGACCGGCGGGCAGGACGTCGACCCCGCCCGCTACGGCGCGGGCGCCCCCGACCAGGCCGCCCTCTGCGGCGAGTTCTGCCGCGAGCGCGACGCCATGGAGGCGCTGCTCGTCCCGGCGGCGCTGGAGCGGGACCTGCCGCTGCTTGGCATCTGCCGCGGCCTCCAGGCCCTCAACGTCGTCCTGGGCGGCACGCTCTGGCAGGACCTGCCTGCGCAGCTGTCCTCCGAGGTCGAACACCATGGGAAGGCCCCCTACGAGAACCCGGTCCACGAGGTGGACGTGCTCCCCGGAACGCCGCTTTCGGCCTGCGTGGGCGCCGGCGCGCTGCCCGTCAACAGCTTCCACCACCAGGCGCTGCGAGACGTGGCACCGGGCCTGGAGGTCATGGCCACGGCGCCGGACGGCGTGGTCGAGGCCGTGTGGCGCCCCTCCTCGCGCTTCTGCTGGGCGGTCCAGTGGCACCCCGAGTTCTCGCACGCCGTCGACGAGCCCAGCCGCAAGATCTTCTCGGCGCTGGTGGACGCGGCCTCCCTCTCGTGAGGGTGTGTACACCGCCCCTGTAGGGTATGTACAGTCATCCGACCCGCCCGTTCTTCTCGGCAGCGCTCTGACCTGCGCCTTTGCGAGAAGTGCCACAGGGCCTGGCGTACATACCCCATAGGGGCGGTGTACACACCCTCATAAGGGGGCCGCTTCGTCCCCGCAAACGCCGCCGTGCCGCGCGTGTCTCGTGGATTTTCTGCCGAGAAGGACCGGAGCGCGCGCTTGTGCTACACTGCCACAGGTCAGTACCCCGTACCTGGCGGCCCGCCCACACCTGACGGCCATCCCGGTTCGGGGCGAATCTATGTGAAAGGTGGTTTTGAACATGGCAGTCACCAAGGAGCGCAAGGCCGAGCTCGTCGCCCAGTACGGCAAGGACGAGAAGGACTCCGGTTCCGCGGCCGTGCAGGTCGCCCTGCTCACCGAGCGCATCAAGGGCCTGACCGAGCACATGAAGACCCACAAGAAGGACTTCCACACCCGTCGCGGCCTTCTGATGCTCGTCGGCAAGCGTCGTCGCCTGCTCTCCTACATCAAGGGCAACGACATCGAGGCCTACCGTACCCTCATCAAGAGCCTCGGCATCCGCGACAACATCCAGTAAAGCGGTTCTTCGAGGGGGCGCCCGCGGGTGCCCCCTCTTTTGGTTTAGCCCGCACGGAGCGGGCGGCGGTCGCAGGCGCGGCCGCCAAGACGGCCCGCCTGCAATGGGGCAGGCGGAGATAAGGGAAAAGAAATGGCAAAGGTTACGCACGAGTTCGACCTCTACGGCAAGCACTACGTCCTCGAGACCGGCGAGCTTGCCAAGCAGGCCACCGGCGCCTGCCTCGTGAAGGCGGGCGACTCCACGGTCCTTCTCACCGCGGTGGTCTCCAAGGAGCGCAAGGACTACGACTTCTTCCCGCTCACGGTCGACTTCATCGAGAAGATGTACGCCGTGGGCCGCATCCCCGGCGGCTACCTCAAGCGCGAGGCGCGCCCGTCCGAGAAGGCCACCCTCACGGCCCGCATGATCGACCGCCCGCTGCGCCCGAGCTTCCCGGCCGGGTTCCGCAACGAGGTCCAGGTCGTGGCCACCACCCTCGTGGCCGACCAGATCAACCCCGTCGACACCATCTGCGTGATGGCCGCCTCCGCCGCCCTCACCGTCGGCGGCGTGCCCTTCGAGGGCCCGCTCGCCTGCGTGCGCATCGGCCGCGACCGCGACACCCACGAGTTCATCGTGAACCCCACCTACGAGGAGCGCGACAACTCCGACCTCGACCTCGAGCTCGGCGGCTCCTGCGACTTCATCTCCATGCTCGAGGCCGGCGCCGAGGAGATCTCCGAGGAGGACATGCTCGCCGCCATGGCCTTTGGCCAGGAGGCCATCGCCGCCTTCTGCGAGGAGCAGAAGAAGTTCTTCGCCAAGGTCGAGGAGGCCAACGGCCCCATCGTCCCGCGCGAGTACATCCTCGACGAGCCCATCCCCGAGGTCCACGACCGCGTCTTCGCCCACTACGACGAGATGGAGGCCGCCCTCAAGGACGCCGACAAGCTCTCCCGCATCGGCAAGGTCGAGGCCCTCAAGGAGTCCATCAAGGCCGAGTTCACCGACGAGGAGCGCGCCGAGTGGAGCCGCGCCATCCCCGTGGAGCTCAAGGCCCTCGAGAAGCACGCGATGCGCCTGATGGTCGTCGAGACCGGCGAGCGCGTCGACGGCCGCACGCCCACCGAGGTGCGCCCGCTCATGGTCAAGGGCGACTACCTGCCCCGCGTCCACGGCTCCGGCCTCTTCCAGCGCGGCCAGACGCAGGTGCTCTCCATCTGCACCCTCGGCATGCTCAACGAGTGGCAGCGCCTCGACACCATCGAGCCCGTCGATGGCAAGCGCTACATGCACCACTACAACTTCCCGCCGTTCTGCACCGGCGAGACCGGCCGCATGGGCAGCCCCAAGCGCCGCGAGATCGGCCACGGCAACCTCGCCGAGCGCGCCCTGCTCCCGGTGATCCCCTCCGAGGAGGAGTTCCCCTACACCATCCGCGTGGTCTCCGAGGTCATGGAGTCCAACGGCTCGTCCTCGATGGGCTCCACCTGCGGCTCTACGCTCGCGCTCATGGACGCCGGCGTGCCCATCAAGCGCCCGGTCTCCGGCGTGGCCATGGGACTGATCCAGGAGGAGGGCAAGACCGTCGTCCTCACCGACATCCAGGGCCTCGAGGACTTCCTCGGCGACATGGACTTCAAGGTGACCGGCACCACCAAGGGCATCACCGCCATGCAGATGGACAACAAGGCCACCGGCCTCACGCCCGAGATCCTGCGCTCCGCGCTCATGCAGGCGCACGAGGGCCGCATGTTCATCCTCGACGCCATGCTCGACGCGGTGCCCGGCGTGCGCGAGAACACCAAGGACTCCGCGCCCCAGATCATCTCCCTCACCATCCCCACGGACAAGATCCGCGACGTCATCGGCTCCGGCGGCAAGGTCATTCGCGGCATCCAGGAGGACACCGGCGCCACCATCGACATCCAGGAGGACGGCACCGTCTTCATCGCGGGCGTCGGCGGCGCGGGCGACGCGGCGGCCGAGCGCATCAAGGCCATCGTCAAGGTCCCCGAGGTCGGCGAGGAGTACACCGGCCGCGTCGTGGGCATCCAGCCCTTCGGCGCCTTCGTCGAGCTGCTGCCCGGCAAGGACGGCCTGCTCCACATCTCCCGCGTGGCGCAGGGTCGCGTGGACAAGGTCGAGGACGTCCTCAACATCGGCGACGAGGTCAAGGTCCGCGTCCTCGAGGTCGACGAGAAGGGCAAGATCAGCCTCGACCGCATCGACAAGCCCGAGGCCCCGGCCGGCTCCGGCCGCCCGCACGGCGAGAAGGACGGGGATGCCGGGCGTCCGCGCCGCGAGCACCGCGGCCCGCGCCGTCGTCCCGGCGACAAGGGCGAGGGCGGCGACGACCGTCCGCGTCCGCGCCGTCACCACGGGGCGTAGGGCTTCAGGCTCCATACTCTGACGCAGCTCGGGCCGCCCCCGGCGCTCCCCCAGGAAGTGCACTTCGGGGAACTTCCTTTCGGAGCGCCGGGGGCGGCCCCGTCTGTCGGCGAGGCCTTCGAACTGGTTGTTTTGCTTGGCGGCTCTTCTGGGCGCGGACCCAAATCCGGATTTGGGTCCGCCGCCGCGCCACCACCGCGCCCCCGTCCCGCCCGCGTCCCGTGAAGCCATCGTGGAACATCCGGACGGCGCGTTCTTCTCGGGTAGAATCAATCCGTATGCGAATTGGAGCGACCCTCGGGGTCGTCTGATATACCTGACCAAACGCGCGCGAAAGGAACCACTCGGGAATGCCAAAGAAGGACATAGCGCTCAAGATCATCCCCCTCGGAGGCCTCGACGGCATCGGCAAGAACATGACCGCCTTCGAGTACGGCGACGACATGGTCCTCGTTGACGCGGGCCTGATGTTCCCCGACGAGGGACAGCCCGGCATCGACCTCATCCTGCCCGACTACACCTACGTCCTGGAGAACGAGGAGAAGCTCCGCGGCATCATCATCACGCACGGCCACGAGGACCACACCGGCGCCCTGCCGTACCTGCTGGCCGACCTCACCCGCAAGGTGCCCATCTACTCGAGCAAGCTCACGCTTGGCTTCATCCAGGGCAAGCTTGCCGAGCACAACATCCGCTCGCCCAAGTTCCGCGAGGTGAGCGACGGCTCCACGATCACGCTCGGCGCCTTCACCATCACGTTCTTCTCGATGACGCACTCCATCCCGGCGGCTTTTGGCGTGTTCATGTCCACGCCGGCGGGCACCGTCATGCACACCGGCGACTTCAAGTTCGACCAGACGCCCATCGACGGCCAGCGCCCCAACTACCAGGCCATCAACAAGTTCGGCGCCTCGGGCGTGGACCTTCTGCTCTCCGACTCCACCAACGCCTGCCGCCCGGGCTTCACGCCGTCCGAGGCCGCGGTGGGCCGCGACCTGCGCCACGTCATCAAGAACGCCCCGGGCCGCGTCTTCGTGGCGGCGTTCTCGAGCCACATCCACCGCCTCCAGCAGATCTGCGACGCCTCCGTGGCCGTGGGCCGCAAGGTCGTCGTGACCGGCCGCTCCATGGTGACCAACACCAAGGTCGCCCGCGAGCTCGGCTACCTCAAGATCGACGAGGAGAACATCATCGACGCCTACGACGTCGACCGCATCCCGGACGAGAAGATCGTGGTGCTGTGCACCGGCAGCCAGGGCGAGCCGCTCTCGGCGCTTGCGCGCATGGCCAACGGCGAGCACAAGTCGCTCTCCATCCACAACACCGACACGGTGATCATCTCGGCCACGCCCATCCCCGGCAACGAGAAGAGCGTCCAGGCGATCGTCAACTCGCTCTCCAAGGTCGGCTGCGAGATCTACGACAAGAGCAAGGGTCTCGTCCACGTCTCCGGCCACGCGAGCGCCGAGGAGCTCAAGCTCATGCTCGCCATGGCCAAGCCGCGCTACTTCATGCCCGTGCACGGCGAGGCCCAGCACCTGCGCGCCCACGCCGAGCTCGGCGTGCAGATGGGCGTGCCCGCGAGCCACGTCTTTGTCCTGGACAACGGCGACTCGCTCGAGATGGTCAAGCACAAGGTCCGCCGCGGGCGCGCCGTCGAGTCCGGCGTGGTCTACGTCGACGGCGGCACCGTCACCGAGGCCAACCCCGTGGTCCTGCGCGACCGCCAGAAGCTCGCCCAGGACGGCGTGGTCACCTGCACCGTCATCATCTCCAAGCGCCGCGGCGCGGTCGAGGCCGTCGAGGTCTCCACGCGCGGCGTGGCCACCTCCACCGACGACGTGCTCCTGAGCGAGGCGCAGGAGCTCGTGCGCACGCAGGTGGCCAAGCTCACCTCCTCCGGCGGCGTCAACATCGACGCGCTGCGCCGCGGCGTGCGCAACGCGCTCTCCAACCAGCTCTGGAACAGGACGCACACGCGGCCGATGATCATCCCGGTCGTGATGGAGGTCTAGGCAGATGCCCGCAAAACGCAGCACAAACGCAGCCAAGGGGCGCTCCGGCGCCAAGCGGCCCGCCCGCGCGCAGTCCCGCGCGTCCGGCGGCGCCGTGGCTCTCGGCAACGCCCAGTCCGACATCCTCGGCGTGGTCCTGGCGGTGGTGGCCGTGGCGATGCTCGTCGCCGTGGTCGTGCCGTCCTCGGCCGTGGTCACGAGCGCGGTCCACGACTTCCTCGCGCTCTCCTTCGGCGCGGGCGCGCTGCTCGTGCCGGTGGCGCTCTTCGCCTTCGCGATGACCTTCTTCGTGGGCGGCGACCGCCCGGTCTCCGGCCGCATCGCGGCGGGGCTCGCGCTCGTCCTTCTCGCCGTCCTCGCCATGCTCTCGCTCAACTGCCCCGGCGCCGCCGAGGACCCGGGCACGGTCCTGCAGCCCGAGCCGGCCGAGCTCGCGGGCGGCTACGTGGGCGGCGCGATCGCCTACGCCCTGCTCGCCCTGCTCGGCCCCGTGGTGGGCAACGTCGTGCTCGTGGGGTGCGTCCTCGCGGGCGTCGTGGTGTGCGGCTTTTCCATCTCGGGGCTCGTCACCTCGGCGCGCGAGCGCGCCCGCGCCCTGGCCGACGACCACCGCGCCCGCGTCGAGGAGCGCCGCGCCCAGGCGATCATCGACGCCGCCGCGGACGAGTCGTTCGTCCCCGGCGCCGCCCAGGGGCCGCAGGCGTCGCTGTTCGACGAGACGGGCGAGGGCACCACGTCGTTCATCGGCGACCGTAAGACCACCGTGCTCAAGCGCAGTCGCGCCAAGCTGCTCTCCGACGACGTTCAGGAGCCTGCGACCACGCTGCTCGACCGCGCCCCGCGCCCCGCGCCGCTCTTTGCCGACGATGCCCCGGCGCCCTCCGAGGCCCACGGCGAGGTCCCCTCGTTCCTGCGCCCCGAGAGGCGCGCCGGCAAGCGCGCCAAGGGCGCCAAGGCCGAGAAGAACGCCAAGGCCGCCAAGGCCGAGAAGGGCGAGAAGGCCGCCAAGGCCGCGCCCGCCCCGCAGACCATCACCCGGCCCGGCGACGGTGACGAGTCCTACAAGCTCCCGCCGCTCTCCATCCTGCGCAAGAACGACCAGTTCGACGGCACCTTCGCCAACGACGAGGAGCTCGCAGCCACGGCGGCCAAGCTCCAGGGCACCCTCGAGGAGTTTGGCCTGAGCTCGCGCGTCGAGGGCTGGATCGCCGGCCCCTCGGTCACCACGTTCAAGATCTCGATGGGCGAGGGCGAGCGCGTCAACAAGATCGTCAACCTCGAGGACGACATCGCGCTGTCGCTCGCGGCCAAGTCCGTGCGCATCTTCGCGCCCATCCCGGGGACCTCCCTGGTGGGCATCGAGATCCCCAACGACAAGCCCCAGCCGGTCTATCTCTCCGACGTGCTTCCTTTCGCCAAGGGCGGCCCGCTCGACTGCGCCTTTGGCCGCGACTCCGAGGGCAAGCCGATCGTGGTCGACCTCGCGGGGCTGCCGCACCTGCTCGTCGCCGGCACCACGGGCTCGGGCAAGTCGGTCCTGCTCAACGCCATCATCATGTCCATGCTCATGCGCGCCACCCCCGAGCAGGTGCGCCTGATCATGGTCGACCCCAAGCGCGTCGAGTTCACGGGCTACGCGGGCCTGCCGCACCTCTACGTTCCCGTGGTCACCGAGCCGCGCCAGGCGGCGAGCGCGCTTCAGTGGGGCGTGACCGAGATGGAGCGGCGCCTCAAGGTCTTCGAGCACTACAAGGTCCGCGACATCAAGACCTACAACGGCAACGTCGACGGGGGCAAGTATGACGAGATGGAGAACCCCCCGAAGCACATGCCCTACTTCGTCATCGTGATCGACGAGCTCGCCGACCTCATGATGGTCGCCGGCAAGGACGTGGAGTCCTCGATCGTGCGCATCGCGCAGCTGGGCCGCGCCGCCGGAATCCACCTGATCGTGGCCACCCAGCGTCCCTCGGCAGACGTCGTGACCGGCCTTATCCGCGCCAACATCGACAACCGCGTGGCGCTCTCCGTCGACAACTCCATCAACTCGCGCATCATCCTCGACCAGAAGGGCGCCGAGCAGCTCCTCGGCAGGGGAGACATGCTCGTCAAGCTCCGCGGCAAGAAGCCGCGGCGCGCCCAGGGCTGCTGGGTCTCCGACGAGGAGATCGAGCAGACCGTCGAGTTCGTGCGCACCCAGGTCACGGCCGACTACCATGAGGACATCCTGACCGCGGTGGTCCCCAACGCCCCGGGCGCCCCCGGCGATCCGGGCGCGGCCAAGGACGACGACCCGCTCGTGTGGGAAGCGGCGCGCATCGTCGTGGAGTCGCAGCTCGGCTCCACCTCGAGCCTGCAGCGCGCGCTCTCCGTGGGCTACGCCCGCGCGGGCAGGATCATGGACATGCTCGAGGCCAAGGGCGTCGTGGGGCCGGCCAACGGCTCCAAGCCGCGCGAGGTCCTTCTCGACAAGGACGGTCTGGAGGACCTGAAGGTGCAGGAAGCCGCGTATCGGGAGGTTGAGTGACATGGCACGTCCGCGTTTCAGCGAGGCGCTCGTGACGCGCAGGCACGAGCTCGGCCTCTCCATCTCCCAGGCGTCCAAGATCTTGAAGCTGCGCGAGGACGTGCTCATCGCCTTCGAGGAGGGCGACTACGACCACCTGCCCCAGAGCGGCTACGCCCAGGGCATGCTCTCGAGCTACGCCCGCTACCTCGGCCTCAACGCCCGCGAGATCGTGGACCTCTTCCAGGAGGACCTCTACGTCCACCGCACCGGCACGGCGTCGCACGAGCTCAGGCGCCGCACGCGCGACACGCAGGCCGGGCGCGGCGTCTCGGGCTACGACCTCGTCAACGAGGTGGGCTCGCGGCCCAAGGCCTACGTCGAGTACCGCCCGCTGCTCCCGACCTCGGGCGGCCCCGCGGGCGACATGGGCTACTTCGCCACCACGGCGCCGGTGCGCTCGCGCTCCTCGGTGCCGCTCGTGGGCATGGGGGCCGCGGCGCCGGGCACCCGCTCGTCGTACTCGTCCTCCCGCGAAAGCGAGCTCGCGTGGACGCGCGAGGGCGAGCGCCGTCGTCCCTACAACAGCGCCGGCGAGCGGGACCGCGGGCCGCAGGGCCCCTCGCGCCGCCGCGCCGTCGAGCGCAGGCGCCGCCCCGACGACCAGGCCGGCCGCCTGATCAGCGAGGGCCAGCGCTCCCCGGAGCGCGCCTACGACGGGCGCTCCCAGGTGCGCTCGAACCGGCTCTACCGCCGCGACGACGTGAGCACGCGCCGCGTGAGCCCGAGCGAGTACGTCGACGACCTGCGCTACGACGACCGCGCCAACCCCTACGCGCCGGCCTCGACCATCTCGGGCCGCCGCTCCTCTCGAAACATCGCCCAGGTGGAGCGCCCCAACGTCCGCAGGCGCTCCGCGGGTCCCCAGCGCCAGGTCCGCGGCGTCCGCCCGCCCACGCGCGGGGGCGCCCTCGGCGCCGTCGAGGGGTTCTTCTCGGACCCGCGCCGCGCGCTGTTCGCGATCGTGATCGTTGCCACCGCGCTGATCACCGCCATCTTGATCTTCTCCGTGGGCTCGTGCGTGCGCGGCGGCCAGGAGACGACGGGCGGCCAGACCGTCGAGGTGAGCAACGCCACGCAGGGTGACGCCGCAGACGACGCGACCACGCCTGCGGGCGATGCGACGGCAGGCGACGGCGCCGACGACGCCTCCGGTGACGACGCCGCGGGCGACGAGACGCCCGACGGCGAGGCGACGGACGGCGAGACCGAAGGCGAGGCGACGGACGGCGAGACCGACGGCGAGGACCCCGCCGACCCCTCCGCGGACGCGGAGCCCGAGGAGACGGTCGTGAGCGTGGAGCTCGCGAGCGGCGGCTACTCCTGGCTCGAGATCGTCTGCGACGGCGAGAGCGTCGTCGCCGACGGCATGACCGGGCCGTGGTCCCAGGAGTTCACGGTCTATGACTCGATCACGGTCCAGGTGGGCGACCCCTCCGTGGTCAAGGTCACCAAGAACGGCGAGCGCGTCGACTTCACGTCCTCCGCCGGCGGCGTCGAGAGCGTGACGATCAAGGGGACCCCGCGTCCCGAGGGCGCGGAGGACGGGGAGGGCGCCGGCACCGGCGCCGACGCGTCGGCCGACCCCGCCGGGCAGACAGGGACGGACGGCCTCTAGGCCGCCCGCGAAAGGAGTTTCACATGGCCAAGGAATCCAGCTTCGACGTGGTGTCCGTCGTCGACATGCAGGAGGTCGACAACGCCTGCCAGCAGGCGGCGCGCGAGCTCACCCAGCGCTACGACCTCAAGGGCACCGGCGCCACCCTTGAGCTCTCCAAGAAGGAGGGCGTCCTCAAGATCTCTGCGCCCTCCGAGTTCGTGGCCTCCCAGGTGCGCGACATCCTGGGGTCCAAGCTCGTGAAGCGCGGCGTCGACCTCACGGCGGTGCGCTGGTCCGACCCCATCGCCGCCTCGGGCATGAGCGTGCGTCAGAGCGGCACCGTGGTCCAGGGCATCGACCAGGACACGGCCAAGAAGATCGCCAAGGACATCCGCGACCTCAAGCTCAAGGCCAAGGCCACCGTCGAGGGCGACAAGCTCCGCGTGAGCTCGGCCTCCAAGGACGTCCTGCAGTCCGTCATCTCCGCGCTCAGGGACCGCGACTACGGCCAGCCCCTGCAGTTCGTCAACTATCGCTAGCAAAGGGGGATGCCGTGCGCTTTCTGCTCGTCACGCTTGGCTGCGCCAAGAACGAGGTCGACTCCGACCGCATGAGGGCGCTTCTGCTCTCCGCGGGCTTCGAGGAGGTCGCCGACGCCGCCGAGGCGGACGTCGCGATCGTCAACACCTGCTCGTTTCTCGCCTCCGCGACGGAGGAGTCCGTCGAGGCCACGCTCCAGATTGCCGAGGAGCGCAGCGAGGGCGTGCGCGCCTGCCCCATCGTGATGTGCGGCTGCGTGCCCTCGCGCTACGGCGACGAGCTCGCCTCCGAGCTCCCCGAGGTCGCCGCCTTCGTGCGCGCCGAGGACGAGGACGGCATCGTCGGCGTGGTGTGCGAGGTCCTCGGCGCCGAGGCTCCGCGGGCGGCCGCCGAGGGGACGCTGCGCACCATCGAGGGCGCGAGCGCCTTCGTGAAGATCTCCGAGGGGTGCGACCGCTTCTGCACCTTCTGCGCGATCCCTTACATCCGCGGGCGCTACCACTCGCGCCCGGCCGACGAGGTCGTCTCCGAGGTGCGCGCGCTCATGGAGGGCGGCGTCCGTGAGGTCGTGCTCATCGGCCAGGACACCGGCGTGTGGGGCTGCGACCTCGGCGAGGGCGAGACGCTCGCCGCGCTGCTGCGCCGCGTCGCCGAGGCCGTGCGGCCCTACGGCGGCTGGGTGCGCGTGCTCTACCTGCAGCCCGAGGGCATGACCGACGAGCTCATCGCCACGATCCGCGATGTCCCCGAGGTGCTGCCCTACATCGACATCCCCATCCAGCACTGCTCCGCGCGCGTGCTCAAGGCCATGGGCCGCCCCGGCTCGGCCGAGGAGCTCCGCGCCCTCTTCGCGCGCCTGCGCGCCGAGATCCCCGGCATGGTGCTGCGCACCACGGGCATGGCGGGATTTCCCGGCGAGACGGACGAGGAGGCGGACGAGCTCTACGACTTCATCGCCGAGCAGGAGTTCGACTACTGCTCCGTCTTCGCCTACTCCCAGGAGGACGGCACCGCCGCCGCCCGCATGGACGGCCAGGTGCCCGAGGAGGTCAAGCTCGAGCGCACCCAGCGCCTCATCGACCTCACCGAGCAGCTCGGCTTTGCCGCGACGGCCGCCCACGTGGGCGAGCGCGTCCGCGTGATCGTCGACGGCGTGGAGGAGGGCCCGGACGGCCCCGAGCTCATCGGGCACGCCTGGTTCCAGGCGCCCGACTCCGACGGCGCCGTCCACATCGCCGAGGGCGAGGCCTCGGTGGGAGACATCGTGACCGTCGACCTCGTCGACTCGTTTTGCTACGAGATGACCGGCGAGCTCGTGAAGGAGGACGACTGACATGGCGGGCGAGAAGAGCGTCTGGACCCCTGCTAACATCGTGACCTGCGTGAGGATCGCGTTCATCCCGGTCTTCATGGTCGTGGCGGCCCTCGCCGACGGCCCGGTCGACGCCCCGCTTTCCGTGGCCGCCTTCGTCATCTACGTGACCCTGTCCCTCACGGACAAGGTCGACGGCTACCTCGCCCGCTCCCGCGACGAGATCACCGACTTCGGCAAGTTCCTCGATCCCATCGCCGACAAGCTCCTGGTCTTCTCGGCCCTGCTCATGCTGCTCGACCGCGGCGAGGTGGCCGTGTGGGTGGTCTTCGTGATCCTCGTGCGCGAGTTTCTCGTGAGCGCGCTGCGCATGGTCGCGGCGTCCACCGGCGAGGTCATCGCCGCCGACAGCCTCGGCAAGGCCAAGACCGCCGTCACGATGGTGTCGCTGTGCGGCTACTACCTCGCCTTTGCGCTGTACGCGGTCGGCCTCGTCGACTTTGGGACCCAGATCGGCTTTGTCTCCTGGGCGCTCATGATCGCCGCCGTGGTGCTCACCGTGGTCTCCGGCGTGCAGTACTTCTGGAACGCCCGTCACGTCGTCTTTGGGAGGTAGCCGTGGCCGAGCGCGAGATCTTCTCGGACGACCCCGAGCTCTATGACGCCTGCGCCGAGCTGCTCGAGCTCGCCCGCGGGCGGGGGCTTACGCTCGGTACCGCCGAGTCGTGCACGGGAGGCCTCGTGTGCGGCTGCCTGACGGCCGTGCCCGGCTCCTCGGACGTGGTGCGCGGCGGCGTGGTGAGCTACGCGATCGACGTCAAGCGCGCCGTCCTGGGCGTGGCCGACGAGGTGTTCGAGGACCCCGCGCGCGGCGCGGTCTCGCCCGAGTGCGCCGAGCAGATGGCGCGCGGCGCCCGCTTCGTGCTCGGCTGCGACCTCGCCGTCTCGGTGACCGGCATCGCCGGCCCGGGAGGGGAGGAGCCCGGCAAGCCCGTGGGCACGGTGTGGCTGGGACTCTCGGGCCCGGCGGGGGAGCGCAGCGCGCTTCTTGCCCTGGAGGGCGACCGCGCGGCCGTCCGTCGCGCCGCCGCGCGCGAGGCCGTGGCCCTGCTTCGTGAAGGTGTTGTGGAGGAGCGCTTGTAGGCGCGGCCCTGGGGCTGGGTGAGGGGCGCCCCTCCCGAGCCCCGGTACGTGGGGCTTCTCCGAACGGGGAAGTCCCCCGAAAGCTCCCCGCGAGCCGCCCGTCAGCCTGGTTGCTGCCGCCGGTACGTCGTGCCTGCTATGTTCGATGCGTCCCGCTTGACTTAGAACGGATGTTCGGATACCATCACGGCGACAAAGGACGCGAAAGGGGAGAGCATGGCCAAGGCCAAGGGCATCACCAAGGAGATCCACCCGAGGACCACCGGCGAGGAGCGCGAGAAGGTCCTCGCCGCCACCACCGAGGAGATCGAGAAGAAGTTTGGCAAGGGCGCGATCATGCGCTTCGGGGACGAGGGCCCGAGCCTCGAGGTCGAGGCCATCCCCACGGGGTCGATCGCGCTCGACGCGGCGCTCGGCATCGGCGGCGTCCCGCGCGGCCGCATCGTCGAGATCTACGGCCCCGAGTCCTCGGGCAAGACCACGCTCTCCCTCGAGATCCTCGCCGAGGCGCAGGCCGCAGGCGGCGTCGTGGCGTTCATCGACGCCGAGCACGCGCTCGACCCGGGCTACGCCGCCCGCATCGGCGTGGACATCGACGAGGTCCTCATCTCCCAGCCGGACACCGGCGAGCAGGCGCTCGAGATCTGCGACATGCTGGTGCGCTCCGGCGCGATCGACGTGGTGGTCGTCGACTCGGTGGCCGCGCTCACCCCGCGCGCCGAGATCGAGGGAGAGATCGGCGACTCCACCGTCGGCCTGCAGGCCCGCCTCATGAGCCAGGCGCTGCGCAAGCTCGCCGGCTCGCTCTCCAAGTCAAACACCACCTGCATCTTCATCAACCAGCTGCGCGAGAAGATCGGCGTCATGTTCGGCAATCCCGAGACCACGCCGGGCGGCCGCGCGCTCAAGTTCTTCTCGTCCGTGCGCATGGACATCCGTCGCGTGGACTCCATCAAGGTCAACAACGAGGTCGTGGGCAACCGCGTCCGCGTCAAGGTCGTCAAGAACAAGGTGGCCCCGCCCTTCAAGCAGGCGGAGTTCGACATCATGTACGGCCAGGGCATCTCCAAGGAGGGCTCGATCCTCGACATGGCGGTGGAGTACGGCATCGTGAGCAAGTCCGGCGCCTGGTTCACCTACGAGAAGGAGCGCCTCGGCCAGGGTCGCGAGGCCGCCAAGGACTTTTTGGCCTCCAACCCCGACCTCATGGACGAGATCGACCACCGCGTCCGTGTTGCCTGCGGGTTGGAGCTCGGCGACGAGCGCGTGGGCGAGGTCGTCGAGCTCGACGCCGCTGCCCCGGCGCCCGACGCGCTCTGATGCCCGGCTCGCTCGGCTCGCTCGAGGTCAGGCTGCCCGAGCGCGGTTCCCGGTCCCGGCGCGCACGCGTGACGCTGAGGACGCCCGGGCTCGGCGAGGAGGCCCTCGAGGTCCCCGTCGCCGTGGGACGCAGGCTCTCGGCGAAGGGCGCTCCCGAGCCCTCCACGCGCGAGGAGCTTCTTGAGGCGGTGGGGGCGCTCGGTCGCTCGTGCGCCCGCGCCCGCGTCGCCGACCTGCTGGGGCGGCGCGACTACACCTCCTCCGAGCTCATGGACAAGCTCCGCGCCGACGGCTATGCGGACGATCTCGTCTGTGAGACCCTCTCGTGGGCGCGCGACTGCGGCCTGGTCGACGACGCGCGCTACGGAGCCGCCTTCGCACGCTCCAAGGCCCTCGCCGGATGGGGGAGGGTCAAGGTCGAGCGCGAGCTCGAGCGCCGGGGCGTGCGCGTGGACGAGGTCGAGGGCTGGCCGGAGGAGTTCTTCGACGACGACTCCGAGCGCTCGCGCGCCCTCGAGCTCGCCTCGCGCCGCCGCCTCACGGGCAAGAACGACTACGAGAAGATCATGAGGTTCCTGTGCGGGAGGGGCTTTCCCTACGGCGTCTCGGCGGAGGTCGCGCGCGAGGTCGCGGGGCGCTCCGCGCGGTCGCTTACCTGAGGCGCATTTGACAGGGCGCCCGCGCAGACGCTAGGATGAGGGGGCTATTGGAGCGCACTCTCACGCTGGTCGGCCAGCTGATGTTCATATGTTCGGAACGTTCACGCTAGCTCTCGCATAGGATCTTTCTCTACGTAGGCGCCACGACTGCACCTCCGATGGCGGGTTCCATGGCGCTCGCGCCATGGTCTCCTGAACCCACGCATAGAACACGCACGATATCTGAGGAGCAGCCATGGAGTTTATCATCGCAGGGGTGGTCGGCCTCGCGGTCGGCGCCATCGTCGTCTACTTCGTCCTAGCCGGGAAGAGCGGCTCCAAGCTCAAGGACGCCGAGGCTCAGCTCGCCTCCGCCCGCGGCGAGGCCGAGCGCATCGCCTCCGAGGCCGCGCGCCAGGCGGAGAACGCCAAGAAGGAGGCCATCCTCGAGGCCAAGGAGCAGATCCTCGCCCTGAAGCAGACCTCGGAGGCAGAGGAGAAGAAGCGCAAGCACGAGCTCCAGAACCTCGAGAACCGCATCATGCAGCGCGAGGAGTCCCTCGACCACAGAAACGACGCCCTCGACCGCCGCGAGCACCAGCTCTCGAGCCTCCAGGGCCAGCTCGACCGCCGCAAGTCCGACCTCGACGAGATGGTATCGCGCCAGGAGGCCGAGCTCGAGCGCATCGCCGGCCTCTCGAGCGACGAGGCCCACGACGAGCTGCTCGCCCGCGTCCGCGCCGAATCCGTCCGCGAGGAGGCGCAGATCCTGCGCGAGGCCGAGCAGTCCGTCCGCGCCCAGGCCGACAAGACCGCCCGCGAGATCATCTCCACCGCCATCCAGCGCTGCGCCGCCGACCAGGCCGGCGAGATCACCGTCACCTCCGTCCACATCCCCTCCGACGACCTCAAGGGCCGCATCATCGGCCGCGAGGGCCGCAACATCCGCACCTTCGAGCAGGTCTCCGGTGTCTCCCTCGTGATCGACGACACGCCCGAGACAGTCGTCCTCTCCAGCTTTGACCCGGTCCGCCGCGAGACGGCGCGCGTCGCCCTCGAGAACCTCATCGCCGACGGCCGCATCCACCCCGCCCGCATCGAGGAGCTCTACAAGAAGGCCGAGGCCCTCGTCGCCGAGCGCGTCCGCGAGGCGGGCGAGCAGGCCGCCTTCGACGCCGGCATCCACGACCTGCACCCCGAGCTCGTCAAGACCCTCGGCGCCCTGCGCTACCGCACCTCATTTGGCCAGAACGTGCTCTCGCACTCCGTCCAGGTCTCCGCGCTCTGCGGCATCATGGCCTCCGAGCTCGGCCTCGACGAGGTGCCCGCCAAGCGCGCCGGTCTTCTCCACGACCTCGGCAAGGCCATCGACCACGAGGTCGAGGGCCCGCACGCCGTGATCGGCGCCGACCTCGCCCGCCGCTACGGCGAGCGCCCCGAGATCGTTCACGCGATCGAGGCCCACCACGCCGACGTCGACCCCGACACCGTCCTCGACGTCCTCGTCCAGGCCGCCGACGCCATCTCCGCTGCGCGCCCCGGCGCCCGTCGCGAGTCGGCCGAGAACTACATCAAGCGCCTCGAGAAGCTCGAGGAGATCTCCAACGCCCACGACGGCGTCGAGCGCACCTACGCGATGCAGGCCGGCCGCGAGCTCCACGTCATGGTCGAGCCCGAGAAGATCTCCGACGCGCAGGCCACGGTCCTCGCGCACGACATCGCCAAGCAGATCGAGGACGAGATGGAGTACCCGGGCCAGGTGCGCGTCGTCGTCATCCGCGAGTCCCGCGCCGTCGACGTCGCGAAGTAGCGTGCCCATGAGCGTCGCCGCCGAGGACCTTGCCGGCTTCGTCTCCTCGATGGGCGCCGACCGCGCCCTTCGCGTCGAGGAGAGCCTCGGCGGCGGCTTCTATCGCCTGCGCGTCGCCGAGGCGGAGCGCAGGCAGGCGAAGCACGACGTGCGCTGCGTCGAGGACGCGGTCATCGAGATGCTGCGCAACGCCCGCGACGCCGGCGCCCGCCACATCTACGTGGCGACGACCCGCGAGGGAGACCTCAGGACCACGACGATGCTCGACGACGGCTCGGGCATCCCGGCCGAGCTCCACGAGCGCGTCTTCGAGGCGCGCGTCACCTCCAAGCTCGACAGCGTCCACATGGACCGCTGGGGCGTCCACGGGCGCGGCATGGCGCTCTTCTCGATCAAGGAGAACGCCGTGAGCGCCGAGGTCATGTCCTCGGCCCCCGGCAAGGGCGCGGCCATCCGCGCGGTCACCGACGCCACCTCCCTCTCCGAGCGCGCCGACCAGTCCAGCTGGCCGGTCGTCGAGGCCCGGCCCGACGGGGGCCTCGCCTGCGTGCGCGGGCCGCACAACATCGTGCGCACCTGCTGCGAGTTCGCCCTCGAGGAGCGCTCGGCCTGCGAGGTCTACCTCGGCTCTCCCGCCGAGGTCGCCGCCACCGCGCGGGCGCGCGCCGCCGTGAGCGTCGATCCCGGCGAGCTGCTCTTCCTCGACTCGCTCCAGGAGCTCCCGGTGCTCGAGCGCCTGAGGGCCGCCGCGGACGCCGCGGAGCTGCGCGAGCAGGCGGCGCTTCTCGGCCTCGAGATGTCCGAGCGCACGGCGCACCGCATCGTCTCGGGGCAGATCCGGCCGCTGAGAAGCGTGCTCTCGCGCCTCACGCACCGCGCCGCGCCGGCGACGGGCCCGCGCGAGGTCGACCTCGCGCGCGACCGGCGCAGCCTCAGGGTCTCGCGCGAGGACCTCGAGGAGTTCTCGCGGGCGCTCGAGCGCGACTTCGACCTGCTCGCCGAGCGCTACTACCTCTCGCTCTCCTCCGACCCCAAGGTCCGGGTGGGCCGCGGCAAGATCACCGTCACCTTCGATCTCGAGGAGCTCGACTAGCGCGCTTTCCAACGATCCCGCCAACCACTAGAATTTTCAGAACGCACACACCACAACCGCAGCAGCTCGCAGGAGCCACGCAGCAGGAGAACAAGACATGGACTATCTCAAGGTGTCGAGCAAGTCGTCGCCGGCCTCGGTCGCCGGCGCCATCGCCGGCCTCGTCAAGGACGAGGTCCCCGTCAACATCCAGTGCGTCGGCGCGGGCGCCGTCAACCAGGCGATCAAGGCGATCGCCATCGCCCGGGGCTTTCTGATCCCCACGGGCGTCGACATCTCCTGCGCGCCGACCTTCTCGGACATTGAGATCGGCGGCGAGAGCCGCACCGCCATCCGCATCGCGGTCTACGTGCACCGGCTCGTGGCGCCCTCCGCCGCGGGCGCCGAGGCGGAGCTGATGCCCCGATGAGGCCGACGGACGCCCTCGTGGGCAAGACCTACTGCGTCAGGACCTTCGGCTGCCAGATGAACCTGCACGACTCCGAGCGCGTCGCCGGCCTGCTCGAGTCCTGCGGCTGCATCTGCGTGCCCGAGCCCGACGAGGCGGACATCGTCGTCTTCATGACCTGCTGCGTGCGCGAGAACGCCGACCAGCGCCTCTACGGCCAGGCCTCGGCGATGGTCTCGGCGCCCACGCCGCCCTCCGGCCGCAGGGTCGTGGCCATCGGCGGCTGCATCGCGCAGCGAGACGGCGAGCGCATCCGCGAGCACATCCCCTGCGCCGACGTCGTCTTCGGCACGAGCGCCCTCGCGAGCCTGCCCGGCCTGCTCGCCGAGGCGTTCGCCGACGACGGCCGCGCCGTGGAGGTCGACACGGTGGAGGAGGGCAGGCCCTTCTCCACGGACCTCCCGAGCCGCCGCGAGAGCCCCTTCCACGCCTGGGTCCCCATCATGACGGGCTGCAACAACTTCTGCACCTACTGCATCGTCCCGTACGTGCGCGGCCGCGAGAAGAGCCGCACGATGGAGAGCGTCGTCGCCGAGGTCGAGAGGCTCGTCGCCGACGGCGTCCGCGAGGTCACGCTGCTCGGTCAGAACGTCAACTCCTACGGGCGGACCATCTACGGCGAGCCCCGCTTCGCCGAGCTGCTGCGCCGCGTGGCCGCCACGGGCGTCGAGCGCATCCGCTTCACCTCCTCGAACCCCAAGGACCTCTCTGACGACACCATCGCCGCCATGGCGGAGCTGCCGGCGGTCATGCCGCACCTGCACCTGGCGGTCCAGAGCGGCTCGACGCGCGTCCTCAAGGCCATGAACCGCAGCTACACGCGCGAGGAGTACCTCGAGCTCGTGGGCCGGCTGCGCGCCGCCATGCCGGGCCTGGCCCTCTCGACCGACATCATCGTCGGCTTTCCCGGCGAGACCGAGGAGGACTTCCTCGACACGCTCTCGCTCGTGCGCGAGGCGGCGTTCTCCTCGGCCTTCACCTTCATCTACTCGCGCCGCCCCGGCACGCCGGCGGCCAAGATGCCCGACGACACGCCCCACGAGGTCATCCAGGGCCGCTTCGACCGGCTCGCCGAGCTCGTGGCCCAGCAGGCCCACGACGCCAATCAGGCCGACCTCGGCACGCTTGCCGCCGTGCTCGTGGAGGGAACCTCCAAGCGCGACGACGGCGTCATGGTCGGCCACAGCGAGAAGAACCAGACGGTGCACTTCTCGCTTCCCGAGGGCATGACGGCGGAGGAGCTCGTGGGCAAGATCGTCGACGTGCGCGTCGAGGAGGCGCGGACGTGGTACCTGCGCGGCACCGTGGAGGGCGAGCCGCGATGAGCCTGCCGCGCGTCGTCTGCGTGGTCGGGCCCACCGCCTCGGGCAAGAGCGTCGTGGCGGACCTCGTCGCCGAGGGGCTCGGCTCGGCCGTCGTCTCGGTCGACGCCATGCAGGTGTACCGCGGCATGGACATCGGGACGGCCAAGACGCCGCCCCCCGAGCGCCGCGTCCCTCTTCTCATGGTCGACGTGGTCGACCCGCTCGAGAGCTACTCCGTCCAGCTCTTCCAGGGGCAGGCCCGGGCCTGCGTGGACGAGCTGCTCTCCCGGGGGCGGGTCCCCGTGCTCGCGGGCGGCACGGGCCTCTACCTCAACGCCGTCATAGACGAGATGTCCTTCCCCTCGGGCGAGAGGGACGACGATCGCCGCCGCTCCTACGAGGCGCTCGCCGCCGAGCGCGGGGCCGAGGGGCTCCACGCCCTTCTCGCCTCCCGCGACCCCGAGAGCGCGGCGCTCATCCACCCCAACAACGTCCGGCGCGTCGTCCGCGCCCTCGAGATGCTCGACGAGGGCGTCTCCTACGCCCGCCACCATGAGGGGCTCCACGAGAGGCGCGCGCACTACGACGCGCAGGTGTGGGGGCTCACGATGGCACGCGAGAGGCTCTATGCTCGCATCGACGCGCGCGTGGACGAGATGGTCTCCTCCGGGCTCGTGGACGAGGTGCGCGGGCTCGCCGCCCGCGGGCTCACGACCGAGCTCACCGCGGGGCAGGCAATCGGCTACAAGGAGGTGCTCGAGGCGCTCGCGGGCGCGTGCACGATGGACGAGGCGATCGAGCGGGTCAAGCAGAGGTCGCGCCGCTACGCCAAGCGGCAGCTCTCGTGGTTTCGCCATGACGGGCGCGTGCGCTGGATCGACCTCGACGAGACGGACGCCGAGGGGGCCGCGCGGCTCATCCTCGACGCCGCGGGAGGTGCGTGATTTGGGAAGGTTCAAGCCGCTCTCGACGGCGCCGGTGCCGGAGCGCGCCATCCTCGTGGGCGTTGACCTCGGGCGCTCCGACTGGAGCTGCGAGGAGTCCCTCGCCGAGCTCGCGCGCCTCGCCGAGACCGACGGCGCCGAGGTCGTGATGACGCTCACGCAGCGGCTCGACGCGCCCGTGCCCAAGACCTTCATCGGCAAGGGCAAGGTCGAGGAGCTCTGCTCCTACGTGCGCAGCCTCGAGGCCGACGTCGTCATCTTCGACGACGAGCTCACGCCCTCGCAGCAGTCCAACCTCGAGAGGATCGTGGGCGAGCCCGTCAAGATCATCGACCGCACGGCGCTGATCCTCGACATCTTTGGCGTGCACGCGCGCACGCACGAGGGACGCCTGCAGGTGCAGCTCGCCCAGCTCCAGTACGTGCTCCCGCGCCTGCGCGGCATGTGGAGCCACCTGGTGGGGGAGCAGACGCGCGGCGGCATCGGAAGCCGCTTCGGCCAGGGAGAGAGCCAGCTCGAGGTCGACCGACGCCTGGTGAGGGCGCGGATCTCGACGCTTCGCCGCGAGCTCGAGCGCCTCGAGCGGCGGCGCGGCGTGCAGAGCAAGGCCCGCTGGGACTCCGGCGTCTATCGCGTGGCGCTCGTCGGCTACACCAACGCCGGCAAGTCGACGCTGCTCAACCGCCTGACCGGCTCCGACGTCTACGTGCGCGACGAGCTCTTCGCCACGCTCGACCCCACCACGCGGGCGCTCGACCTCGACGAGGGCCGCAAGATCACGGTCACCGACACCGTCGGCTTCATCCAGAAGCTCCCGACGATGCTCGTGGAGTCCTTCAAGTCGACGCTCGCCGAGGTGCGAGCCGCCGACCTCGTGCTTTTGGTGGTCGACGTCTCCGACCCGCACCGCGAGCTCGAGATCGAGGCGGTCCGCTCGGTCCTCGCCGAGATCGGCGCCGACAAGATCCGCTGCGTGACCGTGCTCAACAAGTGCGACCTCGTGGACGCCGAGCAGCTGCGCGCCGCGCTGCTCGAGCACCCCGACGCCCAGGTCATCTCCGCCCGCGAGGGCACCGGCGTGCGGGGGCTGCTCTACCGCATCGCCAAGGAGGCGGCGAGCGACAGCGTCACGATGAGCGTGCTCGTGCCCTACGAGAAGGGCCTGCTCATGAAGATGGTCCACGAGCGGTGCCAGGTCATGCGCGAGAGCTACGTCCAGGATGGCCTGCTCGCCACCGTCAAGGCCGACGCGCGCATGGCCTCGACCCTCGAGCCGTACCGCGTCGAGGACGAGGGCGACGGCGAGAGGGACGCGACGGCCGAGGGCTGAGGGGCCGCGCGCCGCTTACAGAAACCGGCCCGCGCGCAGCGCTAAGCGACCGCGCGCTAGGCGGCGATGAGCATGGTCAGTGCGAGCAGCAGGGGCTGGTGCGCCACGTAGACGAGAAGCGCGTGGCGGCCGATCCACGTGAGGGGCTCGAGGCGCGCCGACCGTGCCCAGACGGGATAGCCGCGCGCGGCCCACCACGAGCCCATCGCGGCGCCGGCGAGGTACATGAAGAGATAGGGGAGCAGGGGATAGTAGTCTCCCGAGGCAAAGCCGGGTCCGGGGATGCCAAGCCAGGCGAGCCAGGGGCTCTCGAGAAGCTCCCGGGGCAGCTCTATCCCCATCTGCCCGAACCCGACGAAGCCCTCCCTGAGGTCGAGCAGGGCGAGAAACGCCACGAGCATCACGGCCGCGGCGACGGGCCCCGACGGAAGCGCGCGGATGCGTCCGAGCGCCCAGGCGACGAGGGTGCACGCGGCCATGCAGTAGATGATGCCGAAGGATATAGGCGTGTCGACGGCGACGACGGTGGTCACGGCCCAGATCAGCAGGGCCGCCGCCCCATACTGGAGCGCGCGCCTGAGATTGGAGCGTGAGAGCGGGCACATGCACCCCGCGACAAACAGGAAGGTCCACGAGATGCTCGCGCTCCAGGCGCCCTGCAGGGGAGGGGCAAACCAGGGAAGATCGACGCCCGCGATGAACCTGAGGTCATAGCAGAGATGAAACAGGACCATCGAGACGACCGCGATGCCTCGCACGACGTCGAAGACGCCGACGCGGACCCGCGAGCGCTCGTGCTGGCTCGAGGTCTTCTCCACCCTTAGCCGACCGAGCGGATGAGTGCCGTGACGCGCCCGAGGATGACGGGGTTGTCGACGTAGATGGGCTCCATGGAGTCGTTCTCGGGCTGGAGGCGGATGCGGTCGCGCTCGCGGTAGAAGGTCTTGACCGTGGCGGAGTCGTCGATGAGGGCGACGACGATCTCCCCGTCGTGGGCCTCGTGCTGCTCCTTGACGACGATGTAGTCGCCGTCGAAGATGCCGGCGTTGATCATCGACTCGCCGCGGACGCGCAGGATAAACGAGCTGGCGTCACCGACGATCGAGGTCGGGAGGCTCAAGGTGTCCTCGATGTTCTGCTCGGCGAGGATGGGCACGCCGGCGGCGACGCGGCCGACGAGCGGCAGGCGGATGACGTCGTGGTCGACGTCCTGGGAGACCGTGGCGAGGGGCTCGTCGCCCTCCTCGCTCTTGCCCATGACCTCGATGGTGCGCGGCTTCTTGGAGTCGCGCTTGATGAGGCCCTGGCTCTCGAGCGCCTTGAGGTGCATGTGGACGGTGGAGGGGGAGGCGAGCCCGACGGCCGCCCCGATCTCGCGGACCGACGGCGGGTAGCCGTGCTCGTCTGAGTAGGACTTGATGAAGTCATAGATGGCGAGCTGGCGCTTGCCGAGCTTTCCTCGTGCCATGTGGGCCTCCTTCTTCCGTGAAGCCATGATACCGCAGCATGGGCCAAGTTGCAAACAGATGTTCGTTTTCTCTTGACACGAACAATTGTACCCCCATAATAGGGTACAGACGTTCTCATTGGTCAATTGTTGTCCGGTCGCCACGATATAAACGTCTCGACCACAAGAGACGAAAGGGGATATCGATGAGCGCTTGCAGCTGCTCGGCCTACGCCGCCGTTGAGGGGACCTCCGCCCTGAGCCCGTGCGAGAGCGGGCTCGTCCTGATCGAGGGCGGCCGCGCCGGACGCCTTGCCGCTCGGGCCCCGCGCCCCGCGCGCCACGCGGACGCCGGCGGCCTGACGCTCGGCCAGACGGTGCGCGCGCTGGTCTGCGGCGGCCTCGTCATCCTGGCCGTCGTGGTGGCCTCGGCGCTGGTCGACCCGGCCCGCGCCGCGGGCGTCCAGAGCGCCCTCGACGAGCTGCCCACGCGCTCCGTCATCGTCTCGAGCGGGGACTCCCTCTGGGGCATCGCCGCAGGCTGCGAGCTTGACGCCCCCACAGACGAGGTCGTCACGTGGATCCAGGAGCGCAACGGCATCGAAGGCGGCCTCGTCGTCCCCGGACAGGAGCTGATGGTCCCCGTCGCCGGGGCGCAGGGCTAGCGCCGCTCCTTTCCGTCAGGTTTCGGGACGGCGGCGAGGCTTCGAGATTTGAACATTTTGTGATACCTTCTCTTGTGCGTATTCACGAGGAGGTCTCATGCGTTGTCCCAAATGCGGGTGCGAGGAGTCAAAGGTCGTTGACTCCCGGCCCTCCGAGAACAACGACGCCATCAGGCGACGTCGCGAGTGCACGCGCTGCGGCTTCAGGTTCACCACCTACGAGCGCTGCGAGGAGCTCCCGCTCGTCGTCGTCAAGCGGGACGGGCGCAAGGAGCCCTTCGATCGCCAGAAGCTCATGCGCGGCCTTGTGACGGCCACCGTGAAAAGGGACGTGCCGCTCTCGGCGCTCTCCGCGCTCATCGACGACATCGAGTCGGAGCTGCGCGACGGCGGGGTGACCGAGGTCTCCTCGGTAGACCTTGGCGGCATGGTGCTCAAGCGCCTCGTCTCCGTCGACAAGGTGGCATACGTGAGGTTCGCGTCCGTGTATCGCGACTTCAAGGACGTTGACGAGTTCAGCGAGGAGCTGAGGAGCCTGAATGACTGAGGACCGCATCGAGCTTCCGATCAAGCGCCTCGACCCCTCCGTCGAGCTGCCCACCTATGCCTACGCCGGCGACGCCGGCCTTGACCTGCGCGCCAACGAGGACGTCGTCCTCGCCCCGCACGAGCGCCGCCTCGTCTCCACGGGGCTCGCCGTCGCCATCCCCGAGGGCTACGCCGGCTTCGTCCAGCCCAGAAGCGGGCTCGCCCTGCGCGAGGGCCTCTCGATGGCCAACACGCCCGGCCTCGTGGACGCGCACTACCGCGGCGAGCTCAAGGTGTGCGCCGTGAACCTCGACGACGAGCGACCCATCACCATCTCGCGGGGCGAGCGCATCGCCCAGCTCGTCATCCAGCGCGTGCCCGTCGTCTCGCTCATCGAGGTCGACGAGCTCGACGAGACCGACCGCGGCGCCGGCGGCTTTGGCTCGAGCGGCGTCTGACGTCTGGTTTTGCGCCCGCGGCCGCGCCGCGAGGCAAGACATAGTGTACGTACCAAACGAAAGGGATGTTTACGTATGGATTCTTTCTTCAAGGCAGGTGAGAGGGGCTCGAGCGTCGGCCAGGAGATTCGCGCTGGCCTGACGACGTTCCTCGCGATGGCGTACATCATCGCGGTGAACCCCTCGCTGCTCACGGCGGCCGGCATTCCTGCGGGCGCCGCGGTCACGTCGACCTGCATCGGCGCCGGCGTCATGACCATCCTCATGGGCCTCTTCGCCAACCGCCCGCTCGCCTGCGCCTCCGGCATGGGCGTCAACGCCGTCTTTGCCTACACCCTCGCCGGCATCGCCGGCGGTGACTGGCACGCCGCGAGCGCGGTCATCTTCATCGAGGGCGTCGCCATCCTCATCCTGGTCCTCTGCGGCCTGCGCGAGGCCATCATGGACGCCATCCCCGTGTCGCTTCGTCACGCCATCTCGGTCGGCCTCGGCCTGTTCATCGCCATGATCGGCCTCGCCGACGCCGGCATCATCGTCGCGGACGAGTCCACGATGGTCGCCCTCGGCGACGTCTTCAGCCCCACGTTCCTCGTCGGCCTGATCTCGATCGTCGTGACGATCGTCCTCTACGCCATGAACGTCAAGGGCTCGCTTCTGCTCGGCATCGTGATCGCCGTGGTCGCCGGCATCCCGCTCGGCGTCACCCAGATGCCCTCCGGCATCGTCTCCGGCCTTGACTTCACCACCTTCGGCGCCCCGTTCCTCTCCGACGAGGCGGGCGTCATGGGCATCGCCAAGGTCGTGACCAACCCCACGCTGCTCGTCTTCGCCTTCTCCCTCATGATGTCCGACTTCTTCGACACCATGGGCACCGCGATGGCCGTCGCCAAGCAGGGCGAGTTCCTCGAGTCTGACGGCCGCGTGAAGGACATCAAGCCCATCCTCATCGTCGACTCCGCCGCCGCCGCCGTGGGCGGCCTCGTCGGCGCCTCCTCGATCACGACCTTCGTCGAGTCCGCCTCCGGTGCCGCCGACGGCGGTCGCACCGGCCTCTCCTCGGTCGTCGCCGGCGTGCTCTTCATCGTCGCCGCGTTCTTCTCGCCGCTCATCTCCATCGTGAGCTCCGCGGCGACCTGCGGCGCCCTGGTCTTCGTCGGCTACCTCATGATGAGCGAGGTTCACGAGATCGACTGGTCCGACCTCCTCGAGGGTCTGCCCGCGTTTCTCATCGTCGCCGGCGTGCCCCTGACCTACTCGATCTCCAACGGCATCGGCTTTGGCTTCATCGCCTACGTCGTCGTCGCCGCCGTCACCGGCCAGCTCAAGAAGGTCAAGCCGCTCATGTGGGTCGCGGCCTTCGCCTTCCTGGTGTACTTCCTCGTCGTCTAGGTGACCAGACGAGGGCCCGGGAGATCCCGGGCCCTCTTTTTCTAAACACACTCTCTCAGGGAGGTGAGCCATGAGCGCACATGAGCGCGAGGTCATCGGCGTCGACGACCGTGTCTCGGTCGGCCGCGCCATCCCTCTGGGCATCCAGCACATGATGTCGATGTTCGGCTCGACGGTGCTCGTCCCGGTCCTCACCGGGCTCGACCCCAACGTCGCCATCATGTGCTCGGGCATCGGCACGATCTGCTACCTGCTCGTCACCGGCAACAAGATCCCGAGCTACCTCGGGAGCTCCTTTGCCTTCATCAGCCCCATCCTCGCGGTGGGCGCCACCAAGGGCCTCGACGCCGCCATGTCCGGCGTCATCGTCGCGGGCCTGGTGTTTCTCGCCGTCGCCGGCATCATCAAGCTCGTGGGCACCGGCTGGCTCGACCGGCTGCTGCCCCCGGTCCTTGTGGCCTCGGTCATGGTCGTCATCGGCGTCGGCCTCGCCGCCACCGCCGCGGACATGGCCTTCATGACCGACCTGCCCGACGGCACGACGGCCTTCTTCGGCACCGGCGCGATCGTCGCGGCGGTCACCCTCGCCGCCGCCGTGATCTTCTCCGGCATGAGCGGCATCGTCGGGACCGTCCCGGTCCTTCTCGCCATCATCGTGGGCTACCTGCTGTCGCTCGCGCTCGGGCTCGTGGACTTCGCTCCCGTGGCCGAGGCCGCCTGGGTCGGCCTGCCGCACGTCTCGATGCCGCGCTTCGACCTCGGCGCCGTGGCGCTCGTGGCCCCCGTCGCCGTGGTAGTGGTCATCGAGCACATCGGGCACCTGCTCGCCGTCGGCGAGATCGTGGGCAAGGACTACCGCGAGATGCTGCCGCGCTCGCTTGCCGGCGACGGCATCTCCACGATGATCTCCGGCTTCCTCGGCGGCCCCCCGACGACCACCTACGCCGAGAACATCGGCGTCATGAGCGTGACGCGCGTCTACTCGACCCAGATCTTCTGGTACGCGGCGGGGTTCGCCCTCGTGGTCGGCGGCTTCTGTCCCAAGCTCGCGGCCCTCATCCAGTCGATCCCGAGCCCGGTCATGGGCGGCGTGAGCCTGCTGCTCTTTGGCCTCATCGCGTCCAACGGCCTGCGCATGCTCGTCTCCAACCGCGTGGACTTTGACGTCAACCGCAACCTGATGATCGCCTCCGTCGTGATCATCCTGGGCGTGGGCATGGAGACCTCGGGCATCTCGATCCCCATCGGCGACTACACGCTGCCCGGCATGGCCACCTCGACGCTCGTGGGCATCCTCATGAACCTCGTGCTGCCGAGGCCCAAGGAGGACTCCGCGTCCTAGCGGCGCCTTCGCAAGCTCTTCCAAGGGGGCGGCGGCCAAATGCTGGTCGCCGCCTCTCATATTGATTAGGATGGGGGAGCGCGGGGTATCCCTTCAAGTAAGCCTCAGACCCGCGAAAGGGGAGCGACATGCCAGAGCTCGTATCCAAGGACCTCGTGATCGTCGGCGGCGGCCCGGCGGGACTTTCCGCCGCCATCTACGCGCGCCGCTCGCTGCTCGACGCCGTGACCCTCGAGCGCGAGGCGCTCGGCGGGCAGACCATCCTCACGAGCGAGATCGACAACTATCCCGGCGTGCCGCACACGGACGGCTTCACGCTCTCGGACGCCATGCGCGCCCAGGCCGAGGAACTCGGCGCCCACATTGTCATGGACCCGGTGAGCTCGATCGGGCTCGACGATAAGACGGGCCGCTTCGTCGTGGAGGCCGCCTCCGCCCGCTACGACGCCGCCTCGGTCATCCTCGCCGCCGGCGCCCGCCCGCGCCCGGCCGGCTTCGAGGGCGAGGAGCGCTTCGCCGGTCACGGCGTCTCGTACTGCGCCACGTGTGACGGCATGTTCTACAGGGACAAACAGGTGTTCGTAGTCGGGGGAGGGAACTCGGCCGCGGAGGAGGCGCTCTTCCTGGCCCGCATCGCGAGCAAGGTGACCCTCATCGTCCGCAAGGACCACCTGAGGGCCCAGACGGCGCTCGTCCGCGAGCTCGAGGAGAACGAGAAGGTCGAGCTCAGGCTGCTCACGAGCATCGTGTCCGTCGAGGGCGACGAGCTGCCCGGCAAGATCACGCTGCGCGACAACGCCACGGGCGCCACGTACGTCGAGCGCTTTGAGGAGGGCTCCGTGGGCATCTTCGTCCTCGTGGGCCGAATCCCGGAGACCGAGCTCGTGAGCGGGCTCGTGAAGCTCGACGGGCAGGGCTACGCGCTCACGGACGAGCGCATGGCAACGTGGACGCCGGGTCTGTTCGTCGCGGGAGACGCGCGCGCCAAGCCGCTGCGTCAGATCGTGACGGCCGCGTCGGACGGCGCCGTGGCGGCCACGAGCGCGGCGGCGTACCTCGGGCTGCCGGTGGAGGGCTAGCGCAGGCCCTTCTCGCCAGATTACGCAAAACCATGATAATATATCTTATGTAAAGTAGCGATAAGAGCGAGCTGGAGGGGTAGCGCCGCGCCGTCCCCTCCTGCTCTCTATTGCCTTGAGGCCCCCAGGGGCTTTCGCTCTGCCCGGCGCGCCCTACGTCCGCACGCGCTGCTCGGCCATGAGGCGCACCTTGAGCATCGCGTCGTCGGCCGCGCCCTCGTCCACGATCACGAGCAGCTCGTCGAGCGCCTCCACGCGCGTCTGCCCGGTCGGCACGATCTCGCCGCCCGCACGCTCGATGGTCACCACGCGCAGGCCGTCGGGCCAGGGAATCTCGCGCAGCTGGCGCCCCTCGAGCGCGCTGCCGGAACCCACGCGAACGGTCCTCAGGGTCTTGGACTCCCCCATGCCGCTCACCGCCGGGTCGTCGGTCGTGGTGCCGAGCATCGCGGCGAGCAGGTGCTCGTAGAAGGCGTCGGTGCGCGTGAGGCTCGACGTCACGTAGGCCACGATCGAGACGATGGAGGCCGAGAGCAGCGCGTCGAGCGAGCCGGTGAGCTCGAAGACGAGGATGACGGCGGTCACGGGCGCCCTCACGACGCCCGAGAAGAGCCCCGCCACCCCGAGTGCCACGAAGTTCGGGAAAAACCAGCTCGGAAGCCCCGCGAGCTGCCCGCACGCCGCGGCGAACGAGCCTCCCACGAGCGCCCCGAGGACCACCAGCGGAAAGAGCGTGCCCCCGGGCGCGCCGGACCCAAAGCAGATCGCGGTGAAGACGTACTTGCCGGCGAGCAGCGCGAGCAGCGTCCCGAGCGCGGGCGCCCCGGGCTCCAGGACGCGCTCGACGATCGCGTCTCCCCCGCACATCAGTTCGGGCCAGAGAAACGCGGCGAGGCCCGCGAGCGCAAAGGGCACCGCGAGCCGCAGCATGACGGACGCTCCCGAGGCGTCTCCGCCGCGCAGGAACGACCCGAGCCTCCCAAAGAGATCCTGGCAGCGGAACATGCCGCGGTTGTGCAGCGCCCCCAGAACTCCGCAGACCACGCCGAGAAGGGCGACGAGCGCGTAGTCGGGGTGCGGGAGGTCCTGGGCAAAGGCGAGCGCCATCACGGGCTCCACGCCGAGCACCTGTGAGACGAGCAGGTCGGAGACGATGGCCGAGCACATCACCGAGATGATGAGCGGAGCTGTGAACTCCTTGTGGATCTCCTCGAGGGCAAAGAGCACGCCGGTGAAGGGGGCATGGAAGGCCGCGGACATGCCCGCCGCGGCGCCGCAGGTCACGAGCAGCCGCTCCTCTCCCCTGCCGCGCCTGAGGGCCCGCGAGACCGCCTTGCCCGACATGCCGCCGAGCTGCACGGACGGCCCTTCTCGGCCCATCGAGAGGCCGGCGAGGGCCACGAGGGTGCCCTCGGCGAACTTGGCGGGGATGACGCGGTGCCAGGGCGCGTCCATGCGGTCGATGACCTCGGCGTCGATCTGGGGGATCCCGGAGCCCGAGGTGGCCGGCTCCCAGCGGATGAGCCTCGAGACGATGACGAGAAGGGCGGCGAGTGCCAAAAACCAGACCGCCATGAGCGGGAGGCTTCCCGACGCGGCGGCCGTGACGGCGCGGAGTAGGTCCTCCGCGCCGGAGAGCGCGATGCGATAGAGCGTGACGACGAGCCCGCCGGCAAGGCCCACGAGCGCGCCCTCCCCCACGAGGGCGACCTGCAGGCGCCTCGAGAGGCGCCGCCGGACCTCTGTGCCGGAGGACTCCCCCGCCATTCTAGTAGTAGGAGCCGCCGCCGTAGAAGCTGTAGAGCTTGCCGACGATGACGCCGGAGCTCGGGTTGGCGGCGTGCAGGTAGTTGCCGTTGCCAACGTAGATGCCCACGTGGCCGGAGTGCGGGAAGACGAGGTCGCCGACGTTGAGCTGGCTCATGTCGGTCTTCCAGTCGCCCGTGGCCTGCAGCGAGGAGATCATCGCGTGGGTGGTGCGGCCGCGCGCGTAGCCGTAGCTGTAGCAGATGAGGCCGGAGCAGTCGAAGGCGTTGGGGCCCGCGGCGCCGTAGACGTAGGGCTTGCCGAGCTGGGCATAGGCCGTCGCGAGGCCGCCGCCCGCGGGGGCGGAGGGCTCGGGGTCGGGCTCCGGCTCGGGCTCAGGTTCGGGCTCGGGGTCCGGCGTGGGCTCCGGCTCGGGCTCGGGCGTGCTGTCCGGGGTCTGCCCCTGGTTCTGGTCCTGGCCGGTGGCGTCGCCCTGGCCCTGGTCGGCCGTGGCGCCGGTGTCGGTGCCGGGCTGCTGCTGGGAGCCGCCGGCGTTTTGCTGGGCCTGGTTGTTCTCGACCGCCTCGATGGCGGTGGAGACGTTGGAGTTGGCCTCCTGCTGGGCGGCGAGCTGCGCCTGGACCTCGGCGTCGAGGGACTGGTAGATAGAGGTGGCCTCGGCGACCTGGCCCTGATAGGCGTCGACCTCGCTCTGGAGGCTCGCGACCTGCGCCTGCTGGGTCAGCTGCTTGTCCTGCAGCTCGCCCATCTCGGCCTCGAGCTGCTCGGTGAGCGTGCGGACCTCCGCGATGGCGGATGCCTGCTGCTCGGAGACCTTGTCGAGGTAGTAGACGCGGTTGGCGAGGTCCTCGGCGCTGGTGGAGCCGAGGATGAAGTCGAGAAGCGACGCCGGGCCGGACTTGTAGGTGCTCTTCATGCCCTGACCGAGCGCGGTCTGCTTTTCGGCGAGCGTGGCGCGCTTGTCGTCGATGTCCGCCTGCTTCTGCTCGATCTCGAAGTCGGTGGTCTCGAGCTGCGTGGTGGCCTCGGCGAGGCGGGTCTGGGAGTCGGCGAGCTGGGCGCCGAGGGAGTCGAGCTGCTGCTGGGCGGCGGCGAGGTCGCTCGCAGGGTCGGCGTAGGCGACGGCGGCGGGAAGGGCCGTGATGCCGGCCGCCCCGGCGAGCGCGAGCACGATGCCCGCGGTGACGGCCCTATGTCTGATCGTCATAAACGATGTCCTTTCGAAGGCGTGCTGCTTCATTTTAGGCTGTGTGTTCCTTCGACGCGAAACGTTCCATACGATGGGCAAAAATCCAAGCGCTGGGCGCGTCCCGCTAGCTCACCTTGACGAGTGAGAAGACCTCCTGCGGATAGTCCCTAGCAATGATATCGCGCGGGCCGAGGAACTCAAGCTCGAGGATGAACGAGAAGCCCTCGACCTGGGCGCCTGCCTGCTCGGCGAGGCGCGCCGCGGCGACGGCGGTGCCGCCGGTCGCCACGAGGTCGTCGACGATGAGGACGCGGTCGTCCGAGGTGAGCGCGTCGCGGTGGATCTGGAGCTCGTCGGTGCCGTACTCCAGGTCGTAGGTCTGTGAGTAGACCGCGCGCGGGAGCTTGCCCGGCTTGCGCGCCGGGACGAAGCCACAGCCCAGGCGATAGGCCACGGGCGCGCCCACGAGAAAGCCGCGCGCCTCGGCGCCCACGACCTTGGTGATGCCGCGGCCGGCGAAGTGCCCGGCCATGGCGTCGACCACGGCGGCGAGCCCCTCCGGGTCGTCGAACAGCGGCGTGATGTCCTTGAAGACGACGCCCGGCTCAGGGTAGTCGGGGATGTCGATGATGCGGCTCTCGAAGTCAAAGCTCTTGTCAGACACGTGCGGTCCCTCTTCCCGTGCTCTTGTCGCCGGGGTCTTTGCGCCCGGCGTCCCTGTCCTTGAACGGCTCCTTGACGCGGCGGGCGATGAGCTCGTCGCGAACGGTGTTGGTGAGGCCGAGCATGCGCGAGAACGCCTGGTTGAAGCGCTGGCGCGTCTCCTCGGTGTCCTGCAGCTCCACGCCGCCGCCCTTGCGGGCGAAGACGACGAGCGCCTGCTCGAACATCGCCGACTCGCGGTTGGCGGCGATGACGTACTGGCGCAGGTTCTTGGGCCCGATGCCAAAGTGGCGCAGCTCGTCGCAGACCCGGATGAGCGGGAAGTCGCGGCCGTCGACGAGGTCGCGGCCGTGGGGCGAGCGCGTGAGCTGGATGACGCCCGCCTCGGAGAGCTGGCGCACGAAGCTCACGGTTGCCCCCACGAGCTCGGGCATGCGGTCGATGGGGTGCAGCTTGCCGGCCGTCTCCTCGTCGTCGGGCGGCAGCGAGACGCTCTCCGCCAGCGGCGGGGCGCTCGCGGCGGGCTGGCCGCTCTCCATCCGGTCGAGCTCCTCCTTGATGACGGAGAGGGGCAGAAAGCGGCTCTTCTGCAGGTAGAGGATCGTCTCGAGGCGGTGTACGTCGCGCTGGGAGTAGAGGCGGTAGCCGCTCGGCGTGCGCGAGGGGCTGAGCAGGCCCTCGTCCTGCAGGTAGCGCACCTTCGAGACGGAGAGGTCGGGGTAGCGCTCCTGCAGCTTCTTGACGACCTTGCCGATGGTCAGGTATCCGGCGTCCGCCATGGCCGTCTTACGCCTCGGCGTCGATCCTGCGCGGGCGGGAGCTCGTGTGGAAGACCATGCGGAACGTGCCGATCTGGATCGTCGAGCCGTCCTTGAGGCTGGCCTTGCTCACGATGGCGCCGTCGACCCAGGTGCCGTTGAGCGAGCCGAGGTCCTCGACCGTGGCGAGGCCGAGCGCGATGTTGGAGAGGTCCATGCGCGCGTGGTGGCGCGACACGGTCATGTCGTTGAGAAAGACGCTGTTCTTGGGGTCGCGCCCGAGGGTGATCTCGGGGGTGTCGAGCTCGAAGGCCTGCCCGATCTGCGGGCCCTTGACGATGGTGAGCGTGGGATGGGAGGGCTTGAGGCCCCCCATGAGGTCGGGAACGGTCGAGTCGGCGGCGGGCATCCGGAAGATCTCGGTCGCGCCGGGGTTGGTGTTGGGCATGTCTCTCCCCTCTTCGGTCTCAGACCATTATCATAGCGCGCTTATCTGCACGCGACGCAGTCCATCTCGACGAGCGAGCCGAGCGGCAGCTCCGAGACGCCCACGACGGCGCGCGCCGGCGCCGGCGAGCCGAAGCGGCGCGCATAGACCTCGTTCATGGCGTCGAGGTCCTCGAGGCTCGCGAGGTAGACCGTGGTCTGGGCGACGTCCGCGAGGGTGCAGCCCACCTCCCCGAGGATCGACTCGATGATGTCGATGACGCGCTCGGTCTGCTCCGTGACCCCGCCCTCAACGAGCGAATGAGAGTCGTCCTGCGAGATGGGCAGCTGGCCGGAGGCAAAGACGAGCCGGCCGGCGGTGGTCCCCTGCGAGTACGGCCCGATGGCCTCGGGCGCACCCTGGGCGTTGATCGAGTACTTCATGTCAGTCCCCCTTCAGGTCGCGCCGTGGCGCCGGGCGGCAGGTCAGCGGGGCTCGAGGGCGCGGGCGCCCACGAAGTCGCCCCCGTCGCGAACGAGCCCCCAGCGCGCGAGGTCCTCCCTGCCCACGCGGCAGGGCCCGTCCTGGGCGAGGAGCTCGCCCCAGGGCGCCGAGGTGCGCGCGAGCTCGCGCAGCGCCTCATGGCCGACGGGCGACACCTCGTTGAACGAGAGCAGGCTCCGCCAGAGCAAGCGCGCCGAGGCGGGCGGCACCAGGACGAGAAACGCCGGCGCCTGCGCGGGCGAGCCGCCCGGCTCGGGCAGGCGCGCCACGAGCGCGCCGATGGCGTCGAGGTGGACGGGGGCGACGGCGCCGGCGGGCGGCAGCGGCTCGGCGCTCACGTAGTCGGACAGGACACGCTCTGCCTCGGCGCCGGCGAGCAGCAGCGCCACGAGCAGCTCGCTCGCGTCCTCGAGCTCGACGCCCTCGAAGGCGCGCCCGCCCCGCCCCTCGAGCCCGGCGAGAAACCCGAGCCAGCCCGCGAGCACCGGCCCGCGCGCGGAGGGGTCGAGAAGGACGTGCTCGGCGTCCCCGGTCCTCATGGCGAGCGGGACCGAGACGAGCCCGCCGTCCCCGGTGAGGCAGCCCTCGAAGGCGGCGTCGCCCACGCCGAGCGCCCGCCCGCTCAGGGCCGCCCGGGCGAGCTCCGCGGCGCCGGCGCCGCTCACGAGCAGGTACGCCGAGCCGGTGAGGTCGGCGAGCGCGGCGCCCTTGAGCGCGGAGGGCAGGTCCTTCTCGCCCGCGTACGAGGCGACCTCGAGCCCGCCGAGCGCGGACTCGACGAGACGGGCGCCGAGCAGGAGGTGCTCCTCGTGGAGGATGCCGGCGCGCTGCGCGCTCATCGCCGGGCCTCGCGCTCGCGGATCGCGGCGCGGCGCAGCTCGGCGCCCTCCTTGGTGTAGATGACCGCCGCGGCGGTGGAGAAGAGCACGCCGAGGTAGACGAAGAAGATGCCGAGCGCCGCGGGCTGGTCGTTGAGGCCGGGCAGCCAGGGGACGTCCACGAGCCCGAGCCCGCCCACCTGGGGAAGCCCCAGCAGCAGGTCGCAGAAGCCAAACATGAGCAGCGCCGTGGCGGTCTTGCCGACGTAGGAGACGTCGACGGGGCGGCGGCGGTAGCGCTGCAGCACCATGCTGCCCGCGGCGAGGTAGGCGTCGCGCCCGATGACGAAGACGGGGACCCACAGCGGCAGCTCGCCGACGATCAAAAGCCCGATGACGCCGGTGAACAGCAGGACGCGGTCCATGATGGGGTCCATGATCTTGCCGAGCCAGCTCACGGTCTGCGTGCGACGGGCCACCTGGCCGTCGAGGAAGTCCGTGGTCGCGGCTACGACGTAGCAGACGAGCGCAAGGGTGCGGTGCTCGCCGCCGGCAAACAGGACGAGAAAGGCGATCGTGAGGGCAAGGCGGCAGAAGGTGATGGCGTTGGCGACGGTGAGGACCTGGGTCGAGGGGTTTCCGGAGGTCCCGACGGGGACGTCGGTCTTGCCGCTGCGCTGGCGCTCGGCTGCATCCGCGTCCGCGATGGTCTTGATCTCTGACTTAAGGTGGTCGGTTCTCTCTGACATCGGTGCCTCTCGGGTTGGGGCTCTCTTCCCTCCTTCAGGGTACCCATCTTAGCGGAAAAAGATTCCCCGCCCCGTCAGGTGACGATAAGGACAGGTTGGGCCGCGCCGCCGCTACGCTTGCTCGATGAGGCGGACGCGCCGGATCCCCGGGATGGCGCAGAGCTGGGCGGCGAGGTCGCCGGCGACGTCGCCGGAGACCTCGATCAGGGTGTAGGCGTTGGCGCCGCGGCTCTTGTTGGTCATGTTCTCGATGTTGAGGCCAGAGGCGGCGATGGCGGCGGAGATCAGGCCGATGACGCCCTGGACGTTCTCGTGGAAGATGGCCACGCGCTCGTTTCCGGGCGCGAGCGCCCCGAGGTCGACCTGGCCGTAGTTGACGGAGTTCTTGATGTTGCCGTTCTCGAGGTAGTCCTTGAGCTCGTTGGCCGCCATCACGGCGCAGTTGTCCTCAGCCTCGCCCGTGGAGGCGCCGAGGTGCGGCAGGACGATGGCGTTTCTCATGTTGGCGCTCGCGGGGTTGGCGAAGTCGGTGACGTAGCGGCCCACGTGGCCGTCGTCGAGGGCCTCGGCGAGCGCCTGCTCGTCCACGAGCGCGTCGCGGGCGAAGTTGAGCAGCACGGCGCCGCGGGGCATGCGGGCGATGGCCTCGGCCGAGATCATGCCGCGGGTGGAGTCGGTGGCGGGGACGTGCAGGGTCACGAAGTCGCAGCGCGAGAGCAGCTCGCCGAGGTCGGTGACGTGCTCGATCCTGCGGTCGAGGCTCCAGGCGGCGTTGATGGAGAGGTAGGGGTCGTAGCCCATGACCTCGCAGCCGAGGTCGATGAGGGCGTTTGCCACGGCGGCGCCGATGGCGCCGAGGCCCACCACGCCCACGCGCTTGCCGGCGAGCTCGCAGCCGCCGAACTGCTTCTTGGCCTTCTCGGCGCGCTTGCCGATCTCCGGGTCGTCGCTGTTCTCGGCGACCCACGCCGCGCCGCCGATGACGTCGCGGCAGGCGAGCAGCATGCCGCAGACCACGAGCTCCTTCACCGCGTTGGAGTTGGCGCCGGGCGTGTTGAAGACCACGACGCCGGCCTCCGCGCAGCGCTCCACGGGGATGTTGTTGACGCCGGCCCCGGCACGCGCAATGGCGAGCAGGCCGTCCCCGAGCTCGAGCTCGTGGAGGTTGGCGCTGCGCACGAGCAGGGCGTCGGCGCCCTCGGGCTCGCTTACGAACTCGTATCCCTCGCCGAGGTGGTCGGTCCCGACCTTGGCGATGTTGTTGAGGCAGCAGATCTTGTACATGGCTTCCTCCCACTAAAGGGGGTTGACATTCACGTCAGGTTATATTGTCAAATGTGACATTCTCGTCAGGTTTTGTTGTCAAATGGACCATTTGACAACAAAACCTGACGAGAATGTCAACCCTTGGCGCTACGCGCGGTGTGCGAGCTCGAAGTCCTTCATGAAGGCGACGAGCGCCTCCACGCCGGCGCGCGGCATGGCGTTGTAGATCGAGGCGCGCATGCCGCCCACGGAGCGGTGCCCCTTGAGGCTCACGAGGCCGGCCTTGGCCGCCTCAGCAACGAACTCGGCGTCGAGGTCCTTGTCGCCCGTGACGAAGGGCACGTTCATGAGCGAGCGGTCGCGCCGCTCGACCGGGGACGAGAAAAGCTCGGACTCGTCGAGGAAGTCGTAGAGCACGGCCGCCTTCTCGGCGTTGCGCTCCCCCATCGCGGCGAGGCCGCCGCTCTTCTCGATCCACTCGAAGACCTTGCCGCAGACGTAGATGCCCCAGCAGTTGGGCGTGTTGTAGAGCGAGCCGGCGTCGGCCTGCGTCCTGAGGCGCAGCATCGTGGGCACGCCGGGGAGGTCCTCGGGGATGAGGTCCTCGCGCACGATCACGATCTGCACGCCCGCGGGGCCGACGTTTTTCTGCACGCCGGCGTGGATGAGGCCGTAGCGGGAGACGTCGACGGGCTCGGAGAGGAACATCGAGCTCTGGTCGGCCACAAGGACGTGGCCCTTGGCGTTGGGCAGCTCCGGGAACTTGGTGCCGTAGATGGTGTTGTTCTCGCAGATGTAGAGGTAGCTCGCGTCCTCGCGGATGGGCAGGTCGGAGCAGTCCGGGATGTAGGAGAAGTTCTTGTCGGCCGAGCTCGCCACGGCCACGGCGTCACCGAGGATCTGCGCCTCCTGGAAGGCCTTCTTGGCCCAGTTGCCGGTGATGACGTAGTCGGCCTTGCCGTTGGTGGCGAGGTTCATGAAGACCGTCGAGAAGAGCAGCGAGTCGCCGCCCTGCGTGAAGATGACCTTGTAGTTCTCGGGGATGCCCATGAGCGAGCGCAGCGTGGCCTCGGCGTCGTCGATGATCTTCTGGAAGACGGAAGATCGATGGCTCATCTCCATGACGCTCATGCCGCAGCCGGCGTAGTCGAGCATCTCGTCCGCGCACTCCCTGAGGACCTCCTCGGGAAGCACGGCGGGACCGGCGGAGAAGTTGTACACGCGTGCCATGTCGCCCTCCTGTGGGTCGGTTGTCCGTGCGAGACCATCTTATGCCGTACGCCTGGGACGCCGCGTGCCCGGCCACACGGCGTTTGCCGTGCCGAAACGCGCCCGACACACGGCATGGCAGGCTCAGGCGACAAGGGCTACGAGGCGTCGAGGTCCCGCTGCGCCAGGATGGGCATTCGGGCGGTCTCCACGTCGGGGAGCTCGCTCTTGAGGACTGCCCGGACGTTGCCGAGGGCGTGGGACGGCATGGAGAGGAGGGTCCGGGCGCGCTGCCTGATGAATCGCGTGAGCTCCTGGAGGCGGCTCTCGTCCAGAGGGTGGGCGGCGTCGTTCTCGAAGGAGAAGGCGAGAAGACCGCGGCACCACTCATGGTGACGCTCGAGCATCACGAGGGCGGCGAGGTCGTCAAAAGACTGATATGCCCCTGCCGGCCGTGTCGTTGCCCCCGCGCGGCCCCAGAGCGGCCAGTCACTCGGGAGGTCGTGCGGGAAGAGCGCGAGGTTGTGGTCGAAGAGGGGCGCCATGCCCAGGTAGGAGCCCGTTGCGTTGTCGCGGAGGAAACCGAAGTTGTTGGCGTGGCGGTCCGGGTTGAGGACGATGGCGTCAAAGACGAGCATGTCGAGATAGGGGCCGAGCGCGTCGTCCCCGAGCTCAAGCATGGTCCTTGCCGTACTCGCGAAGCCGGCGGCACCTGTTGCCGCATGAAAGGGGACGAAGCTCGTGGACTCGTCATTCATGAGCGGGCAGATGGAGGCGAGCCGCCCCTCCCACACCTCGAGTGAGTAAGGCACATGGGGCACGCCGAGCGCGTCGGCGACCTGGGCGCAGAGGAACTCGGAGTAAGGGCCCAGGTCGGGGTTGGCAGTCCCCTCGAAGATGGGGCTGCCGCTCTTGTAGAGGCGAACCTCGCCTTCGATTCTGCGCCATGCCTTGGGGTAGTTGCCGGAGGTGGTCCACTCGGAGGAGAGGCCCGCCTGATGCTGCTGGGAGGAGGTGTAGCCGGTGTAGGCGACCAGGGAAAGCGCGGCATCGAAGTCGTTCTCGTAGAGGTTGTACCGGGCCCATGAGCCCTCGAAGCCCTCGGGGACGACCCAATAGGCGTCGTTCAGGGAGAGGCCGAGACTCACGTCGATGATTCCCATGGTGTCGCCGGGGGTGAGGCCGACCTGCTGAAGGAGCCTGTCGACGAAGGCGCGGTTCTTGGGCACGACGCGCGACTCCAGCCAGGACATGACGTCCGCGCCGTCCTGCGCAATGACGAGGCGCGGGGGCATGAGGGCGCGCGTGCGGGAGTCCGCCCGCACATCCGTGACGGCGGGGGCGGCAAAGGGGGTGCTCCTCACGGTGAAGCTCATGAGGGTCCGGTCATAGAGCCTGAGCTCGTATGCCTTCTCGGAGAAGGAAGCCACGTGCCCTCCCAACGTCTTCAATCGCTCGGGGCGCCTTCGACTGCGCGTCTCTCTATACGAAAAGAGCCGACGTGCTGCCGTCGGCTCCGAAGTTACGTGGTCGGGTGGACTGGATTCGAACCAGCGACCCCTTGACCCCCAGTCAAGTGCGCTACCAAACTGCGCCACCACCCGGTCGTTGTGCGAGGAAGTACTATAGCATCCCATCGTCGAGCGTGCAAGTGAGAATGTTCGTACGAGGAAGCGTCATGCCGCTCCCTGGGTCACGCCGTTCTTCTCGCCCGTGAGCGTGACCACGCCCGTGGCGCCGTCGATGTTGCGGATGACCTCGCCCACGGCCGGCGCCGTGATGAGGCTGCCCGCCAGCGGGTTCTTGACGCTCACCACCGGCGTCGTGACCTCGGCCTGCACGTGACTGCGCTCGAAGGCGAGGTCGCAGTCGATCATCTGGCAGTTCACGAGGCGCAGGTCCTTGCAGTAGCACAGCGGCTGCGTGCCCTGGATGAGGCAGTTCTCGAAGGTGAGGCCCTCGCTGTACCAGCCGAGGTACTCGCCGCGCACGAGCGAGTTGCGCACGACGACGTTCTTCGCGTGCCAGAAGGCGTCCTTGGTGTCGAGCTCGCTGTCCTCGATCTCCACGTTCTCGACGTACTGGAACGAGTACTTGCCCTGGAAGTGCACGTCGCGCAGGGTGAGGTCGGTCGCGCGCATCAGGAAGTACTCGCTCTCGGCCGTGCACGACTCCATCCGGATGCCGCGCGTCGACCAGCCGAACTCCGGCGACACGATGTCGCAGCCGCGCATCCGCACGTCCGCGCACTCGCGCAGGGCTTTGATGCCGTGCAGGCGGCTGTCCTCGATGGTCACGCCCTCGCTGTACCAGAGCGCCGCGCGGCAGAGCTCGGTCATCTCCACGTCGCGCAGTACGAGGCTGTGGTCGTGCCAGAACGGGTAGCGCAGGTTCATGAACGCGCCCTCCACGGTGACGTTGTCGCACTCCTTGAAGGCGCTCTCGCCGTCGGCCGGCCCGTCGAAGCGGCAGTTTCTCACGACGACGTCGCGCACGCCGTAGAGCGCGCGCTCCTCGTCAAAGGTCTGGTTCTCGATGATCTTACTGTCCATGAGTTCCTCTCCTCGGGGACGCTCCCCTCTTCACTTTGAGGAAATCATATCACTTGAGACAAGTATTGGTGACGCCACGTCGACAATAACGTCATCAAAACCATACTCTCGAGGCGACTTCGAGGTTGTAGGCAGATTTTGGGAAGACCCCCGAGTATCGCTTTGGTCGCAAGGCGCTGAGCTGCGCTTCTCTTGGCGCAAAATCGCTGCTACCCAGGGGGTCTCGAAAAAACTGCCTACAACGTCAGGGTCACCGAAAGAACGGGCATCTACGCGCTGAGCGCGGCCTCCAGCTCGGCCACGGCCACGAGCGCAGATCCGTAGCACTTCTCGCAGTGCTCGAGCGCGCCGGCCTGCGTGCCGCAGAGGAAGGTCATCGTGGCGTCGGTCACCACGACGGAGGCGTAGCCGTTGAAGTAGGCGTCGGCCAGGGTGTGGAGCACGCAGATGTTGGTGTCGGCGCCCACGGCGACGACGGTGGTGACGCCCAGCTCGCGCAGGGTGAGGTCGAGGTCGGTCTGGAAGAAGCCCGAGTAGCGGCGCTTGGGGATCGTGATGTCGCCGGGGGCCCGCTCGACCTCCGGGAAGACGCGCGTCTCGCCCGCGATGCCGTGCTCGCCCCAGAGCTCGAGCTCGCGGTCGTACCCGCGGACGTGGGCGTCGTTGCAGTAGATGACGGGGACGCCGGCGGAGTGGCAGGCGGCCACGGCGCGTGCGACGGCGGAGCGGTAGGCGGCAGTTGCCGCGTCGGGGTCGTAGAGCGAGTCATCCCCCACGGCCTCGATGGCGTCGATGACGAGAAGTGCGGTGGCGTTCCTGTCGAGCTTCATGGCGTCCCCTCTCGCTTGGGTGTTAGCCTGAAGGATACAGGATTTCTCGCCCGCGAAGACCGCGGGTCGCCGGCGGCGCGGCCCCGCGCGCCGGCCCGACCGAGGGGAGACCGATGCAGCAGGGCTTCTTCGAGCGCGCCTACGACGTGGTGCGCCAGATACCGGAGGGTCGCGTCGCGAGCTACGGGCAGGTCGCGCGCATGATGGGCGCCCCTCGCTGCGCACGGCAGGTGGGGTACGCCATGCACGCGAGCCCGGGAGTCGCGGGCGGCGTGCCGTGCCACCGGGTCGTCTTCAGGGATGGGTCGCTGTGCCGCGGGTTTGCCTTCGGCGGCCCCGGCGAGCAGCGGCGCATGCTCGAGGCGGAGGGAGTGCGCTTTCTCGGGGACGGCCGCGTGGACATGGCGCGGTTCTCGTGGGAGGCCTGAGGTCGGCGCCCAGCACGGCCCGGCGCGCCGCCGCGACCCCGCCCCGCGCCGCCCACGCGCCCCGCGTGCGGCGGCTAGTACGCACAGTATCGGAAACGCCAACTGGCGACCTGCGGATATACAAAACTTAACCGGAACTGTGCGTACTACGGAGTGCACTGAGGCGAGAAGAACGCGCGGGAGGCTCGGGGCCTCGGGCGGCGGGCCCCGGCGCGGGCCCCGGGGCGGCCCGGCCCGGACCCCGCCTCCGCCCGCGACGGCCCTCCCGCACCCCGCCCGCGAGTGCCCGTCGGACCAAAGGGGTATAACTCTCCAGAGAAAAGCGAGAGGAGACCCCATGAGGTACGCACTTATCTGCAGCTCAAAGACTGGAAACACCGCCCGCCTCGCCGAGCGCGCCCGCCAGGCGCTCGCCGCCGCCGGCGCGCTCGAGGTGGCGTCGCCCGCCGAAGCCGACGTCACGCTGCTCGGCTCCTGGACCGACAGGGGCGGCCTCGACCCGTCGCTCGCCGACGCCCTGCCTAAGCTCGCGGGCGGTCGCGTCTTCGTCTTCGGCACGTGCGGCTTCGGCGGCGACCCGGCCTACTACGACCGCGTTCTCGACCGCTTCGCCTCGGCGCTTCCCGACGGCGCCGAGGTGGTCGGCCGCTACATGTGCCAGGGCCAGATGCCGCCTTCGGTCCGCGAGCGCTACGTCAGGATGGCACAGGACGACCCCGCGCGCTTCGAGCCCATGATCGAGAACTTCGACCGAGCGGTCGGCCACCCTAACGACGCCGACCTCGCGGGCCTCGTCGACGCGCTCGCCGCCGCGGGTCTCGTCTCCCCCGCGCAGACCGTCTCCCCTGCCCCGGCCGCAGAGGGAGGCAGCGATGCCGTCCGCGCGTAGGGTCGGCCGCGCGCTCGCCGGCGTCGCCGCGCCCGCGCCTTCGCCGCGCCCGCGTGATCGGCCTGCCGCGCGCCCTCATGACCTACCGGCTCGGAGCCAAGTGGCGCGCCTTCGAGGACGAGCTCGGGATGGAGGTCCTCGTCGACGCCGACGGGCACCTCATGGGCGCGTTCGGCGCGGCGCTGCTCGCCGCCGACGCCCCCGAGTCGCAGCGGCGCCCCTTCGCCTGGGACGTCGACGACTTCGAGTTCCGCACGCGCGAGGTCGTGTGCGGCCGGTGCGCCAACCACTGCGAGGTCGTGTGCGTCTACCGCGACGACGAGCTCATCGACTCCTGGGGCAACCGCTGCGACCGCGGAGCGGTGCGGCCCAGGGCGCGCGTAGCGTAGCGGGGCGGGCGGGCCGCCTCGCTGCCGGTCGGCGTCTCTGCCCGGTGCCGACCGGCGCCTCCCGCACGGTTTGGCGAGAAGAACCGTGCGGGAGGCGCGGGGCCTCTTGCGGTGCTCCGCATGCGCGCGGTTGCGACGCCATTCGACCGCCCTGTCCCCTGGCGCGCGCTACAGGAATGCCTGTCGATGCTCGGACCTACCGATTCAAGGCCGACCGCTCTCACCTGAAGAGCTCGTCGTGTCCGCCCGTTCTCTCGAAGAAGGCGACCCTATCGTTGGAGGACCAGATAACGAGCCAGTCCCCCGCGTTTGCGACGTGGCACTCCGTGCGTCCGGACCAGCTGCCCGTCAGCGCGTGCATGTTGTGTCGTGTTCTCAGGATTTCCAGTGACTCGGGAGAGTTCTCGACCACCAGGTCGATGACCTTCTCCAACTCGGAGAGGTCCCATCCCCTCCTGCGAGCCTTTCTCTTGAGGTCGCGCCTGAAGGCCGACGAGAAGTCGGCGGTGAGCCTGGCCATCAGGCCGTCGCCGCCTCTATCAGGTTGTGACCGTTCGCAAATCGTCCGCCCTGGCCGGACGCAAGGAAGGCGTCCCCCTCAGCGATTGCGGCGAGGCTCTCCTCGTTGGGCTCCTCCGGGGCGAACGTGAGCGGGATGCGCCGAGTGTTGACCATCTGCTTGTAGAACGCACGGGTCACGGACGAGAGGTCGAGCCCGTAGTAATCTGCGACCTCCGCGGCCCCGCGCTTGAGCTCGTCGTCGAGCCGAATGGTGAGCGTCGATGCGGCCATTTCTACCTCCTGTCGCTTATGTACGTGCAAGTCAACTCTATTGTATGTACATTCTTACCCATTTTTATCCGGGACAAATCATCCGGCAAAACCCATGCGCACTCGTCTCTATGTTCCGTAAGCAAGGCGCGCCTTCAGGCTTTTGGCGCCCGCCGTCGTCCAACGCCGAAAAAACTTTCCAAAATCCCCGTCCAAGTCTTCGCACGAGCGAAGGAATGCCCCGGTGCGCTCTGGTAAGCTATCGGTGTATGTGAATGGGGGTGCCACATGGAGTTCATCTCGGCCGCGGAGGCGGCTCGCCGCTGGCACGTGACGCCGCGCGCCGTGCAGCTCATGTGCGCCCAGGGCCGCGTCCCGGGGGCCGAGCGCGTGGGCCGCGCCTGGCGCGTGCCGGAGGGCGCCGTCAAGCCCGCCGACCTGCGACGCTCCCGCAACGAGGCAGCTCCCGGTGACGAGAGGCCCCCGATCCCCCGGCGCCGGCAGGGGTCGTGCGACACCCTCATGCCCCTCATGAACGCGCCCTTTGCCCCCGGCCACGCCCGCGAGTACGCCGAGTCGCTCCCCGAGGGACCGCGCCGCGAGGTGGCGCTGGCGGAGCTCGCCTACTTCACCGGCGACGCCGCGCGGGCGGCCGCCCTCGCGCGTCCGCTCCTTGCGAGCGAGGACGCGGGCGCGCGCCTCTCTGCCTGCCTCATCTGCGCGTACGCGAGCCTCGCCCTCGACCGCATCAACGACGCCCGCTCCGCCCTCGCGCGCGCCCGCGCCGGCGTCGAGAAGCCCATCGGGGGGTTCTCCCCTGAGGCGGCCGCCGCGGCGTCCTTCGTGGCGCGCACGGCGAGCGTGCTCCTGCACATCCCCGAGCCCGAGGGCCTGCCGCCCGCGGGCGAGGCGATGCCCCTCCTGCCGCCGGGCCTGAGGCTCTTCGCCTGCTACGTGCAGGCGCACCGCCTCTATCTGGAGGGCGAGCACCAGACGAGCCTGGGCCTGGTGCTGGGCGCCTTCGCCATGCAGGAGGACTCCTGTCCCATCCCCGCCATCTACCTGCACCTCGTCGCCGTCATGGACCTCATGGCGCGGCGCCGCGCGGACGAGGCCCGCGCCCACCTGCTCGCCGCCTGGGAGCTCGCCCGCCCCGACGGCCTGATCGAGCCCCTGGGCGAGCACCACGGCCTCCTCGGCGGCATGCTCGAGGCCGCGATCAAGCCCGCATGGCCCGACGACTTCCGCCGCATTATCGACATCACCTACCGGTTCTCCGCCGGCTGGAGGCGCGTGCACAACCCCGCCACCGGCGACGACGTTGCCGACAACCTCACCACCACCGAGTTCGCGACCTGCATGCTCGCGGCGCGCGGGTGGAGCAACGCCGAGATCGCCGCGCACATGGGCATCTCGGTCAACCGCGTGAAGGAGTGCATCTCCAAGTCCCTGAAGAAGCTCGGCGTGAGCAGCCGCAAGGAGCTCGGCCGCTTTCTGCTCTCGTAGGGCGCGACCCTCCCCAAACCCACCGTCTCGCCGGGTAGGGGCCCCTCGCTGCGTCTAGGAAAGAATGGGGAGGTCAGACGCATGTAGCGTCCGCTTGGCGGCGCGGAGGAAGGGACGGTGCCGTATGGCGAGAAGAACGTGGTGGAAGGTCGGCGCGCTTCTGGCGGCGATGGCGGTGTTCCTGACGATGCTGCCCGCCACGGCGCTGGCGGCTGTGCCGGAGGGTCAGATAATCTATGTCGGCAATGAGAGTGTGACGAACGGCGGCTACTGGACGACGGACAGCAATGGAAATGTCACCGCACACACAGGCGGAGACACACCGACGGACAACTATATCCATTATGACGCAGCGAATAATACCCTGACCTTGCACAACGCCACAATTAAAGAGAGCGTGTCTACGGATACCAGCACTTTTATCCCTGGCACAGCCATTGGCGTGCTCAATGAAAGCGGCGCCGCAAAATTGACCATCACATTGGTGGGCACCAATACAATAGAAGATGTCAGCACAGGGATTTTTGTGCTTGCGCATTCCTCTTCTACCGGCGACGCCACCCTGACCATCACGGGTAGCGGCAGTCTGGATGCCAGCGGCAGTGTAAACGGAATCATGGTTCAGAGCAACAGCGGCGATGCCACCCTGACTATCCAGAGCGCCGATGTCACTTTAACCTCTAACTCCGGCAATGGAGTTACGGTACAGGCCGGCAGTACTGATAGCAGTGGTGAACACACCATCACACTGAGCGTGGAGGGCGGCAGCCTGACCGCCAGCGGCAGTACAGGGATCAGTTTTGATTCCGCCAGTCCTAAGACTGTTTCTGCCACCAACCTGACCGTTAGCAATAACGCCATTGTACGGGCAAATGACGTGGGAAGTAACATCTCCAACGTTGATCTCCAGATTGGAAAAGGCAATAATTCTTCAGGTGGTATTGTCTTTGATGGCAACCAAGGCACCGTCTACGGCAGTGTGGAATTGCAGGAGAATTTGACCATCGGCGAGGGCGAGAGCCTGACGATCCCGGACGGGGCGAGCCTGGACACGAACGGCAAGCTGACAGTTGACGGCGGCACCCTTACCCAAAATGGCGCTGTGACAGGTGATATTATTTACAAAGTCACCGGCGTATCGCTGAGTACTGACAGCCTGACCCTTGAAGAGGGCGGCACAGCAAATCTCACCGCCACCATTACGCCCGCCAACGCTACAAATCAGAATGTGACGTGGAGCAGCAATGCTCCCAGCGTGGCAACTGTGAACAGTAGTGGCAACGTGACCGCCATGGCTCCCGGCACCGCCACCATCACCGTCACCACAGAGGACGGCAACAAGACCGCGACTTGTGCTGTCACTGTGGCAGCCGCCACGGTTCCTGTCACCGGCGTGACCCTCAGCCAGAGCCAGGCGCGCCTCTACTACAACGGTACCCCTAACACCCTCGCCCTCACGGCTACGGTTGCTCCCGACAATGCCACCAACAAGGTCGTAGCCTGGACCAGCAGCAACTCGGCCGTTGCCACGGTGGACGGCAGCGGCAACGTGACCGCCGTGGCGCCCGGCACTGCCAATATTACCGTCACCACTGCGGATGGCAGCAAGACGGCAGCCTGTCTGGTGACCGTCACGGGCGTCTATATTCCGCCGCGCCCGTCCGGGCCTGACTGGGGCGACGTTGCGGACAACATCGCGGACGCCGAGCCAGGCTCCACGGTCAAGGTGGACATGGACGGCAAGACGGTGCTTCCCGGCGAGGTGCTGGACGAGCTCGCCGGCCTCGACGTGACGCTCGCGCTCGACATGGGCGATGGGCTTATCTGGGAGATTTACGGCGGGGATGTGCCCGCAGATGCGGAATACGACGACGTCGACCTGGGTGTTGCCCTTGGCGGCGACGACATCCCCGCGGACGTCGCGAACCTCGTCACCGGCGAGTCCGGCTCCGTGCAGGTGTCGCTCGAGCATGACGGCCCCTTTGGCTTTGAGCTCACGCTCGTGGCGCCGCTCGGCGAGGACGCCGCGGGGCTCGTCGCAAACCTCTACTGCTACGACGACGAGGCGGGGTCGCTGGGGTACGAGGCGACCGCTCAGGTCGACAGCGAGGGCGTGGCGCGCCTGCCCTTCGACCACGCGTCGTCCTGGCTCGTAGCGCTCGACTCCCGCAGCCACGCCCTGCCCTTCCCGGACGCCCTCGAGGGCGAGTGGTACTCCGAGGCCGTCCGCTGGGCGTGGCTCGACGGGATCATGAGGGGCAACGGCGACGGCACCCTCCGCCCGGCTGACGCGCTCACGCGCTCCCAGATGGCATGCCTGCTCCACAACGCGGCCGGCTCCCCGGCGTCGCCCTCCGCGGGGCTGCCCGGCGACTGCGAGGCCGGCTCCTGGTACGCGGGCGCCGTCTCCTGGGCCCTCGGGGCGGGCGTCATGAACGGGCACGGGGACGGCTCGTTCGCCCCCGGCGGCGCGCTCACCCGCGAGGAGGCCGCCTGCGTCCTCATGAACGCGGCGGGGCTCGCGGGAATGGACGTGTCGGCGCGCGCCGACCTCTCCGGCTTCGCCGACGCCGGCGACGTGTCTGGCTGGGCCAGGGAGGCCCTCTCCTGGGCCGTGGCCGAGGGCGTGATGAACGGCGTCGGGGCCGGTGACGGCTCGCTCGAGCTGCAGCCAGCCCGCCCCTGCACGCGCGCCGAGGCCGCGGCGCTCCTGATGAACCTGGCAAGGAGCGCAGGATAGGGGCCTTCCCCGCCCGACAACCCGTATTCCCAAGCGAGGGCCGCCCGTCCGGGCGGCCCTCGCTTGCGCCGAGAGGCAGGGCGCGCGGTGCCGCGGCCGCGAGCCTCGCCCCGTTGCTCGTCGTCCGGTGGGTGCCGCGTCGTCCGTTGACGGCGCCTTTGGCGCGAGCGTCCTGCTCACCGGGTACCGCGGGATGCTCGACGGCGTCGAGCTCGCAGACTCGCTCTCCTGGGACGCCCACAAGTGGCTCTTCCAGACCTACTCCTGCGGGATGGTTCTCGTGCGCGACAGGCGTCACCTGGTCTCGACCTACGCCGCGCACCCCGAGTACCTGGCCGACCTCCTCGAGGGGGACGAGGCGGCGAACCCGTGGGACCTCGGCCCCGAGCTCACGCGCCCGGCGCGCGGCCTCAAGCTCTGGTTCACCCTCCAGGTCATGGGCTCGGACGGCCTCGCGGAGGCGGTGGAGCACGGCTTCGACCTCGCCCGGTGGGCCGAGGACGAGGTCAGGCGCACCCCGGGGGCGCAGGTCGTCTCCCCCGCCCAGATGGCGATGGTCAACTTCCGATTTGTCGCCGACGGCCTGACCCCGCGCGAGACCGACGAGCTCAACGCCGAGGTGTCGCGCTGCATGGTCAGGAGCGGCTACGCGGGCGTCTTCACGACGGAGCTCTCCGGGGCGCGCTGCCTGCGCATCTGCGCCATCCACCCCAGGCGGGCGAGGAGGACGTGCGCTCGACCGTGCGCCGGCTCGCGCAGATTCGAGACGAGCTCCTCTAGGCGTGCCCGCCGGCCGCGGGGCGCTACGCGCGGCCCGTCGCAACCACGTCGACGCCGGTTCCCGCAACGTCGCGCGCGATCACGTCGCCGATCTCCACCGGCGCGACCGCCCGCGCGCCCGCGAGCGCGCGCACCACGTCGAGGACGGCGTCACGGGGCACCTCGCGGGCGGTCTTGACGGCCACCCTTCGCTGCGACCCGCCCTCGACCGGGACGGTCGTCGTCACGGTGCGCACCGGCGCGCTCACCTCCGCGCGGGCGTAGGAGTCCCCGCGGGGGCACGCGTTGCCCGTGACCGCAAGGACCGAGCCGCCTGCGCCGAGCCCCACGCGGACCCGACACCCCCGCGGGCAGCGGATGCACGTCAGGACCCTCTCGTTCTTCTCGTCCATCACGCCTCCAGTGCAACCGTGACCGGGTCAGGCCCGTCGCAGGCGAGAAGCGCCTCGCGCCGCAGCGTCAGCTGCTCCATCTCGCCGGGCACGAGGATGTCGCGCCGCCTGCGCGCCACGACACGCCCGCCCGAGCGCGCGACGATCGCCCGCCCCTCGTAGATATCGTCGACGCGCAGGCGGACCGTCAGCTCGTCGGGCATGCGCCGCACCCCGAGCCGCTGCGGCACGACGTAGCGCACGCCGTCGCCGGGGACGAGCGCCACCTCGCCTCCGCGGTCGCGGTCCCCGTCCGCCCATCCCCCCGCCGC
>NZ_NFIT01000011.1 GCF_002159495.1 Olsenella sp. An293
GGCGCGGGCGGCGGGGCTGCGCGTTGCGGATCCTGGGGGCATGGCAGGGCGCCGGGGAGGGGGGATGGGCGCCGCTGCCACGGCCCGGGAAAGTGCGACGCTCTTCTCGCCCGGAGTGACACGGGTCGGAAAATCGCAACGGAGGGCAGCGCAACGAGCGACTTCGCGTTGCTCCCGGGCTGTTCGCGGCTGCGGTCGCTACCACGACCTGGGAATGCGCAACGCGCTTCTCGCCCGGCGTGACACGGGCCGGGAAAGCGCGACGGCAGACAAGGGGGCGCTGTCCGCTACAGGTCCTCCGCCGTCAGGATCTCCTGCGGGATGAGGCGAGCGTGCTCGATAACGGAGCGCAGGTAGGAGGCCTCGCGCTTCTTGAGCGAGCCCTCGAGCAGCTCGAGGCCGCGCACGGGGACGCTGCTTTGGTCGGTGGGCTCGTTTTCGAGCGGGTCGGGGAAGCGCTCCATCGCGCGGCGCAGCATCAGGCGGTACGCGGCGACGAACGGCTCCACGTTGAAGCGGCCCTCGGCCATGTCCGCGAGCTTGGCGAGGATCGAGAGGCCGGCGCGGTCGATGTCGCCCCAGTAGAGCACCCGGACGTCCTCGGCGCCGAGCGACGCGATGAGGTCGGGCAGCTTGTGGGGGTCGTCCACCAGGTATCCGTTGCCAAAGACCACGCCGTGCACGCGCTCGCCGAACAGGCGCTTGCGGCCGTCGAGGTACATGGCGTTTCTCATGTTGACCCAGGGGTCGAGGTTCTCCGAGACAACGAGTCGCAGGTGGCGGTGGTGGCGCGGGATGTGGTGCAGCAGCTCGAGCTTGACCTGGGGCCGGCTGGACACTACGTCCGAGAGCCCCATGAGGTGCAGCAGCTTGCGGCCCTCCGACTCGAGGGCCAGGAACTTCTCGTCCCCAAAGACGCGGTAGGAGAGCTCGCGCAGGCTAAGCCGGCCGTCGCCGAGGGTCTTTTTGCCCGTGAGCTCGCGAGAGAGGGCGCGCAGCTCGCGTTCATAGAGGAGGTAGGCGTCGGGGGTGCTGAGCAGCCAACCGTTAATCCACAGGCGCGGGTCGAGGTCGATGATCTTGCGGCGGACGTCCTCGAGCTCGGGCGTCTGCTTGCGCACGGTGTCCAGGCGCGAGAGCGTGCGCGCGTCGCGGCGCGCGGGCGGGCGGGGGCGCTCGGCCTTGGCGATGGCGCGCTGGTCGGAGGCGGCGTCCTTCTCTTCCGACGCGTCCTCGCGGGCGGGGATGACGAGCAGGTAGCCCCCGTCGGTGGGCTCGAGGACGTCCAGGGTGAGAAGGGCCTCGAGCTCGTCCGCGCCGGCGCCGTACTTGTCCAGGACCGCGTTGACGTCGGCCGCCGTGAGCGGGCGCTTGCGCAGGCGGACGAGGCCGCTCGCGATGCCGCCGGCGTTGCTGCGGTGGGCGGTGGGGAGCTTCTTGCCGAGGAGCTTGGCGAGCTCGACGACGGCCGCCTGCTCCTGCTCGGTGAGTTTTTGTGCCATGGGGCGCCTTTCGGGGTGATGTGTGCTCGATACCAGCATAGCGCGTCGATGCGGGCGGAAGCCGCGGCGGCCGGCGTTGCCTAGCACAAAACTGCCCCGCTGTCCCATGCTCGCAGCTAATGTTTTCCGCTCGCGCAGCTGATACGGTGCACGTATCAGGAACCCAAAACAGAAGGAGCGCACATGAGTGACAACAGTGTCGACCAGGCCAAGGCGACGTCCGGCATGGCGATTGCGGGGCTGGTGCTGGGAATCCTTGCGGCGGTCTCGTCGTGGATCCCCATCGTCAACAACCTCTCGTTCATCATTGGCGTCATCGGTCTCGTCCTGTCCGTCGTGGGCGTGGTGGGAACGGTTCGCGGCAAGAAGGCGGGCAAGGGCATTGCCATTGCGGCGCTGGTCATCAACCTCGTTGCGTGCGGCATCGTGCTCGCTATGCAGAGCGCCGTGAGCGCGGCCATAGATGACGTCACGAGCGACGCGGTCTCCACCGAGAACGTGTCCGTGCAGCCCGAGGACGCCGCCGACGCGCCCGAGACCGACGCCGCGCCCGAGGCCGACGATGCCGCCTATGCCATCACGGACGTCCAGATGACCGGCGACGACTACTCCGTGACCATCTCCGGCACGTTCACCAACAGTTCCGACGCCGAGGTCTCCTACGTCCAGGTGAGCTACCGGCTGCTGGACGCCGATGGGGCGCAGATTGGCACGGCGTACGCCAACACCAACAACCTCCCCGCGGGCGGGACGTGGAAGTTCGAGGCCATGGGGTTTGAGCCGCTGTCCTCCGTCGCGTCCTACGAGCTTGCGGACGTGACGGGCTTCTAACCGTGTCTGCTATGCTCAAGCTGCGCGAAAGGGGGAGCGATGGCCGAGCGTCTGACCGAGGAGCTGCTTGACGAGCTGCTGAGCACATCGAGTCTCGAGGGGTACCTCGAGCGCAACCGGCCCGGCGCGCGCACGCTGGCCGAGTACCTCCAGCAGCTGCTCGACGAGAAGGGGCTCGAGCGCTCGCGCGTGGTCCGCATGGCCGACCTCAACGACACGTTTGGCTATCAGATCTTCAAGGGAACCCGCAACCCCAGCCGGGACAAGGTGCTGCAGATCGCCTTTGCCATGGCCCTCACCCTGCGCGAGACTAACCGGGCGCTCACCGCGGCCGGCGTGAGCGAGCTCTACTGCAAGGACCGGCGCGACGCGATCATCATCTTCTGCCTGGACCGCGGCTGCTCGCTGCAGAAGGTCAACGAGGAGCTCTACCGCTTCGGGGAGCGGACGATCTGCTAGCGGGCGGCTTTGCAGGCGCGCTGCGCGCGTGCCTCGGGCGTGCCGCGCAGCTCCCGGCGGGCGGCTTTCCGGCGACTGCCCGCGAGCGGGCTGACTCCTCCCGGCGGGGCCGACGCGTGCGAGCGGCGTCGGCCCCGCCCCTTCTTGTCACGCTCTGCTAGGATGGGCGCATGGACACCAACGACGAACTTGCCTCCTATCTCGACGCCCTCGCGCGCGACGACTGCTACCGCGTTGACGCGGTGCTCAAGGACAGCGCGCTCGAGACTACCGAGCGCGTGTTCTTTCGCGGCGAGAACGGCTCCGAGCTGGGGCCCTTCGTTCGCAAGCGCATCCGTGGCGAATCCGGGCTGGGCGGCGCCTACGAGGAGGTCTTCTCGGCGCAGGCCCGTGGCGTGAGGCTCGCGCACCTGCCGCGCCTGCTCGAGTGCCACCGGCGCGACGGCGACCTCGTGGTGGTGATGGAACTGGTCCCGGGCCAGACGCTCGCCGAGCACGTGGAGGCGTGCAAGGGGCCGGCGGCGCGCCTCGAGCTTTCGCGCCGCGTCTTTCCCGAGCTCTGCGACGCCGTGAGCGAGCTTCACGAGCGCCTGGGCCCTCCGGTGATCCACCGTGACCTCAAGCCGAGCAACGTCATGGTGTCAGAGGGCGGCGTCACCCTCATCGACCTGGGGATCGCGCGGTCCTACCGCGCGGGCGCCGAGCAGGACACCACGCACTTTGGCACGCGCTCCTACGCCCCGCCCGAGCAGTTTGGCTTTGGGCAGACCGGCGTGACGAGCGACGTCTTTGCGCTGGGAATGATGCTGTTCTTCTGCGTGACCGGTCGCGAGCCGGGGACGGCGGACCGCGAGGCGGGCTTTACCGCGGCCGGGGTGCCGGAGGCGCTGCGGGCCGTGATCGTTTGGGCGACGCAGCTCGATCCCGCGGCGCGCTTTGCGACTGCTCGGGAGCTCCGGGACGCGTTTCTCGCCACGCAGGGCGCGGCTGGGAGCGTCGCGGCGACGGAGCTTGAGCCGCCGACCTTTGAGTCCTCGCACCGCTTTCGTCTTGCGATCCCGGGGCTCCCCGAAAGCTGGGGGAGTGCCGGGCGCTGGGCGTGGCTCGGGCGCGTGCCGGCCCGGGCGGGGGTCGCCTGGAACGTGCTGGTGCTGTGCGGGCTTGCGATCGTGCTCGCGGGGTGCGTGGTCGCCTACGTGAGGCCCATGCCCTCGGTGAGCTCCTACCCGCGCTGGCTGCAAGCGGCCTCGTACCTCGTGGTGATGCCGATCATGGCTCTGACCTGCGGCTACCTGCTGCTTGACCGACGACCGCTGCGCCGGCGCGTGCCCGCGCTCGCGGGACTGACCGTTCGCCAAGAGGTGCGCTGGGGGCTGCGAGTCCTTCTCGGCGTCTTTCTTGCGTGGGTCGTCCTGCTGGGTGTTGGCGTGTCGGGCTAGCGGCTCAGCTCAGCAGGCGGATGGTGGCCTCGAGCTCGGTGACGTCTCCGTGGGGCTTGTGCGTGAAGTGGAACGCGCGCATGCCCGCCGTCCGCGCGCCGATGCAGTTGTCCTCGTTGTCGTCCACGAAGAGGCACTCCCCGGGCTTGAGGTCATAGCGGTCGCAGAGCAGGCGGAAGATGGCCGGGTCGGGCTTCATCAGGCGCTCCTTGGCGGAGACCACGATGCCGTCCAGGAAGCGGCAGGCCGGCGCGTGGCCGAGCTGCCTCATGATGTTGGTGTTGGCGTTGGAGAGCAGGTAGATGCCGTAGCCCTCGGACTTGAGGCGAATGGCGAGGTCGTTGGTCTCCTCGAAGGGCTCCGAGTGCTCGGGCCAGTGCGCGATGCACTCGTGGAGGTTGGGGTGAAGGCGCTGCGGCAGGTGGTTCTCCGCGTAGCGGCGCATGGTTTCATGTGTGATGGTCCCCGAGTCCAGCAGCGACCACATCGTCGAGCCGAAGAGCGCGCCGTTGAGCAGCGCCGCGTCCTCGGGCGTGTCCGTGAACAGGCTCGCGAAGTACGGGCCGTCGAAGTTCATGAGCACGCCGCCCATGTCAAAGACGATGTTTCTGACGGGCGTGGTCGCGGGCTCAGTCATAGCGCCTCCTCGGGTGGGGTAGCTTCATTGAAGGGAGTATAGCGTGTGCGGTGAGGCGGATGATCGTGTTGATTGATCGGATCGCCCGATAAGATGCGGAAAGGAGACGAGATCGCTTCAGACTATCAGGCGAGAGGAGGCCGCCATATGTCACGTTTCAGTCCATATTACTGTTGGTTCAGAAGCGAGATCCGGGCACTTATCGAAGACTGCCGGTCTTGCGAGCTTGGAGACTGTCCCAACTGGTGCAAGGAGTTCGTCGAGCTTCAGATGGACGAGATCCTCGATACGATAATCTCGGCAGTTCAAAACTGGGGACAGATAGGCTGAGACCGCACTTATCGCGTTTGCTATCCTGGCAATGTGGTGCCATTTCCAGGAGGCGTGCGATGGATGAGATTCGTGTCGTTGAGGCGGAGGCCGTCTCCGGTCCGTCAGAGCGGGAGAACTTTGAGCGCGGTCTTCGAGCCGGCTTTGTTGATGTGTCGGAAAAGGTCTCCGAGAGGTTTCTTCCTCGACTGATAGCCAACGACAAAAGAACCGGAAGCGACCTTCTTACGACGATCAAGCGGCAGCTCTCCAAGTGTGACCGCTTCGACATCTGCGTCGCTTTTGTCTCGGAAAGTGGGCTTCAGCCGCTGGTGGAGATTCTCTCCGAGCTCGAAAAGCGCGACGTTTGCGGCCGTGTTCTCACCTCGACTTATCTCAACTTCAACTCACCTGACGTATTTCGAAAGCTGCTCGGCTATCGAAATATCTCCACTCGTGTCTATCAGGGAAACCTCCACGCAAAGGGATATGTATTCGATCGTGGCGATACGAGTACCGTTATTGTTGGAAGTTCCAATCTCACGCAGATGGCTCTCACGTGTAACCGTGAATGGAACATTATGTTCCGATCCTACGGTGAGGGTGGTCTGCTCCTTTCGCTACGTAATGAGTTTGAGGACCTCTGGGAAGACGGACTGACGTCCGAGATTACTGAGGCATGGATCGAAGGATACGAGACGTCCCGTTCTTCGCAGAAAAGGCAGCCTTCACACGCGACGTTTAGAGCAAATCCGTCACCTACGGCAGAGTATGACGGAGAGATTCGTCCCAATCAGATGCAGCGATCCGCTCTTGAAGCTCTCGCTAAACTTCACGAGCGAAATGAGCCACGTGCGCTTCTCGTTTCTGCTACGGGCACGGGGAAGACCTACTTGTCCGCCTTTGATATCGCCGCTGTCAAGCCGAGGCGCGTTCTCTTTCTGGCGCACAGGCAACGAATCATAGATGCGTCACGTCGGAGTTACCAGAGGCTGCTCGGTACGTCATACAGCTGCTGTGCGTATGTTCCCGGGGCAGGTGACGCAGGAGAGAGTTGCGTCTTTGCCATGTGCTCAACCATCGTAAGGCATCTCGATGAGTTTTCGCGTGATGCATTTGACTACATCGTGATCGACGAAGCTCACCGAACGGGATCAGGCGGCTATCAGAAAATCATGGATTACTTCACGCCTAAGTTCTATCTGGGCATGACCGCGACTCCAACGAGAACCGACGGCTACGACGTCTTTGCACTCTTCAATCATGTGATTGCATTTCAAATTACACTGCAGGATGCTCTTGCTAACGACATGCTTGCGCCATTTCATTACTTTGGTATCGCCGATCTGAGGATTGACGATGAGGACATCGACGACCCCACGTTCTTTTCCCGGCTGACATCGTCGGAGCGTGTTAAACACATCACGTCAAAAATCGAGCAGTATACCGTTGGCAGGAGCCATCGGCGAGGACTTGTTTTCTGCAATAGGAACGACGAGGCTGCAGAGCTCTCTCGACAATTAAACGAGCTGGGATATAGGACATGTGCCTTGAGCGGCAAGAACTCTGATGAGGAGAGGGATGCGGCAATCGCAAGGCTTGAGGCGGGGGAGCTTGAGTATATCTTCTCCGTCGATATCTTTAATGAGGGTGTTGATATCCCATCACTCAATCAGATCGTCATGTTGCGACGTACGGAGTCGGCGATTGTCTTTGTGCAGCAACTGGGTCGTGGGCTGAGGAAGAGTGAAGGCAAGGATTACGCGCTGGTACTTGATTTCATCGGGAACTATCAAAAGAACTTCTTTGTTCCCATAGCTCTGTCGGGAGACCGATCTTACAACAAGGATACGCTGCGGGCTATTGTCAAGGAAGGGAGCTCGGTAATTCCGGGATGCTCCACGGTGAGCTTTGACAAGATCTCCGAAGCGAGAATCTATGAAGCCATCGACGGAGGTGATTTCAGCGCTGCGAGGCTCTTACGCGATGAGTATAGAAGCTTGAGGCAAATGCTCGGTCGGATACCCTCGCTCAGCGAGTTTGACGCGAATGGATCTATTGATCCCTTGCGTATTTTCAAAAAGTTCGGCTCCTACCATGCTTTTCTTCAAAAGTATGAATCGGAATATACGGTCACGTTTTCTAGCCGTCAGGAAGGCGTCCTTAAGTTCATCTCCCAGAAGCTTGCAAGCGGCAAACAGCTGGAAGATCTCCTGCTGCTCAAGCGACTCATTCTTGGGGAGAGCCAGGTTGAGGAGGAGGCATCTTCTTTTGAACGTTTTTATGACGGTCGAACGCTCGAGGAAGCCCGACACTCCGCGATTTCTCTCCTGAGCGGTTCTTTCTTGACGCTCAAAGGGTTTGTCCCCTTGGTGCGAGAGGTCGGAGACGCCTGCGTTCTGTCGGAAGAGTTTGCCAAGATGTTGGGGGACGTCGAGTTCAAGCGGCAAGTTCTTGAGGCTGTCGACTTCGGTCTCGAAAGGCATCGCCTTGCGTATCAAAGGCCCTACCGAAGCACCAACCTCGTCCTTAATGCGAAATACACCTATGAAGAGGTCTGTTACCTGCTTAATTGGGAAAAGAACGTGAACGGACAAAACATCGGAGGCTACAAGTACGACGACAAGACAAAAACCTTCCCCGTCTTTATCAACTACGAGAAGGATCCGGACATCTCGGACACGACGAAGTACGAGGATCGATTCATCTCAAATCATGAGCTCATTGCAATTTCAAAGCAGTCGCGCCATCTAGATTCCAAAGAAATCGAGCGTATTCGCCAGTGCCCTGGAAACGGAATGAAACCATACCTGTTTGTTCGCAAGAACAAAAATGACGGTGACGGTAGCAAGGAGTTTTATTTTCTGGGTGAGATGCGGCCGACAGGTGAGTTTAGGGAGTTCATCATGCCTGGCACCACCAAATCGGCGGTGGAGATCACCTATGAGCTAATGGATCCAGTCCGCCAAGACCTGTATGACTACCTAACCAGCAACATTGAACTTCTCGAAGAAAAGGAGGAGCAGGTGGGCGTTTAGCCTGCGAGACGCTCCTCAAGAGCTCTGACGACTTTGACGTCTGCGGGAAGCCAGTCGACATCCCAAAGATGGTTGGTGCTAAGCCAGAGAAGATTCTCGTGCTCGGTGTCATTGATGGCGCCATCGACGATCTCGCAGAGGAAGCATTCCATCGAGAGGTGGAAGGTGTCGTAATCATGCTCGATTGTGCACAGGTGCGACAGATTCCCGATTGTGACGCAAAGCTCCTCTTCAATCTCTCGGGCGCACGCTTGCTCTCCAGTTTCGCCAGGTTCGAGTTTGCCCCCGGGAAACTCCCATCCGTCTTTAAACTCGCCATAGCCGCGCTGAGCCGCGAGTACCTGATTGTCCCTGCAAATGATCGCCGCTGCGACGTGAATCGTCTTCATGAAGAGTCCTCCCTGAGGTCGATTTGAGAGTATACGCGAGTGAGGCAGTAGAGTTATCGAGGGGTAAGAAATCCGGCGTGCCCCTCGGGCGACCACGCACAACGGCCATTGTGAGCGTTAACATCCGCTCAAAAATGGGCGACGTGCGTGGTCGCCCGAGACATAAGGCGCTCGCCGGCCTCGTCGGCGGCTCGCCGGGGCCTCGAACGGCGCCCGGTCGCAGCGTGCTACACTTGCCCGTATGGCCGCGACACAACGGCAAGCGAAAGGAAACACCATGGATGACGTGCTCTTTGTTGAGTATCCCAAGTGCAGCACCTGCCGACGCGCCAAGGCGTGGCTCGACGAGCGCGGCATCTCCTACACGGACCGCCACATCGTGGAGGACAACCCCACGGCCGAGGAGCTCGCCGCGTGGCAGGAGCGCTCGGGTCTTCCTGTGCGTCGCTTCTTCAACACGAGCGGCCGACTCTACCGCGAGCGTAACATCAAGGCCCAGCTCGACGCCGGGCTCTCGGACGCCGATGCCTTCGCGCTCCTCGCCGAGGACGGCATGCTGGTCAAGCGCCCGATCGTGGTGGGGGAGGACTTCGTGCTCGTGGGATTTCGCGAGGCAGAGTGGGAGGACAAGCTGTGCTAGGCGCGCTTACCCGCGAGTTCTGCGCCGAGAACATGGAGCTCGTCCCTGCTGCCGTTGCCGCCGGCGCCGCGCGCATCGAGCTCTGCGACAACCTCGCCGTGGGCGGAACCACGCCGAGCTACGGCGTCATTCGCGCTGCCGTCGCCTTCGCGCGCGACCACGGTGTCGACGTGATGTGCATGGTCCGTCCGCGCGGGGGCAGCTTCGAGCACACCCCCGAGGAGGCCGCCATGATGCGCGACGACCTCGCGCTGGCAAAGCGCCTGGGCGTCACGGGCGTGGTCTTTGGCTGCCTGCGCGATGGCCGCCTGGACCGCGCGCTCACCGCCGAGCTCGTCCGTCTCGCGCATGAGGACTCGCCCGACGCCCCCGGTCGCGTTGACGTGACCTTCCACATGGCCTTTGACGCCCTCGCGCCGGCCGACCAGCTCGAGGCAATCGACTGGCTTGCCGACCAGGGCGTCGAGCGCATCCTCACCCACGGCGGCGCCGCGGGCACGCCCATCGCGGACAACCTCGAGCGCCTGCGCGCCTACGTCGAGCGCGCAGCCGGGCGCATCATCATCCTTCCGGGCGGTGGCATCACCTGGGAGAACGCCGAGTCCGTGGCGTCCGCGCTTGGCGTCGGCGAGGTCCACGGCACCAAGATCGTGCGGGTGGCGTAGGTGTCCCGCCTAGGTCCGGCAAAGACGAGGGGCTTTGCGCAGGTCACGCCCAATCTCGGGGAGAACCTGAGCCGGGAGGACCTTCTCGCGCGCCTTACGGAGCCGGACGCCCGAGTCTTTGGGTCTGCGTTCTCAGGGCTCGAGCTCTCAGAGGTCGCGGCATGCGGCACCGCCTTCGAGAACGCCGTCTTTCGCGGGTGTTCCTTCGAGAGCGTGAGCCTGGCCAACTGCACGTTTTCCGACGTGCTCTTCTCGGGCTGCCGGTTTGTGCGCTGTGATCTGGGGCGCAGCTGGCTCAACCGCTGCGACTTCCGCTCGTGCTCCGCGCCGGGGATAAGCTTTCTCAAGGGCAGGCTCACGGGCGTCTCCCTGGAGGACTGCCAGTTTGCCTACTGCGACCTCGCCGAGGCGTCGGTGAGCCGGCTGCGCGCCAGCTCAACGGGCCTTGCCGAGGCAAACCTTCACCAGGCCAGGCTCAGCCACGTCGAGCTCGACCGCTGCGACCTCACGCGTGCGACGGTCTTTCGCACGAGCCTTGACGGGATGGACCTCTCTACCTGCGACATCTCCGGCATCCGCGTCTCGAGCGACCTGCACGAGCTACGCGGTGCCGTCGTGAGTCCCGAGCAGGCCGCGCAGCTCATCGGCCTTCTCGGCATCAAGATCAAGGAGGACGAATGGCTCTGATCGACGAGAACGCCTCGCTCGAGGAGGTCCAGGCGGTCTTCAAGAACGACCGCTTTGCAACGGAGGCCTGCGGCTGTCGCGTGGTGGAGGCCGCGCGCGGCCACGCGGTCACCGAGTTCGACATCACGCCGGGGCACCGCAACGAGAAGGGCGGCGTGATGGGAGGGGCCATCTTCACGGTGGCCGACCTCGCGTTTGCGGTGGCGTCCAACGTGGGCGAGTCCGTGACCGTGTCCGTGAGCAGCACGATCGAGTTCATGAGCGCGGCACGCGGCGAGAAGCTCATCGCCACGGCCGACGTCGACAAGAACGGGCGCACGCTCGCCTTCTACACCTGCTCCGTGACCGACGAGCTCGGGACGCCCGTCGCGCGCGCCACGCAGACCTGCATGCACCTGCAGCGCTAGGGACGCCTGCAGTGGCGGCAGTGTCTGCGACGCTGACGACGCCTGCAGCGCTGATGGCGCCTCGCTAGTCCAGCGAGGCCATCTGGGCGGGAAGCTCGCCCACGAGCGGGCGCATGTAGCGGAGAAGCTCCTCGCGCACGCCCATGCCGTCCTCGCTGATCCACTCGCGGGGGACATGGCGCACCTGGTTTGCCGCGGAGGCGACGTCGACGAGGCGCGTCTGGACGGCGTAGGGGCTGTCGGAGACGCGCTCGAGCGCGCACATCTTTCCCGTCTGGCCCGAAAGCGCGGCGTTGTAGGCAAAGTGACCCAGGTCAAAGGCCTCGTCGAGGTCAGTCCTGCTGGCGGCGTAGCTGGCGCAGCGCTGCAGCGTCGAGAGCTCCACGGAGCGGGTTTTGCAACCCAGGCGCTCCTTCGCCAGCGCGGCGAGGTAGCGACCCGTGCCGGACAAGGTCGCGAGGTGACCAAACTCGTCGACGCCCACGCCCGGCTCGGCGGCGAGCTCGCAGAGGAGCCTGCCGTCGGGGGTGCGGACGCCCTCGCTCACGCCCACCATCACGGTGTTCTTTTCTCCCAGCAGCGAGGCGATGCGATCGAGGAGCGCCTCGAGGTCGAGCGGGGCCTCGGGCAGCAGCACGAGGTCGGGCGCCGCGAGCGCGAGGGCGCTGGACGCGGCGAGCCAGCCGGCGTCGCGCCCCATGATCTCGACGAAGGTGACGCTCTTGAGGTCGTAGACGTCCGCGTCGTAGGCAATCTCGTTCACGGCCGTGGCCACGAAGCGGGCGGCGCTGCCGTAGCCGGGGGTGTGGTCGGTGCCCACGAGGTCGTTGTCGATGGTCTTGGGCACGCCGAGGAACCTGATGTCGCTGCCCGTCTGGTGTCCGTACTCGGAGAGCTTGGCGATGGTGTCCATGGAGTCGTTGCCGCCGATGTAGAGCACGGCGTCAGCACCGATTTCCTCGAAGCGCCCGAAGAGACGCTGGTAGACCGCCTCGTCCTCGGAGGGGAGAGGCAGCTTGTAGCGGCAGCTGCCCAGCCAGCTCGCCGGCGTGTTGCGCAGGAGCTCGATGTCGACCCGGCTCAGGAACGCCTCGTCGAGGCGGACGGAACGGCCGTCGAGGAAGCCCTGGATGCCGTAGCGCATGCCCTCGATGCGCGTCCCGTCAAAGACGCCGGCGGCGATGACGCCTGCGAGGCTCGAGTTGATGGCGGACGTGGGCCCGCCCGACTGTCCCACCAGGACGCACTTTTCGCTCATGGAGGCTCCCGTTCTTTGCTGCCGATTGCTGTCACAAGCATACTCGCTTGCCGTGCGACAATCGAACCGGCCCCAAATGTCGCCCGCTGAGCCTGCAAAATCGACCTTCAATCCATATTCTCGTTCCGCTGAAAACAAAACTGGGCTTCAGTCCATGAAAAAACTGGGCTTGAGCCGGCCTGGCACTCCCTCTTTGGCCAAGTGGTTGACAAAAGACCAGATAAATAGTTCGACCAAGCTAACTTCATCGTCGCAACTAGGCAAAATGGCATGGATCGAAGCCCGGTTTTGTCTCGCGCGATCCGGGAATATGGATCGAAGGCTGGTTTTGCAGACACCACGCGTGCGCCACGCGGCCCAGCAGCGTGTTCATGATGTTTCTATTGTGCGAGGCCTCTTCAGGGCGCGGGGCGCGCGAGTATACTCTTGGGGTTCTTAATGACCGTGCACCCAGCATGAACTCGGAGGAGCATATGGGAGCGTTCTTTGGCGCCGTTTCTCATCGTGACGTTGCGCTCGACGTGTTCTTTGGCGTCGACTATCACTCTCACCTCGGAACGCGCCGCGCCGGCATGGTCTCATGCCGCCCGGGCGGCGGGTTCAACCGCCAGATCCACTCGATCGAGAACACGCCGTTCCGCACCAAGTTCGAGCACGACCTGCCCGAGCTCTCCGGCACCTGCGCGATGGGCTGCATCTCCGACTCCGACCCGCAGCCGCTGCTCGTCCGCTCCCACCTGGGCGTCTATGCCATCTCCACGGTGGGCGCCATCGGAAACGCCGACGAGCTCGTGGCGCGCTTCGAGGCCGACGGCCACCAGTTCATGGCCACCAGCTCCGGCGCGGTCAACGTCAACGAGCTCGTGGCCGCGCTCGTCAACACGCAGGGCAGCCTCGTCGACGGCATCCGCTACGCGCAGGATCAGATCGAGGGCTCGCTCACGCTGCTCATCATGACCGAGTCCGGCGAGCTCATCGCCGCGCGCGATGCCATGGGCCGCCTGCCCGTCCTCATCGGCAAGGACGACGACGGCTACTGCGTGTCCTTCGAGTCGTTTGCCTACGGCAAGCTCGGCTATGCCGACGAGTACGAGCTGGGCTCCGCCGAGATCGTGCGTCTCACGGCGGACGGCTACGAGACCATCTCCCCGGCCCGCGACGAGATGCGCATCTGCGCGTTCCTGTGGGTCTACTACGGCTATCCCAACTCCAACTACGAGGGCGTCAACGTCGAGGTCATGCGCTATCGCAACGGTCGGATCATGGCCCGCGACGAGCGCGCCGCGGGTCTGCTTCCCGAGGTCGACTACGTCGCCGGCATGCCCGACTCGGGCCTGCCCCACGGCATCGGCTATGCCAACGAGTCCGGCGTGCCGCTCGCGCGCCCCTTCGTCAAGTACACGCCCACCTGGCCGCGCTCCTTCATGCCCGCCAACCAGGAGGTGCGCAACCGCGTCGCCAAGATGAAGCAGATCCCGGTGCCCGAGCTCATCCGCGACAAGCGCCTGCTGCTCGTCGACGACTCCATCGTCCGCGGCACCCAGATGCGCGAGACCATCGACTTCCTGCGCGACACCGGGGTCGCCGAGGTGCACATGCGCTCCGCCTGCCCGCCGATCATGTACGGCTGCAAGTTCCTCTCGTTCTCCCGCAGCCGCTCCGAGTACGAGCTCATCGCGCGTCGCAAGGTGCGCGAGCTCGAGGGCGACGAGGGCGAGAAGCACCTTGACGAGTACGCCGACGGCCGCACCGAGCGCGGGCGCTGTTTGCTGCGCTCGATCTGCGAGGAGATGGGCTTCGACTCGCTCGAGTACCAGAGCCTCGACGGCATGCTCGAGGCCATTGGCATCGACCGCAAGAAGGTCTGCACCTACTGCTGGAACGGGCGCGACTAGCCGTCGCGGGCATTCAAAAGGGGACGGGCTTTCTGCTAATTGGGGACGTGTTATTTCGTGCAGACGGAAAGCGTCTGCACGAAATAACACGTCCCCAATTAGCAGAAAGCCCGTCCCCCTTTGAATGGCTAGCAGTTGCCCACGAAGACGTGGTCGAGGTAGCGGCGCGAGACGTCGGCCAGGCGGTAGACGTCGGCGACCGGGGTGGGGCCGCGGTCCGTCAGGCGCCAGCGCGGGAAGAAGCGCGTCACGTGGTGGGTGAGCGTCTCGCGACCCCGACCGCCGTCGAGTCCGGCGAGCCAGCCCGCGAGCTCCTCCATCTCGGCCTCGCCGTCGTTCATCCCCGGAACCACCAGCGTGGTCACCTCGAGGTGGCAGCGCGGGTCAGCGGCGAGCCGCTCGATCGTATCCCGCGCGCACGCGAGCGAGCGCGGCGCACCTCCGCACGTCGCGTAGAAGGCGTCCGAGAAGCCCTTGAGGTCGATGTTGGCCGCGTCGATCAGCCCCTCGAGCGTGTCGAGCACCGCGGGCTCGAAGCAGCCGTTTGACACGAGCGCGCTCGCCAGGCCCGCCGCGTGCGCGAGCTCTGAGCAGTCTCGCACGTACTCCCAGCCCACGAGCGGCTCGTTGTAGGTGTGGGCAATCCCGATGACGCGCGGGTCACGCCGTCGCGCCGCGAGCGCGAGCGCCACGAGCTCGTCCGGCGTGACCTCGCGCCAGGGCACGTCCTTCTCGCCCGCCTGCGAGATCTCGAAGTTCTGGCAAAACGGGCAGGCGAGGTTGCACCCATAGCTGCCGACCGAGAGCACGTAGGTTCCCGGCCGCCAGCGTGCGAGCGGCTTCTTCTCCACGGGGTCGAGCGCGAGTGAGGTCACGCGCCCGTAGCTTTTGGCCACGATGACGCCGCCGTCGTTGCGCCGCGCACGGCAGGCCCCGAGCGCGCCGGGGGCGAGCCGGCAGCGTTGCGGGCAGGTTTGGCAGACGAGCGCGCCGTCCTTCTCGCCCGCGCTCATTCGTGGCGCTCCACGACAAAGCGCTCCAGCCGCACGCCGGGCTCGTCGAGGTCGATCCCGCCCTTGCTTGCGGCAATGCGCAGCTGCTCATCGACGGTGTCCACGCCGTCAAGATCGGGCAGCAGCAGCCCGCGGCGGCCGCCCGGGGCGCTCACGATGACGCCGTAGCGCCGGCAGTCGAGCTCGTCGGGGCCGCTCACGGGTTCCGGCTCGCCGAGGACGTCCACGTCGTAGACCAGCTCGGGGAGCTCCTCGACGCGCACGGGCGAGAAGCGCGGGTCGTGGCAGCCCGCCGAGACCGCGTTGGCCACGATCTCGTCCGCAAGGCTCACCTGCGTGGGAGCGATGGTTCCGATGCACCCGCGGAGCTGCCCGTTCTTCTTGATCGAGACAAAGGCCCCGGCGCGGCGGCCGAGAAGTTCGGGCGGGAGGCCCGCGGGCAGCCCGCCCAGCGGGCGCCCGGTGCGCACGCGGTGCTCGAGCGAGGCCCGCGCCAGCGCGACGAACGGGTCCTCCCCGGCGCGGAGGCGCGCCATGTCCTGCGCGTGCCATGCCTCGTAGGCCTCGTCGAAGGCGCGGGCGGGGTCGGAGCCCTCCGGCCCCGCGGGCGTGAGGACCGCGACACCGTAGCCCACGCCGAAGGGGCCCTCGTGCGAGAGCAGCTCCGCGGCGACGGGCGTGCGGTCGAGCGCGCCGGCCATGATCTGGAAGGAGCGCAGCCCACACTCGGCGGCGCGCTCGCAGAGGCCGGGGTCGGCGGTGAGCAGGTCGAGGAAGGCGCCGGAGCCGAGCGCGCGGCAGGCGAGCTCGTCGAAGACGGGGCCCTCGGGCGCGTAGCCGTAGGGGCCGTCCGCGGCGAGCTTGTGCGAGAGGTCGCCGGACGCAACGTAGGCCACGCGCCGGCCCAGGCGTGCGGCGCAGCGCTGGACGAGCTGGCCCATGCGGTAGTGCTCGAGCGGGGAGAGGCCCGAGATGCCCATGCGCACCACGCGGTAGGGGGCGGGCTCGCGGCCGGCGGAGCGCAGCTCGTCCGCGGCGGCGTCGATGAAGTGAAGCGGCACGAGGACGCCCCAGTCGAGGTCGCGCTCGCGCTCGCCGGCGGTGCCAGCGGGCAGGCCCTCCTCGCGGGCGGCGCGGCAGAGCGCGTCGACGAGCTCCTCGTCGTAGGTGACGCGCGCCCCGTCTGCCGCGTCCCCGAACTGCGCGAACGTGCCGCTTGCGCCCGATCCGGGGGCAATATGCAGGTAATCGAGGTACATCGCGGTGTGCGGGCTCGAGATGACGATGGTCTGCGGCTCCGCGGCGACGACGCGCCGCGCCGCCTCGCGGTAGGCGTCGACGGTGGCCTGGATCTCCCGCTCGCGCCCGCGGCCCACGCCGGGAACGATGAGCGGCGGGTGCGGGACGGCAACTGCGATGACGACGGACATGCGATCACCTCCGGGTGACGATAGCGTCAGCTTGACAATATCGTCAGGTTAAATCGTCAAGCTGGGCAGGTAAGATGTGCCCAACCGGTCGGTATTTGCCCGCGGGAGGTTCACATGGTTGCTGTGCTCACGGCTCTTGGCGTGCTTGCGGCCGCGTACGGCGTCCTCATGGCGGCGCTCTACCCGGCGGGCGGGTTTTTCCTCGTGTGGGTCGCGCTGGGCGCGGCGCTCCTGGTCGCCGCCCGGGTGCCGCGGGCGCGGCGGGCAATCTGTGCCGTCTGCCTTGCGGGAGCGCTCGTTGCGGGCGGCCTCTGCGCCCTGATCTTCTCTGCCGCCGCGACGGTGCCGCCGTCGGGGCTCGACGCGCTGGTGGTGCTGGGCGCGGGCCTGCGGCCGGACGGCACGCCGAGCGAGGCGCTGGCCTACCGTCTCGACGCCGCGCTCGACTATCTCGAGGACAACCCCGACACGACCTGCGTGGTCTCGGGCGGCCAGGGGCTGGGCGAGACCCGCACCGAGGCGGACGCCATGTACGATTACCTGCTCGATCACGGCCTGCCCGCCGGGCGCGTGACACGCGAGGACCGCTCGACCTCCACGGCCGAGAACGTCCGCAACTCCGCGGAGCTGCTCGCGCCGGCCGCCTCCGTGGGCATCGTCACCAACGACTTCCACCTCTACCGCGCCCTGCGCATCGCCGAGAAGAGCGGCCTGCCCGGGGCCGCCGGCCTGCCCGCGCCGTCCAATCCGCTCTACCTGCCACAGAGCGCGCTGCGCGAATGCGCGGCCCTCGTGAAGGACTTTCTTTTCGGCAACCTGTGAGACGGCGGGGGGCGGAGGCTCTGTCGCCGCTCCGCCCCCCGCCGCTGCCGAACTAGGCCTCGAGCGTCTCGCGGATGGCGACGATGAACTCGCGCGTCCCCAGCGTCTCGGGCTCGGGCAGACTCGTGATGCGGGCGAGGTCACCGGTCATGCGGCCGGACTCGATTGTCTTGACCGTGGCGGCCTCCAGGCGGTCGGCAAAGTCCACGAGCTCAGGCAGCTCGTCGAGCTCGCCGCGCTTGCGCAGGGCGCCCGTCCAGGCAAAGATCGTGGCCACGGAGTTGGTGGAGGTGGGCTCGCCCTTGAGGTGCTTGTAGTAGTGGCGCTGGACGGTGCCGTGCGCCGCCTCGTACTCGAAGTAGCCGTGCGGGCTCACGAGCACCGAGGTCATCATCGCCAGGCTGCCAAACGCCGAGGACAGCATGTCGCTCATGACGTCGCCGTCGTAGTTCTTGCAGGCCCAGATGAAGCCGCCCTCGGACTTGACCACGCGGGCCACGGCGTCGTCGATCAGCGTGTAGAAGTACTCGATGCCGGCCGCCTCGAACCTCTCGCGGTACTCCGCCTCGTAGATGTCCGCGAAGACGTCCTTGAAGCGGTGGTCGTAGGTCTTGGAGATGGTGTCCTTGGTGGCAAACCAGAGGTCCTGGCCCGTGGAGAGCGCGTACTCAAAGCAGCTGCGCGCGAAGCTCTCGATGGAGGCGTCGAGGTTGTGCTGGCCCTGGACCACGCCGGGGCCGTCAAAGACGTGGACGAGCTCGCGGCGCTCGGTGCCGTCCTCGGCGGTGTAGACGAGCTCGACCTTGCCGGGGCCGTTGATGCGCATCTCAGAGTTCTTGTACACGTCGCCGTACGCGTGACGGGCGATCGTGATGGGCTTCTTCCAGCAGCTCACCACCGGGTCGATGCCGCGCACCACGATGGGCGCGCGGAACACGGTGCCGTCGAGCAGGGCGCGGATGGTGCCGTTGGGGCTCTTCCACATCTGCTTGAGTCCGTACTCCTCGACGCGCGCGGCGTTGGGGGTGATGGTGGCGCACTTGACGGCCACGCCCAGGCGCTTGGTCGCCTCGGCGGAGTCCACGGTGACCTGGTCGTCGGTCTTGTCGCGGTTCTCCAGGCCAAGGTCGTAGTACTCGGTCTTGAGGTCCACGAACGGGCAGATGAGCTCGTCCTTGATGATCTGCCAGATGATGCGGGTCATCTCGTCGCCGTCCATCTCGACGAGCGGGGTCTTCATCTCGATCTTGGCCATGCGCGCCTCCGGGTCGTGGCGGGTTTTCCGGGGACGAATGTAGCACGTCGGCCGAGCGGGCCGCCCGGCCGCCCGCAACTTGAGACGCGCTTGTCACAGAAGGGGCCGCGGGCGAGAAGGACCTACACCGCCGCAGCGAGCCAGGCGGGCAGCTCGGAGCTCACCACGCGCGCGCAGGCGTAGGCGTCGGCGAGCTCGAGTGTGGCCACGGCCTCGTAGCCGGCGGGCGTGACCGCCAGGGCGAGCGCACGACCCTCCTCCGGGACGAGCAGGCGCACCTCGTTGGCGATGGGGTCGTAGGCGGGCGTGGCCAGACGCGGGTTGCGCACGACCTCCTCGCGCGTCGAGAAGGACGGCGCGTCGAGCGCGGGGTCAAAGGTCATCTGGGCGAGCGCGGTCACAAAGCGCGCGGGCTCGACGGGGTCTGTCGCGGAGAAGCCCGCGAGCTGCCAGGGGATGTCGCTCTCGCCGGGGACGAGCTCGGAGGCGATGGGTGCGCCGTCGGGCGTGACGAGGCCGGTGTCAAAGCGCGCGGCGGCTCCGTCGTCGATCACGAGGAGCTTGCCCTCTGCCCGGACGCGCGCAAACGTCATGGTGAGGTAGTCGCCCAGGACGCGGCGCTTCTCGCCCCACGCCTCCGGGCAGGCGAGGTCCGCCAGGCGCTCGAGCGCCTCGTCGCGCGAGCCGAGGGAGACCGTCTGGGCGAAGTCGCGCTCGGGGTCGGCGGTGTCGCCGGGGCGCAGGAAGGCCGCCCATGCTCCGTGCTCCGCGACGCCGAGCCCCTCGAGCCCGACCTCCTCTGCGGCGCCCGCGTCCACCTCGGTGAGCGCCCAACGCTTGCCCGCCACGGCGCGCGCCGAGCGGCGCAGGGTGACGCGGACCGGCGTGACGCCATCGGGCTGCAGGTAGCGCAGGGAGAAGGTGACGTTGCTGCGCGTCCCCTCGAGCGCCCCGGACGAGCGCGCCACGCGGAAGTCCTCCTCGAGCGTGGCCATGGGGTCCACGTGTGCGGGGAGCACCTGGTAGAGGATGCTGAGCTGCTCGCTCGAGCAGCGAACCTCCGCATGGAAGTCCTGCGGGAGGTCCGCCTGCGCGCGCGTTGCCACGGCCGCGGCGGGCGCGGGGGCCTCCGTGGGCGCCGGCTCATCGGGGGCGGGTTCCGGCTGGGGCGCAGGCTCCGGCTCGGGCTCGGGGACGTAGGTGATGGTGAAGGAGATCGGCGGCACGTGGTCCGGCTCGGGCGCGGGCTCTGGGCTGGGCTCCGGCTCGGGCGCGAGCTCCTCGTTCTTCTCGGTCGCCGGCTCTTCCGGCGCTACGGCCTCCGGCGCTGGCTCGGGTGCGACTTCCTGCACTCCCTCGACCGCGGGCTCGGCCTCGACCGCCGCCTCGACCGCGGGCTCGGCCTCGACCGCCGCCGCGGCCTCCGGCTCGGGCTCCGGCTCCGGCTCCACGTGACGCGGCTTCAGCGGCTTGAGCGCCTTGGCGCCCTTTGCGCGCTTCCAGGGCTTGCCGCCCGGCGCGGGCTTCTTCTCCGCGGACGCGAGCCGCTCGAGCGCGCGGTCGTACTCCTCGTGGGCGAGCACCGTGGCGTAGACGTAGCCCTTCTTGAAGACCGTGAGCTTGATGAACTCCGTGAGCTGCTCGCAGAGCGCGCGCATGTCGGCGCAGCCCAGGTCGCTCGGGACCAGGCCCTCGTTGGCGAGCGCCTCCTCAAAGCGCGGCAGCAGGGTCTGCTTGCCTACGCCGACCTCTCTGGAGAACAGCTGATAGAGATACAGGCGGTTGCCTGGGACGATCTTGGGCATGGCCCCTCCTCGGGCAGAAGCGCGGCGGGCGCGCGAGTTTGCGAACTCACTACGTTACTACCCATTTGGGCCGCGCGGGCTTTCAGCTTTGCGAACGGTCGCGCGCGGCCGCCCTGAGGGCGCGGTTGCGCAGATTGGTGACCGTGGCCTGCATGCCGTGGGGCGCGTAGCCAATGCCCTCGAGCTCGTCGAGGTCGTGCGGGAGGTAGGCCGCGAGTGAGAGCTCGGCGGTCTGCACGGGGCGCTCCGGCGCGGGGCCCGGCGTCGCCGCCAGGGCGCAGACGCGGGCGCCCTGCGCGCCGAGGCGCTCCTCGTACTCGCTTGCCGGCGCGTCGGGGAACTCGGCGCGGGCGTCGCGGCTCTGCCAGACGAGCTCGTATCCCGCGAGCGGCACCTGCGTGAGCACGAAGTCAAAGAGGGGCTGGCTGTCGGTGCGCAGCCAGACCTCGGCCCCCGGCGCGAGGACGTCGCGGAAGTCCATCAGGCGCTCCATGCTCGCCATGCGCTTGTGCGCCTCGCGCTTGCGCGGGAACGGGGTGGGGAAATTGAGGTGTATGCGGGCGAGCTCGCCGGGCGAGAAGAACTCGCGGACGCGCATGCCGTTTCCTGGGACCACGACGACGTTGGGGACGCCGGACTCGCAGACGCGCTGGGCCGCGTAGGCGACGCAGATGGGCTCGGAGTCCATGGCGACGAACAGGACGTCCGGCTCGCGACGCGCCGCCTCGACGGCGAAGGCGCCCTTGCCGCAGCCGAGGTCCAGGCGCACCTCGCGGTAGGGCGCGGCGTCCAGCGGCGCGCAGGCCTGCGCCCAGCGGCCGCGCCAGCGCGCGGGCTCGAGCTCGATGGCGCTCGCGTAGCGCTCGAGGCGCTCCTCGAGCACGAAGTTCTTGGGCAGGCGGGCGTGCATTCCGTGCGGCATGGTCTCTCTTTCTGTCGTTTGGGGACGTGTTTTTTCGTGCAGACCGTTTGGGACAGGTTAGCGGCGTGCGGGCCGGGCCTCAGGGCTGTCCCAAACGGTCTGCACGAAATAACACGTCCCCTTTGTGCAGAGCTACAGGAGCTCGTCGAGGGTGGCGCCGTAGGAGGGCAGGAAGTCGCGGACAAAGTCGGCGACCTCGGGGAGCTCCGCGGCCATCTCCTCAACGGCGGCGCGGCAGGTCCGCTCGGCGCTCGAGAACTCGGCGTTGCCCGAGCGCGCCTCGTCGACGCACTTGATGAGCGCAGAGATCTTGTCCGCGGCCTTCACGAGGCGCCGCAGGTAGCGCTCCTCCTCCCCCGCGTCCTCCACGGGCCAGAAGACGTCCTCGAAGGTGGGGCGGAGGTCCTCGGGCAGCGTGGCGAGCAGGCGCTCCTCCGCATTCTTCTCCACCGCCTTGTAGGCGTCACGGATCTGGCCGTCGTGATACTTCACGGGGGTGGGCATGTCGCCGGTGATGATCTCCGAGGCATCGTGGTAGATGGACACGAGCGCCGCGCGCTCGGCGCTGAGCGCGCGTCCAAACCTCACGTTGCCGATCACGCACAGCATGTGCGCGATGGCTGCCACCTCGAGCGCGTGCTCGGAGAGGTTCTCGGGCCGCGAGCTCCTCATGAGCGCCCAGCGCTCGATGTACCTCATGCGCGAGACCAGCGCGAGAAAGTGCGATTCCTGTGGCTCGGTCATGGTGGCTCCCGTGACGCGATTGATTCCGACGCTGCCATGATATACCGCCCGCCGGACGCAAATCCGGCGGGCGGCGTGGCGGGCGAGCCTCGTTGACAAGAACGTTGACAATATAACCTGACGTGATTGTCAAGTTTCAGGCTAGTCGAGGTCCTCCTGGATGCTCTGCAGCGTCGCCATGAGGGCGGGAATGACCTGCTTCTTGCGGCTCACGATGCCCGGCAGCTTGGCGATGCCGTCCGCCGGCTCGGCGTCGAAGGCGCGCGCGATGATGTTCTCGGCGCCCTCGCCGTACCACATGATCTCGCTCGAGGAGCTCTTGACGTCCGTGAACAGGTAGAACACGAGCGGCAGCTCCTCTTGGCGCGCGGCCTCGGAGAGGTAGGGCCCCACGAGCTCCTCGGCGGCCTTGCGGCTGCGCTCGGTCATGTAACTGCCCTGGCCCACGCCAAACTTGACGTTGCCGCGGCTGAATATCTTGAAGTCGCCGCCAAAGACCTCCTCGGCGGTGCGCCCGGTGAGGTCGGCGCCGGCCTCGAACATCTCGTCGGCGTAGGCGTCGATGTCGACCTCGGCGATCTTGGCGAGCGCGGCGGCGGTGTCGCGGTCGATCTGCGTGCAGGTGGGGGAGCGGAACGCCAGCGTGTCCGAGAGGATGGCCGAGAGCATGAGCCCCGCGACGTCCTTGGGGATCTCCACGCCGTTCTCGCGATACATCATGTAGACGATCGTGCAGGTGCAGCCCACGGGCATGTTGCGGAAGTACGCCGGGCTCGCGGTCTCGATCGAGCCGATGCGGTGGTGGTCGATGATCTCCATGATCTCGGCCTGCTCGAGGCCCTCGACCGACTGCGAGCGCTCGTTGTGGTCAACGAGGATGACGTGCTTCTTCTTGGCCGCAAGCAGGTTGGGCGAGCTCACGAGGCCCACGTAGTGGCTCTGCTCGTCGATGACGGGGAAGAAGCGGTGGCGGGAGTGCGCCATCATCTTGCGGGCGTCGTCCACCGCGGTGTTGACGCTCACCTTGAGGATGCCCTCGGAGAGCATCTTGGCGCGCACGGGGATGGACATGGAGATGATGCGGGCGGCCGCGTAGGTGTCGTAGGGGGTGGTGATGATCGCGCAGCCGTGGCGCTCGGCCGAGGCGATGACCTTGCTCGAGACATGCGCGCTGCAGCAGATCACCAGGCAGCTCGCGTCGCACTCGACGGCAAACTGCTGGGTCTCGTAGCGGTTGGTCACGAGCACGATGTCGCCGGGGTGGACGGAGTCCTCCATCATCTCGGGCGTGGTGCCCACGCAGACGTTGCCGCCCGTGACGCGCGCGGTGGGATCGCCGAGCAGCATCTCTCCCTTGAGGGTGTCGATGATGTTGGCGTAGCAGGTGTGCGCGCTGCCGATGACGCCGCTGTCAAAGACGTCCATGTTGGCGTTGGCGATGTCCTTGACGGCGATGATGCCCTGGAGGTTGTTCTCGTCGTCGGTGATGCAGAGCGTGTCGGTCTTGCTCTCGCGCATGAGGTTCCACGCCGAGAAGAGGCTCATCTCGCCGTCGATGCCGCCCTGGCGCTGGATCTCGGTGTCTTTGATCTGCGGGGTGACGGAGGTGATGAGCTCGGGCTCGGCAAAGCCAAAGTGGTCGAGCACGAAGGCCGTCTCGCGGTTGATCGCGCCGGCGCGGCGCGGCTGGTAGATGTCGGTCTTCTCTACGGCGTTCTTGAGGTGCGCGTATGCAATGGCCGAGCAGATGCTGTCCGTGTCCGGGTGCAGGTGCCCGATGACGTTTACTTTGCGAATCCCTTCAGGCATGACGCCCCTTCCCCCTAATGGTTCCCTCGTCTGATTGTGCCACGCGAGCAGGGCGGATATGCACGACTTACGCGCGAACGGTAGAAAATCGTGCGCGTCTACGAACGAGGGGCCAAGAAGGGGCGCCTCCTTGGGACGATGGACCAAGCGGGGCGGGCGCGCCTCCGGCGTCGGCCGGCGGCCGCGCCCCCGGGCAGCCCTCGCGTCCCCGGCGGATTTCTGTTGCAGCCGCGCGTTCTTCTCGCCCGCCGCAGGAAGGCCCGGTAGAATGGTGCCGTGAACAAGCCCCTGCTAGAGAAGGCGAGAAACCCCATGGCAGAGTTCGTTTACCAGCTGATCCGCGCCCGCAAGGCCGTCCACGACAAGGTCATCTTGGACGACGTCACGGTGGGCGTCTTCCCCGGCGCCAAGATCGGCGTGGTGGGCCCCAACGGCGCGGGCAAGTCCACGCTGCTCAAGGTCATGGCCGGCCTCGAGGACGTCTCCAACGGCGAGGCCATGCTGAGCCCGGGCTACACCGTGGGCATCCTCCAGCAGGAGCCCCCGCTCGACGAGGACAAGACCGTCCGCGAGAACATCGAGCTGGCCTTTGGTGACCTGCTCGCCAAGATCGAGCGCTTCAACCAGGTGAGCGCCGAGATGGCCGACCCCGACGCGGACTTCGACGCCCTCATGGCCGAGATGGGACAGCTCCAGGACGAGATCGACGCCGCCAACGGCTGGGACCTGGACTCCCAGCTCTCCCAGGCCATGGACGCGCTGCAGTGCCCGGACCCGGACGCGCCGGTCTCGATCCTCTCCGGCGGTGAGCGCCGTCGCGTGGCCCTGTGCAAGCTGCTGCTCGAGGCCCCCGACCTGCTGCTGCTTGACGAGCCGACCAACCACCTCGACGCCGAGTCGGTCCTCTGGCTCGAGCAGTTCCTGCACAAGTATCCCGGCGCCGTCATGGCCGTCACGCACGACCGCTACTTCCTCGACGACGTGGCCGAGTGGATCTGCGAGGTCGACCGCGGCCAGCTCTACCCCTACGAGGGCAACTACTCCACCTACCTGGAGAAGAAGGCCGCGCGCCTGGAGGCCCAGAGCCAGCAGGACGCCCGCCGCGCCAAGAAGATGAAGTCCGAGCTCGAGTGGGTGCGCTCCAGCCCCAAGGCGCGCCAGGCCAAGAACCGCGCGCGTCTCGAGCGCTACGAGCAGATGGAGGCCGAGGCCCGCGCCTCCAAGCGCGTGGACTTCACCGACATCCACATTCCCGTGGGTCCGCGCCTGGGCGCCAAGGTGCTCGAGGCGGAGCACCTCTGCAAGAGCTTCGGCGACCGCGTGCTCATCGACGACCTGAGCTTCTCCTTGCCCCGCAACGGCATCGTGGGCGTGATCGGTCCCAACGGCGTGGGCAAGTCAACCCTGTTCAAGATGATCGTGGGCCAGGAGAGCCCGACGTCGGGCGCGCTCACGGTGGGCGAGACCGTCAAGCTCTCCTATGTTGACCAGATGCGCGCGGGCATCGACGCCGAGAAGAGCCTCTGGGAGGTCGTCTCCGACGGCAACGACTACATCCGCGTGGGCGAGACCGAGATCCCGAGCCGCGCCTATGTGGCGGCATTCGGCTTCAAGGGATCCGACCAGCAGAAGCGCGCCGGCGTCCTCTCCGGCGGCGAGCGCAACCGCCTCAACCTCGCGCTCACGCTCAAGCAGGGCGGCAATTTGCTGCTGCTGGACGAGCCGACCAACGACCTCGACGTCGAGACGCTGGAGAGCCTGGAGGAGGCGCTCGAGGAGTTCCCCGGCTGCTCCGTGGTGATCTCCCACGACCGCTGGTTCCTCGACCGCGTGGCCACGCACATCCTCGCCTGGGAGGGCGACGACGAGAACCCCGGCCGCTGGCACTGGTTCGAGGGCAACTTCGAGGCCTACCAGGCCGACCGCGAGAAGCGTCTCGGTGCGGAGGCCTCCAAGCCCCACCGCCTGCACCGCAAGCTCACCCGCGACTAAGGTGTTCTTCTCGCCTTACCGCAGCTCCACCTGACAATTTCCTGAAACATTCTCGTCATAGAACGTCCACAACCAGTTAGAATTAAGGGGCGCCCCCGAGGCGCCCCTTTTTTGACGAGCGGCGCGGCGCGCCAGGACGATAGGAGCATCCATGCACACAGGAGACATCAGGACTCGCAAGGCGGTCATCATCGGCGCAGGTCGCGTGGGCAGCCACGTGGCCCTCTGCCTCATGTTCCAGCACCTCGTGAACGAGATCGTCTTCGTGGACGTCAACGCCGACGCCGCGCGCGCCCAGGCCATCGACCTCGATGACCTCGCCTCGGGCCTCGGCGACTCCTTCACCATCCGCGTGGGCGACTACTCCGACTGCGCCGACGCCCACTTCGTGATCCTCACCGCTGGCCGCAGCCGCCGTCCGGGCGAGACGCGCCTCCAGATGCTCGACGGCACCATCAAGGTGCTCGACGGCATCGTGGGCCCGCTCAAGGAGTCCGGCTTCCACGGCATCCTCATCAGCGTCTCCAACCCGGCCGACATCGTGGTCGAGTACCTCTATCGCAAGCTCGGTCTGCCGCGCAACCAGGTCTTTGGCACGGGCACCTCACTCGACTCCGCGCGCCTGCGCCGCGTCCTCTCCGAGATCATCGACGTCTCCAGCCGCCAGATCCAGGCCTTCTGCATGGGCGAGCACGGCGACTCGATGTTCATCCCCACCTCGCGCATCTCCGTCGAGGGCATCGGCCTGCGCGAGTACCTGTCCCTGCGCGACGACGTGGTCGACACCATCGACTTCGACGACGTCATGCGCCGCGTGCGCGAGTCCGGCGCCGCGATTATCTCCGGCAAGGGCTGCACCGAGTTTGGCATCGCGTCGGTGGTGGCCGCGCTCGTGACCTCGATTCTGCACAACGAGAAGCGCGTGGTGCCGCTGTCCGCCCACCTCGACGGCGAGTACGGCGAGTCCGGTATCTCGGCCGGCGTTCCGTGCGTTATCGGCAGCACCGGCGTGGACTCCGTGCTCGAGATCGACCTCTCCTACGACGAGCGTCGCGCGATGCGCAAGTCCTGCTCGATCATCCGCGACTACTGCGAGAAGGTCATGCCCGTCGAGGGCTAGGCCTGCCGCAAGAACGGCCCTTGCCCGCCGCCCGCTCCGCGGACGGCGGGCTTTTTCGCGCCGCGAGGGACACTGGGTGGGCTCTCTACTCGATCTGTCGCAAAAATAACGGGCACGAACACGTCCTCGAAGACGCTGCGGAGAGCATTTCCCCAGTTGCCCGATTTTGCCGGGTCGGTTCGTGCCCGTTATTTTTCTGAGTCGTCGAGAGCCGCTTACCAAATCGTCACGCCAAACTTGCCGGGGGGGGGGTTCTCGCAGGTTAAAATGGCGCGCGTGACCGTTTGGCCCCCAAAGACGGGAGACCCATGATCAAGATCGACCACGTGTCCAAGTCCTATGACGGCGGCGCCACAAGCGCGGTGCGCGACCTTTCCCTCGAGATAAAGTCCGGCGAGATCTTTGGCCTGCTCGGCCCCAACGGCGCCGGCAAGTCAACGCTGCTCAACATGCTCGCGGGCGTGCTCGCCCCGAGCTCCGGCACCATCGAGCTCGACGGCGTCAACGTGACGACGGACCCGCTCGCCGCCAAGCGCAACCTCTGCTACGTGAGCGACTCTCCCGACCACCTGCTGCGCCTCAAGGGCCACGAGTTCCTGCGCTTCATCGCGGACGTCTACGAGGTGCCGGACGCCGTGCGTGGCCCGCGCATCGAGGAGCTCGCGCGCGAGTACGGCATGGAGGGCGAGCTCGACAACCAGATTCAGTCCTACTCGCACGGCATGCGACAGAAGATGATGATTATGGGCGCCCTCCTGCCCGACCCGGCCGTCTGGATCCTCGACGAGCCGATGACCGGCCTCGACCCCAAGGCGTCGTGGCTGCTCAAGCAGTCCATGCGCCGTCACGCTGACGCGGGCAAGACCGTGCTCTTCTCCACCCACGTGCTCGACGTGGCCGAGAAGGTCGTGGACCGCGTGGGCGTGATCGCCCACGGCGAGCTGCTCTTCGTGGGCACCGTCGACGAGATGCGCGAGCACTTCAAGAGCAACGGCTCGCTCGAGGAGATGTTCCTCGAGCTCACCTCCGAGGACTCGCCGTTCGCCCAGGGCGCGGAGCCTGGCACGGACCCGGCGGGCGAGAAGGACGGCGACGCCGCGGACCAGGAGGCCAAGTGATGGTGCGCGCGGCGGCCCAGGACTTCTCCTGGAGGCAGTTCAAGGTGATGCTGCGCGTGGTGATCAAGGGCGAGCAGCACCTCGACGACACCGGCATGGGCCTCGGGGACGACGGCGCGACGAAGCGTCGCGGCATCTGGGGCTCGCTCGGCTCCAGCGCGCGCAAGGTGGCGATGGGCTTCCTGTTTCTGCTGGTGGCGGCGATGTTCTTCATGATGGGCTACATGCTCGGCGAGGTGGGCGTCACGCCGTATTTGGCCTTCAGCCTCTGCGTGGTCGCCCTGGTGGGCCTCACGGCGCTCACGGGCCTCTATCAGGCCGTGAACGTTCTCTACTTTGTGCGCGACCTCGGCTACTACCTGACGCTTCCCATCTCGGCCACGACGATCATGTGGGCCAAGCTCGCCCACTTCCTCGGGATGACGATGCTCGGCGACCTCATCCTGCTGCCGGTGGCGCTGGGCTGCCTGCTCTCCGTGGGCGCGGCTCCGGGGACGTGGGTCGCCGTGACGGTGGCGTTCGTACTGGCGGCGGTGGCCGTCAACCTGGCGCTCGTGATCGTGTGCGTGCCCCTCATGCGCTTCTCGCGCCTCGCGCACGACAAGGACCTCTTCTCGCGCGTCTTTGGCGGGCTCATCATCGTGCTGGCCCTGGCCATTGGCGTGGGCAGCCAGTTCGCCTTCCAGGGCGACGGTCTGGCGTCGCTCGCGTCGGGCGCGGGCGGGCTGCTCTCCGGCGGCGTCCCCGCGGTCGTGGTGGGGGTGCTCTGCCCGCCGTCGCTGCTCGCGAGGCCGGTCGTCGAGGGCGACGTGATCGCTGCGCTGGGCGGTCTTCTCGGCATGCTCGCGAGTGTGGCGCTCTATGCGGTGATCCTCTCGGCCGTGGCGCGCCGGTGGTACTTCGAGGGCGTCCAGGCGCTCCAGGGCGCCGGCGGCAAGCGCGGCAGGCGCGTCGAGGGCGCGGAGCTCACGCAGGCCACGCGCACGCGCGGGTCGTTCGCGGCCAACCTCAGCCGCGACTGGAAGATGATGGTGCGCGTGCCGGTGTTCTTCAACCAGTTTGTCCTGAGCTCGCTGCTCATGCCGCTCTACTTCATCGTGATCATGGTGGTGAGCGGCGCGGTGGGCGTCTCCCAGGCGACCGACGCGGGCATGGACCCGGCGGCTCTGCTCGAGATGGCTCGCTCCCTCACGGCGCTTCTCACCTTTGACAGCCCGGCACTCGCGTGGTGCGCGGTGGGCGTGCTGTTCTTTGGCCTGTTCCTCGGCTTCTCCGCCTACTCGTTCACGATGGGCGTGAGCCGCGATGGCGAGGACTTCTTCTTCCTGCGTGGCCTGCCCATGAACTGGAGCGCGTACCTGGCGGCGAAGTTCGTCTCTCCGTTCGCGCTCTCCACGGTTCCGATGCTCGTGCTGTTTGTCGCCGCCATCGTGCTGCTCGGCGTGCCTGCGGCGGCGGGCGTCTACCTCGTGGCGTTCTACCTGGGCGCTACGGTGTCGCTCGGGCTGCTGTCGCTGGGCCTGGGCGCGCGCTTCCCGCGGCTTACCTGGGACAACGAGGCGCAGCTCGTCAAGGGCGGTGGCGCCACGCTCATGGTCTTTGCGGGGCTTCTCGTGGGCATCGTCGTGATGGCGCTCCCGGCGCTCGCGCTGCTGGCCGGAGCGCTCTGGAGCGTGCTGCCGATCCCGGCGGCGCTGGGGCTTGCGCTCGCGATCTTCGTGGTGGAGTGCGCGGCCCTGGCGTGGTGGGTCTTCGTCCCGACCGCCGCCGCGCTCGCGCGCATCGAGCGCTAATGCGACAATGGGTTGACAATCACGTCAGGTTAGATTGTCAACCTGTCGCAGGGGAGGTTCGCATGAACGTCGGCATCCCGGGCGAGGACAGAGAGCCCGCCGCGCCCCGGCGCCACGGCGCGGGGCACGTGGCCAAATGGCTGCTCGCGGCTCTGGGCGCGGCGCTTGCTTATCTGGCGGCCCAGGTGGCGGCCCTCGTGGCGATTGAGCTCGCGCTGCCGGCGTGGGATGCCGATGGGCTGGTCGTTCTTGCCACCGCGGCGAGTCTCGCCCTGGCGGCGCTCTGGTGGCGCCGCCTCAGGCCAGAGGCGCGCCTGCGTCGCGAGGTCGCCTGTCCTTCTCGCCCGGAGCGCCGCGTTCTTCTCGCCGGCGTGCTGCTGGTGCTGGGGATAGCGCTGCAGGTGACGCTCTCTATCGTGCTCACGATGGTGCTGCCGCTCTTTCCCGATGTGATGGAGTTCTATCTCGAGCTCATGGAGCTCGCGGGCGTGTCGGGCCAGCTGGACCTCGTGACCTTTGTTGACCTGGCCGTGCTGGCCCCCGCCGCCGAGGAGCTCATCTGCCGCGGCGTCATCCTTGAGTTCTGCCTGCGCGCGACCTGCCCAGAGGTTGCTGCGGTCGGTCGCCTTGAGGGCGAGAAGGGCGAGGTTGCCCGCGCCGCCGTCCCGACCGCCCGCTTCTGGGCGGCCAACGTCGCTCAGGCGCTCGTCTTTGCCCTCATGCACCTCAACATCGTCCAGGGCGCCTATGCGTTTGCCCTCGGCCTGCTGCTTGGCTGGCTCGTGAGGCGGACGGGCCGGCTGCGCTATGCCGCGCTGCTGCACATGGCGGTCAACGGCGCCTCCGTGCTCATGGACGTTTTGGACCCGCTGCTGGGAGACGTGCTCGTGCCCACGCTCGTGGTCGGCGGCGTCGTGACCGTCGCGCTGGTGTGGGCCGTCGCGCGCCTGACCGCCGAGCCGCCCGCCGACGCTGACGCCGACGCCGACACCGACACCGACACGCTATAGTGTCACCACTGTCACGCCCGAGAAAGGAACCTGATGCCCGCACAAGGCCCCGACCTCAAGGACCTCTTCGAGCAGATCAAGCGCGAGGTCGGCTCCGATGCTGGCGCCGGATCGAGCGCCTCTTTCGTGGATAGCCTCGCCAAGTGGAGCCGGCGCGCGCTCATTATCGCGGCCGTCGTGCTGGTGGTGGCGCTCGCAGCCTGCTACTGGTGGTTCCATCCCGCGCTCAACCTCGGCAGCACGCAGGTCTGGACATGGATCTGCGGCATCTGCCTCGTGGTCATCCTCGCCCTTGCCGTGGCCGCGGCGCGCAGCATCAAGCGCGCCCCGATCCTCAAGAAGCTCATGCTGCTCCCGGGTGCCGTGATTGCCGCGTTTCTCGTGGGCCTGCTGCTCTCGCAGCCCTTCGTGCCGGGCAACGCCGAGCGCTACGCGACCGTCCTGACGACCACCGACGGCGACTTCGCCTCTGACATCGAGCAGGTCGACTACGCCGACGTCCCCGTCATCGACCGCGACTCCGCGATTCTCCTGGGCAACCGCGCCATGGGCTCCATCCCGGAGTACGTGAGCCAGTTCGAGATCGCGGACACCTACAGCCAGATCAACTACCAGGGGCGTCCGGTGCGCGTGAGCCCGCTGGCCTACGCGGACCTCTTCAAGTGGCTCTCCAACCGCGACGCAGGCATTCCGGCGTACGTACTGGTGGACATGGTGACCCAGGAGGCCGAGGTCGTGCGCCTGGAGCGGCCGATCCTCTACTCCGACTCCGAGCCGCTGCTGCGCAACGTCGACCGTCACGTGCAGCTCTCCTATCCGAGCTACATGTTCGACCAGAAGTCCTTTGAGCTCGACGACGAGGGCAACCCCTGGTGGGTCTACCCGGTGCAGAGAAAGACGATCGGCCTGTTTGGCGGCACGACCATCGCGCGCGTGGTGCTCGTCGACGCCTGCACGGGCGAGACGGCCGACTACGCCGTCGAGGAGTGCCCCACGTGGGTGGACCGCGCCTACCCTGCCGACCTGCTCATCGAGCAGTACAACTGGAGCGGCGCCTACCAGGGCGGCTGGCTCAACTCGTGGCTCGGCCAGGAGGGTGTCGTGCGCACCACGAGCGGCACCAACGGCGAGCTTGGCTACAACTACCTGGCCCAGGGCGAGGACATCTACCTCTACACGGGCGTGAGCTCCGTGACGGCGGACAACTCCAACGTGGGCTTCATCCTGGTGAACCAGCGCACCGGAGACTCGCGCTACTATGCGCTCGCGCAGGGCGGCGCCACCGAGGACTCGGCGATGGCCTCGGCCGAGGGCCAGGTACAGCACCTGGGCTATCAGGCCACCTATCCGCTGCTGCTCAACGTGGCCGGGCAGCCCACGTACTTCATGGCGCTCAAGGACGCCGCGGGCCTGGTCAAGATGTACGCGATGATCAACGTCGAGCAGTACCAGAGCGTGGCGACCGGCTCGACGGTGGAGGAGTGCCAGGAGGCCTATCTCGGGATGCTCGCCGCCGACGGCCTGCTTTCGGATGACACGGCGGCCGACGCCTCCGCGACGCGCGAGGTCACCGGCACCGTTGCCCGCGTGGCGCAGGCCGTGATCGACGGCAACTCGCACTTCTACGTGACGCTCGAGGGCGACGCGACGATCTACGACTTTGCCCTGCCCGACCTCGTTGAGATCGTGACCTATCAGGCGGGCGACGAGATCTCGTTCCGCTGCGTCGAGAAGGACGACGACGCAGCCACCGTCACGGTGACCGAACTTATCTGACCTCACCTACGGGCTGCCCCGCCCCATTGCCCCGTGCTCAGACAGCTTCGCCGCGCACAGGACGCGCGGCTGCAGAACTGCGCGCGGGACAATGGGGCGGGCGCTGTCGTTGACGTTGTCGCTAGGGTCCGGCGGTCTTGCTCCGCGCGCAGTTTCGCATGAGCCGAAGGCCACTTAATGTGGCCTTCGTGCGAAGAGGACTGTTTGAGCACGGAGCAAGACCGCCGGGCCCCAGGGCGGGCGCTTTGCCGCAGGTGGGTTAGCGCGGCATGCGGTCGTGGTTGATGGGCTGGTAGAAGAGGCGGGCGACCTCGGCGGGGTCGTGCGTCTGGCCGAGCGCCCACATGGTCTTGGCGACGAGGGCTTCGGTCGACATGTCGTCGCCCTTGAGAATGCCGTCCTTCTCGGCGTAGGCGTGGCCGACCTCGTAGACGCCGAGGTCGAGGCCCTCTTCGGGGACCTGCGTGGTCACGACGAGGGTTCGCCCGGAGTCGACCCAGTCAAAGATCGCGCGCTGATAGGAGCCGTCGTAGGCGGGAATGCCGCCGATGCCAAAGGTCTCGAGGATGACGGCGTCGTAGTCGCGGCGCAGCAGGTCGAAGATACTCGGGCGCAGCTCAGGGGTGAGCTTGAGCACGATGACGCGCTCGTTCAGGGTCTCGTAGAAGCGCGGGCTGGCGCCGGTCTTCTCGGCGGAGGGGGCGCCCGCGGGGCGGACGATGCGGTTGCCGCGAATGTAGGCGACTGAAGGGTAGTTCATGCTCGTGAAGGCGTTGAAGCTCATGGTGCGCTGCTTGTGGGCGCGGGTGCCGCAGATGACCTTGCCGCCAAAGACCACGTTGACGTCGCGGCTGTCGTCATCGCAGGCATAGAGCACACTGTGGTAGATGTTGAGCTTGGCGTCGGTGAAGGGGTTGGCCATGGGCTGCTGCGAGCCCGTGAGGACGATGGGCTTCTCGCTCGCCTGGATGAGGTAGGAGAGCGCCGCGGCGGTGTAGGCCATCGTGTCCGTGCCATGGAGGATCACGAAGCCGTCGTAGGCGTCGTACGCGTTGCGGACGACCTGCGCGATCTCGACCCAGTCGCGCGGGCGCATGTTGGTGCTGTCGATATTCATGGGCTGAACAAAGTCCAGCTCGCAGAGGGTGTCGAGGAGCGGGACCTGACGGGCGAGCTCAGGGCCGGTCATGGTGGGCGCCAGTCCGGAGCCGTCCTCGGTCGAGGCGATGGTGCCGCCGGTGGCGATCATGAGGATGTGCTTCACGCGCGCTCGCCTCCTAGCAGGAATCGGCGGATGGCCTCGGCGCAGCCATCGTGGTCGTTGTCCGCGACGACGACGTCGGCCACCGCGCGCGCCTCCTCGGTCGCGTTGCCCATCGCGATGCCGAGACCGGCGACGCTCAGCATGGGCAGGTCGTTCTCCGCGTCGCCCACGGCGATCGTGGCCTCGCGGGGGATGCCGAGCAGTTGCGCGAGCGCGAGGAGCCCCGAGCCCTTGGTCGCCCCGGCGGGGGAGAGCTCCAGGCTTGCGTCCTCGGACTCTGCGAGCTCGACGGGGAGGTCCCTCAGGCGCTCGCGGGCGATCGGGCGCGAAGCTGGGTCGGCGAAGTGGAAGATGAACTTCTGAACGGAGGTTGCGGGGTCCAGGAGCCTTTCGCGGACGTTCTCGACGGGCGTGGACGTCGCGTCGTAGAGTCCCCGGTAGATGCCCATACGATAGTGGTCCATGCGAGCGAGGTCCGTTGTCTGGCAGTACATTTCGGCACCGGAGAAGACGTCGATCATGGCGTCTGCGGCGCCGACGGCGCGCACGGCGCGCGTGATGACTTCGTGGTCAAACGACGTGGTGGAGAGGACGCGGTGCTCCCTCAGGTCGTAGAGCACGGTGCCGTTGCAGCAGATGGCGTAACGAACCTGTCCGAAGCTGGCGTGATCGAGCTCGATCATCTTGGGGCTACGACCCGAGCAGATGGCGACGTCCTTGCCTGCCGCGACGGCCTCGTCGATGGCCTGCGTCGAGGACGGAAGCACGCGCTTGCTGGTGTCGAGCAGCGTCCCATCCATGTCGAAGGCGATGAGCTGGTAGTCCACGTCTCTCCTCTCGATTGAACCAGGGGAAAGCATACCGCGACGGAGTCGCGCGGTGCCATGTCTCGCAGGCGACCTCGCACGACGCCCATTTTGACACCACTATTTGGGTCAAAAAGGGGCAACGTGCGAGGTCGCCAAACGGACCGCCCGCCTTATGCGTAAAGAAGAGATTGGAATAAAAACAATCTTGAATAGGAAGAGGATATATAGTATTACTTAGTTATGATAACGCTAACGGACATATCTGCACTAAGATTATGGGCTCACGAAGGGCTTCTCGAGCGGCTCGGGAATCCCTGTCAGGCAAATGGGCTCAACTGGACGACGGATTCATTCAGGGAGATTCAAGACTTTGGCCTCGAATCCATGGGCGTTGCCTATTCTCATGAGGATCCGCTTCACGTACTCGTCGACGACGCAGGGCACAGAATTGTCTCTGCGCGGGTGAATAGCCACGTTTGGTCAGGGAGGCTCCCTCCGGGATCTCTCTATCAGCTTGCTCCAGGCGTACTCATTGCCTCACCGGCGTTTTGCTGCCTTCAGGATGCCGTGAGGTCAAGTCTGCCCCATGTGACCGCGACCATGATGGAATGCCTGGGAAGGTACGGTAGGGTGACGGGAACGAGGGGGTTTCTCGACCGCGGTCCACTGCTCAGTTACGATGAGCTCTCGAGCTACCTTGCCAGCGCGAAGGGGTGTCGGGGGGTGGAAAAGGCTCGACGCGCTCTCAGGCTGTCAGTGTCCCCAACGCGTTCCCCGCTCGAGACAAAGACGGTGCTCATAGCCACGTTATCTAGAAAGTTGGGAGGCTATGGGTTGCCGCGGCCAGAGGTGAACTACGTGATTGCGCCGCGGTCCGAGGATATCCCCTTCAGCCAGTTTGCCCAATACGAGGTGGACGTCTGCTGGCCCTCGCAGAGAACAATCCTTGAGGTCGATAGCTATCTTTACCACTCAGATTCCGAGCAGATTAACTCGGACGCAAAGAAGCGCAACTCGCTCAAAAGCATGGGGTGGAAAGTCATATCTGTGACGGATGGACAGCTTTCCGGCGACACGCTAGACGTGCTCATGCGGCAGGTGGCGAAAGACCTTAAAGTGCGCCTCAAGGCTCCGAAGCCGGAGCTGAGAGACTGGCTTCTTGAAGAGCTGCCATAGGAGACCTCGCACGACGCCCATTTTGATGCCCGGATTGGGGTCGAAAAGAGGCGACGTGCGAGGTGGCCGGATTAGCGGTGGTAGTAGCCGCGGCGCTCGTACTTGGGCTCGCAGCAGACGTTGATGCCGAGGTTGCGGTAGGTGTTCTTGTCCTGCTCGGAGATGATGACCGAGAAGTAGGCGTCGCAGCCGGCGAGCTGCTCGAGCGCATCGACCGTCGCCTCGGCCTGGTCGTTGGTCGCGGAGGAGAGGGAGAGCGCGATGAGCATCTCGTCGGAGTGCAGGCGCGGGTTGCGGCTGCGCAGGTGCTCGGTCTTGAGGTGGCAGATCGGCACGAGCGCCTCCTCGCTCACCACGTAGGTCTTCTTGGGGATGCCCGCCATGTGCTTGGCGGCGTTGAGCAGAAGCGACGCCGCGGCGCCCATGAGGTCGGAGGTCTTGCCGGTCACGAGCTCGCCGTCGGGAAGGACCATCGCTGCGGCGGGGCCGCCGGTGGCCTCCTCCTTGGCGAGCGCCGCCTGGTGCGCGGGGGAGTAGTCGCTCGTGACGTCCGCCTGGCTCATGAGCAGCTCGATCTTGGCGAGCGCGTCCGCGCCCTCGCCGGTGCGGCGCAGCTCCTCGGCCGCGGTGAAGTAGCGGCGGACGATCTCGTTTCGGCCGGCCTCGCGGCAGACCTCGTCGTCGGAGATGCACAGGCCCACCATGTTGACGCCCATGTCGGTGGGGGACTGGTAGGGGCTCTCGCCGGCGATCTTCTCCATCATGGCCTTGAGCACGGGGAACGTCTCGACGTCACGGTTGTAGTTGACCGTGACCTCGCCGTAGGCCTCGAGGTGCCAGGGGTCGATGATGTTGCGGTCGTCGAGGTCGGCCGTGGCGGCCTCGTAGGCGACGTTGACGGGGTGCTTGAGCGGCAGGTTCCACACCGGGAAGGTCTCGTACTTGGCGTAGCCCGCCGTAACGCCCCGCTTGTTCTCGTGATAGAGCTGGCTGAGGCAGGTGGCAAGCTTGCCCGAGCCGGGGCCGGGCGCGGTCACCACGACGAGCGGGCGCGTGGTCTCGATGTAGTCGTTCTTGCCAAAGCCCTCGTCGGAGACGATGTGGTTGACGTCAGAGGGGTAGCCGTCGATGAGGTAGTGGCGCCAGGAGCGCACGCCCATGCCCTCGAGGCGGCGCTGGAAGGCCTCGGCGTGGGGCTGCCCGGTGAAGTGCGTGATGCAGATGCCGCCGACCATGAGGCCGCGCGCGCGGAACGAGTCCATGAGGCGCAGCGCGTCCTCCTCGTAGGTGATGCCGATGTCGGAGCGGCGCTTGGCGTTCTCGATGTTGTCCGCGTTGATGACGATGATGGCCTCGACGTCGTCCTTGAGGCTCTCGAGCATGCGAATCTTGGAGTCGGGCTCAAAGCCGGGAAGCACGCGGCTCGCGTGGTAGTCGTCAAAGAGCTTGCCGCCAAACTCGAGGTAGAGCTTGCCGCCAAACTGTCCTATGCGCTTGCGGATCTTCTCTGCCTGCAGGGCGATGTACTTGTCGTTGTCAAATCCGATGCGCATGGGCGGGGGTCCTCTCTGTGCCGATTTCCAACCAGAAAGAGTAGCACGCCCCGGCCCGTTCGTGACCCGTCGGCGTTATCCGGCGACCGAGAAGTACAGGAGGTCCACGAGCGTCCCGACAACGAGGAAGTCAACGGAGGCGAGGCTCACGGCGGCGCCCCAGGGCATGCCGATCTCGTGCCAGAACATGCGAAAGGTGTCGTCCTCGTGCGGGGTCATGGTGCCGCTCGGGCGGTCGCGACCGGAGACGAGCAGGCCGCAGCCGCCGGTGATGAGCATGAGCGCGCCGACGAGCAGCGTCAGCTTGCGGGCCCAGTCCAGGCCCGTCTTCCAGTCGAGCCCGTGCGAGACGAGGGCGAACACAAACGCGACGGCCGCGAGGCCGAGCGCCGCCGCGCCACCCACGGTCAGCACCTTGACGACGCCGCGCGTCCAGTTCTGGCTCTTTTCCTGCATGGGCCTCCTCCCGCGCCCGGACTCTCCGAGAGGCGACGAGACGTGACGGTCGCCTCTCGCCATTGTGGGCCAGCGCGCCGCGACGCGCAACGGTCGAGGTCTCCGCCTCATCGAGGTTTCCGTCTCATGTCCCCTTTACGTAGAGAAAACGCTGAGAGCAGGCAAAAGAGATAAGATGGCTTATGCGCCTTCGGGGAAACTCTATCAAGCACGTCTTGGGGGACAACATGGATAAGAAAAACGTCGTGTGCACCAGCGCCGCTCTGGGCAAGGACATGCACGTCAACGTATATGGCAAGAAGGGCCTGCCGGTCGTGGTGTTCCCGACCCTGGCCGCCTCTCCGGAGAGCCTCGAGGAGGCGGGCGTCATCGACGAGCTCGCCGAGTACCTGGACTCCGGCATCATCCAGCTCTTCTGCACCGAGACCGTGGACCAGGAGTCCTGGGCCGCCGACGGCGACCCCGCGCAGCGCGCCGAGCGCCAGGAGGCCTACTATCACTACGTGGCCGACGAGCTCGTGCCCCTCGTCCGCAAGGTGAGCAAGTCCACCGCCCGCCCGCTGGCCATGGGCTGCGACATGGGCGCCACGCACGCCGCGATCGCGCTGCTGCGCCGTCCGGACCTCTTCCAGGGCTGCGTGTGCCTCTCCGGCAGCTACGACGCGCGCCGCTACTTCGGCGACTGGATGGACGCCACCCTCTACGAGAACACGCCCTGCGCGTTTTTGCCGCAGATGCCGCTCGACCACCCCTACGTGGCGGTCTACAACCAGCGCCAGCTGCTGTTCTGCACCGGTCAGGAGGCCTCCGAGGCCGACTCTTTGCGCTGCACGCGCGAGATGGACGCCAACCTCGCCCGTCTGGGCGTCGAGGCTTGGTGCGACTACTGGGGCGGTGACGTGACCCACACCTGGTACTGGTGGAAGAAGCAGCTTCGCTACTTCCTGCCGATCGTCCTCGACGACGTCGAGAAGACCACGGCGGCCGAGAAGCCCGCGAAGAAGCGCGCCGCGACCACGCGCAAGAAGGCCACGACCACGAAGGCTGCCGCTGAGAAGAAGCCGGCCGCCAAGACGGCCACGACCAAGACGGCCACCAAGGCCGCTGCCGCCAAGGCCGAGAAGGACGAGGCCGTCGCGACCGAGGCCAAGCCGGCCGCCGCGCCCAAGAAGCCGGCCGCGCGCAAGACCGCGACCAAGACGGCCGCCAAGCCCGCCGAGGCGGCCAAGGCTGAGCCCAAGCCCGCGGCCATCGCCAAGGCCGAGAAGCCGGCCGCGCCCGCCAAGGTCACCAAGGCCGCGGCTCCCGCCAAGGCCGTGAAGGCCGCCGTTCCGGTCAAGGCCGAGAAGGCCGCGGCTCCCGCCAAGGCCGCCAAGCCGGCCGCCACGACGACCAAGAAGGCCGCCACGACGGCCAAGGCTGCCGCCGAGAAGACCGCGAAGGGCGGCGCGAGCGCCAAGTAAATGAACGCCGTCTTTGTCTCGCCGCAGTTCCCGAGCGTCTACTGGCAGTTCTGCGCGGCCCTGCGCCGCAACGGCGCCAGGGCGCTCGGGATAGGCGACACCCCGTGGGAGGCCCTTGCCGCTGAGGTGAGGGCCTCGCTCGATGAATACTACTGGGTCCACGACCTCGAGGACTACGACCAGGTCTATCGTGGCGTCGCGTACTTCGCGTACCGCTGGGGCAGGCCCGACTGGATCGAGTCGAACAACGAGCACTGGCTGCCCCTGGACGCCCGCCTGCGCGAGGACTTCAACGTCGAGAACGGCCCGCGGCCCGACGAGGTCGCTCGCTGGCAGAGCAAGGCCGCCCAGAAGGGTCTCTACGCCGCCGCGGGCGTGCCCTCCGCGCGCCAGACGTGCCTTTCGACCTTTGATGAAACGCGCTGGTACATCGGCGAGATGGGCCACTATCCGGTCTTCGCCAAGCCCGAGGTGGGGGTGGGCGCCGGTGGAACGCGCATCCTTCGCACAGATGACGACCTGCGCGATCTTCTCGCCACGCACGGGGAGGTCCCCTACGTGATCGAGCAGCTGGTCGAGGGGCAGATCTGCTCCTGGGACGCCATCTTGGACAGCCGGGGCGAGCCGCTCTTCGAGAACCAGGAGGAGTTTCCGCCGTCGATGGCCGACGTCGTGCACGGGGGCCTCGACCTGGCGTATCGCTCCCTGCCCGAGGTGGACCCCGAGCTCTCGCGACTGGGCCGGGCCACGGTGCGCGCCTTTGGCCTGACGAGCCGCTTCGTGCACCTTGAGTTCTTCCGTCTGGGCCGCGAGCACGCCGGGCTGGGCGCCCGCGGCGACTACGTCGGGCTTGAGGTGAACGTGCGCCCGCCCGGCGGAACCACGCCGGAGATGATGAACTACGCCCACGCGACCAACGTCTACCAGATCTGGGCGGACATGGTCTGCTTTGACGAGCGCCGGACGCCGCGGGACGGGGAGGACGGATTCTGCGTCTACGCGAGCCGTCGCGGCGCCCACCGATACGCGCACGCCCATGAGGAGCTCCTCGCGCGGTGGGGCTCGGCCGTCGTCTCGTGCGGGCCCGTGCCGCCGGCGCTCTCCGACGACATGGGCGACTATCAGTACACCGCTCGCCTTGCGACCGAGGACGAGGCAAACGAGTTCGTGGCATACGTCCATGAGGGGGAGGGGGACCACGATGCAGATCAGAAGGGCGTGCGAGAAGGACCTGGGCGGGGTGCATCGCCTGCTGAGCCAGGTGCTGACGGTCCACGCTGAGGGCCGGCCCGACCTCTTCCGCGCCGGCACGCGCAAGTACACCGACGACGAGCTGCTCGCGATGTTTGTTGACGACGCCCGCCCGGTCTTCGTGGCGGTGGACGAGAAGAACGGAGAGCGCGTGCTCGGGCACGCCTTCTGCGAGGTCCAGGACTTCCGCGGGTCCAACAACATGCAGCCCATCCTGAGCATCTACGTCGACGACATCTGCGTCGACGAGGCCAGTCGCGGACAGCACGTGGGCACGGCGCTTTACCGGCACGTGCTGGACTTCGCGCGCGAGCTCGGGTGCCACAACGTCACCCTCAACGTCTGGGCGTGCAACCCCGGGGCCCGTGCGTTCTACGAGGCGATGGGCATGTCCGTGCAGAAGACCTGTCTCGAGCAGGTGCTGTAGCAGATCCGTGGGGCCGGCAGCGGCGTCAGGGTTGACAGTGGCGTCAGGTCATATTGTCAAACCGCGAGCTTTTGACAATATGACCTGACGCCACTGTCAACCCTGACGCCGCTGCCGGCCCCGCGAGGTCCCTACTTCTCGACGACCCAGCTCTTGCCGAAGTCGTCCGTGAGGCACACGAAGTCGCCGAAGAGCGGGCACTCGCGGGTGCGGACCACGCGGGCGGGGTTGCCCACCACGGTGGTGTTGGCGGGCACGTCGTCCACGACGACCGAACCGGCACCCACGCGCACGCCGTCGCCCACGTTGATGGCGCCGAGCAGGATCGAGCCCGCGCCGACCATGACGCCGTTTCCGAGGGTCGGATGGCGCTTCCCGCCGTGCTTGCCCGTCATGCCGAGCGTGGCGCCCTGGTAGATGAGGCAGTCGTCTCCGATGATGGCGGTGCCGCCGATGACGACGCCGATGCCGTGGTCGATGGTGAAGCGCCGCCCGATCTGCGCCGCCGGGTGGATGTCGGCCCCGTAGCGGATGCGCGTGCGCATGGCGAGCCAGAGGGCCAGCGCTCGCTGCCCGTGCTCGTAGAGCCAGTGCTGCCGGCGGTACGCGCGCACGATCTTGAAGCCCACCGAGAAGCGCGTGACGTCCGCGACCGAGTCGGCGGAGGGGTCGCGCTCGTAGGCGGCCTGGGCGTCCTCTCGGATGAGCTCGCGCAGCGCGGGCCGCTCGTTCTTCTCGGCTGTCGTTCTGCCCATCGCGGGCATGACCGCGGAGCCCATCAGAGCCCCGTCGAGAGGTAGCGCTCGCCGGTGTCGGGCAGGACCGCCACGACGAGCCTGCCGGAAAACGAGGGGTCGGAGGCGAGCCCCAGCGCGGCGAAGACGGCCGCCCCCGAGGAGATGCCCACGAGAAGCCCTAGCTCGCGCGCAAGGCGGCGGGTCGTTGCCAAGGCGTCCTCGGTTGCCACGGGAACGATCTTGTCCACGAGGGAGCGGTCGAAGTTGCCGGGCACGAAGTTCGCGCCGATCCCCTGGATGCCATGGGGGCCGGCGACGCCTCCCGCAAGCACCTGCGACTCCGCGGGCTCGACGGCGACGGCGAGCATCTCAGCCCGGCGCTCCTTGAGATAGCGCGCCGAGCCGCAGAGCGTGCCGCCCGTGCCCACGCCGGCGACGAGTGCGTCGATCGCGCCGTCGGTGTCGGCCCAGAGCTCCGGGCCGGTGGACTCGTAGTGCGCCTGCGGGTTGGCTGGGTTGTCGAACTGCCCGGCGATGATCGAGCCCGGCGTCTGCGCCGCGAGCTCCTCGGCGCGGGCAACGGCTCCGGCCATGCCCTCGGCACCGGGCGTGAGCTCAATCTGGGCTCCGTAGGCTGCCGCGAGCTGGCGACGCTCGACGCTCATGGTGTCAGGCATGGTGAGGATGAGCCGGTAGCCGCGGGCGGCTGCCACCATGGCCAGCCCCACCCCGGTGTTTCCGCTCGTGGGCTCGATGATGGTCCCTCCGGGCGGGAGGCGGCCCTCGCGCTCGGCCGCGTCGACCATGGCGCGCGCGACGCGATCTTTTGCCGAGCCGCCGGGGTTCGCGGCCTCGAGCTTGCCGAGGACGCGCGACCGGGCGCCAGCCCCGAGCAGCGGCGTGAGGTCGACGAGGGGCGTGGAGCCGATCAGGCTCTCGACGGTGTGCGCGACGTGCATGGTGCCTCCCTCTCCTTGGGTGAGGCTAGGGTGTCACTTATAAACCCACCTTACAAGTAGGAATTACAGCGCCGAAACAATGCATCGGGCGCGCGCTGCGCTAATACAGCGGCAGCTCGCCGGTGAGCGGGTCGATCGCCTCGGCGGGGAGGGGCTCGAAGGCGAGGCAGGTGTAGGTGGGCTCGCCGTGGAACTCCGTGTGGCCGGCGTCGCGCACGAGGGCGACGATGAGGCCCTGCTCGCGGCCGCGCTCGGCGAGGTCGAGCAGCTCCTCCTCGGAGTCCACGTACACGCAGACTTTGGCCACCCCGGCGTCGAACCAGTCGGTGAGCGGGGAGGTGTCGCCCTCGTCGTGATAGAGCCACGCCCAGCTCTCGGTGGCCTGGACGTCCGCTCCGCGCCCCTCGCGGGCGAGCGCCATGAGGACGGCTTCGACGCAGGCATGGCCGGCCTGCGCGGCGATCTTGCCCTTGCGCATCTTGAGGTCGCGGCGCATGACGATCATCTGCTTGGCGAGGTAGCTGCTGGATGCCATGGTGCTCCAATCTGTGTGGGCGGGAATCGCGTCGGGTTGACAATCACGTCAGGTTATATTGTCAAACCGCGGGCGCTTGACAATATAACCTGACGTGATTGTCAACCCGACGCGACTGTCAACCTATCACTGGCGGGACGAGACGTAGGAGTCGTCGATGGTGATCTTGCAGATGGCGCGCGGGTAGCGCTCCTGGACGAGCCCCGCGATGCGCTTCTTCAGCTCGGTGCGGCCGAGCGCGCAGTTGGCGGGGCGCGCGCAGTCAAAGATGACGTTGGTGTGCGTGGGGCCGGGAACGCAGCGCAGGTCATGGATGGAGAGCCGCTCGTCGATGCCCTTGACGGCGAGGTCGATCCAGTGTCGCATGTCGCGCACGGCCGGGTCGTTGGTGACGATGGGGTCGTAGTGCAGCGTCATCACGAGACCCTCCTCGTCCTTGAAGTCCTGCTCGATGTTGTCGAGCAGGTCGTGCTGCTCGAAGGGGTCTCCCTCGCCCGCCATCTCCACGTGCGCGCTCGCGAACTGCCGCCCCGGGCCGTAGTCGTGGACCATGAGGTCGTGCGTTCCGAGGACGCCTGGGTAGCTCATGATCTTGTTGCGGATGTGCTCGACGTAGGCGGGGTCGGGCACGGTGCCCAGAAGCGGACTCACGGCCTCGCGTACGAGCTCGATGCCGCTCCAGCAGATGAAGGCCCCCACCGCGAGGCCCGCCCAGCCGTCGAGGTCAAAGCCCGAGAGACGCGAGACCACGGCCGAGACGAGGACGGCGGCGGTGGCGATGACGTCGTTTCTCGAGTCGATGGCGGTTGCCTCGAGGGTGTCGGAGGAGATGACGCGCCCGAGACGGCGATTGAAGGCGGCCATCCAGAGCTTCACGAGCATAGATCCCACGAGTACGATGACGACGGCGGGGCCGAACTCGGTGGGCTCGGGGTGGGCGATCTTTTCGACCGAGGAGCCCAAGAGGTTGAGGCCGATGGCGCATACCAGAGCGGCCACAACGAGCCCGGCGAGGTACTCGAAGCGGCCGTGGCCGTAGGGGTGCTCCTCGTCGGCGGGACGGCTTGCGAGCTTGAAGCCCAGGAGGCTCACGACGTTGCTCGAAGCGTCGGAGAGGTTGTTGACGGCGTCCGCAACGATGGAGACAGAGCCCGCGACCAGGCCCACCGCCCCCTTGCCCAGGCACAGGACGACGTTGCAGACGATGCACGTGATGCTTGCGACCAGCCCGTAGCGGGTACGAACGCGGGCATCGCCCACGTTTTGGGCGTCGGGCACGAACATCTTGACGATCCAGTCGGTCATGAAGCCCCCTCGTTCGAGAAAACGAGGAGAAGTATACCCGTCCGGCGCGCCGACCCTGCCCGGCCCTTGCATTATTGACCTTCGAGCCATGAGACAGGGGGGCGCGAAAGCAAAACCGCGCTTCGATTCATGAAAAATGAGGAGCGGGTGCGGAGTCTCGCCTCGACAGATAAACCTTCACGTGTATTTGTAAAGCTAAAGGTCCTGAGCTCGAGCGATCGGGGCCAAAATATCATGGATCGAAGCCCGGTTTTGCTTTCGCGCACCGGGGCATTATGGACTGAAGGGCGATTTTGCACGTCCGGGACCCTCGGCACGGCGTCCCTCACGCAAGGCAAGCCGCCCGCAGCAGGGGAATCCGCACCGCGTGGTCAACGAGCAGCGTGACGGCGAGGATGGCGAGGCTCACGGCGACGCCGGCGACGATCAGCCCCGCCTGCCCGCCCAGCGTGAGCCCGGCGTCGCAGGCGGCGTCCGCCACGGAGCGCCAGAGGGTGTAGAACATCGACTGCGCGACGTAGAAGCCGAGGATGGACGGAGCGAGCGCGATGACGGCGCGCCTGGTGGGGGCGTCTTTGGCGGGGCGGGGCTGCGCGGCGAGGGCGACGGAAGCCACGGCCAGCGCAAAGGAGAGCAGCGAGGTCGACTTGAACGAGAGCGCCTCGAGCAGGCGAAGGTCGCCCGCGAACGCCGCTGCGACCTCGGCGAGCGGGGCGACGGCCCCGCAGGCGGCGAGCATGGGGGCGGGTCGCGCGAGGTTCTTCTCGCCGAGCGCACCGCCGACGAGGAAGGCAACGAGGTAGGTCGCAGCGCTCATGAGCTTGCGCCACTCGAGGAGGCCACGAACGTCGGAGCCGGGAGAGACAAAGGCAATGTATGCGTTGACGGCGAAGGCGGCGGCCGCGAGCGCGCAGACGACGGCGCGCGGGTGACGGCACCGTTGCCATGCCCAGCCGATCACGGGTGCCGCGGCAACGCACGCGAGGTAGACCCAGATGAACTCGAGCCCGCCGACGAGCCAGCCAAACTGGCCGAGCTCGACGCCGTCGAGCGGAAAGGCCCAGGCGCTCACGGCGAGCGCCGCGATCCCGTAGAGCGCGACCGTCGCCGCGATCACGAGGGCGCGTCGGGCGAGGGAGCGGCCCTGCGCGGGCCAGTATCCGGGCTCTGACGAGGCCGTCGCGGCGCGCGGGATGAGAAAGAGCCCGGAGACGAGGAAGAAGACGTGGTTGCCGTAGGCGCCGAGCAGGCTCGTGCAGCCGAGCGCGGCGAGCGTGAGGGGCTCGGCCGCCCACGCGCCGTCGGTCGCCGCGGCGAACCACGGCTGAAACGTGTGAAAGACGGCGATGCCGGCGATGGCGACGAGCCGGAGCGCCTCGATGCGCGGGTTGCGGGGGCGTGCGGTCCTCTCGCTCATGCGTTCCTCTCCTTGGGGCTTCGGCACAGTATATATCTGACGCCGACTGACGCGCAGCTGCGGCCAATCTGCCCCCAATCTGACAAATCGGTTGGTTTTGCAACATCTTCGCAGGCAGAGCCTAGCGGAGGCTTTGCAACGTCGGGACGGCGGCCCGCGCGGCGGGCCCGCGTCGCCCGCCCTGCCCCGTAGAATCTGAGGCTCAGGAGAAGGTGGCCGAGCGGGGAGAACGGAGGGTCGGCATGGAAGTCTTTGGCGTGGTTCTGGAGGTCGCGTGCGTCGGGGCGCTCGCGGCGGGTCTGGGCGTGGCGGCGGCGAGCGACCTGGCCAGCCGCATCGTGCCCAACGGGTGCGTCCTTGCGGTCGCGGCGTCGGGGGCGCTCAGGGCGGCGGCGCGCGGAGAGCTCGTGGCGTCATGCGCCGGGGCGCTCGCGGTGCTCGCCGTCATGCTCGTCGCCGCCGCGGTGACGACGTGCGTGCGCGGGGAGTCGGGCGTGGGCGGCGGCGACGTCAAGCTTCTCGCCGCCGCGGGCATGTGGACGGGCGCCGCGCTCGGGCTCGCGGTCGTGGGGGCGTCATGCCTTCTTGTGGTCGTGAGCTGGGCGGTTGTGGCGCTGCGGGCGCGCGTCTCGGGACGTCCGCTGCCGCCCGCCACGGCCCCGATGGCGCCTGCCGTCGCCGTCGCCGCGCTCACGGCGGTGCTTTTCCGCCCGCTGCTCGCGCCCTGACCCATCGGGCGGCGCGCACGGTACCGTCTGCGACTTTTTGGGCGGCGTGGCGCGGGCGTGAGTATATATCTAGAATGGGTCGCGTGTCGGAACCCCCAACACCTGGCGCGCGGCTTGATATACGGGCGCGACGGCCCCCGACCGTCGCGCCTGCAATCCTCCCGGCAGGCCGTGCGCGGGCGTATGACATGGGGCGCGCTTGCGCGTGCCCGCCACGGCCTGCTTTGAAGGGACCCATGTGATCAAGCTCGTTCTCTCCGATCTGGACTCCACCCTCATCTGGCGCGACGACCACGTCGTCACGCCCTTCGCGCTGGATGCCATCCACGAGCTTCAGGCGGCGGGCGTTCACTTCGTGCCCTGCACGGGGCGCATCTTCCGCGACCTCCCCCGCATGTTCGCGGGCGACGAGGCCGCCTGCGCGACGGCGGTGACAAGCAACGGGCAGCTCGTCTACCTCAACGGCGAGCTCGTCGAGCGCGTGCCGATCGACCACGAGGGCCTTCTCGCCACCGTGTCCGCCCTGCGCGACGTGGACGACGCCTATCTCGTGGTCGAGTACGACGGCGAGAAGGTCGCCGTCGACGCCGACCTCGACTTCGTGCTCGCCCATCCGGACAACTTCTGGAGCGTCGCTCAGGCCCTGTCGGACGTCCCGGAGGAGCCCTGCTACAAGGCGAACGTGCGTGTGGTGGGCAGCTTCGGGCGCTGCCAGGAGGTCGCGGCGGAGCTCGCCTGCGCCCTCCCCGAGCTCGACTTCGTCTGCCCCATGCCGGGCACCCCGCACATCGACATCACGCCCCACGGCTTTGGCAAGGACCACGGCGGCGACTTTCTCATGGAGCGCCTGGGGCTTGCGCCCGAGGAGGTCTGCTGCTTCGGCGACGCCGAGAACGACCTCGCGGTGCTTCGCCACTACGCCAACTCCGTGGCCGTCGCCAACGCCGTTGCCGTGGTGCGCGAGACCGCGCGCTATCACATCGGCCCCGCCGACGAGGAATCCGTGGCTCGCGCCCTTCTCGACATCGCGGCGTCCACGCGGGCCGGGAGAATGCCGGCGTTCATGTGCGACAATGGGTAATGGGTTGACAATCTCGTCAGGTTATATTGTCACAGGGTTGACAATATAACCTGACGAGATTGTCAACCTGACGTGACTGTCAACCGCGGAGGGAGCGACTCATGAGGATCATCGACAAGCTCGCGGCACGCCAGACCTTCTCGTTTGAGATCTTCCCGCCGAAGGGGGAGATGCCGCTCGAGACCGCGTATGCGATCGCGGACGAGATGGCGCGCGACCGTCCGGACTGGATCTCGGTCACCTACTCCGCGGGCGGGTCGGGAAACTCCGCCAACACCGTGCCCATCGCGGCCTCGATCGAGCGCGACCTGGGCGTCACCGCCCTCGCGCACCTGACCTGCCTCGGCTCCGAGCGCGCCGACGTCGACGCCTACGTGGCGGCCCTCGAGGCGTCCGGCATCGAGAACGTGCTCGCCCTGCGCGGCGACCGCGCCCTGGGCCGCGAGGCGCGCGACTTCGCCCACGCCTCGGACCTCATCGCCTATCTGCGCGACTCCGGCTCCACGCTGTGCATCGGCGCCGCGTGCTACCCGGAGGGCCACGTCGAGTCCCCCACCGAGCAGGAGAGCTTCGAGAGCCTCTACAAGAAGCAGGAGGCGGGCGCCGACTACCTCGTCTCTCAGCTCTTCTTTGACAACGAGGACTTCTATCGGTTCCGCGAGAAGTGCCTGCGCCACCGGGTGCGCCTGCCCATCGTGGCGGGCATCATGCCCTTCACGAGCGTCACGCAGATCCAGCGCATGGCCTTCACCTGCGGCGCCTCCATCCCCGCCAAGGTCGTGAAGCGCCTCGTGCTCGCCGGCGACGACCCCGCGGACCAGGCGCGCGCCGGCGTGGAGTACGCCTGCGAGCAGCTCTGCGACCTCGCGGCCAACGGCGTCGACGGCCTGCACGTCTACAGCATGAACAAGCCCTCCGTGGCGCACGCCGCGCGCGAGGCCCTGCTCGGCTGCGGCTACCTCGAGGCTTAGCGTGACGTCCCCCTCTCCCGCGCCGCCCGCGCGCCGCTCCTATGACGTGCGCTCGGTCGAGCGCTCCGAGGTGCTGCGCTACCTGGGCTATGCCGGCCAGGAGCTCACCCCCGAGCTCGACGCGCGCATCGACGGCGTGGTCGCGGCCTGCCTCGCCGCGTGCCGGCCGCAGGGCGTCGTGCGCGTCTTTGACGTGGCGGGGCGGGGCGAGAAGGACGGCGTGCCCGTGATTCGGCTCGCCGGAACGGCGCTCGAGCTCGTGGGCTGCTCGATCGACGAGCACCTCGCGGGCGCCGTGGCGGTGGGCGTGCTCGCCGCCACGGTGGGCATGGGCGTGGAGGCGGAGCTCCGCCGCCTCTCGCTCACCGACCCGGTGGCGCAGGTGATCTTCGACGCGTCCGCCACGGCTGCCGTGGAGCGCGCCGCGGACGCGGCGGAGGCCGACGTTGTCGCCCAGGCGGCGGCGCGCGGCCTGTTCTGCGGATCGCGCTTCTCGCCCGGCTACGGCGACCTGCCGCTCTCCACCCAGCCGGTTCTTCTCGACACGCTCGATGCGGGACGCCTGCTGGGCATCCGACTCTCGCCGGCGCTTCTGATGTCGCCGACCAAGAGCGTCACGGCGGTGGTGGGCCTCTTCGAGCGCCCGCGCCCCGAGGCGCACGCCAGCTGCGCCGGCTGCCCCTGCTGCGACTTCTGCGTGCTGCTGCGCGCGGGCTCCACCTGCCACTGACGAAAGGGGACTGTCCCTTCTCGCCATGTTACGGAGGCGGCGGCTGGTAGGATGGAGCCCCAAGGTCACTTGAGGGCGGGAGGCACCATGACGGCAGAGAAGAACCTGCGCGCGCGGCGCGTGCGCGACGAGCGACTGGCGGCCGTGCTGCGCGGTGAGGAGCTGCTGCTGTTTGACGGTGCCATGGGCACGCAGCTGCAGGAGCGCGGCCTTGCCGCCGGCGAGCTGCCCGAGCTGCTGTGCCTCACGGACCCGGAGAAGATCTCCGAGGTCCATGCGGCCTACGTCGCCGCCGGCGCCGACGTGGTCACCACCAACACCTTCGGCGCCAACGCGACCAAGCTCGGCGACGCCGCGAACGTCGAGGAGGTCTTCGCGGCTGCCGTCTCCTGCGCCCGCGCCGCCCGCCCGCGCTACGTGGCGGCCGACATCGGGCCCACGGGACAGCTCCTCGAGCCCATGGGCACCCTCGCCTTCGACGACGCCTACGAGCTCTTTGCCCGCCAGGTGCGCGCCGCGGACGCCGCGGGCGCGGACCTCTTCGTGATCGAGACCATGGCGGACCTCGCGGAGGCCAAGGCGGCCCTGCTCGCGGTGCGCGAGAACTCCGACCTGCCGGCCTTCGTCACCATGACCTTCCAGGAGGACGGTCGCACGTTCCTGGGCACCACGCCTGAGGTCGCCGCCGTCACGCTCTCCTCGCTCGGCGCCGACGCCGTGGGCATCAACTGCTCGCTCGGCCCGCGCGACGTGGCCCCGCTCGTGGAGCGCATGCTGCCGTGGACGAGCTGCCCGGTGATGGCTCAGGCAAACGCCGGCCTGCCGCGCGTCGTGGACGGCGAGACCCGCTACGACGTGGGGCCCGAGGAGTTTGCCGTCTGCGTGGCCGACATGCTCGACGCGGGCGTGGGCGTCGTGGGCGGGTGCTGCGGGACCACGCCCGCGCACGTGGCGGCCCTGCGCGCGCTGCTCGACGTTCGTCGGCCGGCGCCGCGCTCCCTGCGGGACTGCCTCACCGTGGCGGGTCCGCAGCGGCTCGTCGCGCTGGCGCCCGGCCAGGTGGGCGTCATCGGCGAGCGCATCAACCCCACGGGCAAGCGCAAGATGAAGGAGGCCCTGCGCTCGGGCAACCACGACCACGTGATCGCCGAGGCCATGGCACAGGAGCGCGCCGGCGCCCAGATCCTCGACGTCAACGCCGGCCTGCCCGAGATCGACGAGCGCGCCGTCATGTGCCGCCTGGTCTCGGAGCTGCTCTCGGTGACCACGCTGCCCCTGCAGATCGACTCCTCGGACCCGGCCGTCGTGGAGGCCGCCGTCCGCAGCTACCCGGGCAAGCCGCTCGTGAACTCCGTCAACGGCAAGGCGGAGTCGCTCGCCTCCGTGGTGCCCCTGGCCGCGCGCTACGGCTGCGCGCTCGTGGGCCTCACGCTCGACGAGGACGGCATTCCGCCCACGGCGCAGGGACGGCTCGCGGTGGCGCGCAAGATCGTCGCCGCCACGGACGCCGCCGGCATCCCGCGCCCAGACGTGGCGATCGACTGCCTCGCCATGGCCGCCTCCACCGACCAGACGGCGCCGCGCGCGATTCTGGACGCCATCCGACTCGTGAAGGCGGAGCTGCCCGGCGTGCGCACGGTGCTCGGCGTCTCAAACATCAGCTTTGGCCTGCCCTTCCGACCGCTGCTCAACGCGACGTTTCTGGCGGCCGCCTTCGGGGCCGGCCTCGACCTCGCGATCATCAACCCCGGCGTGCGCCGCATGATGGACGTCGTCGACTCCTGGCGCGCGCTCTCGGGGGAGGACGAGCGGGCGCGCTTCTACGTGGAGCACTATGCGGACCGCTCGGACGCGCCGGCCGCGGCGTCCTCGGCGGGCGAGAAGAACGTCGAGCCCGCGACTGCGCCCGCGCCCGCCGGGCTTCTTGAGGACCCGGTTGAGCGCGCTCGGGCGCTCGTGCTCGACGGCCGCGCGGAGCCCATGGCAAGCGCCATGTCCGAGGTCCTTCTCGCCCACGACGCGCTCTTTGCGATCAACGAGGTGCTGGTGCCGGCCCTCGACGAGGTGGGTCGGCGCTTTGAGGCGGGGACGTTTTTCCTGCCGCAGCTCATGGCCTCGGCCGAGGCCGCCAAGGCGGGCTTCGAGACCATCCGCGCCGCCGCCGGGCCCGGGGACGCCTCCGCGGGCAAGGGCGAGGTCGTCGTCTGCACCGTGCGCGGCGACATTCACGACATCGGCAAGAACATCGTCCGGATGCTGCTCGAGAACTACGGCTTCGACGTGATCGACCTCGGGCGCGACGTGGACCCGGAGGTGGTGGTCCGCACCGTGGAGGAGCGCCACGTGCGTCTGGTGGGGCTCTCGGCCCTCATGACCACGACGGTGCCGGCCATGGCCGAGACCATCGAGCTTCTGCGCGAGCGGGCGCCCTGGTGCAAGGTCGTGGTGGGAGGCGCCGTGCTCACGCCCGAGTACGCCCAGATGGTCGGCGCGGACTTCTACGCCAAGGACGCCACCGAGACCGCCCGCATCGCCGAGCAGGTCCTTGGTTGACAGTCTCGTCAGGGGTTGACAGTCTCGTCAGGGGTTGACAGTCTCGTCAGGTTATATTGTCAACCTTTGTCAAGGTTGACAATATAACCTGACGAGACTGTCAACCCCTGACGAGACTGTCAACCCTGGCTCTGTCAATTGGGGGCTGTCCCCAATTGACAGACCGCTCGCCGGGCAAAGGTCCTTCTTGCCGAATACCGGACACTTTCTGGAAATCTGTCGGATACCCTTATCTGACTATGCCGCGGCCGAGGGGGCCGTGGCTGCAACAGACTCCAGAAGTGCAAGGAGAGGGCCTATGGCTAGAATGCACGTCATGGAGCAGAGCGAGTCCCAGGCGATCATGTCGAGCATGCACGAGATGCTCGAGAAGCGCCTCTCGGTGAGCTCGCTTGCCCCATGCCCCGTCGAGTTCACGGCCTCTTACGTGGCGATGTGCGCCACCCAGAGCTGTGGAAAGTGCACACCGTGCAGAAACGGCCTGCGCATGCTGCGCCACCTGTTCAACGACGTGCTCAACAACCGCGCCACGATGGAGACGCTCGACCTCATCGAGTCCACCGCGCGCACCGTCTATCTGTCGAGCGACTGCGCCATCGGCTACGAGGCCGGCGAGGTGGCCCTCATGGCCATCCGCGGCTTCCGCGACGACTTCGAGCACCACGTGCAGAAGCACGCGTGCGGATTTGCGCAGCACCAGACGGTGCCCTGCGTCTCGGGCTGCCCGGCCGGCGTGGACATCCCCGGCTACATCGCCCTGGTGGAGGCCGGTCGCTACACCGAGGCCGTCCGCCTCATCCGCAAGGACAACCCGCTGCCGCTGGTCTGCGGCCTGGTCTGCGAGCACCCGTGCGAGATGCACTGCCGCCGCGGCATGGTCGACGACCCGATGAACATCCGCGGCCTCAAGCGCTACGCCGTGGAGCACGCGGGCGACTACAAGCCCATCATCAAGGCCCCCACCAAGAAGCGCGTCGCCGTCGTCGGCGGCGGCCCGGCGGGCCTCTCGTGCGCGTACTACCTCACGCTCATGGGCCACAGCGTCAAGATTTTCGAGCAGCGCCAGCACCTAGGCGGCATGCTGCGCTACGGCATCCCCAACTACCGCCTGCCGCGCGAGCAGCTCGACTCCGAGATCCAGTGGCTGCTCGACTGCGGCATCGACGTCGAGATGAACCACAGCGTCGACGGCGATGAGCTCAACCGCCTTCGCTCCGAGTACGACGCCGTCTACCTCGCCATCGGCGCCCACTCCGACAAGAAGCTCGGGCTTCCGGGCGAGGACGCCGAGGGCGTCATGTCCGCCGTCCAGCTCCTGCGTGATATGGGCGACGACAACCCGCCCGACTTCGAGGGCCTCACGGTGGCCGTCGTGGGCGGCGGCAACGTGGCCATGGACGTGGCCCGCACCTCTGTGCGCCTGGGCGCCAAGAAGGTCGTCATCGCCTACCGCCGCCGCGTCGCGGACATGACGGCGCAGGACGAGGAGATCGCCGGAGCCGAGGCCGAGGGCTGCGAGGTCATGGACCTGCACGCGCCCAAGGAGGTCGTGGTGGACGAGTCCGGCCACGTCTGCGGCCTCAAGGTCGAGCCGCAGATCATCGGCGGCCTCAAGCGCGGGCGCCCCGCGCCGCGCACCGCCGAGGGCGGCGACGTCGTGGTCCCGTGCGACCGCGTGATCGTGGCCATCGGCCAGGACATCGACTCCGGCACCTTCGAGGAGCAGGGCATCCCCTGCAAGTGGGGCCGCATCGTGACCGACCCGGACGGCGCCGTGCCCGGGCAGGAGGGCCTGTTCTCCGGCGGCGACTGCCAGAGCGGCCCGGCCACGGTCATCCGCGCCATCAACGCCGGCAAGGTCGCCGCGGGCAACATCGACAACTACCTTGGCTACAACCACAAGATCGAGCTCGACGTCGAGCTGCCGCCCGTGCAGTTCAAGGGCAAGATCTCCTGCGCGCGCTGCGAGATGCGCGAGCGCGAGGCGTCCGACCGCATCCATGACTTTGACATCGTCGAGAACGGCCTCACCGACCAGGAGGCGCACCAGGAGGCGTCCCGTTGCCTGCGCTGCGACCACTTTGGCTTCGGTGCGTTCCGCGGGGGGAGGATCGAGCAGTGGTAAACCTCACTATCGACGGCCGCGCCGTCAGCGTGCCCGAGGGAACGTCCATCCTCGACGCCGCCGCCCAGCTGGGCATCAAGATCCCGACGCTGTGCTACCTCAAGGACCTCAACGAGATCGGCGCCTGCCGCGTCTGCGTCGTGGAGGTCGAGGGCATCGACCAGCTCGTCGCCGCGTGCAACAACACCGTGCTCGAGGGCATGGTCGTGCGCACCAACAGCCCCAAGGTCCGTGTGGCGCGCCGCATGAACATGGAGCTTCTGCTGGCCACGCACGACTCCGAGTGCACGAGCTGCGTGCGCTCTGGCAACTGCACCCTGCAAACGCTTGCCAACGACCTGGGCATCTCCGACCTTCCCTACGAGAAGCGCCTCATGCACGACCCGTGGGACAAGACCTTCCCGCTCATCCGCAACAACGACAAGTGCGTCAACTGCCTGCGCTGCATCCAGGTGTGCGAGAAGATCCAGGGCCTGGGCGTCTGGGACCTCGCCAACCGCGCCACGCACACGAGCGTGAACGTCCGCGGCGGCCAGGACATCCGTGAGTCCGACTGCACCCTCTGCGGCCAGTGCATCACGCACTGCCCGACGGGCGCCCTGCGCGAGCGCGACGACACCGGCAAGGTCTTCGACGCGCTGGCCGACCCCGAGAAGGTCGTCGTGGTGCAGATCGCGCCGGCCGTGCGCGCGGCCTGGGGCGAGAGCCTCGGCCTCGAGCGCCAGGACGCCACGGTGGGCCGTCTCGTGGCGGCGCTGAGGCGCATGGGCGTGGACTACGTCTTTGACACGAACTTCTCGGCCGACCTCACCATCATGGAGGAGGGCACCGAGCTTCTGCACAAGCTCGCGCACCGCGAGGAGAACACCTTCCCGATGTTCACCTCCTGCTGCCCGGGCTGGGTGCGCTACGTCAAGGCCGTGCGCCCCGAGCTCACCGACCAGCTCTCCACCTCCAAGTCCCCGGGCCAGATGTTCGGCGCCATCACCAAGAGCTACTTCGCCGAGCTCAAGGGCATCGACCCCAAGAACATCTTCTGCGTCGAGATCATGCCGTGCGTGGCCAAGAAGCACGAGGTCGCCATCCCCGTCATGAACGACGCCTGCGGCGATCCCGACGTCGACGTCTCGCTCACCACGCGCGAGGTCGACCGCATGATCCGCGCCGAGCACATCGACGTCACCACCCTGCCCGAGGAGAAGTTCGACGACCCGCTGGGTACCGCCACGGGTGCCGGCGTCATCTTCGGCGCCACGGGCGGCGTCATGGAGGCCGCGCTGCGCACCGCCTATCACGTGGTCACCGGCGAGACCCCGCGTCCCGACGCCTTCTCCGAGATCCGCGGCCTCGACGGCTGGAAGGAGGCCACGTTCGACCTGGCGGGCACCCCGGTGCGCGTCGCGGTGGTCCACGGCCTCGCCAACACGGCCTTCCTGCTCGACGCCATCGCCGAGGGCGCCGTGGAGTACGACTTCGTCGAGGTCATGGCCTGCCCGGGCGGCTGCGCGGGCGGCGGCGGACAGCCCATTCACGACGGCGAGGAGCTCGCCGGCGTCCGCGGCGACGTCCTCTGGGGCCTCGACCGCAAGGCGAAGCTGCGCAACTCCTACGAGAACCCGGCCATCCAGGCGCTGTACCGCGACTACCTGGGCGAGCCGCTCTCCGAGCGCGCGGAGGAGCTCCTGCACACCGACCACCACGCCTGGTCGATCCACTAATTCAAAAGGGGGCTGACTCCTTTTGAATCTCTGGGCCCGGACCGTCTACCCCCACGGTCCGGGCCCGCTTTTGTGTCACCGACGCCTGCAGCGCCGGGCGTGTCGCCCGCGGCCGCCGGGCCCTCTCGCCTGCGGAATGCGGGGTGCCTCGTGGCGGGACGGCCCTGCGCGGGAGCCATTCGGCCCCTCGTCCGGGCCATCCCGCGCCACGGCCGATGGCCGGCCCGGCTAGGCGCCCAGTCGGGCCCGACCCCACTCGGCCACGCGCTCCTTCATGCCGGCTACGTCGAGCACGCCCTCGGCGAAGCCCTTGCGGATGAGGCACTCGGGCACGAGCTCGTCGTACTTCTCGAAATAGGGGATCTCTGCGGGGTAGAGGAGCTCGTTTGGGTCCTCGAGGCGCTCCGCCGCGTCGCACACCACCGAGAAGAATGCGCGCTCGTCCTCGCGCATGACGAAGGTCATGAAGTACGGGCGCGACGAGTTGACGCCCTTGATGCCGAGCTCGCCCGCGCACTTGATCTTGATGAGGCGCTCGAGAGCGAGAAACGCGTAGCTGCCCAGCCACGGAAGCAGACAGTACATGGTCTGCTTCTTGTCGTTCTCTCCCAGGCAGACGAGCGGCCCCTCGTTGAGGCGGGAGCTCCGTGCCACGAGGCGCGCCTGGCGCAGTCGCGCCCGGGCGTGCGTCATGAGATAGGGGTAGGCGGCGCTCTCCTCGAGGACGCGTCGCATGCGCTCGAGGACGTGCGTGTTGATGTCTCCCGCAACGTCGCCAAAGTAGGCGGGGACCTTTCCCTTGACCTGCGTGACGTAGAGCAGGTGACGCTCGTGGTCCACCTCGTCGACGATCCACACGTGCCCCGCGATTGCGACCTTCTCGCCGGGCGGGGGCGGGGCGCAGAGCGTGCCGATCTCGGTGGAGTCGCAGCGCACGGTGTACTCGACGTTCTCCTGGAAGACGGCGTAGAACTTGTACGAGCTCGTCACGCGCTCGCCCGCGAGGCCCACGATGAGGCCGCCCGACTCCGTCTGCTCGATGAAGTCGTTTCTCAGGAGATGGCGCAGGAGCTCGCGGAAGTCGTCCGTGCTCACGCGATGGAAGTAGGTGAGCGTGAGCACGCGGCTCGCGAGCTGGGCGGGGGAGAGCTCTCCCTCGGAGGCGAGCGTTGCGAGCGTCTGGTGGCAGAGCAGGCTGTAGGGCAGGCGGTCGAGTCGCGGCGGCTCCACCCAGCGCTCCTCGCGGTAAAGCTCGACGAGCGCGATGCCCTGCAGCAGCTTCCACGGCACGGTCTCCGGGAGCAGCGTCCTGGGCTCGGGCTGGTCCTCGCGCATGACGAACCACATCTCGGGCGGCCGCTCGCGCCGGCCCGTGCGGCCCATGCGCTGCAGGAAGCTCGAGACCGTGAACGGCGCGTCGATCTGAAACGCCCGCTCCAGACGCCCGACGTCGATGCCCAGCTCGAGCGTGGCCGTTGCCACGATGGAGAGCTCCGAAGCCTCGTCGCGCATCCGTTCCTCCGCGCTCTCGCGGATGGCGGCGGAGAGGTTGCCGTGATGGATGAGGAACCGGTCGTCCTCCCCGTTGAACTCGCAGTATGCCCGCAGCGTCGTGCAGACCTCTTCCGCCTCCTCGCGGGAGTTCGAGAAGATCAGGCACTTGTGCCCGCGCGTGTGCTCGAAGATGTAGCCGATGCCGGGGTCGGCGTTGGCTGGCGCGACGTCCGTGGGGGCCTCCTGGGGCCGGGGCTGTATCTTCGTGCTCTGACAGTCCTCGCTGCGCCGCGAAGCTGCGCGCGGAGATACAGCCCCGGCCCCAGGAGGCGCCGTGACGGGCTCCACCGACACCACGTCCGCTTCGACCACGCCTGATGCCGACTGGGCCGCGCCCTCGTCCGCCTGGGGGTCGGTGGTGTAGAAGTGCTCCATCGAGATGCGCCAGGTGCGTGGGGGCTCCTCGACGCGGGGGATGACGGTGCTGCGTCCCGTGCCGGCGGCCAGAAGCGCACCCACCGCCTCCGGGTCCCCGATGGTGGCGGAGAGCCCGATGCGCCGCGGCTGCACGCCCGCGAGGCGCGCCAGTCGCTCGATCAGGCACAGGCACTGGCCGCCGCGGTCCTTCCGCAGCAGCGCGTGCACCTCGTCTATCACCACGTAGCGCAGGTCGCAGAAGAGCTTGGAGACGGCCGCGTGACGGCGCATGAGCAGCGCCTCGAGCGACTCCGGCGTGATCTGCAGGATGCCGGAGGGACGTTTCATGAGCTTGGCCTTGTGCGAGGACGAGACGTCGCCGTGCCAGTGCCAGACGGCGACGCCCGCCTCCTCGCAGAGGTCCGTGAGGCGATAGAACTGGTCGTTGATCAGGGCCTTGGTGGGGCCGATGTAGAGCGCGCCCACCGACGCCGGAGGGTCCTCCCAGAACTCCGTGAGGATGGGGAAGAACGCCGCCTCGGTCTTGCCGGAGGCCGTGGAGGCGCACAGCAGCACGTGATCGCTCGTGTCGAAGATGGCCTCGCCAGCTGCAACCTGAATGGCACGCAGGCTCTCCCACTCGTGCGCGTAGATGAAGTCTTGGACGAACGGTGCGTAGCGCTCGAAGATGCCCATGAGATGCCCCATCCTCTTTGTTGGCACGTCTAGTATACGAACAGATGTTTGAGAATGCAAGCAATTTATCTAGCATGTGCTAGCAAAGTTTGATAGCATGTGCTTTACAGATAGAGGAGAGGGAATATGGAAGCGGCAGTCTCACAGGTAAACGCTCGCATAGATGCCGAGCTCAAGGAGGCGGGCGACGCCGCTCTTGCCAAGGCCGGACTCACTCCCACCAAAGCCATACGCGGCCTTTGGGCGCGCTTTGCGCGTCTCGCCGATTGTCCCGAGGAGATCAGGGAGCTCGTGAGCGGCCGAGGGGATGAGCTGCCATCCGAGGCACGCGCCGAGAGAGACCGCAAGCTCGCCCTGGTGCGTGAGGGGAGCCAGATAGTCGCGCAATCGCTGGCATCGCGCGGCGTGGACGCGCCCGAGATGATCGAAGAGATTCCCTATGAGGAGCTGAGGGAACTGGTCCTGCTCGAGCGTCTGAGCGAGAGGGGGCAAGACGCGTGAGCTCGTCACTTTCACTGCTCCTGGACACCAATGTTTGGCTCGACCACTTCCTTCCCTGGAGAGGTGGCCATGCGGCGGCGGGGCGTCTCATGGAGCGCGCCTTTGAGCAGAACCAGACGCTGGCCTACGCCATTTCCTCCATTAAAGACGTGTATTACATGGTGGAGGCCGAGCACAGGCGCGCCGAACGCGCAGAGACCGGCGCGCTTACCGAGTCGGCCGCTCGAGCCGCGTCCGTGGCCGCCTGGGGCTGCGTCAACACCATGGAGGAAATCGCCTGTGCCGTACCGCTCGACCATACGGACGTTTGGATGGCCACCAAGCAGCGCGCCCTGCACGGAGACTTTGAGGATGATCTGCTCATAGCCGCGGCGTTGCGCGGTCGAGTCGACTATCTCGTCACCAACGACGAGCTGCTTCTAAGGCACTGCCCCGTGGCGGCGCTGAGCGTGGATGACATGTTCGCGCTGCTTGGGATGAGGCAGGAGTAGGGGCGCATCGCGTCCGGGCACAAGAGGAGGCTCATGAGCGAGAGGCGTGGGGGACATGCCCGTGTCATCGCAACGTGCGTCATTGCGCTCGTGGCGACCATCCTGTGCGCTGGGTGCGCAGAGCGTGTCGACACCCTTGTCCGTGCGGTTCGCAGCCACGTGACGGGCGAGGAGTACGTGAGTCCGCGCGGGCAGGCGTGCCTCGACGCGGCGGACGCCCTGCTCGACGCCCTCGAGGCGAGGGACGAGGGCGCGATCGTCGGGCTCTTCTCGGCCAGCGCGCGGTCGTCGTCTGCCGACCTCGAGGAGCGGGCGCACGAGCTGGTGGGGGACTGCTCCGGTCGCGTCGGCTACTTCGACACTCACTCTGTGACGCGGCCCCACGAGTCCGAGAAGATCGATGACGGGAAGCGTCGCGTGGAGCTCTCGGCCGAGTTCTCGTTTTCCCTGGACGAGCGAAACTACTGGTGCTTCATGACGGTCGTGAGCGAGAACGACTTCGACGAGTCAGAGGTGGGCGTCTCCACTGTCGTCGTATGGTCCGAGGACGCGTACTCGGCGATGCTCTACGACGCTGGGGGTGCGGGGTGGCCCGAGGGACAAGGCCTGCACCTCCAGCTGGACTACCCCCTGGAGTGGGAGACGCGGCTCGTGGACGGCGACCCCCTGCGCTACGAGAGCGGCGACGCCATCTCGGACGTTGACGAGGCCGTGACGTTTCTCAGCGAGGGCGACAAGACCGTGGCCAACTTCAGGGAGCGCTTCGGCCAGCCCTGCTGCGTGTCGTGGACCGGCGACGGCGTCATCTACTACGAGCTGCCCGAGGAGGACGGCGAGCCGCGCTATCTCGAGGTGAGCGCCCCCGCCCCGGAGAAGCCCGTCTACTCCGCGCACGTGGTGGGCGAGCGCGGCGTGGTCGAGAAGGTCTGGGGTGCGGACGACGAGGCCTAGATCGTGAACTCGGCGAAGGCGGCGTCCACGTCCTTCTCGCCCGTGCCTGCGGCAGGCGCGCTCACGGCGCCGGAGAACGCGTCCGAGCCGAGCAGCGCGTCGACGTCCGTGCCGGGGTTTTGGCACACGATGTCCAGCAGCTCGATGAAGTCGCGGATGACCTCGCGCGGGGTGAGGTGCGTGTCTGCCCCGACGCGGCCAAACTCCACCTTGAGAAAGCTCACGAGCTGGGCCTCCGTGAGCGTGCGCTCGTAGCCAAAGTAGCCAGCGTGAATCTCGGCGAGCTTCTCTATGAGGACGAGCAGCTCCTCGTAGGTGAGCGGCTCGAGGCGGATGACGGGGGCGAGCATGTCCGCGAGGCCGGCGCTCGCAAAGCGTCCCTGCGTGAGGCGGCTGCGAAGCGCCTCGTAGGAGAAGACGCCGCGACGCCGGTCCTCGATCGACTGAGGGGTGCCTCCCATGATGATGCCCAGGTGGTGCGCCTTGCCCTGGAGCGTGTCGTTGTACATGGTGAGGATCTTCTCGTAGTTGTACTGACGCGAGACGGCGTTGGGGATCTTGTAGAGGTTGACCAGTTCGTCTATCAGCACGACGAGGCCCCGGTAGCCCGCGCCCACGAGAAACTGCGCGAAGAGCTTGAGGTACTCGTACCAGGTGTCATCGGTGATGCAGGCGTTGACGCCGAGCTCCGCGCGAGCCTCGGTCTTGGTGCGAAACTCCCCGCGCAGCCACTTGACCACGCCCGCGCGACGCTCCTCGTCTCCCTCGAGGCTGGCTCGCCAGTAGGCGGTGAGGACCTGGGTGAAGTCGAAGCCGCAGACGAGCTCCCTGATGGGGGAGAGCTGGGCCGCGAGCGCGGCGTCGGGGTCTGCCGCGTCACGAAGCGCGGCGACCCAGCGGTCGAGCACGAGCTGCAGCGCCCCGCCCTCGGGGCGCGTCTTGGTGGAGAGGTTGCGCACGAGCTCGCGATAGGTGGCGAGCCCCTGCCCCTGACCGCCCTGGAGGCGCCTCTCGGGGGAGAGGTCGGCGTCGGCCACCACGAAGTCGTTGCCCATGGCGTGCGTGCGAATGGTCTGGAGCAGGAAGCTCTTGCCCGCGCCGTAGCGGCCGACGAGGAAGCGGAAGCTCGCCCCGCCGTCAGCGACGAGGTCGAGGTCGTGCAGGAGCGCGCCAATCTCTCGCTCGCGCCCCACGGTGATGTAGGGCAGCCCGATGCGCGGCACGACGCCGCCCTTGAGCGAGTTGATGATGACCGCCGCTATGCGCTTGGGAACCTTCGGCGCGCCACCCATGCGTGCCCCCTTCGTCCGTCGTTTCGGAAGAAGATTCTAGCACAGATGTTCGGTTGTCGCCCGGGGCGTCCCCTTCGCTGCAGCCTACCGCTCAGCGAAGCGGAACTTCGACCAGGGCTTGATGAACGGGAGCAAGACGAGCTCCTCGGGCACGATCTTGCCCACGAGGTTCTTGCGGGCGTCGCGATGCGGCTCGAGGACGACCTGCAGCTCGTTTTTGTAGTTGCCGAAGGCGTCATTGCCCACGACGATGTCGCCGGGCTGGAGCTCGACGTCGTTGTCGTGGGCGGGGTTGGCCTCGGCGCGGTACTTGACGCGCACGTCGGTCGAGCGGATCACGCGCTCGGAGATGTCTCCGCGGCGCTCGTGCTGCTCGTCGAGGACGATGGCGCGCTCGAGCTCGCTCGCCGTGGGCAGGAGCTCGACGGAGAAGCGCGTCTGGTAGCGGTCGACGGCGCCCACCGCCGCGAGCTCGTCTGCGGAGGCGTAGGCGTTGCCGATGATGACGTCGTCGATGAGCCCGGTGGCAAAGAGGTGCTTGGCCGCCACGTCAGCCGGGAGGTGGCGGTGCATCTCCAGCGTGGGCAGGCCGTCGTTGACGGGCCAGGGGCCGAGCGTGCCGCCCGCGCAGGAGACGAAGGCGGCGGTGCGCAGGCCCTTCTCCTTGAAGCGGCGCGAGCAGCCCACGAAGAAGTCAAACGGCAGCCCCGTGCCCTCCTGGGGGTAGAAGTTGTGGCACCCGTAGAGGAAGGGGAGATTGGCCTGGTAGCTCGCGATGTTGTCGACGTAGGCGACGTCGCTGCTCATGTTGAGCTCGATTGCGAGGCCGTAGGGGTTGTAGGTGAGCATGGCCTCGCGCCGTCCGTCGAAGCCGGTGTCCAGGCGGATGCCGTCGGCGCCGAGCTCGTGGAAGAAGCCGAGGTCGTCATAGGAGACGCCGAGCTCTTCGAAGATGTTGGGCGCGACGTCGAGGACGACCTCGTAGCCAAGGTCGTGGGCGAAGGAGATGACGTCCCCGAACTTCGTCACCGTGGCGTCCCGCCCCCCCGAGACCTCGAGCATGCTCATGAAGATGCGCTCGAAGCCGTGACGCGCCGCGAGCTCGAGGTAGGCCCGGTCGCGGGCGGGGTCGCTGTGATCGGGGTAGATCGAGATGCCGAGCCTTCTTCTCACGGTGTCTCCTCGGGGGTGTGTTGCGGTCGGGCAGGTCACATCATAGCGCGGACGTCATCGAGATAGTCCTCGACGAGGGAGGGGGCGCCGGTGTCGTCAAACTCCAGCACGGTGTCACCCACGAGGTCGAGGAGCTTCTCGTTGATCGAGTCGACGAGCAGGTCGGGGGAGGCCGATTGCGGGGGCCTCCCGGCGAGGAGGTCGTCGAGCAGCGCGCGCTCCTCGCGCGAGAGCGCGGGGGCGTCGCTCTGGCCGGACGACTCGGGGGCGGCCGGGGAGACGGGCGCCTCCGCCGCGCCCTCTGGGGCCGGCTCCTCCACGGGCGTCGGCTCCTCGGCGCGCTCCTCGTCGACCAGCAGCGCCTCGCGGGTCATCGCGGCCGCCGAGCGGATGCCCTCGAGCTTGCCGAGGTCGATCTCGACGCGCACGGGCGCGTGCGCCGACCTCCAGGCGAGGTAGTCTTTGATCTCGCGGTCGACGAGCTGGGTGAGGTACTTCGGGTCACCGCGCTCCTTGAGCGGGTGGGGGTAGTCGAGCGCATCGCGGAGCTGGCGGTCGACCGCGCGCAGCGCCTGGCCGAGCCTGGCGCTGCGGCCGCCTCCGTCGTGGCGCGCGGTGCAGGTCCAGATGCCCCCGCGGCATTCGTAGACGCGCGTCTCGCCCAGGCGGTAGACGCAGTCGGGATGCCTGCCCCCCGGATAGAACACCGCCGACGCGAACATCAGGTGCGGCATCGCACGGCGGGCGCCGAAGAGGCTCTCGACGAGGTCCTGGCTGCGCCCGCCGTGGTAGTGGCGGACGAGCCGGTCGAAGACGCCGCGGGTCACCTCACGAACGGCGTCAGGCTCGTCGCGGCAGAGGCGCGACTGCGCGAGGCGATGGGTCGAGAGCTCGTCGAGCGCCTCGAGCAGCCGCTCGTCCGAGGAGATGTCCTGGCCGTAGGGGCGGGGCTCTCGACGCGAGCCGCGGGCGGGCGCCTGCGCGAGGGCGCGGCTCTGGGCGCGTTCGAGGACGTCGACCGCTCGGTCGTGCGCGACGTCCGCGTAGGGCAGGGCGAGCGCGGGATCGAGGTCGTGGTAGACGGCGTAGTCGACGAGCCAGGGGCGCACGTAGCGGTCGAGCGTCTGGTCGAGCTTGCGATACGTCTTCCAGAACGACTCGATGGCGCGAAAGGCGGTCTCGCCCGGCGCCGCGCCGATCCCGTTGATTAGCTCGTAGAGATAGACGTAGGCAAACGAGGCCGAGGTCTTTTCCACCGTTGCGCGCCGGATCTGGGACCTCCAGGTGAAGTATCCCCTGAGCTGCTGGTTGTCCATGACGTCGTAGGTGGGGAAGTAGCTTTGGAACGTGCCGTGGTACGGGCAGTCATCCTCGAACTTTGCCATGAGGCGCGCCTGCTCCACGAACAGCCGCGCCTCGGTCCACGAGCGTGCCTCGGGCCGCCGGGCGAGGGCGCGCATCTGACGGATGGGCTCGGGCAGGTAGCTCGCGAGCTGCGAGCCGCGCATGAGGATGGGCTCGCTGCCGTAGACCTTCGAGCTGGAGAAGGCACGGCCCGCCTTGGCTCGGCTTGCCGCGACGATCTGCTCGATGATGCGGTCGATGTCCGCCATGTCACCTCCCCGTGATGCTTTGCGTCATGATACCCGTGCCCGGCGAGCGGCGTGCCCCGTGCAAAACATGCCTTCGATCCATTTTTCTCTGGCCGCGAAAACAAAACCGAGCTTCGATCCATGGAAAAACGCGTGGTTTTGACCGACGGGCCCAGCGGGATTTTCTGCCAACTGCGGTTATGTCCGGCCGCGAGGGCACGTCATCGGTTTGAGGCGCATAATCCCATGGATTTAAGGGCGCTTTTGCTCGCGGCCGCCGCGCGATATGGATCGAAGGACGATTTTGCACCGCGCGGACGCTCACCGGCGGGAAAAGACCAGCGTCTCCTCGTCCGAGCGCGCCTCGTCCAGCGCGTAGCCGCGCTCCGCGAAGTCGCGCAGCTCGTCGGGGCCCCCAACGCCGCGCTCCGCGCACCAGCGGACGAAGGTCCCGCGCGCGGCCTTTGCCTCGGTGGCCGGCTGTCGCAGGGCCCCGTCGCGAAGCACCCCGAAAAGGCAGTTCAGGACCTGCGGGCCGTCAGGGCGCGCGAAGGGCGTGACCGCGCGGGCATACTCGACCGAAGCGACGTTGACGACGAGCTCGCACCCCTCGGCGGCAAGCGCCTCGTAGAGGGCATCTCCCCAGAACGCGTAGAGGTCCCGTGCGCCGTCGACGGAAAGGCGCGCCTGCATCTCCAGGCGGTAGGGCACGACGCCGTCGAGCGGGCGCAGCACTCCGTAGAGTCCCGAGAGGATGCGCAGGTGATCGTCGAGCCAGGCGAGCTCGCGGTCATCCATCACCTCAGGCGCCATGTGCGTGTACTGGATGCCCTCGTAGGCGACGGCTGCCGCGGTGGCGTCGCGTCGCAGGTCCATTCCCCGGAGACGCTCGTAGTTGAGGTCGGCGAGCCGGTCGCTGCACTTCCAGAGCGCCTGCGCCTCGTCGCGCGTGAGCCCCCGCATGGCGTGCACGAGCCGCTCGGCGCGCTCGAGGAAGGCGGGCTCGCGCACGGGCCAGGGCGGCGCGTCCTGCGCCCGCATCTTCTTGGCGGGCGAGGTGATGATTCTGAGCTCCACTTGACCTCCCTCGGTCACGCGTCATGGCGGCTGGCTATCATTATCGCCAAGACGAGGGGAGGCGACATGGGGGACAGGAAGAGCGCGCGGGTCGCGCTGGCGCTGGCGGGCACGGCGGCGATGGCCGCGGCGGCGCGTTGGCTCTGGTGCGTGCGCCCCCACCTCCTGCGCACCCTGTCCGGCCAGGCGCTCGTCTACACCACCCGCGACGAGGCCGGCGAGCGCGTGCGCGTGCTCAGGACCGGCGGCGTCTTCCAGTCCGCGACCTATCTCGACGAGCGACGCATGGAGCCCGTCTTCGAGTACTACCGCGCCTTCGGACGCCTCTTTGAGCTTCGGCCCGAGGCGCGCCGCCTGCTGGCCATCGGTGGGGGCGGGTTTGCGTTTCCCAAGCTCGTGGCGGCACGGTGTCCGGGCGTGCGGGTTGACGTCGTGGAGATCGACCCGACGGTCGTCGAGGCCGCCCGCCGCTGGTTCTTCCTTGACGAGGCCGTCGCGCTCGCCCGCGCGGGCGGCGGCGACCTGCGTGTGGTTTGCGACGACGGCCGCGCCTTCCTCGACCGCGGCGCCGGTCCCTTCGACGCGATCGTGCTCGACGCCTTCGTCGGCGCCGAGCCGGTGCGCTCCCTGGCGACCGTCGAGGCCCTGCGCTCCGTACGGCGCGCCCTGGCCCCGGGTGGCATCTGCCTGGCAAACGTGGTGTCGCGCGACGGCGGGGCGGACGTGAGCTTCCTGCGCTCCGTGGTGGCGACCGCGCTCATGACGTTTGCGCACGTCGAGGTGGCGCTCGCGACCGATGACGAGCACGCCGGCGAGGACAACTACCTCGTCGTCGCCTCCGACGGCGAGCTCGGCCTGCCAGACGCCATACCCTTTGACGCGGACTTTCTGGGCGAGGCCCTGTTCGACGACTGAGCGGGTTGAAAGTTGACGATCTTGCCGGGTTGACAATCTCGTCAGGTTACCGTGTCAACCCTCGAAGGGTTGACACGGTAACCTGACGAGATTGTCAACCCTGGAATCTAAGCGTGTCTGACTGAGATTATCTTCAATGGGGTAGACTACCTTTCGTTCAACAAAGCCGCACGAAAGGGGAGCGCCGCATGCGCACGTTCAAGACAGAGAGCAAGAAGCTGCTCGACCTGATGATCAACTCCATCTACACCAACCGCGAGATCTTCCTTCGCGAGCTCATCTCCAACGCGTCGGATGCCATCGACAAGCTCTACCTCAAGAGCCTCACCGACTCCTCCGTCCAGGTCGATCAGGCCAACCTCGCGATCAGCGTGGCATTTGACAAGGACGCCCGCACCATCACCGTCTCCGACAACGGCATCGGCATGACCGAGGCCGAGCTCGAGGAGAACCTCGGCACCATCGCCCACTCCGGCTCCGAGGCCTTCAAGGAGGCCAACGCCGAGGCCCAGGGCGACGCGGTGGACATCATCGGCCGCTTTGGCGTGGGCTTCTACTCGGCCTTCATGGTCGCTCGCGAGGTCAGCGTGATCACGCGCGCCTGGGGCTCCGACGAGTGCTTCCGCTGGACCTCCGACGGCATCGAGGGCTACGAGATCGAGCCCGTCGCCGCCGACGACCCGGCCTACCGTGCGACCTGCGGCTCCGACGTGGTCCTCACGCTCAAGGACAACGTCGAGGAGGCCAACTACGACGAGTTCCTCTCCGAGTGGAAGCTCCGCGACCTCATCCGCCGCTACAGCAACTACGTGCGCTATCCCGTCAAGATGCTTGTGACCAAGAGCCGCGAGAAGGAGAGGCCCGTAGATGCCGGCGACGACTACAAGCCGGAGTGGGAGGACTACACCGAGCTCGAGACCATCAACTCGATGACTCCCATCTGGAAGAAGCGCGCCTCCGAGGTCACCGAGGAGGAGTACGCCGAGTTCTACAAGTCCACCTTCCACGACTGGGCCGACCCCGCGCGCACCTTCAGCCTGCACGCCGAGGGCACCCTCGAGTACGACGCGCTGCTGTTCATCCCCGGTCAGGCGCCCTTCGACCTCTACAGCCGCGACTACGAGAAGGGCCTCGAGCTCTACAGCTCCAACGTGCTCATCATGGAGAAGTGCGCCGACCTCCTGCCCGACTACTACAACTTCGTCCGCGGCGTCGTGGACTCCTCCGACGTCTCCCTGAACATCTCCCGCGAGACGCTCCAGCAGACCCGTCAGCTCCAGGCCATGGCGCGCCGCATCGAGAAGAAGATCACCTCCGAGCTCGAGGCCATGCGCGACAACGACCGCGAGACCTACGAGAAGTTCTTCGACAACTTCGGCCGCGGCCTCAAGTACGGCATCTACTCCAGCTACGGCATGAAGGCCGACGAGCTCGCGGGGCTGCTCCTGTTCTGGAGCGCGCGCGATCAGAAGATGGTCACGCTCCAGGAGTACGTGGCCGCCATGCCCGCGGATCAGAAGGCGATCTACTACGCCGCCGGCGACGACCGCGAGCGCCTGGCCAAGATGCCCGTGGTCGAGGCGGTTCTCGCCAAGGGCTATGACGTCCTTCTCTGCACGCAGGACGTCGACGAGTTCTGCTTCCAGGCCATGCGCGAGTTCACGGCCAAGGGCCTGCCCAAGGCCTACGCCGACGACGCCGCGCGCGAGGCGGCCGAGAAGGCCGTGGCCGACGGCGCCGAGCCCGAGGTCGAGGACCGCACGGTCGAGCTCAAGAACGTGACCTCCGGAGACCTGGACCTCGCGAGCGACGAGGAGAAGAAGGAGGCCGAGGAGGCGACCAAGGCCAACGAGGGCCTGTTCGGAGCCATGAAGGAGGCGCTGGGCAAGAAGGTCGAGAAGGTCGCGGTGTCCACGCGCCTGGCCGCCGACGGCGCACCGGCCGTGATCACCTCCGAGGGCCCGCTCAGCCTTGAGATGGAGAAGGTCCTCGCGTCCGGGCCCGAGGCCGGCCAGGCCCCCAAGGCCGTCCGCGTGCTCGAGATCAACGCCAAGCACCCCGTCTTCGAGAAGCTGCGCGCGGCGCAGGAGGCGGGCGACGCCGAGAAGGTCGGGCTCTACGCGGGCCTTCTCTACAACCAGGCGCTGCTCGTCGAGGGCATCCTGCCCGAGGACCCCGTGGCCTTTGCGTCCCAGGTCTGCGAGCTGATGTAACCTCTGCACAAAGGGGACGTGTTATTTCGCGCAGACGGCTTGGGACAGGTTTTTCGTTTCGGGACGGGCCCTCGGGCCCGTCCCTTTTTGCGGCGCCGGGGAGTTGTGCGCATTCCCTGGCGTTGTGTACACAGCCTCCAAGGTCCTTCTCGACAGAAGAGCAGGTAGACGAGCTAACGAGAAGTGCGCACAACGCCGATACGTGTACACAACGCCCGGGAGTGCGCACAACGTCGATACGTGCGCACAACGCTGCCGGCGTCACCGGTGACGCAGGGCGCGTGCGAGCTCGCGCAGGGTTCGCGGCAGGCGCGCGCCGTCGCCTCCGACGGGACGCGCCCCGTAGCGAGCGAGGCAGGCGTTGCGAGCCAGCCTGCGCACGGCGTCCGCCAGCACCGCGTCCTCGAGGCGCGCGCAGATGGCCTCGGCGACGTCCTGCTCGGTCGCCGAGCGATCCCAGCGCACGCGGGCCCGTCGCGCCACGCGGCAGACGCGCCTCCAGGCGTAGTCCCAGTCCCCGCGTTCGAGCCGGCGCCTGCGGGCGCGCAGGACGAGGCCCGTCGCGGCGACGGCGGCAGCGGCGGCGCCAAGGCAAAGAAGCGCGGGCATGACCCAGGCGGGAAGCTCGAAGGGGGCGTTCGCCGTGCCGTCGCCATCCGCCGGCGCGCCGCCCGGCGCGTGCGTCTCGTCCTCGGGCTCGTCGGGCTTGGGCTCCTCCTCGGCGTCATCGGGCTCGTCCGCGGGCGTCTGCGGGGAGACGGGCGCGGCGGGGGTGGTCGGCACGGCGGGCTCGTCGTCCCCGGCGTCTCCTGCGGCGGGCGTCACGTCCACGCCGATCCAGCCGATGCCGTCGAGCCACACCTCGCTCCAGGCGTGGAGCTGCCTCATCGTGACCTCGTAGCTGCCGACGGCACTGACGGACCCTGCGGGCTGGTACCCCATCGCCACGCGTGCCGGAACGCCGAGCAGGCGCGCGAGCACCGTGAACGCCGTGGCGTAGTGCGTGCAGTAGCCGCGCCGCTCGGCGAGGAAGTCATCGATGACGGCGAGGTTGTCCTGTCCGTCACCGCCCGGGGCGTCGAGCGTGTAGGCAAACCCGCCCGAGGTGAAGTAGTCCACGAGCCAGCGAATGACCGCAATCTGGTCGCCGGAGTCGACGACGCCGTCCGCGCGCGCCTGGGCGATGACGCCGCTCACGTGCTCGCCGCGCTCGCCGCCGATCACGAGCAGCTCGGTCGGGCGGCTGGAGGCGATGCCCGCCGCGCTCAGCGCCGTGGCGAACCTCCCGACCGTGTCGACGTCCTCGACAGAGGTGATGGGCGCGCGGTACGAGCCCGTGGCGATGTAGGTGCGGGCGTCGGTGCCGCGCACGCTCACGGTCCCCGGGGGCACGGGGGAGGAGCCTCCCATGGTCTGGATGGTGGTCGTCACGGTGACCTCCGAAGACGTCACGCGCCCGCCCGTGCCGAGCGGCTCGTCGAGCAGGGCGTCGTCGTCCGTGCTCGCGCGCCATGTCGACCCGTCGAAGTCCTCGAGTACGGCGGCGCGCAGGTAGAGCGGCTGGCCGGCGTTGGTGGTGTAGGTGAGCGCGACGGCGCTGGAGTTGCGGCGCAGGTCGCGCGAGAGGTCTACGAGCGTCTCGATTCGCGTGCCGCCCGTGAGGCTGACCGCGGGCGCGGCGTCCGTGCTCGCGAGCCCCGCCCCCGCCGCGCCGAGCGCGCAGGCGAGAAGGACGGCGAGCGCGCAGCGCGTTGGCCTGCGGTCTCGGGGCGCGGCAAGCCAGGCGAGCCCGAGCCCGAGCGCACAGACCCCCGCCGCCCACATTGGGTCCGTCGTGCCCATGACGCTCTGGTCGGCCGCCGCGAGGCCAAGCGGCACGAGCGCGATCGCCGCCCGCGTGGGCCGGGCGCTCGCGAGCAGCGCGCACAGGGAGGCGAGCGCCGCCCCGCCAAGCAGGATGAGCAGGTCCCACGCGGCATCCGCGTCCGCAAAGGGCTGGCCCCCGAGCTGGGCCACGCCCGCTGTCGCGAGCGCCCGCACGGCACCGAAGAGGTCGGCGGCCTCGCCCTGCCCGGCGCGGGCGAGCTCGGCGGTGGCGTCGGGCAGGCCAAAGCCGTGCCGCGCCTCGAAGAGCGCGCACGCCATCAGAGCGCCTGCGAAAAGCAGCGCCAGCGCGAGCGCCTCGGCCGCGACGACCCGCGCGACCGGCCTGACGCGCCGCCGCGCGAGCGCGGACCCGAGCGCGCAGCCCGCCGTCGAGCCCGCCGCGAGCAGCGCCGCGACGGGGAGCGCCCACGCGCCGTCCCGGATCATGTCGAGGAAGGGGACCATCGAGAGCAGCGTCAGCGCGCAGCAGCAGGGCAGGGCCGCCAGCTCGCAGGGGACGCTCGGCGCGGGCGCCTCCGGGCGCGGGCGGCGACGCTCGTCCTTCTCGCCCCGCTCGTCCTTCTCGGCGTCCGCGCGACCCTCGTGGGCCGGCGCTGCGGCCGAGCCCGGGCTCGCCTCCACCACCACGAGCGAGCGGCCGAGCGGCCCGCGGGAGAGCGTTGTCGCGAGCGGGCCGCGCGGGTCGCAGGTGACGAGCAGGACGCGTCGCCGGGAGGCCCCGCCCGCGGCGAGCCGGGCCACGAGCGAGGCCCGCACCCGTGCCCCGCCGGCGGCGTCGTCGTCCGCCACGAGCGCGGCGAGGAAGCGCTCCTGCTGCACGGGCGCGCGCCAGCTGGCGAGGCCGTCGGTGAGCAGCACGTCGGGCACGCGGCGAAGCCCTCTCAGCAGTGCCTCGACGGTGGTCGCGAGGGCGTCGGCGTCCCGTGCCCCGAGCGTGTCCGCCACCACGAGCACCGGCGGTGCCTGGCTCCCGGCGGTCTCGATCGACATGAGCTCGCCGTGGTGGGCGCTCTGGCGCCAGGCGATCTGGCACAGGCCGTCGCCGCGCTCGTAGGGGCGCACGCCGCAGGCGTCTCGCTCCGCGCTGCGGTCGAGGGAGCGCGCCACCGCCCGCGACGAGACGAGCCGCACGAGGGCGGGGTCCGCGACGGGCGGCACGCGCACCTCGCGGTCAGTGGCCTCCACGCGCCGCGCGCGCCAGAAGCCAAAGAGGTCACGCCAGGTCAGGATGACGCTGCGCTGCCGATAGAGCCCGCGCTCGGCGGGCAGGCGCCCCGGACGTCCTATGACCGTGCCGTGCTGGTCGACGCGCACCCAGCTGTCCTCGTCGCGCTCCGGGGCGGCCAGGGGGCCGGCGGGCCTTCGCTCGCCGGAGCGCAGCGCACGGGCGAGAAGAACCCCGGCCAGGCCAAGGACCCCGGCGAGAAGCGCCGCCGCCCCTGCCGCCGCGAGGGCGTGCCACCCGAGCGCCGAGCCGACGGCGAGAAGCGCGAGCGCGCAGGCGAGCTGGGCCGCGCCGCGCCTCGTGAGCGCGACGGGCGTGACGCGGCTCTTCTCGCCCCGCGTCATCTCCGCTTGCCGTCGGGCGCCGGGACGCGGGCGATCGCGCGGGCCAGGGCGGCGCGCTGCTGCTCGGTCTGCCCCGTCTCGGGAGAGAGGTCGCGCAGCACGAGGCGGTGGGAGAGCACGGCCGTCGCGAGCGAGCGGACGTCCGCGGGAAAGACCGTCGCGCGCCCGTCGAGCAGGGCGCGGGTGCGGCTGATGGCCAGCAGCGCCAGCCCCGCGCGCGGGGAGGCGCCCAGGCGGATCTCCGGGGAGCGGCGCGTCGCCTCGAGCAGGGCGACCGCGTAGGCCGCGACCTCCTCGCTCACGTGTACGACGGACGCGAGCCTGCGAAAGCCGCGCACGTCGTCGACGCCGCAGACCGGCCTCACGCGCTGGACGGGATCGACGCCCGAGGCGCTCGCGAGCATCGCGCGCTCCGCCTCGGCGCTCGGATAGCCAATGGTCGTGCGCACCATGAAGCGGTCGAGCTGCGCCTCGGGCAGGGGATAGGTGCCCTCCATCTCCACGGGGTTTTGCGTCGCCATGACGAAGTAGGGGTCGGGGAGGTCGTAGGTCGTGCCGTCGACGCTGATGCGGCGCTCCTCCATGGCCTCGAGCAGGGCCGCCTGGGCCTTGGGGTTGGCGCGGTTGATCTCGTCGGCGATGACCGCGTCCGAGAAGAGCGGTCCGGGGTGAAAGGCGAAGGCGCGCGTCTGCGGGTCCCACACGCTCACGCCGGTGAGGTCGCTCGGGAGCAGGTCGGAGGTGAACTGCACGCGCGTCACGCGCGCGCGGACCGCCCGGGCGAGCGCCCGGGCGAGCGTGGTCTTGCCCACGCCGGGGACGTCCTCGAGCAGCAGGTGCCCGCCGGAGAGCAGGCACATCACCGCGAGCGCGACCGTCTCGCGCGGCACCGCGAGCGCCGCGTCGAGCTCGTGCGCGATGGCCGACCCCAGGTTGGCCGCGGCCTCGACGTCCGTTCGCGAAATCGCCATGGCGCCCCCTTTCCTCGGTGCTCACATGGTAGGGCGCGCGCGTCGCCGGAGGAGCGCCCCCGGATTGGGGCGCCGCTCCCCGAAGCCGAGAAATCGGCGAGCGGTAAATTGCTATGCTTGCTTTTCGGTGCGTTGCCGGATCTGACGATCGGGGGAGACATGGTCAAGACGCTGGTTCTCGTTCGGCACGGAGCTCCCGAGGTGGCCTCCGCCTCGGGCGAGGACATCGACCGCCGGCTCACGACTGCCGGGGCGCGTGCGCTGCGCATCGCGTACCCCCGCGTGTTCTCCCTGCTCGGCGACGACCCCAACGCGCTTCTCTGGAGCAGTCCCGCCGTGCGAGCGCTCGAGACGGCCGACGTCGTGGCTGCCGCCGCGGGCATCGATGACATCGAGGTCCACCAGTCGCTCTACGCGCAGGACGCCGCGGCGTTTCTCGCCGAGCTCGACGCCGCCGAGGCGCCGTGCGTGATCGCCGTGGGCCACGCCCCCTTCGTGGACCAGCTCTCCACGCGCCTTCTGGGCACCTGCCCGCCGCTCGGCAAGGGCGCGGTCGTCGCCATCGACCTCACGGGGGGCTTCTCCGGCCGCGGCGTGCTTCGCTGGTACGTCTCCGGCCCCGAGGCCACGTCCTGGGAGGAGCTCGCGGTCGTCGAGCACGCCGTCGCCGGCGCGGTGCGCGACCTCTCCGCCCGGGCCGACGCGTTTCTCGCCGGCCCCGAGAGCGCCGAGGCGCTGCGGCAGTTCAGGATCGCCCTCAGGCGCGTCCGCTCGCTGCTGCAGTTCCTCGCTCCGTGGCAGACCAAGAAGCAGAACCGTCGCTGCGAGCACACGATCAAGGAGCTGCAGGTCGCCTCGGGCCGCCTGCGCTCGCTCGACATCCTCTGCGAGACCGTCTCGGGCCTGGTGGAGAGCGGCGAGCTGGGCGAGAACAGCCTGCTGCCCATGTCGTGCGCCAAGGAGCGCTCGCTCGAGTGCGCCTCCCTGCTCACGCTGATGCGCAAGCGCCGCTCCGCCAAGGAGCTCGGCAAGCTCGCGCACGAGCTCTCGCACCACCTGAGCTGGAAGTCAAAGGTCACCGAGCGCGGCGTGACCGCCGACGACTTCCGCGCCCACTTCGACGAGCAGTTCAACGAGGTCGACGAGGACCTCTTTGGCCTCGACCTGCGCGACGGCGATGCGGTCTACGTTGCCCGCCGCGACACCAAGGAGATGCACTACGTCGCCGAGCGCCTCGGCGAGGTGCTCGGCCCGGAGCGCGCGCAGATGAGCGAGTACCTCGACGAGATCCAGCGCGAGCTCGGCGCCCTCTCCGACGCGCGCGGCAACAAGCAGCTGGCGGAGGAGTGCGCCAAGAGCCCGCGCTTCCGCGGCGTCCGTGCCGACCTCGGCGTCGTGGCGCGCGACCAGGCGGAGGTCGTCTCGGCGATCACCTCGTGCCTGCGGAGGCGCGAGCCCGAGAGCGGCGACGTCGAGGACGAGGAGGAGTAACTTGGGCGAGAAGATCGCTGAGGGCGAGGCCTGGCGGGTCGAGCGAGACTCGATGGGGGAGATGCGCGTTCCTGCAGCCGCCCTCTGGGGTGCCCAGACCGAGCGCAGCCACGAGAACTTCCCCATCGGCACCGAGCGCATGCCCGCCGAGATCGTCTCGGCGTTCGCCCTCGTGAAGAAGGCGGCCGCACGGGCTAACTGCCGGCTCGGACGGCTCTCGGCCGAGGACCGCGACCTCATCTGCCAAGCCGCCGACGAGGTTCTTCTCGGCCAGCATGACGACGACTTCCCGCTCGTGGTGTGGCAGACGGGTTCCGGCACCCAGTCCAACATGAACATGAACGAGGTGCTCGCCAACCGCGGCAACCAGATCGCCGCCGAGAGGGGCATGGAGCCGGCGCGGCGCCTGCACCCCAACGACTCGGTCAACATGAGCCAGTCCTCCAACGACACCTTCCCCACGGCCATGCACGTGGCCGCTGCCGTCGCCGTGACGGGGCGCTTGCTGCCCGCGATCGACCAGCTCGTCTCCACGCTGCGCCGCCTCGAGGAGGAGAACGCCGGCGTGGTCAAGAGCGGTCGCACCCACCTGCAGGATGCGGTGCCCATCGCCTTCTCCCAGGAGATCTCTGGCTGGCGCGGCCTGCTCGAGGGCTCGCGCGAGGAGCTCGTCGCCGCGATGGAGGGGCTCTTCCGCCTGGCGCTCGGCGGGACCGCCGTGGGCACGGGGCTCAACGCCCCCGCCGGCTTTGACGAGACCGTCGCCGCTGAGCTCGCCGAGCTCACGGGACTGCCCTTCGTGACCGACCCCAACAAGTTCCGCGCCCTCACGGGCAAGGACGCCCTCGTGTTCTCCCACGGCGCGGTCAAGGGCCTCGCCGCCAACATGATGAAGATCGCCAACGACGTGCGCTGGCTCGCGTCGGGCCCGCGCCTGGGCTTGGGCGAGATCACCATCCCGGCCAACGAGCCCGGCAGCTCCATCATGCCGGGCAAGGTCAACCCCACCCAGTGCGAGGCCGTGACGATGGTGACCGTGCAGGTCATGGGCAACGACGCCGCTATCGGCATGGCGGCCTCCCAGGGAAACTTCGAGCTCAACGTCTTCATGCCCGTGATCGCCTACAACTACCTGCAGTCCGTTCGACTGCTCTCGGACGCGATCGTCTCCTTCGATGAGCGCTGCGTCTCCGGCATCACCGCAAACCGCGAGAAGATGGACGAGAACCTCCACCGCTCGCTCATGCTCGTGACGTGCCTCAACCCCCACATCGGCTACGACAACGCCGCGCGCGTGGCCAAGAAGGCCTTCGCCGAGGGCACCTCCCTCAAGGAGGCCTGCGTGGCGCTGGGGCTGCTCACGCCGGAGCGCTTCGACGAGGTCTTCCACCCCGAGCAGATGTGTTAATTGGGGACGTGTTTTTTCGTGCAGACAGTTTGTGTTAATTGGGGACGTGTTTTTTCGTGCAGACAGTTTGGGACAGGTCTGACAAACAGGCCTGTCCCAAACTGTCTGCACGAAAAAACACGTCCCCAATTAACACAAACTGTCTGCACGAAAAAACACGTCCCCAATTAACAGAACCGGGCCCTTCTCGGCGCTTCAATGGCGCGCTATGTTGCTGTCAGATGTTGCCGGTTCGCTCCGCGGTCTGCTGTCATCATCGGCCGCGCTATCATGGTTGCACCCTACAGAAAGGACCCTCATGGCTGATCAGACCATCGCGACCCGCTGCGTCCAGGCTGGCTACACCCCCGGCGACGGCGAGCCGCGTCAGATTCCCATCGTCCAGTCCACCACCTTCAAGTACGCCACCTCCGAGCACATGGGCCAGCTCTTTGACCTCGAGGCCTCGGGCTACTTCTACACGCGCCTGCAAAACCCCACCAACGACGCGGTGGCTGCCAAGATCGCGGCGCTCGAGGGCGGCGCCGTGGCGATGCTCACGAGCTCCGGCCAGGCCGCCAACTTCTTCTCGCTCTTCAACATCTGCGAGGCGGGCAGTCACATCGTGGCGAGCTCGGCCATCTACGGCGGCACGTACAACCTGATCGCCCACACCATGGCCAAGATGGGCATCGAGTCCACGTTCGTCTCGCCCGAGTGCACCGAGGAGGAGCTCGAGGCGGCCTTCCGCCCCAACACGCGCGCCGTCTTTGGCGAGACCATCGCCAACCCCGCGCTCGACGTGCTCGACATCGAGCGCTTTGCGCGCGCGGCCCACGCCCACGGCGTGCCGCTGATCGTGGACAACACCTTCCCCACGCCCGTCTTCTGCCGCCCGATCGAGTGGGGCGCTGACATCGTGACCCACTCCACCACCAAGTACATGGACGGCCACGGCGTGGGCGTCGGCGGCGCGATCGTGGACTCCGGCAACTTCGACTGGATGGCGCACGCGGACAAGTTCCCTGGCCTCACCACGCCCGACGAGTCCTATCACGGCATCGTCTACGCCGAGAAGTTCGGTCAGGCAGGCGCCTTCATCACCAAGGCGACCTCGCAGCTCATGCGCGACCTCGGCTCCATCCAGAGCCCGCAGAACGCCTTCTACCTCAACATGGGCCTCGAGAGCCTGCACGTGCGCATGCCGCAGCACTTCAGAAACGGCCTCGCCGTGGCGGAGTACCTCGAGAAGAGCGACAAGGTCACGAGCGTGCGCTTCCCGCACCTCCCGTCCGACCCGTACTACGCGCTCGCCCAGAAGTACCTGCCCGAGGGCGGCTCCGGCGTCGTGTCCTTCGAGCTCGCCGGAGGCCGCGCCGCCGCCGAGAAGTTCATGGCGGCCCTGCGCCTCGCCGCGATCGAGACGCACGTGGCGGACGCCCGCACCTGCTGCCTGCACCCGGCCTCCGCGACGCACCGCCAGATGAACGACGAGGAGCTGGCCGCCGCCGGCATCTCGCCCGCGATGGTGCGCTTCTCGTGCGGCCTCGAGGGCACCGAGGACCTCATCGCCGACATCGAGCAGGCACTCGCCGCGATCTAGGGACTGGCCCTCGCCCCTTTGCCCCGTGCTCAGACAGCTTCGCCGCTCGGAGTGCGCGCGGCTGCAGAACTGCGCGCGGGACAAAGGGGCGAGGGCCCTAGCTCGGACAGCGCCTTTACCGGGAGGTTTGTGACGTGAGGTATGTGCTCGATCGTACGGCCTACTGTGATGAGGCGGTCATCGCGGAGAACAGGCTCCCGGCGCGGAGCTATTTCATCCCGTATCCGGACCGGGGCTCGGCGGAGGGGGTGCCGCTGGCGAGGAGGCGCTATGAGTCGCCGCTCGTGCGGTGCCTGAGCGGGGAGTGGGACTTCCGGTTCTTCTCGCGCCCGGCGGAGCTTCCTGAGGCGCTCGACACCGACGCCTGGGACTGGGACCGCCTCACCGTGCCGGGGTGCTGGCAGTTCCAGGGCTACGACCGGCCGTTTTATGTGGACGAGCGCTATCAGTTCCCGTTTGACCCGCCGCGCATCCCCGAGGAGGCGCCGGTGGGCCCGGTCTTCTCGCTCGTTGGCGGCGAGGGCGGGCGGCCGCACGTCGCGCATCCCAAGGACGAGTACAACTTCGTGGGCGTCTACCGGCGCTGCTTTGATCTTGACGAGCGCGCCGCGTCCGTCGGTCACGTGATCTCCTTCCTCGGCGTGGCGAGCTGCCTGGACCTCTACTGCAACGGCGCGCGCGTGGGCTATGCCGAGGGTTCGCACAACACGGCCGAGTTCGACCTCACGCCGCATCAACGCGCGGGCGTAAACGAGCTCGTCGCCGTGGTGCGACGCTGGTGCACGGGCTCCTACCTCGAGTGCCAGGACATGTTCCGAAACAACGGCATCTTCCGCGACGTGCTGCTGCGCGAGGTGACTCCCGCTGGCGTCTGGGACGTGGCCGTGAGCACGGGGCGAGAAGAGCGCGCGAGCCACGTGCGCTATCGGCTTCAGGCGGACGTGACGCTCGCCGACGGCGCCGAGGGTGACGTGCGGGTCACGCTGCGCGGGCACGGCCTCGAGCGCACGGCGACGGCCTTTGCCGAGGACGGCCGCGCGACCGTGGTCTTTGAGGACCTCGACGTGCTCGAGTGGACCGCCGAGACGCCCAACCTCTACGACCTCATCGTCGAGACGGCCTCCGAGTGCGTGCCGCTGCGCGCGGGCTTTCGCGAGGCGCGCGTGGACGGCCGTCGCTTCCTCGTGAACGGGCGCCCCGTCAAGCTGCACGGCGTCAACCATCACGACACGAGCCCCACGGGCGGCTACGCTATGACGCCGGCGGAGATCGAGCGCGACGTGTGTCTCTGCAAGACCCACAACATCGACGCCATCCGCACGGCGCACTACCCATCTGACCCGCTGCTGCTCGAGCTCTGCGACGAGCTGGGCGTCTACGTGATCGACGAGGCCGACCTCGAGACGCACGGCGCCCTCGTGGGCAAGTTCCCCGCGCGTCAGAACCGTCTCACCGACGACGTGCGCTGGCAGCCTCGCTACCTCGACCGGGCAGAGCGCCTCGTCGAGCGCGACAAGCTTCATCCCTGCGTCATCCTGTGGAGCCTGGGCAACGAGTCGGGCGGCGGGCGCAACGCCGACGCCATGTACGAGCTCGTCCGCTCCCGCTCCGACGTCCCCGTGCACTACGAGGGTGCCATCCACTCGCTGCGGCGCGCCTACGACGTGGGCAGCGAGATGTATGCCACGGTCGACCGCGTGCGGAGCGTGGGCGAGGGCAGCTCGACGACGCGCAGGCTCAACGACCGCCCGTACCTGCTCTGCGAGTACGCCCACGCCATGGGCGTGGGCCCCGGCGGCGTGGAGGACTACTGGCGTGAGATCTACGCCTACGAGGCGCTGATGGGCGGCTGCGTGTGGGAGTTCGCCGACCACGCGGTCCTTCACGAGGACGGGTCCTACACCTACGGCGGCGACCACGGCGAGTGGGAGCACGACGGCAACTTCTGCGTGGACGGCATCTTCTACCCCGACCGGACGCCCTCCACGGGCGCGAGGGTCGTCGCCCACGCCTATCGCCCGATGCGCGTCCGCCATCTGGGCGGGGACTTCTTCATGGTGCACAACGCGACGTCGTTCACGCCCGGCGAGGCGTTCTCGCTGCGATTTGAGTGGAGCGACGGCGGCGTGGCCGAGCTCGTCTGGGACGTCGCCCCGCTGCGCCAGGCCTCCGTCATGGTGCGGCCCACGTCGAGCGTCCCGTGCGCGGCGGGGGAGGGCCTGCGCCGAAGCCGCGGGCGGTGGGTGACCGTCGTCACGCGCCGGCGCGCGACGGGCGAGGAGATCGCGCGCGAGCAGATGCAGCTCGAGGAGATGGGCGCGCTCGAGGCCGAGCTCCTCGAGCGCAGGGACGAGTTTGCCCCGGGGTGCGCGGTCACGGACGAGGGCCTCGTTCTCCTTGGCACGATGCGCCCCGCCGCGACGCCCGTCCTGCTCTCGCGGGTCGAGACGGACAACGACCGCTACCTCGACGGCCGCCGTCCGATGGAGCGACTTCGCGCGTGCCGGCGCGAGGTGCTCTCCGTGGAGCAGGCGCCGGGCGTCACCGAGGTGACGGCACGGCTCACCTTCCCGCACCATCGCTTCCTCTGCACGGACACCTACGAAGCCGTTGCGGCGGGCGTGCTCGTGACCTCGCGCCTGCACTGCGAGCGCGGCCGGGGCGACCTGCCGCGCTTTGGCGCGTGCTACCGGCTCGACGCCTCCTGGGACGAGGTCGAGTACCTCGGGCGCAACGGGGAGTCCTATCGAGACATGTGCGCGCAGGCGCCCCTCGAGCGCGTGACGTGCCGCGTGGCGGACATGACCGAGCCCAACATCCGCCCGCAGGAGAGCGGCAACCGCATGGACTGCCAGTACGTCAGGCTCTCCAATGGCGAGAGGAGCGTGCAGGTCACGGCCGTCGACCGGCCCTTCGAGCTGGCGGTCAAGCCCTACTCCGACGACGAGCTGCGCACCATGCGCCACCGCGAGGACGAGGTCCGCACGGGCACCTACCTGACCGTCCAGGCCTTCCAGATGGGCATCGGCACGGGGAGCTGCGGGCCCGCCACGCGCCCGGAGTACCGCTTTGACTGCCGGCAGGACTATGAGCTCCGCTACCTCGTGAGCTGGTAAAAAAAGGGCCCGCGGCGCGCGCCGCGGGCCCGAGAGAGGCGATGTCCCCCTCGCTACTCCTCGACCTCGAGCAGCTCGATGTTGAAGTTGAGGGCCTTGCCGGCCATCTCGTGGTTCATGTCAAAGGTGATGTTGCCGTCCTCGACGGAGGCCACCGTGGCGGGGAAGGGCTGGCCCATCGGCGAGGTGAGCATCACGCGGTCACCGGCGGAGAGCTCCTCGGCGCCGGGCATGGCGCTCACGGGCACGGTCTGGACGAGGCGCTCGTCGCGTTCGCCGTAGGCGTCGGCGGGCTCGAGACGGATGTCGATGACCTGGCCGACCTCCATCTCGCGGACGGCGGCGTCAAAGCCGGGGATCATCTGGCCGGCCATGCAGGTGAAGGCCAGCGGCTCGTTGCGGTCGCGGGAGGAGTCGAACTTGGTGCCGTCGTCGAGCGTGCCGACGTAGTGGACCTTGACCTTCTTGCCCTCGTTGCTCATGGAGCCTCCTGTCGTGTGGGGCGGTTGCGGGCTGTTCCGGCCCTTGATTGTGACAGATTGGGCGCCCGTGTGCTCGAACCGCCCGAGAGACCTCGCACGTCGCCCATTATGGGGCCAGTCGGGCCCTCAAAAACGGGCGTCGTGCGAGGTGTGCAGAGCTAGTCTCGATCGGCGCGGTCCCAGATGCGGTCCCAGACGCGCTTCTCCATGAGCTGGGCCTGCAGGGCCGACCAGCTCTCCTCGGTGAGCTGGCTCGCGTCCAGCGTGACGCCGAGGACCTGCTCCATGTCGGAGCGCGTGAAGACGTGCCTGTCGGTGTCGGTGTACGGGCTGTCGTCATCGGGCTCCGTCTCAAAGACGGTCAGCGTGTTGAGGTCGCTTACCGTGCACATGAGGGCGGCCGCGTTGAATACCAGGGCGCGGTCGACGTAGTCGTCGTCGCGGGCGATGTAGTCGCGCTCGTCGTGCGTGGGGTAGCTGTAGGTGACCTCAAGGGTGCCGGCGCTCGGGGCGGAGGCGCCTCCGAGGTAGGTGCTCAGCGGGAGCGTCTGGACGAGCTTGGTGAGGGCGCTCTGGTCCGGGCTGGCGGTGGTGAGCGACGTCTGCGCGGAAAGCGTCTCCGGCGTGACGGCGTAGATCTGGTCGCTCAGGTCGTCGGCCGAGCCCTGCGGCGTGCTGGTGGTCTGGTTGCCCGTCGTCTGGTTGCCCGTCGTCTGGGACGTGGTGGCGTCGTCGGTCGTCTGCGACGTCGTTTCGCCGCTGGGCTCGGAGGTCGTCCCGGGCTCGTCGACCTGCTGGACCGTCTGCGAGGTCTGCCCCTGGTAGTCATCGTGCGCCCGCTGGGTGTCAAGCAGGTTGAACACGGTGCAGCCGGCGATGCCCGCCAGCAGCAGGACCGCGACAACGACCGCGACGATCACACCCGTGCTCCAGCGCCTCGGTGCGGGCGCGGGGGGCTCGGCGGGGCGG
>NZ_NFIT01000012.1 GCF_002159495.1 Olsenella sp. An293
CGCAGGCGCCGCACGCGCCGGAGGGGTGCCTGTCAAGAGCTCTTCGCGGTGAGGTACCCCGCGCCGCCCACGCCGTCGATCCTCATGTACTGGTAGCCCGCGCGCGAGCCCGCGTAGGTCGTTCCCGCGCCGCCCACGAGGGACGTGCACTGGTAGAACGTCTGGAAGCCGGAGACGCCGGAGGCGGGCAGCGCCCAGTCGGCGTCCGCCCAGATCGTCACGAGCGAGCCGCACCCGCCGAAGGTGTAGGCGAGGTCCTCGAGCGAGGACGGGTCGAGCCCGGAGAGGTCGATCTCCGTGAGCCCCGTGCAGCTGTTGAAGGTGTGCTGCATCTCGCGCACGCCGTGGAGGTTCCCCATCCCCGTCACGTCGGTGATCGCCTGGTGCCCGTAGAACCAGTAGTTCGTGTTCACGTGGTCGTAGGTCGCCATGTCGGCGGCGATCTCCACCGCCTCCACGTCGTTGCGGTGGTCGTACCAGGGCTGGTAGCCCACCGAGTTGTACCGGGCGTTCGCGCACAGGCGCCCCGACGAGACCAGCTCCCGCCCCGCCTCGGGCGCGGTCGCCGCCGTCAGCACGAGCTCGCCGTCCGCATAGAGGAAGCAGCGGAACCACTCGCGCTCGTCCTCCGACCCATCGGGGTGGGTCAGCACGCCGGTCGACTCGAAGTGCAGGTTCAGGTGGTCGTCCGACTGCTCCGGGACGTACCCCCTCTCCCCGACGAGGCGCCGGCACCCGCTGAACATGAGCGTCCCGCTCTCGACGGACCCGTAGAAGCTGTCCGCCCATATCGTCTCGAGCGAGGCGCAGCTCACGAACATCTGGTTCATGTTGGTCGGCGTGACGAGGTGGCCGAACCCCTCGACCTCCACGAGGTTCTCGCAGCCGTGGAAGAGGTAGGCGGCGCTGGCGAGGGCGCTGCCCTCCATGTCCTCGTCGATGACCGCCCGCGTGACGGAGAGCTTGTCGTCGTCCCAGGGCCTCGAGCCCGCCGAAGAGTAGCCCTCCGGGTCGACCTCCCATGCCTTGAGGATGACCGCGCCGGGCACCGACGAGGACCGCCCGTCGCGGTAGTTGAACTCGAGCGTCCCGTCCGAGAGCAGCAGCGCGCGGATCTTGACGCCGGTGTCCCAGGAGAGCGCGAGGATCGCCGGCGCCATCTCGCTCGGCTTGTACGTATCGGCAAGGCCGTTCTGCGCGCGGATCGCGTCGGCGATGCCGTCGAAGACGGCATCCGAGATCACGCCCGTGCCCGTCGCCGCCACCGCCTGGTAGGGAGTCCCCGCCTGGGTCCCGTCGAGCGCCAGCACCGCCGCCGCCATCTCGGAGGGCAGATAGGTGTCGGTGCCGCCGTTCTGAACGCGGATGGCGTTGGCGATGTCGGTGAGCACGCCCTTGTCTATCGTCCCAACGGCCATCAAAACTCCACCCCGCTCAGGTCGTCAAGGTCGGCGATCGCCTGGTCGACGTACTGCTTCGTCGCATAGGCCGAGAGGTCGGGCGTCGTACCCGGCGCGCCGTCGGAGCCGTCCTGCCCGGGCGCGCCTTGCGGCCCCTGCTCTCCCGCCTCGCCCTTGAGGCCGGAGAAGGCGAACGCAAACGTGCGCGCCCCCGGCGTGCCGCCGAGCGTCACGGTCACGGACGGCGTGCCCGTGGACGAGTCCACCGTGGCGGTCGCGCCCGTGATCTCGGCGTCGGCCCCGTCCTGGCCGTCCGCCCCCGGTGCACCGTCCTGGCCGTCGGCCCCGTCCTCGCCGCGCAGCCCCTCGAGCTGCTCGGTGGTGAAGTCCGCGTAGGTAAAGGCGTCGCCCTTGGGGCCGCGCAGGTCGGCCGAGCTCGTGCCGCTCGCGCTCGTCACGGTGAGCACCGTGCCGCTCCACGAGTGCGTACAGCCCACGCCGTCCGCGCCGTCCGCCCCCGGCGCCCCGTCGGCTCCGTCGGTGCCGGGAGGGCCCTGCACGCCCTGCGGCCCGCGCAGCGCCTCCAGCTGCTCGGCGGTGAAGTCGGAGTAGAGGAAGGGATCCCCCTTGTCGCCCTTCTCTCCGTCCTGGCCGTCGGCGCCGTCCTCGCCCGGAGGCCCCTGGACGCCCTGTGGCCCCTGCAGCGCGGCAAGCTGTTCGGGCGTGAAGTCCCCGTAGGTGAACGGGTCACCCTTTTCACCCTTCTCTCCGCGCAGGGATTCGATCTCCTCCTCGGTGAGGTCGTCGAGCGTCATCTTGTCGCCCTTGGGGCCTCGGAGCGCCTCCAGCTGCTCGGCGGTGAAGTCGGCGTACTCGAAGGGGTCCCCCTTTTCGCCCCTCTCCCCGTCGTCGCCCTTGTCTCCCTTGGGGCCGTGCGCGAGCGTCGCCGTGGTGGTGCCCGTCGCGTCCGTGACCGTCACCACCGCGCCCGTCTCGGTCTGCTCCACCTTGGCCGTGGGGCTCACGCCGTCGGCGCCGTCCTGCCCGTCCGCTCCCGGCGCCCCGTCCTCGCCGTCGGCGCCAGGGAGGCCGTCGGCGCCGTCGAAGTCGCCGCGCTCGGCCGCCTCCAGCAGCCCGTCCTTTGCCTGCGTCGCGGCAGCGGCGGCCGCGTTGGCGGCCGCGACCGCGCCGGAGGCTCCCTGCGCCGCCTCGACGGCCTGCCCCGCCGTGGCCACCGCGCCCTGCGCGGTCGCCACGGCCTCCTGTGCCCTGGCCACGGCCTCGGAGATGAGGGCGTCGGCGTTCTCGTACTTCTGTATGGCGTCGAGGAACATCGAGTAGCCGTCGGAGCCCCCTCCCTCGCCGCCGACGAGCGCTGGCCCCACCAGCACCGTGAAGGAGAGCGACGACAGCGCACGCTCGTCCCAGGAGACCATGACCTGCGCGTCGACGGTCCCCTCGGCGCATGCCATCGCGGCGGGCCAGTAGACCCTGAACTTTCCCGCCTCGGCGTCGACCTCCTCGAGGGGCTCGCATCCGCGCACGCGCAGCTCGCGGTGGCGCCACAGCAGGTAGAGCGAGGCCCCGGTCAGGTCCACCGCCTCGCCGCCGCGCGTCACCGCGAGCGCGATGCCGCGCCCCACCGCGTCCGCGGGAGAGGCGACGAACGGCCCCGCGAAGGGCGCGTCGCACTCGTCCCAGACGACCTCGCGCAGCCCGTCGCCGTCCAGCGGGAACGTGCTCTCGTCACTCATGTCAGAACTCCTCGCTCCCCAGGTCCTCGTAGGAGGCGACCGTGTCCGACGCGGTCGCCGCCGTCTCCTCGACCGCCGTCACGCGCGCGGCAACGTCGGCCGAGGCCGCCCACGCCGTGCGCTCGACCGTGCCCAGCGTGAGCCGCACCGAGGGCGCGCCCTCGCCGAGCTCGCGCACGCGCCGCACGCAGCGGGCGCGCAGGTGCCACTCGGGGGTTCTCGACGAGTCGATGACCGCCACGTCGTCGCCCAGGCGCACGCCCGCGCCGCCGTCCACGGCCGCGACATCCACCTCGTAGGAGACGCGCGGCTCGCACGCCGCCGCGAGCGCCGCCAGCGTCAGCGCCTTCAGCTCCGTTGCGTCCTCGCAGTCCGGGAACACCGCGTGCCCGAACCGGTGTGCCTTCCCGCCCGCGCCATCCGGCCTGCCCCACACCAGGCGCGCGGCCTCGTCTCCGACCCAGTTCGCGCCGCCGTTCACGGAACCGAAGGTCAGCCGCCGCGTGAAGCCTCCCGTCGCCACGCCCTGCTCGTCGTAGACCGGCAGGCCCTTCCCGTAGCCGTAGAGCGCCGTGAACACCTCGTCCTCGAGCACCGTGCGCGTGCACGCCGCGAGCGTCTTGCCATAGGAGAAGCGCGCCCCGCGCCATGCGCCCCGCCGCGCGGGCAGGTTCACCGTCCGCGAGCTCACGCGCCCGCCCGAGACGGCGATGACGGCTTCGGCCTCGCCGCCCCAGACCTCCTCGACGCGCCGCAGCGCCGCGAGGGCGTTCACGTGGTAGAGCAGGCAGCCGCGCGTCGCGTCGCCGACGCCCACATCTCCCGCGGTCCAGCGCGTGACCCCGAGCACCGAGGAGAGCGCCTGCGCGGCCGTCTTGCTCACGAGCTGTATCTCCTCGACGAAGTCGCCCAGCAGCTCGCAGAGCGACGACTCCGCGTAGACGTGCGCCGGCTCGCCCATCGGCTCGTCGGTGCGCACCACCACATGCTCGTGCCAGACGCCGTCGGCCGGGTCGCGCCACAGCAGCCGCTCGCCCTTCTCGGGCGCGGCCAGGCAGTCGAACTCGATCGTGTCCTCGCCGCCGATCTCCTCTGCGTGCGTCACCGCGCCAACGGCGGGCAGGATCCCCAGCCGCTCGTCGAAGCGGTCGAAGAGGTAGAGCGTCGGCACCATCTAGAGCCACCTCTCCACCCACTCGACGGTGTGCGCCGAGCACCCGGAGAAGGCCAGGGCGTGGGAGCCGGGTTCGAGCGAGAAGAACGTGCTCTCTACCGCGACGCCTGACGCCGCGTCCACGCCGTCAACGGTGACGGCCTCGGATGCGAAGTCCATTACCACCACGTCGCCTGCGGAGAACTGCCGCTCCACGAGCACGTAGCGCCCAAGCCCGTCCGCCACCTTCACGGAGGAGCCCGCCAGCGCCGTCAGCGTCACCACCGGCCACGTCGCCCACGTGCCGCCGACCGTCATTGTGCCCGCCGCGCTCGACTTCCCCTCCCCGTACGCCACCGGGTCGAAGCACGTGAACGCCAGCTCGCAGCTGCCGTCCTCGAAGAGCGAGTCCCAGTCGGAGGCGTCCGTCACCACGGCGTCCCGCCACGAGAGCCCCGGCTCGCCAGGCAGCTCGAGCTCGGCGCCCGAGGGCGCCACGAGCCACCCGTACAGTTCGTGCCTGATCTCGGAGCGCTCGTCAGCCGTCAGGGAGATCCCCGCGTCCAGGAAGAGCCGCACCCGCAGCACCCTCGGCGGCAGCTCGCACCCCAAGAGCGCCGCGCCAGGCCGCCCCGGCACCGCGAGCGCCCTCGGCTCCAGAGCGTGCCCCGCCGGCTCCACCAGCTCGGCCGTCACGTACCCCGAGAGGTCGTGCCCGTTGTACACGATGGAGCTCACAGCCGCCCCCGCGCCCGCCCGTAGGCCGTCGCGCGGCGCTGCTGTTCGCGCCCCATGCGGTCGGTCTCCGCCGAGCCCGCACGCTGCTCGCGCGCGCCCTGCGCCGCCCTCTGCAGCGGGCTGCTCCTGCGCACCACGTCGCGGTCGTCCACGCCGCGACCGGCCCTAACCCTGTCCGCCAAAGTCGATCACCACCGTCAGAATCAGCGTGAACCCCCAGAGCCAGCGCCCGGAGCCGTCGCGGCCCCTCGGCGCCGAGCCCCCGGAGTCCACGGCCGCCACCCTGCACCTCCAGCCCTCGCCGGAGCCCGTCCAGGAGTCCCGGCGCAGGTCGCGCTCCACCGCGCGGCAGGTCGCCTCCGCGTCGCGCGGGTCCTCGCAGCACACGAGCACGCCCACGGGCACCCGCCCGCGCTCCGCGCCGTCCGCGAGCCGCGCCTCGCGCTGCCAGGCGCCCTGCGTCAGCACGATCGGCTCGCAGCAGAGGCGCGCCGGCGGCGGCGAGCAGAACGCGTTGCCGTAGCCCAGCGCACGGAGCAGCGCGGCCACGGCGCCGGCGACCCCGCCGCCCTCGGCGTCCCAGTCGGTCGGCACGTACGCGCCGAGGGGCTCGGAGCATGCCATCAGCCCACCTCCAGCTCCCAGTGGTGCACCTGGCCGCGCACCACGCAGCACCTCCTGCAGGCCCGCACGAGCATCGACGGCCCCGCGCCGATGAGCACGCGCGCGCCCGCCGGCACCTCGAGGGCGCCCTCGGAGTTCACCGCGTCCACGAACACCGTCCCGTGCCCCGCGTCGGCCGAGCGGTGCGCGTCGGAGACGACACCCTCCGTGCGCTCGAACCTCACGTGGCGCACGAGGCGGCTCTCGCCGCGCCCGCCGCCCTCCGCGGGCAGGAACACCAGCATGTCGTCGGGCAGCAGCCTCCTGGGTATCGGCCTCAGGTACCTCATCGGCGCACCCCCGAGAAGCAGAGGCCCGTGCCCGCGAGCTCCGCGAGCGCGGCCCCCCGCGCCACCTCCGAGCCGGTCGTCCCGTCGTCGCGATAGTTGGTCACCGAGAAGGACCCGATGGAGAAGCCGCCCACGCGCCCCTCGCCGTACTCGGCGAAGGCGTCCGCGGCCGCGCACACCGCGCGCCGCCAGGCGTCGGCGGCGCCCCCATCCCACTCATCGCGCACCTCGCGCGCCCCCGTGAGCGCACCCACGCACCGCACCGCCGCCGGCAGCGCCTCCGCGAACGCCTCGGCGGCGAGCGCCCCGCCGTACCCGTCGAGGTAGAAGCCGAAGGAGACGGGCGCGGGGCCGCAGCCCGCCGCGCCCGTCGCCCCGTCCACTAGGCCAGCGGCGCGCAGGAGACGTGCACGCCGTCCAGCTTGTTGTCCAGGAGCTCCACGATGCCGTACTTGCGGTACTTCATCATGTAGCTGTCCAGGTTCTCCAGCTCGTCCGGGCTGAACACGCGGCTCGCCACGTGCTTGTCGAACTTGATCACGGCCGAGCGCTCCACCACCATGTAGTTGATCGGCGCGCCCGCCCCCACGAGCTCGTAGTAGTTGGTGAGGCTCCCCGCACTCGGCGAGGATACCTTGGAGTACACCCCGCCGCTCTCGGTGTAGTACGTCTTCCCCGGCGTGACCGAGCTGTCCGTCGTCTTGACGTAGCTGCCCTCGGCGCACGAGTACCCGAACTGGTCCTCCTCGCCGGAGTTCAGCGTGATGGCCGAGAAGAACCGCGTCTGCGGCACCTCCACGATGCGAGAGAAGCGCTCGAGCACGCGGTTGCTGCGCGCCGGGTTCGCGAGCGAGAAGTCGTCCAGCACGCCCTTGAGCGTCGGCGTGATGAACAGGATGCGACTGCCGGTCGTCACCTCCGCCTCGTCCATCGCGTTCGTCGCCGCGCGGAGCGACGCCAGCACGTCCTCGGCGTCGGCGTCCGAGAAATCCTCGACGGCGGGCGCCACGCCCTCGTGCCCCGCGATCTCCGCGAACGTGAACGCGTCGGCCTCGGGCGCCACCTGCGTGCGCTGGAGCTCGCTACCGGCTGCCACAAAGCAGTCGAGGACTCCCGCCTCCTCGACGTCCATCACGTCGGCGAGCAGCCTGATGCCCCGGTCGTAGTTGAACGTCTTGGTCTCGAACTCGTAGGTGATGCTGCCGGTCTTGTAGCCCACGTTGCGCGTGTAGTCGCCCAGGCCGGACACCTCAATCTTCGGGACCATGATCTCCTTTGCGTTGCGCCCCGCGCGCGCCATGCGGCGCGGCGAGTTCAGGCACGTCGAGCACGCCGCGCGCTTGTACACCTCGTCCAGGATGCTCGTGTAGTTCTTGGTGTATGCGATAGAGTTCGGCATGGCCTATTCCTCCTTCTCGTCCTCGATGCCGGCGATCTTCCGCCAGCGCTTGAGCTGCGCCCCCTCGTCCGTCGCCGCGCCCGCGTTCGGCAGCCCCGTCGCGCCCTCAAGCACGCCGGCACCCGCCCCGAACAGCCATGGCTCCGCAGCCCTCAGCTTGTCTATGTCGTTGTCGTAGTCGGGGAGCAGCGCGCGAGCAGCCTTGACGTTCCTTGCCCCAGCGATCTGCAGCTCGAAGCCCACACGCTCCTCGTCGCCGCGCCGTCGCAGCTCTTCCATCTCCTTGCGCAGGGCCTCCGCGCCCTCTGCGGTCCTGGCCGCCTCGGCGATCTCGCCCTCGAGCTCAGCGATGCGCGCGTCGCGCTCGGCGAGCGCAGCCTCGTAGTCCTTGCGCGCCTTAGCGGCAGCGTCGTCGCCGCCGCCGGCGTCCGCGCCCCGGAGCCCTGCCGTCACCGCCGCCTGCGCCGCCTGGTCGCCCTGCGCCTGCGGCTCACCCGCGACCTGCACCTGCGCGGCCTTGCCATCGTCCTCGCCACCCATAGGGGCCCTGCCTTTCCATCCAGGCGGGCAGAGAAAGAGCCCGCACCCAAACGATGGGTACAGGCTACGGGGCTGTCACAAAGGGGTTCTGCCGGGGATAATGGGTGCAACGGGGCAAGCTGGAATGACGTAGGGAGGCGCGACCATGTGCGTGAGGTTCTGCCCGCTCACGGCCGAGGAGGCCCAGGCCGCGCTCGGCGCGCGCGGGACGGGCCGCCACGCCATTCGCTACATAGAGGCGCCCGACCCCCTCCACGACGCGCGTCCCGGCTCGCAGGTCCCGCTCTTCGTGCCGGACGGCGCGGGCGGCCTCCGCGTGGCCACGCTCGAGTGGGGTTTCCCGCTCGACGGCAGGCCCCATGCCGTCTTCAACACGCGGATAGAGTCCGCCCTCGAGCAGCTGCGCCTGGGCAGGCGCGGCATGTGGGCAAAGGCAATAGCGGAGGGCCGCTGCCTCGTGCCCGTGCGGGCGTTCTACGAGAGCCATGCTACCGAGAAGGCTGTCAGCGAGCGCACCGGAAAGCCCGTAAAGCGCCAGTACCGCTTCCGCCTCCCCGGCGCCCGAGCGTTCCTGCTCGCCGCCGTCCAGCAGGACGGCCTCTTCTCCGTCGTCACCACCGCGCCCAACGCCAGCGTCGCGCCGGTTCACGACCGCATGCCCCTTGTCCTCGGCCCCGGTGAGCCGAGCGTGTGGCTGGGATCGAGCTTTGCCGCACTCGCAAACCGTAGTCGTATCGGGCTAATCGTAGAGGACGGGGGTAGGCAGGTTTGACTTTTGCGTACCTCTCGCCTCGCCGCGTCTATCCGAGGAGCTGCTGGATTGCGGTCTTGAAAAATGGGAGCATAATCCCGGCAAGAACAGAAGTGCTCTTTGCGATACTCGCAGCTCGCTCAAGCTTCTCCGCGAAGCCTGACTTGTCCTTGTTCCGCGCGGCAGCATCCAGCTCCTTGAGAGAGGCTTCTGCCTTTTCCTTTACCTCGGCTTCGAGTTCTGTGTCGAGAAGCGCCTGAATCGTCATTCCCAGTGTAACGGCGCTGCTTGCTTCGGCAGACGCCTCAGCATTCGCGCTCGCGCTTCCCCCGTTAATTACGTTGTTGTTGGTGAAGTTGTTTTCGATATTCACGGTAGCCTCCATCATGAAATCGCCCTCAACGTATTCAAATCCTTTGTCAGTAATCCGAACGTGGTAGGGCCTGTTGTCTGCCCACATGACATCTAGCAACCCCGCACGGCTTAGGGCCCGATAGTCATCAAGGCGGTCTTCGTAATACTTCGGAGGGACATCGCTGCCGTCCTTGTCGCAGTCAGCGCACAGCCGTCCTATGAGCTCATCGGCAGAGTCCCGCAGGTTCGCACAGCGCTTTCGAGCCTTGCGGGCCTTTGTGTAGTGATCGCGTCCCAAAGGTAGGAGGCACCGCACAAAGGCAAGCGTTTGTCCCCAATCAGTCTGCATGTCGATCATGCCGCAGTCGCGGAGAACGAGAAGATCGTCCGTTATGCCCCATTCGGTAAAGTCGTCAGGGAGAGAGCGTTGTGCCATCCAGATTCGAGCAAGCGCAGATTCCTGACTATTCGTAAGCCCTTCCAAAATCATCCTCCCGTGCTGGTCTATCGCCTATCAGGACCCTGTCTATCTCAGATGCCCCTTCTCTTTTCTCCAAAGGTACGTGTCCCAGAGATACTCAACGAGAGTGACGCTCGAACCAACTGCGAGCTTGGCATGGCGCACGAACAGGGGCTCGAAGTCAGCCGCCTTTCCATGTCCGGAACCCCAGCTGTTCCGGTACTCGGCGATCCCCCCGACGAGGCCGGTGAGGCTTCCTAGGATTTTCTTGACCGTTTGAGCCTCAGGGAGATCGCTGGAAACGCTCTCCGTATCGATGTCGAGCCTCCTCTTTGTCTCCTTAATCAGCTCGTTCATTCCCCAGCTGCTGGGCACCTTGACGCCAGTCTCCTTGAGGATGGTCCTGCAGCAGCTCTCCACGAGTTCCTTAGCCTTCCCGATGGCGTCTGTCGGATTCGTGGTGCGTAGCTCCATAAGCGAGTTGATCTGCGCGGTCATGTACTCGGAGGAGAACTGTTCCTTGAGATACTCGGAGGCACCCTCGAACGGATTGTGTTCCGCAATCTCGCGATCAATGACGGCACGTGCCTTGCGATAGTAGCGGGCATACTCCGCAGAGTAGCGGATGTGGCTGTATGGGCGCTTTTCGCTCACGTCGGGCTTAACGTACTCATCTTCATAGTGAAGCTCGTAATACTCTAGTAAATCGTTCAATAGCTTGAGTGCGTCACCGTCTGCGCAATCGTCAAGGTATGCAGTGAGGGATTTCCCTTTGGACAATTGGTAACGCTCGCAGAGAGCAACCCCAACACTCATGAGGGTGAAGTTGTCGAAATCGTTGGTGGAGAAGTCGAGCACATATCCGCCCCTGTTAAACAAGGAGAGAAAGATACCCTTTTCTAACTGTGTTATCGCCAAATGCCCTCCTTAAATCACCCCAAAATCTCCGACCCGAACTCCGCCAGCGTGAACGCGTTCGCCTCGTCCAGCGCCTCGCGCTCGAACACCATGAAGTACCCGAAGCCCGCCCCCGCCATGTCGGACCACCGCGTGCCCAGCCTCAGCTTGCGCTTGGCATCTTCTGCCAGGTGCTCGCCCTTGGTCTCGATGGCCATGAGCACGCCGTCGTCGCGCAGGGCGAGGAAGTCCGGGTAGTGGTTGACGAACCCGTTGATGCTGAACTCGCCGGGCTTGCGCTCCACCACGCGGTGCCACCACACGACGCGCGAGCTGTTTGCCAGCAGGTCAACCATCCTGCGCTCCACGCCGTCGACGCGACCGTCCTCCGCTTCGTAGAGACCCTTGTCGTAGCTGGTCATGGGGTTCGCCTGCACGAACGACTCGGGGAAGCGGTACTCGGGCGCGAGCCTCACGTCCCCGCGCGAGAGAAGCTTGCCGAAGCGCTCCTCGCAGAAGTCGTCGGCGAGCTCGCGCACCGCGTCCGTGACGGCGCGTGCGACGCCGCCCACGCTGTGGAGGCACGCGTCCACGACGGGTGAGTCCATGTCGTCCACCACGCGGGCGATGTAGCCCGTGAGCTGGGCGCTCCCGAAGGTGTTCTTGAACTGCGAGGCCATCGCCTTGAGGACGAGCGCCTTCAGGCTCTCGCGCTTGCCCTCGTCGGACATGTTGGCGAAGAGCATCGCCATGTTCTTTCTGACGTCGTCCTCGAGCCAGCGGATGCGGTACTCGTCGGAGTCGGCGGCGAGGTCGACCTCGCGCGCCTCGGAGAACGTCGCCGGGTTGATGCTCACCTGGTTGATGCCGTACTTGGACAGCCTGAAGTCCGCGAGCAGGTCCTCGCGGTCGAGCGGCTTCCAGGTCTCGTCGTCGGTGAATATGCCGCCGTCCACGCGAACCATGAACTGTGGGATCGCAAGGCTTGCCGCAGAGCCCGCCGCTTCGGTGCGCATGCCGTACACGTTCGAGCCCCCTCCCAGGCCGCCGAGCAGGGTGCCGGCCCCTTCCGGGCCCGCCCCCTCCTCGAAGCGCTCCTCGATGTCGCCGGAGGCGGCGATGATGTCGTCAACGGTCGCCGCCTCGGTGCCGGCGCCGGCGTTGTCGGACGCGCTCAGGTCGAGTCCGTCCAGGTCGAGGTCGTCGCCCTCGGCGTCGTCCGGGGTTGCCGCGAGTCCTGAGGCGGGGAGCCCCGCTCGCCCTTGCCGGGGAGCGGGGGCAGGCGCGGTCCCGGCGGTCTCCACGTCCTCGCGGGAGAAGCCCACGCCGTTGAGGCCGTCGACCACCTGGGTGAGCGTCGCGTCGAAGTCCGCCGACGCCGTGAGCACGTAGGCGATGTTGAGGCTGCGCGCCCCCGCGCGCGCCGCGTGGGGCTGTCTCAGCACGCGGCCCACGACCTGCTCGACGCTCACCTGAGAGCTCTTGTTGGCGACGGTGGCGAGCACGTAGGCGAACGGGCAGTCCCAGCCCTCGGCGAGCGCCTCCACGGTGATGATGAAGCGGATGGGGCAGTCACGTGCCATGAGGTCCGCGCCGCCGATCTCGTCGACGTCGCCGGTGCGCACGGCTACCTGCTCCTCGGGGATGTCGCCCTCCACGAGCTTCGCCTTGAGCTTTGCGTAGGTCTCCGCGCCCTCGGCGCCGCGCCGCTCGGCCTGGAAGAGAACGATGGGGCGTATGTAACGCCCGGTGCGCCCCTCGTCCCGCTCGGCGATGGCCTCGAGCCTCCTCTGCAGCGCCACCGCGTCGGAGATGGTCGTCCGCTTGTCCGGGCGGCGGTACACCACCACGGGGAGCTTCACCATCTCCTCGGCCTTGAGCTGGCGCGCCGTCGCCTGGGCGATGACGTTCGCGCCCCTGGCCGGCGTCGCCGTGAGCTCCAGCACGAAGCGCGGGTTGAGGTTCTTGAGCATGTCGAGCGAGAGCTTGCTCCTCGCGCGGTGGCTCTCGTCCACGATCACGATTGGGTTCGTGCCCGCGAGCGCGGTGATGAGCGCGGTGTCGTCGGCGCCGTCCACCTCGACCGCCGTGCCCGCGTCGCGCTGGTGGGCCGTGAGCCCGGCGAGCGCCGAGTTCTCCGCGTAGGCGCGCCTCCCGTCCTTGTTCTTGAACGAGTCGTAGGACAGCACGAAGAGCGTGAGCTGCTCGCCCACGGTCGCGGCGGTGAACGAGCGGCCTCGCAGGCCGTCCTCCTTGTCGAGCACCTCCACGCGCCCGCCGAAGTCGCGGTCGAGCGCCATGCGCAAGAAGTGCTCCGGGTTCCTCATGTTCTTGATGGTCTGCGAGAGGATCTCGCGCCTCGGAACGAGCCACACCACGACGTTGGCGGCCGAGGGCAGCGCCTCTGTCAGCACGCGCACGGCGCTCGCGCCGATGAAGGTCTTGCCGCCTCCGGTGGGGACCTTCACGCACACCTTCGGAGCGCCGCCGAGGTCGTCGCGGTAGCGCTCGACGCCGCCCTGCCCGGGCGTGAGCCCGATCGCGTTCATGAAGACGCCGTACGCCGTCGCCGCGTCCCTGGTCATCGCGTACGTCCTTGCGAAGCGGCCGATCTCCCTGAGGACGTCCCTCTGGTACTGCTTCAGCTCCATGGTCAGATCCTCGCTATCTGGTCGGGCACGCGCTTGAACACGATGCCCATCTCGTCCAGGCGCTCGGGCGCGATGGCGCAACGGTCGGCGTAGATGACGGTCGGAGACCCCTTGCGCGGGAGCTCGCGTAGAAGCTCGTAGGTGAGCGTCATCTCCTCCCCGGGTTCCCAGGCGAGGTAGTAGACCGCCTGCGCGTGCTCGCCGAGGAGGTAGGGGTGCTCGTCCGTGAGGTCCTCGTAGGGAGCGCGGGTCTCGTTCGCCCACACATAGCGCGCGAGGTCCGCGCGCTTGACGACGGGACTCAGGGCGCCATCGCTCTGGAAGAGCGCGGGGCCGAGCTCGTAGTAGGAGAAGCCCGAATCGACGCCCTCGGCAGCATTGTTCCCCTCGCCGTAACCCGAGATGACGCGACGAACACGCTCGGCGGTAACGGTATCTGCGTAGTCCATCATCTCAACGAGAATGAAGCGACGGTTTCCGCCGTCGGCGGCGTTGAGTCGCATGACCGCGTGGGCCGTCGTGCCGGAGCCCGCGAACGAGTCGAGCACGAGGGCGTCGGGCTTCGCGGTGATCTGCAGCACCCGCTCTATGAGGCGCGTGGGCTTTGGGGTGTCGAAGGGAACCCTTCCGTCGAAGATTGCCTTGAGCTCCTTCTTGGCCTCATCGGTGTGGCCGACCTCTGAATGAGGCCAGTAGTTGGTCGGCAGGCGTCCACCAACGCTATCAAGATACGTCTTTCTCGCTATGCCACCTTTGCCATTCCTCGTGAAGTAGAATCGAGGCCAAGGACCCGTCTTCAAAATCTTGGATGCCAGCGCTCGCGACTCCTCGACAGACTGGGCGAGCACGATGCCCTTGACGCCCTCGCGCACCTCGGAGACATCGATGCCGCAGACCTCAGCCCTGCGCTCTGCATCATCCAAGTCCCTGAGAACGTACGGGCACCAGCCGGTCATGTAGTCGAGCATCAAATCCTGCTGGTATCGCCAACAGGAGCCGTTGTACGGGTACAGCAGCTCGCCGGTGAATGGGTGTTGTATCGCGTACACCATGCCTTGGTGTGTGGCTGCTCCCGGCGCGAAGGCGTCGCTGCTCCTCCACGGCATATCGTCGTTGTCGGGGTTCTTATACTTCGAGTCCATCTCAGCGGTGCGCGGAAGCCTCCCCGGCTGCCACTCCGGCTGTTTACCGTAGACAAGCACGTGTTCGACCTCGGCGGGGATGCCTTTGGAGTCATTTCTCGTCGCATACGTTCGCTGCCATGACACGTTCGCCACGAAGCAGAACGCCCCGAAAACCTCATCGCACACGAGCCGCAGGTTAGCGAGCTCCGTGTCGTCGATGCTGATGAAGATCGCCCCAGTCGGCGCGAGCAGCTTCCGCAGCAGCTGGAGCCTCGGGTACATCATGCACAGCCACTTGTCGTGACGGCTGAAGTCCTCGCCCTCCTTGCCGACGACCTGCCCGAGCCACTTCCTGATGCGCGGGTCGTTCACGTTGTCGTTGTAGACCCACCCCTCGTTGCCGGTGTTGTACGGCGGATCGATGTAGATGCAGTCGACTCCGCCCTCGTACTCGGGCAGCAGCGCCTTCAGCGCCTCGAGGTTGTCGCCGTGGATGACCATGTTCCCGCAGTCCGAACCGCGACTGTCAAGCACTCCCTTCTCGGGCACGCGCTCGAGCACGCGATACGGGACGTCGCGGTGGTGGTTGACCACCTTCTCCTTGCCCATCCAGTTGAGAGTCGGCATTAACGCACATCCAATCCGGCACACGCCGTGACGGTCCATAACACAATGCAATCATTATCCCACAGGGACCGGTCATGTTGAAAAGTCAGGGCCGTGCAAGGCGAGAAGAACGAGAAGAACGAGAAGAACGTCGGCACGTCACCATGCTCGATCCGAACGACCCGAGATAAACCCATTGCCGTAGCGACCACCTGGACGCAGCCCAATCCTGCTCGAGTTTTGCCCGCCGCCACCCGGGGTGCCGCCACCGCCGTCCGCTGCCCATCGAGGGCTGTCCGCAGCCCGCCCGCCTCCGCTCCGTTGCGCGCACGGCTCGGGCCCGCCCCGCCCCACGCGCGAGGGCCGGTCCCACGGCCGCCCCGCCCGCTCCGGCTGTGTATTGCGCCGCGGCTCGCTCCAGCCGGCTGCGCCCTCGCATCGCGCCCGGCTCGGTCCGGCCGGCTGCGCCGTCCGCCCCTCGCGGCGGGCGCATGCTTCGGGCTCCGCCGTCTGTCGCTCGCACCGCGCGCATACACAGCCTCCGCGTCCGGGGCGGCCTGACGTCGGTCAACCTTCGCGCGGGGCGGGTCGGCCCCTCGCTGCGGCGCGCACTCCGCTACGGCAGTCGGGCTGCTGCGCCGTCTCGCTCGTCCGCTGCCGGCAGTGTCGTCACCCAGCCCGGCGGCGGGCGTCCCGGCGCGAGGCCCGTGCCCGAGTGCGACGGGGCCGTTGCCGAGGCCGCCTCCGGCAACCGCGCCGCGCGCGGTCCGGCTCCGTCGGTCCCGGTCGCGGCCGCGCCCTCAGCGGTCGCCAGCCTTCCGCCAGGCGTCCGCCTCGTCGTCCCAGGCGAGCTCGACGCCGCCGGCGAGCTCCTCGAGCCTCGCGAGCGCGACCCCGAGCCACTCGACCAGATCGTCGCAGGGGCCCATCGCCCAGTGGGTGATGTAGCGGCACTGCGAGAAGCACGCGTCCCCGAGCGTCTGCACGTCGTCGATGCGCGAGAGCTCGCGCCTGAGGCCACGCGCGTCGTGCAGGGCGATGTCGTAGCGCTCCTCGTACGAGTGCCCGCAGTCCATCCTGAAGCCGAGCCCCCAGAAGCGCTCCGCCCAGTCGAACCTATCGAGCGCGGCGGCGCCCCGTTCCTCGATCCTCTCCCTGAGCTCGCGCGCGAACCGCGCGACGTCGCGTCCCTCCACGGCGTCCTCCCTTCCTCGTCCGAGACGATTGTCCCACAAGGGATGATGAGAGGGACGACGCTTCACAACAGTACGTCTGACCTGCGCCTCGTTTTCGACAGACGATAGAGAATTGTCGACAAGTACAGGGCGAGAAGAACGTCGAGAAGGGCGATTGTTTCGCCGCCCGCCCGGCACCGCCGCCACCGGCCGCTGCCAACCAGGGGCCGAGCGCGCCGTGACCGCCGCCGCTGCGTCGCGCGCACGGGGCGTCCGTGCCGCCGTCGTGCGCGCGGGAGCCAGCCTCACGGCCGCGCCCCGCTCCGGTCGCGTCTTCGCCGCCGGCTCGGGTCAGCCCGCTGCGCGGTCTGCCCTCGCCAGGGGGCTCAGCCTGCTCCCTCCGCTCTCGCGCGGCCTACAGCAACCGATGCGGGCGCGCACGCCGTCGTCACGTCCGCCCTGCGGCGCGCGCCTTAGCGCCGTCGGCCCCGGCGCTGGCAAATGACCCTAATTGTGATACAAGTGAACCCCCTTTGGCGTTAGGGGGTTCACTTTGCGCTAAGGGGGTTCAGACCTGGCTTTGCTGCTTTTGCCTGCGGCCCAATATGCCTACCAGAATCACAGAGAGGATAATTTCCACGCCGACAAGCAAAGCTACTTTTGTTAAATTGCTCCCAACAAGCATGGTGACCGCCGCTGTGTCTATAAGCATATGGGCGAGAATGCAAGGAATGGAGCCGCGCGACAATTCTTTTACTGCACCCAGGGTAAATGTGTTCCCAAGTATCATCAGGAAAAAGATGAGGTAATTGGAGGAACCAGCCGTGATCCACGGCAGACGATAGATGGGGAAATGCCATATAAACCAGATGACGGATATAACGAGCATTTTCAGCACAAAACTTTTCTTTATGGATATATGGGTTTGCAGATACCATCGCCACCCCACCTCTTCCAGTCCGCCCTGCAAAAGCGTCCAGGGGAAATAGGCAATCATGGCCGAAAATGGGGAACCGGTAAAAGTCACATTTCCCAGTAAAACTGATATTCCATAATAGATAAGCGGCACCGCCAGAGCGGTGACATAGGCATACCGGCGTTCGTGCGGTGAAAACGCCGCTTTAAGAATTTGCCCTATTCCAGACATTTCACCGGACATCTGCACGAAACCAAAGGCAACCAGCATCGGCAGCAGATTCATGAAAATGAACAGCACGGAAGCCCAGATATTCGTGTTGTCCGGTACAAACCACAGGATAAGCTGACCTACCAGGAAGGTACAGACAATGGTGATAAGGGCGTATAAATAGGGCAATAAAATGCGTTGATTTTTTATATCCTTCTCCTAAATACCAGATTTACTTTATACTATCAGATTATTCTGAAAAGAGCAAGAAAAAGCACCGCAACCCTGATACACATTGTATCAAAATTGCAGTGCTTCTTTGGCGGATCCGGCTCGCCCGCGCCCGGCGTCGCCGGTGCCCGCCCGGGCGGCGCCCCTGCGGGCGGTCGCCTCGTCCTCGCCGCACCACTTGCGGCGGTACTCCCACGGCTCCAGCAGGCCCGCCGCGACCTCGTCCATGTCCTGGCGCTTCTCCGCCGTCGTGTCCGTGATGATGCTGTCGTCGAACGTGACGCGCACGAGCCCCTCGTCGGGCAGCCCCACGCCGAGCCTGCGCTCGGCCGCGAGCAGCGCGCGGCAGATGCCCGCGATCGCGCCCTCGAGCGCGTGCTCGTGGCGGCGGATGTTGCGCATCAGCGCCGAGTTGTCAGCCGACACCTCCGTGGCCGTCTTCACGTACCCCACGTTCTCGAGGTCGAAGTAGTTGATGCCGAAGCCGCAGAGGTCCCCGAGCGTCTGCAGCGCGACCCTGAACGCCCGCGCCTGCGCCTCGGTGCGCAGCGTCGGCGCGAACTCGTGGATCGTGTCCTCCGTGCTCATGACCTTCCGGAACACCGTGCAGTCCTGGCGCCCGAAGGGGATGGAGACCTTGCCACCCTTGCCGTCGCGCTCCGTATCGAACATCACGTCCGAGAGGAACACGCGCATCTTCCCGTTGTCGATCTCCGACATCATCGCGTCGTAGCACAAATCGACCGCCTGGATGGCGTCCACAGCATCGGCGAACACCGACTGCCCGTACGGTGACATGTCCACGCGCGTGTTGTCGATGGCCGGCTTGACGATCGAGAAGGTCGGCCACGACGAGCCCGTATCGTACACCGGGCACACGCCCTCCGGCTCGACGCGGTTCCCGTCGCGATCGAAGCAGGCCGTCACGATTCGGTACGTGCCCTCGCTTTCATCGTCAGTTAGGCGAGAAGGACCCGCCGCCGAAGCCCCTCCAGATGATTCGCCTGGCGAGAAGAGCGCGTCCGCAGCACCCTTCAGGTGCAGCTGCACCTGGTCGACCGCGCGCCCGCGCCAGAACGCCCTCGTCACGAACGCGCACTCGGTGACGCCCTCCTCGTCCCACGTGAGCGGCACCACCATCCGCGCGTCGTAGCGCCTCACCCGCACCTCGCCCGAGCCCGCGTCCACCCACAGGGCGAACGCCCCGGTCCCCAGGCCGAACGCCCGCACCACGCACTCCTGCGCGCTCGCGAGAAACCCCGTCCGAGCCATCCACGCCGCGAGCCAGTCCGTGCAAGCCTGCTCGTCGCACGCCACCTGCGTCCTGTCGTTCAGCAGCAGCGACCCCCACTCCCGACAGACCCTCATGGCGGGATGAATGGAACGCCGATGCACCTCGTACACGCGCCCCATCCCGTCGGTGTCCCGGTAGTCGTAGAAGTCCCCGAGCGCCCGCATCCACCTGTCCCACGCCCGTATGTGCGGCTCCATGTCCTCCAGCGGAAGCGTAAACCCCAGCCCCCGCAGCCACGCCCTCACATGCTCCGGCACCCAGTACTCGTCATCGCTCACGCCCATGGGCTCACCTCCCCGCCTCGTCCGAACACGCCCATTGAACCCGCCCGTCACAAAGGGCAAAGAACAAAGAGCGCCAGGCGAGAAGAACGTTCGAGATTCAGTAGCCAACTGAATTGCGCTCTAGGCGAGAAGAACGCCCGAGCACGCACCGCCACCAGCGGTTTTGCACATTCCCGCGAGAACTTGTCGATAACATCCCGGCGCTCCGCGCGAAGCGTTGCCCCGTGTTCCAAAGCGTCTCATGCCGAGAAGAACGCCCGGAGGCCCCAATGTGGAAAACTCCCGCATGCCGCCCGTATAATGGCCACACGGGACGGCGCGCTGCCCTCCACAACTGGAGGTTTTCGGCGCCGCCCCGCGATTATGTCGAGGACTCCGCCCGCAGCCAACCTGCGCTCACGCACGTCTCGCTCTTCGTTCTCACGTTTATTTAGCTGCCGAGAAGAACGCTCGCGTCGTCAACCCCTCAGCACATCGTCCATCATCGCGTAGCGCACCGCGTCGATGCTGTGGTCGTTGCCGTCCGGGATCTCGTCGACCCACGTGCCGTCCCGGTCGCGGTCGTACTCCTTGAGGCGGAACTCCTCGTAGGCCAGGGGCGCCCGCTCAGGGTCGATGCAGATCTCCCGAAGCCCCGCCAGCCACTCGTAGGACAGCCTGCGCATGTTCGACTTCCTCGCCGGCCGTACCCGCAGCCCCGCGTCGCGCCGCCACACGGCCATGCTCTGCTTGCCGTCCGGCGTGTCGTCGCACCACACCAGCTCGTCGTGCAGGTAGGCGTCCTCGCCGGGCCTGTCGGCGTAGGTGAGCGCCGAGACCACCATCGCCGCCGTCTCCGAGGGCGTCTTCCTGTTCGCCGAGAGCTCCTCGAAGATCGTGAGCCTCCTCTCGCCGGGTTCCCACCCGCAGCGCACGAAGCGCCACGGGTCCGGGAACCAGCCCCAGTCCACGCCGCACCGCGTGCGCGAGAAGCCCCGGCACGCCGCGTCGGACAGGCGCGCCGAGACCACGTTGTTGAACACGCTGCCGCCAGTCCCCGTGACCTCGCCCAGGTACTCCGAGCGCCACGCCTGCTCGTCCACCTCGCGCAGGTACTCCGCCTCCTCCACGAAGGGCCCGCCCAGCCACTCCGGGTGGCTCTCGATCACGTCGAGGTACGAGCTCTGACGAACCAGCGTGTCAGCCCGCCGCTCGCGCTCCAGCTTCTCGCGGTTCACCCAGCTCCAGAGCGTCCGGGGCGGGTTGTAGCTGTAGAAGATCCAGAAGTCCTCGCCGCCGCGCCTGAGCGAGTTCAGGATCGAGCGCACCGCGTCGATGCCGTCGAACTGGTCGAGCTCCTCGAACCACGTCACTGCGCAGTACCCGCGCGTGAACTTCACGCCCTTGAGCTTGAGCGGGTCGTCCGCTCCTCTGAACACGATGCGCTGCCCCGTGGGCAGGTACGTTATCTCCATCGGCGAGATGCGCGCCCGGAACCACGCGTCGAGCCCCAGCGCCGCGATCGCCCACGTCACCTGCTGGAACACCGAGTCGCGCAGCGTGTTCGAGAATCTGCGCACCACCACCGCGTTCGCCTCCGGGTGCGCCAGGAGGAGAAGGACGATGCACACGCTGATGAACGAGCTCTTCGTGGAGCCGCGCCCGCCGTGCAGCCAGTAGTGCGTGTGCCCGTGGGCCATCACGTCGCCGAGCACGTCGTGAAAGCGCGGGATGACGAGCGAGGAGGCGTCAACCATCGGCGCGCTCCTCGCCGAGCCCGTCAAGCGGCAGCGTCTGCTGCACCGGCTGCGCCACCACGCCGAGCACGATCCTCGGCGCGGCGTCCGCCTTGGCATCATCGCGCTGGCGATCCGCCTTGCCGAACTCGTCGGGGTACTTGCGCTCGAGCAGCCACGCCGCCGCCGTCCAGTACTGGTTTCTCGCCAGCGCCGCCGAGCGGATGGTCGTGAGCAGCGTCCGCTTGAACGCGCTCTCCTCCTTTTTTAGTCCCTCGCTTAACTCGCGCTGCAGCTTGTTCTTCGGCTCGCCGATCCAGCGATAGAACGTCGACTCGTGAATCCCCAGCGCGCACACGATGTCACCATTGGAGAGGCCGTCCGCCTTGAGGCGGATCGCCTCGTCAACCATCTCCTGCGTCAGCTTCGGACGCCTCGCCATGCGCATCACCCCCGCGAAAGTCGATAGAACCTCTCACGGTGGATTCTCCGGGCGCGTCACAAAAGGAGGGAAAGGCACCCGGCCGCCCGTGAATTAACCCGGGCAGGGTGCCTCTCCTCGCTACGAGGCCGTGTCCCGTCATCTCTGTCGGGGCGTGCCTCGCGATTTGCAGGCACACGCGCCGACTTTTCCTGATCGGAACGCTGCCTGTCTGGCGTGGGCCTCGGTTCCTCACCCAGGTGCACGCCCGCTATCTACCATTCTAACCCTTCCGCCCCCGCTTCCCCTTGAGCCCGTACTTCCTGCACAGCCGGCTGTTCCGCTGCCGCATCATGTCCCGCTCGCGCCGCACGTCGGCGAGCTCGGCGGACTCCTCGCACGCCGCCCGCTCGCGCTCCAGCTGCTCGTTGAAGGCGCGCTCCTGCTCCAGGTGGTAGCGCTCGGTGCACAGCGGGCACATCCCCGTCTGCCGGTTGATCTTCACGCCCACGGCCCCGCACGAGGGGCACACCGTCTGGACGGCGAGCGAGCAGTGGATCCGGCTCGCCCGCATCTCCACGGCCCGCACCGAGTGGCGCACTCCGCAGCGCCGCTCGATCTCGGCGGCGGCGTAGGCGGCCCCCCGGAAGCTCACCTCGCGCAGGACGTCGTCCTGCTCCTCGGTCCACCAGCTCATCGCGCGCACCTCCCTCCGCGTCTCAAGCCACCGCACCCGCGCGTCTCGCGCCCGCATGAGACGCCGACCAGCCCCGCCACCAGCGAGAACGCCGCCCGTCTCAACGTCTCGACCGAAACCGCGCCCAAGGCCCCCGCCCGCGCGTGCGCGCGCCCGCGCCCGCCCGCGCGCGACGTCCCCTCATGTCTCGTCCCCGTCAAGACGTTGAGACATGAGGAGGGGACGCGCACCCTCACCAGCCGCCAGGGGCGTCTCGACCCGTGTCTCAGCATGGCCCGCCCCCTTGAGACGGCGCCACCGAGGGAGGCGCGCCCGCCGAGCGCTCGAGCATGGCCTCGAGCGCCGCGTTGTCCACGCACACGCAGTACACCCGCGAGTCGCCGAAGCGCTTCTGCCGCGTGAAACCGCGCCCGGAGCCCGGCAGCAGCACGCCCTCGTCGGCCATGCGCCTGAGCGTCTTCTGCCGGTCGAAGTTGGCGCCCGCGAGCGCCTGGTCGAGCACGGACGAGAATACCCACCAGCAGAACCCCGGCCGGTCGCGGTACTGCTCCACCGACCCCCAGCGCTCGAGCCGGTCCATCTCCGCCGAGCTCTCGAAGTGCAGGCGGTTGCGCACCAGCCACTCGGCCACGAACTGGATCGCCTTCACGTCGGTGTCGCCGCCGTCCGCGCCCGTGGCGTTCACGAGCGCCCAGCGCGCCATCAGCATCGCGCCCTCCAGGCACGCCGCCCAGTCGCTGCCCGGCGCGAACACGTAGAACTGCGCGAGGGCGTCGGCGAGCGCGAGCAGCGCCACGTTGTCCGCCTGCGGGTGCCCGCCGGCGGCGGCGCACACGGCGTCGCGCACGGAGGAGAACTGCCCCGCGTAGAAGGCGGCGTCGTTTCGCCGAAGCGCGGCCACGTAGGCGCGCCCGGCGGTGCCGTGCTGCGCGGAGACGAGGTGGTGCATCGCCTGGGCGGCGCGCACGTCCTCGAAGGGCTCCGCGCAGAGCTCGAGGGTGCGGTTCGCCGCGCCCTGCTGGGTTGACGACCCAACGATGGGGATCTCGCCCGTGGCTATCGTGAGGCAGCGCCACGAGCCCGCCCGCATCATCGTGCGGTCGCTGTTGAGCGCCCCGCGCTCGTGCCCGAGCGAGAGCGAGTAGAGCAGGTCCTCCACGACCTGCCGCTTGCCCGCCTGGCCGCCCACGGCGCCCTTGCTCTGCAGCTCGTCGATGATCACGGGTATGTCGTGCAAAAGGGCCGCCGCGCGCACGATGCTCTTGGGCGTGTCGGCGAAGGTGCGGAAGTAGCTGTCCGCGCCCTCGGTGGGGTCGCCCCACACGCTGCCCGCGGCCTTGAGGGTCGGCGTCTTGCCGGAGCGCGAGCGCCCCCAGAGGTACACGATGAAGGTCTGCACGCCCAGGAGAGACACCAGCGGGGAGGCGAAGCTCGCCGCAAGCACGCAGCGGAACGCCATGGAGGCGGCCCGCGCCGGCGCGACGCCCTCCACCCACGCCGCGAGCGCGCCCGCGGGCTCCATGAAGGGGCGCGCCTTCACCGCCTCGTCCGGGCTGGGGTCGAAGCGCACGCCGCCCTCGCCCAGGTCGTAGGGCATGAAGGCGGAGAGCGGGCCGTCCGCCCACCCCAGGTGCACGACGCTCCTCGCGCGCGGACGCGCCCATCCGTAGCGGCGCTCAACGTCGGTCAGGTAGCGCACGACGTCCTTGGCGTTGGCCGAGGACACGTTGGCGCCCAGCGGCGCGAGCGCGCCGATCACCTTGCTCTGGTTGAGCAGCACCTCGCGGTCGAGCGCCCGCTCGCGCACGCCGCCGGGCACCGTCACGCGCACGAGGGCGCGCACGTCGCCGGTGTCCACGTCCACGAGGTCGGCCGCCACCCAGGGCGCCGTCGAGGTCACGGAGCGCGTGGGCTCGCCGTCGCGGTCGCACGTCCAGAGCCTCCCGCGCGCGTCGACCATCCACCCCTCCACAGAGGGCGCCGTCTCGAAGTCCGGCGCCTCCTCGTCCGGGGATACCCCTTCGTCCGTGCCCGGCGCAGAGGTCGAACACATGTTCCTATCATTGACGCGAGAGGTGCGCGCGGGGCGAGAGGGACGTGCGGCCCTCGGCCGGTAGAACTCCGTGCAGCCCTCTATCGCCCGCTCTATCGTCTGCGCCCCGTAGGTGGTGCCGCCTCGCCTGCTGTCCCACTTGTCGCGCATGAGGCCGCTCCTGCGGAAGATCCGGTCCATGCGCGCGGCGTCGCCAGCACACCAGAACGCGAGGTGCGAGCACAGCGCCATGTCCGCCGCCGAGCGGTCGCCGCCCTGCGCCGAGCAGTCGCCCGCCATGAGGGCGCGGATCGCGCCCCCGCTGCGGGAGGCGTACATGCGCCCCAGCAGCTCCTCGTCGTCCACGCCGACACCGGCCGCCGGCGCCTCCGAGAGCGTCGGCTGAGCGGCGGCCCGCTCCGGCTCGATCCAGGTGCGGTAAGCCCTCTCGACCACGCCGGGGTTCGCGCTCACCGCGCCGTGCCCCTCGAACACCATTCCCGTCACCGTGAAGTACCGGTCGTGGTCGTACATCTCCACCACGCGCCCGCCGGGCTGCCCCTTGCGCGAGCGCTCGGCGCCCTGGGGCTTCGCGCCCCTGAAGATCAGGTGCAGCCCGTCGCCGGACGGCGAGACCTCCGTGTAGGTCCCGGCCTCCTCGACCACCCAGCGGTACGCGGGGTCGAGCACGCCATCCGAAATCACGTGGTCGAGGTCGAGCCCCGTGAACGCGCGGTCCGGCCCGAAGACGAACCCCACGCCGTCGCAGCGCCAGCGCGCCACCGCAGCCACGGCCTCCTCGAAGGTCGCCCAGGTCGCCGGGTCCGTGCTCTTGGCCATGCGCCCGGTATGGGCGTCAACGGGCAGCTTCGTCGCCCTGCCGTTGCGCTCCTCGCGCCGCCAGCACACCCAGCGCGGCTCGCGGCGCAGCTCCGCCGGCACGCCCCTCAGGTCAGCCATGGGAGCGCACCCCCTCGGAAACTCCGCGCGCGTGCGCTACACTGTGCCCCGCGATTCCGGCCAGGGATTCGCACTGGGCGGGCGCGGCGGCAACCGCGCCCGTCCGCTCTCGCGGGGCGGCGCGCCTACTCCCTCTTCCCACCGTCATACGACGTCCCCCTGCTCGCGTTCGGGAACACCACGTCGCGGCAGATGCGCCAGCGCCCGTTCACCTTGTCGGCCGGGATCCTGCCCTCGATGATGCCCCTCCTGATCGACCCCACGTGCTCGCCCGTCACCTGCGCGAGCTCGCTCGGCGTCATGAACAGCGGCACGTCCTCGAACCTCGCCTTCATCGCTTCTCTCGCCTTCCCCTCTGTCTCCTCGGTTGGCTCTGGACCGGGCGCGCGGCGCGGCGGTGCCACGTGGTGGGCCGCCGCCTCCCCGCGCAGCCGTAGAATATCACAGCAAATCTCACGGCGTGAGATTGTTAGCGCTATTTGGTGTAGAATGGTGTTGTTCGGTTGTTCAGATTGTCGCTGAGTGCTATCTTCTGTTGCATAGTGTTGCGCCCTTCCAGTCAGGTGGGGCAACGCACCGCCACAGAACGCACACAACTCGGGAGGTATGGCAGATGGCGAGCGCTCTTCTGGAGCTCAGGAAGGCGGCGGGGTTCAAGAAGTCGGCGGAGTTCGCGAAGGTCGTGAAGATCCCGGCGTCCACCTACGCGCGCTACGAGAGCAACCCCGACAAGATCACCATGAGCGCGGCGCGGAAGCTCGCGGACTGGTTCCGCGTGCCCATCGACGTCATCGTCGGCCGCGAGGAGGTGGACGTGCGCGCCCTGCGCGGAGACGTCCAGGAGGAGTACGACTCCCTCTCCGAGGAGTCCAAGCTCGCCCTCGACCAGTTCCTCTCCTTCCTGCTCCACCAGGACGGCCTCAGGCGCCAGCGCGAGGAGGCGGAGGCCGACCGCCGCTTCGACGAGCTCGCGTGGCGCTACGAGCGTCTGTGGCAGCAGGAGCTCGACGGGCGCGGCGAGCTCGACGACCTCATCGCCTTCGGTACCCGTGAGGAGCGCCGCGAGGGGTTCGAGGAGTTCGTCACCAGGCGCGCGGAGGAGCGCCGGGGCAGGGCCTCCACAAAGGCGAGCAGAATCCTCGACGAGCAGAACATCGCGCGGATCATGCAGGCGTACGACCGCTCGCACGGGCAGATAGGTTCCGGGGGTGCCGGCATGTCGTACCACCCGTCCCTAGAGGGCGGGAGACGCGTGTTCATAGAGTTCGACGGAAGAGGCGGCCAGAAGGGGGGCGACGCGGGAAGGCCGTAGAAAGAGGGCGGGCCCATGGGAGTTGCAGCTCCCGTGGGCCCTGTTGTCCAGTCCAGAGCCAACTAGAGAGGACGGTGACATTATATGCCACCACGTGACACTTCCACAAAGGCGGCCCCTCCCATCAGCGGGAAGAGGACGCTGCAGCGCCTCCGCCGCGAGGCGGGCTACCGCAGCGCCAGGGACTTCGCCGCGGAGCTCGGCATCCCCGCGTCCACCTACTCGCGCTACGAGCGCCAGCCCGAGGGTCCGGGCATGGCCGTGCCGCTCTCGGCGGCGTGGGCCATCGCCGACCGCCTCGGCTGCTCCATCGACCTCGTCGTCGGCCGCGAGGACATCGACGCCCCCGACGAGCACCCCGTCCAGTCCCGCTACGACGCCCTCACCGGCGCAGGCCGCGCCCTCGTGGACAGCTACCTCGACTTCGTGGAGCATTCCGAGGCCGACGGCCCCCGTCCCCAGGGGAGGAGGTGATCGCATGGTTGCCGAGAGCGAGAGCCGCGACAGGAGGCCGGAGGAGCCGGCCCGCGCCGATGACAAGAGGGCGCTCGACGCGAGTCAGGAGCTCTTCTGCAGGGACATCGCGGCCCGCGTCCGCCGCTGGGTCGCGGAGGGCCGCCCCGTCCGCAGGAAGGGGGCGTGAGCCATGGCTAAGGTCACAGGAGAGGGCACCATCGTCCAGCTCGAGAAGGACAAGCCCAAGAGCAAGTGCCGCAAGTGGCAGCTCCGCGTCCCCGTGGGCCTCGACCCGCGCACGGGCAAGTACAAGACCCGCACGCGCCGCGTGAGCGACATGAACTACACCCAAGCCAAGAAGGCCCTGCGCGACTTCATCGAGGAGATCGAGGACGACAAGGTCTGGAAGCGCACCGGCACCACCTTCGAGGAGTGTGCTGCGGACTTCATGGACAGGCGCGAGCAGTCCGGGGAGTTCACCCAGAACACCAACAAGCGCTACCGGGTCCAGTTCAAGGCGATCTCGCGCCACATCGGGAAGGCCGACGTGGCGAGCATCACCCCCGAGATGATAGAGGACATGTACCTCGCCATGCGGCAGGGCGACACGCTCTCCGGGAAGCCGTCGAGCGGCGCCTACCTCAACCGCCTCCACAAGATGCTGAACCTGTTCTTCAAGCACCTGGTGAACGAGGAGACCATCGTCAGGAACCCCCTCGACAGGGTGGCGACCCCGGCGAACGACACCAAGGAGCGGCGGGCCCTCACCTCCGCGCGCATGCGCTCCCTCATCGACCAGCTGGAGGTCGAGACCTCGTGCGACATCGCGTACTTCCTCGCCATCACCATGGGCCTCAGGCGAGGCGAGATCTGCGCGCTGTCCTGGCGCGACGTCGACTTCGACAACCGCGTCCTCACCGTGAGCCACAGCTTCGACTGCTTCCGCAACCTCAAGGAGACCAAGACGCGCGCCGGGACGAGGCGCCTTCCCATGCCCGAGTTCGTCTGCGAGGCGCTGCTGCGCCGGAAGGCGGCCCAGAGGGAGTACTTCAAGACCAGGAACTACGTGAACCGGCACCACCGGACCGGCTACGCGGAGCAGGACGAGGACACGCCCGTCGTCCTCGACTTCTACGCCCAGCGAGCCAATCCCGACACGCTCGGCAAGTGGTGGAAGCGCGACCGCGCGGCATTCGGCCTCGATGGCTGGTGCCTCCACGAGCTGCGGCACTCGTACCTCTCGATGCTCGCCGAGCAGGGGGTTCACCCCAAGGTCATGCAGGAGCTCGCCGGGCACGCCAACGCGCAGATCACCATGGACATCTACACGCACGTCAACATGGACCAGAAGCGCGAGGCTGCCGACGTCGTCGAGGACGCCTTCCTGAGCGTCGGGGCCGAGGAGGAGTTCATGACGAGATATGCGGAGGGGGCGCCTGCGGGGAAGATCTGCAAGGTCCGCCACTCGCGTCCCTCGCGACGCTCCTACGAGGTTCTCAGAGGGGCGGTACAAACCGGCGAACGATTCGTACCAGATTCGTACCAGCAGCAGGAGAGCCCTCGGCTTCAGCTTGTTGACGGTACCTCTGACCTGCAGGTTTCGGAAGCAATTTAGACAGTACAGTCAACGAACTGTCTCCTCGTGGGAGAACGGCAAGACCTACCCTGACGTCCAGAGCCTGCTGCTCCTCTCGCAGGTCTTTGGCACGACCATCGACGAGCTCGTGAGAGGAGACGTGGACGCCATGAAAGAGACGGTCGAGAAGGACGCGCGGCTGGTCAAACGCCTGAGCTACGTGATGGTGGGTTTCATCGTGCTGATGGTACTCGCCCTGGTCTGGTGGGTGTGCCAGATGACCGTGTGGGACCTCTCGATTCTGCAAACGTCGCCCAGCCTGGCGCTGGTAATCGTGCTCTGGGGCATCGCCCTGTTTGCCGCGCGATGGGCCGACCGCATCAAGCGGGAGCATGACCTCGTCACCTACCAGGAGGTTCTTGCCTTTTGGAACGGTGAGCCGGTGGACCGCGACACCAAGCGCGGCCGGCGCGAGCGCCTCATTCCTCGCTGGATGAAGGTCGTGCGCATCGTAGGCTGGGCACTCTTTGGGATGGCGGTAGGTTTCTTCATCGGCTACGGAATCGCGTGGCTCATGGAGGCGCTGCTCAGATAGGTGGGTCAAAAGGGGTCTGTCCCCTTTTGATCTAAAAGGAGCTGTTCCCCTTGACCCACGCACGTGGGGACATTCCCGTAAAGTCGGAGAAGGCGTGGCAGAAGGCCGAGGGGCTCGGGTAGCCGAGAAGGACGGCGACCTCGGAGACACTACGATTCCCGTCCTCGAGGAGTCGGCGCGCGCGCTCCATCCGCAGCTGGCGCGCATATGCGCCCACGCTCTGTCCCATCTCGCGCCTGAACGCGTCGCAGAGCCGCGACCGGCTCACGTAGAGCCTGCGCGCGAGCGCGTCGACGGAAGGTGGCACGCCGCTCTCCTCGACGGCAGCCGACAAGAACCTCCTCGCGCGACTCACCAGTGAACCCTCATCTTGTTCGGTACCTCTCCCGTCCGCCGCCAGAGAAGCCATGAGGGAGGTGACGGTCGAGAGAAGTCCGAGCGACCCACCGGGGCCGAGCGGAGGACTCGCGGGTATGTTGGCGAGCGCATGGCGAATCGCCCCCTTGGCCTTGGGGCCCCAGGAGCCTTCAAACGCCGAGAAGAGCCCACCGAACTCCCCCGGATAGCTGCGGTCCAGCTCGTCGAAGAAGTCGGGCAGCAAGATGACGGAGCGAGAGCGATAGGCGTGGTCGGCAAGCAGGCGGCTTGAGAGCGAGCGGGGGCCGTGCTCGACGAACGTGGCGACCTCGTCCCGCAGACGGTAGCCATCGCAGCCAAGAAGGCGCATCGGCAGCCCGCAGTCCCGAGAGCACGCCACCGCGTCGTCTCCCATCGTACAGGCGCAGGCGTACGGCCCGAGCGACCCCTCGAAGAGCGGCATGTCCTCAAGCGGAGTGACGTCGTGACAGAGCACGAGGCAGTGCGGCGCCGGCGCGCAGAGCCACATCGAGCCTGTTGCCATGGAGCCTCGCGCCTCGCCCACCCAGATGCCGCCCCGGCGCTCGAGACGCACGCCAAGCTGCTCGACCTGCGGCTCGAAGAGCGCAACGAGCTCGCGGGGAATGTCTCCCATGCCCGTCATCTTGAGGGTTCGTCCATCTCCCTTGAGGAATCGTCCAAGGTTAGTTAACCGTAGCTAACAAGTAACGGCTCCCATGATACGGTGCGACGGAATGCCAATCAAGACACGAGGGCAAGGAGGCTTCGATGTCTGACTCTCAAGCAAACAAGGCGAGCAACGCCCGCGGCAAGGGCGCCGTGAGCCGCCTGCTCGCCTTCGCCGGTCCGCGCAAGGCCCTCACGTACCTGGGCTGCGCGCTCTCGGCCGTCTCTATGCTCGTGAGCTTTGGCCCGTACGTCTGCGTCTGGCTCGTGGCGCGCGACCTCATCGCCGTGGCCCCCGACTGGGGTGCGGCCACCGGAATCGCTGCGTACGGCTGGTGGGCGTTCGGCCTTGCGGCCGCGAGCATCCTCATCTACTTCGCCGGCCTCATGTGCACGCACCTCGCGGCCTTCCGCTGTGCGTCCAACATGCGCAAGCGCACCACGGACCACCTCATGCACGCGAGCCTCGGCTATTTCGACACGCATGCGAGCGGCGCGCTTCGCCGCGTCGTGGACGGATGCGCCGCCGAGACCGAGGGGCTTCTCGCCCATAAGCTCCCTGACACCGCGGGCAGCATTGCCATGATCGTCGGCATGCTGGTGCTGTTCTTCGTCTTTGACTGGCGACTCGGCCTCGCGTGCCTTGTCGCGGTGATCATCTCGCTCGGCTGCATGTTCTACATGATGGGCGGGCGAGGCATGGACTTCATGACGCGCTACATGGAGTCGCTCGTCAAGATGAACAAGACCGGCACCGAGTACGTGCGCGGCATCCCCGTGGTCAAGGTCTTCCAGCAGACGGTCTACAGCTTCCGCGCGTTCCATGACGCCATCGAGGAGTTCACGCGGCTCGCGCAGGACTACGCCGTCAAGTGGTGCCAGACGCCGCAGTCGCTCTCGCTCACCATCATCAACGGCGTCGCGATCTTCCTCGTGCCGGCGGCGATCCTCGTTGCTCCCGGCGAGGGGGACTTCGCGCGCTTCCTGGCCAACTTCGCGTTCTACGCGATCTTCTCGGCCGTGATCCCCACCGCCATGACCCGCGTGATGTTCATGTCCGAGGCGTTCCAGTCTGCTGCGGACGCGGTCTCGCGCGTCGAGGAGGTGCTGGCCGCGCCCGTGATCTCCGCTCCCGGCGCGCCCCGCACGCCCGCGGGCAACGCCATCCGCTTCGAGGACGTGACCTTTACCTACGAGGGGGCAGACGCTCCGGCGCTTGACCACGTGAGCTTTGAGGTGCCGGCCGGCGCGACGGTGGCGCTCGTGGGCCCCTCCGGCGGCGGCAAGACCACGGCGGCGAGCCTCGTGCCGCGCTTCTGGGACGTGGACGCCGGACGCGTGACGCTCGGCGGCGTGGACGTGCGCGAGATGGACCCGCACGACCTCATGGACCGCGTTGCCTTTGTCTTCCAGGCCAACCGCCCCTTCCGCCAGACGATCCTGGAGAACGTGCGCGCCGCACGCCCCGAGGCCACCCGCGAGGAGGCGCTCGCCGCGCTTGAGGCCGCGCAGTGCGCGGACATCCTGGAGAAGCTGCCCCAGGGCGCCGACACGCTCGTGGGGACGGGCGGCACCCACCTCTCCGGCGGCGAGGTGCAGCGCCTCATGATCGCCCGTGCGATCCTGAAGGATGCTCCGGTGGTGGTGCTCGACGAGGCGACGGCCTTCGCGGACCCCGAGAACGAAGTCAAGATCCAGGCCGCCTTCAAGCGCCTCGCCCGCGGGCGCGACGGCTCGGCGCGCACCGTCCTCATGATCGCGCACCGCCTCTCCACGGTGCGAAACGCCGACAAGATCGTGGTGCTCGACGCCGGACGCGTGGCCGAGCAGGGCACGCATGACGAGCTGCTGGCGGCGGGCGGCCTCTACGCCCGCATGTGGGCCGACTACGAGAAGTCCGTGAGCTGGCGCATCACGAGCGCCACGGAGGTGGAGTAGATGAGCATTCAGGAGAAGTACGCCCTCACCGACGAGGGCATGCGCAACGTCAAGCTCGGCGCCGTGTGGACCGCCGCCTCGAACCTCGTGGTCTTTGGCGGCGTGGGCGCCCTCTACCTGCTCATGAGCGAGCTCGTGGCGCACCTCACCGAGGGCGCGCCGCTGCCGAACCTCCTCCCGTACGCAGCTGGCCTCGTCGCCTTTGCCGTCGCGCTCTTCGTGACGGAGTACTGGGCCTACTACTACCAGTACGGCGTCATCTACAAGGAGAGCGGTCGTCAGCGCATCGGCCTCGCCGAGCGCCTGCGCAAGCTGCCCCTGGGTTTCTTTGGCCGCCGCGACCTCGCCGACCTCACCGAGACCCTCATGACCGACGTCAAGACCACCGAGCACGCCTACAGCCACGTGCTGCCTGAGCTCTACGGCGCCTACATCACGCTCGCCGTGGCGGCCGTCTGCCTGTTCTCCTTTGACTGGCGGCTCGCGCTCGCGTCGCTCTGGAGCTGCCCGGTGGGGCTCGCCATCCTCTTCGGCGCGCGGCGCGCGCTTCAGCCCATGATGGAGGCCACGCGCATGCGCGGCCTTGCCACCTCGGAGGACATCCAGGAGGCGCTCGAGTGCGTGCGCGAGGTTCGCGCGACCAACCAGGAGGGGCGCTACCTCGAGCACATTCATGCGGACGTCGACGCCGCGGAGCGCCAGGCCGCCCGCTCGGAGATCGCCTGCGGCATCGCCGTCAACGGCGCCCAGATCGTGCTGCGCCTGGGCCTTGCCACCACGGTGCTCGTGGGCGCGGCGCTCATCCTGGAGGGCTCCTGCACGTTCATGACGCTCTTCGCGTTCCTTCTGGTGGTGAGCCGCATCTACGCGCCCTTCGACCAGTGCCTCATGCTCATCGCAGAGCTCTTCTCGGCCAAGACCGCCGCAGCGCGCATGAAGAGCTTCTACGAGGAGCCCCTCGCGCAGGGCGGCGAGGCGTACGAGCCTACCGGGCACGACGTTACCTTCGAGGACGTGTCCTTCTCCTACGACGGCGGCGAGAAGGTCCTGGACGGCGTGACGTTCACGGCGCGCGAGGGCGAGGTCACGGCGCTCGTGGGACCGTCCGGCTCCGGCAAGTCCACCTGCGCGAGGCTGGCGGCGCGCCTGTGGGATGCCGACGCGGGACACGTAACCGTGGGCGGCGTGGACGTGGCAGCCGTGGACCCCGAGGTCCTTCTCGGCGACTTCTCCGTGGTCTTCCAGGACGTGCTGCTCTTTGACGACACGGTGATGGGCAACATCCGCCTGGGACGGCGCGGAGCCACCGACGAGGAGGTGCTCGCGGCGGCGCGAGCGGCCAACTGCGACGAGTTCGTGAGCCGCCTGCCGCAGGGCTACGACACGATGATCGGCGAGAACGGCGCCAAGCTCTCCGGCGGCGAGCGCCAGCGCATCTCCATCGCGCGGGCGCTGCTCAAGGACGCGCCGATTGTGCTCCTGGACGAGGCCACGGCGAGCCTGGACGTGGAGAACGAAACCAAGGTCCAGGGCGCGCTCTCGCGCCTGCTCGCCGGCAAGACCGTCATCGTGATCGCCCACCGCATGCGCACCGTCATGAGCGCGGACAAGATCGTGGTGCTCGAGGACGGCCGCGTGGCGGAGCAGGGCGCGCCCGCCGAGCTGCTCGCCGCGGACGGCCTCTTCGCCCGCATGGTCCGCCTGCAGACCCAAAGCGCAGACTGGACTATGTGACAAAGGGCGGCAAAGGGACAGTCCCTTCGTCACCTTTGCGGGCGTCGCGCTCGTCGCGCGCGGCGGGTCTCGCCCTCGGGCTTCCGTGAGGCGGTTTCACCTATCGCGAGAGCGCCCTCAGCGAGCAGCTCAAGCGTAATGCGCTGCTGGCGAAGCGCCAGGTCGAGATTGGCCGCAATGGTACGCATCGCACGCGACACCGGTATAGGGGTTCTTCCCGCCATAGCGCTCCTAACAGAAAGAATTGCTTCTGTAATAATCTATAACAGAAAGATATTATTGTATAAGCAAAGCTTTTGTGCTTGCGCGATCGCCGTGGGAGATCATACTGACAGGGCGATCAGGCACCCTTGCGCGCGACGGCGACGCAGGCGGTCTGGCCCACGCGGAGCCAGGCAACGTCGCTGAACCAGGTGCCGAGGATGCGGCGCATCTCGGCCTCGGAGTAGATGCGGACGTCGCCCTCGCGCGAATGCGCCATCCACGCGTTCATGATCGCGCGGGCGGGCGCCGGCTGCCACGCATCGCCGACGACGAGCGCGCCGCCGGGCGCGAGCACCCGCCACGCCTGGAAGGCGGCGCGCTCGGGGTCCGGGTAGTGGTGGAAGGAGTCGTTGCACCAGGCAGCGTCGAACGAGCCGTCGCGGAAGGGCAGGCGCTCGGCGTCGCAGAGGAGGACCTCGGCTCGCCCGCCCAGGCGCGCCCTCGCAGCCTCGGCCATCCTCGGCGACAGATCCACGCAGCTGAGACTCGCGCCCGGGACCCCCTCGAGCACCAGCTCGGCGAGGGCGCCCGTGCCGCAGCCCAGGTCGAGCAGGCGCGGGGCGGGCCTCCCGGCCACGGCGCGCGCCACCTCCGCGAGCACGTGCGGGTAGAGCCGGCGCGCGTGCTCGCCTTGCATGCTCTCGTCGTAGGTCGGCGCCTGCGCGTCGAAGGCGGCGCGGGAGCGTGAGCGCAGCAGCTCGGCGTCCTTCTCGTCAATCTTATTCTCCATCTCGCGTCCTTTCTGTTGAGCATTGTTCAATACAATCGGCCGAAAAGAGCCCCGGCGACAGCCGGGGCGGGATCCCTAGTCGGCGGCGGCCCCCGAGCGGAACTCGGCGAGCAGCGCGCGGAGGTAGCGGCGGGCGGCGGCCGCGGCCCCGTCCGGCATGCCCGGGCCCGAGGCGAGGCCCACCGCGCCGTAGGTCATGATCGCGGCGAGCTCGTCGGCGTCGGGCGCCGACGCGCCGCGCGAGGCGGCGTCGGCCTCGAGCGCGGCGCGCAGGTGCGGCCGCACCGCCTCGCACATGGCGAGCGAGAGCCTGTCGTGCAGCGCGCCGTGCCCCTCGGCGTGGAAGAATGCGGCGTAGGGGTAGTCACCGCTCGCGCCGAGATCAAGAGCTCGCTCGAGCCTCTCGTCCAAAGAGAGCTCATCGTCGTCCAGCGACTCGCAGATGCCCTCGGCGCAGCGGCGGGCGTAGTCACCGATGGCCTCGGCGAACATCTTCTCCTTGGAGTCGAAGTAGTGGTAGGCGAGCCCCGGCGCCACGCCCGCGGCGCGCGCCACGGCCCGCACGGACACGTTGTCGTAGCCCTCCTCGGCGAAGAGCCTCATGGCGCAGGCCAGCAGCTCGCGCCTGCGCTCCTCGGGGTCCATCACGGTTCTGGTCACGGCTGACACCTCCTCGGGATGGATTGTACGCCTCGATTGAACATTGGTCAACAATGAGGAGCGCAGAGAATCCTCGCCCGTCCGGCCCCACACCCCACCACCACCCGCGAACGAGGGCGAAAGGGCAGCAGCCCATCTGCCGTAGCGGAGTGCGCGCCGCCGCGAGGAACCGACCCGCCCTGCGCACGTCAAACTCCCGGCAGGCCATGCCCAGAGCGGAGGCTGTGTATGCGCAGCGCCGCGAGGGACAGACGGCGCAGCCGGAGTGTGCGACCGCCGCGAAGGGCAGACGGCGCAGCCGGCTGACCTGAGCCGGGAGCAACACGCAGGCGGAGCTGGCTGGCCCGAGCCGCGGAGCAATACACAGCCGGAGCGACGGGCATGGCCGTGAGTGGCGCTCTCCGCGCAGGGCGGGGCGGTTTCCGAGCCGTGCGCGCGACGGAGCGGAGGCGGGTGGGCTGCGGTCGACCCTCGACGGGCAGCGGGTGGTGGTGGGGTGTGGGCTATTGGATGATTCTGCTCTGCTTAGGCGTCAAAAGCCCTTATCGGCAATTCGGACTTGCGTAAGGCTCTCATGCCCAGCGGCGAAGCGTCGGCAGCACCGCGCCGAGGAGCGAGGCCGCCTCGTCCACGGTCCAGCCCATCGCCTCCGCCATGCGCGGGGCGCAGTCCTCGATCATCTCGTCCATCGTAACGTCATCGGTGTAGTAGCCGCCCTCGTAGCACCATCGGCAGAAGTCCTCGGCCTCGGATCCGTCGGCCTCGTGGCCGTGCTGGCCGGGGGCGGTGAACACCATGCCGCAGCTCTGGCAGTAGTGCTCGGGCATGTCGAGGAGGGCGGTCACGGGCACGTCCAGCTCGCGGGCGATGAGCTTGAGCATGTCGATGCCGGGCTCGGTCGCCCCGCATTCCCACCGGCTCACCGCCTGCCTCGTGATGTAGAGCCGGCGCGCCAGCTCCTCCTGGGTGAGCCCGCGCTCTCGGCGCAGGCGGGCGAGCGCGTCCTTGAGCATGATCATCGGGGCTCCTCTCGTACGGGTCCTTCCCGCCCATTGTCCCGGAGGCCGGGCCGCCCGTCGAGAAACAAATCGTTGCGCGGCTACGCGCCCGCGACCTCCCGCTGCACGCGCTTGGGCAGCCTAGCGAAGACGAGGTCGTAGCTCATGTCGCAGAGGTCGAGCACGAGCCCCTCGGGAAGGTTGGCGTCCAGGTCGACGGAGACCCATGTGCGCCCGTCGGAGTAGTAGCCGGGCAGCACCGCGCCCGGGTGCTCGGCGCGCAGCTCCAGGATGCGGTCGGGGTCGCACTTGAGCGAGAGCAGGTGGCGCCCCGCGTAGGGCGGCTTGGCGTCGGGAGAGGCGACGAACTCGCAGGCGAACTGCCTGCCGCCGACCCAGTAGACCATCCAGCCCCACTTCTCGTGGAGGGCCTTCGTGGCGCCGGGGCGCGAGAGCAGACGGGCGTCTATGCGCGAGAGGTCCATGGTCGTCCCTAAGCGACCGGGTGCCGGATGACGGTCCTGAGGTTCTCGGGCTTCGTGCGCCTGGGGTCGCCCAGGTAGATCTCGTGGTGGAGGCGGAAGGAGGGGACGCCGCCGTCGCAGTCGAGCGCGCCGAGGACGTCGCTCGGGCGCGAGCCTCCTACCTCACCGATGTCGAGGCGAAGGCCCTGCGCGCCGACGAAGGCGGCGAGCTTCGAGATCGTGGCACCCTCCTCGTCGTAGGGACCTCTGTGCATGGACTGCGCGCAGCGCCCCTCCGAGAACCGCACGAGGCGGAGCTCGCCCGACTCGAGGGCTCCCGCCAGGTCGGGCTTCTTCTCGGCAGCCATCTCGCGAATCGCGGGGAGGGTGCCGGGCGCCACGAAGTCGGGCTGGCGGATGAGCGACACCCACGAGAGGGCCGCCTTGTCGGCGACGCCCGTCCCGTCGAACGCGCCCTCCCCGCCCCACCACAGGCCCTCGAGCGGCGGCACCACGTAGTCGAAGTAGCCCTCGGGCTGCCAGTCGCCCATCTTCGACATCTTGACCGTGTAGGAGAAGGCGTACAGGAGCTCGAGGGCGCGCTTGTAGGCGCCCCCCTCTTCGTTGGGGTCCCCCGCGCCGGCGACGGCGGCGAAGGTCATCGCCGGAACGTCGACGAGCGCCGGAGCCGTCTTGGGCTGGTACAGGTCGCGGAACTCCCTCTTGAAGTCGTACGCCATCGTGGCCTCCGTCCTCGCTTGTGGTAGCATCATGGTACAGGAACATACGTTCGTTAACAAGGGGGCCCTCATGAGGAGAGAGCTGGGAATCGCGCGGTGCGGGCTCGCCTGCTGCCTGTGCTCGGAGTGCGACGGCTGCGAGTCCGAGTCCTGCCCGGACGCCGCCACCTGCGAGGTGAGGTCGTGCTCGACGGGGCGGGGGCTCGCCCACTGCTACGAGTGCCCGAGCGGCTGCGACGCCATGGCGGGCGCCCAGCTCAAGGCGCGCGCCTTCGGCGAGTTCGCGCGCAGGTTCGGCGAGGGGCGCCTCCTGGACTGCCTCGAGCGGAACGAGGCCGCGGGGGTCGTCTACCACCGCGAGGGCATCACGGGCGACTACGACGATTTCGACGACCTCGAGGAGCTGATCGCGTTCATCGAGACCGGGCGCCCTGTGTCCGCGCCCTAGCCGCTGCAACCTCGCCCGACGCCGCCCTTGGTTGACGGATTGCCAACCGTCGTTGGTGGCGCCCGTGCCCGCCGCGCGGTTCCATGGTCTCGCACCCGGGTGGTGCATACCTCAGAACCGACCGAAAGGAACGACCATGAACTTCAACGACAGGCTCGCCGACCTCAGAAGGAAGCGGGGGCTCTCGCAGGAGCAGCTCGGCTACGAGCTCGGCGTCTCGAGGCAGACGGTGTCGAAGTGGGAGCTCGGGCAGTCCTACCCAGACTTCCAGCGGCTCGTCCTGCTGTCCGACTACTACGAGATGAGCCTCGACGAGCTCGTGAGGGGCGTCGACGTGGGCGACGTGCGCGCCCTCAACGAGTCCGACAAGCGGATCTCGTCGATCTACTCGGACGTCGAGCGAGGGAAGGAGGCGGCGCTCAGGGCCTGGCGGGCGTTCCTCGTCGTCGGCTGCGTTGTCCTGGCGCTCTTCGCCCTGGTGGTGGCCTACGGGGTGCTCAGCGGGGGTCTCTTCGTGAGGTAGGTGCCGGCGGCGGGAGGTGCCGGGGAGGGGCTGCCGTGGGGACTTCTCGTGACGGCCCCTCCCGGCGTCACTCGCCCCAGCCGGGGCCCGGAAACCCGCGACGGGCGACCGCACGGAGGGCGGCGAGGCCGACGAGCGCGCAGGCGGCGGGGGCGGCGAGGTTGATCGCGACCGACGTCGCGGGCCCGAGGGAGCCGACGGCGGTCGCCGAGAGGAACCCGAGGCCGAGCGAGGCGAGGGCCCCGCCGAGCGCCCCGACCATCATGGGCAGGCCGCGCTTGACGACCTCGGCGGGCGTGGTCCAGGAGAGGTTGGGGCGCGAGGCGTCGATGGCGAGCGCGAGCGCCGCGAAGCCCGTGAGCATGCCCATCGCGCAGACGACGCACTGGAGCACCAGGAGCGGGCCGGTGCCGCCCGCCAGCAGCGCGACGGCGGAGACCGCAACCGCCGCCCCGCCGAGCACGAGGTTGGCGAGGAGCTTGGAGCCAAGCACCGTCCCGGCGCCCACCGGCGCCGTGAGCATGAGCCAGCTCGCGCGCGCCTCGAGCGAGACCGCGGGGGCGGCGGTGAGCGACATCGCGCCGCAGAAACCGAAGACCCACGGAAGCGCCGCGTCGACCTGGACGCGCAGGGCCGCGACGGCCCGCGCGTCGAGCTGCACTCCGTTGATGATTCCCGAGGCGAGGAGCGCATCCACGCCGAAGAGCGCGACCGCGCCCGCGGCCACGACCATGAGGATGAGCCCCGCGCAGCTGTTCATCGCGTAGAAGGGCATGGAGCCGATCCGGCGGAGCTCCTTGACCGCGAGGGCGCGCAGCGGGCTCGCAGCCGAACGAGATGCCTCAGCCGCATGCGCACGGCGGCGCGGCCCGGAGGTCGCCACGGCGTTCGCGTGCGGATAGCACGCCGCGAGGGTCCCCGTGACAAGCGCCGGAAGCGCAAGCGAGAGTGCGGCGAAGGCGGCAAAGCCCGCAGCCGAGGCCCCGCCCACCGCTGAGGCCGCCCAAGCGGCCGGCGGGTAGGCAGAGGCCACGGCCGCGGAGAGCGCGCCCGCGACGTCGCCCATCGCGGCGAGGGCGGCGGCGTCATCCGCCCCCGAAGAGGCGCCGCCGAGCGCGAACGACCCGACGACGACGCCCGTCACCACGAGCACCGAGAGCACGAGCTGCACCGCCCCCGCATGCCGGAACCGCACCGCGACCGACGTGAGCGCAAGCGACACGAGCGTGGCCACCGCCGCCGGCGCGAGCGGCGCCAGCACGGACACGACGACCGCCGTCGCGACCGCTCCCGGGGTCGGAGACACCGCCGAGAAGTACGCGACGTAGAGCGGCGCCGACAGCAGCGCGGAGAGCGCGGCGCCGAACCCGTATAGGGGTGCCGTCCGCGCGAGCACCACCGTGCGCACGGGGACCGGCAGCGCCGCCACGAGGTCGTAGTCCCGGCATCCGAAGACCGTGCCCGGGGCCTTCACGAACACGAGCGCGACCGCGGCCAGCGAGCCCGCAAGCGCGGCGAGCGCCGGGATCGCCCCGGCCGCGCCGACGGCGACCATGCTACCCCCGAGCACCCACATGTAGGCCGCCGCCATGCCGGCGAGCAGGACGACGAGCGCCGCGGCGCCGAGCAGCCGCGCGCGGCCCCTCCCGCCCCGGAAGCCGAGGCCGTAGAGGAGCGAGCGCGCCTGCAGCGAGAGCAGCGGGCGGAGCGCACGACCAGGACGAAGGGCGGGCATCGCCATCACCTCGTCCCCAGGAACACGATGGCGGCGGTCGCGAGGAGCGCGACGGCGGGGGCTATGTAGTACATGGCGGCGCGCCCCTCGCCCCTGCCCGCGAGCCTCGCCGAGACGAGGAGGTTGATCGCAACGCAGGCGGCGGGCACGCCGAACACCACGGCGTCCCGCGGCCAGAACGAGCTCGCCTCGCCCGTGAGGCCCCACTGCATGGGAACCTGCTCGGGCAGGATGCCGCGGGCGGCGAGGGTCACGGCGAGGGTGAGCGCGCACAGGGCAGTGCTGGCGACGATGTGGGTCTTTGCGGACTTCATGGCTGTTCCTCCTTGGTCTTGAGAACAGGTTTAGCGGCGCGACGGGATGGCGGCGTCCTTCTCGTCCACGAGCTCGAGGAACACGTCCTCGAGCGAGGCCGAGCCGCGCACCTCGTCGGTGGGGCCGGAGGCCACGAGCTCGCCGCGGCGGATCACCGCCACGGTGTCGCAGAGCCGCTCCACGACCTCGAGCACGTGGGACGAGAAGAACACCGCGCCGCCGGCGTCGGCGCGCTCGCGCAGGATGGCCTTGAGCTCGTGGGAGGCCGAGGGGTCGAGGCCCACGAAGGGCTCGTCCAGCACCAAAAGCGCCGGGTCGTGCAGGAGCGCGCCTGTGAGCACGAGCTTCTGGCGCATGCCGTGGGAGTAGGCGGAGACGGGGTCGCCGAGGGCGTCCGCGAGCTCCAGGCGCCCCGCGAGTTCGTTCACACGTTGGCTACGCCTCGCCGCGTCCACGCCGAACACGTCCGCGATCAGGTCCAGGTACTGCATGCCGGTGAGGAAGTCGTAGACGTCCGGGTTGTCCGGCACGTAGGCCATGAGGCGCTTGGCCGCCACGGGCTCGCGCCACACGTCGCGGCCGCAGACGCGGACCGTGCCCGACGTGGGCGGCTGCGCGCCCACCACCGAGCGGATGAGCGTGGTCTTGCCGGCTCCGTTGTGGCCGATGAAGCCGCAGATCTCGCCGGGCGTCACCGCGAGCGAGAGGTCGCTCACGGCGACCTTGCCCCGGTACTCCTTCCGGTAGCGGCTCACATCGAGGACGGGCGTTTCCATGGTTCCTCCTGACGCCTCCAGTTGTTAGTTCTGCTATAGCTCAGCTATAACAGTTGACGGCATGCTACCACTCATCTGCTCCATTTGCTATAGTTCATATAGAACAATTTTCGGAAACGGGCACGCCATGGTCATCACCGTCGACAAGCTATCGGACGCCCCGCTCTACCTGCAGCTGCGCGACGCCGTCATCGCAGGCATCGCCTCAGGCGAGCTGCGGCCCGGCGACGCCCTGCCCTCCGTGCGCTCGCTCGCCGAGGACCTGGGCATCAACCTGCACACCGTCAACAAGGCCTATGCGACGCTGCGTGACGAGGGCTACGTTATCATGCTCGGCCGGCGCGGCGCCTACGTTGCAGACACACCGGCCGACCCCGCCGCCGGCATGGGCGAGGCCGCGCTCGAAGCGGCCCTTGCCAAGCTCGCCACCGAGTTCAAGGCGTCCGGCGGCACCCGGCACGCATTTCTCGCGGCCGCCAAACGCGCCGCACAGAACCTGGACTAGGGAGCGCACATGTCGCCTGACCTCATAGCACTCGCCACCAACGCGTCGATGGCGCTCATCACCTTCCTCTCCGGCTGCCTCATCGCCGCCACGCCCTGGCTCACCCGCGAGCGCGAGGCCTTTGCGGTAAGCGTGCCCGAGGCGGCACAGGGAGACCCCCGCATCCGCCGCATGCGCCGGGTCTTTCTCGCCTGCGTCCTCGCGATCTCGGCCGCGTCCGCCGTCGCCACCTTGGCGCTTTCCTCCACGCTCCCGCTCGCGATGGCGGCGGTGGTATGCATACCGGTCGCGGCGGGCTTCGCGCTCATGCTCGTCTTCCGCGCCCGCGTGCGGGCGATCAAGCGCGCCGAGGGCTGGGAGACGCGCGCGGCCCGGCTCGCCGCCGTCGTCGGCGCCGCCGAGGCAAACGCGCCCCGCCCGCTCCCGCTCGCCTGGGACCTCCTCTACGTGCCCGTGATCCTGGCGACGCTCGCCCTCTCCCTTGCTCTCTACCCTGCGATGCCCGACCCCGTGCCCGTGCACTTCGACGCCGCGGGCATCGTCGACGATTACATGGCCAAGGGCTGGCAGGTCGTCGCCATGCCGCTCGCCGTCCAGGCGTTCATGGCGCTGTGCCTCACCGCGTCGCACTGGCAGATCCTGCGGAGCCGCAGGCCGGCCTCGCCCGAGCACCCCGTCGCCTCCGCCATCGCGTACGGCGCGTTCGCCCGCGCCCAGAGCGCGGCGCTGCTGGTCACGGGAATCGTGGTGACCGCGTCGATCGCGATCATGCCGCTCGCCTTCGCCGGCGTCGTCACCGCGGACCAGTCGCTCGTGGCACTCGTCGTCGTCATCATCGGCGCAATCCTGCCCAACCTCGCCGTCTCGCTCGTCTACGGACAGGCGGGCTCCAGGCTTCTGCGGCGCATGACGGCGTCGAGCGCGCTCGACTACGATGACGACGAACTTTGGCGCCTCGGCGTCTTCTACGTGAACCGCGAGGACTCATCCGTCGTGGTGCCTCGGCGCTTTGGCATCGGCTGGGCCATGAACTGGGGTAACCCCAAGACGTGGGGGCTCGCCGCCCTCCTCGTTGCCGCGATTGCGGCGTTCGTCGTGCTCGTCGAGGTCTTGTTCAGGTAGGGCGGCAGCGAGCGTGCCCTAAGCGCGAGCCAGAACAGCAGGGGGACCGCGACGAGCGCAATGAAGCCCAAGACCGAGCCTGTGCCATAAAGCATCGCCGGCAGGCGGCCCGCCCCTCGCCTTCAGATGGCCAGCTTACTCCCCGTAGGCCATGCAGTCGATGCGCATGGCCTCGTAGGCGGCTGCCACGTGGGCGTAGCGCGCGGGGACGCAGCCCATGCGGTCGATGACATGGACTGACAGCACCAGCATGCGGCGTACGTCAGGACGCTCGCTGAGAACGGGTTCATCCGGAGCATGTCGAGGAAGGGCGATTGCGCGGCCAACGAGGCGACCGTGCAGATCTTCGGCCAAATGAGGGACGAGTTCTTCCGCGGCCGCGGCACGCAGGTGATGTGTGATGCTCCGCAAAGCTGATTCCATTCCTCAATACATCCAGTTTGTTGGATAGATTTACCAATTCACCGATATCCGTCTAGATAAATGGATAAAATTAAGATATTTCCTTGGTTTATCCATTTGTTTGGACAGATTGGACTCGCTCATGACAAACCAGCCAGTCATCGTCCCGCGCCCTCAGGCAACTGATTGGCTTCTCCGCTGGAAGGACCGTGACGTCATCAAAGTGGTGACCGGCCTGAGGCGTTGCGGTAAGTCAACCGCGCTCAAACTGGCCCAGCGAGCCCTTGTCGAATCCGGTGTGAACGAGAGGTCAATCGTCTCGGTTGATCTTGAGCGTCTGGACTTTGCTGCCCCCACCACGCCGCAAGAGCTCTACGATTACGTCGTCGCCCGCATCAGCTCCCCGAGCTGCTACGTGTTTATCGACGAGCCCCAGCGCGTCAAGGGCTTTGAGCGAGCAGTCGACGCGCTGTATACGCGCGAAGACTGCGACGTCTACGTCACCGGCTCGAACTCCGATCTGCTCTCGAGCGAGCTTGCCACGCTGCTTACCGGCCGTTATGTTGAGTTCCGACTCCTGCCGCTCTCGTTCGCGGAGTATCGTGGTGCCCGCGCCGCCTTTACGGACGACGCGGACGATACCGAGCTGCTCAACCGCTATCTCTCGCTGGGGGGCATGCCGTACGCCTCCCTACTGCCCGCCGAGGACGTGTCCGAGTACCTTGACGGTGTGCTCAACACCGTCCTCGTCAAAGACGTGGCGACGCGGCACCCCCGCATCAGCATTCCGGTCTTGCGCGCGCTTCTCGCCTTTCTCGCCGATAACGTTGGAAATCGCTTCTCGCTCAAAACGGTCGCGGACACGCTGACGGCCAACGGCTCAAAAGTCTCCCCGACCACCGTCAGCGAGTACCTCAACGCGCTCATGGAATGCTACCTCATCTTCAAGGCCGACCCCTATGACGCCAAGGGTCGGCGCCTGCTGCAGCAGGGGGGCAAGTACTACCTCGGCGACCTTGGCTTCAGACACCTGCTGCTCGGACGCGACGGCAGCGACCTCGGGCATCGCGTGGAAAACGTCGTGTATCTAGAGCTGCTGCGGCGCTATCACTCGGTGCGCGTAGGGCGTGTGGGAGATCTGGAGATCGACTTCGTTGCCGAGCGAGAGGGCAGACCGCATTACTATCAGGTCGCGCTGTCCGTACTGGACGAGGCGACGCTGCGTCGCGAGCTGCGTCCGCTCGAGCTGCTGGGGGACGCCTACCCCAAGACGCTGCTCACCCTGGACCGCATCGGCGCGACGGACCATAACGGCATTGAGCAGCGCAGCCTCGTTGATTGGCTGCTGAAATAGCTTGGGAGGGCGCTCCTCGGCAGCAACGCCGCAGCGTTCATACGAGACGTGTGCCAGCGCAGACTCGTGAAACTTGAGACGTAAGCGAAGTTGAGTGCGCGGTCGGTCTACGCGCGGCAGACACCTGCATCCGAAGAGGGACGCTCCGCGCCCGCATCAAACCAACAGAAACTTTACGCCGACGCCGTATTCCCATTTTTCTCCCAAGCAGTATGTGGGGAGCAATTTCAAACGAGCCTTTTCTAGGCTCCAGGATTCCTGCCCAAACCAGCGTGTCCGCCATCCGATATGGCCAGCTCTGTTTGTGCCACCACCGTTGTCCGCAAATCCCCCTCGCGCGCACGGGTATACGGAGAGAAACGACCATCGGGAGGGCCCATGCCAAGTCAGCTCACTAAACGCGCGCTCGAGGAGTCGCTCAAGCGCCTTTTGCTTACGAAGCCCCTGAACAAAATCACCATCGCAGACATCACCAACGACTGCGGCATCAGTCGCATGACGTTCTACTATCACTTCCAGGACATCTACGACCTGGTCGAATGGGCGTGCGAAGAGGACGCCGCACGAGCCATCGCCGGCAACAAGACCGCCGACACCTGGCAGACCGGCCTTCTTGACACGTTTCTCGCCCTGCGCGAGAACAAGCCCTTCATCGCGAGCATTTATCACGACATGAGCCGTGAACAGGTTGAACGGTTTCTCGTCCCTGTGGTGAGCGACCTGGTGAAAAGCGTGGTCGACGAGCACGCAGCACGAAGGCATGTGCGCGAGCAGGACAGGGACTTCATCGCGCGCTTCTTCGCCCATGCGCTCATCGGGACGGTTCTGGACTGGATCGCCCGAGACATGCGCGACGACCCGCAGCAGCTGGTGCAGCGCGTGGCTACCATCGCAGACGGCGCCATCGAAACCGCGCTTGACCGGCTCGAGATTCCCGGCGGCTACATCGCCGGAAGCGAGGGGAGCGTTCCGGAAGGATCTGCCGCTCCGTAGGAACGCGGTACGGGCACCTCGCCCGCCTTTCTCGCCCATCTGTACAATCCGGCCGTATTGATAAGAAACCGTACAGAGGCACGGCACTGTCTATGGTGCGCCGCCCATCGCAGCTCCACCATGGAACGAGACGCACGGGACACGCCCGATGCGCACGTTAGAAAGGTGCTGTCATGTACTATTCAAGCGGCAACTACGAAGCATTTGCTCGTCCCAAGAAACCCGCGGGCATCGAGCACAAGAGCGCCTACATCGTGGGCACGGGCCTCGCGGCGCTCTCCGCGGCGTGCTACCTCGTTCGCGACGCCCAGATGCCAGGTAAGAACGTCCACATCTTCGAGAAAGACAGCGTGCCCGGCGGCGCATGCGACGGTCTCGACATTCCCGGCCTCGGCTACGTCATGCGCGGAGGGCGCGAGATGGACAACCACTTCGAGGTGATGTGGGACCTCTTCCGCTCCATCCCCTCCATCGAGACCCCCGGCGTTTCCGTTTTGGACGAGTATTACTGGCTCAACAAGGAAGACCCCAACTACTCGCTCTGCCGCGCAACGAAGAACCGCGGGCAAGACGCGGGATGCGCCGGGAAGTTCGGCCTCTCGGACAAGGCGGCTATGGAGATCATGGAGCTCTTCTTCACACCCGACGAGAAGCTCTACGACCGTCCCATCACCGACTTCTTTGACGACGAGGTGCTCTCCTCCAACTTCTGGATGTACTGGCGCACCATGTTCGCGTTCGAGAACTGGCACTCCGCACTCGAGATGAAGCTCTATATCAAACGCTACATCCACCATATCGCCGGGCTGCCGGACTTCTCGGCCCTGCGCTTCACCAGGTACAACCAGTACGAGTCGATGATCTTGCCCCTCGTCGAATACCTCAAGGCAGCGGGCGTGCAGTTCCACTTCAACACGAAGGTCGAGGACATCAGGTTCTCCATCGGAGGCGGCGCGGGCCCGGTGCGCCAGCACACCGGCACCGGCCAGGACACCATCCAGCGCATCCAGCAGGAGGCCTTCCCGCGCAACCCCTACAGCTCGCCCGCGAAGAAGGTGGCGACGCGCATCGTGCTGAGCCAGACCGCCGTGAGCGGCGAAGCCGAACCCGGCGCGACCACGGTCATCGACCTCACCGAAAACGACCTCGTCTTCATCACCAACGGCGGCTGCGTCGAAAACTCCACCATGGGCGCGCAGGACAAACCCGCTGCATGGAAGCCTGAGCTTGCCCCTGGCGGCGGCTGGGATATGTGGCGCCGCATCGCGGAACAGGACCCCAGCTTCGGCCGTCCCGACACCTTCTGCGGCGACCCCGAGAAGACCAAGTGGATGAGCGCTACGGTGACGACCCTCGACGGCGAGATCCCGCCCTACATCCAGGCGATCTGCAAGCGCGACCCCTTCACCGGCCACGTGGTCACCGGCGGCATCGTGACCTGCACCGACTCCAACTGGCTCCTGAGTTGGACGCTCAACCGCCAGCAGCAATTCCGCGACCAGCCCAAGAACGAGCTGTGCGTGTGGGTGTACGGCCTCTTCCCCAACGAGCCCGGCAACTACGTGAAAAAGCCCATGTGCGACTGCACCGGCGAGGAGATCTGCCAGGAGTGGCTCTATCACATGGGCGTTCCGGAGGCGCGCATCGCCGAGCTCGCCGCGAACCATGCCAACACGGTGCCCGTCATGATGCCCTACATCACGGCGTTCTTCATGCCGCGCGCCGCAGGCGACCGCCCCGACGTGGTGCCCGACGGTGCGGTCAACTTCGCCTTCATCGGCCAGTTTGCCGAGACACCTCGCGACACCATCTTCACCACGGAGTACTCCATGCGCACGGGCATGGAGGCCGTCTACACGCTCTGCGATGTTGACCGCGGCGTGCCCGAGGTATGGGGAAGCGTCTTTGACGTGCGCGACCTGCTCATGGCAAGTGTGAAACTGCGCGATGGCAAGCCGATCACCGATATGAAGCTCGGTTTGGTCGAACGGTTCGCGCTCAAGGAGGCGCTCAAGAAGGTCAAGGGAACGGACATCGAGAAGGTGCTGAAGGAGTTCGAGGCGACTAAATAGGAACGGGCACGGCGCGCAGCGAGAACTTGCCGCGCGCCGACCGACGCCTCCGATTTCCCTCGCCTCTTAGATGAGCACGGCCCTGTTTTCGCGTTACTTGGAGAAAACAGGGCCGAAATACTCCATTGCCAGAGAACATCAGGTGGATATTGCTGCGACCGGAAAGCGGGAGCTGTCTTCAGCGTTCTCGCTTTCGTAGCGGATGAGTGCCGGCGCAGCTTCTTTTCTCCCTGCCTTTACGGGCGCGTCATGCCCATGGCGCGATAGAGATCCTCGAAACCGAGCCCCTTACGGTCCCGACGGCGGTACCACGTCGCATAGGTATTCCAATCGGGCGCGAGAATGTGATTGCAGAGCAGAATCCACAGGGGAATGAACGGGATGAAGAGCAGCCCGGCAAACGAGAGCCACACAAGAACCCTGAGCTCCATATCCATGGAGAGCGGAAGTGCCAGAAGGATTACCAGGGCCAGCACTGCAGCCGCCGCATAGCCGATCATCCCGCGGATTTGCAGCTTCTTCGCTTTTTCGTATCCAGAGAGAATACGCCCGAGCAGCTGCGCGTGGCCGCGGCTGAAGGTCTGGAGCGCATAAGCCAGCATCTCGTTACGCTCCGCAGCCGAGGCGGCAACCCCCGCCGCAGTCGCCGTCTCTGAAAACCCGTCGGGCGCACGCAGCGGAGCATCGGACGCCCACTCGTAGAAATCGTGGTCCATGCGCCCCCTCCAAAACGTGAGGTGCCGACACTCGCCAGCGGTGATCAGACGGATTCATTTTATCATCTGCCCAGCTCGGCCTTCTGCCGCAGGGACGGGACCGAAGGAGCGCCCGAGGAAGCGCCTCGCCCCGCGGCGCCCCAGCATCGAGTCCCATGATTGCCTGCATGAGGCATGACGTGCCGCACCGGCAAATACCGGCGGATGCATCGATCGCGACGCCATAGTAGCCGAGGGAGCAAACCCACTCGAGCTAGTCCCGCCGCCCAAACAAACGCATGCCAGCCCCAGCCTCTCGACTGGGACCGGCATAGCAAATATCGCGTTTGTCGGGACATTTTTGTCAAAAGTGACGATTTATGCCCCCATAACTGCCAGATTTCCTATTCCCACTCTACAGGCAAGAAGTTCCCTCATTCTCTTCCTCGCCTTCGCGAGGCTGTACTTGACGGCGCGCTCGGAGCACCCCTCGCGACGGGCGATCTCCTTGACGGGGAGCTGTGCGACCGCGTGCATGAGGAGGCGGCGGAGCTGCACGGCGGGAAGCTGAACCAGGGCCGCAACGAGTTCGCCTGTCCTGCACTTGCTCAGGAAATCAAATCCCGGCTCGGACTCCGGACCGGTAGACGCGACGAATGTGCCCATCGCGTCGAGGCTGAGCGTGTGTCGGGCCTCCCTGCGCTCGATCCGCCATATTTCGCGCTGCATGTCCCTGAGGGCGCTGGCGACCTCATCCGTCACCTCGACGGAGACTCTCGCTCCGCCGGGGAAGGCCACGGTGACGGAGGCGCCGCGTGCGCCACGTCGGACGGAATCGTGGGAGTGCTCCATCCTGCCCCTCTTTCTTTGAAGAGAGGCACGGGACACAAAAAGACGGCCCCTCTTGCCTTTACGGACAAAAAGGGCCGCCCAGGGGAAGCCTGCCGGCACCGCTTTTTGAGTGAATTGGCCTAACCGGGCAGAGCCGGAACGCGTGGAAAACGCCTCGGGAGCATGTCGGCGATACCATCCCCTAGCCGGGGCGCTGGCCAGGGGCTATGTGGGCCAGGGCGGTGCGCCCCGGCCCACGTCTCCCCACGAAGACCGTGCGCTATGCGCCCGTTGCGCGCCGAGAGATGCTCCAGCCGAGGCTCTCGGCCTGGATGCGGACGAGGCGGGCGTAGAGGCCGCCCGCCTCCATGAGTTCGGTGTGGGTGCCCCGTTCGGCCACGCGGCCGTCGTCGAGCACCACGACGGGGCGCTCAACGAGATCGCGCGTACGAACCCTGCGGCCCCGGAGGCGGGGCTCGTCTACGAGGGGGCGGCGAGGATGCTGCTCGGCTCCCTCGTCGGCACCGCGGTCGCGGCCCTGCCCGAGGACCGCCGGGCGCGGGTCGGGATCCTCGCCGCCATGGAGCTCGCGAACTCACGTTGGCGCGATGGCGCGAGCCAGGAGGAGGTGGCATCGGTCGCCGGCATGGGAGTTACCAGGTTCAAAAGCCTCTTCAAGCAGGCGACCGCAGGCACATCCGGTAATCGGAACCCCTCGGATGCCGCGGCGCGCCACACTTTGCTCGCCCTATCGCACCAGCCCTTCCCCTCAGGCACAACCCGCTACAAGAACAGCGAGCTCACGTGATAAACGACGCACCCCAACAGCAGCGAGCAGCAGATGTAGAAGAGCGCCGTGATGACGGTCCACTTCGTGGAGTGCACCTCGCCCCAGGTGGCCGACACGCTCGCCGCGCACGGCATGTTGAACGTGAACGCGAAGATGAACGCCAGCGCCTCGGGCGCGGAGATGGCCTGGGCCATGACCTCGCCGATGTTCGACGCCGCGGCGGCGCCGCCGGTCATGACGCCCACGAGTACGGCGTTGGGCGTCGCGGCACCCGTGAAGAGCCCCGAGAGCACCCCGAGTGCGGACTCCTTGAGCACGAGGGCGCACAACCACGCGGTGAACGTCTGCCAACCCATGCCGAAGAAGCGCGTGACCGGCTCGATGGCGGTACCGAGCGCGTAGAGCACCGACCCCTCGACGCTGCCGGTCGCGGTGTAGGTGAGCGCCCAAATCGCGAAGGCGAAGAGGGCGACGACCCGGATGGCTCGCACGAACATCTGTCGACTCTTGAGCAGGGCGCCGCGCGCGACGTTGCCCAGATGCGGCCGATGGTACGGCGGAAGCTCCATGACCATGCCCGCACGCTCGCCCTCCGCCACCAAGCGCGGGCCGAACACCCTACCCACGAGCCACATGATGAGAATCGTCACGGCGAAGATGCCCACGATCACGAGCGGCGCGCCGGCCACGCCGAAGAACGCCACGGCGAGCACCGGAACCACGCCCCAGGTCGAGCCGCACGGGATGGCCCAGGCCATCATCACCGTGAGCATGCGCTGGCCCCACGAGTCGATGACGCGCGAACCCGACACGCCGCCCATCGTGCAGCCGAGGCACATGAGGAAGGGCATGAGCGACTTGCCCTGCAACCCGAAGCGCGCCATGGTGTGGTCGAACACGTAGGAGATGCGCGCCATGTAGCCCGCCTCCTCGTAGAGGCCGAACACAAGGTTGATACCGAAGACGTAGCCCACCATCATGGTGCCGAAGCACAAACTGTTGAACACCACGCCCGCGAGGAAGCTGCCCAGAACATCGGGGGCGCCCGCCTGCGCGAGCGCGCCCGCCACGACCTGCCCGAGCGACGAGATAGCGCCGCCGAGCATCATGATGGGGATGGCCGGTACGAACGCCAGGATGAACCCGAGCAAGATCATGCCGATGGTGATGGGCTTCGACCAGCGCGAGCCCGTGACCACGCGATCGAAGCGCGAAAGCGCGTGCGGGCGCGCGGGCGCCTCCACCGCTCCGTCGAGCAGCCCCTCGATCCAGGCGAACTTCGCCGCGGCCGTGCCCTGGATCGTGTCGGGGGCGGCAGCGATCCCCTCGCGCAGGCGCGCGCCATCCACGACGGGCCGCTCGCGCACCGTGCGTGCAAGCGCGTCAAGCAGCGCGCCGTACCCCTCGGGGCGCGAGGCGACGAGCGGCACCACAGGAACGCCCAGCCGCCGCGCGATAAGGACGGCGTCGATCCGCTTGCCCTGGTTCTCGGCGACGTCCATGAGGTTGAGAGCGAGCAGGCACGGCTGCTCCGGGCACGCCGCAACGAAGTCGGCGAGCATGTAGAGGCTGCGCTCGAGCTGCGACGCGTCGGCCATCACGAGCACGATGTCGGCAGCGCCCGATGCGAGGTAGTCGCGCGTCACCTCCTCTTCGGGCGAGTTGGCCGCGAGCCCGTACGAGCCGGGGAGGTCGACGACCTGGAACGCCGTGCCGCCGCGCTCGAACGTCCCCTCCTTCCGCTCCACGGTCTTGCCGGGCCAGTTGCCCACGTGCTGACGCGCTCCCGTGAGCCCGTTGAAGAGCGTCGACTTGCCCGAGTTGGGCTGGCCGAGCAGCGCGACCGTGACGCCGCCCGCCGCCTTGCGGGCGGCGGGCGCCTTCGCGCCTCCCGCCGCGGGACAGGAAGCCACACATCTCTCGCAGCTCATGCGACCACCTCCACCTCGATGCGCATGCAGTCGCCGCGATCGAGCGCCACGTCGCTGTCGCGCACGTGCACGAGCACGGGCCGGTTCTTGACGTTTTGCAGGACCTCGACGGCGCATCCCTCCGTCAGCCCGATGGCCGTGACGCGCGAGACGAACCGGTCGTCGCCGGATACGGATGCGATACGGACAGAAAGCCCCGTCGCCACATCGCATAGTCTCATGGAATCGCTCCTTTCCTTAAACGGGCATGACGCCCGCGGCCACCAAAGTAAGCCTGAAACGTATGCCCCCTCAGCTCCGCGATGTAGGTTCAGCTCCAAATCTCATCAAGTTAGATAAAATAAACTTTTGAGACGAATGGGGCTGGACTGCGCGAACGGGAGATAGCCTATGGGAAACGCACCCTTCACCGATACGGAGAGCAACCGGGGGACGCGCCTGCGCGTCGCCTCCGGCGTCGAGCTCGTCCAAGACGCCGACGGCGTCTACGAGCTGGTGCTGTCGCACCCGGTCGGGAGCGGGTGCATGCGAGGCCGACCCCTGTCGCGCGACCTGTTCGTCGCCAACGTCGACTTCGCGTGCGAGCGGTGCCCCAACGTCCCAGAGGCCCCGTCCGTCCCCCTCCCCGCGTTCTCGCGGGGCAAATGGCTGACGATAAACCTGTGCCACGAGGGCCGCTGCGAGGTCGACGTCCCGAGCGGGGGTCTGGCGACGGTCTCGGCCGGCGAGGTGTGCATCAGCTGCTCGCAGGAGCGCCCCGCCGAGTTCCGGTACCCCTCGGGACGCTACCGGGGCGTCGAGGTGTTCGTGAACACGCGTATCGCTCGATCGCCGCTCTTCTCGCTGCTCGATGACGAGGATGCCGTCGAGGCCATCGCGCGACAGGCGGGCAGCGCCGCCGTGCTCAGCGGCGACGGCGAGCTCAACGGGCATATGAGACGCATCGCCGCCCTCGTCGAAGCACCCGACAGGGCTCTGGCCACCTACGAGGTTCTCGGCTTGCTGCTTGGCCTCCAACGTCGCGACCTCTCCTGCGCCAGACCCCGCTTCATCCTCACACGCGCCCAGATGCGCATCGTTGCCGCCGTGCACGACGAGCTCGAGGGCTCTCTCGACTGCGCCCACGACGCCCGCGTGCTAGCGTCGGCGTTCGGTGTGAGCGCGGCGACACTCAACCAGTACTTCTCGCGGGCATACGGGAGCACTGTCGCGGGGTACCTCCGCAAGCGGCGCATGGAGGTCGCCGCCGCCCTGCTTGCCAGCGGAGCGCGCGTCGCCGAAGCCGCCGTGCGCGTCGGCTACGCGAACCCGAGCAAGTTCTCCTCCGCGTTCAAGAGGGAATACGGAACCGCACCGAGCGAGTGGAGGCGGCGTCGATTCGGCGAGAGGGAGGGCGTTCACGAAGTCAAGGGGGAGTTCTAGGAACGCTGACGCGCGGCGGCTTGCCGGCGGCATGGTCACCGAGCCGAATCATTTTTGACCCCGGGATACTCGACAATCTTTCAGCGCGAAACCGGCATGCTTCCAAGCGAGTATCGAAACACTCTCGCTCGTCGGCCGTGAAGAGCGAGGACGTCGGCGGAGCGCGCCCGATGGCGCGTTGACGATCCCCTCGCTTCAAATACGACACGGTATCCGTCAAGAAGACGGCGTTTGGCCTGGATCCCGCAGGATGGCACCGCGCTCGAACGGAGCGGCTTCGTCGCGGCATTCTGCTGCGGGGTTCATGCCATGACCACCCTCGAGCGCTGCGGCTCCATTTTTCGTCGAGCCTCAAGTGAAGAACAGAGGATGCGCACGCCGGCGATGAAGGCGATGTGCTTCGCGACGAAGGAACTCTCCCCCTTGACAGGACTCCACGACCTGTTAGCGTCCAACCCGTAGGACCACGTTGGACGGAGACGCCATGCCCGCAGCCATACCGCCGCAGCCGCTCGACCCGACCGAGGAGGCCCTCCTCGAGGCCGGGCTCGCCCTCATCCGGGAGAAGGGCGTGCGGAAGATGACCGTCGAGGAGGCGGTGCGTCGGGTCGGCGTCGGCAAGCGGACGCTCTACCGCCTCTACCCGACCAAGGAGGCGTTCGCGCTCGCCTGCATAACGCACGGCAAGGCCGCAATGTGGCGGGCCATCGACGGCCTCGCCCGCGAGCGGGGCGGGCTCGGCCGAGGCGAGGTCGCCGCGCTCCTCGGGCGCTTCTCCTTCGACGGCGGCGAGAGCGTCCTCGGCGAGGTCTCCCCGGAGGACATGGCGTGGCTCGCCGGGAAGCTGCCCGGGAGGTCCGTGCTCGACCCCGCGACCGACGAGGCGGTCTTCGCGGCGATCGCCTCGCGCCTGAGGGGGATGCGCGAGGGCGTCGACCCCCACGTCGCGGCGAACATGATGAAGGTGATGGCGCTCGCCTGGGAGAACCGGGCGCGCCTGCACGCGGACGCCCTCGCGGAGAACCTCGCCCTCATGCGCGAGCAGCTCCTCGACTACCTGTTCGGGAGGGGGTGAGCGATGTCGCCCGCCCTCTTCGCCGCTGAGGCCGCGGCGGCCTGCCTGCTGTTCTCCGCCGCCGTATGGGCGTCGCTCAGGCGCGACCCCATGTTCTGGTACCAGGACTTCCCGCCCGCGGTCCGCGAGCGCCTGAGGGCGCTCCCCGAGTATGCCGGCAGGATCCCCGAGCTCAGGCGCACCGCCGCCAGGAAGCTCTCCGTCGCGCTCGCGCTCGTGGCCCTGCTGGCCGCCGTGGCGCTGGCGTCCGGCGCGCGGGACTTCGCCGGCGCGCTCGGCTGGTGCTTCTCGCTGTGGTCCGTCGTCAACCTCTGGGACGCCCTCGTGCTCGACACCCTCTGGTTCTGCTGGGGGCGCGGCGTGAGGATCCCCGGGACCGAGGATCTCGAGGACGCCTACCTCGACGTCCGCCCCCACTGGCTGGGCTTCCTGGCGGGGGAGGCGATCGGGCTCGCCGTGTCCGTCGCGTCGGCCGCCGCGGTGGTCGCCCTCCCGCTCTGAGGCGGCGCTCTGGGCCAGCCGACAATCCCCGCGACGCCCGGCCCGCCACGACAAATAAGGCGGAAAACGCTTTAGCACGGGTGGGGAGAAAAAGGCGATCGAGCGCGCGTGGGGGGCTGCTCAGGCAGGGCGGGCGGCCCTGCTCGTCTCCGCTAGAGCGGCGCCTTCCGGCAGCGCTCGCCCAGGCAAAACGCCGCATAGTGGGGAAGTTCGCGAATCTCTCGTCCATCGTCGTCCACGCTCCGGCCAAAGTCGCGTTCGGAGAGAATCACGGCATACGGGGAGTGGGCGTGGTCCATGAACGTCGCCAGCGTACGCGCGCGCACGCTCCGGGCGGACTTCACCTCAACGGGGATGACCCGCATCTCGTCGTCCTGCAGCAGGAAGTCCAGCTCACCCGTTCCGCCCCATGAGGACGGCGGGGCCCAGTAGAACGTCTGAAGGTCGTTGGCCGCGAGCGCCTGCATGACCGCATTCTCTGCCAAGGCCCCGCGGAAATCCGCGGAGACCGGCAGATTGGAGGAGGACTCCGCCTCGAGCCACAGACGCGGGTTGACGGCGAGCTTATAGAACATGAGCCCCGTGTCCGCCAGATACACCTTGAAGAAGCTGCCCTCGTCCTCGTCGTACGGAACGAGGGGGGCCTCCGTGCACGTGGTCAGCTCGTTCACCGAGACCATGCCCGCGCTCGCAAGCCAGTCGATGGGCTCCATGAGCTTTGTCCGCCTGCCACCGCGCTCTACCTCGGCGTACTTGAACTTCTTCGTCGAGGCTCGCAGGAGCTGTGCCGGAATGCTCCTCCAGACCTTGCGGGCAGCAACGGCGCTGATGCCGCTATCGGGGTCGGTCATGTCAGCGGTATAGATGTCGTCCACCTCCCGCTGCTGCACGCGCGCGGCGTCGATGTCACGCCCGTCAGCATAGGCGGCGACCGCCGCCGGCAGACCACCGATGACGAGGTAGCGACGGAAGAGCTCGAGCGCACGACGATGCGCAGGATACGGCTCGAGCGTCTCCGCATGCCGTCGAATGTCGCCAGGCATCGCCTCCTCCCCCATGGCCCAGAGAAACTCCTCGAAGCTCAGGGGGTGCAGCGTCTCTTGCTGTACGCCACTGGGAAACGGCAGCCGACGCCTGCGCGTGGCGACGCCAAGCTGGCTTCCCGTCGCCGCGACGCGCCATCCGGAGCCCGAGAAGAAGCGCAGAGAGTTGAGCGCCCGCTCGCAGAGCTGCACCTCATCGAAGAGGACGAACGAGCGCTCGCGGTCAAGCGGCACGCGCTTGTACTCCGCGACGCGACGCATGATGGCATCGACGTCGTCAGTCGGACCGTTGAAGAGCGGGGCGACAAGGTCGAGGTCAGTCTGGAAGTCGAGCTTCACGAACTGGCCCCCGGCAACACGCTTTCCAACCGCCTCGACCACATAGGTCTTGCCGACGCGACGCGCGCCACGTAGGAGAAGGGGACGCTCCGGCCGCTGAGCCCATAGCTCAATTTTCTGCTCAATAGCTCGTCTCAACGATTCCTCTTTCATTTGCTTCAGTTTGTGCGTATATAGTACACAGAATTCTCTCATATTATGTATTTCGAATACACGAAATTTCATTCGGAGCGTTCACGGGGCACATTCTTGCCCACCAAAGATCGCGTCGATCAACTCTGGACAAAGAGTTAGACAGTGTATACTCTAGGCTCCATAAGTTAGACGTCTCTAACTACTGGAGGGCCGATGGGACAGGGCATGGATGTCTGCCTCGCCGACGACGCAGATTGCTCCTCCACGCGGGAGCGCCTCGAGGCGAGGTTCGTGCGCTGCCTCGTCTGTCAGGCAGGACTCGTGCTTTCGGGAAGCAAGCCCGCGGCGGTCTTTGGCTTCCGGACGCAGATCGAAGACCCCGCCACCGCCCCGTCGTGGATGCGACGCTTGCATGCGAGGCGCCTGATCGCGTGCTACGCCCACATCTCACGCAAGCTTGGCGTGCGCATCGACTTTCTCGGATGGCGCGAAGAACGGGCGATGCTGCTCGTCTGGCGTCCCCGCTGCGTCCGGGACCTTCTCTCGGGGACGGCGGTCCAAGAGTTCCTGGCAAGAAACCTCCTCCCCGCCCGCGAGCATGCCTTTATGAGGGAGCTCGGGCGGCGCCTGCGCGCCTACTACAGCGGTAGATGCCTGTTCCCACACGAGGTCGGACTCGCCCTTGGTTATCCCGTCGAGGACGTGAGCGGTTTCATGACCGACGGCGGGCGCGGCGCGCGTGCGTGCGGGCGCTGGAAGGTCTACGGGAACGTGGACGAGGCGCTGCGGCGCTTCAAAGAGCTCGAACGCGAGGAGCTCAGGATCAAGAGGCTCTACTCCGAGGGAACGCCCCTACGAGGGCTTCTCCGGATGGGAACGGCATAAAGGGGCGGCAGGGTCCGCACGAAGAAGGGAGAACCCATGAGCAAGAGCGTCGCGATCGTGTACTGGACGGGAACGGGCAACACCGAGGAGATGGCCCGCGCGCTCGAGTCGGGCGTCGTCGCGGCGGGGGCCGAGGCCCGCGTCGTGCCCGTCGCTGACTTCTCGGCAGATGACGTACCCAACTATGACGCATTCGCCTTTGGCTGCCCCGCCATGGGCGCCGAGGAGCTGGAGTCTGACGAGTTCGAGCCGGTCTGGGAGGCGTGCGTGGGCGCGCTGGGCGACAAGCCCGTGGCGCTGTTCGGCAGCTACGGCTGGGGCACCGGCGAGTGGATGGAAACCTGGCAGGCGGACGCCGAGGGGGCAGGCGTGAACGTGGTCTGCACCGTCATCGCCAACGAGGCCCCCGACGACGACGCCGTAGCCGCGCTCGAGGCTGCCGCAAAGAGCCTCGTCGAGGCGTAAGGCTTGCCCTGAGGCCCCGGGGGCCGGGCTGGCTCCGGGGCCATCTGACGCCCGCGATGGATGGGAGGCGCCATGCCAGCGACGCTCGTTCTTCTCGCCCTGGGGCTCCTGGGGTCGATCCTCATGTTTGCCGGGGACATGCTGCTCTACTTCACGACCGGCGCCTACGACATGGACGGCACGCTCAGGCCGTACATGCGCATCATGCGAGACGTGCCGGCAGGCCGCGTGCGTGTCGGGGGCGCGCTGGGGCCCGTCGCCGCGTTCCTGTACGTGCTCGGGTTCGCGGGGCTTGCGCTCGTCGCGCGCGGCGACCTCTCCTGGCTCGTCTGGCTGGCCGCGGCGCTGCTCGCCTTTGCCCTCGTCTGCGGCGGCGCCTACCACGCTCAGTACGTCTACCTCTCCGTCATCGCCAAGGCGGGGCGAGAAGAGCTCTACGACGAGGTCGCGGGCAACATCATGTTTGTCATGCGGTTTGCCACCGTGCCCATGTACCTGGGCTTCGTTGTGCTCGCCGCGGCCGTCGTGCTCGGACAGACCGTCTTCCCCGCCTGGCTTGTGGTCCTCACGCCGCTGGTCACGTCGCTTCTCGGCCTCGTGTGGATGCACGTGCCGCAGCCGGCACGCTGCGTACTCTTCGGCGGGTGGAGCAACCTCGTCTTCACGATCATGTTCGCCGCGATGCTCGTCTGCAAGCTCGCTGGGTAACGCGCAAAAGGGATGTCCCTTTTGCGCATACGGGACAGTCCCCATTTGACCCCTTGCGGAAATCACGCCGACCATTCCTCAAATGTAAGCTACAGTTGACTTGAAACTGTTCACCAAGGCGTACTTTTGTGCGCGACGGAGGGAGTTCGACATGAGTGCTCTAGGTTTTCTCAAGGGAACGCACGGCCTGCTTTTGGGCGCGGGGGTGTTGATCGGGTCGGTCGGCGGCAAGGTGCTCACGAGCGACGCGGCCAAGCGCCTCTACGTCGAGGCCGTCGCGGCGGGCCTGCGCGCCAAGCGCACCTGCGAGGATGCCATCGAGCGCACCCGCGCCGAGATGGATGACATCGTCGCCGAGGCCACGTACCTTAACGAGACCGTCTACGACACCGAGGATGACGAGGACCAGGAAACGTCCAAAGCAACCGACGCAGCCGAGCCCGTCGAGCCCGCTCCCGCTGAGGCGTAGGCGCGACCGTGCGATACGCCATCGAACATGAGGTGCCGGGGCGAGTGCGCCTGACGCTCATCGAGCGTCTTGTCGCATCCGACGTCGTCGCTCTCGAGACGACGCTCTCCTCTTGGGCGGGCGTCGAGCGCGTGCGCGCCTATCCTCGCATCCGCTCGGTTGCCGTCTGGTATCGCGACGCTCCCGCAAGGACGGCCCTGTTTGATCGACTGGATGCGCTCGCACTCCCCCAGCTCGAAAAGACGAGCGTCCAGACGCCTGCGGCGCTCGTGCCCGTGGGCGCGCCCGTTGCGCGCAGCATCGTCCGCCTCGTGGGCAACCACCTGATCCGCCGCTGGCTCCTCCCTCCCGCGCTGCGCGCGGTATGGGCCGGGCTTCACTACCTCGGGTTCCTGCGCGCCGGCCTCGCCTCGCTCAGGCGCGGGCGTCTCGACGTGCCGGTGCTCGACGCCTCGGCCATCGGCCTCTCGTTTGCCAAGCGCGACCCAAAGACCGCGGCAAGCACCATGTTCTTGCTCGATCTGGGCGAGGCTCTCGAGGACGCCACCCGCACGCGCTCCGAGCACGAGCTCATCCGCTCTCTCATGGCCATCCCCCAAAGCGCGCGTCGCCTCGAGGACGGCGAGGAGGTCACCGTGCCCGCCCAGAGCCTCCGCACGGGCGACCTCGTCGTGGCGCGCACCGGTATGCCCGTGTGCGTCGACGGCGTGGTGGTGCGCGGGGAGGCCATGGTCAATCAGGCGGCGCTCACCGGCGAGCCGCTCGCCGTGGAGCGCATGGCCGGCGACGACGTCTTTGCCGGCACCGCGGTAGAAGAGGGCGAGATCGTCATCCGCGTGGGCGCCGAGCCCGCCTCGACCAAGCTCCGCTCCATCGTGAGCCTCGTCGAGGCAACAGAGCAGCTCAAGAGCGAGGTCCAGACGCGCCGCGAGCACCTCGCGGACCGCTTCGTTCCGTGGAACTTCCTGCTTGCGGGGCTTGTGGCGGCGACCACGAAAAGCCTCGCAAAGACGTCGGCCGCCCTCATGGTCGACTACTCCTGCGCCCTCAGGCTCACGTCGTCCATCAGCGTGCTCGCCGCCATGAGTCAGAGCGCTCACGAGGGCATGACCGTCAAGGGTGCCAAGCATTTCGAGGCCATCGCCGCCGCCGACACCATCGTGTTCGACAAGACGGGAACGCTCACCGAGGCGACGCCCCGGGTCGCGCGCGTACTCGCCCTCGCGCCCGATTGGACCGAGGACGAGGTCCTACGCACCTCGGCCTGTCTGGAGGAGCACTTCCCCCACCCCGTGGCACGCGCCGTGGTGGCGGCGGCCGCCGCACGCGGTCTCGAGCATCGCGAGCGCCACGCCGAGGTCGCCTATATCGTGGCGCACGGCATCGCGTCGGCGCTCGATGGCAAGAGAATCGTCATCGGAAGCCGCCACTTCGTGATGGAGGACGAGCACGTCGAGGTCACCCCCGAGGCAGAGGCGCTCATCGACGGCGAGCTCGAAGGCCTCTCTCCGCTCTACCTTGCCCAAGACGGAAAGCTGGTGGGCGCGCTCGGCATCGAGGATCCCTTAAAGGCAGGAGCGCCCGAGGCAATTGCGGCGCTTCGCTCGCAGGGCATCGACCACATCATCATGCTCACCGGCGATAACGAGCGCACCGCCGCACGCATCGCCGCCGAGGCGGGCATCACCGAGTACCGCGCTGACCTGCTCCCCGAGGACAAGCATGCCTACGTGGAGGCGCTCGTGGCCCGCGGACAACGCGTCGTCATGGTGGGCGACGGCGTCAACGACGCGCCGGCGCTCTCCGCTGCCGACGTGGGCATTGCCATGGGCACAGGTACCGCCATCGCGCAGGAGGTCGCCGACGTCACGCTCGCCGCGGGCGGGCTCGACGCCATCGTGCGCCTGCACGCGCTCAGCCGTTCTCTCATGGGGCGGCTCGACCGCTCGTTCGTCGCGGTCATGGGCATCAACTCGGCGCTTCTCGCCGCGGGAATCGCCGGCATCATCCAGCCCCAGGTCTCGGCGCTCCTGCACAACGGCACCACCATCGCGCTGGCCGCAGAAAGCGCTCGACGTCTCTAGGAAGCATCAATCGGTCCGCTGTGGAGCCTGTCGTTGGGAAGTGGAGACATGGAACGGTTCACCGTCGAGCAAGACGGCTTCTTCGGATTCCTCCACTTGCCGGAGCGGCACGTCGAAGCGTACTCCGGCAAGGCGCTCATCGTGCTCGGCGGCAGCGAGGGCAACGAGAACATCCCGCGCAACCTCGGTGCGCGTTTCGCACGGGAGGGCATCGCCGCGCTCGGCCTGTGCTACTGGAACGTGCCGGGACTCCCCGATGAGCTCATCGAGGTGTCGATCGAGCCAATCGAGCGTGCCGTCGCCTATCTCCGGCAGCGTGGCTTTGACCGCGTGGGGATCTACGGCATCTCCAAGGGCGGCGAGCTGGCGCTTCTCGCCGCCTCGCTCATGCCTCAGATCACCTGCGTCGTCGCCATCTCCCCGCTCGCCTGCGCCATGCCGGGCATCACCGGCAACAAAAGCCTTGCCGGCAAGGGTCTGAGCGACCGCTCGAGCTGGACCTGGCGCGGCGAGCCCGTGCCCTGCGCGCGGGGCGGCGGGAGGCTCCCCTACCTCGGCATCATCCGCCGCATCGTCACCGAGCGCCAGCTCGACATGCGCTTCGTCTACGAGCGGATCATCGAGCGCGCGCCCAAGGAGGCCTGGATTGCCGTGGAGCGCATCAACGGGCCCGTCCTTCTCGCCAGCCCCTCGCATGACGCCATGTGGCCGAGCGACGAGGCCTGTCGGATCGTCGAGCAGCGCCTCGCCAAGCACGCCCATCCCTTCGAGATCACGCGACGCTCCTACGAGTACGCGAGCCACATCCTCGTGCCCATGGAGACACCCTCGCTCAAGCTCTTCCGCGTCGAGCGCGCCCACCCCGAAGCATGCCGGCAAAGCCGCGAGGACGCCTTCACCCAGACGCTCGCGTTTCTCGCCCGGTGGTAGCGAACGCGCGTGCGGAGCCGACTCGGGAGCATTAATCGTCATGCTCGCCGGTAGGTCGAATGCCCCCACGGCACCTCATCGGGCACGCGCCCTCCACCCCAGAAGGAGCGCGGAGTTGACGATGACGAGCACCGACCCCGCATTGTGCACGAGCGCCCCCACCACGGGGTTCAGGACGCCCGAGATGGCGAGCGCGATCGCGATGAAGTTGAGCGTCATCGAGAACGTGAGGTTGATCTTGATGGTCGTCATCATGCGGCGGGAGAGGCGCAGGAGGTGCGGCAGCTCGGCGATGTCATCGTTCACGAGTGCGATGTCCGCCGCGTCGACGGCGATATCGCTGCCGATGCCGCCCATGGCGATGCCCACGAGCGCGCGCTTGAGCGCAGGCGCGTCGTTGACGCCGTCGCCGACCATACAAACTCCCTTGCCCGCGCGCTCCGAGTCATCGATGAAGGAGAGCTTGTCCTCGGGCAGGCAGGCGGCCTTGTAGGTGGTGATGCCGAGTTCGGCAGCCACGTGGGCGGCCGCCGCCTCGTGGTCCCCCGTGAGGAGCACCGGCTCCACGCCCGTCTCCCGCACTGCCGAAAGCGTAGCGGTGGCGTTCTCGCGCACGCGGTCGGCGAGCGCAATGAACCCCGCTGCCGCGTCGCCCCAGCCGAGATAGGTAATCGTTGCCCCCTCGGCGCGCGCAGCGTCCACACGCCTCCCCAGCGCGTCCGGTATAGCCAGACCGTGCTCCGCCAGCAGCGCGGCGCTGCCGGCGTACACCGTGCGCCCGCCCACCTCGGCCACCACGCCGCGACCGGGCACCATGGCAAAGGACGTCGGGTCCTTCGGCGCCGCTCCGGCGTGCTCCGTGGCCGCGGCCACGATGGCGCGCCCGAGGGGGTGCTCGGATCGCTTCTCGGCCGCGCCGGCAACTGCGAGCAACGCGTCCTCGCTCACGTCCTTCTCGCCCGCGCACACGGAAACCACCTGCGGCTCCCCCGTGGTGAGCGTGCCCGTCTTGTCAAAGCACACGCGCCTGACCTGCGCCAGGCGCTCGAGCGCGTCCCCCTCGCGCACCAGAAAGCCGTGCCTGGTGGCATTGCCGATCGCCGCCATGATGGCTGTGGGCGTGGCGAGCACGAGCGCGCACGGGCAAAAGACGACGAGGATGGTGACCGAGCGGATGATCTCGCCCGTCACGAGATAGGTGAGAACTGCTGCCACAAGGGCGATGACGACGATCCACACCGCCCAGCGGTCGGCGAGGTTCACGATCTTGGCCTTGCCGGCGTCGGCCGACTGCACGAGGCGAATCATCCGCTGGATGGACGAGTCCTCGCCCACGCGCGTCGCGGCCATGTCGAACGAGCCGAACTGGTTGACCGTGCCGGACGACACCTCGTCCCCCGGGCTCTTGTCCACCGGCAGGCTCTCGCCGGTCATGACCGCCTGGTTCACCGAGGTCTGACCGGAGACGATGACGCCGTCTACGGGCACGGCCTCCCCGGGCAGCACGCGTAGGATGTCGCCAGTGACTGATCCAGTACGGGTGCTGCAGATGCGAGTCGCGTCGTACCTCCTAAGGGCTGATTCGCGATTTCGGGAATGACTCAATTGATTTGCGAAACCGCAGGTCGCTCCTTTAATCACTCCCTGATTTCCGCCGGGGTTCGTAGCGGGTGGCGTGAAAAGGGGTGATTCAAAGGGTCGGAGAGATGCCTATAGCGCAATCGTCTGGTATTGGCGCGGTGGGGGACTTCTCGCCTCCATCAGTCCAAATCGTCAAGCTCCGAAAGCCTTGCGAGCTCGATGGCCGAATCGACCGCCTCTTCGAAATCGACGCCTTCCGCATAGGGCGATGCCGAGACGTAAGAGGACCAGATGCCCCGCATCATATCGGATCTTCTGACCTCGCCGAGCACGGCCTCGTAGTCGCCCATCTTGCCGAGTGAACCGCGCCTGGAGGCGGTAGCGACAGCGGCTTCGTGCAGGGAATCCCGCCAGCCACATTAACCCGTCGCCCGCGAAAGACGTCGAGCTAGAGAAAAGGACCTATTTCCCGTCATGGATTGGGTTTACCAGCATGACTAGAGCCCTAGTGTAATTGGCTGGATCACCGTTCCGGGAACCGGTATCGACCTACCTGTCCGCCAAGCTCCCTCTTCAGCTCCAGCCTAGTATCTGACTCGCGCCGCTATAAGCGAAAGCCGAAGAGATGCGTCTTAGCCAAGAAAATAAGGTTAACCTTAACCTACTGCATAATTCGTGTGTTATAGTTAGATGTCTCTAACTTTTTGGGGGCGATAGCCATGCACGAACGCAAGGACTTCTGGGACAAGAACGCCGGTCGGTACGACCGTTTCATGCGAAACGACCGGGCGGCGTATGAGAAGATGTATGGGCTGATCCGACCGGTGGTGAAAGCAAAAACCGTACTGGAAGTTGCCACCGGCACGGGGCTTATCGCAAAGAGCATCGTGGATGCGGCGGCGCACATCGAGGCTACGGACGCTTCTGCAAAGATAATCCTTGAAGCAGAGCGGGGCAATCAATCCGCGAAGCTGCACTTTTCCGTACAAGATATGTTCCGCCTGCCCTATGCACAGAAGTCCTTCGAAGTGGTGATCGCGTCCAACGCGCTTCACATAGTGCCGCATCCGGAAAAGGCCCTGCAAGAAATAAGGCGGGTACTGAAGGACGACGGCGTGCTCATCGCGCCAACCTTCACCCACGCGGGGAACTCGATTTCCGGCAAGGCAAAAGCCTTTTTCATGAGCATGGCGGGATTTCCCCTCCACAGCAGGTGGACAAGCGAGGAATACCTGCGTTTCCTGCGTCAAAACGGCTGGGCGGTGCAGAAAAGCGCGGTGCTGAAGGCCTCGTTCCCGTTGACCCATGCGGAATGCACGAAATCGGAGGGGCCAGATGTCGTTCTTTGAAAACACCCGCAAGCCCGTGGGCCTCGGCGGAAAACTTATGGTTGCCATGATGAATCTGGGCCACAGCCCTGTGGCGCGGTGGGGACTTCGATTTCTACGGCTTGCGCCAAACGCCAAGGTGCTGGATTGCGGCTGCGGCGGCGGGGCGAACATAAAACGGCTGCTGAAAAAATGCCCGCATGGCGTCGTCAAGGGCATCGACTATTCACCCGTCAGCGTGGAGAAGGCTAGAAAGCTCAACCGAACCGCAATTCAGGAGAAGCGTTGCGCCGTTCTGCAGGGCAGCGTGGCGGATATGGCGTTTGAGGATAGCTACTTCGATGCCGCCACGGCCTTTGAGACCGTCTATTTCTGGCCTGATTTGCCCCGATGCTTCCGTGAGGTCCGGCGGACGCTGAAGCCAGGCGGGACAATTCTTATCTGCAACGAGAGCAATGGCGATACGGACAAGGACGAGAGGTGGACGCAGATCATCGGCGGCATGACCATCTACAAGGACATTGAATTAAAGGCGTGTCTGGAGCAGGCGGGCTTTCACGAGGTGCAGATACGCAAAAAGAAAAGGTGGCTCTGCGTCACGGCGCGGAAGTAGGGGTGTCAAGCACGGGCATTTTCGCATCCATCCTGCACATGGCGATAGGCATGACGGCCATAGCAGCTGTGCTGGCGGCAATCATGACAATTTTTATTCACTGAGGAAGAAGCCTATGAAATGCAGAATTGAGAAAAACACCGTGCAGGAGACGCTGATCCTCCCGCTGTATTCCCGGAAGCTGTGTACGGAGCTGTACCCGAACCTTTACAAGGATGAAACAGCGGCTCGTCTGCTCGACCAGATCGAATACGACTTTTCAGAGGCAGAGAAAAACTCCCGCAGCCTGATGCAGCGCTTTGGTGCGCTGGAGGTGGCCATGCGGCAGGGTGATCTTGCTTTCGAGGTGCGGGATTACCTGAAAGGCCACCCCAATGCGGCGGTGGTCAATCTGGGCTGTGGGCTGGACAACACCGGCAGAACCTGCGACAACGGTAGATGCAAGATCTACAATCTGGACTTCCCGGATGTGATTGCCTTGCGGCAGCAGCTGCTGCCCGCCGAGGATCGAGAACAAAATATCCCCTGCGACCTGAAAGACACCGCATGGTTCGGCAAAATCGATGCCTCCGGCGGGGCGGTGTTCTTTGCCTCCGGGGTGTTCTATTACTTTCTGACCCAGCAGGTCCGGGAACTGGTGCGGGAGATGGCGGACGCTTTCCCCGGCGGTGTGCTGGTCTTTGATGCTGCCAATCGAACGGCAGTAAAGATGATCGCAAAAACATGGCTTAAGACTGCAAAAATCAAGGATGTGGGGGCATATTTTGCGGTTTCGGATGCCGCCAAGGAAATCGGCACGTGGAACAGCCGTCTGCAGGTCACAAGTCGCGGCTATATGCTGGGTTACAACGATTTGAGAGACCCTTCTGTCAGCGGCTTTTTCCGGTTTCTCGCAAGGGTCGGTGACAACGGGATGAAAATGCAAATCGTGAAAATAAGATTTTGAGAGTCAAAAAAGAAGCGCATTCACTTTGATGTTGAAGAAGACGGCTTTCACGGCGCGTATTGGGCGTGCAAGGACACACATACAGCAGCGGGCACGGATTCGATTGAAACCGTGCCCGCTATCTGATACTATATTATTTTATCGAACATCTGTTCTGTTCCCACTCGATACTAGCAGTTGGTTGAGCTTGAATTTCGCAGCTCCGTTTGGGCAGGTCAGGGCTTTGTTGATTCGGTTGTCAGATTTCTTGCGGGCTTGCATGGAAGAATCTTGGAAGAATCGGGACGCTGGTTCTCAGGATGGAGAGACGCGTCCCTCCCCTGCTCAGAACACCTTCGACACCGCGGCCACCGCCTCCTTCTTGGCGTCGAGGTTAACGTGCGTATAGATGTCCATCGTGATCTGGGAGCTGTAGTGGCCCGCAAGCTCCTGCATGACCTTCGGGTGCACGCCGTTGAGCGCGAGCAGGGTGAGGTAGGAGTGCCTCAGCTCGTGGAAGCTCCAGCCGTCGAGCCCGAAGCGCTCGCGGTCGATCGACCACCAGCGGCTGAGGGAGCCGGGCGTCACGCGCTCGCCGTAGTGCGTGGCGATGACGGGGGTCTCCTCGGTCTGCTCCAGGTAGCCCTCCTCCGGCTTGCGCCACTGATTCGTCTTCGCGAACTGCGCGGCCTGGGCCGCCTTCTGTCTGAGCAGCGCCTCGCGCGTCACCTCGGGCAGGGGCAGCAGGCGCATGCCGGCCTTGGTCTTGGTCTCCTTGAGGTTGCCGAGCCCGTCGAAGCTGTGGCTCACGTCGACGATTCCGTTCTCGAAGTCGATGTCCTTCCATGACAGGCCGCAGACCTCACCGCGCCTGAGCCCCATCGTGATGGCGACGAGGTAGGCGCACTCGCGCGGCACCTCGGGGTCGAGCCCCTCGATGAGCTCCTGGATCTGCGCGGGCTTCATGGCGCGCTTCTCGCGCGTGTCCATCTTGGGAGGGTTGGCTGCGTCGCACGGGTTCTTCACGAGGATCCCCTCCTTGATGGCGTGCTCGAACACGAGCGTTATGTTGTCGTGGATCTGGTTGACGTAGGATCCGCTCGAAGGTCTTCCGGAGAGCGTGTCGCCCTTGAGCATCGCGATGTACATGTCGTCGAGCATGGTGGGCGTGACGGCGGCCAGGTTGACCTTCCCGATGTGGCGGATGGCGGCCCTGAACTGCCACTCCTGCCGCACCTGCGTGGTGGGGGCGACCTCCTTCTTGGCGGCGCGGATCTCGAGGTAGCGCATGCAGTACTCCTCGAAGGTGTAGGACGTGCGGCCCTGCACCTCGTCGTGCTCGATCTCCTTGATGAACCCGCGCAGGTCGGCCTTTGCCTTGGTGAAGGTCCCCTCGACCACGCGCGTCTTCTGCTGGTACTTCCCCGTGCGCGGGTTGAGCCCGATGGGCACGCGGAGCTGCCACTTGCGGCACTTGGACTTTGGCTTGTCCTTCTCCATCTGGATGATGGAGCCCTCGCCGGTCACCTTGGCCATGCTACTCACCGTCCTCTACTGCAACGTAGGGCGGGCGGTAGTGCCACTCGAGGTCGCGGGCGAGCTTGCGCTGCCAGGGCTCGTCGAGGCGCAGGGCCTCGCCGGGGGCGGCGACGAGGGCGACGGCGGGGACCACGTTCCCGGAGCCGTCCGTGAGGGAGAAGGAGACGACGCTGAGGCTCTTCTCTTCCTTGGCCATGGCGCTCACCGCCTTCCCTGGGAGCGGGCGGCGCGCTCGCCGAGCTCCACGTAGGAGAGGTAGCTGTCCACGAGGGCGCGGCCCTCGGGGCTGAGGGCGTCGTAGCGGGGCTGGATTCCCTCGGGCTCGGGCGCGTCGATGTTCTCGCGGCCGATGACGAGGTCGATGGAGCAGCCCAGCTTGTCCGCGATCTGCCACGCCGCCGGCAGCGGGATGCCGCAGTCGGCGCCGTCGCCGGCTCGCTCGTAGCGAGCGTAGGTGGAGCCGGGGATGCCGAGCGCCTCGGCGAACTCCTTCGCGGAGCGGTAGCCCGCCTCGCGGCGCAGCCGCTGGAGTGTTCTTTTGCCGCTGATGGCCTTGTAGGGGGTTTGGGCGGGTGCGAGTGATGACATATACTGTCACCGTCCCTTCTGGATTTGCCTCTGGACCGGACGCCGGGCCCGCGGGAGTGCCAGCTCCCGCGGGCCCACCTGTTTCGCCTTCTATGCCTTCGCATCACCGTCCCTCGCGCTCGCCTCGGAGTCGTACTCGACCATGACGCCGTGGTCGACGGAGCTCCACAGCACCTGCATACCCTCGAACTCGAACTCGCCGTGGGTGCGGTCGTAGGCCGCCATGATCTTCTCGATGACCTGGTCGTCGACGATCTTCTGCGCTTTGGTTGAGAGCCTGCCGCGCTTCTTCGCCGCCTGCTCCTGGAGGAAGGACTCGAAGGCGGCGCGCGCCGCCTCGGCACTGTCGAACGCGACGAGCTCGCCGAAGGCGGCGCCGTCGCGCAGCTCGGAGAGCATCTGCTGCTCGTACTGGTAGCAGAGAGCCTCGTAGGGGCGCTCCTCCTCGCGGCGGTGGCGCGCGCGGATCTTCTCGTCCTTCATGAGCACGAACTCGCGGAGCTCGTCGGCGAGCTGCCGCGCCTCGGGCGTGAGCCCGTCGTACTCGAGCTGCACCTCGCCGCGCATGCACGCGGGGTCGGGCGCCTCGCGGTCGACGATGGCGTCGATGGTGGTGCCGAAGATGTCCGCGAGCTGCCAGGCGCGGTCCATGGGGATCTTGTCGGGGTTGGACTCGTAGCGCGCGTAGGTGGAGGTCGGTATCTCGTACTCCACCGCGAACTCGTTGGAGTTCTTGTAGCCCGCCGCCTTGCGGAGCTTCAGAAGGTTGCTCGCCATGCCCTCCGCCTCTCTCGGATGTGTTCGTCCTGTGGAGGGGTGCCCTCGGCGCCCTCCGTGTCGTTGTTACGCTTCGCAACAGATTCTATCACTAGTTGACAAGCCGTTCAATTGTATAGGGTCATTCTACCTCAAAACATGCAAAGAATCTCACTTGTTGACAATTCCTGTGATATTCTACCGCTGCACGGCGACGAAACGTGCCACTTCGTGACAGACGAGGCGGAGCCGCGCGTACGGTCCAGAGGCAAATCGGATGAGAGGGAGCGAGAGATGAGTTTCGAGGAGCTGCCGTACTTCATGACCCCCAAGCAGCTCGCCGACGTGACCGGCGAGCACGAGGGATCCATCACCCGCGGCATACGCGAGGGGCGGATCCCCGCCGACAAGGTGAACGGTCGCTGGCGGATCTGCCGCGACGTGATCTTCAAGAACGCGAAGAAGGGGGCCTCGAATGACGGAGAGGGCCGCGAGTAGCCCACGCGGGGCGGGCTCCCTCGCCGACGCGCTGGCACGCGTCCCTGCGGAGCTCAAGACCGAGCCGCGCTGGGTGTGCTGGCGGCGCGAGGAGCGCGGCGGCAAGACGACTAAGCTCCCGGTGTGCGCGGCGAACGGGCGCATGGCCAGGAGCACCGACCCGGCGACCTGGGTGGCCTTCGAGGAGGCCGTGGCTGCGGTGGGCCGCTGGCGCTGCGACGGCGTGGGGTTCGTCTTCGGGCCGGACCGCGCCTTCACGGGGCTCGACCTCGACCACGTGATTTCGGATGGCGCCCTCGACCCCGCGTACCGCTGGGTGGTCGAGGAGGCCGGGACCTACACGGAGGTCTCGCCCTCGGGCGACGGGCTGCACCTGATCTTCCGGGGCGCGAAGCCCGACTGGGCCCAGCGCTCGAGGAAGGGGCAGCCCGGCGGGCGCGTGGTGGAGATGTACGACCACGACCGCTACTTCACGGTGACAGGGAACGTCTTCGAGGGGCGCGCCTCCCTCGCCTCGAACCCCGACGTGGTGGAGAGGGCGTACCGCACCTGGATCGAGCCGGAGCGGGCCGCCGCGCAGCCGACGCTGTCGGCGGCAGCGACGCGCGGCCCCGACGCTTCCATGGACGACGAGGCGCTGCTGGGGCGCATGTACGCCTCCCGCAGCGGCGACGCGATCCGCGCCCTCATGGCCGGCGACTGCTCGGCGCAGGGCGGCGATCGCTCGGCGGCGGACATGGCGCTGTGCTCGCACCTCGCGTTCTGGTGCGCAGGCGACGCCGCCCGCATGGACCGGATCTTCCGGCGCTCCGGCCTCATGCGCGACAAGTGGGACAGCCGCCGGGGCGGCACCACCTACGGCGCGCAGACGATAGAGCGGGCGATAGAGGGCTGCTCGGAGTTCTACCGGCCGAGGGAGAGGCGGGCCGACCGTCCTTCTCGCTCCGTGCGTCCTTCTCGCGTCAATGACAAGAACATGTGTTCGACCGCTGCGCCCGACACGGACGGAGGGTGCTCCCCCGACGAGGAGGCGCCGGACTTCGAGACGGCGCCGTCTGTGGAGGGGTGGTTCGTCGACGCTCGCGGGCGGCTGTGGGTGCGCGGGCGCGACGGGGAGCTTTCGCGCTCGGTGACGTCGACGGCGCCCTGGGTGGCGGCCGACCTCGTGGACGTGGACACCGGCGACGTGCGCGCCCTCGTGCGCGTGACGGTGCCCGGCGGAACCCGCGAGCGGGCGCTCGACCGCGAGGTGCTGCTCAACCAGAGCAAGGTGATCGGCGCGCTCGCGCCCCTCGGGGCTAACGTCTCGTCGGCCAACGCCAAGGACGTCGTGCGCTACCTGACCGACGTGGAGCGCCGCTACGGATGGGCGCGGCCGCGCGCGAGGAGCGTCGTGCACCTGGGGTGGGCGGACGGCCCGCTCTCCGCCTTCATGCCCTACGACCTGGGCGCGGGCGGCGTGCGCTTCGACCCCAGCCCGGACGAGGCGGTGAAGGCGCGCCCCTTCATGGAGCCGGCGGGCACGCTCGCGGCGTGGGTGGAGGGCGTGGCGCCGGCGCGGGCCGCCTCCATGGCGTTCCGCTGCGTGCTGGCGGCGAGCTTCGCCTCCCCGCTGGTGTCTCTCCTGGGCGTGCAGACCTTCATCGTCTACCTCTGGGGGCGCTCGCGCTCCGGCAAGACGCCGACCCTCAAGGCCGCCGGCAGCGTGTGGGGCGACCCCACCGAGGGCGCGGACAGCTACTTCCGCACCTTCGCCGACACGCCCAAGAGCATCGTTCGCGCAGCGGCGCTGCTCCACGACATACCCGTGATCATCGACGAGCTGCAGAGCAAGGGCGCCGTGGGCGGCCAGGCGGGCAAGCGGCAGGTCGTGGAGGACCTGCTCTACTCGCTCTCGCTCGGGC
>NZ_NFIT01000013.1 GCF_002159495.1 Olsenella sp. An293
GAAGAGGTCGGCAGCCTTCCTTCTCAGGGCAACATCGTATTTGACCCTCATGTCCTGCGCCATGAAAAACCTCCCATTTCTCGTTGTCCAAGAAATGGGAGGCAGTTCAAAGAGCTCCGGGGCGGCGCCAAGACGAAGGTTCCTCTCGCCCGCTAGCAGACGCCCTGGGCCATCATGGCCTCGGCGACCTTGGTGAAGCCGGCGATGTTGGCGCCCATCACGAAGTTGCCCTCGTGGCCGTAGGCGCTCGCCGTGTCGGCGACGTTGTGGAACATGCCGCGCATGAGGCTCTCGAGCTTGCCGTCGACCTCCTCGAAAGTCCAGGAGAGGTGCTCGGCGTTCTGGCTCATCTCGAGGCCGGAGACGAGCACGCCGCCGGCGTTGGCAGCCTTGCCGGGCATGAAGGCCACGCCGTTCTCCATGAGGTAGGTGGTGGCGTCGGGCGTGGTGGGCATGTTCGCGCCCTCGCCGACGACCTTGCAGCCTCCCGCCACGAGCGCCTGGGCGTCCTCGAGGGTGAGCGTGTTCTCGCGGGCGCAGGGCAGCGCGATGTCGCAGGGGAGCTGCCAGACGCCGCGGCCGTCGCCCTCGTGCCAGGTGGCGTCGGGGCGCGCGTCGACGTACATCGCGAGACTCACGCCCTGGTCGTGGCCGGAGCGCTTCTTGTTGTAGATGTCCTCGAGCACCTTGTAGTCGATGCCGGCCTGGTCCTCGACCCAGCCCTTGGTGTCGGAGCAGGCGATGACGGTGCCACCGAGCTGCGCGACCTTCTGGATGGCGTAGATGGCGACGTTGCCGGAGCCGTGGACGACGACCTTCTTGCCCTCGAAGGAGTCGCCGACGCTCTTGAGGTACTCGTCGACGAAGTAGACCAGGCCGTAGCCGGTGGCCTCGGTGCGGGCGAGCGAGCCGCCGAAGGTGAGGCCCTTGCCCGTGAGGACGCCGGTCCACTCGTTCTTGAGGCGCTTGTACTGGCCGAACATGTAGGCGACCTCGCGGCCGCCGACGCCCAGGTCGCCGGCAGGGACGTCGGTGTTGGGGCCGATGTGGCGGAAGAGCTCGGTCATGAAGGACTGGCAGAAGGCCATGACCTCGCGGTTGGACTTGCCCTTGGGGTCGAAGTCGGCGCCACCCTTGCCGCCGCCCATGGGCAGCGTGGTCAGGCTGTTCTTGAAGATCTGCTCGAAGCCGAGGAACTTGAGCATGCCCAGCGTGACCGTGGGGTTGAAGCGCAGGCCGCCCTTGTAGGGGCCGATGGCGGAGTTGAACTCCACGCGGTAGCCGCGGTTGACCTGGACCTTGCCCTCGTCATCGACCCAGGGCACGCGGAACATGACCACGCGCTCGGGCTCAACGAGGCGCTCGAGCAGGGCGTTCTCCTCGTACTCGGGGTGGGCGTCGAGCGCGGGCTGCAGGGTCTCGAGGACCTCCTTGGCCGCCTGGATGAACTCGGCCTGCTCGGGGTAGCGAGCCTCGAGGTCGGCGATGATCTTCTCGGAATACGTCATGGGATCTCCCTCCTCCTGCGGCCGCGGCCGCGACGAAAGTTCCGGAAGAGAGAATACGTGCGAGAAACGCGTCTGTGCAAATTGAGCATGCGAAGCGTAACGGCATCGAACCTCGAACGAAATCAGCCGTACACACGAAACACAGGCGCAATCCACACGCGCTTTTCTGTTAATTGGGGACAGTCCCCAACGTGCAGGTAGCCTGTCCCCCATAACAGAAAGCCCGGGCGCGAGGCCCGGGCCTTGTCTCGAATGGAGCGGGTGACGGGAATCGAACCCGCGTCATCAGCTTGGAAGTGTGCGGATGTTTTGCGCTAGCGCGTCTAGCTGGAATTATGCAGACAATCTACCTGCGTCTAATTAGCCTATTGAGTCTATAAAGACCGTGATTTAACATGTAGTCAGGCCGATATTGCGCACGTATTGCGCACGCCATTGCGCATTTTTTGGAGGTGCAAAGATGCAGGTAGAGGACAAGTTTACGAGCGTATCGATAAGACAATACGGGGACGAAAAGTGGCGCGCTCAGCTCATGTACAAAGATGAAGAAGGAAACTGGAAGAAAACGAGCCGCGTTCTGGAGACCACGGGGCGCGACACCGGGCGCAGCAAGCAGGTCTGGAAGGCCGCGAGCTACGAGGCGGAGGAGCTGCGGCGTGCGCTAAACGAGGAGGCGCGAGCCGCGCAGGAATTGGCCGCGCTTGGCATCAGGCCGGGAGAGACCGTCTCCGACTACGTGAGCTTCTACATCGAGGGGAGGCGACCTCACGTCGAGCGCTCAACGGCTGCGGAGTACGACCGAATCCTCAGCAAGCTCATTGCTCCGGGCATTGGTTCGATTGGGCTAGACGCCCTCACACCGGACGATGTGCAGGGGTGGATTAACGCCCTTGCGAAGCAGTTCGCCCCCGTGACCGTTCGCAAGGCCCTCGTCCTTCTCCGCTCCGCCATGACTCAGGCAGTGGAGCGCGACAGGCTCGCGAAGAACCCGACCCGTACCGTCAAAGCGCCGAAGCTGGAGGCACCGAAGCCCAACGCGCTGGACGAGAAGGGCCGAGCCAAGGTCGCTCAGTTCATCGCGATAGACCCCGCCACAAAGACCAACATCGGGTTTGCGCTCGCCCTCTACATGGGTCTGCGCGAGGGCGAGGTCTGCGGCCTCAGGTGGCGCGCCGTTGACCTCGAAGACAAGACCCTCACCATACGCGAGACTATCGGCCACGAGGGAAGCAGGTGGTATCCCAAGGAGCCGAAGACGGACGGCAGCGCGCGGACGCTCCCCATCCCCGATGTTCTCGTCGCTGCCCTCAAAGCGCGGCGCGCTCAGATGAACGAGGAGCGAATGAGCACCGGGCGCGACCTCTCGATGCTGTACGTCATCGGCGGGGCCGACGGCTCCTTCATGCAGCCGCACTACCTATCTAACCGATGGAGAAGGACGGCGGACGCGCTGGAGCTAATCGGCACCGAGGGTAAGCGGCCGACCTTCCACGACCTGCGCCACACCTTCGCGACGGCTGCGATTGCTCACGGCGTGGACGTTAAGAGCGTGTCGAGCATGATGGGCCACGCAAACGCAGCAATGACCATGAACACCTACGCGAGCGCCGACCCCGACGCGAAGCGGCGCGCCTCCGACGCCGTGGCAAGGGCGATTGAGGCGGAGGTCTCCCGCCACGCAAACGACGGGCAGATTCTGACGCTGGGCAGGACGGGGACGGAGGACTAGCCATGACACGAGCAAGGGCAACGCGGAACTGGAGCGAGCGCGGAATCGAAATGGTGCGCTCGACGGACGAGGACGCGCGGATTGGCTTTCTGGTGAACGCCTACATGGCGAGTGACCCCAAAGACCGCAACGTGTTAATTGGAATGGCTAGCGACATGGCTCAGATGAACGCAGAGAGACAGGCGACAAACCCCGCCGCCGTCCTCCATTTCAGCGGGACGGAGGCGTAACCATGGCACAGACTCATTTGGTGCGCGAGGGCATGCGGCCGCTCACGCAGGGATTCGCCGACGCCTACCGCGCATGGCTGGACAACTGGACCAAACGGAACAAGAGATTCAATCCGCTTGGCAAGGACGTGACTCCCGAGCAGTTCGCCGAGGTGCTGGACGCGCTGGGAATCGAGCGGGAGGGCAGAGCGGAGTCTCTTGGCGAAGTTCTGGGCATCAGTAGTAGACAGGCGCGAAACATCTTGAGTGATCCATCCGTGTTGACAGAGGAGAGGCAGAGGATACTTCTCCGGCACGCTTCGCGGGCGTTCGCAGAGTCGTTTGGTGAATTCAGTTGTGCCAAGCAGGCTCTTGACGAAGACGAGCGATGCGGCGTGGATACGAGCGATAGCCAAGCGTGGGTTGATTGCTGCGACGAAAGGCTAAAAGCTATCGAGTCCGCAGCGGAACTCCTTGGCTGTGACCATCTCCGCACAAGGGCCCAGGAGCGCGCCCGCGCCGAGTTCGTCGGTCGCGCGACAATCGAGGCGATGCACACAATGGACGCCCGCGACCGGGCGACGCTGTTCCGCGTGATGATGGGGATGCTCGACTCGTACAAGGGCAGCTCGGAGCGCGACCGCCGCGCGCGCCAGATAGCCGACGCACTGCGAAAGACAGCATACGGCACGCATGCGACGCTTGGCGACCTTGCCGACCTAATCGCATACGACTATGACGGCTACCTCGACCATCTGGAGAGAGTGGAGCAGCAGTTGGATGAGGAAACCGGCGCGAACCTGATTGGCAGTCCATCACTCTTCGATTACTACGGGGCGGCAGACTCCGCAATCGAGACAACGGTCCTTAGCGAGTACTTGGGGCTGGACGGCTAACATTTCGACAACGTAAAACGTTGGTTGAGGCAGAGACTTATTTTCAAGCGCGGAGGCGGAAGCGAGAGCCTGAGAATGCGGGCAAGTCGCTTCCGCCTCTCTCAATGTGTGGGCGAGTGTGGCCAACTGACGGAAATATGCATCAGCGAACGGACCAACATCGTTTCCGAATTGGCGATTTCATGCCTATCTACCTGCGTCTTTACAGTCCTCAACAACCGCTAAGCTCCAACTAGTCGCGACAAATCAAACATGGCGGCGAGGCCGGACGCGGCCAGACCGCAACGACTAGTTAGGAGTATCACCATGAGCGTTTCCACCGTGACAAACGACGTTGAGTCCAAGTCCCCTGTCCGCAACGACACGAGCCTCCGCAGCACCCTCCCCGACCTCCTCGACACCAACCAGGCGGCGGCGATTCTCAACGTCACGCCCCGCACCGTCACCCGCATGTGCGAGCAGGGCAAGCTCAAGGCCGTGCGCGTCATGAGCCTGTGGCGCATCAACCGCGACCGCCTTCTCGATTTCGCGGGCCTCAACTAAGGGCGGGATATGACAGGACGCGAGAACAAACACGCGGACCTTCCTAAGCTTCTCGCCGCTATCGACCCCCAAACGCTCACCTATGACGAATGGCTCAAGATTGGGATGGGGCTGAAGTCGGCAGGGTTTGGCGTCGAGGAGTGGGATGAGTTCAGCTCCCGCGACCCCGACCGCTACGAGCCCGGAGTGTGCGCGAGCAAGTGGGAGACCTTCACCGCCGACGGAGGCATCAAGGGGGCAACCGTCGCTAAGATCTGCGCGGAGCGCGGCGTCAGCATCGGGAGCGCAGCAATCGCCCCGGTCAAAAAGCCCGAGCTGAACAAGTACGGTTTCACCGCAGAGGAAAGCCGGGCGCACCATCGCACGCTTATCGAGGAGTCGCGGCGCACTCTCCGGGACAGCGACGAGGCCAAGCGCCTTGCCGCACCCTACCTCTCCGCCCATTGTGGGATGACCGTCGAGGAGGCTATCGACGCGGGCCTTGGAGTGGTTGACGCCGACACCATCCGCCGCGCGGGATCATATAGCGACTTTACCGGGATGTATCGGGACGGCTACACCCGCCTTGTCTTCCCGGCGCGGGGCAGCTTCGATTACTACCACATCGACCGCGACATATCCGAGGGCTACGAGGAACGCGGCACCGATGAATATAAGACGGCGCACCGTGGTTATCGCAAGTACTCCAAGCCGCCCGCAATGAAGCAACCCAACCCGCTGAACCCTGACGCAATCCACGGGAAAGACGGCGTTTGCTTCGTTGTCGAGGGGTGGCCCGACGCGCTCGCCGTCGAGGCCGCGGGCTACCGAGCGACCCCGGTCCTGTCGAGCAGCAGCAATGGCACGCTTCGGGCAATCGAGGCGCACAACGAAATCGAGCAGATGCGAGTTGTCCTCATGCTCGACAACGACGAGACGGGACGCCCCAGCACCGAGAAGGCCGTCGCTAGGCTGGAGAAGAAGGGCGTTATCGCAATCCCGTTCGCGTGGCCCGAGGGCGCGCCCAAGGACGCCGGGGAGTGGCGCGCCGAGGACCCGGCGGGCTTCGCCTCAGCGCTGGGGGTGGCGCACGCCCAAGCGCTCGCCGCGCAGCCCAAGCTCAGCGTCGAGCCGATAGACGGCTACTCGTTCTTTGACGAGGAGAGGCAGCCGCGAATCGAGGAGCTTGTCCAGTGGATGAAGGGAAGCACCGAGCTTGTGGCCGCCCTCAAGCTGAACGAGTGTGACGGAGAGTATTGGAAGCTCGCCCCAACGTCATGGGACCCCGACCCCACCCCACGCCCTTGGGACGATTCCCGCGACGGGGCGGCGGTCCGAATGGTGGTGGAGCACTACAGCACCAAGAAGGCGGACAGGCACAGCATACGGGACGCGATGGGCGTCTTCACGTCGGCGGTCGAGCATCGGTTCAACCCGCTTCGCGACGCAATTCTCAACCTCCCAAAAGTGGAGAAGAACACTGGCGGCGGGCTGAACGTGACCGAAACGGGAGAAGGGCCGTTCGGCATGGCCCCCCTCTACGATGGCGCTCCCACATGCCTTGGCAGCGTCTCACCCGCACCGCGCGGGATGGGCTACGCGCTCACCGACGAGGCGGGAAACATCATCGAGAACGTTACATGCGTGGCGGGGTGGACGCTCGCCCGATTCCTTGGCGCTACGCCGTGCCGATACACCTACGAGGTTGAGCGGGTGACGTTCCGAGCGATTATCGCCCGCGCGCTGTACCCGGGGTGCGACTTCCAGCTCATGCCGATACTCTACGGGGCACAGGGCATCGGGAAGGACACGTTCTGGAAGGCCTGTGCGCTCGCGCCGTCGCTGTTCGTCACGCTCGCGCGCGGCATGGACGAGAAGTCAATCTCGCAGGTCGCACCCGGACACTTGGTGGCCGATGTGGAGGAGCTAGCGGCGATGAAGGGGACCAAGAGCCTTGAGCAGCTCAAGTCCGCCGTCAGCCGCAACAGCGACGTTAGGCACGTCAATTACCGTGGCGACTTCGACCTCTCCCGCTCATTCGTCATGGTCGGCAGCACCAACAGCCGCGACGTTCTGAGCGACGAGACGGGAAACCGGCGCTTCCCCATCATCGAGTGCCACGCGACCAAGCGGCTTGCCGACAGTGAGCGCGAAGAGATGTTTAGGGCCGTGAGAATCGGAATCGCGGAGATGCTGGAGGAGCACGACCGCATCGGCAAGGATGGATTCCTCCGCCGACTCAGACTCCCGGACGCCGTTCTCCCAGACATGGCGGCCGCACAGGCCACATTCACCGAGGCCGACGAATGGGCAGAGAGCATACGCGAGTGGCTGGATAGGGCAAAGCCGGAGATCACTTGTCGCGAGATGGCGGCAAAAGAGGCGCTTGGTATCCTCGCAGATGACTTCAGGACGATGCGACGGCCTGAGCAGAACAGAATCTCGCGAGCGCTCGACTCCAGCCCATCCTATCGCCGAACGGGCAGGCAGAGGGTTCCCGGCTACGGAACCCTGACAGCGTGGAGGCGTAAGTCTTAACCTCAGAAAATACGCGAGCGCCGTTACAGTTGTTGCAGTTCCTGTTGCAGTTCTCAGCGAGGGAACTGCAACAGGTGTTTTTGCAGGTAAAGCACCGGATTTATCCCGCTTGTTACAGTTGTTGCAGTTCTTTTTCTAAAAAGAGGATAGGGATAGAAAACGACAGTGGAATACAAGGCAAAAGCATGTTGTTTCCGTATCTCATATGGTTTTCGAGAAAACAACTGCAACAACTGTAACAACTGCAACGCATGGTCAGCTACCTGCGCTTTTGTCGCTCAAGCTGTTACACACCTGTTGCAGTTCCTGTTGCAGTTCTCAGCACTTTGGGGATGAACCCACCCTGGGTGGACACGCGCGAAAGGCGGCAGATTGGACGGAGGTAATCGCTAAGCGGCGCAGAACGCCGAATGACGGCGGTTCCCGGCCCCTCGGGGCATCCGGTCGAGGTCGCCCGTTCTAGGGCCTCATACGGCGTTCTACGAGGCCGCTTTCTCGTTCGAGGCCGCCTTCTCGCGCTCGGCGGCGCGGCGCTCAAGTTTCAGGGCGTTGTTGAAGTTGATGCGGCAGTCACGCGAGCAGTAGTCGGCGCTTCTCTCGCGCTTGCGCACAGGCTTCGCGGGGCGAGGCGTCCCATCGTCCGCATACGGTTCGTAGCGCTGGTATTGGAACGGCTCATGGCAGAACTTGCACGGCTTCACCGGCTCGGGGTCTAGCGCCACGCGGCACAGGTCGCCGAGGGCGACGGCGAGCGCCGGGGCCGAGCCCTGCGAGTCGGACCAACCGCCGAGGGGCATTAGCGGCATGGCGTAGCGCGAGAGTGCGCGGCTAACGTAGCGGCACGCCTGCCCGAGCACATTCTCGCGGTAGCTGCCGGGTTTCGGGTAGCATCCCTCCATCTTCGCGTCTATCACGGTGCGCGCGGCCCATTGGCAATTCTCAAGGGCCGCGCGGGCCTCTCTCTCGGCGACGAACGAGCCGCCGAGCGCCGCCGTCTCCCCCACGGCCTCAGCCTCATACAGCGCGGGCTCATACATGACGAAAACCCCGGTCATAAGTGGATCGCAGAGGTCGAGGGCTAGGCACGGATCGCTGTTCGGGAAGAACGGCGACACGCGGGCAAGGGACGTGGCGAGGCCCCACGTCTCCATGAAGTCGAGGCACGCCCCGCGGTCGGAAACGTCGAGATGGTAGAGGTCGCTGAGGACGCCCGAGCGGAACAGGTCATATATCGGCGTCTCCTCGCGCTCCACCTCCTCGCGCCCGGTCACGCGAAAGGCGGCCACGCCCCCCACGTTGTCGGGCTCGAAGGTCAGCCGGAGCAGCTTCGTCGCGGCGTCAATGCCCACGGGGGAAGAGAAATGCGGCTCCTCGCGGTGGCGGTTTTCGTCCTTCTTGCTCACGTTTTGCCTCCTAGATACCTGTATTTGTAGACGCGCTACTGTGCGTGTACAAGTTCATTCTAGCATTAGTCATGGGCACGACCACGAGAGAACGGAGGCAGGGGCATTGGCAGCAACCACACGTTGCGGCGACTTCTTCGCGGATCGCGTAACGCGACTGAGGTTCGAGCGCGAGAGGCGCGGGCTCACGATCGCGGCGCTCGCCCGCGTGGCATGGATGAACAGCGCGGACGTTTCCAAGATGGAGCGCGGGCGCGTCCTCCCGTCGAGGGAGCAGGCGCAGCGCATCGCGGCGGCGCTTCGCTGGGAGGGGCCGCTCGAGGAGCTGTTTGAGCCCATCGGCGCCGGGGAGGCGAGCGCCTAGTGGCAGACCTTCGCGGCATCGGGGCCGAGGAGCGCCGGTTCATAGCCGAGTGGCTGCGCGTGAGCCTCAGGGGCTACCGCGTGGCCGAGGGCTTCGCGGACGGCGCTCCGTGCGTATACGTTCAGGTCATGCGCCCGGACGATTGCGGAAACGGCCTTGTCTGCTTCGAGGTCTACGTCTCGTGCTCCTACAGGCGCAAGGGGCGCAGGGAGGCGGCCACGCGCGAGGTTACGGCTGCGCTAAGGGCGCTCGCTCACGTCGGGCGCTATGAGGAGTGGGGAGTCTACGAGCCTACCGAGTTCGCGGGCGAGTCCTCAGTCCTCGCTATCGGACACCGCCGAATGGGCGGGCAGGACTTCTAGAGAAAGAGGCACGAATGAGCGTCAACAAGATCATGGGCGAGGTTCGCGGCAAGCTCGCGGAGGCCGAGAAGGGCGTCCGCCTCAGCCAGTGGCCGGACACGGACGAGGGCCGCGAGAGCGCCGTCTCGTTCCTTGAGGCCGTGGACGCGGACGTTCGCGGCGCTATCTCCGCGCTCAAGGGCGAGGAGGGCTAGGGATGTTCGACAAGGGGCGCACTAACGCGCGTCTCTCCATCATCGCCGAGCAGTGCGCGAGCGCCGCGCTCGAGGTCGCAAGGCAGGATTACAGGGAGTACATGGCCGCGCTCAAGCCGGGGCAGACGGTCGAGCCCATGGGCAAGCTCAAGGGCCGCGCGGGCCAGGAACGTCTCTACGCATCATGCGAGGAGTTCCGCGAGAAGGCCGCCGCCGTCCTCGCTCAGGCGGAGCGCGAGGCGGGCGACGAGATGGCCGAGGCGCCGAGCGCCGCCGCGCTCGCATACGTTCAGGCGCTCGGGGCGCGCTCGCGCGTCACAAAGACCGAGCTTGAGGCCGCGTTCCGCAACTATGGCGACAACTGGTCGATCTATAGGACGCTGCGCGACATCGAGGCGCGGCAGGCGCGCGAGGGACACCCGGCGTTCGTCACAGGCATCAGCAGCACGCTCGACGGGGCCATGGAGTACGTGGAGGACGCCAAGAAGGCGATTGACCGGTTCATCGACGGCGTTCGCTTTCAGGAGTACAAGGACGAGAACGACCTCAAGAGCCGCCTCTCGTTCCTCCAAATGGCGCTCAACGGCATCGCGGACGGCAACGCCTTCGCCGGAATCGTCGGCGGCATCACGGGCGGCCACGAGGGCGGCGAGCCTTCGGGCGACGGCGCTTCTCAGGGGGAGTAGCGCATGGAGTTCGAGGACTTCGAGGAGAGCGAGTTCAAGGAGGTCGCGGAGGCCATGTTCTACTGCATGGCCGCCGGTGGCCGAGGCGAGGACGGCGAGTCGTGGAGTCCGTGGCGCGGCAAGGCCATTGAGGCGTGCGACAGGGCGCTAGAGCGCATCGGCAACGACATGGTTAGGCCCATGAGCGCCAACGCCGAGCGCTACGTGGCGCTTCTCAGGGAGCGCGAGAACGTGACGCCCGACGAGGTTTCGCGCGCGCTCGCGTCGTGGGGCAAGAACCATCAGGCCGCGCGCGCCATTATCGACCGGGCGCACGAGCTGGGCTTCAAGGGCTTCGATGCGACGCGCGACGAGCAGCTTTACCACGCCTTCGAGATCATCAAGACCGATTGCAAGACCATGAGGTTCAAGGAGGAGTCCGGCAAGGTCGAGGACCGCGAGGGATACAAGCGGCTGGGCGTCGCGCTCAGGGACTGGGCGAACTACCTAAAGGGCTACGAGTCCATTCTCGGCAACGCCGTGGAGCCGCTGCGCGTGCCGCGCGAGGAGGTGGGCGCGTGACGCTGCCGCCCGTAGCCGCCGAGCTAGAGCCGGACTTCAAGGCCGCTTGTATGCACATGTTCGAGGCCGCCCGCGCGGCGTGCCGTGGCGAGGCTGCGGACAGGCTCAGGGCCGCCGCCGTCGAGACGTGCGAGGCGGCCGCCGAGTACGCCGAGGGGCAGGGCGACCACGCGACCGCCGGGGCGTTCCGGCGCATCGCCGGTGAGTGCGGGAGCCTGCCGCTAGATCGCGGGGAGCTTGCTACCTACGCGCTCCTCAAGACGGCTGCCCACGACTGGGCGAACTACCTCACGGGGCGAGACAGCTTCATGGGCCGCGCGTGCGGCCCCATCGGGAAGGGGGCGGACAATGGCTAGGAGCGTTGAGCACGAGTGCGGCGGGAACTGGGAAGCCGCAAGGCGCGCCCTCTCGCTGGTGAAGCGCGCCCTAACGGACTTCGCCGCGAGCTTCGACGCGCTGGGCGAGCGGCACGAGGAGGAGCGCGCCGCCGTGGCTCAGGTCGCCTACGGTCGCCTTGACACCGCGTGCCGCCTGCTCAGGGAGGAGGGCGGCGAGGACTTCGACGCCGAGGCGGTGACCGAACCCGCGCGGCGCTTCGTGGGCGACGTGGAGGGCTACGCGATGGGCGCGCCGTACAGCGTGGAGGGCGCGGCCCTGCTCGCGCTGGCAAAGACGGACGCGCTTCTCCACGAGGCGTGGAGGTTCGTCCCCTACAGGTTCAGCCCTGAGCCGTGCCCGACGCCTAGCGAGGTCGCCTAGCATGGGCGGCCACAACCCGCGCGTATCCAACGGCACGAGGCGGCGCGACCTGAGAAGGCGCGTCGCTTCAATGGGTCTGCCCTGCGCCCTGTGCGGCGCGCCCATAGACTACTCGCTTCCCGCCGGTCATCCCATGAGCTTCGAGCTTGACGAGATCGTTCCGGTCAGCCGCTTCGAGGAGGGCGGCTACGCATCGGCCACGGCCTGCGCGCTCGACCCGCGCAACGTGCGTCCGGTGCATCGACAACGAATCTGCAACCAGAAGCGGGGCAACGGGCTTCGCAAGAGCAAGGGCGAGAAGCGAGAGCAAAAGCCATTGAAGCACTCGCGGGCTTGGTGAGGGTGTGGGGGGCTTGCCCTCCCAAGGCCGACGGCACGCCCGGCGGCGCATAGCGCTGCCCCCCCGCTAGTTCCGTTTCCGTCAGTGATAGGAGGTTTTTCCCACCATGGGAAAGCTTGTTTCAGCAGCTAAGAGGGGCAGAAAGCGCGACATGCTGGTTGCCCTGCGCGACGAGATCGCGGAGCAGATAGAGGCCACGAGCAGCGGGCGCGACATGGCGGCCCTGAGCAAGCGCCTTATCGAGGTCGTGGAGCAGATAGAGGACATGGACGCCGCCACGGCGCAGACGGCGAACCCGCTGCAAGCCGCCCGGAAGGCCGTGGCCGATGGCGACTAGGTACGGCAGGCAGGAGCCTACGTTCGAGGTCGTGGGCGGCTTCTCCTCCTCTAGGGGAGGCGAGGCCGTGGGGCTGTTCGAGAGCTACGGCGTGCGCTTCATGCCGTGGCAGGCGCGCCAGTTGGAGCTTTACCTAGCCCGCGACGGCGCGGGGCGCGCGGCCTCTAAGACCATCGGCCTGAGCGTCCCGAGGCAGAACGGGAAGAGCTACGCCGCCCGCTTTTACGCGGTCTGGTGCGCCGCCGTCGAGGGCAGGGCCGTGCTCTACACGGCCCACCACGGCGTCACCACGCGGGAGATGTTCAAGCGCATCAAGAGCTTCGCGGAGGGTACGCCGGACTTCGCCGCCGAGCTTGCGCACAACGGCGTGAAGCAGGCGCAGGGGAACGAGGCGGTCTACTTCGCAAACGGTGGGTTCATCGAGTTCAACACGCGCACGACCTCCGTTTCGAGGGGCAAGACGTATGACGTTATCGTGGTTGACGAGGCGCAGACGTTGGACGATTTGGAGGCGTCCGCCTTGCAGCCCACGACGCTCGCCACGGACAGCGGCGACCCCCAGATGATCTACATAGGCACGCCCCCAGACCCCAAGTGCAAGGGAACCGTTTTCCGCGACCTCCACAGGAAGGCCCACGCGGGGGAGCTGGGCGGCGGCTGGTGGCTCGAATGGGCGGCCACGGAGATAGGCGACCCCCACGACGCGGGGCGCTGGTACGAGTGCTGCCCCGCCATGGGGTACCGAATCAGGGAGGACGTTATGGCCGACGCGGCGGACAAGACGGCGGCGGACAGCTTCGCGCGGGAGTACCTAGGCTGGTGGGGCGCGGAGGTCGGCGTCCTACAGCACGTCATAGACCGCAGGTCGTGGGACCTGTGCGAGACGGACGAGCCGCCGGAGGGCGGGCTTCTCACGGTCGGCGTGAAGTTCAGCCCGGACGGCACGCGCGGGGCGCTGGCCGTGTGCCTGCGGCCCATGGACGAGCGCTTCAGGGCGACCGGTGAGCCGCCATACGTCGAGGTCATAGACGTTAGGCCGCTATCCCACGGCGTCTCATGGTTCGCCAAGTGGGTTCTAGACCGGAAAGACAAGGTCGCCGCCGTCGCCGTTGACGGCAAGGCGGGTTCCGGCGTCCTCATTCAAAAGCTGGTGGACGGCGGCCTCGCCAAGGGGAAGATAGTCACGCCGAGCGCCGGGGACGCCGCCACGGCGAACGCCATGATCGTTGACGCCGTGAGGGAGAGCGCCCTAACGCACTACGGGCAGGAGCAGCTAACCGAGTCCGCAACCGAGACGGTCAGGCGAAAGCTGGGTAAGGACGGCTTCGGCTTCGAGGACACCGAGAAGGCGGACGCGACCCTCATTGAGGCGTGCGCCCTCGCGTACTGGCAGGCCATGACAACCAAGAGGCGACCGGGGCGAAAGGCCGTCGTGTACTAGCGACCATCGGGCGAGCAGACGCCGCATAACGGCTCAGGGCCGCCGTGGGGCGTCCTTCTCTCGTTCCCGGCACTTCGGGTACCGAGGCGCTGGGAACGGGCCTAGAAACGGCGCTCAGAGGCTCAGAGAGGGGCGAGGCGTGGGCAAGGACTACGCGACCATGAGCACGGAGGCGCTGCAACGCCGCAACTGCTTCCTCATAGGCAAGCTGGGCAGGGCGCGTCGCGGCAAGCTCGAAGCACCGCCAGAGAAGGTGGAGGCGTGGCGGCGCGAGTTTGACGAGGTGACGGAGGAGCTGTTGCGCAGGGCGCGCAGGGGATAGGGGGAGTCTAAAAGTCCGGGCCATGCCCGCGTGCGAGTCCGCCCCGTCTGCAATATCTCCCTCTCCCCTGACGCGACGGGGGGAGGTGCGAACGGGCGACGTGCGTCTATCGCTGAGGTCAATCACGCCTATATTGCGCATTTTTTGCGCATCGTCATTGCGCATAAAATTGATAAAAGAAAACAGGTCAAACCATTTTGTAGGTTTGACCTGCCGTTTTGTCTGGAGCGGGTGACGGGAATCGAACCCGCGTCATCAGCTTGGAAGGCTGAGGTTCTACCATTGAACCACACCCGCGTGCGTGGTCGGGGCGACTGGATTCGAACCAGCGACCCTCTGCTCCCAAAGCAGATGCGCTACCAAGCTGCGCCACGCCCCGGTCGCAAGTGCTAAGTATAGGCGAGCGTCGCCGGTCGGGCAATCTGTTAATTGGGGACTGTCCCCAATTTACAGACGCAAGACAAGGCGTCTGAGCCTCCCGCACAAGGGTATAAAGCACAGTAACCGCAGGAAGGAGGCAAGATGGACGGCCAGTTTCTCGTCGACTCCCTTGCGATGCTGTGGGTCCCGGCGATCGTCATCCTCATGCTGAGCACGATCGCCGGCAGGTGGGTCGTCCTCGGGAAGATGGGCAGGCGGCGCTGGGCCGCCATCATCCCGGTCTTCTCGACCTGGGAGGTCTGCTCGGGCGACTCAGGCAATCGCGCCCTGTGCGTGGTCGCGTCCATCGCGAGCGCCGCCCAGCTCCTCTCGGTCCTTCTCGGCCTGGGGCGCTACTACGAGTCGCAGTGGCTCGCGGCGCTTTTCCTCGCGCTCTGGTTCGTGACGCAGCTCGTGGTGAGCGAGCGTCTGGCGCGCGCCTTTGGAGCGGCGCCAAGCTATGCCTATGCGGTCGGCCTCGTCCTTCTCCCCTACGTGGGCTATCCCCTCCTCGTCGCGGAGAACAAGGTCTATCTTGGGCCAGTTGACGGCGCTTCGGCCTAGTGCCGGACTCGACGCCGCGTGACGTACAATCGAGGCGAGAAGAACCTCGAGAAGGGTCCCGCATGGCCGAATCGCCGCTCGGACGCACGCTCCTGATCGCCAACCCCGCCGCCCACAGCGGCAAGGGCGCCGCGGGTGCCGACTTTGCGCGGCATTTTCTCAACAGCTTTTCCTCCGCGACGCGCGGCTACGAGGTTCGCCTCACCGAGGGGCCCGGGGACGCCGTCGACATCGCCGCGGGGGCGGCGGGGTTTGACACGGTCCTCGCGCTCGGCGGCGACGGCGTCATCCACGAGGTCGTGAACGGCCTCATGGGGCTGCCCACCCAGAGGCGCCCTCAGCTCGGCGTCATCCCGCTCGGCTCCGGCAACGACTACGCGCGGACGCTCGACATGCCCAAAAACGACGTCGAGGGCGCCTTCGTGCGTCTCGTCCGCGGGCGGGCGCGCGAGCTGGAGGTCGGGCGCGTCAACGGCACTCACTTCATGGAGACGCTCTCCTTTGGCCTCGACGCCGCGATCGCGATCGACACGACCGAGCGGCGCGCCGCCGAGACCTCACAAGAGGGCGAGGCGCTCTTCATCACCTCCGGCCTCAAGGTCATCTCTCGCGCGCACGCGGGCTATCCCTGCACCGCGCGCTTTGACGATGACGAGCCACTCGCCCTCAGCGCGCTCATCTTCGCCGTGCAGGTGGGGCCGACCTATGGCGGCGGATTCAGGGTCTGCCCCGACGCAGATCCCCGTGACGGCCTGCTCGACGTGTGCTACAACGTGCGGCGCCCCTCGATCCCCCACTTCCTGGCGCTCTTTGGGCTGGCTCGCTGGGGCAGGCACGCGCTCACCGGTGCGGTCAGGATGCGGCGCTTCCGTCACGCGACCGTCGACTTCTCAGCAGAGCCGCCCTGTCAGGTCGACGGCGAGCGGCTCGTGGGCACGCATTTCGAGATCGACGTCATCCCCCACGCCCTCCGCGTCGTCTGCTAATCCGACCAGCACGTTGGGGACAGTCCCCAATTTGCTGCACGTTGGGGACTGTCCCCAATTCACACACAATTTTGATGTATTGCCTTTTCGATGACATAGCGGCCGAGCCCCGTTAGCCTCCCAATCTGCTTCAGAGAGAGGCCCGCCTCGGCGAGACGGTGCAGATGGGTCGCACGCCTCTGCGGTTCCATCGTCTTCAGGCTATCGAGAGACTCCGGCCAGATCGCAGCGGCTGCCGCTTCGATCGCGTCCTCGTCCGGAACTCTCACCGAAGTCCTCGGGTAATAAGGGGCGGCTTCAGGGTCATCGATAAACCGGCAGAATCCGGGCACGCCTCCGACCATTTCCAGAATCAGGCCCGTCTCGGATATATCTGGGGTTCCGAGGTACTCGGAATAGCTGCTCCACCTATATGCGCCGGGTTCCGACAGCCCCGCCTTGCTCGGATTGCAGATGATGTACCTCATCGTCACGAGCAGCTGTTCGTCTGACTGAACGGCGACGCTCGTGAAGCGCGACGAAAACACATGGCCCACGTGCCCCCAACGATCATTGAAATGACGCGCGTACGTTGTCGTCACGAGGTGCACGAAAGAACTCAGCTCCCCCTTTGAATCGTCCACAAGAAGGTGCACGTGGTTGCTCATGAGGCACCATGCCAAGACAGAAACCGAGTACTTCTCCCGCGCGCGTCTCAGCACCTGAAGGAACGCCTCATAGTCGGCGTCGTCCTCGAAGATGACCTGGTTTCCCGCGCCTTTCATGATGATGTGGTAAAACCCCAGCTCCGACAGCTTCCTCGGTCCCCTCGGCATGTCTCCCCCAATCGACAGCGTGCGGAGATTCATACCCAACCCGGCGAGCACAAAACGATGCCGCCCGCCGGCGGTTCGGCGAGCGGCATCAAACTTTTGTGTTAATTGGGGACTGTCCCCAACGTGCAGCAAATTGGGGACTGTCCCCAACGTGCAGTTAGCGGGCGGCGGCCTGGAGCATGGCCTTGACCTCGGTGACGGTCTTGAGCTTCATGACCTTCTCGGTCAGGGCGTCGGCCTCGGCCTTGGTCCACTCGGAGATGATGCGGCGCGTGCGCAGGATCGACGGGGCGGACACGGAGAACTCGCCCAGGCCAAACGAGATCAGCACCGGGATCAGCAGCGGGTCGGCCGCGGCCTCGCCGCACATGCCGACCATGATGCCGGCCTTGTTACCCTCCTCGATGATGCGCTTGAGCGAGCGCAGAACGGCGGGCTGGTAGACCTCGTAGAGGTAGCCGACCTTGTCGTTGCCGCGGTCGGCACACATCGTGTAGCCGATGAGGTCGTTGGTGCCGATGGAGAAGAAGTCGCACTCGGCGGCGAGGTCGTCGGCGATCAGCGACGCGGCGGGCGTCTCGATCATGGTGCCGATCTCGATCTCCTTGTTGTAGGCCACGCCGCGGGCGTCAAGATCGGCCTTGCACTCCTCGACGAGCGCCTTGACCTGGCGAATCTCGTCAATGTTGGTGACCAGCGGCACCATGATCTTGATGTCGCCAAAGGCGGAGGCGCGCAGCAGCGCCGTGAGCTGGACCTTGTACTGGTCGGGGTTGTTCAGGCAGTAGCGCACCGCACGGTACCCCATGAAGGGGTTCTCCTCCTTCTGGAGATTCATGTACGGGATCTCCTTGTCGCCGCCCACGTCGAGCGTGCGGATGATGACCGGCTGGTCCTTCATGCGCAGCGCGACCTTCTGGTACGCGGCGAACTGCTCGTCCTCGCTCGGGAGCTCCTTGGCGTCCATGAACAGGAACTCGGAGCGGAAGAGGCCGACGCCCTCGCAGTCGTGCTCGGACGCGACGTTGGCGTCTTCCGGGTTGCCGATGTTGGCGACGAGAAGGACCTTCTCGCCGTCGCCGGTGATCGTGGGCTTGCCGCGATAGGCCTCGAGCGCCTGCTTCTCCTCGGCGAACTGCTTGGCCTTGGTGCGATAGTGCGCGAGGTCGTTGTCGGCGGGGTTGACGAGCACGCGGCCGCGGGAGCCGTCGACGATGACCATGTCGCCGCTCTTGATGTTCTTCGTGACGTCGGCCACGGAGAGCACGGCGGGAATCTCGAGGGCGCGCGCGATGATCGCGGAGTGGGAGGTGCGGCCGCCGGTCTCGGTGACGATGGCGGCGACGTTGTCCTTGTCGATGTCCGCGGTCATGGACGGCGTGAGCTCGTGCACGACGACGACGGAGTTCTCGGGCAGCGTGGAGAGGTCGACGACCTCCTTGCCCAGCAGGTCGGCGAGAAGACCGGTCTTGACGTCGGCGACGTCGGCGGCGCGCTCGCGGAACAGCTCGTCCTCCATGTTGGAGAACATGTTGTAGTACATGTCATAGGCCTCGGAGACGGCCTGCTCGGCGCACATGCCGGACTCGATGGAGCCGTTGACCATCTCCTGGATGCCCTCGTCCTCGGCAAACTCGATGTGGGCGCCCATGATGGCGGCGGCCTCCTCGCCCACGGTCTGCGTCATGCGCTCGATCTGGGCGTTGGTCTGCTCGATGAACTTGGCGACGGCGGCGGCATAGCGCTGCTTCTCGTCACCCGCATCGTCGGGCTTGTGCGGCGTGAAGCTCAGGTCGGGCTCGACGGCGACGCGCGCGACGCCGATGCCGATGCCGTCAGATGCGTTGACTCCCTCGTACATGTTACCCCCTACCTTCGGGCCGCCGGGGCGGCCGTATCCCAACATCGCTCACGTCCCACGGCGGACCGGGGACGGGAAGCCCGAACGACCCAGGCGCTACTTCCCCTCGGCGGCCGCGGCTGCGGCCTCTCGGTCCTTGTTGGCCTGGATGTCACGCGCGATGGTGCCGGGGATCGCGCGACCCATCTTCTTGTAGAGCGCCGTGACGACGCGGTCGATCGTGGAACGCTTGGCGATTCCCTTGCTCGCCGCCGTGGCGGTGCCACAGGCGGAGGCAAAGATGAGCGCCGTCTCGTAGTCGACGCCGCGGGTGACCTGGGAGAGGAAGCCGCCGACCATGGAGTCGCCGGCGCCCGTGGCGTTGACGAGCTTGATGCGCGCGGTGGGGACCACGTGCTCGGCGCCGTTCTCGTCGAGCAGCAGCGACCCGTGCCCGCCGCAGGAGATGATGACGTTGCGCGCGCCGGCCTCCTGGAGCTTGTGCGCGTAGGGCATGCACTCCTCGGGCTCCTCGATGTTGACGCCGTAGATGCGGCCGACCTCGTGGTTGTTGGGCTTGATGAGGAACGGGTGCATCTCGAGGGCCTCCATGAGCAGCTGGCCCGGGGCGTCGACGACGAACTGGATGCCGCGCCCGCCGAGGCGGCGCATGATCTGGGAGTACATGTCCTCGGGAAGGGTGTTGGGGATGGAGCCCGTGAGGACGAGCGTGTCCCCGGCGGTGACGACGTCCATGCGCTCGAGGAGCTCGTCGACCTTCTTCTCGGGGATCTTGGGGCCCATGCCGTTGACCATCGTCATGACGATGCCGTTGAGCTTGACGTTGATGCGCGTGTAGCCGCGGTCGAGAAGGACGAAGTTGCTCGCGATGCCCTTCTCCTGCAGGCGGCGAAGGAGGTAGTCCCCCGTGAAGCCAGCGGCGATGCCCATGGCGATGCTCGGGGTCTCGAGCTCGTTCAGGATCGTGGCGATGTTGATGCCGTTGCCTCCGCAGTGCAGCTCCTCGTTGGAGGAGCGGTTGGTGAAGCCCATGTCGAGCGTCAGGGGGTGCATGACATAGTCGAGGGCGGGGTTCAACGTCATGGTGTAAATCAACGTGCGCTCCTTCCAACGGCAAGGACACTTGTCAAGTATGCCGCATGTGGCTGGCGCTACGCGCAGAAATACGCGAGCGCACACGTCTCTGCGGCCAGAGGCACGAATCGGGCCGGACACCGAGCTGCCGGTGCCCGGCCCGCATGCTTCTTGGTGCGCCCTGAGGGATTCGAACCCCCGACCTTCGGATTAGAAGTCCGCGGCTCTATCCAACTGAGCTAAGGGCGCGGCAGACGTGCGCTAAGCATTTTAGAGCATACCAAAGGCCTTGGCGGCGAGAATGCCCTCGACGGTCTTGGCGTCCTGGATGAGCCCCTGGCGGATGGCCTCGACGGCGTCGGCCACCGGCACCCACACCACGTTCAGGAACTCGCCCTCGTCGAGGCGGGCGCTGCCCTGGGTGAGCCCGTGGGCGAAGTAGACCGAGGTGTGCTCGTTGGTGAATCCCGGGGCCCCGTAGGACTCCGTGAGCAGCTCGAGCCGCTCGGCGACAAGGCCGGTCTCCTCGGTGAGCTCGCGGGCGGCGCAGACGTCGCGCGCCTCGTCGGGGTCCACCTTGCCGGCCGGGATCTCGAGCGTCATGCAGCCCAGCGCCACGCGATGCTGCCGCACCAGGCACACGCGGCCGCCCATCACGGCCACCACGCCCGCCCCGCCGTGATGGCGGACGACCTCGCGCCAGTCGAGCGAGCCGTCGGAGAGCTCCACCCGCAGGTGCTCGACGGCAAAGATCTTGCCCTCCCACTCGCGCTCAGAGCTCACGACGCGCTCCACGAGCGCCGGGTCGAGCTCGAGCGCGCGCCGGACCTTCTCGAGCCCCTCGCTCTTCTCGGCCATGTCCCTCACTCCCCCACGACGGAAAACTCGCCCGTCGCGTAGTCGATGTCGAACCCGTATGCGGTGTTGAAGACCTCGACCTCGAGGTCGAGCTCGCCGTCGGAGGAGCGGACGTCGACGATGACGCTGCGGGCGAGCAGCTCGTCGCCCTCGTAGACGGGCGTCGCGGAGTAGAATACCGTGCCGTCGGGGTTGTCCCAGAGCCAGTCGCGCGCGATGCCCTCGGTGTAGGCCATGCCGCCGTCCTGGCCGCGGTTGTCGCCCACGTTCTGCGGACGGGTGCCGGTGATAAGGTTGTACGCGGCGTCGTCGCCGCCGAGGGACTTGGCGAGCAGGTGGCTGCGGTTGAAGAGGGCGCCGTGATAGGTCTTCTCGCCGGGCATCTTGATGTCGACCTCGCGGTTGTGGCCCCAGCCGGAGGGATGGATCTCGTGGATGTCCTCGCGCTCGCGGTCGCTGCCCTCGCGCATCATGTCGTAGGTGACGAGCGCGACGGCGCGGCCGGTGCGACCGAGCGCGTCGAGCCCCTCGTAGCGCGCCTCGCCAGGCTCGAGCTCCACGTCCACGACGGCGGACCCGACGACGCGATAGTACTCGGGGTACTCCTCGAAGCTCCACTCGCTGTAGGCGTCCTGGCGCTGCGAGAGGCGCTGCGGCTCGGGCGAGAGCGCGCGCTGGATGCTCGGCAGCGCCCCGGAGAGCCCTGCGACGATGAGCGCCGCGACGAGTGCGCCGAGAAGCGCGGCAGGCTTGCTGCGCGGACGTCGGGCGCCCTCGTTGCCGCCCCTGCCCTTGACGTAGGCCATGAGTCCTCCTGCGTAAGAAAAACGGCCGGACGCCCAACAGGTGCCCGGCCGAAGCTATCGTGGTGGATCGTCAGGGGTTCGAACCCTGGACCTTGGGATTAAGAGTCCCCTGCTCTACCAGCTGAGCTAACGATCCAAAATGGTGGATCGTCAGGGGTTCGAACCCTGGACCTTGGGATTAAGAGTCCCCTGCTCTACCAGCTGAGCTAACGATCCGTATTCGATTAAATGGGGTGGGCGAAGGGTCTCGAACCCTCGACCTACGGAGCCACAGTCCGTCGCTCTACCAACTGAGCTACACCCACCATTTCGCGAACCTCTTCAGGCAGCTCGATTATTATGCACGCCCGTCCGAGTCGATGCAAGGACTTTTTTGGACGGATTCGGATTCTCTCCACGCGCCGGGCGCACGCGGGCCGCCTACCCCGCGGAGCACGAGAGGAGCGCCCGGAAGATCAAGAACAGGGCGCCGAGAAAAACGAGCGACCCGGCACACCCGGCAAGGCACGACCCTCCCCCGCCGCCTGGGCCAGAGCCCCGAATCTCGTCCGCGCGGCGCAGCTCCCCGTGGATGCCGTAGTGCGTGAAGGCGCGCTCCGGCGTCGACCAGCGTCCGTCGCGGTTGAAGTCGTAGGGGTTTCCCGCCATGGCTAGTCCAGCAGGCCCTCCCAGGTGAGCAGCGTCTCGTTTCTCAGGAAGCGCCGGAAGGGGCTGAGGTCGCCCTCCAGGTGGAAGAGGTCGAGCGCGGCGTGGTAGGTCGCGTGGTCCTGCGCGCGGATCACGATGGGCGGCATGCCCATGGCGAGCAGCACCCCGTTCATGAGCAGCCGCGCGGTGCGGCCGTTGCCGTCCGCGAAGGGGTGGATCTCGAAGAGGCGGGCGTGGAGGTATGCCGCGATCGTGAGCGAGCGCTTGCCCTTCTCGAGCTCCGTGTTGACGTCGTCGGCCAGGATGCCCACCGCGCGCGGCACCTCGACGGAGGGAAGCCCGACCTGAGCGGGGCCGCCCACGTAGTTTTCGAGCTTGAAGGTGCCGGGGCGCTCGCCGGCGAGCAGGAGCCTCTCGCCGTAGGCCCCCATGGTGACGAGCTCCTGGGCCTGCTGGATGAGCTCCTCGGAGAGGCAGGGGTCCTCGACGAGCTTGACGCGGGCGAGGTCCCAGGACAGCTTGAGGTTGCGGGTCTCCACGAGCACGTCCAGCTCTCCGGAGTAGCCGCTCACCTGGTCCATCTCGACGATGTCCCTCACGACCGAGAACTCGAGGCTCTCGTTCTCGATCTTCTCGGAGTTATAGACGTAGTCAACGACGAACTCGCGCAGAAGCGCCTCGCGCCGCTCCTCCGGAAGTGCCACCCAGGTGGCGACGAGCGCGTCGTAGCGCTCCTTCAGAACGTTGGCCATGAGCCACCTCCCGTCTCGGTTGCCTGACAACATCGTAGCCACCGCGCCGGTGCCGGGCGAGCTCGGCTCCGCCATCGGCACGCCCTGTTCGGCGGAGGGGCAATGACTCATTGGCCCCTTCTATCGTCATTGACATTCTCGCCATCGTCGAAGAGCCCGCGAAAGATGATCTCCCGATCGCGCTCGTCCGTCGAGCCGGACTCAAGGACTCCGTGGTCGATGGCGTCGAGCATGACCTGCTCCTTCTCGCCAAGACGCTCATAGATGTTGCGATCGAGCGACCAGCCCTCGCCCTCGCCTCCCGGGAAGACGCTCTGCATGAAGTGATACTGGGTGTATTGGTCATCGGGCAGGCCCAAACGGCTGATTCTGTCCTTTGACTGGAGCAGGTGGACCAAGTTATAGCTGTACTCAAAGTAAACCGCATCGTGACATGACATGTGAAGCGAGACCGACTCGGCAAGCGTGTGCGGATTGGTCACGAGAACCTCGAGGGTTCCGACCCTGAAGTCCCGGAGAATGCGTGTGCGCTCCTCCATGGGAGCGTCGATGAGTTCGAGAAGGAGCTGGCCATCATCGTATGAGACCCTTGCCCGCATGCCGGCTACCCCTCCGCTCGCCTGATGGCACGGTCAATCTGATCGAACCGTGCACCGAGCCTCATGAGCGCCGCCCTGACGTCGCGGATCTCCTCCGCCCCAAGCTCTCCAAAGATTCCCTCTTCGACCTGGTCGAGATCCTTGAGCGCCTTTTTGATGGCCTCGGCAGGAGAGCCGATGGCGCGCTGCCTCTTCGCCTCCCTCGTGGCGGAATCCATCGTCTGTTGCAGCTGCCGAGCCAACTCCTCGTCTGCCCTGATCTCGCGGATTGCGTCCTCGACGTTTCCCTCGTGGGTCGCCAGGCGCTCGCAGACCTCTGCGGTCAGGTCTCTCTCGCGATCGATGAAGTCCTCCGCGCTGTCACTCTCGAGCACGAGCTTCATCGGTCGGACAAAGCGCACTCGATCCCCTTGCTGCTGCATGAGGATATTGGTGAAGAGGATGTTCTTGACCTGTTCCTCTTGCTCCTCGCTCGAGCACTTCTTGAGAATGGCCGGCATTTCCTTGAACGAGCTGCTCCTCAGCGAGGCTTCCCCACGCCGCCCACTCGGACATGACGTTGCGCATAAAGCATCATCTCCCCATCACGTCAGGGTCATGATCTCAATGAGGGGACTATACCCAAGCTGGTCGGGTGAGAATTCGATAAGGCAGCAACGTAGGGTCTATACTGTCGGGTCGGCAAGACCGACAGAAGGGATTCCCATGAACGTCACCAACGACGAGATCGCCGCGCTTCTTGGCGCGCTCTCGAACGCGAAGGCGCCCTCCGGCTTCGAGGAGGAGACGCTCGCCGTGGCGCGCGAGTTCTGCGCGGGCTGGGCGAGCCTCGAGGAGAACACGCTGCGCGACGGGCTCATCACGCCCAACAACTTCACCGGCGAGAAGCCCGTGCTCATGCTCGACGCCCACGGAGACGAGGTCGGCGGCATGGTCAAGGCCGTCCTCTCAAACGGCACCATGAGCTTCGTCGAGCTCGGGCGCTTCTCTCCGGGCACGCTCGCAGGCCAGGGCGTGTGGGTGCGCGCCACGGACGGCTCCTGGGTGCGCGGCGTCATTGGCGTCAAGCCGCCCCACTTCTGGACCGAGGCGGAGCGGGCCGCGGGCAAGGCCGGCATGATCCTCGACGTGGGGGCCCGCTCGCGCGAGGAGGCGCTCGAGCGCTTCCGCATGGGGATGGGAGAGCCCTTCGTTCCGGACACCACCTTCTCCTATGACGTCGAGACCGGCGTGGCCTTTGGCAAGGCGTTCGACTGCCGCGCTGGCGTGTGCGCGATGCTTCTCGCCCTGCGCGAGCTCGCTGGCCGCGACGACCTCCCGGTGGACGTCGTCGCGTCAGTCTCCTCCCAGGAGGAGGTCGGCGAGCGCGGCGTGGCGGCTGCGGTGAGGCACTTCTCGCCCGCGGCGGCCTATCTCTTCGAGGGCTGCCCGGCCGACGACACCTTCACGCCAGCCGACGAGGTGGGAGCGGCGCTGGGCAGCGGGCCGATGTTTCGCTACTACGACTGCTGCATGATCACGCACCCCCGCTACCAGCGCTTCGTCCTGGGCGCGGCGGCCGAGGAGGGCCTGCCCGCGCAGACCTCCGTGCGCGAGGGCGGCGGAACCAACGGCGGCGTCATCCACCAGCTCGACGTCCCGAGCGTGGTCGCCGGCATCCCCTGCCGCTACATCCACGCGGGGACCTCGGTCTGCCGCCTCGAGGACGTGCGCGCCGCGGCGCAGATCGCCGTGGCAGTGGCCGAGCGGATGACCGGCGAGGTGCTGGCGAGCCTCTAGGGGAGGTTCTTCTCGACAAGGCGTCCGGACCCCGCACGTGCCCAGAGCAGGTGCGGGGTCCGGACGTTTTTCCTCCCCAAACCGTCCGGAATCCGCACCTTCAAGAACCACATGCGGCTACCGGACGTTTTTCGATCTCAGACCGTCCTAAACCCGCACGTACGAGAAGGACGTGCGGAATCCGGACACCCCACAACGAGAAACCGTCCTAAACCCGCACGCCCCCAAGAGGACAGGCGTTCCGGACGGTTCCAAGGTACCGAGAAGAACCTCGGCCCACGCCCCTACACCAGGTACTCGGCGATCTGGACGGCGTTGGTCGCCGCGCCCTTGCGGATCTGGTCGCCGCAGCACCAGAACGTGAGCGAGCTCACGCCGTCGGGGGCCGAGAGGTCACGCCTCAGGCGGCCCACCCACACGAGGTCCTGGTCGGAGGTCTCGAGCGGCATGGGGTAGCGGCTCGCGGCGGGGTCGTCGACGACCTTCACGCCCGGGGCGGCCTCGAGCAGGGCGCGCGCCTCCTCGACCGAGAGCGGGCGCTCGAACTCGGCGGTGATGGACTCGGAGTGGGAGCGGACCACCGGCACGCGCACGCACGTGCAGTTCACGCGCAGCTCGGGCAGGTGCATGATCTTGCGCCCCTCGTTTTGCATCTTCATCTCCTCGGAGGTGTAGCCCACCTCATTGAAGCCGCCGATCTGCGGGATGAGGTTCTCGGCGAGCTGGTACTGGAAGGGCTTGCTCTCCCCCACCTCCTCGCCGGCGGCGACGCAGCGGATCTCGCGCTCGAGCTCGAGCAGGCCCGGCAGGCCCGCGCCCGAGGCGGCCTGGTAGGTGGAGACGACGAGGCGCGTAAGGCCCGCGGCCTGGTGAAGCGGCCACACCGGCACGAGGCCGATGATCGTGGCGCAGTTGGGGTTGGCGATGATGCCGTTGTGCGCAGCGATGTCGCCGGCGTTGACCTCGGGCACCACGAGCGGCACGTCGGGCTCGAGGCGGAAGGCATGGGAGTTGTCCACGCACACGGCGCCTCGGCGGACGGCCTCGGGCAGAAGGGCGCGGGCCGTGGCGTCGTCGGCAGCGCCGAGGACGATGTCGACGCCCTCGAAGGCGTCCGGCTCGGCAAGACGCACGGGGACCTCCTCGCCGCGGAAGGTCACGGTGCGGCCGGCCGCCACGGAGCGCTCGCTCGCGAGCGGCACGAGGCTCGAGACGGGGAAGTCGCGCTCCTCGAGGCACTGGAGCATCTGCTGGCCGACGACGCCGGTGGCGCCGAGGATGGCAACGTTCTTCTCGCTCATTGGCGTTTCCTCTCTGTCTCCGCCCTGGGGCGGCCTGTTAATTGGGGACTGTCCCCAATTAACAGAATCAGCTGGCGGTGACCATCTCGTCGCGGACGAAGCGGTCGTAGATCACCTGGATGGCGCGCTCGAAGTCGTCGTTGTTGACGCCCATGATGATCGAGATCTCCTGAGAGCTCTGGGTGATCATGCGGATGTTGACGCCCGCGTCGCCGAGCGCCCCGAAGATCTTCCCGGAGGTGCCCGAGCGCTTGGACATGTTGCGGCCGACGACGGAGATCAGCGCGAGCTTGTCCACCATCGTGATGTCGTCGGGCTCGAGCTCGCGGCGGATGTCGGTCACGATCGAGTAGATGGAGTCGCGCACGTCGGCTCCGTTGACCACCACGGAGAACGAGTCGACGCCCGTGGGGATGTGCTCCACCGAGATGCCGTAGCGCTCGAAGACGGAGAGCGCCCGCCGCACGAAGCCGACCTCGCCCGACATGTGAGCCTTCTTCACGTGCACGGAGATGAAGTCGCGCTTGCCGGCGATGCCGGTGATGAGGTGCTCGTCCTCGCCGATGCGCGCCTTCTCGCGGATGATCGTGCCCTCGTCCTGGGGACGGTTGGTGTTCTTGATCTGGATGGGGATGTTGACCTCGCGCACCGGGAAGATGGCCTCCTCCTGGAGGACCGACGCCCCCATGTAGGAGAGCTCGCGCATCTCGTCGAAGGTGATGCGGCGGATCGAGCGCGGGTGCTCGACGATGCGCGGGTCGGCGGAGAGGAAGCCGGACACGTCGGTCCAGTTCTCATAGAGGCCGGCGTCGATGCAGCGGGCGAGGATGGCGCCCGTGATGTCGCCGCCGCCGCGCTGGAAGAGCTTGATCTGGCCGTCGACGGTCGCGCCGTAGAAGCCGGGGAGCACGAAGGAGCCCTGGCGCACCATCACGTCCTTGAGGCGAGACGCGGTGCGCTCCATGTCGACCTCGCCGTTGTGGTGGAAGACAATGACGTCGGCGGCGTCCACGAAGGGCATGCCGAGATACTCGGCCATGAGGTGGGCGGTGAACCACTCGCCGCGCGCGACGACGTACTCGGGCGAGTGCTTCTTGATGTTCTTGGCGAAGAGCTCGAACTTCTCGTGGACGGGCCACTTGAGCCCGAGCTCCTCGGCGATGTCGAGGAAGCGCTGCTCGATGTCGGCGAGAAGCGACGTGCAGTCGACGTGATACTGTACGTGCGCGTTCACGAGCAGCAGAAGGTCGGTGATCTTGTTGTCGGCCGAGAAGCGCTTGCCCGCCGCGGACACCACGACGAAGCGGCGGTCGGGGTCGGCCTCGACGATGGCCTTGACCTTGCGGAACTGCTCCGCCGAGGCGACCGAGGAGCCGCCGAACTTTGCGATCTTGATCATGCGAGAAATCCTTCCTGAGGGCAAGCTGTCAAGGTTGACAAGGTAACCTGACGTCATTGTCAAGGTTGACAATGTAACCTGACGTCATTGTCAAGGTTGACAATGTAACCTGACGTCATTGTCAACTAAGGGCCGCCATGAACGTGGTGGGGTCGGACTCGAGCGCCTGGTCGAGAAGGGCGCGCGCCGCCTCGGCGGTGAGCCCGCGCACGAGCACGGCGCCCTCGGCGTAGGACTCGCCGCCGACCTGCGCCGCGGTGCGGTAGACGTAGTCGGCGCGCAGGAGCGACGGCTCGTAGGCCAGGCCGCGGGAGAAGTCGTAGACGGGCCGGCGGGCGCCCGTGGCGCAGTCGAGCACGTCCTGGACGATCGCGTTGCCGGTGGGGAGGCTGCCCGCCCCCTGGCCGTAGAACTTGAGCTCGCCCACCGTCGTGGCGTCGAGCGTCACGAGGTTGAAGTTCGAGGGGACGTTGGCCTCGAGCGAGTCGGTCGCCACGGCGACCGGCTCAACGGCGGCCGCGTAGCCGCCGTCGCGAGACACCCCGCGGCCGAGGAGCTTGACCGTGCGGCCGTGAGCGGCGAACAGCTCGAGGTCGGAGAGGCGCAGGTTGCGGATGCCCGTCGCGGGGAGGTTCTTCTCGCACGCGACGTCAAAGGCCACGGAGGCCGTGATGATGGTCTTGTTGAGGACGTCGATGCCGTCGACGTCGGCCGAGGGGTCGCGCTCGGCGTAGCCGAGCTCCTGGGCGCGCGCGAGCACCTCGTCGAAGTCGGCGCCGTCACGGCGCATGGCGTCGACGATGTAGTTGGTCGTGCCGTTCATGATGCCCATGAACGACGTGACCTCGTCGACGCGGCGCGCCTTCTCGATGCCGGCGATCCAGGGGATGCCGCCGCCCACGGAGGCCTCGATGTAAAGCCCCGCGCCCGCGACCTGCGCGGCGGCAGCGAACTCGGAGAGGTGCGCGGCGACGACGGCCTTGTTGGAGGTGACCACGTGCTTGCCCGCCGCGAGCGCCGCCATGAGATAGGTGTGCGCGGGCTCGACGCCGCCCATGCACTCGACGACGAGCTCGACGTCGGGGTCGGAGACGATGTCCTCGAAGCTCGAGGTCATGCGGGGGTCGCTCAGGCGGTCGGGCAGCTCGAGGATGCGGGAGACCTCGACCTGAGGCACGCGCGAGGAGATGATCTCGTCCACGCCGCGGCCGACCGTGCCGTAGCCGAGAAGGGCGATCTTCATGTGCGTCCAATCTTTCGAGTCTGTGTCAGGCAACCGCGGACGGGCGGCATGCGGCTATCATACTTGCATCGAGGGGGACAAGAGCCCCTGGGCCCGACGCAAGGAGCAACCGTGACCACGTTCTACCACAGCACGCGCTCGGCTGATGATTCCGTAACAAGCAAGCAAGCAATTCTCACCGGCATCGCACCGGACGGCGGCCTCTACGTGAGCGACGGGCTCGGCGAGAAGACCCTGGACCTCGCGGGCGTGTGCGAGCAGGGCTTCCACGACACCGCGCGCCTCGTGCTCGGCACGCTCCTTCCCGACTACGCGGCCGACGAGCTCGCCGGCTGCGTCGACGCGGCCTACGGCGCGCAGTGGGACTGCGAGGCGGTCTGCCCGCTCACCCCGCTCGGCACCGACTGGCTGCTCGAGCTCTACCACGGCCCCACCTGCGCCTTCAAGGACGTCGCGCTGCAGATGTTGCCCCGCCTCATGAGCGTGGCGCGCGCGGGCGACGGGCGCAAGATCATGATCGTCACCGCCACCTCCGGCGACACCGGCAAGGCGGCCCTCGACGGCTTCGCGGGCGTGGAGGGCACCGGCGTCACCGTCTTCTACCCCGACGGCAAGGTCTCCGACATCCAGCGCCTGCAGATGGTGACCCAGCTCGGGGGCAACGTGGCCGTGTGCGCGGTGCGCGGCACCTTCGACGACTGCCAGGGCGAGGTCAAGCGCATCTTCGCCGACCGCGCGCTCGCCGGCCGGCTCGCCGAGCGCGACGTGGTCCTCTCGAGCGCCAACTCCATCAACGTGGGCCGCCTCGCCCCGCAGGTCACCTACTACTTTGACTCCTACGCCCAGCTCGTGCGCCGGGGCGCCGTCGCGATGGGCGACGAGGTGACCTTCTGCGTCCCCACCGGCAACTTCGGCGACGTGCTCGCCGGCTACTACGCCAAGCGGCTGGGGCTGCCCGTGCGGCGCCTCGTCGTGGCGTCCAACGCCAACGACGTCCTCACGGACTTCCTCACCACCGGCACCTACGACCGCCGGCGTGACTTCCACAAGACGATCTCGCCCTCGATGGACATCCTCGTGTCCTCCAACCTCGAGCGCCTGCTCTACTTTGCCTCCGACGGAGACTGCGAGCTCGTGGCGTCGCTCATGGGCGAGCTCGCCGAGAAGGGCGCATACACCGTTCCCGCGGCCGTGATGGACGAGATCCGCTCGACCTTCTCGTGCGGCCGCGCCGACGACGAGGACACGCGCGAGACCATCCGCGACACCTGGCGCGAGCTCGACGTCCTCATCGACCCGCACACCGCCGTGGCAAAGCACGTGCTCGACTCCGTCCCCGCCGACGGCACCGAGCGCGTGTGCCTCTCTACCGCGAGCCCCTACAAGTTCTCCTCCGACGTCCTCGCCGCGCTCGGCGAGGTGACCGACGGCATGAACGGCTTCGCCTGCATGGACGCCCTCGAGCGACTGACGGGCACGACCGCCCCGACGCAGCTCTCGGGCCTGCGCGCCGGGGAGGTGCTCCACGACGACGTCTGTGACCGCGAGCGCATGGGCGCCTTTGTTGAGTCCGCCTGTGCGAGGGTGTTCCTGTGATCGGAGCGGACGGCCGCGAGCGGCCCATGGTCATCGTCCGCGTCCCGGCGACGAGTGCCAACGTCGGCGTGGGCTTCGACTGCCTGGGCATCGCGCTCGACCTCACGGCGACGTTTCTCATGACGCCCTCCGACCGTCTCGAGATCGAAGGCTGCGAGCAGCGCTTTCGCGGCGAGGACAACCTCGTCTGGCAGAGCTACCTCGACGCCTGCGAGCGCCTGGGCACGCAGGCGCGGCCGCTCCACATCACGATCCTCTCGCCCATCCCGCTCTCGGGCGGCCTCGGCTCGAGCTCGGCCTGCGTCATCGCCGGCATCGGGGCCGCCATGGCGCTCTCGCCCGAGGGTTTCGACCGCGCCCGGGCGCTCGAGCTCGCCGTGGCCATCGAGGGGCACCCCGACAACGTGGCGCCCGCCCTTCTCGGCGGTCTTGTGAGCTCGTTTGTGGACGAGCGGGGGCAGACCACCTCGACGCGCATGGACGTCGCGGGCAACCTGCGCTTCGTCGCCGTGGCGCCCCCTTACGAGGTGCGCACCGCCGAGGCGCGTCGGGTCCTGCCGACCGAGGTGACGCGCGAGACGGCCGTGTGGCAGATGGGCCGCTGCGTGGCCGTGGTCCGGGCGCTTGAGCTCGGCGACGCGGCGCTGCTCGCAGCCGCCTGCCACGACCGGCTCCACGAGCCCTACCGAGCCAAGCTCATCCCCGACTACGAGCCGCTGCGCGAGGCGGCCCTCGCCGCGGGAGCCTGCGCGTACATGATCTCGGGCTCCGGCTCCACGATGCTTGCCGTCGCCGACGTCGACGAGACGGCCGCGCGGGTCGCCGACGCCCTGCGCGCCGAGCGACCCGACTTCTGGCTGCAGACCCTTCCGGCCAACACCCTGGGCACCACCGTCGAGGTGCACTAGCGAGGTCCTTCTCGCCCAACCCGTTGTTTTCCGCACCCAATCAATCGACGTGCGGATTCCGGACGATTTCAGCTGCCAGACCGTCCGGTTCTCGCATCCATTCAACCAACGTGTGGATTCCGGACGGTTTGTGCTCGTAAAGCGTCCGATAGCCGCACATTAACCGGGACAAGAGAGGCGGCGGGCCCGGGAGGGTGGCCCGCCGCCTGAGACGAGGGCGACGGCGAGCCGCCGCCCAGGTACACGATGTTTGACGCCCGCGGCTCCCCTACCCGCCGAGATAGGCCTTGCGGACGTCGTCGTCGACGAGAAGCTCGGCGCCCGTGCCGGTCTTCTTGATCGTTCCGATCTCGAGGACGTAGGCGCGGTCCGCAACGGAGAGCGCCATGTTGGCGTTCTGCTCCACGAGAAGAATCGTGGTGCCCGCGGCGTTGAGCTGCTTGACGATGTCGAAGATCTCCTGGACCAGGATCGGCGCGAGGCCCATGGAGGGCTCGTCGAGCATGAGCAGGCGCGGCTTGCTCATGAGGGCGCGGCCCATCGCGAGCATCTGCTGCTCGCCGCCGGAGAGGGTGCCCGCAACCTGGTTGCGACGCTCCTTGAGGCGCGGGAAGTGCGCGTAGACCTTCTCGAGCGTTTCGCGGTTCTCGGCGTCGGAGCGGGTGTAGCCGCCCATCTCGAGATTCTCGGCGACGCTCATCTGCGTGAACACGCGCCTGCCCTCGGGGCACAGCGCAAGCCCGCGCTGGACGACCTTGTGGGCGTGCAGCCCGACGATCGACTGGCCCTCGAGCTCGATCGAGCCGCTCTCGGGCTTGATCAGCCCCGCGACGGTGTTGAGCGTCGTGGACTTGCCGGCGCCGTTGGCGCCGATGAGCGTGACGATCTCGCCCTCGTTGATGTCAAACGAGATGCCGCGGACCGCCTTGATGGCACCGTAGGAGACGTGCAGGTCGCGCACGGAGAGAAGCGCCATGTTACTTCACCTCCTGCTTGCCGAGATACGCCTCGATGACGCGCGAGTCGTTCTGGATCTGCTCGGGCGTGCCCTTGGCGATGATCTTGCCGTAGTCCAGCACGCCCACGACCTCACAGACGCCCATGACGAGCGACATGTCGTGCTCGATGAGCAGGATGGCGATCTTGAGCTCGTCGCGGATCTTCTGGATGTTCTCCATGAGCTCCTCGGTCTCGGCCGGGTTCATGCCGGCCGCGGGCTCGTCGAGCAGCAGCACCTTGGGCCCCGTCGCGAGGGCGCGCAGGATCTCGAGGCGCCTCTGGGCGCCATACGGGAGGTTGCCGGCGAGCGTGTCCGCGTACTTGCGCATGTCGAAGATGTCGAGCAGCTCGAGCGCCCGATCGCGGAACTCGGCCTCCTGCTTCCAATGGCCCGGCAGGCGCAGCATGTCGGTGATCAGGTGCGTCCTCATGGTGTTGCCAAAGCCCACGAGCACGTTCTCCTCGACCGTCATCTTGGAGAAGAGGCGGATGTTCTGGAACGTGCGCGCGATGCCCATGCGGTTGACCTCGGCGACGGACTTGCCGGCCGTGTCGTAGCCGTCGATGAGCACGGTGCCGCGCGTCGGCTTGTAGACGTTTGTCAGCAGGTTGAAGATCGTGGTCTTGCCGGCGCCGTTGGGGCCGATCAGGCCGGAGATCTCCGTGCGACCCATGGCGATGTTGAAGTCGTCCACGGCGGTGAGGCCGCCGAAGTCGATGCCCAGGTGCTCGGCCTGCAGCACCGGGATGGTGCCGAGGTCGCGCTCGGGGATGAGGTTGGGGGTCTCGACCTGGACGAGGACCGGGCGGCGCTTCTTCGCGCCCCTCTCGTTCTTCTCGCTAGGCATCGGCGCTCACCTCCTTAGCGGCAGGCTCGTCCTTCTCGGCGCGACGCGCCCACGGGAAGTCGCGGTTCATGACGCGCTCGATGATGCGAGAGAGCGAGAAGTCATAGGAGCCGAGAAGACCCTGGGGACGGAAGATCATCACGAGGATGAGGACGATGGCGTAGGCGATCATGCGGTACTCGGAGAAGGCGCGCAGCGCCTCGGGCAGGATCGTGAGCACGGTGGCGGAGAGCGCTGAGCCGAGCATCGATCCCATGCCGCCGAGAACCACCATGACGAGGATCTCGATGGACTTCATGAAGCCGAAGACGGCGGGCTGCAGGACGCCGACGCACCCGGCATAGAGGCCGCCCGCGACGCCGGCGAAAAACGCCGACACGACGAAGGCGAGCGTCTTGTAATAGGTGGTGTTGACGCCCGAGGCCTCGGCCGCGATCTCGTTGTCGCGGATGGCCAGGATGGCGCGGCCGTGGCGGGACTTCATCATCGTGTGCGTGAGGAAGCACACCACCGCGACGCAGCCAAAGACGAGCAGGAAGCTCGAGTAGCCGGGGATGCCCGTGAGGCCCGCGGCGCCGCCCGTGAGGTCAAAGCCCACGACGTCGTCGATGTTGAGCATGACCACGCGGATGATCTCGGCGAAGGCGAGCGTGATGATGGCGAGGTAGTCGCCCTTGAGGCGAAGCGCCGGGATGCCGATGACGATGCCGGCGACGGCGGCGCAGACGCCACCGACCACCAGGCCGCCGAGTACGAGGACGAGCGCCATCGGCGTGCCGGTCACGAAGTCGCGGGCGCCGACGCCGAGGGCCTCGCTCATGCGGATGATGAAGATCGAGCAGCCGTAGGCGCCCATCGACATGAAGCCCGCGTGGCCGAGCGGCAGCTGGCCCAGGTAGCCCGTGGCGATGTTGAGCGAGACGGCGAGGATGATGTAGATGCCCACCTGCTCGAGCACCGTGGACTGATAGCGGTTGATGGCCCCGCCGTCGATCATGAGCTCGCCCAAGACGAGAAGGACGAGAACGACCACGGCGTTGATGGCGTAGCGGACCGGCATCGGAAGCGTCTTGCGCGCCGCGCCCTCGCGGCGCGGGCCGCCCCCGGCGGAGATGATGGGGCGCTTCTCGGTCATGACCTCTTCTTCCATGATTGCACCCCCTAGACCTTCTCGTTCATCGTGCGGCCGAAGATGCCGGTCGGGCGCACGACGAGGACGATGATGAGCAGGAGGAAGACCACGGCGTCCTTCCACACGGAGAGGCCGATGGCGGTAACGAAGACCTCGGCAAAGCCCACGAGCAGGCCGCCCACCACGGCGCCGGGAATCGACCCGATGCCGCCGAGGACCGCGGCCACGAAGGCCTTGGTGCCGAGCATCATGCCCATGGTCGGGTTGGCCTGGGTGTAGGCCATCGCGTAGAGCACCGCACCGATGCCGGCGAGCGCGGAGCCCACGGCAAAGGTGAACGAGATCGTGGTGTTGACGTTGATGCCCATGAGGCGCGCGGCGCCCATGTCCTCGGACACGGCGCGCATGGCCTTGCCGAGCTTGGTCTTCTGGACCACCACGGTGAGCGCCACGGTTGCCACGACCGTCACCAGGACGGTAAGGATGGACGGGAACGAGAGGCTGAGCCCGCCGAGCTGCACGGTGGTGAGCTCGGTGTAGGCCGGGACCACCTTGGCGTCGGCGCCAAAGACGAGCTGCGCGCCGTTCTCGAGGAAGTACGAGACGCCGATGGCCGTGATGAGGATAGAGAGCCTCGGGGCGTTTCTGAGCGGCGCGTACGCCACCTTGTCGATGAGCACGCCCATGAGCGTGCACGCCGCGACCGAAAGGATGATCGCGAGCACGGGGGGAAGCCCCAGCTGGGCCATGACCAGCCACGACACGTACGCGCCCACCATGATGATGTCGCCGTGGGCGAAGTTGAGCAGCAAGATGATGCCGTACACCATCGTGTAGCCCAGGGCCACGAGCGCGTAGATGCTGCCGAGCTGCAGGCCGTTGAGCACCTGCGTGAAGAACAAGGGAGAACTCCTCTCAGGGACAGCGCGCACGGAGCGCGCCTAGCAAAAGCGGGGCATCGGGCGAACCCGATGCCCCGAGACGAGGCGAGAATGCGAGCGACTAAGCCTCGAGCACCTCGAAGGTCTCCTCGGTGCCGTCCTCGGCGAAGGTGATGATCAGCGAGGACTTGATCGGGTCGCCGGTGCCCTCGTAGGAGATGGAGCCCGTGACGCCCTCGACGGTGCCGGAGGCGATGCCGTCGATCACGGCCTGCTTGTAGTCCTCGGAGCCGGGCTCGAGGCCGGCCTCCTCGGCGGCGGCGAGGCCGTTTGCGAGCACCATGGCGGCGTCATAGCCAAGCGCGCAGAAGTTCGTGGGGGTTTCGTTGTACTCGGCCTCATAGTCCTCGATGAACTGCGCGGCGACCTCGGAGTCGTTGGAGGAGCTGAACGCGCAGCAGTAGTAGCAGTCGTGGAGGTCGGCGGCGTCGGCGTAGTTCTCGGAGCCGCCGTAGATGCCGGACCAGCCGTCGACGCCAAGGAAGACCTTGTCGTAACCCTGGGCGCGAGCCTGGGTAACGATCATGCCGTCGTCCTGGTAGTAGTTGGGAACGAGGATGGCGTCGGGGTTGGTGTTGATGATGTTGGTGAGCTGCGTGTTGAAGTCGACGTCGCCCTCGGAGTAGGACTCCTGGGCGGTGATGGTGATGCCCTTGGCCTCGGCCTCCTCGCAGAAGGCGGCGTTGACGCCCTCGGAGTAGTCGGAGCCTGAGAGGTAGAGCGTGGCGACGTTCTTGTAACCCTGCTCCGCGGCGAAGTTGGCCATGACGCGGCCCTGCTCCGGGTCGGTCACGCAGGCGCGGAAGTAGTTGGAGCCGTAGGTGACGACGTCGGCCGCGGTGGCGGACGGGGTCACGCAGGGCATGTTGTCGGCAACGGAGGCCTGGGCCACGGCGATCGTGGGGCCGGTGGTGACGTCGCCGACGATGCCGGTCACGCCGTCCTCCTGGACGAGGCGGTTGTAGGCGTTGACAGCCTCGGTGGCGTCGCCCTTCTCGTCATAGACGACCGGCTCGATCTGCTTGCCGTTGACGCCGCCGTCCTCGTTGAGCTGCTTGAAGTAGAGCTGGGCGCCGTTCAGGCAGGCGAGGCCGTACGAAGAGTTGTCGCCGGTGTGCGGGCCCATGATGCCGACCTTGATGGAGCCGGAGGCGTCGCCGCCCTCGCCGGAGTCGCTGCTGCCGTTGCAGCCCGCGAGGCCGAGAAGGGCCACGCTCGCGGCAGAGACCTGCAGGAAGTTGCGCCTAGAAACGTTCTCGAACATGTCTTTCTCCTCCCGTCGCTTCTTTCTGAAGCAAAAAGCGTGGGGCTAACGTACGCCGACGTTCTGCTTTCATTGGTGATGTGGAGGATTTGTTAACCGAGCCGTGACGCTGCTAACACGTCCGAAACAATGCCACGCGCACATGTTTCTTGATCGCAAGGCGACTTGTTTCAGATAGGTTAACTCCACACCTGGCATGATCTCAGGAAATAAATTAAGGGGGCTCAAATAGCCGTTAATGTTGAAGTTGCGATAAGAACCACCAGGTGTGGCGTCTTAGCAAAAAAAACGCGGCGACCCCATGGGGCCGCCGCGCCGAGTCGCGTGCGAGAAGCCCTTAGCCCTGGGCCGCCATCGGGACGGCGAAGTGCTTGGCAACGTGCTCGGAGGCCTCCTCGTTGTCAAGGTCGAGGCGCTTGGAGGAGGAGGTGCCCCCCTCGAGCACGCGCAGGAAGCGGTTGTAGCTGCGCCGGGCGACAGGAGAGGAGCTCTTGGCGAACTCGTCCTCGATGAGGTAGTCGACGTAGGACTCCGTGTCGACGACCTCGGGGTGCCCCGCGGGGGTCTTGAACGGGATGAACGACGTCTGGAGCTCGAGGTTGTCGGGCTCGTCGAGGGTGTCGACGCCGCCGACGAGGTCCACGAAGGGCGTAGGGATCTGCGAGGCGGACTCGATGGCGATCCGCTCGTCGAGCGAGCGCAGCGCGAGGTCCCACTCGTCGGACTGGTTGAGGTCGTCGACGGTGCGGCGCTCGGGATAGGCGCCCTCGTCGATGCGCGCGACGCGCATCGAGATGCCCCCGGCCCTCGGTGCGGGGGCGAGAAGGGCGGCGGAGGCGCCGGTGAAGTCGGAGGGGATGGCGAGCGCGTCAGAGTCGTCGGCAAAGCCCGAGTCGGCGATGATCGTCTGCTCCCCCACCGCGCGCTTCCACCATGCGGTGCCGACGTCGCCGACAGACCCGTCGGCCCGCTCGATCACGGGGACGCCGTCCATCATGTTCGAGCCGAGGCGTTCCCTTAGGGTCGCCGCCACGCCCTCTGCGCGGCGCGCCATGCGCGCGCGGAACGTCGCACGGCGGGCGTAGTTCTCGGCGATGTCCTCGTAGTCGCTCGCGGCGTGGCTGGGAGCGGGCTCAGAGACGGCGGGAGCCTCGTCCTTCTCTGCGGCGACGGGCGCGTCGACGCGCAGATGGCGCGGACGATACCCGGACGGCTCCTCGCCCGCGGCCTCCTGCACGACAAGCGGCTCGGACGCGGCCGTCGGGTCGGTCTGGTCCTGGGACGCCTCTGCGGTGCAGCGCGCGCGGCGACGCGAGACGAGCGCGGCGGAGCCAACGACGATGCCGGTGAGCAGCGCCCCGCCTGCAAGTCCGGCGGCAAACGCGACGGACGGCGAGACGAACGTCCCGTCAAGGGCGTCGATGGCGTCTGTGAGGGAGAGGGCGGCCGCGGGGGCTGGGGCGCCCAGCGCGAGGCTGCCGACAAGGCCTGCGTATACGGCGGCGTTTCTGCTCACGCCCATGTGCTCCCGCTCCCCCCAAGATGGGAAGACGAGACGAGCTGCAAACCTATGGTCCCCGCCCTTCTGGGGCGGGCGCGACGTCAACGGTTTGGGCTGCGTTTCATCTTCGTGTACCGTGACTGGCCCGCAATGCGGACAAACAAGAATATAACCATTTCACCAGCGGGAGCGCAAGTAAGGAAACGACGTTTGAGTGCGTCGTTTAGGGTCGCGCGAAGGCGCCCGCGCGCATGGGCGCGGGCGCGCCCGCCGGCTACCCGACGTAGCCGGACTGGGCAGCCTTCTTTGCGCTCTTGATGAGGAACTCGCTGTTGGACTCGGTCTCCTTGAGGCCGCGCACGAGGGCATTCGCCGCGCGCTCGATGTTGTTCATGTTCGCGAGGATGCGACGGATGCCCCAGACGAGCGGCTGATACTCGGGCTCGATGAGCAGGTCCTCGTTGCGCGTTCCCGAGGAGACGGGGTCGATGGCCGGGAAGATGCGCTTGTCGGCGAGGTCGCGGTCGAGCTTGAGCTCCATGTTGCCGGTGCCCTTGAACTCCTCGAAGATGACCTCGTCCATCTTGGATCCCGTGTCGACGAGCGCCGAGGCGATGATCGTGAGCGAGCCGCCGTTCTCGATGTTGCGCGCGGCGCCGAGGAACTTCTTGGGCGGGTAGAGCGCCGCGGAGTCGACGCCGCCGGAGAGAATGCGCCCGCTCGCGGGCTGCGCCAGGTTGTAGGCGCGCGCGAGGCGCGTGATGGAGTCGAGGACCACCACGACGTCCTCCCCCATCTCGACGAGGCGCTTGGCGTGCTCGATCACGAGCTCGGAGACGTGGGTGTGGTTGTCCGCGGGCATGTCGAAGGTCGAGGCCACGACCTCGCCCTTGATGGAGCGCTCCATGTCGGTGACCTCCTCCGGGCGCTCGTCGACGAGCAGGCAGAAGAGATGGACCTCGGGGTTGTTCGCGGCGATGGACTGGCAGATCTTCTTGAGGACCGTCGTCTTGCCGGCCTTGGGCGGGGACACGATAAGCCCGCGCTGGCCCTTGCCGATCGGCGAGACGAGGTCGATGGCACGGCCGGTGATGGAGTCGCGGCCGCACTCCATGACGAGGCGCTCGTTGGGGAAGACCGGGGTCAGGTCACGGAAGCGCGGGCGCGACCTCATGGCCTCGGGAGGCATGCCGTTGACCGAGGTAACGCGCTGAAGCGGCGGGTACTTGCTGTTGGATCGGCCGGGGCCGACGGTGCCCGCCACGCGGTCGCCCGGGCGAAGGCCCAGCGAGCGGATGAGCTGCTGATGGACGAAGGCGTCGTCATCGCCCTCCATGTAGTTGCCGGTCCTCACCCAGCCGTAGCCCTCGTTGCCGATCTCGAGGATGCCCTCGACCGGGCGGAAGCCCTCGGCGCGGGCCGCGGCCTCGTAAACCGCCTCGACAAGCTCGGGCTTGCGGACGCCCACGTACTCGACGCCGAGCTCGGCCGCCTTGGAGCGCAGCTCGGCCACCTTCATGGCGGCGAGCTCCTCGCGCGTGAGGGAGGGCTCGGCGGCCTCCTGCTGGCGACGGTTGCGCCGGCGACCCTGGCCCTGACCGCCCTTCCGACGGTCAGGGAAGCCGGCCTCGGCGCCGCCCTTACCGTTGGCGTGATCGGCGCCGTTGCCGTGACGGCGCTTGCGGCCGGGGCGCGCGTCCTCCTCGCGGGCGGGGGGCTCGGACTCGGAGGGGGCCTCGGCGACCTCCGGCGCGGGCGCGGAGGCCGGGGCCTCGGCAGCGGGGACGTCCGTCACCTCGGAGCGCGCCTCGGCGTCGGCGGCCTCCTGCTTCCTCGGCCTGCCCCTCCTGCGCTTGGGCTGCGCGACGGGGGCGTCAGCGGCGCGCTCGGGGCCCTCCAGGACGCTCGCCTCGGCGGCGGGGGCGACGGTCTGCGCCTTGGCGGCGACGGTCTCGGCGGCCTCGGACTCGCTCTTCTTGGGCCTGCCGCGACGGCGCTTGGGAGGCCAGGGCTCGCCGGCTGCCTCCGCGGCCGCCTTCGCGGCGGCCTCAGCCGCGCGGGCGGCCTCCATCTCGGCCTTGGTCCTGCGACGGCGGCGAGGCTTGGGCTGCGCGGCCTCGGCGCCGGGCTCGACCTGCGCGGACCCGGAAACGGGAGTCTCGGCTTCCGACATATGTCAACCTCTCTTGCTGATGGGCGGCGACACATGCAGAAGGTCGCCTCGCCCGTGGCGAAAAGTGTTCGCGCTATGACAGTTGGTGGGGACGCGCGCGACGGGCGACAGAGCACGCCGACGTCTCACGCATCCCGAGCAGTATACCAGAGCGCGGTCCTTCTCGCCACGCAGAGGGGCTACGCCCGCGAGGAGCGCAGCTTCCGGCGGACGACGATCCCCTCGATGCCCTCCTCGAGCTCCTCGGCGGCCTCGGCGCCCCGGGCCGTCAAGGAGACGCTCGTCGTGCGCAGGCTCGAGACGCCGCGGGCGCGCGTGACGTAGCCGGCCTCGGCGAGCGCCGCGACCGACATCGAGACCGTGGGCTGAAGCAGGCCGAGGGCGTCGACGAGCTGCATGACGGTCAGCGGGCCGCCGCCCGCCGCCCTGAGGCCGAGAAGCACGATGTCGCCGGCCTGGCAGAAGAACGACCCCATGGCGTCGACGTAGCGGCAGATGCGCTCGGGCGAGGTCCTCCCGAGCGAACGGCCGCTCGGGATGCGGGAGCAGGTGAGCTCCGAGAGCTCTCGGACGCGCCGCGCGCCGAGCTCGGAGATGGAGCAGACGACGTTGCGACGGTCGCGCTCCCCCTCGACGCGGTCGATGAGCCCGAGGCGCGCGAGGTGGTTGGTGCGATGGGTCATCGTGGGCCTGAGCGCGCCCTGATAGTCGGCTATCGCAGAGGTCTTCATCGGCTCGTTGGAGATGAGCAGGCGGCAGAGGATGGCAAACTCCTCGAACGTCAGGCGATCGTCGGGCGTCTGGTCCTGCCTGACGATGTTGTATGCCCTTCTGACGGACATATACTCCCTGAGGTCCACGCATCAACCTCCCCCGCGTCGTGACAAGCGGCGGACGTCAACGTCGCCCGCGCAGGCGCCAGTATACCCCCTTTGACCGCCCGCGACCCAAAACGTGACATCAAAGTTAACGGGCGACCGGTCACGACCGGTCGCCCGCCGCCTACATGCTCTGGGGAGCGCTCACGCCGATGAGCTCGAGGGTGAGCGCGAGCACGCGCCGCGTCGCGTCGACGGCCGCCAGGCGCGCGTGGGAGAGCGCGTCGTCGAGCGGGCGGCCCTTGCCGGGGAGGACCTGGCAGGCGGCGTAGAAGGAGTGGAACTCCGCCGCGAGCTCCTCCGCGTAGTGCGTGAGGCGGAAGGGCGCCCGGTCGCGCGCGCAGCTCTCGACGAGCCCCGGGAGCTCGGAGAGCTTGCGGGCGAGGGCCGCCTCGGCGGGCTGGGTGAGAAGCCCCAGGTCGTAGCCGTCGCCCACCGCGCGGCGCGCGACCTCGTCCATGCCCAGCCCCGCGGCCTCCTCGAGGGTCACGTCGGCGCCTCGGCGCAGGATGGAGCAGATGCGCGCATGCGCGTACTGCACGTAGTAGACCGGGTTGGTGTTGTCCTGCTTCTTCACGCGCTCGATGTCGAAGTCGATCATCTGGTTGGAGGACTTCGAGATGAGCGTGTAGCGCGTGGCGTCGGCGCCCACCTCGGCGAGCAGCTCGTCAAAGGTGACCATCGTGCCCTTGCGCTTGGACATGCGCACGGGGTTGCCGTCGCGCAGCAGGTTCACGAGCTGGCCGAGAAGGACCTCGAACTGCGTGGGGTAGCCGAGCGCCTCGCAGGCGGACTGGACGCGCTGGATGTAGCCGTGGTGGTCGGCGCCCCAGATGTCGATCACGTGGTCGACACGCTGGAACTTGTTCCAGTGGTAGGCGACATCGGAGGCGAAGTAGGTGTACTCGCCGTTGGTCTTGATGAGCACGCGGTCCTTGTCGTCCCCAAAGGTCGTCGAGCGGAACCACAGCGCGCCCGCCTCGTCGTGATAGAGGTGGCCGAGCTCGCCCAGGGCCGAGAGGGCGCGGTCGACGGCGGAGGTGCCGGACGCGTCCTTCTCGTAGAGGCTGCGCTCGGAGAACCAAACGTCGAAGTCGCAGCGAGCCTCGTGGCAGGTCTGGCGGATGGAGTCGAGCATCCAGCGGTAGCCGCGCTCGCGGAACTCAGCCATGCGCTCGTCCTCGGGGACGCCCGCCCAGCGGTCGCCGTCCTCGCGCACGAAGCGGCAGGCGATGTCGACGATGTAGTCTCCGCCGTAGGCGTTGCCGCCGAGGGCCTCGTTGAAGGCGTCGGTGAGCGGGTGGGTCTCGGGGCGGGAGTCGTCCTCGTCGGCGACGTAGGCCTCGCGGTCGGCGAGAAGCGCCGCGCGGGCGGCGTCGAGGTCCTTCTCGCCCTGGGCCATCACGTCGAGGAGCTGGCGGTAGCGCATCGAGACGGAGTGGCCGAAGACGTCCATCTGGGAGCCGTGGTCGTTGATGTAGTACTCGCGCTGGACCTCGTAGCCGGCGTGCTCGAGCACGCGGCACAGCGAGTCGCCCAGCGCCGCCCAGCGGCCGTGGCCGATGTGCAGCGGCCCCACGGGGTTGGCCGAGACAAACTCCACCTGGACCTTGGTCCCCGCGCCCAGCTGCGAGCGGGCATAGTCGCGACCCTGCTCGCGCACGGTGCGGAAGACCTCGTTGGCCGATGCCGCGGCGAGGTAGAAGTTGATGAAGCCGGGGCCGGCCACCTCGACGCGCTCGACGGACGCGTCCTCGGCGATGTGAGAGACGATCGCCTCGGCGATCTGGCGCGGGGCGCGGCGGGCGAGCTTGGCGGAGCGCATCGCGACCGTCGAGCTCCAGTCGCCGTTGGCCGAGTCGGCGGGCCGCTCGAAGCCGAGCTCGGTCACCTCGAACTCCGGGAGCTCCCCGGACTGCTGGGCGGCGGCGATGGCGGCTCGAACGAGCTCCTCGATCTTCTCGGGCATGGGTTCTCCCCCGTGACTTGGGATTGTTCGCAACTTTTTGAGTGTAGCAGAGGCGCGACGCATCAGGAGACGTCCTCGAGCGGCACGAGCACAAATCCGCATTTGCGTGCTCGTGGGCTTCCACGCACTCGACGACGTCCGCCGGGACCGTGCCCGCACTTCTCGCCCGGCGCATCCGGTGCGGGCCGGGGCGCACTCGATCCGCGCACTTGGCAGCGTTCGCCGAGAAGGGCCGCGCACTCGATGCGTCACGAGCCCAAATCCGCCCGCACTTGATGAACGCACTCACGAGTGCGGGCAAGGCGCGCCGTCCTTCTCGACATTCTGGGGCGCAATCTCCGTGCGAGAAGGACGCGGGCGGCAGCGGTTAGTCGGCCGTGGGACGGCCGGACTCCTCGCGCTCCTCGCGCGCCAGGCGGCTGCGGAGCGCCTCGAGGCCCTCCTCGAGGCCCACCGGATAGGTCTGCGGGTTCAGGAAGCGCGCGACCGCGGGGTCGAGGCGCATAAGGGCGTCCTTGCAGCGCTCGCGGGCGACCTCGATCCCCTCGGGCTCGCAGGCGCGCCGCCCGTGCTCGACGAGCTTGACGAGCAGCTCCTGCGGCTCGCCCTCGAGCGCGTAGGAGGTGTACGGGTCGAGGATGTCGTACATCTTGCGAGCCACGCCGGGACGGGCGACCTCGTCGACGACGAGCATGTCGGCGGTGGGTCGGCCGGCGGGGTCGTAGTAGCGCAGGACGCGCTGGACGCCCGGGACCGTGCGCTTGTAGGACTGCTCGGAGAGCTTGATGACCGGCGTCCAGGGCTCGGACTCGTCGGAGCGCACGGCCGAGAGCTTGTACACGCCGCCGAGCGAGGGCTGGGGGTCGCACGTGGCGAGCTTGGTGCCCACGCCGAAGGAGTCGATCGGCGCGCCCTGGGCGAAGAGCGACTGGATGGTGTACTCGTCGAGGTCGTTGGAGACCGAGATCTTGACGTAGGGCAGCCCCGCCTCGTCAAAGGCGGCGCGGGCCTCCTTGGAGAGGCGCGCGAGGTCGCCCGAGTCGAGCCGCACGGCGGAGAGCCGCTCGCCGGCCTCCTCCATCTCCTTGGCCACGGTGATGGCGTTGCGGATGCCCTGGTGGACGTCGTAGGTGTCGAGGAGCAGCACGCAGTTCTTGGGGCTCGACTTCGCGAAGGCGCGGAAGGCCTCGAGCTCGCTCGGGAAGGCCATGACCCAGGAGTGGGCGTGCGTGCCAAAGACGGGGATGCCGTAAATCTTGCCCGCGAGCACGTTGGAGGTCGAGGACGCGCCGGCGATGTAGGAGGCGCGCGCGACGGCCAGGCCGCCGTCGGGGCCCTGGGCGCGGCGCAGGCCGAAGTCGGAGACCGGGTGACCCTCGGCAGCGCGGACGACGCGCGCGGTCTTGGTGGCCACGAGCGTCTGGAAGTTCACGAGGTTGAGCAGGGCCGTCTCGATGAGCTGGCAGTCGATGACCGGGCCCTCCACGCGCACCATGGGCTCGCGCCCGAAGACGATCTGCCCCTCGGGCACCGCGTGGATCGTGAGGTCGAGCCGGTGGTTTCGCAGATACTCGAGGAAGTCGGGCTTGAACATGGGGCCGCCGCCGGGGGCCGGCAGCGAGGCGAGAAACTCGATGGCGTCGTCCTCGAAGACGAAGTTCTCCACGAGCTCGGCGAGCTGGCCCGTGCCGCAGCACACCGCGTAGCCGCCGTCGAAGGGGTTGTCGCGGAAGAAGGCGTTGAAGCACGCCTGCCCGTTCGCGAGGCCCGACTCCCAGAACCCCTGGGCCATCGTGAGCTCGTAGAGGTCGGTGTTGAGCGAGACGTCCGTGGGCTTGGTGCGGTCAGTGAGCGACATGGCTTCTCCTATCCGAGGACCGTGAGGGCGAGCCACACGAGGGCGACGCCCACGACGGCGAGGATCACGATCTTCTGGCCGGACGACATCTTGAGGTCGTCCTCGTCGGGCTCCATGAGGGCGCGACCGCGCTCGCGCGCCTCGGCGTCGCGGGCCTCGCGGGCGCGCTCCGCCTCGGTCTGGGCGCGCTGGGCGCGCAGGCGCTCGAGCTCGGCGCGCTCCGCGGCGTCTCGCTGGGCCTGCTCGCGCGCGGCCTTCTCCGCGCGCAGCTGCTCGAGCTCGGCGCGCTCCTCGTCGGTGAGACCGTTGTTGTCCGCCATGGTAGCCCCCTGTCTGCAGGATGTGTTCAGTTTATACCCCTTGCGCGGGCGCGGGTGCCCCAAGCTCGGGACCGCGCACCCCGGTGGCGTCGAACGCCGGGACGAAGCTCTCGGAGACCGTGCCGCCCTCCTGCCACCAGATTCGCTCGAAGCCGAGGTCGTCGGCGTGGCAGAGCGAAAGCTCGTACTCCTCCTCGGTCACGCCCCGGGAGAGCTCTCCCCCGGCCCGTCGGCACGCCTCGTTGGGCGTGTACTGGTTCATCAGCGAGAGGTCCGCCTCGTTGCCGGCGAGCTCCCAGACGCGGTCGAGGACCGCGCACGTGTCGTCGACGTGGCCCGGCAGCACGAGGTGTCGCACGATGACGCCCCTGAGCATCCGCCCGTCGGCGCCGAGCGCGCGTCCGCCGGCGGCGCGCACGCCCTCGAGCATCGCCTCGAGCGCCTCCGAGGCGACCTCGGGATAGTCCGGGGCCGCGGAGAGCTCCCCGGCGAGCGCCGCGTCCGCGTACTTGAAGTCGGCGAGCCACACGTCGACCGTCCCCGAGAGCGCGCGCACCACCTCGGCGAGCTCGTAGCCGGAGGTGTTGCACACTATGGGAATCTCGAGCCCCGCCTCGCGGGCGAGAAGGACCGCGTCGCGCACCTGCGGCGCGAAGTGAAGCGCGGTCACGAGGTTGACGTTGAGCGCGCCCGCCGCCTGGAGCTCGAGCATCATCTCGGCGAGGCGAGCCGTGGTGACCGTAAGGCCGAAGCCCCCGCCCGAGATCTCGTGGTTCTGGCAGAAGACGCAGCGAAGCGGGCAGCCCGAGAAGAAGATCGCGCCCGAGCCGGCGTCCCCGGATATGGGCGGCTCCTCCCAGAAGTGCAGGGCGCTGCGCGCGACGCGCAGCTCGGAGGTCATGCCGCAGCGTCCGGGACGGCCCTGGGAGCGGCGGGCGCCGCAGCGGCGCGGGCAGAGCGCGCAGGCGTCATAGGCCCCCGGCGCCAGAAGGTCGGGCTCAGCCATCGTCACGCTCGCCCTTCTCGGCCGCGCCCTTCTCGCCCGAGACCCGCTCGGCCAGAGAGCGGTGACGGTGCAGCTGCTCCGCCTCCTCGTCGAAGGCCGCGTCGCCGGGCGCCACGAGCTCGTCGGAGCCCGTCTTGGGGTTGTAGTGGTGCAGCAGCACCGGCTCGAAGAGGTGGAGGTGGCGCGCGAAGGCCATGGAACAGAGCAGCAACAGGCAGAAGATGACGATGCGCGGCACAGTCTCAACCTGAGTCATCACGAGCGAGCCAACGCAGAGCAGCCCGGTCCAGGAGTACATGACCAGGACCGCCTGGCGCTGGTCGTACCCCTCGTCGATGAGGCGGTGGTGGATGTGGCCGCGGTCGGCGTGGCTGATGCTCACGTGCCCACGCAGGCGGCGCACGATCGCGGAGAAGGTGTCGATGATGGGGACGGCGGCGATCACGAGCGGGACGATGATCGTGGTGAGGCCCGCGAAGCGCGTGACCGAGAGCAGCGAGACCGCGCCGAGGGCAAAGCCCAGCGTGAGCGCCCCGGAGTCGCCCATGAAGACGGAGGCGGGGTGGAAGTTGTAGCGCAGGAAGCCGAGGGAGGAGCCCGCGACCGCCACCGAGAGCGCGGCCGCGTCGAGCCGTCCCGCCCAGACGGACAGGACGAACATCGTGAAGCTCGCGATGGCGGAGATGCCCGCGGCGAGGCCGTCGAGGCCGTCGATGAGGTTGATGATGTTGGTGTAGGCCACGAGGTAGAGCACCGTGGCGGGATAGGCCACCCAGCCGAGCTGGATGAAGCCGCCCGGCTCGAAGGGGTTGGAGATGTCCCCGATCACCAGCCCGCCCGCGACGGCGATCGTGGCGGCGAGGACCTGCCCGAGGAGCTTCTGTCGGGGCCTGAGGGAGAAGCGGTCGTCCAAAAGGCCCGTGGCAAAGATGACGACGAAAGCGGCCACGAGCATGGCGTAGTTGACGTCGAGCTTGGGCGAGGGGACGAGCACGACGGGCCAGCCCAGGCTCATGGTGCCAACGTACTGCACCGCGAAGGCGGCGACGATGCCCAGGAAGATGGCTATTCCGCCCATGCGCGGGATGGGAGACTTGTTGATCCTGCGAGCGTTGGGGTAGTCGACCGCGCCGCACCAGACGGCGACTTTGCGCGCGAGCGGCGTGGTGAGGATCGTCGTCAGGAGCGCGGCGAGAAAGAGGCACAGGTACGGAATCAGGTCTGGTACCACGTCTCCCCTCTCGTCGTTCCGTAGCTTGCTGCCCTGCCATGATAGCCGAAGCGCCGCGCCAGACAAACGGAGCGAGAAAAACGCACGTACATCTCTACTCTTGCCGAGAAGGACCACCAAGTCAAGACTGGTATCGCCCTGCGGGCCCCGTATAGTAGGAGGTGTCGTCCCCCTGCGGTCAAACTGGGTGAACCGACAAGCGTTACGAGGGAGTCCGATATCTCGTGTTCAGTACGGGTATCCTCCGTTGATGAGGAAGCCGGAACGCGCGATGGGGACGCCCACCTTCTGAGAGGTGGGTTCATTATTCGCCGCAGGGGGCGTCTTGCTGTCGCGCGGCCCCTCTCGCCATGGCGGGGACCCAAAATCCCCGCTTGACACCCGAGGGCGAAACCGCCACAATAACCAACGCGCGATGCGCCTGGGGACGTAGCTCAGCTGGGAGAGCGCTGCCTTCGCAAGGCAGAGGCCGGGGGTTCGAATCCCCTCGTCTCCACCATGAGATGCCAAGGGCCCGGATGACTCCATCCGGGCCCTTCCTTTTTGCGCTAGGCCCCGTAGGACCCGCGAAGCGAGTACCACCCGCCGGACTCCCCCACCACGAGTGGGACGTCAAAGAGCTCGCTCATGACCTCGCCGCGCAAAAGCTCCGCCTTGGGGCCGTCGGCGAAGACCTCGGCGTCCTTGATGAGAAGGACGCGGTCGATGGCGGGGATGATGTCCTCCGGATAGTGCGTCACGAGCACGACCGAGCGCCCCTCCGCGGCGAGCGTGCCCATCGTCTCGCGGACGTGGTACATCCCCTCGGGGTCAAGGCCCGTGCAGGGCTCGTCGAAGATGAGGACCTGCGGGTCGCGCACGAGCTCGCGCGCCACGAGCACGCGGCGCACCTGGCCGGTCGAGAGCGTCATCACGTCGCGCGCGGCGAGCTCGGCGATGCCCAGGCGCTCGAGCGCGCTTCTCGCGAGCGCGCGATCCCTCTCGCCCACGTTTCCGCGCAGCGGCAGACCGAGCGTGCCGAAGAGCCCTCCCGTGACGATGTCGATGACCGGCAGGTGCACGCGCACCTGGTCGTGCATCGTGGAGCTCACGATGCCCAGCGTCCGCTTGATGTCCTCCAGGCGCGGGCGCTCCTGACCTCGAAAGCGCACGGGGGGCTCCTCGCGCCAGACCGGGAACACCTCGCGGGTGAGCAGCTGGATGAAGGTCGACTTGCCCGCGCCGTTGGGGCCCAGAAGCGCCACGTGCTCGCCCTCGCCGAGCGTGAAGTCGCCCACGTGCAGGATGGTCTTGCCGCCGCGAACCACGCTCGCGTCGTGGATCTGGAAGAGCGGGGTCGCGGACGTCCGTGCGGCCGTCCCGTCCTTCTCGATGGTTTCCATTTGATGCCCCTTCGCCTCGAGTCGGGACGTCCGCGTCCCGGCAGGACTACTATAGACAAACGAAAATCCGCGGAGACGGCCCCGTAACGAGCCGTCTACTTTTGTTGGGGGGAGTCGTCATGGCCGAGATGCTCACGCTCGAGGCGTTCGAGGAGGCCTCGGAGAAGGTCAAGGAGGTCACGCAGGAGACCAAGCTCGTGGAGAGCCCGTCGTTCTCAGCGCAGTGCGGCAACCGCGTCTGGCTCAAGCCCGAGAACATGCAGCGCACCGGCGCCTACAAGGTGCGCGGCGCCTACTACAAGATCTCGACCCTCTCGCCCGAGGAGCTCTCGCGCGGCCTCATCACCGCGAGCGCGGGAAACCACGCCCAGGGCGTCGCCTACGCCGCGTCGCGAGCGGGCGCCCGCTCCGTCGTGGTGATGCCCACGACCACCCCGCTGATCAAGGTCGAGCGCACCAAGGGCTACGGCGCCGAGGTCGTCCTGCACGGCGACGTCTACGACGAGGCCTGCGACTACGCCCTCGAGCTCGCCGAGCGCGAGGGGCTCACCTTCATCCACCCGTTCAACGACCCCACCGTCGCCACGGGCCAGGGTACCATCGCCATGGAGGTCGTCCAGGAGCTGCCGCTCGTCGACACCATCCTCGTGCCCGTGGGCGGGGGCGGCTTGGCCTGCGGCGTGGCGACCTTCGCCAAGCTCCACAACCCCAAGATCCGCGTCATCGGCGTGGAGCCCGAGGGGGCGCCCTCGCTCACCGCGGCGCTCGAGGCGGGGCACCCCGTCCGCCTGCCCTCCGCCAACACCATCGCCGACGGCACCGCCGTGCTCGAGGTGGGAGACCAGGTCCTCCCCTACCTGCGCGACAACCTCGACGACGTCATGACCGTGCCCGACGACGAGCTCGTCGTGGCCTTCCTCGACATGGTCGAGAACCACAAGATGATCGTCGAGAACTCGGGCCTTCTCACCGTCGCCGCCCTGAAGCACCTGCCCGCCGAGAACCGCCGCGTGGTCTCGATCCTCTCGGGCGGCAACATGGACGTCATCACGATGAGCTCCGTCGTCCAGCACGGCCTGATCATGCGCGACCGCATCTTCACCGTGAGCGTGCTTCTGCCCGACCGCCCCGGCATGCTCGTGCGCGTGGCGCAGGCCGTCGCCGAGCAGAACGGCAACGTCATCAAGCTCGAGCACAACCAGTTCGTCTCGACCAACCGCAACGCCGCCGTGGAGCTGCGCGTCACGATCGAGGCGTACGGGACCGACCACAAGCGGCAGATTGTCGCGGCGCTCGAGGCCGCGGGCTTCTCGCCCTCCCTCGTCCAGACCTCGCTCTAGGCCGCGGGCTCCGGCAGCCCCGGCGTCCGGGTGACTTGCCCCTCGCTCACCGTGTACGTGACGCCCTCGGGGTCCTCCGGCGATATGACCTGCACGTTGAGCACCACCGAGGACTGCATGGAGACGAGCACCACCGTGTCGTCGCCGCGCTCGACGGCGAGCTCGCGCGCGCCCTCGAGGGTCTGGAACTCGTAGACGCCCCGCCCGAAGAGCAGGTTGACGTAGCCCCTGACGCCGCGGTCGCAGGCGTAGAGGGCGTCGGGGTAGCGCTCGGTCACCTCGCGCGCGATCGCCGCGTCGTCGGAGCGGTGGGGGTTGTCCTTCACGTAGTGCTCGTCCGCGGCGTAGGAGGCGAAGTTCAGGGCCGAGGCGGCCACCGCGAGCGCCACGAAGGACGCGGCGCCCACGGTGCCGAGGCGCCGGTTTCGGGGCGCCTCGATCGCGTTTCTCGCGAGCTCGCACGCAAGCAGCACGAGCGGCACCGCCGCCTTCATCATGTCATAGCTGTACCGGCAGGCGTGCTGCTTCATGATGACGTTCTCCAGCACGGGGAAGGCCGAGACAAACAGCAGCGTCCCCATGACCGGAACGAGCGAGAGCCTCCCCCGCCGGGCCACGAGCGCGAGTGCGAGCAGGACCGCGAGCGCCGCGAGCAGCCAGCGAAGCGCCACGGGGTAGCCGGCGAGCAGGTCGAGGAAGGTGACGTCGGTGGAGGCTGCGTTGCGGGAGGTGAAGCTGAACAGCAGCGAACCCGCGAAGTCCGCCGCGCTCACGCGCATGAGGTAGTGCGCGCAGAACAGGGCAAACGACGCGAGCGTCAGCGCGCCGACCGCGCAGGCCCTGCCCAGGGCGCGCGCCCAGCCGTCGCGCCTTCCCCTTGCGAGCTCGGCGATGGCAAAGCCCACGTTGGCGACATATCCCGTCCACTCGACGTAGGGGTTGAGAAGCGCGAGGACGTAGAAGGCGACGCGCCAGGCGCGCGAGCCGCGCACGGCGTAGTGGTAGTAGGCGGCGACCTGAAGAAGCAGCGTCACCTGCATGAGCGACTGATGCCAGTAGACCAGGCCCATGCCGTGGAGGATCTCCGGCACAAAGACGTAGAGAACCGCCCCGCCCAGGGCGAGCGCCTCCCGATGCGGGCTGCGGTCGAAGGCCAGCAGAATCAGGTGCACGAGCACCGCCGCGGAGGCCGCGAGCAGCGTGGTTCCAAACAGGTAGAGGCTCGACTCGGCGACGGGCAGGCCGAGGGCCTTGATGAAGGCCCAGGCGGCCACAAACCCCGCGGGCGAGAAGGACGTGTAATAGTAGTTGCCCGCGTCGTCGGGGATGGTGTGGCCCCAGGGGATGTACTTGTCGGCCGGCTCGCCGAGGGAGACGAGCGGGAGGAACAGGTGCTCGGACGCCGGCGTCTCGTCATAGGCCTGGACCGTGAGCAGGGTGTGCCACGTGGCGTCCTCGTTTTGGTACGCGATGTCGCCGGTCCGGAAGCGAAGCGCCGCGCTCGCGACGACCAGCGCGACGACCGCCACGTAGACCAGCGCCCTCAGCAGGGGGCGGCCAGACGGCTCGCGCGCCCCTTCCGTCACGTCGCCTTTGGCAAAGTGTGCGCCACCCACGCGGACCCCTCCCCGGACTCGTTCTCGCGGACCGACACGCAAGACTTTAGCAGGAATCTCGCCCCGGGGCCCGCGCGCCCCCGCGGAGGGCTCCCAAGGGGGATGTGTCAGTCCCTCGCCGCAGCGGGCCGCTCGCAGACGAAACGCTGCCGTTCGCGGGCGGTCACGACCCCGAAACACGACGCGCGTAGAGTACCAACCACTGAGCAAATGCGATGACAGGGCCAGTACGGGCCGCATCCGTCCCACAGCGAGCGGGCAGCGTGAGAACCCGCGCCGGACGGCCCCGAAGACTCCCTCGAGCAGCTCGCGAGAACCTCCGCGCCGGACGGCGGGCCACCCCCGCCAACGCGCCGAGAAGTACCGCGCGCCGGCGGCCACCGTGACGGCTTCGAGGCTGCGCCTCGCATTTCTCACACACGACGAGGAAAGCGAGGTCAGCATGCAGCTGAGAAGCGACATGATCAAACGAGGGCTGGCGCGCGCGCCGCACCGCAGCCTCCTGGCGGCCGACGGCCTCACCGACGAGGAGCTCGACCGGCCGCTCGTGGCCGTGGTCTCTGCCCAGAACGAGGTCATCCCCGGGCACCTTCACCTCCAGCAGATCGCCGACGCCGTCAAGGCCGGCGTGCGCATGGCCGGCGGCACGCCGCTCCAGGTCAACACCATCGGCGTCTGCGACGGCATCGCCATGAACCACGAGGGCATGCACTACAGCCTCACGAGCCGCGAGGTCATCGCCGACAGCGTCGAGTGCGCGGTCCAGGGCCATCAGTTCGACGCGATGGTCCTGATCCCCAGCTGCGACAAGATCGTCCCTGGCATGCTCATCGCCGCCGCGCGCCTGGACATCCCCACCGTGCTCGTCTCCGGCGGCCCCATGCTCGCCGGCCGCGGGCGCCACGGCGAGCAGACCGACCTCAACTCCCTCTTCGACGCCGTGGGCCAGGTCACCGCCGGCACCATGACCGAGGAGGAGTGCTCCTGGCTCGAGAAGACCGCCTGCCCCACCTGCGGCAGCTGCTCCGGCATGTTCACCGCCAACTCGATCTGCTGCCTCGCCGAGGCCCTGGGCATCGCCCTTCCCGGCAACGGGACCGTGCCGGCCGTCTACTCCGAGCGCATCCGCCTCGCCAAGCGGGCCGGCATGAAGGTCATGGAGCTCGTCGAGAAGGGCGTCACCGCGCGGCAGATCCTCACCCCCGCGGCCATCCACAACGGCATGGTGCTCGACATGGCCTTCGGCGGCTCCACCAACACGATGCTCCACCTCACGGCCATCGCCCAGGCCGCCGGCTGCCCGGTCACGATGGACGACTGGGACCGCGCCTCCGCGGAGACCCCCAACATCGTGCGCATCGCGCCCGCGGGGCCGCTCCACATCCAGGACCTGAACGACGTCGGCGGCGTCTCCGCCATCATCGGCGAGCTCGGCCGCACCGGGCACCTCGACCTCACCGCCCTCACCTGCCACGGCACCATGGCCGAGTGGGTCGCCTCCTGCCCGCCCGTCGACGGCGAGGTCGTCCGCAGCGTGGAAAACGCCTACTCCCCCGACGGCGGACTCAAGGTCATGCGCGGCAGCCTCGCGCCCGACTGCGGCGTGGTCAAGAAGAGCGCCGTCGACCCGGGCATGTGGCGCCACTCCGGCCCGGCGCGCGTGTTCGACTCCGAGGAGGCGGCCTGCGAGGCCATCTTCGGCGGGGCGATCAACCCGGGCGACGTGGTGGTCATCCGCTACGAGGGCCCGGCGGGCGGACCCGGCATGCGCGAGATGCTCACGCCCACCTCGGCAATCTGCGGCATGGGGCTCGCGAGCACCGTGGCGCTGATCACTGACGGGCGCTTCTCGGGCGCCTCCAAGGGCCCGTGCATCGGCCACGTCTCCCCCGAGGCCGCGGCCGGAGGCCCGATCGCGCTTGTCCTCGAGGGCGACACGATCGACATCGACATCCAGGCCGGCACGCTCGAGCTGCGCGTCGCGGACGAGGTTCTCGCCGAGCGCCGCGCCCGGTGGGAGCCGCCCGCACCCAAGTACGCCACGGGAGTCCTCTCCCGCTACGCAAAGCTGGTCACGAGCGCAGACAAGGGGGCATACCTCTCATGATCACCGTTGAGGAGAAGATCGCCCGGCGACAGCGTGCCATCGAGGGGCGCCCGTTTGGCCCGGGCAGCCACACCGAGCACGAGGGCAAGACCATGACCGGGGCGCAGGCCATCATCGCCAGCCTCGAGGCCGAGGGCGTGGACACCATCTTTGGCTACCCCGGCGGCCAGGCCATCAAGATCTACGACGCCCTCTACGACTCCAAGAAGATCCATCACGTCCTCGCCCGCCACGAGCAGGGCGCCACGCACATGGCAGACGGCTACGCGCGCGCCACGGGCAAGGTCGGCGTGGTCCTCGTGACCTCGGGTCCCGGCGCCACCAACACCGTCACGGGCATCGCCACGGCCTACATGGACTCCGTGCCGCTCGTGGTCATCACGGGCCAAGTCACTCGCGGCGTCATCGGCACGGACGCCTTCCAGGAGTCCGACATCGTGGGCATCACCATGCCCATCGTAAAGCACAGCTTCCTGCTGCAGTCCACCGACGACCTCACGCGCACCTTCCGCGAGGCCTTCTACATCGCCTCGACCGGCCGCCCGGGACCGGTCCTCATCGACATCCCAAGCGACCTCTCCGGCTCCGAGATGGTCTTCCACTATCCCGACACCGTCAACATCCCGAGCTACCGCCCCACCTACAAGGGCAACGCCAAGCAGGTCAAGCAGGCCGCGCAGCTCATCTCCCAGGCGAGGCGGCCGCTGATCATGGCCGGCGGCGGCATCGTGGCCTCCCACGCCTGCCCCGAGCTCGTGGAGCTCGCCGAGCGCATGCAGATCCCCGTGGTCACCACCCTCATGGGCAAGGCGGCCATCCCCTGCTCCAACCCGCTCAACCTCGGGCCCGTGGGCATGCACGGCTCCAAGTACGCCAACATGGCCGTGACCGAGTCCGATCTCATCGTCGCCTGCGGCGCGCGCTTCTCGGACCGCGTGACCGGCAAGGTCTCCGAGTTCGCCCCGCACGCCAAGATCATCCACATCGACATCGACCCGGCCGAGATCGGCAAGATCGTCAACCCCGCCGTCCCCATCGTGGGCGACGTCAAGGTGGTCCTCGCCGCGATCAACGAGCGCCTCGAGAAGATGGGCGCCGCGCCGCTGGCCGAGGCCTGGCGCGACGAGGTCTTCGAGTGGCGCGAGCGCTGGCCGTTCTACACCACGGACTTCGCGGACTACCCCGACAAGATCGCCCCCGAGGTCCTTCTCGAGACGCTCTCCGCCAAGCTCGACCCGCACGCCTCCATCGTCACCACCGAGGTCGGCCAGCACCAGATGTGGGCCATGCAGAACATCCACCGCGAGCACGCGCGCACCTTCATCTCCTCCGGCGGCCTCGGCACGATGGGCTTTGGCTTCCCCGCCGCCATCGGCGCCAAGATCGGCTGCCCCGACGAGCAGGTCGTCTGCATCGCCGGCGACGGCTCGTTCCAGATGAACAGCCAGGAGATGGCAACTGCCAAGATCAACGGCGTCAACGTCAAGGTCGTCATCATCGACAACCGCGCGCTCGGCATGGTCCACCAGTGGCAGCACCTCTTCTACAACGACCGCTTCTCGTTCACCGAGCTCGCGGACAACCCCGACTTCGTCAAGCTCGCCGACGCCTACGGCTGGCAGGCCGCGCGCATCTCGCGGCCCGAGGAGATCGACGCCGCGCTCGACGAGATGCTCGCCGCGGACGGCCCGTACCTGCTCGACGTGCTCATCCCCGCCGCGCAGACGGTCTACCCGATGGTCGCCCCCGGCGCCCCGATCGACGATATCATCGGCGCGCTCGACGTGACCCTCGGCGGCGTCCGCGTCACCGAGAAGGGCTTCGGCGAGGCCGGACGCCCGCGGCCGTCCCACGAAGGAGTTGATGAGTGATGAACTACCTGCTCTCAGTTCTCGTCGAGAACAAGCCGGGCGTGCTCTCCCGCGTCACGGGCCTCATCAGCCGCCGCGGCTTCAACATCGAGTCGCTCACCGTCGCCCCCACCGAGGACGAGAACCTCTCCCGCATGACCATCATCGTCGAGGCCGACGAGGTGGGCTTCGAGCAGATCACCAAGCAGCTCCACAAGCTCGTCTCGGTCTACAAGATCTCCGACCTCACCTACGAGGAGGCCGTCGAGCGCGAGCTCGTGCTCTTCAAGGTCCAGTCCTCCCCGGAGCGCCGGCACGAGGTCATCGAGATCGCCAACGTCTTCCGCGCCAAGGTCGTCGACGTGGGCAGGAACACGCTCACGATCGAGGCCACCGGCGCCGCGAGCAAGCTCGACGCGATGGAGGACCTCTTCCGCGGCTACGGCATCAAGCAGCTCACGCGCACGGGCAAGATCGCCATGGCCCGCGGCGCCCATGAGCAGTGACGAGAAGGGGCCGTCCCCTCTCATCGACCCGGCACCACCCGCCGTCCTTCTCGGCGGATGAGCATAGCAATAACGGCAAGACTAAGGAGAAAAGCATGGCCGTCACGATCTACTACGAGAACGACGTCAACCCCGAGGTGATCCTGGGCAAGAAGGTCGCCATCATCGGCTACGGCTCCCAGGGCCACGCCCACGCGCTCAACCTCATGGACTCCGGCGTGGACGTCCGCGTGGGCCTGCGCGAGGGCTCCAAGTCGGCCCAGGCGGCCCAGGAGGCCGGCCTCAAGGTCATGAGCATGGACGACGCGGCGGAGGAGGCCGACGTCATCATGATGCTCGTCCCCGACGAGATCCAGCCCAAGGTCTATGAGGAGCACGTCAAGGACCACCTCAAGGCCGGTGACACCCTCGCCTTCGCCCACGGCTTCAACATCCACTACGGCTACATCAAGGCCCCCGAGGACGTCAACGTCATCATGTGCGCGCCCAAGGGCCCGGGCCACATCGTCCGCCGCCAGTACACCGAGGGCTCCGGCGTGCCCGACCTCGCGTGCGTGGCACAGGACGCCACCGGCGACGCCTGGGACATCGCCCTGTCCTACTGCTGGGGCGTCGGCGGCGCCCGCTCCGGCATCATCAAGGCCACCTTCAAGGAGGAGACCGAGGAGGACCTCTTCGGCGAGCAGGCCGTGCTCTGCGGCGGCCTCGTCGAGCTGGTGAAGGCCGGCTTCGAAACCCTCACCGAGGCGGGCTACCCCGAGGAGCTCGCGTACTTCGAGGTCTACCACGAGATGAAGATGATCGTCGACCTCATGTACGAGTCCGGCATCCACTTCATGAACTACTCCATCTCCAACACCGCCGAGTACGGCGAGTACTACGCCGGCCCCAAGGTCATCAACGAGCAGTCCCGCGCGGCCATGAAGGAGATCCTCGCCCGCATCCAGGACGGCAGCTTCGCGCAGGAGTTCGTCGACGACTGCAACAACGGCCACAAGTGGCTGCTCGAGAAGCGCGAGGAGATCAACTCCCACCCCATCGAGAAGACCGGCGAGAAGATCCGCTCCATGTTCAGCTGGATCAAAAAGTAGCCTCTCTGTTAATTGGGGACTGTCCCCAATTAACAGACTGCGGGCCCGGTGCTGCCATCTGCGGCGCCGGGCCCGTCGTTTGGGGCGCGCCGCAGGAAGGAGAGGGGCGGCGCGCCCCGGGGAGGAAAGGGCTTGCGGGACCTGAGCCAGGGCCGGAGCTAGAGCTCGAGGTTCTTCTCGGTCTGGCGGTCGAAGAGGTGGGCCACCGCGCCGGAGAAGGCGAAGGACACGGTGTCGCCCACGCGGATGTCGGCCGGGCGCTCGCCGTCCTCGGGGTTGTTCTGCAGGATGATGATGCTGTCCTTGCCGTCCACGCTCACGTGCAGGTGCACGGCGCTGCCCATCATCTCGGTGGTCTCGACGGTGCCGGTGAGGGAGTTCGGGCCCGCCTGCGCGCGCTCGATGTTCTCGGGGCGCACGCCGAGCGTGACGTCGCAGGTGCCCACGCCGCGCGCCGCGAGCCGCGCGCACTTCTCGGCCGGGAGCGCCACGGAGATGCCGTCGAGCTCCACGTGATAGGCGTCGCCGTCGCGGACCAGGCGCGCGTCGTAGAAGTTCATCTGCGGCACGCCGATGAAGCCCGCCACGAAGATGTTAGCCGGGGTGTCGTAGACCTCCTGGGGCGTGCCGATCTGCTGGACCATGCCGTCCTTCATGACCACGATGCGGTCGCCGAGCGTCATGGCCTCGGTCTGGTCGTGCGTCACGTAGATGAACGTAGAGTGGATGCGCTGACGCAGCTTGATGATCTCGGAGCGCATCTGGTTGCGCAGCTTGGCGTCGAGGTTGGAGAGCGGCTCGTCCATGAGCAGGACCTTGGGGTCGCGCACGATGGCGCGGCCGATGGCCACGCGCTGGCGCTGGCCGCCGGAAAGCGCCTTGGGCTTGCGGTCGAGAAGTGCGGTGATGCCCAGAATCTGCGCGGCCTCCTCGACGCGGCGGTTCATCTCGTCCTTGGGGGTCTTGCGGAGCTTGAGCGGGTACTCCATGTTGCCGCGGACGGTCTTGTGCGGGTAGAGGGCGTAGTTCTGGAAGACCATCGCGATGTCGCGGTCGCGCGGCTGGACGTCGTTGACCACGCGGCCGTCGATGCAGACCTCGCCGCGCGTGATCTCCTCGAGGCCGGCGACCATGCGCAGCATCGTGGACTTGCCGCAGCCCGAGGGGCCCACGAGCACGATGAACTCGCCGTCGGCGATCTCGAGGTTGAAGTCCTCCACGGCGACGACGCCCTCGTCGGTCACCTTGAGGTTGGCGTTGCCCTTCTTGGCGTGGCGGCGGTGGCCGGAGGTCGGCCCGTAGACCTTCTCGACGTGCTTGATGGAAACCTGGGACATGATGGGCATCCTTCCGATCGTTCTTCTCGGTGGTTCTTGTCTTGCGTGGTCCCGGGCGCGCCCGGGAAGGCGGCGGCGTCAGTGCGGGGCGCGGCCGTAGAGCTCCATGAGCCTCTTGAGCCTCTCCTCGAGCTCGGGGGTGACGTAGCCGGCGGGCATGCGCCAACGCCAGTTCTCGCCCACGGTGGAGGGCACGTTCATCCGCGCCTCCGAGCCGAGCTCGAGAACGTCCTGCATCTGCACGACGGCGAGGTCGGCAACGGAGGCCCAGACGCCGCGCATCATGCCCCAGCCCTCCCCCTCGTCGTCGTTGAGGCCGAGGTAGTCGCGCGCCGCGGAGGCGTCCGCCGGCAGGGCGTGCTCGAGCCACCCGAGCGCCGTGTCGTTGTCGTGGGTGCCGACGTAGGCCACGCAGTCGCGCGGGTAGGAGTGGGGCAGATAGGGGCTGCCGGTGCCGTCGAGGCTGTCGAAGGCGAACTCGAGCACGCGCATGCCCGGAAGGCCCGCGTCCTCGCGCAGGCGCGCCACCGAGTCCGTGAGGTAGCCGAGGTCCTCGGCGACGAGACGCTCGGTCCCGCAGGCCTCGCGCAGCCGCTCGAAGAGCGCGATGCCGGGCCCCTCGCGCCACCGCCCGCCCCGCGCGTCCTTGTCGCCAAAGGGGATGGCGTAGTAGGAGTCAAAGCCGCGGAAGTGGTCGATGCGCAGGATGTCATAGAGCCTGAGCTGGTACGACACGCGCTCGACCCACCACGCGTAGCCGTCGCGGGCCATGCGCCCCCAGTCGTAGAGCGGGTTGCCCCAGAGCTGGCCGCCCTCGGCAAAGCTGTCTGGGGGGCAGCCCGCCACCTCGGTGGGGAGGAGCTTGTCGTCGAGCTGGAACTGCTCGGGGTGCGCCCACACGTCCGCGCTGTCCGGCGCCACGTAGATGGGGATGTCGCCCATCACGAGGACGCCCGCGCGCGCGGCGTATGCCCTCAGGTTGTCCCACTGCCGGAAGAAGAGGCACTGCACGCCCTTCCAGAGCTCGATGCGCTCGGAGAGCTCGCGGCGCGCCTCGTCGAGCGCGGGCGCCTCGCGGCGCTTGAGGGGCTCGGGCCACGCGGTCCACGGCGCCCCTCCCCGGCTGTCCTTGATGGCCATGAAGAGGGCGTAGTCCTCGAGCCACGCCGACTCGCGCGCGCAGAACGCCGCAAGCTCCGCGGCTCGGCCCTCGCGCAGGCGCGCGACCGCGGCGCCGAGCACCGAGCGGCGCCCCTCGTAGAGCGCGGCGTAGTCAACGCGGAGCGGGTCGTCGCCCCAGGGGAGCCCCTCGTACTCCTCGCGCCGCAGGAGCCCCTCGGCCTCGAGGTCGTCGAGGTCGATCAGGTAGGGGTTGCCGGCGAAGGTCGAGAAGACCTGGTAGGGCGAGTCGCCATAGCCCGTGGGGCCCAGGGGCAGCAGCTGCCACACCGTCTGGCCCGACGCGGCGAGGAAGTCCACGAACTCGCGGGCAGCCCTCCCCATCGTGCCGATGCCCCAGGCAGACGGCAGCGAGGTCAGGGAGAGCAGGATGCCTGAACGCCTCATGGGAGAGCCTCCAATCCAAAAAACAAGTCGAAGTCGGTCGCGCGACCACGTGGTCGCACGCTTGCGGTGGTGCGGCGCCTGCGCGGGGCGCTACATCCTCAGCGCCAGCACGCTCTCTCTTCTGAGCAGGCGGAACGGCACGAACTCGTGCGCCGGCGTCCCGCGGCCCTCGACGGCGGCCATGAGCGCCTCGACGCCGCGCCTGGCGAGAAGACCGGTGTCCTGGCGGACGGTCGAGAGGCGCGGGACGCAGTACTGGGAGACGTCGAGCCCGTCGAAGCCCACGAGCGAGATGTCCGCGGGCACGCGGTAGCCCTGGTCCGAGATCGCCCTCAGGGCGCCGAGTGCGATGACGTCGCCCAGGGCGAAGATGGCCGTGAGGTCACCCGAGCGCGCGAGCAGACGCATCGTCGCCTGGTAGCCCTCGTCCATTGAGAAGCGGCACGGCTCGTAGCTGCGCTCGCGGTCGAAGGTGACCCCGCGGGCGCGGAAGGCGCGCTCGACGCCCTCGAGCCTGCGCGCGGAGACCTCGCTCACCCAGTTGCCGCCGATCACGCCGATGCGGCAGTGGCCCATCTCCCAGAGGTAGTCGATGACGCTCTCGGCCGCCGAGGCGTCGTCGGTGGTGAAGCTCGAGAGCGTATCGAGCCCCCAGTCCGCCGCTGTGTTGGTGAGCAGCACGCAGGGCACGCTGATCTCCGAGAGCCCCTCGATGAAGTGCCGCGGGGTCCCGCCGAGGAAGAGGAACCCCTTGGGGTGGCGGACCTTGTCGAGGTGGGCCGCGCGCGCCGCCTCGTCGGCGTCCTCGTCGACGAAGTGCACGCGGACCTCCTCATCGGCCTGGGCGAACAGACCCTCCGCCTTCTCGATGATGTCCGTGAAGAGCATGTTCTGCATGCCCTTGACGATGATCGCGTAGGAGGACGAGCGACCGCGCATCTTGAGGTGCCGGGCGTTGGTGTTGGGCTCGTAGCCCACGTCGCGCACGACCTGCAGCACGCGCTCGCGAGCGCGGTCGCTCACCCCGGGGTTGTCGTTGAGCACGCGGGATACGGTGCCCAGGCTGTAGCCGGAAAGGCGCGCGATGTCCCTGATGTCCACGGCTCCCCCTCTCTTGGGACTAACCCTTGACGGCGCCGGCGGCGACGCCCTTGATGATGTACTTCTGGCAGGACAGGTAGAACACCACGACCGGGATGACGGCCATGATCAGCGCCGCCATGATAGCGCCCATGTCCACGCGGCCGTAGGAGCCCTTCATGAACTGGATGACGATGGAGATGGTCTTGTACTTCGTGGTGTCGAGCACGAGGTACGGGAGCAGGAAGTCGTTCCATATCCACATGGTCTGCAGGATGCCCACCGAGATGAACGTGGGCTTCATGATGGGGACCACCACGGTGAAGAAGGTCCTGATGGGGCCGGCGCCGTCGATGAGCGCCGCCTCCTCGATCTCTATGGGGATCGACTTCACGAAGCCGCAGAACATGAAGACCGCGAGTCCCGCGCCAAACCCCAGGTAGACCACTATGATGCCCCACGGGGTGGAGAGGCCCAGGCGGTCGGCGATCATCGACAGGGTGAACATGACCATCTGGAAGGGCACGACCATCGAGAACACGCACAGGAAGTAGATGGCCTTCGTGAAGCGGTTCTGGACGCGCGTGATGTACCAGGCGCACATGGAGGTGCAGAGCAGGATCACCGCGACCGAGCCCACGGTGATGAACACCGTCCAGCCCACCGAGTCGAGAAACCCGTACTTGTCGATGGCGGTCTCGTAGTTCTCGAGCCCGATGTAGGTCTGCTCGGTGGGCAGCTCGAACGGCTCGAGGTTGATGAACATCTTGTTCTTGAACGAGTTGAAGAGCACGATGATGACGGGCAGAAGCCACGCCACGCAGAGAAACCCCATGAGGCCCGTGCCGGCCCAGGAGAGGGCCTTCCTCTCGGAGCGCTTCATCACTGCTGCACCTCCTTCGAGCGGGTGGCCCGCAGCTGGATCAGGCCGATGGCCACGACGATGACAAAGAAGATGACGGCCTTGGCCTGGCCGACGCCCTCCCAGCCCACGCGGCCGTAGAACGTGTTGTAGATGTTGAGGGCGAGCATCTCGGACATCTTGGACGGCTCGCCGGCCGTGAGCGAGAGGTTCTGGTCAAAGAGCTTGAAGCCGTTGGTGAGCGAGAGGAACGTGCAGATGGTGATCGAGGGCATCATCATGGGGATGGTCACGTCGATCAGCTTGCGCCACGCGCTCGCGCCGTCGATCTCGGCCGCCTCGAGCACGTCGTCGGAGATGGACTGGAGACCGGCGATGTAGATGATCATCATGTAGCCGATCTGCTGCCACGCCACGAGGATCACGAGGCCGACGAAGCCGTACCACTCGTTGAGGTTGATCGCCTGGGAGTATTGGGCGAGGACGCCGTTAAGGATGAGCTGCCAGATGTAGCCGAGCACGATGCCGCCGATGAGGTTGGGCATGAAGAAGACCGTGCGGAACAGGTTGGTGCCGCGCAGCTTTCTCGTGAGCGCAAAGGCGATGGCGAACGCCACCACGTTGATGACGACGACCGAGACCACAGTGAAGAGCGCCGTGTACCAGAACGAGTGCTGGAAGACGGTGTCCTGGAGCGCCAGCACGTAGTTTGAGAACCCCACGAACGTGGCGTCGGTCACCGTGGTGAACTCGCACAGGGAGAGGTAGAGCCCCAGGACGAACGGTGCCACGAAGCCGATGATAAAGGCGAGCAGCGTGGGCAGCACGAAGATGGGGAGGTACTTCTTGATCGACTTCTCCACGAGAGACCTCCTTTCCTATAAGTCCTTTGGTTATGAGAAGGGCGGCGAGTGGTGGGGTGCCACCCGCCGCCCCAGCAGGGGTAGATCTGCGCGGCGCCCTATGCCTTGGACGCGGCAGCCTCGGTGGCCCAGCCGTCGACGAAGGCCGTCTTGACGGCGTCCCAGTTGGCGTCGGTCTGGTCGGCGGCGTAGGTGGTGAGGGCCGATCCCACGCCGTTCTTCCACTCCTCGGAGGGCATGGTCGAGAAGCACCACTTGACCGGGGTCTTGTCGGCGTTGATCTCGTCCGCGAGGTTGTTGAGGACGTTCTCGGTCTCGAGGTTGGCCTCGAACGGGATCACGAAGCCCATGCCGGGGTCACCGGAGGGCATGGCGCCCTCGGAGCCGCACATGGCCTGGACGCCCGTGTCGGAGGTGACGCACCAGTTGATGAAGTCGAGCGTGGCCTGGATGTCCTCCTCCGGGGCGTTCTTGTTCACGCACCAGTAGTTCTCGGAGCCGGTGCAGATGCCCTGGTCCTCCTCGCCGTCCACGCCAATGTAGATGGGCAGCAGCCCGAGGTTGTCGTCGCCGATGCTCGAGATGTTGGCGTAGTCCCAGGTGCCGTTCTGATAGAACACGCACTGACCGGTCACGAACTCGGCGGTGGCGTCGTCGGCCGTCTTGGTGGAGAGCAGCGTGGGCTCGCAGGTAGCGTTGTTGATGTAGAGGTCCCAGATCTGGCGGTACTCGGGCAGATAGGTGCCCTTGATGGCGTCGGTTGTCTCGATGCCGTCGGCCTTGTACTCGTAGTAGATCGGCAGGTTGGCGAGGTGAGTCTTGAAGCGCCAGTCGGAGGAGCCGTCCATGCCGGCCGAGCCAAAGGCGGAGAAGCCGAGCTCGTCCTTGCGGGCGGTGATGTCCTCGGCGACCTTCTTGAGGCTCTCGAAGTTGGTGATGTCGTCACCCGTGTAGCCGGCCTTCTCGAGCAGGGACTTGTTGTAGATGATGCCGTAGGACTCGATGACGTACGCGATGCCCTTGACCTTGCCGTCATCGCCCTTGAGGGCGTAGTCGTCCTTGGTGAGCTGGGACATGATGTCCGCGTCGTCGAGGTCGTAGCAGTAGTCCTTCCAAGAGGCCAGGCCCACGGGGCCGTTGACCTGGAAGAGCGTGGGGGCCTCGGTCTTGGCCATCTCGGACTTGAGGGTGGTCTCGTACTGGCCGGAGGCGGCGGTCATGACCGTCACGGGCACGCCCGTCTCCTCGGTGTAGAGCTCGGCGAGCTCCTGCCACTGGGCGTCCTGCTCGGGCTTGAAGTTGAGGTAGTAGACCTTGCCGGAGGCCTGCTGCTCGTCCCCGCCCTCGCCCGAGGGGGTGTCGTTGCCGTTGTCGCAGCCCGCCAGGGCGACCGCGCCCATGCTCGCAAACAGTCCCAGGCCCGCCGTGACGAACTGACGCCTCTTCATCAACATGTCGTTCTCCTTCCGGCCTTCCTTCGAAACGTCCTCTTCTTTGGAAACGTTTCATTTCCGTTAGGCATATTTGAGCATACGTTGCAAGGTGGAGCAACCAATTTCCGCCAGAAATCCCGGCTGCGGTCATTTTGCTACCGCTTGCGCTCTTGCAATCGCAGCGTCGCTATTTATCTGCGCTTTGTCCTTCTCGCTAATCCCTCGTCTCAGATTTATGCTTTCCAGCCCCTGTTTGTGAAGTACCGATAAGGACGAGTGTCCGTTCAACCCTCGGAGCGTACCGCTCACAGGGCCTCCTCTGCGTTTCAGAATATTGAAACGTTTCCACACGGGACCGGCAACACAAGCCCATCACTCGGCACGTGAGGGCGAGGCCCGGCGCCAGCCATGCGGCGCCGGGCCTCGTTCGTGCATAGGTTCCGCCGTGCGGCCGTCGCGCAGCCCCGCGCTACCGGCAACCGTACCAGCCGATCCCCTCGTCAACCCAGCCCACAGAGACGAGCATGTCGCGCTCGGAGGCGTCTGCGGTGTAGTTGTGCGTGCCGTTGGTGGCGTTGGGGTTGTACTGACGATAGATCGGTGCGCCCGACTCGTCCTCCGAGTACCAGCCGATGCCCTCGCCGGTCCAGCCCACGCTCACGAGCATGTCGTACTCGGCCTTGTCGCGCGTGTAGTGGTGGTCTCCGCCCGGGATGACGGAGTTGTAGAGACGATAGACCGGCGTGCCGTCGATCGGGGCGAGCCAGCCGGCGCCCTCGTCCTTCCAGCCGGCGGCGACCAGGTCGGCGCGCTCGGACTGCGTGGACGTGTAGAAGTGCTCGCCGGTGTTGGGGTTGTAGAGGCGCCACATGACGACGTTCTCGCCCTCGACGTAGCCGGGAACGTCCTCGGGCTCGCTGAGCTGCGGAGGCGTGACGGGATCGTCGACGGGCGGCACGACGGCGCCGCCGCTCACCTCGAAGGTCTTGGACCAGGTGCGACCGCCCCACGTGGTCGCAGAGATCGTGGCGCGACCAGAGCTCACGCCCGTGACCACGCCGGTGGAGCTGACCGTGGCGACGCTCGGGTCGGAGGACTCCCAGGTGAGACCGTCCCCGTCAAACGTGCAGAACACCGCGTCCCACCCTGCGTTGGGGATGCAGAGCCAGAGCGTGTAGGTCTCCCCCGCCGCGAGCGGCTGCGGGTTGACCTGGGCCTCGTTGAGGTTGAACCCCACGCGGTCGACCGGCACGTACGCGGTGTCAAAGTAGAGGGTGGCGCACCCCGTCGCCACGACGGGATCGACCGAGCCCTCGCCGGCACCCGTGCCAAAGAGCTGCACCCAGTACGTAACGTCCCCGAGGCTGAAGCATCCCACGCCGATGGAGCTGAACGAGGACCGCAGGATGTTCTCGCGATGACCCGTGCTGTTCATCCACTGGTCCATGGTCCCGTCAGGCGTGAGCGACCCGGCGGCGATGTTCTCCCCGGACGCCTTGGGCGAGACGGTGAAGCAGCTCGAGCCGTCCGGCCTCGTGTGGGAGAAGAAGACCGCGAGCTCGGCGGCACGGAGCATCGCCGCCTCGGTGAGGTCCTCGTCCATCGTGAGCGCGGGGACGCCGTTGGCTGCGCGCTGCTGGTTCACCAGGTCGACGACCTGAGTGGCATAGTAGTAATGGAACGTGCCCGAGACCTGGATCATCTCGATGTCGTCATCGGCGAGCAGCTGGATCCCGTCCGCGCCCTCCGGGGCGTTCGTGAGCTCCAGGGCGGAGTCCGCCCGCGCGGCGGCGGGCGCCACCGCAAACGCAAGGCACGCCGCCAGCAGGGCGGCGAACACGCCCACAAATCCACGGGTCTTGGCTTTGGTCATACGCGACCCCCTCTCTCATGCGGCGGCACGGCCGCCGGCTTAGCGGTTGCTGAAAGTATAGGTTTCACGGGCGCGCTCAACGACGCGCTCACGTACGGGCGGCACGCACTTCTTGGTGGCGTGAGCTTCTCGGACAGAGGGCGTGACCCAGAGCGCCCGGCCAGCCCGACGCAAAAAAGGGGCGGCGCCCCGTTGCGCCGCCCCGCCTCGTCTGTACTTTGGAATCACCTGTCTCATGTCGTCTCTGACAGGGCGATTCAATGTCTGGACCCGCTCCGTAGCTTCCTTCATCAACCCAACCCGATGTACGTATCGGAAGACGTTGGCGAGTGCGCTCGCCCGAAGCTACAGGGTCTCGGTCGCGCGGAAGGCGGGTCCAAACCCTGCTATCTGATCACTGTTCACTGGACTCGCCTCCTCTTCCGGTCGCTTTGTGGGTAGCGACGATTGTCTGTTACTCCTCTTTTCTCCCGCATCCGCCGGCTTTACACCGGCGTTTCCGACTCCTCCGCGGACGGTCGCGTTTTACCGGCAGACGGCACAACGCCTACGTCGTGGGCGAGAAGCTCGGCAAGCTCGCGGCTCGAGTGCACGCCTAGACGCGTGTAGGCGCGGGCCCGATACGCGTTCACCGTTCCCGGCGCCACGTGCAGCCGATCACAGATTAGCTGCGTCCCCGCTCCGCTCGCGATCCACGTCGCCACACGCGCCTCAAGCTCGCCCAGCCCTCGGCCGCGCAGGTATAGAACACAGCGGTCCTCGTCGGCAAGAAGGCTCTCGGCGAGCTCGCCCCTCGGCAGAAGCGCGGCGGATGCGACCCAGAGCACCCCAAGCGGGTATCCCACCATCGCCGCGACGCTCAGCCAGTCATTGCTCACGCTCATAAGTCCAAAGAAGTTGATGAAGGGAGAGCTCTGCCCGGGCAAACCTCCCAGAAGGAGCCCCTGGAGCGCCACCGCGCCGCAGAGAAACGCAAGCCTTCGCGTCATGGACGGCCGCACCCACGGGCGCAACCCCCTCACTCGCGCAACCACAAGGGCAACCACGGGCGGCGCCAGGAGAATCGACAGGACAAGAAGCGCACCGAGCGCCGAGAAGGACGAGACCAGCAGGGCGAGCAGCTTGGCCCCGCAAAGCCCCACGACGAGCAGTCCGGGCACGAGCGGGGACCCAACGTCGATGACGTCGTCCTTATCGGCAGGAACCACGGGATCGAGCTCGTCCAGCGACGCTATGCCGAGCTTCTCGCAGGCGCGCGAGCGATATGTGGCCACGGAGGAGGCACTGATCGAGAGGGCCTGGGCAATCTGCGCCTGGGTGCGGCCGGAAAGGAGCCCCTGGGCGACGGCGCGCTCGCGGTCCGTGAGGCGCGTTGCGGCGGCAAGTTCGTCAAAGGGCGTGCTCGCACTGTGCTTCTCGGGTTTCTCACCCTTCTCGGAGGCACCCGTCCCCCACAAGACGCCCGTCACCGCCCAGACAAGCATGGAGGCATAGCGCAACGCCGACTGGGCGCCCACGAGAAGGCGATAGAAACCGTAGGACACGGATTCCAGGCCGCCGTTTCCATACACCATCGAGAGCTCAAGGAGCAGCGAGGCGAGATAGGCAACGCTGCAGACAGCCGCGATCAGGACAATGGAGCGCGCATGGCGCCTCAGGCGGTCAACGACGACATAGGCCAGCGCAGCCACGAGCACAGAGAGCGGCAGAGACGACGACCACACAAAGTCGAGCGGGCTCATACCCAAACTCGAGACGTCGCCGGACATCTGCGCGCAGAACTTAAGGTAGTACGTCCCCGCCGGGGCGGCAACAAGGACCGCGCCCCAGAGCACCCAGAAGGACATCCGAACCGATCTTCTCGCCTTCATTGCGTCTCCTCTCTTCCCCCTGATGCGCCCATCGTAGGCAAAGACGCAACGAACGTCATGTCGCGGAAGCTATGCAACCGTCCGCGACACGACGTTTACCAAGAAAAAAGCGCCCCGTGCACGATTGAACTGCGCCCCAGAACTTGGACGCGCTAAATCATAACCGCTAGGCGGCCTCCCGAAGGGCCTGCTCCCGGAACTCGACCGGGGTCAGGCCCTTCAGCTTGACCTGCC
>NZ_NFIT01000014.1 GCF_002159495.1 Olsenella sp. An293
CATCTATCGTGACGACCCCGTCGAGCCCCCCGCCGCCGGGGTCGTCACGATAGATGATGTCGCGGACCATGAGCTTGGGCTTGGTCCTTCCCTGCCAGGTCTCGTTCACCGCCTCGAAGACGAGGTCGCACGAGCCCTCCCAGGAGACGGCGCGCTCCGGGTCGGGCACGCGGAACATGATGGCCGCGACGGAGCCCGTGGCGTCGGTCGCCGTGAAGCGCAGGTGCGCCCCGTCAGAGCCCACGAGCGCCCTCCCGCGCATGCCCACGCCGCGGGCCGCGAGCAGAGGCTTCTTGTTGCCCTGGCCAAAGGGCTGCAGCATCTCGAGGGCGTCGAGCGACTCCACGGTGAGCTCGCCGAGCTCGCAGAGGGCGGCGACCTCGCCCACGTCGACGAACTGCTCGTCCGGGAGGGCGTCGAGCACGGCGCCGAGGCGAGAGCGGAACTCGTCGAGACGCGCCGCCTCGCAGGTCACGCCCACCGCGCCGGCATGGCCGCCAAAGCGCACGAGGACGTCCGAGCACTGCTCGACGGCGTGAAAGAGGTCGACCGAGCCCACCGAGCGGCCCGAGCCGCGGGCGACGCCGTCCTCGGCGATGGTGAACACGATGGCGGGGACGTGGTAGCGGCTCACGAGCCTCGAGGCGACGATGCCCTTGACCCCCTCGTGCCAGCCCCGTCCGCCCACGACCACCACGCGGTCGCCGTCGCGGTGGGTGCGCTCGGCCTCGGCGAGCGCGGCCTCGGCGAGCGCGGCCTCGGTCTCGCGGCGCTCGGCGTTGATGGCCTCGAGGCGGCCGGCGAGGATCGTGGCGTCCGAGACGTCGTCGGTGAGCAGGAGCTCGAGCGCCACGTCCGTGGAGTCCATGCGTCCCGCGGCGTTGAGGCGCGGGATCAGCGAGAAGGGCAGCGAGTCGGCGCCGACGGTCGCAAGGTCGAGCCCCGCCGTCGCGGCAAGCGCCGCGAGCCCGGGGCGGGTGGAGCGGCGCATGCAGGCGATGCCCTCGGCCACGAGCGCGCGGTTCTCGCCCGTCAGCTGCATCATGTCGGAGAGGGTCCCGAGCGCCGCGACGTCGAGGTAGTCGAGCCACAGGTCGGGCATGCCGCGGCGGCCGCCGAGCTCGCAGACGAGCTTGAGGGCCACGCCCACGCCCGCGAGCTCGCGCGACGGGCAGTCGGCCGAGAGCTTGGGGTCGGTCACGGGAACGCCCTCGGGGACGAGGTCGGAGGGTTCGTGGTGGTCGGTCACCACGACGTCGACCCCCTCGGCGGTGAGCCAGGCGACCTCCTCGGCGGCGGCGATGCCGTTGTCGACGGTCACCACCAGGTCGGGGTCGCAGGCGGCGCGGACGCGCGCGAGCGCCTCGCGGGAGAGCCCGTAGCCCTCGCCGAAGCGCCGGGGGATGAAGGGGTGGACCTTCGCCCCGAGGCGGCGCAGCGCGAGCGTGAGCAGGCAGGTCGAGGTCATGCCGTCGACGTCGAAGTCGCCAAAGACGGCGATGGTCTCGTGAGCGTCGAGGGCGCGGCCCACGCGCTCGACGACCTGCGCCATGCCGGGGATGCACAGGGGGTCGGCCCAGTCGCGCTCGAGCGAGGGCTCAAGAAACGCCCGCGCCGCGCGGGGGTCGACGATACCCCGGGCGGCGAGCACGCGCGCGACGACAGCCGGGACGCCGAGCTCGCCGGCGAGCCTGCGCTCCGCCTCGGCGTCAAGCGGCAGCACCGCCCAGCGGCCGCCGCCCAAAAGACGCGCCATCTAGCGGTCACTTCCCGCGCGGCACGCGGCCGCGCGCTCTTCTCGCAACGTTGTTCTCATGATGTTGCCTCTTCTTCGAGGGGCGCTAGGCGCCGTGTTGATCGCCTTCATGATACCCCATGCGAGAAGCGCCGCCGCCCCGGGCCCGGCGGCGGCGCGGGCGCTACCAGTCTTGCGCCGCCGGCGAGTCCATCCAGTCCGAGAGAAACGAGGCGTAGGTCCCCGCGGAGATGGCCTCGCGGGCGCGACGCATGAGGTCGAGCAGGAAGAAGATGTTGTGCTGCGAGATGAGGATCGACCCCAGCATCTCCTTCTGGCGCACGAGGTGGTGGAGATAGGCGCGGCTGAAGCCGCCCGTGCACGTGGGGCAGGAGCACGCCGGGTCGAGCGGGCCGTGGTCGTGGGCGAAGCGCGCGTGGCGGAAGTTGAGCCTGCCCTCGCTCGAGAACGCCGAGCCCGTGCGCGCCGTGCGCGTGGGCAGGACGCAGTCGAACATGTCCACGCCGCAGGCGATGCCGCGCACGAGCGTCGTGGGGTTGCCCACGCCCATGAGGTAGCGGGGCTTATCTCGGGGCATGTGCTCGGAGACGAGCGGCGCGAGGGACTCGAACATCGTGTCGTGGTCCTCCCCCACCGAGTACCCGCCGATGCCGTAGCCGGGATAGTCACCCGACTCCTCGAGGTGGCGCAGGCTCCTCAGGCGAAGGTCCAGGTGCATGCCGCCCTGGACGATGCCAAAGAGCGCCTGGTTTGGGCGCGTGTGAGCGGCGTAGCAGCGGTCGGCCCACAGGCTCGAGAGCTCGACGGAGCGCTCCACCTTGCTGCGCGGGGCCGGATATCCCACGCACTGGTCGAGCTGCATCACGATGTCCGCGCCGAGCTTCTGCGCGATCGCCATGTTCTCCTCGGGCGTCCACGTGACCCAGCGGCCGTCGTAGTCCACGGCGCGGAAGCGCACGCCGTCGCGGGAGAGCTTGAAGAACTCCTCGTGGCTGAAGACCTGGAAGCCGCCCGAATCGGTGAGGATCGGGCCGTGCCATCCCATGAAGTCGTGCAGGCCGCCCATCTCGGCCACGAGGTCGGCGCCGGGGCGCATGGAGAGGTGATAGGTGTTGGCGAGCAAGATCTTGGTGCCGATCTGCTCGAGCGTGGAGGGGAGCAGGCCCTTCACCGTGGCCTTGGTGCCCACCGGCATGAAGATCGGCGTGGGGACGTCGCCGTGCGGGGTGTGCAGGACGCCCGTGCGCGCGTGGGTGCCGGGGTCCTCGGCGAGGATGTCGTAGGTGAAGAGGGTCTGGTCCATGTTGTCTCCGCTCATGGGAGGTCGGCTGGCGAGAAGGACGTGAGGTCCGGCGCTCGGACAGTCCTCGCCGCAAAGGACGCGGCCGCGGAGCTCGCGGCGGACCTCACGTCCTTCTCGCCAGCCGACCATAGTCGAAAGCACGGCACCCCATCCTACACAAAACGGCCCGACGCCGCAGGGACGCCGGGCCGAACCGATGTGGTTTTGGTTGCGCCTACTCGCCGAAACCGGAGTCGATGAGGGCGATGAGGGCGTCCAGGGCCTCCTGCTCGTCAGTGCCGTCGCAGGCGACCTCGACCTTGGTGCCGGTGCCGAGGCCGGCGGCCAGGATCATCATGATGGACTTGGCGTTGACGGGAGCGGAGTCCTTGTCAACGTTCTTGATGGTGACGTTGCACTGATACTTCTTGGCCTCGGTCACGAAGACGGACGCGGGACGCGCGTGAAGACCGGTGGCGTTGATGATGCTCGTCTGCTTAGAAACCATGCTGTGAACTCCCTTTCCAGATTTCCCAACTAAGGGGGACTATCTGTGATACCCCCGAAAACACAGGACACATATTAGCAAACGAACCATCGTTTGGCTGACGTTGTCTGCCAAGGTTACAAAGTGATGGGCTGAACGGATTGATTTGGCGGGGTGCGCGGTAGATGGGGCACAATAGGGACAAGGCTGCGAGCCGGGAGGAAAAGACGCCCGGCGGAGAGGGGTTCACCATGGAAGATCGCCAGAGCGCTCCGGAGGAGCCGCAGGAGAAGAGCCCCTCGAGCACGGCCGACGACGCCCTCGTCGCCGCCCGCGGGGCGGCCCAGAGCGCGGCGTCCCGGCTGCGGGAGGGGGTCAACGCCGTGCGCGACGTCCGTGCCGCCGCGCGCCGGCACTCCTCCGCACGCGCGAGGCTGCGCGAGATGACCGAGGCGCTCGAAGCCGACGAGGCCGCGCTCGAGCGCCGCGACGAGGTCGCGGCGACCTACGAGCAGATCGTCGAGGAGCAGGGCGCCGCCGTCGCCGAGGCGAAGGCGGAGATCTCGCGCCAGCGCGAGCTCGTCGAGCGCGCCGAGCAGCGGGCCGCCTCCCTCGAGGAGCAGCTCGAGCAGCTACGGGAGAACAACGAGGAGGAGCTGAGGCCCTACAAGCGCCTCGCCGAGACGGCCCGCGGCCGCTCCGAGGAGGCCTCGCGTGGCGTCTCCGAGGCTAAGCGCGCGGTCCGCACCGCCGAGGGCCAGGCCAAGGACGCCGCGGAGCGCCGTGAGCAGAGCATCTCCTCTGCCAACCGCGCCATAGACTCGTCCCAGGCGCGCCTGCGCAAGGTCGAGGAGGAGCTGCGCAAGGCACGCGACGGGCACGCCGCCGCCGGCGCCGTCAAGCAGCTGCAGGACGACGTCACCACCGAGCTCGCGCACGTCGAGGCGGCCCGTGCCGAGGTCTCCGTCGTGACGCGCGACGCCCAGTCCGCCGTCGACGCGGCCCAGACCCACCTCTGGACGCAGAAGAAGTCCCTCGAGGAGGCGCAGCGCGAGGCTGACGCCGCCCGTCGGGAGTACGAGAGCCGCAAGCAGGACTACGAGGAGCGCCTCGCCAGGGCGCGCGACGCCGAGGAGGACCTCGAGGACCAGATCTCCTCCCTGCGCAAGGAGGCCGAGGAGGCCAAGGCGGCCCACGACGAGGCCGCCGAGCGCCACGACGAGGCGCAGGCGCTGCTCGACGAGGCCGAGGAGGTCCACGCGACCCCCGAAGAGACGAAGCGCCTGAGGGCGAGCGTCGCCGCGCAGCGCGCCGAGATCGAGGCCCAGCAGGGCGTCGTCGACGAGCTGGCCGAGGGCGAGCGGAGCCTGCGCACGAGCACGCGCGGCTCAAGGCTTGTGCTTCTGGCGGCGGCCGTCGCCGTAGTCGTGGTGATCGTGGCGATCGTGGCCCTCATCGTCACGCGCTAGTCACGGGCGCGCGCGAGCGGGCGGCGCGGGGGCTGCCGCCCCCCTACACGATGAGCATGGCGTCGCCGAAGGAGAGGAAGCGGTAGCGCTCCTCGATCGCCTCGTGGTAGGCGGCCATGATCTGGTCGCGCGTGGCAAAGGCCGAGACGAGCATCATGAGCGTCGAGCGCGGCACGTGGAAGTTCGTGATCATGGCGTCCACCACGTGAAAGTCCGACCCGGGCATGAGGAAGAGGTTGGTGGTCGCGTTCTCACGCGCCACGATGTCGCCGGAGCCGACCGCGGACTCGAAGCGACGGGCCGCCACGGGTGGCTCGCTCGGCGCCGCGCCCTGCTCCCAGGCGCTCTCGAGCGAGCGCACGGACGTGGTGCCCACCGCGATCACGCGACGCCCCGCCGCCTTGGTCGCGCGCACGGCGTCGACGACCTCCTGGGGCACGTGGTAGCGCTCGGTGTGCATGACGTGGTTGGCAGGGTCGTCCTCGGTGACCAGCCGGAAGGTGTCGATGCCCACCTCGAGCTCGACCGTGGCCCAGCCCACGCCCTTCTCGCGGATTCGCTCGATGAGCTCGGGCGTGAAGTGGAGCCCGGCCGTGGGAGCCGCCGCCGAGTGCTCCTCGGCCATGGCGTAGACCGTCTGGTACTTCTCGGGGTCTCCCTCGTACTGGGTGATGTAGGGCGGCAGCGGAACGTGGCCCGCCGCGTGGATGGCCTCGTCGAGCGTGCGGGGCGCACCGTCTGCGCCCTCCCCCACCGGGGCAAAGCGCACGAGGCGACCTCCCTTGCTGCCCTCCACGAAGTCGACGATCTCGCCGGTGAGCACGACCGGGGCGGACTCGGGAGCGTGAAGGCCCCCCGCCCGGTACTCGATCACGGTGCCGGGCTGGCGCAGCCTCTTGCCGGGGTTGACGAGGCACTCCCAGACGCCTCCGAGGGGATCGACGTCCTCGCGACGCTTGAGCAGCAGCGTCTCACAGACACCTCCCGTCCCGCGCTTGCGACCCACGAGCCGCGCCGGCATGACGCGCGTCCGGTTGGCCACGAGCAGGTCCCCGGGCTCGAGGTAGTCGATGACGTCCGAGAAGCGCCGGTGCTCGACGGACCCGTCCTCGCGGTTGAGCACGAGCAGCCGGCACGAGTCGCGCGGCTCGGCCGGGGCCTGGGCGATGAGCTCGTCGGGCAGCGGGTAGTCAAAGTCATCGGTGCGCATGAGTGTCCTTTCGGCGGTTTTCCAGCGCTCTACGATAGCACTCCCGGACCGGCCCCACCGGCCGGCCGCCGCGCCTCCCACGGGCTCAGCGCTCGCTACGCTCGCTCGCTGCGCGAAGTCGCCCGTTGGGAGACGCGGCGGCCGGCCTACGCCCGTGCCCGACGAGAAGGTCCGCCGCGAGTTCCGCAGCCGCGCTCTTTGCGGCGAGGACTGTCTGAGCGCCGGACCTTCTCGTCGGGCACAGGCGCACCGAGGGCCCTCCCCCTAGTGCCAGAGACCCTTGCGCTTGAAGATCAGGGCCGCCACCAGGCAGCCGATCGCGGCCAAAAGCAGTGGGAAGGCCCAGTTGTCGAAGAGGGGGACGCCGTCGAAGGGCAGCTCCACGTTCATGCCGTAGAAGCCGAAGACGATGTTGGGGATCGCCATGACGATCGTGATGACGGAGAGGACCTTCATCACGATGTTGAGGTTGTTGGAGATGATGCTCGCGAAGGCGTCCATCGTGCCGGAAAGCGTGTTGGAGTAGATGTTGGCCATCTCGATGGCCTGGTGCACCTCGACGAGCACGTCCTCGAGCAGGTCCTGGTCGTCCTCGTAGAGCGGGATGATGCGGCCCTGCGCGATCTTGTTGAGCGTCACCTCGTCGGACTTGAGCGAGGTCGAGAAGTACACGAGCGACTTCTCGAGGTTGAGCATCTGGATGAGCTCCTCGTTTCTGACCGAGGCGTGCAGGCGGGCCTCGGTGTTGGACGAGAGGCGATCGATGCGTCGCAGGTAGACGAGGTAGAGCTGGCTGATGTGCAGCAGCGCCTGCAGCAGGAAGCGCGTGCGGTAGCGCGTGTCGACGCCGCGGACGCGGCCGCCGCGCAGGTCCGAGACGACCTCGTTCTCATGGATGCTGATGGTGACGAAGAGGCTCTTCTCGGGAAGGAAGACGAGCGTGAGCGGCATGGTGTCGTACTGCAGGGGCAGCGAGGCGCGCACGGCGCCGCCCTCCTCGTCGACCACGGGGTAGTCCACGATGACGAAGATCTGGCGGGCGTCCTCGTCGTAGTCGACGCGGGAGGTCTCCTCCTCGTCGAGGGCGGAGAGGACGAACTCGGGCAGCACGCCGAGCTCGCTCTCGAGCCAGGAGCGCTCGCCCTCGGTGGGGGCGACGACGTTGACCCAGCACCCCGGACACGGGGCCTCCACCCTCTCGATGGTTCCGTCGGATCCGGTAAGCAGGCACTCGATCATGTTCAACACCGTCCTTCTCGCCTCGAGGGGGTTTGCGGGCCCCACCACGGTAGCCCAACCCAACGGGGACGAGAAGGCCGGGCGGTCGCGCTTGCCAAATCCTTACAACAGGAGGCGGGCGGGGGCCTACGCCGAGGTCGCTCGCGCGGCGGCCTTGGCGGCCTTGCGGGCGTCGCGCGCCTCGTGGCGCTCGATGGCGGCCTCGGCGGCAGAGAACCGGCAGCCGCAGTAGTTCTGACGGTACATCCCCAGCTCGCGGGACTCGCGCGTGGCCTCGGGGTAGTACGGGCGGAAGTCGCGCCACACGGGCGTGAGGCCATGGCGCGGGGCGATCGCGGCGAGTATCTCCCCGCAGGCGTCGAAGAGCTGGTACGGGGACACGACGAGGGTCGTGGAGACGTGATCGAAGCCCCGCTCGCGCGCGACGCGGCACGCCTCCTCAAGGCGCAGGGCATAGCAGGCGCGGCAGCGTCGCTCGCGGTCGAAGCCGGCCGGCGCGGCAGCGCGCTCCCAGGCGGCGCGGTCCTCGCCGGCCACGATAACCTCCACGTGGGCGACCTCGTCGGCCCAGGCCCGCAGCGTGTCGAGGCGGCGCCGCCACTCGGAGACGGGCTGGATGTTGGGGTTGGTCCAGCAGATCGTGGGCTCGAAGCCCTCGGCGCGCAGCAGGCGCACCGGCTCGAGCGAGCACGGCCCGCAGCACGCGTGGAGCAGAAGCGGGGTCATCGGAGGCCCTCCCTGCGATCGCGGAGCAGGTCGAGGCCGGTCTCGGTGTCGCGCGCATGCGTGCAGCGGGGCTCGCGAAGCGCGGCGGCCGCCATCGTGAGGTCCCCCGCACAGCCGGCGAGGTGCAGGCCGGCGAGGAGGGTCGCGAGCGCGGGGCACCCCGCGGCGACGGCGAGCGCGGCGACGCCGGCGGTCACGAGCACGGCCGGGGCGAGCAGCACGACGACCATGCGCCAGCGCCGCGCGGTCGCGCCGTCGGTCTTGGTGTAGAGGAAGCTTTCCTTGAGGCCAAAGGAAACGCGGCAGCCAGGGCACAGCAGCTTGAAGGCGGCGCCGTGGACGAGCTCGTGGACGGGCAGCGGCACGAGGGCGCCTAGCACGAGCGCGACCCACCACCACACGCCGACCCCCTCGCCCAAGCCGAGCAAGAAGACGAGCGCGACGACCGCCGCCGTCACGCCCGCGCAGGCGAGCGACAGGCGCAGCACCCGTCGCTGCAGGTCTGGGTCGGTGAGTATGTCAAGGGTCTCGACAGTCTCCATGGCACCATCTTAGCCAATCGCCATCCAGGGACGCCGGGCGCCGCCCTGTTGGCACTATTTCCGCGAAGTGTGCTCCCTGCGCTCGGAGACGCCGCGGCGACCCCTTCTCGATGCTCGGCCATCTGGGCTTTTGCTGAGAATCTCGCGCAGTTTTTGGCGGGACTTCTGGCGCAACGTGCACTTGGCGCCAAAACTGCCAACGCGGCCCCACTCGACGTCCCCGTCCATCGCATTTTGCGCCCCCGCCAAGAAGTGCGAGAATAGGGGCGCTGAAACCGTCCTCGAAGGAGCGCACATGCCCGACACCCGCCCGAGCTTCCCCCGCCGCGCCGTCATCACCGGCGGCATGCCCTACGGTAACAAGAACCTGCACTTTGGCCACATCGGCGGCGTCTTCGTCCCCGCCGACTTCTTCGCGCGGTTCCTGCGCGACCGCATCGGGGCAGAGAATGTGCTCTTCGTCTCCGGCACCGACTGCTACGGCTCCCCCATCGCCGAGGGCTTCCGCAAGAAGGTCGAGAACGAGGGCTACACCGGGACGATCGAGGACTACGTCCGCGTCAACCACGACGCGCAGAAGGCGGCCCTCGACGCCTACGGCATCTCGCTCGACCTCTTCGCGGGATCGGGCCTCGAGCCCGCGCGCGACGCCCACGCCCGCCTGACCGACGAGCTGATCCGCCGCCTTCACGAGCGCGGCTACCTGCACCGCCGCACCACGCGCCAGTTCTATGACGTCGAGGCCGGAACCTTCCTCAACGGCCGCCAGGTCCAGGGCCGCTGCCCCGTGCGCGGCTGCAAGTCCGAGAAGGCCTACGCCGACGAGTGCGACCTCGGCCACCAGTTTGACCCCGAGGAGCTCATCGCCCCCGTCTCGCAGCTCACCGGCACCACGCCCGAGCTGCGCCCGGTCGACAACTGGTACTTCGACCTGCCCGCCTTCCGCGAGGAGCTGGAGCGCCTGATGGACGAGTGGGACCTCGACCCGCAGGTCCGCGCCGTCGTCACCAAGACCGTTCGCGAGAGCCTCGTCGATCCCGTCATCTACGTCCAGACCAAGTTCCGCGAGGCGTACGACACCGTCGCCGCCGATCTTCCCGCGCACACGCTCGCCGAGGCCGAGAAGGGCCAGCAGTCGTTCTCGCTCACCTTCGCCGGGTGGGAGGAGCGCGACGAGGCCCGCGAGAAGCTCGACGCCGCCGGCGTGCGCTTCCGCACCGGCAAGTGCCTGCTGCCGCTGCGCATCACCGGCAACATCGACTGGGGCGTGCCCGCCCCCGACCTCGAGGGCAGCTCCGGCCTCACCGTGTGGGTGTGGCCCGAGAGCCTCTGGGCGCCGATCTCCTTCACGCAGACGGCGCTCGGGCTCGCGCCGGAGGGCCGCTACTCCAGCTGTGACTGGCACGACTGGTGGTGCTCCGAGGACGCCCGCGTCTACCAGTTCATCGGCCAGGACAACATCTACTTCTACTGCGTGGCGCAGCCCGCCCTCTGGGAGGCGCTCGACTGGGGCCTCACGCAGGACGTCCCCGTGGCCAACTATCACATCCTGTTCATGAACAAGAAGGCCTCGAGCTCCGGCAAGATCGCCCCGCCGATGGCCGCGGAGCTTCTGGACGCCTACACGCCCGAGCAGCTGCGCGCGCACTGGCTCTCCCTGGGCCTCGACCAGAAGGCCGTCTCCTTCAACCCCAAGGCCTTTGACACCTCGGTCTCCCACAAGGACAAGGCCACAGGCGAGGACGTGCTCGTCCGCGACGACCCGCGCGTGGTCGACCCCGCCCTCAAGGAGAGCGCCTTCCTGACCAACATCTTCAACCGCCTGGCGCGCAGCTGCTTCTACGGCGCCGCCAACGTCTGCGACGCGCACCTGCCCGCCGTCGCCCCCGCCGCCGAGGCCGTCGAGGCCGCGCGCGACGCCATCCTCGCCTTCGAGCGTCGCGCCTACGAGTTCGACGCCCATGGTGCGCTCGGCGTCGCCGAGGAGTACGCCCGCGCCGCCAACAAGCGCTGGGACGACGCCTCCAAGGCCGCCAAGGGCGACGACGCCGCCTACGAGGCCGCGCTCGCCGACGCCTTCGTGGCGCTGCGCGCGACCGCGCTGCTCATGCATCCGGCCGTACCCTTTGGGTGCGAGAAGATCTGCGAGCACATGGGCTTCTCGCCCGAGCTCTTCTTCTCCTGGGAACACGCCTTCGACGGCCCGGCCGATCTGGCCGCCGCCTGTGGCGAGACACCCGAGCAGCACCAGATCGTCCCCCTGCCCCCGCGCTTCGACTTCTTCGAGAAGCACCCGTCGCAGGTTCGCCCCAAGTAGCGAGAGGGGCGGGGCGAGAAGGTCCGGCGCTCAGACAGCTTGCCGCAAAGGGCGCGGCAAGAACTCGCGGCGGACTTTCTCGCCCCGCCCGCACCGGATCGACCTTTTCTATCGAAGGGACTTACATGTTGGTCATGCCGCCGCCCGTGCACGTACCGCGTCCGTACGCGCTGCCGACCGTCCCGCTCGTGGCGCGCGTGGAATGCCCCATGCCGGACGGGGCGACCATCGTCGCCTGGACGTATGCGCCCGAGGGCGTGACGGACGCGCCGGGGACGCCCTTCGGCATCGACCTCTGCGTGCCGCCCGTGCTCATGCTGCACGGAAACGGCGAGGAGCACGGCATCTTTGGTCCCGTGATCGACGCCGTGTGCGCGAGCGGGCGCTCCGTCATCGCGGTGGACTCCCGCTCGCAAGGCGCCTCCACGCGCGGCACGGCCCCGCTCACCTACGAGCTCATGGCCGACGACGCCATCGAGGTCTGCGCGCGGCTGGGCGTGCCGCAGGTCCACGTGCTCGGCTTCTCCGACGGGGGCATCCTGGGACTTCTGCTCGCGCGCGACTGGGGCGCGCACGTCCTCTCCCTCACCGCCCTCGGCGCCAACCTCACGCCCGCGGGCCTGCCGAAGGAGGACACCGACTGGATGGCCTTCGCCGCCGCGGAGAACCGCCGCTGGGCGAAGGAGGGCCACGAGGGCGCCGAGCTCGAGGACGGCACGCCCGTCCCCTCCCCCGTCGAGTCCGCCCGCATCGCCGAGTTGCTGCAGCTCATGGTCGAAAACCCGCAGATCGACGCCGCCTCGCTCGCGGGCATCGACTGTCCCGTCACCGTGATGGTGGGCGAGTTCGACGAGATCTTGCCCGAGGAGACAGGCCGCATCGTCGACGCGATCCCCGGCGCCATCAAGGTCGTGGAGCCCGGCATCGACCACAACCTGCCCAAGATGGCGCCCGAGGCCGTGGCGCGCGAGCTTTTCGCCTGCGTGGCGAGAAACGACGAGTGCCACGAGGCGCACGTCGTCGAGCCGCCCGCCGACCTCGCCTTCTGTCGCATCCCCGTCTCGGGCCTCTGGGCCGAGAAGCTCGACGAGCTCTACCGCCGCGTGGACGCCGATCCCGGGACGTCCGGCTGGGTCCAGGACGTCTGGCCGCCTGCCGGCATGGCGCGCGAGCTCCTGGCGGCCGGCGCGTACTGGGGCGCGTTCGAGGCGAGCTCGGTCCGAAACGACAGGCCCACCGATGACGCCGCCCTGCTCGGCGCGGTGGCGGTGAACCATGACGCCGCCATGGGCAACGGTCGCGCACCCGGCCACGGCTCCGGCCTCGGCGGGCCCGGCTGGAGGCGGCACGCAAAGAGGGACGTCGCCGGCTGGCACCTGCTGGCCGTGGACCCCGCCGCGCGCGGGCGCCACGTCGCCGACGCCCTCATCGCCGCCGGCACCCTCGCCGCTCGCGAGCTCGGCGCCAAGGTGGTGCGCCTCAACACGAACGTCGCCAACGTGCCCGCCAACGCGCTCTACGCGAGCCGCGGCCTCACGCGCCACCGCCCGATCTGGCTCCCATACCCGGGGCTGCCGTTGCCCGGCTGGTCCAACCTCTGGGAGCTGGAGCTGTAGCACGGCGCGTTCTTCTCGGCGCCCTGCGCTCCTCGGCGTTGTGTACACGACCCGGCGTCGTGTACACCGCCCGAAAGTTCCTTCTCAGCAAACTCGCAGGTAGACGAGCTGCCGAGAAGTGCGCACAACGCCGGGTCGTGTACACAAGGCCAAAGCGTGCGCACACCCCCGGCGAGCGCGAAGAGCGGCGGCCCCGAGTCGCCGGGACCGCCGCGCGGAAGGGGCGCTCCGAAGCCGCCTACGCGCCCGGCTCGATCCAGAGGTCGCCCACGCGCACGCTCGCGACGTCCTCGACGTCGATGATCCGGTCGAAGCCCATGCCCTTGGACATCCGAGCCGTCCCGCCCGCCTCGAGCGTCTCGCCGGCGCCGCCGGACCACGTGGCATCGATGGAGGGGCCGTCCTCGAGCGTGACCACAACCGGAATGCTGAGCTCCCAGCCCTGCCGGCTGGTCTCGAGCGGCTCGCCCGAGAGCGTGTACTCGACGTGGACGCCGATCGCGGAGAGCGTCAGCCGCTCGATCGTCACGTCGCAGCCGTTGTAGGTGGTCTCGAGCCCGCTCGCCAGCTCCACGGAGGTGTCCTCGTACTCAAGCGGCACGTCGAGCTCCCAGGTCCCCGCGGCGATCGGCTCGGCCGAGCGGCCCTCGTCGCCCCACCCATAGAGGTCATGCAGGGTCACGTGGGCCGTCTGGCCGGCGAGCCCTCCCTCCGTCTGGGCCCAACACAGCTGCACGAGCTGCAGGGCGGGGTCCTCGGGGTCGGCGTCGTAGAAGTAGGAGCTCATGCCGCCGGAATCGCTGCCGGAGACGAGCGGGAAGAACGACCCCTCAGGCCCCAGCGCCAGACCGACCTTGCCATCCTCGAAGCGCTCGACGTCGTCGAAGAGCGCGGGGTCATTCGGGTCGAGGGTGTAGACGACGGCGTAGAACGTGTCGTCGCCGATCACGGCGGAGACGCAGACCGTGACCCCGCCGTCGGTCGCCGACGCCCCGGCGACGCCCGCCATGCGGGACACGTCCTCGACCTGCTCCTCCCCCATCCCAAAGACGTCCTGGAGAAACTCCGCCGCAGCCCCGAGCGCGCCCGTGGCATAGGCGGTGACCGCGCCCGCCCCCAGAACGAGCACGATGCCGGCAGCCGCCGCGGCGCGCGCGGCCCAGGGGCGCCGGCGCGACGAGGCCGCGGCAACCAACCCCTTGACCAACACGCTTTTCTCGACGGGCGAGAAGGACAGGGCGTCGAGGCCCTCCCGATACGCGTCAAAGGTCTTCTTCATCGTAACCAACCTCCTTGAGCAGCACCTTCAGCTTTGCGCGGCCGCGGCTCAGGCGCGCGGCGGCCGCGTCCTCGCTGCAGCCGCACACCCGGGCGATGTCACGAACGGAGTAGTTCTCGTAATAGCGCAGGAAGATGGTCTCGCGGTACTCGAGCGGGAGGCGCATGACGGCGCGAAAGACGAGCGCGGGGAGCGCGCGGGCGTCGACGGTCTCGGGAGCGGCGGGCTCCGCCACCTCGTCGAGCGCGACGGTCGGCCGCGAGGCGCGGCGGCGCAGCAGGTCCTTGCAGCGGTTGGCGGTGACGCGCACCACCCAAGCGCGCTCGTGCTCGGGGCCCTCGAAGGCCTCGGCGCGGCCCAGCAGCCTGAGCAGGACCTCCTGGCAGACGTCCTCTGCGTCGGCCTTCGAGCCAAGGTAGGCGTAGGAGAGGCGCAAGATGAGGTCGGCGTAGTCGTTGACCAGCCGAACGGCCCGCTTCTTCGCGCGCATGTCCCCTCCTCCCCTCGTCGTCTCTACCTACGATACGCACGAGGGGCCGGAAGCTGACAGGATTACTCGAGAAGGGCGCGCCGGGCGCTCACGCCGCCGGCGGGAACAGCACGGTGATCGTGGTCCCCTTGCCGACCTCGCTCTCGAGCTTGATCTCGGCGCCGTGATAGGCGGCGGCGTGCTTGACGATGGCAAGCCCCAGGCCGGTCCCGCCCATGTCGCGGCTCCTACCCTTGTCCACGCGATAGAAGCGCTCGAAGACCTTGGGCTGGGCCTCGGCGGGGATGCCGATGCCCGTGTCGCTCACGCGCAGCGCCGGGCGGCCGTCCACCGGCAGCGCCCAGACGTAGACCTTGCCGTCCACGCGGTTGTAGCGGATGGCGTTGTCGCAGAGGTTGGTCACGAGCTCGTCGAGCAGGCGCGCGTTGCCGCGCACGGGAGAGGAGACGCCGCCCACGCTCACGGAGACGCCCGCCCTGCGCGCCTTGGGGCCGAGGCGGTCCACGACGTCACGGGCGACGGAGAGCAGGTCGACGGGCTCCGAGGAGCCAAAGAGCTCCTGGTCGCCGTTGCGCTCGGAGTCGTCGAGTTTGGAGAGGGTGAGGATGTCGCTCACCAGCTCCGAGAGGCGGTGCGCGTCGTCGTAGATGCGCCCGGCGAACTCGGGCACGTCCTTCTTCTTGGCGATGCCGTCACGGATGAGCTCTGCCGCCATCTGGATGGAGGCGATGGGCGTCTTGAGCTCGTGGGTCACGTTGGCCGTGAACTCACGGCGCAGGTCGGCGGCGTCCTGGACCGCCCGCATGCGGTGCAGGAGCTCCTCGTGCTGCTCGTTCAGACGCGTGACGAGGGGGTCGAGCTCCACGTAGGGCGCCACGCCGTCGCCGGAGGACGGGTCGATCTCGAGGATGGGGCGCACGAAGCGCTGCGAGAGCCGTCGCGACACCACCCAGCTCGCGGCCACGAGGACCACGGCGAGCAGGGCGAGAAGGACGAGGTCCTGGAAGAGGAAGGCCAGTACCCCGGCCCGGTCGACGGATAGGCGCATGACCTGGCCGGACTCGAGCCGCGCTGCCTCGTAGAGGCTCGTGTAGCCCACGGTGTCGCTCGCGCGCTCGGCGGCGCCCGAGCCGGTCTCGAAGGCGGAGATCACCTCGGGGCGGTCGCCGTGGTTCTCGAGGCCGACGGCCTGCGCCTGAGAGTCAAAGGTGACCGAGCCGTCGGGGTCGATGAGCGTCGCGCGGATGTCGCCGAGCTCGAGCGCCGAGAGGACGGCCGCGTCGTCGTCGGTCTGGTCGAGCAGCGAAGCCAGGGTCCGGCACTCGGCGGCGAGCTGCTCGTGCTCGTCGGCGAGGAAGGCAGACTGATAGAGCAGCGAGGCCGCCGCGGTGACCACGACGGCCACGGCGGCGCACGCCGTGACGAGCGCCACGAACATCCTGTGCGAGAGCGATCCCTTGCCCCCTGGCTGCCTGGTCATCTGCCCTCCCTCGGTCTGACAATTCGGGCTGTGACAATTAGGACAGGTTGAATTGTCACAGCCCGAATTGTCACACACGCCTAGTCGCGCACGCGGTATCCGACGCCGCGAACGGTCTCGATTAGGTCGGACGCGTCGCCGAGCTTGGCGCGGATCTGCTGCACGTGCACGTCCACAGTGCGCGAGCCGCCGTCGAAGTCCCAGCCCCAGACCCGCTGGAGCAGCGTCTCGCGCGAGAAGACCACGCCCGGGGAGCGCATGAGAAACTCCAGCAGGTCGAACTCGCGCATCGTGAGCTGGACCTCCCGGTCCCCGACGGTGACCTCGCGGCGCTCGGGCCACAGGGTCACGTCGCCGGAGACCAGGGAGGCGGGCTTGTCCTGCACGGCCGCCTCGCGCCCGGAGCGACGAAGCAGCGCGCGCGTGCGGCTCACCATCTCCATCATGCCAAAGGGCTTGGAGAGGTAGTCATCGGCCCCGGAGTCGAGGGCCTTCACGGTGTCGAGCTCGGTGTCCTTGGCGGTGAGCATCATCACGGGGACGTGAGAGAGCCCCGGGGTGCGGCGCAGGCGGGCGAGGATCTCGAGCCCGTCGGCGTCCGGCAGCATGATGTCGAGAAGGACGGCGTCGGGCGTGCGCTCCACACAGGCGCGACGGAACTCGGCGTCGTCGGCGCAGCCGCGCGCCTCGATGCCTCCCTGGCCGAGGGCATAGACCGTCAGCTCACGGATGTTCTTGTCGTCCTCCACGTAGTAGACCACCGCTGTTTCCTCCCGACGCCCGGAACTATCCCTACTTTACCCTACTCCGCGGACGGAGCCTGCCGCTGGCTCTCCTTCTCGGCGACGGTGTGCTCGCCGGTCACGCGGAAGATGGCCCAGGCGGCGATGCGCTTGGCGAGGTCGCCCATGCGCTCGAAGTACTTGGCGACCATGAGGAGCTCCGGCAGGTACTGGGCGGAGGACTTGCCGTCGCGGATGAGGGAGACGAGCTTCTCCTCGACCGTCACGTAGAGCTGGTTCACGGCGGCGTCTGCCTCCATGACCTGCTGAGCGGCCTCCACGTCGGGGGCGCAGAAGGCGTCGACGGCCTTCTGGACCATATTGGCCGCGCCCTCGCTCATCTGCGTGATCTCGGCCTCGATCTTCTTCGACGCCTTCGCCGGGATCTCCTCGGTGAGAAACACGGCGTCGCGCGTCATCGAGTCGATGTGCGAGAGGTCGCTCACCATGCGGAAGGCGCCAGAGACGAAGCGCAGGTCGACGCCGATGAGCGGCTGCTGGAGCAGCATGATGTCGAGGCAGGTGTTCTCGATGGCCGAGCGCAGGCGGTCCTCCACCTTGCGCCCGTCCATGACGCCCTCGGCGGCGCCCTTGTCGCCCTGGGCGGCGAGGCCCGCCGCACGGATGTCGGCCACGGTCTTCTCGCCAAAGCGCTTGATGTACTCCTCGACCTCGTTGAGCTGGTCGGTGAACTTGGTGCGGGTGCTGATGACCATTAGCTGAACCTCCCGGAAAGGTACTCTTGGGTGCGCTGCTGCCTGGGGTTGCCAAAGAGCTCGCGGGTGGGGCCCTCCTCGATGAGCTCGCCCAGGTAGAAGAAGGCGGTCTTGTCGGCCACGCGCGTGGCCTGCTGCATGTTGTGGGTGACGACGACCACGGTGTGGTCCTCGGCGAGCTCGCACATGAGCTGCTCGACCATGCTCGTCGAGATGGGATCGAGCGCCGAGGTGGGCTCGTCCATGAGCAAGATCTCGGGGTCGGTGGCAAGCGCCCGCGCGATGCAGAGGCGCTGCTGCTGGCCGCCGGAAAGGCCGAGTCCGCTCTTATCGAGGTCGTCTTTGACCTCGTCCCAGAGCGCCGCGCGGGTGAGGCAGCGCTCGCAGATCTCATCGCCCTCGGACTTGGAGATGCGGCGCATGCGCTTGGGCCCGTAGAGGATGTTCTCGCGGATGCTCATCGGGAAGGGGTTGGGGTGCTGGAAGACCATGCCCACGTAGACGCGCAGGGCGTTGGCGTCCATCTGGAAGATGTCCTTGCCGTCAAACTCGATCGTGCCCTCGGTGCGCACCGACTCGACGAAGTCGCACATGCGGTTGAACGTGCGCAGCAGCGTGGACTTGCCGCAGCCGGAGGGGCCGATGAAGGCCGTCGCGCGGTTGCGGGGAATCTCTAGGTTGACCTTCTTGAGTGCCTGGAAGTCCCCGTACCACAGGTCGAAGTCACGGATGGTGATGGCCGTCTCGGCCTCAGCGATGCTGCGGTGGGAGTCATCGATGATCGTGGTGTCCATTGTCGCTCCCTTCTTAGCCGAAGCGGCCGGTCAGATAGTCGACCAGGCGCTGGTCGTGCGGGTCGCGGAAGATCTGCTGCGTGGTGCCCGTCTCCACCATGTCGCCCACGTAGAAGAAGGCGGTGCGGTCGGAGACGCGCGTGGCCTGCTCCATGTTGTGCGTGACGATGATCTCGCAGATGCCCGTCGAGGCGATGTCGCGGATGGTCTCCTCGATGGCGAAGGTGGAGATGGGGTCGAGCGCCGAGCAGGGCTCGTCGAAGAGCACCACGTCCGGCTTCATGGCGAGGGTGCGCGCGATGCACAGGCGCTGCTGCTGGCCGCCGGAGAGCGCGTGGGCGGACTGCCTGAGCTTGTCCTTGACCTCGTCCCAGAGCGCCGCCTGCCGAAGCGACGTCTCCACGAGCTCGTCCTCCTCCTCGCGCGTCCTCACGCGACCGTGCTTCTTGGGGGCAAACAGGATGTTCTCGCGGATGGACTTACGGAAGGGCGTGGGCTGCTGGAAGACCATGCCGATGGACTTGCGCAGCTCGAAGAGGTTCTCCTTGGGCGTGTTGATGTCATGCCCGTGGTAGAAGATCTCCCCGCCGACGGAGCACTTGGGGATCTCGCGGTTCATGAGGTTGAGGCAGCGCAGGAACGTGGACTTGCCGCAGCCCGACGGGCCGATGAGCGCGGTGACCTGGCCTGCCTCGAAGGTGAGCGAGGTCTTGTGCAGAGCCTCGTGCGTGAGGTCGTAGGTGACGGTCACGTCGCGCGTGGTGAGCAGGGAGCCCTCGGCGGGCGTCGCCTGAACGGTGGTGGCGTCTGTCATTCTGCGGTCAGCCTCCTCGAGAGGAGCTTGCCGAGCAGGCGGGCAAGCAGGTTGAACAGGAGCACGCAGACGAGAAGGACGGTCGCCGTGCCCCAGACGATCTCCGTGGAGCCGGCCGTGGGCTCGGAGGTGAGTCGCCAGATGTAGACGGCGAGCGAGCAGGCCGGACGGAAGATGTTGAACGGGTTGGTGGGGCTCAGGAAGTTCACGGACGCGAAGTTGAGGCGCGCGGGGGCGGAGCCCGCGGTGAAGATCAGGGCGGCGGCCTCGCCGAAGACGCGGCCCGCGGAGAGCACGATGCCGGTCACGATCGCGGGCATGGCTGCGGGGAGCAGGACGTTGATCGTGGTCTCCCAGCGCGTGAGGCCCATGGCGAGCGCGGCGTCGCGCTGGCTGCGGGGAACGTCCTCGAGCGCCTGCTGGATGGTGCGCACCAGGATGGGGATGTTGAACATCGTGAGCGCGCACGCGCCGGCGAGAATCGAGATGCCCCACCCGAGCGTCACCACGAAGAAGAGCGAGCCGAACATGCCCACGACGATCGACGGGAGCGAGGACAGGGTCTCGATTGCCGTCTTGGCCGCGGAGGTGACCCAGTTGTCCGGCGCGTACTCAACGAGGAAGATGGCCGCGCCGAGCGAGATGGGCACCGAGATGACGAGCGTGACGAGCAGCATGTAGAAGGAGTCCCACAGCTGGTAGAGGATGCCGGGGACGACCTCGTCGTTGTAGGGGTTGGTGAGGAAGCCCGGCGTGAGCGCGCGGCCCGCGCCGCGGACCAGGATGTAGGCGATGATGGCCACGACGAGCAGCATGACCAGGCCCACGATGACGGCGAGGACGCCGGTGGCGACCTTGTCCTGTGAGTCGATGCGGCGCACGTGCGCGTCGAGCGCGACGGAGCGCCCGCTCTTCTCGCTAGCCATTGGCCTTCGCCCCCTTCCGGCCGATGAGGTGGATGATCAGGATGAAGATGAGCGACATGGCCAGCAGGATCAGGCCGAGCGACCACAGGGCGTGGTAGTAGACCGAGCCGGAGACCGCGTTGGAGAGGCCGGCCGTGAGCGCCGCCGTGAGCGTGGACGCGGGGTCGAGAAGGCCCATGGGCATCGAGCGCTCGACGCCGCCGATGACCATCTGGACGGCGAGGGTCTCGCCGAAGGCGCGGGTCATGCCCAGGATGACGGCCGTCATGAGCGAGGGCAGGGCGCTCTTGAGCACGACGTGCCAGGTGGTCTGCCAGCGGGTGCAGCCCAGAGCGTAGGAGCCCTCGCGGTACTGGTTAGGCACCGCGCGCAGGGCGTCCATCGAGAGCGTGGTGATCGTGGGGAGGATCATGATCGCGAGCACGAGCGAGCCGGAGAGGATGCCGGCGCCGGTGGGCGCGGCGTCTCCGAAGATCGCCTTGATGAGCGAGTTGATCACGTAGAGGCCGAGGACGCCGTAGACGACCGACGGGATGCCCACGAGCAGCTCGATGAACGGCTGGAAGACGCGGCGGCCAAAGGACGGGGCAACCTCGACGACGAAGATCGCCGATCCGATGGCCACGGGCAGGGCGAAGGCGGTCGAGAGCAGCGTGACGGCGAAGGAGCCCACGATCATGGGCAGCGCGCCATAGCGCTCCTGCTCGGGGATCCAGTTCTGGCCGAAGAAGAAGTCAATCGGGTTGAGGCCGTCGACGAAGAACGTGGTGAGGCCCTGCTGGGCCACCATGAAGATCAGCGTGACGACAACGAGCGCGACGAGCGCGACGCAGAACCCGGTGACGCCCAGTCCGATGTTCTCGAGCCTCCGCTTGGGCATGAGGTTTGCCATATGGAGGAGCCTTTCTCGTCAAGGAGGCGGCGGCGTCCCCAGCACGTCAGGGAACGCCGCCGCGGGAAGGGTGATGCCGGGCTACGCGGCGGTGATGTTGCCGTCGGCGTCCTTCTTGACCTTCATGTCGGCCATGGGGATGAAGCCCTCCTCCACGACGGTGGCCGCGAAGTCGTCGGAGAGCATGAACTCGATGAAGGCCTTGGTCACGGCGGCGGTGGACTCGTCCTCGTCCTCGCGGGTGTACATGTGCTCGTACGCCCAGATGGTGAAGTCGCCGGACTCGACGTTTTCCTGCGTGGGCTCGACGCCGTCGACGGTGAGGGCCTTCACGCCGTCGTTCTCCATGTAGTTGAAGGCAACGTAGGAGATGGAGCCGGAGGTCGCGGCGACCTGCTCCACGACGGTGCCCGAGGAGTCGACCTCGGCGACCGGGCGGAAGCTGTCCGGGGCGACCTCGCCGCCGAGGACGGCGGCCTCGAAGGTGGCGCGGGTGCCGGAGCCGGCCTCGCGCTGGATGACCTGGATGGTGCCGGCGGTGCCGCCCACCTCGGACCAATCGGTGATCTCGCCGAGGAAGATGCCCTTGAGCTGGTCGGTGGTGAGGTCGGTGACGTCGACGTCGGCGTTCACGATCGGGCCCATGCCCACGATGCAGACCTGGTTGTCGACGAGGCCCTCGAGCTGGTCGGCCTCGAGCTTCTCCTCGGCAAAGACGTCGGAGCGGCCGATCTGGACGGAGCCCTCGGCGACCTGCGAGAGGCCCTGGCCGGAGCCGCCGCCGGAGATGGCGACGGAGACGTCGGGGTTGGCGTCCTGGAAGGCGTCGCGGGCCTTCTCGACGAGCGGCTGGAAGGAGGTGGCGCCGGAGCAGGAGATGGAGCCGACGAGCGCGGCGCCCTCGGTGCCCTCGCCCTCGGTGCCCTCGGCGGCGGGCTCGGTGGAACCGTTGCAGGCGGCGAGGCCGGCGAGAGCGGCGGTGGCGCCAAAGGCACCGATGAACTGACGACGCGAGAGATCGAACTTGGACATGAACGTATCCTTTCCCGTGGATGTGGCCCAACCCAAGGGGGCAGGACCGGTTCGCTTGCATCCTAGGTTCTTCTCGCCCGCCGCCGGGACCTCGCCGCCCACCCATTACGGGAGCCTGACCGTGGCTTACACGTGGCTTACAGAGCGCCTTACAATTGCACAGCCGTTTGTAAGCCGCCGTTCGCCGGCTGCTGCGAACTGGCAAAACCACCGTTCGCCGGGAGCTTACATTTCTGTCCGGCCCCCTCTTGATGATGATTTTGTTCGGTACCGTGAGATCAATCGCACGGTACCTTGAAATCACGCTCGAACCGGCGCACAATGACCCGTTGTCGAAAGGAGTCATATGCACAGAAAGACAAAGGAGCTCGGGCTCAGCGGACGCGAGATCGTCCGCACGCTCACCAAGAGCCTCCGCGAGTTCAAGGCGCCCTCGATCGCCACGCCGATCATCGTGTCGGGCGAGGTCGTCATGGAGGTCGCGATCCCGTTTGTGACCGCACAGCTCATCAACTCGATCCAGGCCGGCGCGAGCCTGCCCCAGCTGCTCCCCTACGCGGGGGTCCTCGTGCTGATGGCGCTCGCGTCGCTCGCCTTTGGCATCGGCGCCGGCGTCACGTGCAGCCAGGCGTCGTGCGGCTTCGCGATGAACCTGCGCCACGACGTCTTTGCCGCGGTGCAGCGCTTCAGCTTCGCCAACATCGACCAGTTCTCGTCGAGCTCGCTGGTGACCCGCCTCACCACGGACATCACCAACGTGCAGCTCGCCTACATGATGGTCATCCGCACGGCCATCCGCTGCCCGTTCCTTTTGCTCGCGGGCATCGTCATGGCCTTCATCATGGCGGGCCCGCTCGCCCTGGTCTTCGTGATCATCGTGCCGATCCTGGGCTTTGGCCTGTACAAGGTCGTGCGCACCGTGCACCCGATCTTCCGCTCGGTCTTCCACAAGTACGACGCCCTCAACGAGTCCATCGAGGAGAACGTCACCGGCATGCGCGACGTCAAGAGCTACGTGCGCCAGGACTATGAGAAGGAGAAGTTCGGCCGCGCCGCCCAGGACGTCTGCGCCGACTTCACCCGCGCCGAGAAGATCCTCGCGCTCAACACGCCGATGATGAACCTCGCCGTGTACATCGTCTTTGCCGTCACGCTGCAGTTTGGCAGCTACCTCATCATCTCGAGCCAGGGCAGCCTGCTCAACGTGGGCCAGCTCTCGGCGCTGACCACCTACGGCTTCATGATCCTCATGGCGCTCATGATGGTCTCCATGGTCTTCGCCATGATCACGATGGCCCAGGAGAGCGCCGAGCGCATCTGCGAGGTCCTCATGACCGAGCCCACGATCAAGAACCCCGCCCACCCCGAGAAGGAGATGCGCGACGGCTCGATCGACTTCGACCACGTGACGTTCAAGTACTCCGAGAAGGCCGAGCACCGCGCCCTGGCCGAGATCGACCTGCACATCAGAAGCGGCGAGACCATCGGCATCATGGGCGGCACGGGCTCGGCCAAGACCTCGCTCGTGAACCTCATCAGCCGCCTCTACGACGTCACCGAGGGCTCCGTGAAGGTGGGCGGCGTCGACGTGCGCGACTACGACCTCGAGTACCTGCGCAACAACGTCGCCGTGGTGCTGCAGAAAAACGTGCTCTTCTCGGGCACCATCAAGGAGAACCTGCGCTGGGGCAACCCGGACGCCACCTACGACGAGCTCGTGGAGGTCTGCAAGCTCGCCCAGGCCGACGAGTTCATCCAGCAGCTGCCCAACAAGTACGACTACTACATCGAGCAGGGCGGCACCAACGTCTCCGGCGGCCAGAAGCAGCGCCTGTGCATCGCGCGCGCCCTGCTCAAGCGCCCCAAGGTGCTGATCCTCGACGACTCAACCTCCGCCGTCGACACCAAGACCGACGCGCTCATCCGCGAGGGCCTCAAGACCTACCTGCCCGAGGCCACCAAGATCATCATTGCCCAGCGCACGAGCTCGGTGCAGGACGCCGACCGGATCCTCGTGCTCGACAACGGCCACATCGCGGGCCTGGGCACCCACGACGAGCTCATGGAAAGCTGCCCGTTCTACCGCGACACCTACCTCGCCCAGAACCGCACGAGCCAGGAGGCCGCTCCCGAGTCTGGCGCCGAGAAGGACGACGAGCCCGTCGCCGACGCCGCCGCGCCCGTCGCGGCAAAGAAGGGAGGTGAGGCCTGATGGCAGCCAACAACAACTCCGCCGAGAACGTCCTCAAGAACGTGACCGGCTCCAACCAGCCCACCGAGCCCGAGCGCGCCCCTGAGCGCCAGAACGTCGCCGGCCGCCAGGTTCCCGACCAGCCCCGCCGCCGCGGCGCCGGGCGCGGCAAGACCCTCGGCCGCCTCATCAAGATGCTCTTCTCGTTCTATCCCAAGATGCTGCCGCTCGTCATTGTCTGCATCGTGGTCTCCGCCGTGCTCTCGGCCCTTCCCGCCACGTTCATGCAGCGCACCCTCGAGATCGTGACCGCCACCTGGCGAGATGGCGACTGGGAGGCCGTCGCCGGCAGCGTCACCTCGCTCGTGCTCACCCTCGTGGGCATCTACGCGGTCTCGCTCGTCCTCAACTTCACTTGGACGCGCGCCATGGCCGTCATCACCCAGGGCTCGCTCGAGAAGTTCCGCGAGCGCCTCTTCGGCCACATGCAGGACCTGCCGATCAGCTACTTCGACCAGCACCAGCGCGGCGACATCATGAGCCACTACACCAACGACATCGACGCCCTGCGCCAGATGATCGGCCAGTCGCTGCCCAACATCACGCTGACCATGGTCACCCTGGTCTCGGTCTTCTCGGTCATGATCTACTACAGCGTCTGGATGGCGATCGTCGTCGTTGCCGGCGTGCTGTTCATGGCCTACATGACCAAGGTGCTGGGCTCGCGCTCCGCCCGCAACTTCGTGGCGCAGCAGCGTGAGATCGGCATCGTCGAGGGCCACATCGAGGAGGTCATGAACGGCCAGCGCGTCGTCAAGGTCTTCTGCCACGAGGACGCCGCGCAGGAGGACTTCGACGTGCGCAACCGCCGCCTCTTCGAGGCGAGCCGCGCCGCGAACATGTACACCAACACGCTCGGCCCCATCCTCATGAACCTCGGCAACCTGATCTATGTCATCGTGGCCCTCGCGGGCGGCGTGTTCATCGAGACCGGCGTGCCCAACCTCTCCATCTCGGGCCTGCCCTTCTCCATCGCCGTCACGGTGCCCTTCCTCAACATGACCAAGCAGTTCGCCGGCCAGATCGGCCAGATCTCCCAGCAGATCAACTCCGTCGTCATGGGCCTCGCGGGCGCCGAGCGCCTCTTCGAGCTCATGGACGAGCCCGCCGAGCAGGACGAGGGCTACGTCGAGCTCGTGGCCTGCACGATCGACCGCGACGGCAACGTCGCCGAGTGCGACCGCCGCTCCGAGAACTGGGCCGGCCAGTGGGCGTGGCGCCACCCGCACGGCGACGGCTCGCTCACCTACACCCCGCTCGCCGGCGACGTGCGCCTCTTCGACGTGGACTTTGCCTACCGCAAGGGCCACACGGTCCTGCACGACGTGAGCGTCTGGGCCAAGCCGGGCCAGAAGGTGGCCTTCGTGGGTGCCACGGGAGCCGGAAAGACCACGATCACCAACCTCATCAACCGCTTCTACGACATCGAGGACGGCAAGATCCGCTACGACGGGATCAACATCAACAAGATCAAGAAGAGCGACCTGCGTCGCTCCCTGGGCGTCGTGCTCCAGGACGTGAACCTGTTCACGGGCACCGTCATGGACAACATCCGCTTCGGCCGCCTCGACGCCACCGACGAAGAGTGCATGGCCGCGGCGCGCCTCGTGGGTGCCGACGGCTTCATCAAGCGCCTGCCCGAGGGCTACAACACCATGCTCACGGACAACGGCACCAACCTCTCGCAGGGCCAGCGCCAGCTGCTCTCTATCGCGCGCTGCGCCGTCGCCGACCCGCCCGTCATGATCCTCGACGAGGCCACCTCCTCGATCGACACGCACACCGAGGAAATCGTCCAGCGCGGCATGGACGCGCTCATGACCGGGCGCACCACGTTCGTCATCGCGCACCGCCTCTCCACCGTGCGCAACTCCGACGCGATCATCGTGCTCGACCACGGCCGCATCATCGAGCGCGGCAGCCACGACGAGCTGATCGCCAAGAAGGGGACCTACTACCAGCTCTACACGGGAGCCTTCGAGCTCGAGTAGCCGGCATCCCCAACGATCGGTGGCCGCCCGCCGACGTTCCTTCGAGAAGTGCGCTTCGCGGAACTTCTCTACGGAACGTCGGCGGGCGGCCTCGTTCTGAGCACCGGGCGCTCCGTTGTGCGCACTTCTCGGCGTTGTGTACACTCGGCGCCGATGTGCGCACTTCTCGCCAGTTCGTCTACCTGCTGTTCTTTCGAGAAGAGCGTCGGGGGCGGTATACACAACGCCAGACGTTGTACACAACGCCGAGAAGTGCCAGCGGGGACGGGCAGTCTGTCTCGCCGGCCTCGGGCGTCGTGAAGAAAACTGAGGCTTCGAGGGCCCGCTTAGCACCCCCATCCTCGACGGCTTGAGGATATTGCATGGTACCTTGACATCTGACAGGCAAGGTCCCAAAGTATTGGGTGAACTGCAGTTTTTCACAGGAAGGAGGCTGCCGTGCGTGATACGGAGGAGCGAACCTCCCGCCAGGGCACCGAGCTGCGCATCATGCGCAACCTCGGGTACTTTGGCTACTACCTCCACGTCCACTGGGGCGGTCGAAACGGCAAGCAGCACATTCTCGTCGAGCTTCTCGCCAACGGGTCCGAGATGACGCAGCGCGACCTCCAGGAGGCCTCGTGCATCACCTCCGCCTCGCTCTCCGAGGTCATCGCCAAGCTCGAGGCCGAGGGGCTCGTCACCCGCAAGCGCTCCGAGACGGACCGCCGCCAGCTCACGGTCACCCTCACGTCCGAGGGGGCCGACCGCGCCCGCGAGGTCCTGCGCACGCGCAAGGAGTTCGAGGAGCGCGCCTTCGACTGCATCGAGCCCGAGGAGCGCGAGCGCCTCGCCGAGACGCTCGACCGGATCGCCGCGCGCTGGGAGGAGCTCGAGCGCGGCGAGAAGAGCCTGAGAAGCGAGAAGGGGGATGAGCGATGAGCCTGCTTCCCAAGAAGCCGGACCTGGACCAGGAGTTCGTGAAGACCGCCGCGCACGTGGGCTACGGCACGGTCGGCCGCAAGCTCGTTCAGAGCGTGCGCGAGTACAAGAGGGCGGCCGTCGTCACTCCCCTGCTCGTGCTCGGCGAGGTGGTCTTCGAGGTCATGATCCCGCTCTTCACGGCCGACCTCATCGACGCCATCAAGGCCGGCGCCGACCTCGGCCAGATCGTCTCGACGGGCGCCGTGCTCGCGATCATGGCCCTGATCTCCCTCGCCTTTGGCGCTGCGGCCGGCCTCACCTGCGCCAAGGCCTCCACGGGCTTTGCCAAGAACCTCCGCAAGGACATGTTCTACAACATCCAGACCTTCTCGTTCGCCGTCATCGACCGCTTCTCGAGCTCGTCGCTGGTGACGCGCATCACGACCGACGTCATGAACGTCCAGATGGCCTACATGATGCTCATCCGCACGGCCATCCGCTCCCCGTTCATGCTCGTGCTCGCGTTCATCGCGGCCTACAGCATGGCCGGGTGGCTCGCCATCGTGTTCGTGGTGATCATCCCGGTGCTGGCGCTCGCCCTCTTTGGCGTGATCCGCAAGGTCGTGCCGGTCTTCCGCCGCATCTTCCGCAAGTACGACGCCCTGAACGAGCGCGCCGAGGAGAACCTCGCCGGCATCCGCGTGGTCAAGTCCTACGTCCGCGAGGACTACGAGAAGCAGAAGTACGACCGCGCCGCCACCGAGGTCCAGAACGACTTCACCTACGCCGAGCGCATCCTCGCCCTCAACGCGCCGATCATGAACTTCTGCGTCTACACCGTCATGGTCTTCGTGATCTACGCGGGCTCCTACGCCATCGTCTCCACGCGCGGCGAGCTGCTCGACGTGGGCCAGTTCTCGTCGCTGATCACCTACGGCTTCATGATGCTCATGCAGCTCATGATGCTCTCGATGATCTTCGCGCAGGTGGTCATGAGCGAGGAGAACGCGCGCCGCATCTACGAGGTCCTCGACGCAAAGACCACGATCGACCAGCCCGAGAGCCCCGTGACCGAGGTCGCCGACGGCTCCATCGACTTTGACAACGTGGGCTTCTCCTACAGCGGCGACAAGAGCCGCGAGGCCCTGCGCGACGTCAACCTGCACATCAGGAGCGGCGAGGTCGTGGGCGTCATCGGCTCCACGGGCTCGTCCAAGACCTCGCTCGTGCAGCTCATCCCGCGCCTCTACGACGTCACGGAGGGCCAAGTGCGCGTGGGCGGCCGCGACGTGCGCGACTACGACCTCGAGACCCTGCGCGACGCGGTGGCCATGGTCCTGCAGAAAAACGTGCTCTTCAGTGGCACCATCGCCGAGAACCTGCGCTGGGGCAACGAGCACGCCACGGACGAGGAGATCGTCGAGGCGGCGCGCCTGGCCCAGGCCGACGAGTTCGTCCAGACCTTCCCGGACAAGTACGACACCTACATCGAGCAGGGCGGCACCAACGTCTCCGGCGGCCAGAAGCAGCGCCTGTGCATTGCGCGGGCCCTGCTCAAGAAGCCCAAGATCCTCATCCTCGACGACTCCACGAGCGCGGTGGACACCAAGACCGACCGTCTCATCCGCGAGGGCTTCCGCAACTACCTGCCCGAGACCACCAAGATCATCATCGCACAGCGCACCTCGAGCGTGGAGGACGCGGACCGCATCGTGGTCATGGACTCTGGGCGCATCAACGACATCGGCACCCACGAGGAGCTGCTGCGCCGCAACGCCATCTACCGCGAGGTCTATCTCTCGCAGAACAAGCAGAGCCACGACGAGCGCGAGCTCGGAGAGCTGGAGGTGAGCGCCGATGAGTAGGAACATGCACCGCGGGCGTGCTCCCAAATCCATGGGCAAGACGGCCCTGCGCGTCCTGAAGATGCTGCGCTCCTTCTACCCCGTGATGCTGCCGGCCGTAGCCTGCTGCATCCTGGTGCAGTGCATCGTCCAGGCCATGCCCAACGTCTTCATGGAGCGGGCCCTCACCGTGGTGGGCCAGACCTGGGAGTCGGGCGACTGGGCAACGGCGCAGCCGCAGGTCTTTGAGAACGCCGCCATCCTCGCCGCGCTCTACTTCGCGAGCCTCATCTGCAACGCCGTGTGGCAGCAGTGCATGGCCATCATCACGCAGGGCTCGCTCAAGAAGTTCCGCTGCCTCATGTTCGACCACATGCAGGACCTGCCCATCCGCTACTTCGACACGCACCAGCACGGCGACATCATGAGCTACTACACCAACGACATCGACGCCATGCGCCAGATGATCGCGCAGTCGCTGCCGCAGCTGTTCCTCACGATGCTCATGCTCTGCTCCGTGGGCTGCATCATGCTCTGGTACAGCCTGCCGCTCACGCTCGTCGTGGTGGCGGGAGCCGCCGTCATGGCGCTTCTCGGCAAGACGCTGGCCGGCCGCTCGGCGAAGAACTTCCTGCGCACGCAGCGCGCGGTGGCGGCCGTGGAGGGCCTGGTCGAGGAGGTCATGAACGGCGAGAAGGTCGTCAAGGTCTTCTCGCACGAGCGCCAGATCGAGGCTGCCTTCGACGAGCTCAACGACGAGTACCAGGACGCCGCGTGCACGGCCAACTCCTACGCCAACACGCTCATGCCGATCCTCATGAACTCCGGCAACCTGCTCTACGTCATCGTGGCCGTGGCTATTGGCGTGTTTTTGGTCATCGGCATCCCCAACCCCTCGATCTCCGGCGCGGCGCTCACCATCGCCGTGGGCGTACCCTTCCTCAACATGACCAAGCAGTTCGCCAACCAGATCGGCCAGATCTCCAACCAGGTGAACTCCGTGGTCATGGGCCTCGCGGGCGCGGAGCGCATCTTCGAGCTCATCGACGAGCCGGTGGAGCAGGACGAGGGCTACGTGGAGCTCGTGGCCTGCACGATCGACCGCGACGGCACCGTCCACGAGTGCAAGCGGCGCGACGAGCACTGGGCCGGCCAGTGGGCCTGGAAGCACCCGCACCAGGCCGACGGCACCGTCACCTACACGCCGCTCGCCGGCGACGTGCGCCTGTTCGACGTTGACTTTGCCTACGAGCCGGGCCACACGGTCCTGCACGACGTCTCGCTCTACGCCAAGCCGGGCCAGAAGGTGGCCTTCGTGGGCGCCACGGGCGCGGGCAAGACCACGATCACCAACCTCCTCAACCGCTTCTACGACATCGAGGACGGCAAGATCCGCTACGACGGCATCAACATCAACAAGATCAAGAAGCCGCACCTGCGCCACTCGCTCGGCATGGTCCTGCAGGACGTAAACCTCTTCACCGGCACCGTCATGGACAACATCCGCTACGGCCGGCTCGACGCCTCCGACGAGGAGTGCCGCGCCGCCGCACGGCTCGCAGGGGCGGACGACTTCATCTCCCGCCTGCCGGACGGCTACGACACCATGCTCACGGACAACGGCTCCAACCTCTCCCAGGGCCAGCGGCAGCTGCTCTCCATCGCGCGCGCCGCGGTGGCCGACCCGCCGGTCATGGTGCTCGACGAGGCAACGTCCTCCATCGACACGCGCACCGAGGCCATCGTCCAGCGCGGCATGGACGCGCTCATGACCGGGCGCACCACGTTCGTGATCGCCCACCGGCTCTCCACCGTGCGCAACTCCGACGTGATCATCGTGCTCGACCACGGTCGCATCATCGAGCGCGGCACGCATGAGGAGCTCATCGCCAAGCGCGGCACGTACTACCAGCTCTACACGGGAGCCTTCGAGCTCGAGTAGCTCGCTCTTATCCCACCGTATGGTGGCGGCCCCGCCCCGTTCCCTCGAGAAGCGCGCTTCGCAAAACTTCTCTACGGGAACGGGGCGGGGCCGCTTTCGTTGCCGATGCGTCCTCAGGAAGGTCGCGCGACGGGTCGGATGGGGACGGGAAACAGAACTTAGGCCTCGAGCCTGTGCATGGCGGCGCCCTCGACCAGAAGGCTCGCGCCGCCCACGATGAGATAGCCCGCCATGAGGTAGCCGAGCATGAGGCTCGAGAAGAGCGGCAGCAGCAGGAAGGTCACGCCGGCGAGTGCGTTGACGATGCCGGTCACCAAGCTGACGGCCCAGCCCTCCACGCCAAAGCGATGCATGCGGTAAGCGGTCGCGAGGCGCTCGGCGCCGGCGGCGACGAACAGGACCGCGAGCAGGAACGTGAGCGTCCCGGCGGTGAGGTAGGAGGGCAGCGTGAGGAGCATGAAGCCGAGCAGCGCGTTCAAGATCCCCATGACGAGGGTCACCGGGCTGCGAAAGACCTCGGGCGTCCTCGACCAGGCGGCCACTCCCCCGATGCCGCCCACGATGAGGGCGGCCGAGACGGCGGCCTGGATCACGGCGTAGAGGCTGAGCGGCGAGAGCACGCTCGCGATGCCCGCGAGCAGAAGCAGCGCGCCCAGGGCGATCGTGAGGCCGCGCGTCCTGCTCACGGCCTCGTTCCAACGGTCCACGAAGTCGCCGACGTGCTCGCGCTCCGAATGGTAGTTCTCCATGTGTGGGGTTTCCTCTCACTCGATGGGGGCAACGTCCTTGTCGTCCCCTACATAACTTCTGCCCAAATTGTTACTTTCTAACTCACAATTCTGAAAGCCATGCGGAACACACCGTTCGCCCACATGGCTCGACCGGCACTGAACAAGCGGCTACAGTGTGTGCAGGCAGATCATGAGGAGGCACGCATGACGCAGGAGCAGTTCGAGGCGGCGGTCGAGGCCGCGATCGACTCGATTCCCGACGAGTTTATCGACGAGCTTGACAACGTCATCTTTGTCGTGGAGGACGAGCCGAGCGAGGAGCAGGCGGCGGGTGCCGACGACGAGAACGCCTCCTTCGCTGACGACGAGCTGCTCGGGCTCTACGACGGCTCCCCGCTCACCGAGCGCGACAGCTTCTACGGCACCGGCGAGCTTCCCGACGTCATCACGATCTTCAAGGGGCCGCACGAGCGCTGCTTTGCGGAGGAGGGAGAGGACGTGCTCCTCGACGAGATCCGCCGCACCGTGATCCACGAGGTCGGCCACTTCTTCGGCAACGACGAGGAGACGCTCGCCGCGATGGGCTACTAGGCCCGAAGATCGGGGGGTGCGTACAGAGCCCCTGAGGGTATGTACACCATCCGTGTTCGGACGTCTTACGTTTGCGCTGGTAGATGCCCTAGCGAGAAGGACGAGCAGGACTGAGGGGTGTACATACCCTCGAGGCGCGGCGTACACACCCTCCCGGCAGGATGCCCCTTGCGCCCTACCGCCGACGGCGGCGCCTGCCCTCGCTCAGGACGTCGTGGGCGACGAGCACGCACAGCACGAACGCCACCATGTACCCCACGAACCCGATGATGGGGATGCCAAAGATGACCGGCTGGATGCGGGCGTAGTAGACAACCGACGAGCCGATGAACAGGCCGGCGACGATGACGCTCATCGTGAGGCGGTTGGCGATCCGCGAGATATCCTCGAGCGGGTCCTCCGTGCCGGCGAGGTCGAGGTTCACGCGAAGCTGGCCGCGCGTGAGCATGCGCATCGCAAGCCCGAGCTCCCCGGCAGCGCCGAGCAGGCCGTGCGTGGCGGCCACGGTCTCGCGCGCGAGGCGCTGGAGCTCGTCGACGGCGAGCTCGTCGACGGCGGTGTGCGCCCGGAGGTGGCTCTGGATGATCTCCACGATCGAAGCATTGGGCAGCAGCTGGTGCACCACGCCCTCGAGCGTCACGAGCGAGCGCGCGAGCATGGTGATCGACCCCGGCAGCTCGATGCCGTTTTTCTGCGCCATGGAGATGATCGCGTTCATGAAGGCGCCGATGTCGAGCTCGGAGAGGTCGGCCGTGCCGTAGTCGGCGACGATGGCGTCGAGGTCCGCGAGCAGGTGGGCCTGGTCGACGCCCGCCACGCTGGAGACCGAGAAGCGCATGAGCCCGTCGGCGAGCGCGGGCGAGTCGCGCCGGCCCACCGCGAGCACCATGTCGCTCACGGCCTGGCGGTCGTGCGCGGAGAGGCGGCCCATGATGCCGAGGTCCATGTAGACGATCTTGCCCTCGTGAATCACGAGGTTTCCGGGGTGCGGGTCGGCGTGGAAGAAGCCATCGTCGAGCATCTGCCTCGTGTAGTTGTCCGCGAGCTTGGTCCCGATCTCGGCGAGGTCGTAGCCCTCGGCCACGAGGCGCGCGGTGTCGTTGATGGGGATGCCCTCGACGAAGTCCATGACCACGACGTGGCGGGTGCACAGCGCCGGGTAGGGCTTTGGGCAGTCGATGAAGCGGCAGCCGGCGTTGTTGCGGCGGAACTCCTCGAGGCTGCGCGCCTCGACGAGGAAGTCGGTCTCCTCACGGAAGGACTGCCAGAGCTCGTCGACCACGGACTGCAGATCGATGAACTGGTCCTGCCCGATGAAGCGGCTCGCGTAGCGCGCGAGCGAGCGGATGATCGAGATGTCCTGCGCCATGATCTCCTTGACGTGCGGGCGCTGGACCTTCACGGCCACGAGCTCGCCGCTCACGAGGCGCGCCTTGTGGACCTGCGCCACGGAGGCGGAGCCCAGCGGCCGATCGTCGATGGCGTCGAAGATGTCCTCGAGCGGGGTCTCGTACTCGGCGCGCAGGGCCTCGATCACGGTCTCGCGGTCCATGGGCTCGACGCTCGTGCGGAGCTTGCCGAGCTCGCGCGTGAAGCTCTCGGGGAGGATCTCGGAGCGCATGGAGAGGATCTGCCCGGCCTTGACGAAGGTGGGGCCCAGCTCCTCGAGCATGCTGCGCAGGCCCTCGGGCGTGAGGCCGTGGAAGATGTCGTAGCGGCGGACTATCTTGACCATCTCGCCGATGCGCGCGAGGCGGGAGGCGGTCGAGAGCTCATAGTCGTCCGCGCCCGCCGAGCGGCCGCCAAGCAGGCCGATCGTCTGGGCGGACTCACGACGGCCCTCGCGCTTCTTCACGGCGGCGTACCAGGCGTCGAGGATCTCGTCGGGCGACTTGGCGGTGGTGGGCGTCTGACGGCGCGGCAGCTCGGTCCCCATGACCGGTCCCCAGGAGCGACGGGGCTCGCCGGAGTGCGTCTCGGCGGGCGAGAAGGACGCGGCCCCGGCCTCGGGTCCCTCCCCGGCGCCCTCGCCCTCCTCGTCCTCGGGTCCCTTCTCGGCGACCTGGCCCTCCTCGGCGCCCGCTGCGCCCTCGTCGCACGCAACGTCAAGCGGGGCCGGGCTCTCGCCGCGACCCCGGTCGTCCTCTCGTCTGTCCTGTCGTGCGTCAGTCACGCGGCTCCCCTACTCGGCCTCGTCCTCGGTCTTCTCCTCGACGTCGACCTTCACGGACTGCGCGTCGATGTCGGCGGAGATCTCGGCCACCTTGGCGGCGTAGGCGGCGCGCTCCTCGGGCGTCATGGCCTCGAGACGGGAGCGCAGGGCCTTCTCGGCGGTGCCGTCGATGACCTCGCGCGCCTTGCGGGTGAGCTCCTGGTTGAGCGTCTTGCCCTGCTCGACCGTCAGCTCGCCCTTCTTGACGAGCTCGTCGACGACCTCCTGGGACTTCTCGGCGCCCATGGCGACGGCGCCCACGCTCGCGAGGAAGAGCTTCTTCAGGCCCTCGGTCACATCGAACTCAGACATGGTGTGCTCCTTTTCTCTCGTTCCGGAGACGCCCGGCGCGTCACCCCCTATGCTGACCCTTCTACCCATTAGCTGAGGCGTGATTTCGGCGACAGGCGAAGGCCGCGCCGGCGTCGGTGGGCGGCGGCGCCCGGGGCGAGACGGGCGCGACCAGGGCGCGGGGCGGCGATCAGCCGAGAAGGACACGGCGCAGCTCGTCGACGCTGGCGGCCACCGCGCAGGCCCCGGCCTCCTCGAGCTCGCCGGGCGCCGCGGTCCCGCCGTAGGTGACCCCCACGCAGGCCACGCCGACCTCGGCCGCGGCGTCGACGTCGTGGTGGCGGTCGCCGACCATGACGGCGTCTTCGGCGGTGAGCCCCAGCTCCGCGATCACGCGGGCGATGGTCGACGCCTTGCTCGTCTCGGCGTCGTTGGTCTTGCCGCAGACGCGGTCGAACAGGCCGGTGGCGCCGTTGTCCTCCACGGCGCGCACCACGAGCTGCTCGCGCTTGGAGGACGCCACCGCAAGGCGCCGGCCCGCGGCGCGCAGGTCCTCCAAAAGCTCGCGCACGCCCGGGTACAGCGGCCATGCCTCGAGGCCGAGGCCCTGGTAGATGGCGCGGTACTCGGCGGTCACCTGCGCGGCCTCCTCCTCGGAGAGCCCAAAGACGAGGCTGAAGGCCTGCGGGAAGGGCGGGCCAATGACGAGCGGCACGCGCTCGAGCTCTCCCTCGGGGACTCCGTGGGCGAGAAGGACCGTGCGCGCCGTGGCGCAGATGCCCGCCACCGTGTCCGCAAGCGTGCCGTCGAAGTCAAAGATCACGAGCTCGCGGCCCGTGACGTCCTCACCCGTGAGCGCCATGGGCGCCTCCTTTCCTCGTCTGCTCACAGGGTAGCACGCGCGGGCCGGGCGGGAGCGGGGGCGGGCCGGCTTCGTGACACACTCGCGAAACGCGCTCGGGGTATCATGGCTCAATCGTCACCCGCGAGGAGGATCCATGCACGCCGAGCCCATCACCTGCTACCGCCCGCGCCCCGAGTCCGCGGCGGAGTTCTCGTCGCTTCCCTACGACGTCTTTGACCGCGGGTCCGCGAGCGCCTTCGTCGCCGCCCACCCGTCGTCGTTTCTCGCCGTCGAGCGGCCCGAGTCGACCTTCCCGCCCGAGCAGGACATGTACGCCGACGAGGTCTACCGGCGCGCCCACGACCTGCTCGCCGCCCGCGTGGCGGACGGCACGCTCCTGCGCGACGGAACGCCCTGCTACTACCTCTACCGGCTCGTGAGGGCCGGTCGCGAGCAGACCGGCATCGTCGCGGCCTGCGCGCTCGACGACTACGCCAACGGCATCGTCCGCCGCCACGAGCTCACTCGCCCCGAGAAGGAGGACGACCGCGTCCGCCACATCGAGGCAACCGGCTGCCAGACCGGCCCGGTGTTTCTCGCCTACCGAGACAACCCCGTCATGGAGGCGCTCGTGGAGGCGGCCAAGCTCTCGGACCCCCTCTACGACTTCACCGACGATCGGGGCGTTCGCCACACGGTCTGGCGCGTCGCCCGGCCCGCCGCGGTCGAGAGCTTCCGCGCGATGTTTGCCTACGTGCCGTGCGCCTACATCGTCGACGGGCACCACCGCGCCGCGGCGGCCGCCCGCGTCTGCCGCCGCATGCGCACCGAGGGCGGCGAGGCGCACTCGGGCAAGGAGGCATACAACTACCTGCTCTGCGCCCTGTTCCCCGCAAGCCAGCTCACCGTCGAGCCGTATCAGCGCGTCGTCGCCGACACGGCGGGCCTCGACGAGCCGGGCCTCGTGGCGGCGCTCGAGGCCGCGGGGATGCTCGTCGGCCCGCGGCGCGAGGAGCCCTTCGAGCCGGGCGAGCGCGGGCGCTTTGGGATGTACGCCTTCGGCGCATGGCGCGAGCTCGCCTACGTGGGCGAGCGCCCGGACGACCCGGCCGGCGCGCTCGACGCCTCGATCCTCCAGGACCGCGTCCTCGGGCCCGTCCTGGGCGCCTGGGACCCGCGCGAGGACGCGCGCGTAAGCTACGTGGGAGGCGTCGAGGGCACCGCCGAGCTCGAGCGCAGGGCGGGCGAGCGGGGCGTGGCGTTCACGCTCTTCCCCACCTCGATGGCCGACCTCATGGCCGTCTCCGACGCCGGCCTCCTCATGCCCCCCAAGTCGACCTGGCTCGAGCCCAAGCTCAGAAGCGGCCTGTTCATCCGTCGCGTCAGCCACCGCAACAGCATTCTCGACGGCTGTCGCAAGCGACCGGCCGAGAAGGACGAGTAGCCGCGTGCCGCAGGGGATGGCCGACGAGGGGAGGTGACATGGCAGAGACGAACGACGGCGAGCGCGGGAGGCTCGGCAGGCTCTTCGCGGCGCTCGTGAGCACCGACGACGAGGATGGCGCCGTCGACTTCGCCGCGGACGCGTCCGAGGGCGCGGGCGACGGCAACACCACCGTGCTCGACATCGAGGAGCTCTCTGACACGCTGCTGGTCTCGCCCGACCCGATGGCACTTCTCGCCGGCTTCGTCGTCGACGTCCGCGCCCGCATCGAGGCGTCCGCGCGGCCGGACGGCGACGAGACGCTGCCACCGAGCCCGCTCGAGGTCCATCTCTCGTCGAGGCTCGTCGAGGCGGGACTGCTCGAGACCGACGTCGACCTCCCCTCGATGCACGTCGTGCGCCCGCGCGCCTCGGGTCTCTTCTATCTGCGCGTGGACGAGCCGCGCGTCCCGGAGCTCGCGCGGACGCGGGTCCTTCGCATCGAGGCCGCACTCAACGCCGCTCTGCTCGCGAGCCATGTCATCGACGACGTCAACGACGCTCCCATCGAGGAGCTCGTCCGCGTGGAGCAGCGCGTCGCCCGCTCGATCACCTCACAGGCGCTCGAGCTCGCCGGTCGGGCGGAGACCCCCGCACGGAGCGAGTGGGAGGTCCGTCGGGCGCTCTCTCTGGGTATCGAGTCCCTCAGGCTCCCGCACCGGCTCACGGCGCGGTTCCGGGTCAACGTCGCCCTCGGGATCGCCGCGTTCGAGGTGGACCTCGTGAGCCCGGACGTCTGGCCGCAGACCGCCTTCGTCGACGGCCTTGGCGTCGTGCCCGCCACCTCCGAGATGCGCCGTCGCGCCGCGACCGACTACAACGCCCGTCTCGCCGTGCTCCTCGCGGGCTATGCGCTCGCCGCGTGCCCGCAGCTGCGCGAGGTCTGGGTCTCCGGCGTCGTCGACGGCGCGAAGAGCCACGCATGCTACTACTCGGCGCGCCTCGGGCGGGGCCTCGTGGAGTCGCTCGACCTCGACGACGTGCGCGACCCTCTCGCCGTGCTGCGCGACGCGGGCGCCGCGCTCGACGAGCGTGACCGCACGCTGGCGCCCGTCTCCCCGGGCTTCTCGCTCGATGACGAACTCCTCTGCCCCGCGAGCCGCCACGAGCTGCCCGAGCTCTCGGAGCGCGGGCTCGCCGACGCCGCGGCGTCGGCGCTCGGGTGCTCTCAGGTGCGCGAGCTTGCCGTCGACGAAGCCACGCCACGTCGCGCCGTCGCGCGCGAGCTCTCCCGCGAGCTCTCGGGCTCCACGGAGGCCAACGTCCGCGCCCTGCTCGGCGCCGCGCGCGCGTCCGGGCGCGCCGACGTCATCGACGCCGCCAACCGCTGCGTCACCGCGCTGATCGCCGGGACCCTCGCCGACGACCCCGTCGCCATCGAGGAGGCCTTCGTCGAGGGGGACGACCTCACGCGCCGCACGCGGCGCGCACGCGAGCTCCTGGCCGCCCGCGACCTCGACGGCGCCGCACGCCTCGCCGAGGAGGCGCTGCTGCCCGTCGACGGGCTCGGCAGCTTCGACGGGGCGGACGGGACCCGCTGGCTCTCCTTTGGCTCCTACGCCGAGCGCGTCATCTACAACCGCCTCGTCGCCCCGCCCGGCGCTCGCGTCGCGCTCGTCCCCGCCTCCTATCCCGAGGCGCACACGATCGCCGCCGTCTGCGACCTCGCGCGCGGCCGCGCCGAGGACGCGCTCGCCCACGCGCGGCGCGCGAGCGAGGTGTCCCCGGTCTCCACGCAGGCGACGATCAACCTCGCCCAGTGCCTCGAGGCCGCGGGCGACCTCGACGGCGCCGAGCAGGAGCTCGCCCGGCTCCTCTCGTTCGCCCACGACGCGGAGTCGGTGGGCGTGGGCTATCTGCAGATGGCCCAGCTCCAGTGGCAGCGCGGGCGCGTGCTCGCGGCCCAGGCGTGCTACCAGCGCGCGACCCGCCACCTCGGCGCGCCCGCCCTCGTCGCCGGGCTCGCCGTCGTCGCGCTCATCGGGCACGTGGGCGCCTCGGCCGGCGGCGAGCTCACGCCCGAGCAGGCGGACTCGGTCCTCGTCGCGGCGGGCATCCCGCTCGCGCCCACGGAGGAGGTCATGACAACGCTGCTCGACGCCGCCCGCGCCGCCACCGACGCCGAGCTCTTCGGCGTCGCGCGCAGCCTCGTGAGGGCGCTGTGCACCGTCGCGCGCGACGACGTGACCTACGGCGTCTACCGCTCGCTCGAGGAGGAGCCGGACCGGTGATGGGGGCATGACGACCGTGCGACTCTGGCCGCCGTCCTTCTCGGCCGCGATCTTTGACTTCGACGGGACGCTCGCGGAGACCTGGCACCTGTGGCGTCGGGTCGACGAGATCTTCTTCTCCTCCCGCGGCCTCGAGTTTGACGAGGACGCCTCGGTCATGCTCGCGACCCTCGGGTTTGCCGCGGGCGCCCAGTGGTGCGTGGAGCGCTACCGCCTGAAGGACGAGGTCTCCGACATCGTCGACGAGTGGAACCGCCTCGGCGCCGCGCTCTACGAGACCGAGGTCCGCCTGCGCCCGGGGGCCGAGGGCTACCTGCGCGCCCTGCGCGCGGCGGGGATCCCGCTCGCGCTGGCGACCACCAACGACCCGCACGTCCTGGGGGCAATGCGGCATGTGGACGTGTACGACCTCTTTGACGAGGTCGTCTGCGGGCGCGAGGTCGCGCGCGGCAAAGACCACCCCGACATCTACCTCGAGGCCGCCCGGAGGCTGGGGGCGCGCCCGGAGGGATGCGCGGTCTTCGAGGACATCCTGGCCGGCACGCTCTCCGCGCACCGGGCGGGGATGCGCGCCGTCGCCGTGCGCAGCGAGGACCCGCGCCAGCCTTGGGGCGAGCTCGCCCGCGAGGCGGACGCCGCGATTGAGGGCTGGGAGGGGCTCGCCGGCTGAGGGCGCGCCCCTCTCGGCAGCCCCCTTGACGACAGCGCGCTAGCTGACGCGACGGAGCTCGGCGTGGAAGTGCGTGTCGCAGCCGGGGCGCAGCGGCGTCCTGCCGGCCCGCACGAGCTCGAGGCCCTCCCCCGCGGGACAGGCGAGAAGCGCCTCGACCACGCGCTCGTCCTCCTCGGCGAGGACCGAGCAGGTCGCGTAGACCAGGCGCCCGCCCGGCGCCACGCGTCTCGCGGCGGATGCGAGAAGCTCGCGCTGCAGGGCGGCGAGCTCGTGCGCGGCATCCGGCGAAAGCGACCACGCGATCTCGGGATGGCGCGCGAGCGTGCCCGTGCCGGTGCAGGGCGCGTCGAGAAAGACGAGGTCAAAGAGGCCCAGCTCGTCTCCGAGCGCGCGGCCGTCGGCGCAGACGCAGCGCACGTGGCCGGCGACGCCCGCCGCCTCCATGCGGCGCGCCGCGAGCTCCGACTTGCGCGGGCCGACCTCGACGGCGACGATCTCGCACGGACCGCCCGCGGCGCAGGCGGCGCCCTCGAGCAGCAACGTCTTGGTGCCGCGCCCCTGCCCGACCTCGAGGACGCGGCTCCCGGGCGCGGGCGCCGCGGCGAGCGCGACCTCCTGGGCGGCGAGGTCGCACGGGATGACGCGCACGCGCTCGACGAGGCCGGAGGACGCGAGGCGCGACGGCGAGCCCAGCAGAAACGATCCCGGCAGCGGCCCCGGCTCGGGGTCGCAGCCCGCCTCACGCAGCGCGCGAAGAGGGGACTGCCCCGCTTCCGCACGGGCGCGATTGGAGGCCACCCAGGCCCCGACGGGCTCGAGCGCGCCCGCCGCCCAGGCGGCGGCCCCGTCGCGGCCGAGGGAGACGAGCGCGGCCGAACAGAGCCACTCGGGCAGGGCACCGACGAGCGCGAGGTCAGAGGCGTCGAAGGTCCCCTCTGAGACGCGCCGGCGCGCGGCCCCCAGTGCAGGCGCGTCCTCCTCCGCCACCCGCCTCAGCACGGCGTTTGCGAGCCCGGCGGCGCGCGGCGCGACGCCGCGCACGAGCTCGACGCCCTGGCTCACGCAGACGTCGGCGCGGCCGTCGAGGTACAGGAGCTCGAAGGCGGCGAGCCTCAGGGCGTCGCGCACGCGCGGCTCCAGACGGGCGCCGCGGCGAAGGTGTGCGTCGATCGCGGCGTCGAGCGCGCCGCTGGCGGCGGTGGCCCCGAGCACGAGGCGCGTCACGAGGCCGCGGTCGCGCTCCGCCAGCGCGTCGAGCTCCGACGAGCCGCGCAGCAGGTCGCGTGCGCGCGCGTCGCGGCGCCTCCGCTCCCCCAGCAGGAAGAGCGCGAGGCTCCTTGCCGCCGTGGCGCGCGCCATCTAGACGCGCTCCCAGCGGATGCCGTCGCCGCGAAGCCCAGCCGCCCAGGCGGAGGCGTCCATCTCACGCTTGCCGTCAGGCTTGACGCGAGCGAGCTCGAGCGCCCCGTCGGCGCAGCCGAGCAGCACGCGGCCGCGCGCGACGGAGACCTCGCCCGCGACGGGACCGGGTGCGGTCGTGCGGGCGGCGCAGACGCGCACGCCGCGGCCAGCCACGACGCAGCGCGCCGGCGCGGTGTCACCTGATGCCTGGACGCGCAGGGCGTTGTCCCGCGCGGCGTCCGCGGGGTCGAGGGCGAGCTCGGACTTCTCGATCTTGGCGGCGTGCGTGACGAGCGCCTCGTCCTGCTCGACCCATTCCGCCGTCCCGTCCATCACCGCGGGCAGCGTCTCCACCAGAAGCTCGGCTCCCATGCGCGCAAGCTCGGAAGTGAGCTCCTCGGCGCTCTTCTCGCCCACCGGAGTGGAGGCCTGCGCGCAAAAGGCGCCCGTGTCCACGCCGTGGCCGATCCGCATGATGGAGACGCCGGTCTCGGCGTCCCCGGCGAGGATCGAGCGCTGGATCGGCGCCGCCCCGCGCCAGCGCGGCAGCAGCGACGCGTGCACGTTCACGCAGCCCGCGGGCGCGAGGCCGAGCACCTCGTCGGGCAGGATGCAGCCGTAGGCGGCCACGCAGATCACGTCGGGAGCGGCGGCGCGCAGGGCCTCCATGACCTCGGGCGTCACGCGGGCTGCCTCGAGCACGCCAAGCCCCAGCTCGAGCGCGCGCGCCTTGACCGGCGAGGGCACGAGCGCCCTCCCCCGGCCGCGCACCGCGTCCGGGCGCGTGAGCACGAGCGCCACGTCGCACGCGGCGGCGAGCGCCTCGAGGGAGGGCACCGCGAAGTCGGGCGTGCCCATGAAGACCACGCGCAGCCGGCGATCGTCGGCGACCCGCCCGCTCTTCTCGTCCGTCATGGGCGCCCCCTACTCCGCGACCTCGGTCTCGCCCGGCTTGGCGCCGGCGGCGAGGGCCTCCTGGTACTCGCGCTCGGCCTCGGCGCGGCGCATCGGGGTGAGGTGGTCGAACATCGTCACGCCGTGGACGTGGTCGATCTCGTGCTGCAGGCACACGGCCATGAGGTCGCCCTCGGCCTCGTACTGCATGAGGTCGCCGTCGAGGTCGAGCGCCTGCACCACCACGTGGCTCGGGCGGCTCACCTTGACGCTCACGCCCGGGAAGGACAGGCACCCCTCGGAGCCCTCCTTCTCAGGGCCGTCGGCCGTGATGACGCGGGGGTTGATGAGCACGTAGGGGTTCTTCTTGCTGCCGCGCCCGGCGTAGTCGACGTCGATGACCACGATCTGGCGCATCTCGCCGATCTGCGGGCCCGCCAGGCCGCAGCCCTCGGCGGCGTACATGATCTTGAGCATGCGCTTGGCGAGCGCGCGCACCTCGTCGTCGATCTTCTCGACCGGGGCGCACTCCTGGGACAGGCGCGGGTCCGGCGAGAGCACGATCTGCTTGAGCTCGTTCATGGTTCCTCCTTCCCGGCACAGGCCGGGTCTACCTACAGCATGTCGTAGGCGTCGATGTCCACTGCAATGTTAATACCCCGAAGCCGCCCGAGCGAGCCCACGCACGCGCCGAGAAGCGCGCCGGGGTCCGCGTCGACGGGCGCCTTGACCATGAGGTGGCGCCGCGTCTGGTCCTTCACCCGGGCCTTCACGCAGTCCGCGGGGCCCAGGACCTCCCAGCCGGGCGCCTCCCCCAGCCGCTCGCGCACGGCGCGGGCGAGCTCGTCGGTCGCGGCGCGGACGCCGCGCTCGGAGCGGCCCCAGACCACGACGTTGGAGAGGCGCGAGAAGGGCGGGTAGGAGGCCTCGGCGCGCTCGGCGAGCTCGGCGTCGAGGAAGACGGCGCGGTCGTGGGCGGCCACCGCCCGCATGGCGGGGTGCGTCGCCCAGTAGGTCTGCACGATGACCTCGCCCGGGCGCCCCCCGCGCCCAGCGCGCCCCGCCACCTGCTCGAGCAGGTCGTAGGTGCGCTCGGCGGCGCGGAAGTCCGGCAGCTTGAGCATGGTGTCGGCGTTGACGACGCCCACGAGCGTGACCTCGGGGAAGTCGAGCCCCTTGGCGATCATCTGCGTGCCCACGAGCACGGCGCACTCTGCGGCGTCGAAGCGCTCGAGCAGCCGCTGGTGGGCGCCCTTCTCTCGCGTGGTGTCCGCGTCCATGCGGATGATCTCGACGCCCTCGGGCAGAAGCATCGCGAGCTCGTCCTCGACGCGCTGGGTGCCCACGCCAAAGGCGGCGAGATAGCGGCTGCCGCAGCTGGGGCAGCTCGTGGAGGGGTCGGGGAAGGCGCGGACGGGCCAGGCGCGCCCGCAGGTGTGGCAGACGAGGGCGTGGGTTCGCTCGTGATAGGTGAGCGCCGTGGAGCAGTGCGGGCACTCGGGCACGCAGCCGCACTCGCGACACATGAGGAAGTTCGCGAAGCCGCGGCGGTTAAGCATGAGCACCGCCTTCTCGCGGCGCCGCGCCACGCCCCTGAGGGCCTCGGCGAGCGGGGCCGAGAAGATCGACCGCCCGCCCCCGCGGAACTGCTCGGCCATGTCGACGACCGTGACCCTGGGAAGCGCCGCCCCGGCGGGTCGCTCGGGCATCTCGACGCGCCTCCAGCGCGCGTCGCGAAAGACCCCCTCCCGGCAGCGCCGCAGGCTCTCGAGCGAGGGGGTGGCCGACCCCAGCACGAGCGCGCAGCCGCGCTCGGCCGCCATGCGCGCCGCGACCTCGCGGGCGTGGTAGCGCGGGGACTTGTCCTGCTTGTAGGAGCCCTCGTGCTCCTCGTCGATGATGATGAGGCCGGGGTCGGCGAGCGGGGCGAAGAGCGCCGAGCGCGCGCCCACGACCACGCGGGCGCGCCCGGCGCGCACGAGGTCCCACTGGTCGAAGCGCTCGCCGGCCGAGAGGCGCGAGTGGAGCACCGCCACGTCGTCGCCGAAGCGGCTGCGGAAGCGTCCCACGGTCTGCGCCGTGAGCGAGATCTCCGGCACCAAGACCAGCGCTCCGCGGCCGGCGGCGAGGGCGCGCTCGATGGCGGCGAGGTAGACCTCGGTCTTGCCCGAGCCGGTGACGCCGTCCACGAGCACCACGTCGCCGCGGGCCGCCTCGCGGGCCTCGTCGATGGCGGAGAGGGCGGCGAGCTGCCCCGCGGTGAGGCGATCGGGTCGGGGGGCCTGCGCCGAGGAGAGCGTGGTGCCCTCGCCGCCGCGCAGGACGCGCCGGGTCTCGACGGCGACGACGCCGCGCCGCGCGAGGGAGGAGACGGCGCTCGAGGCGCCCGGGATGGTGGCCGAGAGCTCCGAGACGCGCTGCGGCCCCTGCCGGAGCGCCTCGATCACGGCGCGCTGGCGCGACGCCGTGCGGGGCGGGACGTAGTCGTTGGCGGAGGGCGTCAGCGCCGCCCAGCGGGCGTCGACCGCGCCGGCGCGCTCGCAGACGAGCTCCCAGGGGGCGTCCTCGGAGGGGCGGGTGACGCGCACCTTCTGACCGGGCGCCAGAAACGGGCGCACCGCCTCGCAGAGCGGGCAGGCGTACTCCCCCGCCATCCAGGACGCGAGGCGCGCCGACGCCTCGTCGAAGGCCGGCGGCGCGAGGACCTGCTCGACGGGGAGCAGCCTGCCGGGGTCGACGCCCTCGGGCGCCTCCTCCGACACCCCCATCACGTAGCCGACGGCCAGGCGATGCGAGAAGGACACGAGCACCGTGGCCCCGACGGCCACGTCCTGCGCGAGCGCCTCGGGCACGGCATAGGAGAAGGTCCCGTCGAGCGCGCGCGTGGGTATATCGAGCGCGATGCTCGCGTAGCGCATGGCAGCCCCCGTCCTTCTCGCCGTTCTTCTCGCCCGAACTTCTCGCCCGAAGTTGTCTTCGCTGGACCCTTGATTGTAGCCGAGCGCCCCGCGCGCGGGCGCCGGGCCCGCGCCGCGCTCAGAGCCCGAGCCAGAACATGCTCGCGTCGTCGGAGCGCTTGAGGCGGGGGAAGCGCCGGTAGTCAGGGTCGTCTGCCTCGAGCTCGCGAAGGCGCGCGAGCACCGCGCGGGCGCGCCGCGGCGTGAGCGAGCCGAGCTCGGCGGCCGCGTCGGCGACGCCGAAGAGGTCGAAGGCGCGCCAGAGCCCGTCGGTGAGGCCCGCCACCGCGGACAGCTCGTCGCGCGGGAGCGAGAGGCGGCGCAGGTGCGCGAGGCCGTCGCCCGTGGGGTCGAGGCACCAGTAGCCGCCCTCGACGTTGCGCAGGAGCCGATTGGCGCGGATGACGTCGTCGACGAGCCGCCGTCGCTCGGGGCCCGAGAGCCGGCCCCACGGGTCGCGCTCGGACATGAGCGCCACGGCCCGGGCGTCGAGCGCCTCGAGCTCCTCGTCGGTCGAGACGAGCAGGCGCCCGTCGCGCGTGAGGGCGAGAAGCGGCGAGTCCCCGAGCCCGTAGAGCTCGACGGTCCCGGGGCCGGCCACGGCCAGGGCGAGCGTCGCGGAGGGGACGGCGAGCGGGTCCATGCCCGCCACGGGCCCTCCGAGCGCGCGCTCGAGCTCCGCACGGGCCGCGGCGACGGCGCCCTCGAGCGACGCGCGACCGTCCGCGCCGGCGTCCAGGGCCTCGCAGACGCGCTCGCCCACCGCATGGGCGAGCCACTGCGCGTTGGTGGAAAAGCGGTCCTGGAAGAGCGGCTCGCCGGCGAGGCCCGACGCCCCGTCGATGACGACGCCGTAGCGCTCCGTGGCGCGCGCGAAGTCCTCGTTGGCGGCGTTGCCGCGGTCGCTCAGAAAGAAGAACCGGCCCATGGGGGCGGCCCGCGCTACGAGAAGAGCTCGGCGTCGAGGGCGGCGAGCTCGGCGGGGACGTCCGCGGGGTCGCAGCTAAACGACTCCGCCACGGCGCGGGCCTGGATGCGGCGCAGGCCGGCGAGGTCCTCGTCGCCCTCGCGCTCATAGAGCCCGGACAGGCGCTCGAGGGCGTAGCACACGTAGCTCGCGACGGAGTCGCCCATGCCCGAGAGCAGCATCATCGTCACGAGCGAGTCGGGCGCGAGGGCGAGCGCCGTCGAGGCGTCGAGGTCGAGCAGCTCGCCGATCTGACGCTCGACGTCCGCGGCGCCCGTGACGTCGCCGGAGACGGCCCGCCGAAAGGCGTCGGACACCCCCTCAACGAACTGCCCCACGATCTCCAGGATGTAGTCCCGCTGCAGCATGTGCGCTCCTCTCGTCCGCGACCTCTCTAGCATAGTCCTGCGGCGGCGTGACAATTGGGACAGGTTGGATTGTCACGCCGAAAGCCTGTGACAATCCAACCTGTCCCAATTGTCACGGCGCCGCAGCGCGCTACTCGCTGCGCAGGGCCTCGACGGGGTCGCGACGGCTGGCGGCGCTCGACGGGATGAGGCCGGCCACGAGCGTCAGCGCGACGGAGATGACCACCAGCACGGCCGCCGACGTCCACGGCAGGCTCATGATGTTCTCGACGTCAAAGTCCGCGAGCACCCACGCGTTCACGGGCACGGAGACCGCCACCACGATGACGATGGCAAAGACGCCCGAGATGAGCCCCTCGATGAAGGTCTCGGCGTTGAACACGCTCGCGACGTTGCCCTTCGAGGCGCCGATCGCGCGCAGGATGCCGATCTCCTTCTTGCGCTCGAGCACCGAGATGTAGGTGATGATGCCGATCATGATCGAGCTCACCACGAGCGAGATGCTCACGAAGGCGATGAGCACGAGCGAGATCATGTTCACGATGTCGGTCACGCTGCCCATGATGACGCCCATGTAGTCGGTGTAGGTGATCACCGCGTCGTCGTTGCCCGCGGCGCGCTGCTCGTCGTTGTAGGCCTCGATGACGTCGAGCACGCGCTCCTTGGCCTCGAAGTCCTTGGGGTAGACCTCGATGGCGGCCGGGTCGTCCGGCGTGGCGTAGCCGAGCGTCTGGAGGTTGTTGTCATAGGTGAGCTGGCTCGCGTTGGCGTAGCTCTCCATGAGCGAGGCCAGGTCCTCGGCGTCCATGTTGAAGTGGATGGAGGACGCGAGCGTCTCGGCGTCCACGGTGAAGGCGTCCCTCAGGCTCGAGAGGCCACCCGCCACCTGGCTCGCGTAGCTGCTCAGGACCTGCGAGATGGCCGACTGGAGCTGAGCGGAGATCGCCGAGCCGATCTGGGAGGACATGCTCTGGAGGAAGGACTGGAGGTAGGGCGCCAGCTCGCCCGACACGTAGTCGGACACGATCTTCTCCACGCGCTCGCGCACGGGCTGGCCCGCCACGGCGTCGATCTGGGCGAGGAGCGCCTGCGCCTCCTCGGTCTCGAGATACTGGCCAAGCAGGTCGACGACACTCTGAACGAAGGCAGGGTCGTTCGGGTCGAGGGCCCCCGCGTTCTCGCCCCACCACCGGACGAAGCCGCCCGTGAGCTCCCCGCCCAGGCGCGCGGCCTCCTCGAGCTGCTCGAGGGTGACCGGCGGGTCGGTCAGGGCCTCCTCGAGGATCGAGGAGAAGTCCGGCGAGGGGGCGCCGGCGACGAGCGACTCCACGTCGACCGAGCTCGCCACGCTCGAGAGGTCGACGGAGATGCCTGAGAGGTCGATGCCGGAGGGGTCGAAGGCTGCCGAGAGCCCGCTCGTGTCGAAGGAGAAGGCCGAGCGCAGGCGCTGCTCGTCCACCGTAAAGAGGCTCTCTAGGTCCACGCCCTTGCGGGCCTCCTCCTGGAGCGTGGAGAAGCTCTTGCCGGTGAAGACGTCGGTCTCGGGGTTGGCGAGCTGCTGCCGGACGATCTCGGAGCCCACCGCGCGCTCCATGAGGGCCTCGGTGAGGCCGTGAGTGTAGGCGATGCCAGCGGAGAGCGCCTTGGCGTCGGAGGACTCGTTGGGACGCACGACGCCCACCACGTGCAGGTCCAGACCGTTTTGCACCACCTCGACCATGAACTGCTCGTCCGAGGACATGTCCGTCCAGCCGCCGGTCTCGGCGTTGGCGCGGTACTCGTCGGCGGGGCTGATCACCTTGAAGGAGAGGGCGAGGGCGTCGTCGTAGGTGAAGTCGACCTCCTCGTGCTCGATGTCGGTCTCCCCCGCCGTGCCGCTCATGGCCGTCGTCACCATCTGGGTGAGCTCGGCGGGGTCGAGCACGCCGATGCCGTAGAGCGTGTAGTCCGAGATGCGCCCGCTCTGCGTGAGCACGAGCACGCACTCGTCGGCCTGCGTTGCCCAGCGGCCGGCGACGACGTCGTACTGGGACTCGAGGAGCTCCTGGTCGTCGATCATCTCGTTGAAGACGGACATGCCGCCGGTCGACATGCCGGCCATGGCCGTGCCGGAGGCGCCGCCGGTCATCGTCGACCCGAGCGCGTTGGGGTTGAGCTGGACCGGCCCGTCGGAGGTGTCCGCCTCGAAGACGAGCGGCGTGAGCCCGTAGTCGTACTGGATGGCGTTGACGTAGCCGTCCAGGTCGTCGGGGTTGGCCTCGAGGTAGGACTTGAGCCCGGAGAGGTCGTTGGAGCCCACGGAGGCGAACATGTCCGTGAGCATCATGAACTCGGGGATCTGGTCGGGGTCGTTATCGCCGGCGCTCTCCGCGTCCGAGCCGCCGTCTGCGGTGAGCATGCCGGAGAGGTCCATGCTCTGCTTGGAGATGGAGAGCGGGTAGCTCGAGAGGGTGTCCTCCTCGACCTTGGCGATGTAGCCGTTCACGCCGTTTGCGAGGGCGAGGATCGCCGCGATGCCGATGATACCGATCGAGCCCGCGAAGGCCGTCATGATGGTGCGGCCCTTCTTGGTCATGAGGTTGTTGAACGAGAGCCCGAGCGCCGTGAGGAAGCTCATAGAGGTGCGGCGCGCCCGCTTGGCCTCGCGGCGCGGGACCGCGTCGGGGTCGAGCGGGTCGGAGTCCGCGGTGATGCGGCCGTCGCGCAGCTCTACGATACGGGTGGCGTACTGGCGCGCGAGCTCGGGGTTGTGCGTGACCATGACGACGAGCCGGTCCTGGGCGACCTCTTTGAGGAGGTCCATGACCTGGACCGAGGTGGCGGAGTCGAGGGCGCCCGTGGGCTCGTCGGCGAGCAGGATCTCCGGGTCGTTGATCAGGGCGCGCGCGATGGCGACGCGCTGCATCTGGCCGCCGGAGAGCTGACTCGGGCGCTTGTTCACATGGTCGGCGAGGCCCACGCGCGCGAGGGCGTCCAGGGCCCGGCGACGGCGCTCGGCGCGGCCCACGCCCGAGAGCGTGAGCGCGAGCTCCACGTTGGCGAGGATCGTCTGGTGCGGGATGAGGTTGTAGCTCTGGAACACGAAGCCGATGCGGTTGTTGCGGTAGGTGTCCCAGTCCCGGTCGCGGTACTCGCGGGTGGAGATGCCGTCGATGACGAGGTCGCCGTCGTCAAAGTGATCGAGGCCGCCCACGATGTTGAGCATCGTGGTCTTGCCGGAGCCCGAGGGGCCGAGCACGGCCACGAACTCGTTGTCGCGGAAGGCGACGGAGACGTGGTCGAGCGCAACCTGGGTGAACGAGTCCGTCACGTAGCGCTTGCAGATGTCCTTGAGCTCGAGCACGGGTCCTCCAGACGGCCATAAACCATCACATGGTACCCAAACGGGCCCCGGGGTAGTCCCAAACGGCCTAAACTGCCTCGCCGAGGACGCACGGCGCGCGCAGGCCATGCAAAATCCGCGTTCGATCCATTTTGTCGGCGACGCTCCGACAAAACCTCGCTTCGATCCATGCGATTTGGGCGTCCTTAAGCCGACTCGAGGCCGGTCCATAATATGGTCCGTTAATTTCATACAGTTTATTGATCATTGGCTGGCCATCGGGCCCAGAAAACCATGGATCGAAGCGAGATTTTGTCGAGCCGGTCGCTCCAATATGGACTGAACGTCAAAAGTGCACCCCACCCCCTCGCGCGGCGCGATCGTCGGGCCCGACGGGGCCCGATTCCGGAGGGCGCGCTACAATGCCCGCATGAACGCCGGGAGGACATACACGCTTCAGGCGGGCAGCATCCCCGTCGAGGTGGAGCGCAAGCGCGTGCGACGACTCAACCTGCGGGTGCGCGCGGACGGGTCGGCGCATCTGAGCGTCCCCTGGCGCTGCCCGCTCGCGGAGGCGCAGCGCTTCCTCGACGAGCACGAGACGTGGCTGCGCGAGCACGTCGCGCGCCGGACGGAGCGCGACGCGGAGCCGTGCGACGGGCTGATCCCGCTCTGGGGCGAGCTCGCGGCGCTTCCCACAGGCTCCTCCCCCGACGAGCTCTACCGCGCCGAGCTTGCGGCACGGCTGCCCGAGGTCGCGGCGCGCATGGAGGCGGCGCTCGACGTTCGGGCGAGCGGCTGGCAGCTTCGCGACATGAAGACGCGCTGGGGGTCGTGCACGCCGCGCACCGGGCGCATCCGCGTCAACGTGCGGCTTGCCGCCTTCCCGCCGACCTGCCTCGACTACGTCGTGGCCCACGAGCTCACGCACCTCCTGGAGCCGAGCCACGACGCACGGTTCCACGAGCTCCTCTCCCGCGCGTACCCCGACGAGGCGGCCGCGCGCGCCATCCTGCGCCGCCCCGCCCGAGAGGCGTGTCGCGTCGCATGAGGGCGCCCGTGTGACGAAAGCGTCACGGGACCGCACCCGTCTTGGCCCCTATACTCAAGGCACGACGAAGGGAGGACCATGCATCAGCTCCGCATACTGCTCGCCGAGGACGACCCGCTGATCGTGGAGGGCCTCTCGGAGCTTCTGGCCAACGAGGGATTTGTCGTCGACTCCTCCCCCACCCAGACGGGAGCCGTCGCCCTGGCCACGGCGCACGGGACCGAATACGCGCTCGCGCTCGTGGACCTGACGCTCGCGCAGGGCAACGGGTTTGCGGTGTGCAACGCCATCAAGTCCGTCACCCCGAGCGTTCCCGTGATCTTTCTCACCGCGGCCGACGACGAGCTCAACACCGTGACCGGCCTCTCGATGGGGGCCGACGACTACGTGGCCAAGCCCTTCCGCCCGCGCGAGCTCGTGGCGCGCATCCAGGCGGCGATCCGCCGCGCTCGGCCCGAGCGCGCCGTCCTGCGGCTGGGCCGCGTCACCATCGACCCGGACCGCGCGCACGTCGAGAAGGACGGCCGCGAGGTCGTGCTCTCCGCCCTCGAGTACCGCCTGCTCCTTCTGTTCGCCAAGAACGCGGGACGCCTGGTCACGCGCGACATGATGCGCGAGGCCCTCTGGGACGACGCGGGCGCCTACGTTGAGGAGAACACGCTCTCGGTCTACATCAAGCGCCTGCGCGACAAGCTTGAGGACGACCCCGCGGAGCCCTCGCTCATCGTCACGGTGCGCGGCCTGGGCTATCGCGCGGGCGACGAGGGCTAGGGGGCGGCCGTGCTCTTGCGCAACCGTGAGGTCAGGCGACCGCTCGTCGCGTCCCTCGTCATGGGCGCGGCGGGTGCGCTCCTTGCGTGGCGGCTCGCGGGGTCCGGCGCCGCGGCGTGCGTCGCGGGCACGGCGGCGGCCCTGCTTCTCATATGGCTCTCGGCCACGCGAGCGCGCCACCGGGCGCTCGCGCGCATGGCGGCGCAGGTGGACGACATCCTGCACGGCGCACGTGACGTGAGCTTCGAGCGCATGCGCGAGGGCGAGATCGCAATCCTGGCCTCGGAGCTCGACAAGATGTGCAACCGCCTGGCCCTTGCCAACGAGGACCTCGAGCACGAGAAGAACGCCCTGGCCGACGCCCTGGCCGACATATCGCACCAGCTCAAGACCCCGCTGACCTCGCTTGCGCTCATGACCTCGCTCGCCCGGCGTGAGCTCGTTGCCGACGGCGCGCATGCGGAGCAGGTCGAGCGGCTCCGGACGATGGAGCGCCTCGAGGACCGCGTGGAATGGCTCGTCTCCTCCCTGCTCAAGCTCGCCCGCATCGACGCGGGCGTGGTGAGCTTCGCGCGGGCGCACGTGGACGGCGCCGAGCTCGTTGCGCGCGCGGCCGAGCCGCTGGCCGTGGCCTTCGACCTCGCCGACGTGCGCCTGGCGGTGGACGCCGCGCCGGGCGCCGGCTTCGAGGGAGACCTCTCCTGGACGGCCGAGGCGCTCGAGAACGTGCTCAAGAACTGCCTCGAGCACACGCCGGCAGGCGGAGAGGTGCGCGTGAGCTGCGCGGAGGACGCGCTCGCGTTCCGACTCCGCGTGGAGGACACCGGGCCCGGCATCGCCCCGGAGGACCTGCCGCATGTCTTCGAGCGCTTCTATCGCGGGGGCGAGAGAGACGCGCGGCCCGCCGGCGCAGGCTCCGAGGTCGACCCCACGGGCGTGGGGATTGGCCTTGCGCTCGCCAAGAGCCTCGTCACCGCCCAGGGCGGCACCATCCGCGCGGGCAACATCCCGACCGGCGGCGCGCGCTTCGACGTCGTGTTCTTCAAGGCCGTGGTGTAGGGCGGCTTCCGGGTTCGCCCGACTCCGGGCGCCGGTCCAGGCCCGAGAGGGTGTGTACACCACCCCACGAGGGTATGTACACCGCACCGGCGGCGCGTCCTTCTCGGCAACGCTCTGACCTGCGGTTTGTTGGCCCGCTCTCGATGGAGGGGTGTACATACCCTCAGGGCCCACTGTACATACCCTCGCGACTCGGCTCGCGGCGGCGACGCGTCCAGCGTGACGAATCAGTCACCCGCGCGTCACGGCCGCGCAGGCCGCCTCCCCCATCATAGAATTGACGAGAAGCACGAGGAGGCAGCATGGACATCCTTCAGATTGAGCACCTCACCAAGACCTACGGCAGCGGCGACACGGCCGTACGCGCGCTCGACGACGTGAGCTTCACGGTGGCAGCGGGCGAGTTCGTGGCCATCATCGGCAGCTCGGGCTCGGGCAAGTCGACCCTGCTGCACCTCATCGGCGGCGTGGACCGTCCCACCTCGGGCACCGTGCGCCTGAACGGCGAGGACGTCTTCCAGCGCTCCGACGAGCAGCTCGCGGTCTTCCGCCGCCGCGAGGTCGGGCTGGTGTACCAGTTCTACAACCTCGTGCCCGTGCTCGACGTGGTGGAGAACATGTGCCTGCCCGTACTCATGGACGGTCGGGCGGTCAACGAGAAGCGCCTCGCCAACATGCTCCACGTGCTCGGCCTCGAGGGGCGCGAGCACCACCTCCCCAACCAGCTCTCCGGCGGCCAGCAGCAGCGCGTGGCCATCGGGCGCGCGCTCATGAACGCGCCGGCCGTGGTGCTGGCCGACGAGCCCACGGGCAACCTCGACTCCAAGAACTCCGCCGACATCATGGCCCTGCTGCGCAAGTCCAACCGCGAGCTCGGCCAGACGCTCATCGTGATCACGCACGACGAGGACATCGCGCTCACGGCCGACCGCGTGATCGCGCTCGAGGACGGCCGCATCGCCTCCGACACGAGGGTGAGCTAACATGGCCGCCCACAGGCACGACCCGGACGAGAAGAACCTGGCGCCGCGGCGCGCGGGAGGGCCCGCGCGGTCCGTGTTCGTGCGGTTCACGCTGCGCTCGCTCGCGGCCAACCGGGTGCGGACCGTGGTCTCGGTCATGGGCGTGGCGCTCTCGGTGGCCCTCATCGCCGCCGTGCTCACGAGCGTGGCCTCGCTCTCCAACATGCTCGTCGAGCGCACCGCGGCCGACGAGGGCTGGTGGTACGCGGAGGCGGCCGGCATCACCGAGCAGGGCCTCGAGCAGCTTGAGGAAGACCCGGAGGTCACGGACTGGACCGCCGTCACCGACCTGGGCACCGTCTCGCTCGGCGAGGACAACAGCAGCCTCTTCGGGCCCTACCTCTACGCCAAGACCTGGCCGGCCGCCGGCACCGGCAGCGACGCCGACGAGCCGCTCCTCCAGGCGCCCGAGCTCGTGGCCGGCCGCGCGCCCGAGGCCGCGGGCGAGGTCGTCCTCCCCCACTACCTGCAGAACGTCGAGCTCGCCCCCTGCGGGCTCTCCACCGCGGACGGCGGCGCCATCACGCTGGGCAGCGCCGTCACGCTGGACCTCGGCACACGCACCGTGGAGAACCTCGACGACGGAAGCACCTACACGGCCACCTCCGTCAACGGCAGCTACGTGCACGAGACCACGCAGCGCGAGTCCTTCTCCGCCGACCTCGGAAGCATCGAGGTCACCGTCGTGGGCTTCTACCGCTCCTACGGCTTCTCGAGCACCATGGCGCTCCAGGGCAACAGCGCCTACGTCTACGACGACGGCAGCGCCCTCGCCGGCGCGCTCTCGGACGACTCCGCGGCCACCTGGGCCTCCGCGGTCTTCCGCACCGCCGACCCGGCCAAGGCCGCGGACGTGGCGAACGGGCTCGCCAACGCCAACGAGGCCGAGTACGGCACCTCCGTGCACACCTCCCTCATCCGCTGGATGGGCGCCACGCCGGACACCGCCATCTGGAACACGCTCTACCAGATCGCGGGCATCCTCGCCGCCGTGGTGGTCGTGGCCGGCATCTCGCTCGTCTACAACAGCTTCGCCATCTCCGTGGCCGAGCGCACCCGTCAGTTCGGACTGCTCTCCTCCCTCGGCGCGAGCCGCCGGCAGCTCCGCCGCACCGTGCTCGTGGAGGCGCTCGTGATCGGCGCCGCGGGCATCCCCGCGGGCCTCGTGCTCGGCCTCGCCGGCTGCTACGTGGTCTTTGGCCTCGTGGGCGAGGGCCTCGCGGCGCTCGCCGGCGGCGGGGCGGCGGCCACCGTGGTGGTGAGCCCCGCAGGCCTGCTCGTCGCCGCCCTTCTCGGCCTCGTTACGCTGCTCGCGAGCGCCTGGGTCCCCGCGATCCGCGCGAGCCGGGTCTCCGCCGTCGACGCCATCCGCCAGACGCAGGACGTGCACCTCGGGCGCCGGGCGAGAAGGACCCGCCGTCCGGCCCTCCCCGCCGGACGGCACGAGGGCGCGGGCGCCGTTCGCTCGCTCGGCCTCGCGGGGCGGCTCTTCGGCGTCCCCGGCTTCGTGGCGCACCGCAACCTCTCCCGCAGCTCCTCGAAGGGGCGCGTCACCGTGGCCGCGCTCGCCGTCTCCGTGGCCCTGCTCGTCACCTCCGGCTCGATCGCCGACGTCATGGGCTACGCCACCGAGACCTCCGTCGACACCATGGCGGGCCAGGATCTCGTGCTCTACGTCGACGCCACCGGCGCCGGGGCGGACCAGACGCTCGCGCTCGCCGACGGCCGCGTGGACGGGCCCGGCATGCAGAAGGAGCTCGCCAGCTTCTATGACGAGGTCAAGGATGTCGACGGGGCGCACCCCAACGGCTACCTCACGAGCTACGTCGCCGAGGTCCTTCTCCCCGCGGGCATGGTCGCGGACGACGCCGAGGGGCTCGAGGGCAGCTCGAGGCGCCTTGCGGACGGCTCGTGGTACGGCCAGGCCAACGTGGCGTTCCTGGATGACGCCAGCTGGGCGTCCTACGTCGACGAGCTGGGCCTCTCGCGCGACGAGTTCTGCGACCCGGCGCACCCGCGCGCCGTGGCGGTGAACGCCTACACCGTCCGCGGCGACGAGACCTACGCGCGCCTCGCCCCGCTCTCCGCCGGCGGCGCGCTGACGTCGCTCGAGTTCGCCGACCTCGACGGGCGCTTCGCCGACGGTCTGCGCGACGGCGCGGACGGACGGCCCGAGGCCTACTACTACGATGACTCCGGCAACGAGCAGGCGCTGCCCCTCGACCAGGCCGTCGCCCGCGAGCAACAGATCGAGGTGGGTGCGCTCGCCGACCACGCCCCCGTGGGCGTGAGCCTGAGCGGCAGCCTCCAGCTCGTCCTGCCCGCCTCGGCCATCGAGCTCGCCGACACCATGGGCTACCTGCGCGCGAGCTGCTCGCTCTCCACGGACGGCGACGCCGTGCGCGCCTCGGACGCCCAGGACGAGATCGAGAAGATCGCGGCGGACCACCCCGCGCTCGACGTCACCTACACCAACGTCGCCGAGGGCAAGCTGCAGTCGCGCCTCATGGCCACCGCCGTGAACACCTTCATCTACTGCTTCGCCGCCATCACCGGCCTCATCGCCGTGACCAACGTCTTCAACACGCTCGCCAACGCCCTCATCCTGCGCCGTCGCGAGTTCGCCGTGCTCAGGTCCATCGGCATGGACGGGCGCGCCTTCCGCCGCATGATCGCCTACGAGTGCGCAAGCTACGCCCTGCGCGGCCTTGCGCTCGGCTTTGCGCTGGCGCTCGTCGCCAACGTGGGGCTGTACGAGGCCATGGCGCTCTCCTACTCCACCTACGAATTTGCGCTGCCCTGGCCGCAGATCGGACTCTCCGTGGCGGCGGTGCTCGTCGTGATCGCCGTGAGCGTGACGTACGCCCTGCGCCGCTGCGGCGCCACCGGCGTGGTCGAGGCCCTGCGCTCGGAGGCGCTCTGATGAAAAGGGACAGTCCCTTTTCATCATCCGTGTTCGCGCGGTTCACGCTGCGCTCGCTCGCGGCCAACCGCGTGCGCACCGCCGTCACCGTGGTGGGCATTGCCCTTGCGACCGGCCTGCTCATGGCCGTGCTCGCGAGCGTCACGAGCCTGCAGGCGGGGCTCGCCAACCAGAGCCGCGAGACGGACGGCGTCTGGCAGGTCAAGTTCCCCGCGACCGACGACGCCGAGCTCCAGAGCCTCCGCGACGTCGCCGGAGACCTCCTCGACCGCCTCGCGACCCAGCGGGACCTGGGCTCGGCCGCCTTCTCCGCGAGCGACGCCGAGCGCAACGGCACCTACCTCTCGGTGCTGGGCCTCCCGGTGGAGCAGGGCGGCACCGCTCGCGCCATGGGCGACGACGCCTACGAGGTCCTCCTCGCCCCCTCCGTCACGTCGGGCCGACTTCCCGAGAAGGACGGCGAGATCGCGCTCACCTCGAACCTGCGCGGCATCGAGCTCACGCCCGGCGCCTCCGAGCTCCCAGGAATCGACGCCGGCGTGGTCGCCGACGGTCCGCTCGAGCTCGGCTCCCAGCTCACGCTCTCGCTTGGCCGGCGCGTCCAGCGCTACGAGGACGGCTCGGACGACGAGGTGGGCGCCGAGAGCGGCGTCATGTACCGGAGAGTCGTCTACGGGACGGACGCGGACGGCACCGCGGACGTGGGGCAGGGCCAGATCTCCGAGACCCTCGAGGGCGTCAGCGCGCCGCGCACCTACACCGTGGTCGGCTTCGTCGAGCCCGACTGGACCATCCCGGGCTACATCGGCTACGTGAGCCCCGACCAGACCGGAGGGGCGGCCCTGCCGCGCACCAACGCGTACTTCTCCACCTCGTGCTCGAGCCGAGAGGAGCTCGACGAGCTCGTCGAGCGGCTGCGTCCCGCCGGGGGAGATCGCGCGTCGGTCCTCAACGGGGGCCTGCTCACCTACCAGGGGCTCGGCGGCGACCGGCTGATCTTCGACACCCTCGCCATGTTCGCCGCAACCCTCGCCGTGGTGATCGTGGTCGCGGCGGTCTCGCTCATCTCGAACGCCTTCACCATCTCCGTCTCCGAGCGCACGCGCCAGTTCGGCCTGCTCTCCTCGCTCGGCGCCTCGAGGCGACAGCTCAGGCGCACGGTCTTTGTCGAGGCGGGCGTGCTCGGGGCCGTCGGCATCCCGCTCGGCGTTGCCATCGGGATCGCGGGCGCCGCGGTCGCCTTCGCCGTAACGGGCGAGGGCTGGGCGCGCATGGTCGGCACCGACTCTGCGGTGACGCTCGTCGTGAGCCCGTGGAGCGTGGCGCTCACTGTCCTTCTCGCCTCGCTCACGCTGGTGGTGAGCGCGATGGTCCCCGCCGTGCGCGCCAGTCGCGTCTCGGCCGTGGACGCCATCCGGCAGTCGGCCGACGTCCGCCCGAGCAGGAGGCTGCGCCGCGTCTTTGCCCGGCGGACCCGCCCCGCAGACGACCTCTCCCCCGACGGCTCGCGGCCGCGCGGCCTCGCGGCGCGGCTCGGGGGCGTCCCCGCCTTCCTCGCCCGCCGCACCCTGCTGGTGTCCTCCAGCAAGGCGCGCGTCGCGGTGCTCTCGCTCGCCGTCTCCGTCACGCTGCTCGTGACGGCGGGCGTCGTGAACGACATGCTCACCGGCGCGACGGACGCGACCCAGCTGGGCTCCGCGACGTCGTTCGACCTCGAGCTCACCGTGGCGGACCGCCAGGACGAGCCGGAGAAGGGCGACGGGGCGGACCGGGGCGGATCAGTCTCTCTCGCCGCGGCCGACGACTTGCTCACCCGCATAGGGCAGCTCGACGGCGTCGAGGGCGCCGCCTACTACGGAAGCCTCTCCGCCGCGATCCGGCTCTCGGGGGGCCTACTCGGCGGCGCGTCGACCGCGGGCTGCGACCTCCCGGCGAGCGAGGTCGGCAACGTCGACGGGCAGGGCTACGCCTCGGCCGACGTCTTCCTCGTCGACGACGCCACGTGGCGCTCGCTCGCAGAGCGGGGCGTCCTGGGGGCCGACGCCGCCGACCCGTCGCAGCTCAGCGCCCTTCTGGTCGGCACGGTCTACGCGAGCGACGGCTCGCGCTACGTCCAGAGCGAGCTGCTCCCCGCCCAGACGACGGGCGAGGTCGACCTGCTCGCGATCGACGAGCGCGCGGGCTACGAGAAGCCCCTCCTGGCATGGGGGGAGGACGGCACGGTCGTCTACTACGCCCCCGAGGACAGCTCCTCCGACCTCGAGGTCCCGCTGAGGGAGGCGGCGCGCGTCGTGACGAGCGTGCCGGTGACGGTCGTGGGACCCGACCTCGGCGAGGACTTCCCCCTGAGCCCGGACCAGCTCTCCAGCCAGTTCCCCACCCTGGTGATGCCCGCGCGCGCCGTGCGGGAGTCGGGGGTCGCGCTCGACCCCATGGTCCAGAGCCTCTACACGCCGTGGGTGAGCGTGCTCGCGCGCCTCGAGGAGGGCGCCGACGACGCCGAGGCGCTGCGCCAGATGGAGGGCGCCGCTGAGCAGATCGGCGGCATCGACGTGCTCGGCTCCACCAACCTCGCCGCGACGCTGCGCGACGCGCGCGCCATGTCCTTCACCGTGCAGGTCTTCCTCTTCTGCTTTGCGGCGATCCTGGCGCTCATCGCGGTGGCCAACGTCTTCAACACCATCGCCTCCGGCATGATGCTGCGCACGCGCGAGTTCGCGGTGCTGCGCTCGGCCGGCATGGGAGAGCGGTCGTTCCGGAAGATGATCTTCGTGGAGTGCGCGGACTACGCGCTCAAGGGGCTCGTGCTGGGGGGCGCGCTGGCCCTGATCGTCGAGTGGTTCCTCTGGCAGGCCATGTCGCTTTCTGTGAGCGGCGTTGCGCTCGTGGTGCCGTGGGGTCACCTCGCGCTCGCGTTTGCCCTGGTCGTGGGGGTGCTCGCGGCAAGCGTCCTCTACGCGCTGAGAAAGACGCACGCCATGAACCTCGTGGAGGCCCTGCGCACCGACGCACTCTAGGGTTTCTGTCAATCGGGGCCTGGCCCCGATTGACAGTTCCGATTGACAGCTTCTGACCGGCCGCGCGCCGAGTAAGAGCTTTGTGCCAAAACAGGCCCCGCTGACGTCATGTTTTGGTCAAAAGCTCTTACTCGGCGTTCTTGTGGGTGTGCTGCCGGCGCGAATCCGGATACAATGCCCCCTCGGGACACGACACGCGACCGGAGGGACCCCACATGACCGCACCCCAGACGCCCCGCCTGCCCGAGGCTGTCATCTTCGACATGGACGGCACGCTCGTCGACACCGAGCGCGTGAGCCAGACCGCGTGGCGCCGCGCGGCCGCCGACCTCGGGATCGACGTGCCCGATAGTATCTGGAACTCCTACGTTGGCTGCAGCCTGCCCAACGCCGTCAAGATCATGAACGAGCACCTCGGCGACCCGGCGCTCACCGAGCGCCTCTTCGACCACCAGCGCGAGCTCTTCTTCGAGATTCGCGAGCAGAGCCTCGAGCCCTGCGAGGGCGCGCTCGAGGCGCTCCGGGCGCTCGTCGACGCCGGCGTCACGGTGGCGCTGGCCACCTCGACGATCCGCGAGCACGCGCTGCCCCTCATGGAGCGCTTTGGGATGGCGCCGCTCTTCTCTTCCATGACCTTCGGCGACCAGATCGAGCACGCCAAGCCGGCGCCGGACATCTACCTCGAGGCGGCGCGCCGCCTGGGCCTCGACCCCGCGACCTGCGCGGCCGTCGAGGACTCGGTCAACGGCGCGCTCGCGGCGTGCGCGGCGGGCATGGCCACCTACCTCGTGCCCGAGTGGGCGACGCCCACGCCCGAGCTCGCGAGCCGCTGCGCCGCCGTGCTCGACAGCCTGCGCGAGCTTCCCGCCCAGATCCTGGGGGCGTAGGACACGCGTTGACAACACGCGCGGTTTCCGGACGCTTTCGCGGCCCAGACCGTCCGAAAGCCGCACGCGCCTCATGCCAAGAAGAGCGGGCCCCGGACGCCTCTCCAAGGCGGCGTCCGGGGCCCGCTCGCAATCTCTGTGCTCAGCCTCTACCTCTTTGTGGCGTCAGCCGCCCCGGCGCCGGGCACGGGCGGCACCTTGGCGCCCTCCCCCGCCGCGCCCGCGGCCACCATCTGCTCGAACATGCTCGCGGTGCTGGTGAAGTCGCTCGGCAGCACCACCGTCGAGCTCTTCCCGGTCTTGGCGAACTCGGCCATCATCTCGGTCCACTGCGTGAACATGAAGAGCTGGTTGGCCTCGTCGTTGCCCACGCCGGTCTCCTGGATGGTCTCGAGCGACTCCTTGATGCCGGCGGCGATGGCCTTGCGCTGGTTGGCAATGCCCTCGCCGGCCTTCTCCATGGCCTCGGCCTCGGCGACGGCCTCGGTCACGCGGCGGATGCGGTCGGCCTCGGCGAGGTCCTGCGCGGCGGCCTTGGTGCGCTGGGCGGCGTTGATCTGGTTCATCGAGTCCTCGACCTCTGCCGGCAGCGCGATCTTGGTGATGAGCGTCGAGACCAGCGTGAAGCCATAGGCCGCCATCTGCTCGGACACGGTGGCGTTGACGTCCTTGGCGATGTCGTCCTTCTTGGCAAAGACCTCGTCGAGCGTGTACACCGGGATCGAGGAGCGCAGCGCGTCGGTGATGAAGTCGCGCATCTGCGCCACCGGCTGCTGGAGCATGTAGTAGCTCTTGTAGACGCCGGAGTCCTGCGGGCGCTCGCCGCGCTCGTAGCTCACGTGGTACTGGGCCGAGACCTCGAGGCCGATGGTCACGTTGTCCTGCGTCTTGACGTCGATGTTGAAGCCGTTTTTCATCGTGCGCAGGGAGACCGTGGCCGCCTTGCGGTCCACGAACGGGATCTTCACGTGAAAGCCCGCGCCCACGATCTTGTGGAACTTGCCCAGGCGCTCGATGATCACAGCGTGCTGCTGCTTGACCACATAGAACAGGTTGCCGGTCACCAGGCCGACGACGAGAAACACCACGAGGACGATGAGGATGAGACCGAGTAGCTCCATTGGTACTCCCTTGAACGACCGTTAGTCCTCACAGCATACCCAACCAAGGTTGCTTTCAATATACTGTGGGCAACATTTTCGCCGTACGGAGGGGGCAGCCGTGACAAGGTTTCGCTTCTCGCGCTCAGACGAGTCCCAGGTGGACCCCTTCAACGCCGGCGAGCCCGAGCTCCCGGGCGGCGAGCCCGTCCTGCTCGATGAGGACGAGGACCTGGACTCGCAGGTCGAGTACGCGCCGCACGGCGAGCCCGACGGCACGCCGCACAAGCCCGAGGACGACTACCAGGCGCCCACAACGCGCGGCCACGACTACGACGCCCCCTCGATCGACGGGCCGCGCAAGGCCGGGAGGCCCCGCGCACGCCGCCCGCGCACGGCCCCGACGGCCCCGGCCGGAGAGGTCGGCGCGAGAACCGAGAAGGACCGGCGGGTCGTGACGCGCGCCATCGTTCTTCTCGTCATCGTCGTGAGCTTTGGGTCGTCGCTTCTGAGCTGCGCGGCGGGCCTTGTGAGCGCCGCCGTCGAGGACGCCGGCGAGGCCGTGGAGGGCCTGGGCGAGGCGCTCTTTGGCGACGACTCCGACTCCGGCAACGTCGACTGGGACGCCTACGTCCCCGAGCAGGACGCCGACGACGAGGCCGCCACGGCGGCGCTCGTGGCGCGGCTCGAGGCGCTCGTCTCGACGCCGGAGTCCGGCCAGCTCCACGACGTCGTGGCCTCCTACCTGGACGACAAGCTCTACGACCTCATGGGCTACTCCGCCGACGAGCTCGGCGTCGACGCCGACGCCTTTGCGACGTGGGCGCTCGGCGGCATCACGTTTGAGCCCGAGTACTCCTACGCCTACAGCGACGGGACGGCCTCGTCCTACGCCAAGATCGGCGCCCCGGACGCCAACGAGATCGTCTGGGCCTTCCACGACGCAACGAGCGACTACCGCTACGACAACGACCTCTGGGGCTCCTACGGCGAGGAGGGGGCGACGACGCCCACCGAGGAGCAGCGCTCATACCTCTGTGCGGTCTTTGACGAGGTGGTCGCGGCCGCCGAGGTCCAGTCTCCCAACAGCACGGGCTTTGACCTCGCGCTCGTGGACGGCGCGTGGGTCGTCGACGAGCAGGACCTCGTGGAGGAGCTCGAGAGCGCGCTCGACCTGTACTAGCGACCCCAAGGGGGCGGGGCGGCGTAGAATGTCCCCCAGCAAAGACCGAGGGAGAGGGGACCCCATGACCGCAACCGCCACGCACGCCGCCCCGTTCGAGGACGCCAAGGGCAAGCTCGGCTTTGGCTGCATGCGCCTGCCCAAGCTCGAGGACGGCACCGTCGACGTCGCCACGTTCTCGCAGATGGTCGACGCCTTCCTCGACGGCGGCCTCAACTACTTCGACACCGCGCGCCCTTACCACTCCGGCGGCTCGGAGCCCGCGCTCGCGCAGGCCCTCACCGCGCGCCACGACCGCTCCGAGTTCCTGCTCGCGGACAAGCTCTCCCCCAACGGCTTCGAGCGCCGCGAGGACATCCGCCCGCTGATCGAGGACCAGCTGCGCGCCTGCGGCGTGGGCTACTTCGACTTCTACCTCATGCACTCCCAGGGCATGGGCAACTACGAGAAGTACCAGCGCGAGCACGCCTACGAGGAGGCCTTCGCTGCGCGCGACGCGGGCCTCGTGCGCCACGTGGGCTTCTCGTTTCACAGCAACGCCGCCTTCCTCGACCGCATCCTGACCGACCACCCCGACGTCGAGTTCGTCCAGCTGCAGGTCAACTACCTCGACTGGGAGAACGGCGTCATCCAGAGCCGCGAGTGCTGCGAGGTCGCCGCCGCCCACGGCAAGCCCGTCATCGTGATGGAGCCCGTGAAGGGCGGCCGCCTGGTCAACCTGCCCGAGGAGGCGCGCGCCGTGCTCGCCGCCGTCGGCGACGGCTCCCCTGCGAGCTTTGCGCTGCGCTTCGCCGCCGGGCTGCCGGGCGTCGAGATGGTGCTCTCCGGCATGGGCACGCCCGAGATGATCGCCGAGAACGTCGCCACGTTCTCCCCGCTCGTGCCGCTCTCGGACGCCGAGCGCGAGGCCGTCGCGCGCGTCACGCAGATCCTGCGCGGCCAGAACGCGATCGAGTGCACCGCCTGCCGCTACTGCGTGGACGGCTGCCCCAAGAAGATCAACATCCCCGACGTCTTCTCCTGCCTCAACGCCAAGCGCGCCTACGGCGAGGACTCCGCGGGCTTCTACTACAAGGCGGTCCACACCGGGCACGGCCACGGCCTCGCCTCGGAGTGCGTCGGCTGCGGGGCGTGCGAGCGCGCCTGCCCGCAGCACCTGCCGATCCGCGAGCTCCTGGGCGAGGTCGCCGCGGAGTTCGAGACCCAGGAGTAGCTCGGCGCCTCGTGACGAGGTTGTCACGTTCTTCTCGCCGGTGAATAGGCGACGCCCGTGCGGGGAACAAAAAAGTGTCTGAAGTTCAGCGAGACCCGGGAGGCCCCATGAGCAACGAGCACGTCGAGAGGAACCAGGCCTCCGGTCAGAGCCTCGTCCACGGCATCTTCGAGGCTGGGCACGCGGCCCACGACCTCGTCCCCGCCGCCGACGGCCCCACGCCGATCGAGGGGCGCCTGCGCAAGGCACCGCTGCGCGTGCCCGAGAACTACGAGGCCTGCACCGGCTTCACCCTCTTTGGCCGGCGCATCCGCACGCTGCTCTACTCGACCGACGTCGCGGCGATCCGCAACTCCAACGCCGACGCCATCTTCGCCGTCTACCCCTTCACCGCCCAGCCCGCCATCACGCAGGCGCTGCTCACCGTGGCCGAGGCGCCGCTGTTCGTGGGCGTGGGCGGCGGCACCACCACGGGCCGGCGCGCCGCCGAGCTCGCCGCCGTCTCGGAGATGCAGGGCGCCGCGGGCGTGGTGCTCAACTCCCCCGCCTCGCCGGAGACCGTCGCGCAGGTGGTCTCGACGGTGGACATCCCGGTCATCGCCACGATCACGCGCTTTGACAACGAGGCCGCGGAGAAGATCCAGGCGGGCGCGCGCATCGTCAACGTGGCAGCCGGCCGCGGGACCGCCGAGGTCATCCGCGAGCTGCGCGCCGCCTTCCCGGCGCTGCCGATCATCGCGAGCGGCGGTCGAGACGACGCGAGCGCCGCCGCGACCATGGAGGCCGGCGCCAACGCGCTCATCTGGGCACCTCCGAGCGTCGTGGAGATCCAGCGCGACATGATGGTCCGCTACCGGGAGAAGGCCGAGGCCTCCGCGCGCGAGGCCGGCGAGGAGCGCCCCGTCGCGACGGTCGTTCCCGACATCACCGACATGCCCGTCGCCGACGTCCCCAACGGCGTGGTCCAGACCGTCCCGCCCGAGGTCGAGGAGGCAGAGCAGATCGGCGAGGAGGACTTCGTGAGCCCGTTTCGAGGGAGGCTCCCTCGCCTTCCGTTCTTTGGACGCAAGGCGCGCTGACCCCCCGCCGCCCCGCGAGTTTTTCGTCGAGCGTCGCACAATGCTTTCCGAGCGTGCATAATGGTTGAAGCCAAAACCGCGACGCGAGAGGGGCACGCACGATGAAGGAGCTTGAGGACCGCATCCGCAGGGACGGTATCGTGCGCGAGGGCAACGTCCTCAAGGTCGACAACTTCCTCAACCATCAGTGCGACGTCGCCCTCTACGACCATATGGGCGCCGAGTGGGCGCGCCTGTTCGCGGGCAAGCGGATCGACAAGATCCTCACGATCGAGGCATCGGGCATCGGCATCGCGTGCGTGGCGGCCACTCACTTTGGCGGCGTGCCCGTGGTCTTTGCGCGCAAGACCGAGTCGAAGAACATGGACGGCGACCAGTACCGCACCAACATCACAAGCTACACCAAGGGCCGCGAGTACCAGGTCATCGTCGCCAAGCGCTTCCTCAACGCCGGCGAGCACGTGCTGATCATCGACGACTTCATGGCCATGGGTTGCGCCATGAACGGCCTGCTCGAGATCTGCGACGAGGCCGGCGTCATCGTGGAGGGCATCGGCATCGCCATCGAGAAGGGCTTCCAGCCGGGCGGCGCCGAGCTGCGCTCCCGCGGCTACCAGGTGGAGTCGCTCGCCGTCGTGAAGTCCATGGACGCCGCGACCGACGAGATCGAGTTCGCGTAGCGAGACCTCAAGGCTTGGCGGCCTGCAATTTTGGTCTTCGAGCCATTTTTCCTTGGAGGCTGGAACAGTTTCGGGTTGTGTGCCGAATGTTGGTGTCGGGCCACGCCCGTTCCGGCCCGATTGTAGCGCCTAGGCCGCGGCGCGCATCGCCTCCAGCACGATCACCTCCGCCCTGCGCAGC
>NZ_NFIT01000015.1 GCF_002159495.1 Olsenella sp. An293
CATGTGGTCATCTCCCAAGTCTCTGTCAGCGTGGTAACTGAAGATTCTAGGCGGTGGCCACACCCCTTTTCAGGGGTGCTCTGACACCAACGTTTGGCACGCGATCCAGCCAACTGGGAAAACGTCGGACGCCGCCGCAAGGACGGGCTCATCGAGGCCATTTTTCCATGGATCGAAGGGCGATTTTGTTCGCGGCGGCAGGGAAAAATGGATTGAAGGGCGAAAGTGCAGGCCGCCCTCCCCGAGGCGTCAGTCGCGTCGGGCGTCACGCTCGCTCGGCCATGTCAGGAAATCCCAGGTAGACCGTGGTTCCCTTGCCCTCAACGGACTCGAGCCACGTCCTGACGCCCATCTTCTCGCAGAGCTCGCGCACGAGGTAGAGCCCCATGCCGGTCGAGCGGGCGAAGCGCCGTCCGTTCTCACCGGTGAAGCCCTTGTCAAAGACGCGCCCCACGTCCGCCGCCGGTATCCCCACCCCGTCGTCTTCCAGGGCGAGCACGGTCTCCCATGCGTCGAGGCCGGTCTCGCGGCGCTCGGCGAAGATGCGGACGCGCCCCCTCCCGTCGCCCTCGCCCCGGTACTTGGCGCTGTTCACGAGCGCCTGGCCAACGACGAAGGCGAGCCATTTGGGGTCGGCGTGCACCGTGAACGAGAGCTCCCCGAGCTCGGGCGCCACCCGCGCCCCGATGAGCGTGCGCGCCTTGTGGCGCAACGCGTCGCGGACGACCTCGCCGAGGTCGACCTCGCGGATCTGGAAGTCACGCTCGAGCGAGGTGCCGCGCGAGTAGTAGAGCGCCTGCTCGACGTAGCCCTCTATGGCGTCGACCTCGGCGTCGATGGAGTCCACGACCGGCGAGGGGTTGTTCTTGGCGATCAGGCGCGCGGCGGCGATGGGCGTCTTGATCTCGTGCACCCAGGTCTCGACGTACTCGCGGTACTCGCGAGAGCGCCGGCGCGCCGCGGCGATGCGGTCGCGCATGGCCTTGGACTCGCGGTCGAGCGCGTCGTAGAAGAGCTCCCCCTCGAGAAAGCCCGGACGACCCACGAGCTCGGTGGTGAGATACGTCTCGTCGAGGGAGTCCAGCATGTCAGAGATTCGCTGGTAGAACGCGCGTCGGTGGAGCCAGTCGAGCAGCAGCGCGACCGCGGCGGCGAGCACGAGCACCCCGCACACAAACCCCGTCGCCGCGAGGTCGAGCCCATAGACCGTCATGACCAGCGCGCAGAACGCGAGCGCGACCGCGCCCACGACGAGCGGCACCAGGCGGTCTGCGATGTAGGCACCAAAGCTCATGCGTCCTCCCCAGCGCGTCGCCAACTGTCACCGACGCTACTCCACCAGATATCCCATGCCGCGCTTGGTGAGCACGTAGTCCTCCACCCCGATCTTGGCGAGCGTGGAGCGCAGGTGGGAGACGTTCACGGTGAGCGTGTTGTCGTCCACGAACTCGTCGGACGCCCAGAGCTCCTCCTGAATGCGCTGTCGGCTCACCACCGCGCCGGCGTTGCGCATGAGCAGTGCGAGGATGCGCAGCTCGTTTTTGGTGAGCTCGGCCGTGCGGCCCTGAGAGCTCACGCGGCAGCGCGCGGTGTCCAGCACCACGCCGCCGTGGGAGATCTCCGCCGCCGCGGCGCCCTCGCCGTAGCTGCGCTTGAGGACCGTCGCCACGTGGGCGAGCAGGACCTGGTCGTTGTAGGGCTTGGGCACGAAGTCGTCCGCGCCGAGCGAGAGCGTGAGCAGCTCGTCCATGTCGTTGTCGCGGGAGGTCACCACGATGATGGGCACATCGGAGCGACGGCGCACCTCGCGGCAGACGAACTGGCCGTCCACCCCGGGCAGGTTGAGGTCCAGCAGCACCAAATCGGGAGCCGCGGCGAGGACCTGGCCCGCCGTGTCGTCGAAGCCCGTGAGCGCCACGGCCTCGTAGCCGTTGCGCTCGAGCAGCACGCAGAGCTCGTCGCGCAGGCGCGCGTCGTCCTCCACCACCAAAAGCCGTCGCATGGGCACCTCCCGTTCCGCGGTTGCAGGCAAGGGTAGCACACGGCCGGGGCGCCGCGTCCCGCGCCCCCTCGCCGGACGCAGGCCGCGCCGCACACGTCACACGCCTGTTACCGCTTGTGGCCCGCCCGTTCTTCTGGCCCGCCGCCGGACTATGATGAACAGACTGTGTGACAAACGAAAGGCCCGAGATGACCATCGTCGACATGCTGCGCGCCAACGCCGAGAAGTACCCGAGCGAGGTCGCCCTCGTGGAGGTCAACCCCGAGCGGCGCGAGAACCGCCACATCACCTGGCGCGACTACGACCTGGTGGAGACCACCGACGACGAGCCCTTCCGCCGCGAGATGACCTGGTCGGTCTTTGACGAGAAGGCCAACCGCTTTGCCAACCTGCTGCTCTCCCGCGGCGTCCGCAAGGACGACAAGGTCGCCATCCTGCTCTACAACTGCATCGAGTGGCTGCCGCTCTACTTTGGCGTCCTCAAGTCCGGCGCCACGGTGGTGCCGCTCAACTTCCGCTACTCCGCGGACGAGATCGCGTACTGCCTCGACAAGGCGGACGTGGACATCCTCGTCTTTGGCCCGGAGTTCATCGGCCGCGTCGAGGAGATCGCGGAGCGCATCCAGGCTGGGCGCCTGCTCTTTTACGTGGGCGACGACTGCCCCACGTGGGCGGAGAGCTACCGCGAGCTGGCGAGCCTGTGCTCCTCGGCCGACCCGCGTGTCCCGCTCTCGGAGGACGAGGACGCCGCGATCTACTTCTCCAGCGGCACCACGGGCTTTCCCAAGGCGATCCTGCACCACCACGAGAGCCTCACGCAGGCAGCCGAGATGGAGCAGGTCCATCACCACCAGACCCACGACGACGTGTTCCTGTGCATCCCGCCGCTCTACCACACGGGCGCGTGCATGCACTGGCTGGGGAGCCTGCTCGCGGGCGGGCGCGGCGTGCTTTTGCGCGGCGTGTCGCCCAAGACCGTGCTCGAGACCGTCTCCAACGAGGGCTGCACCATCGTCTGGCTGCTCGTGCCCTGGGCCCAGGACATCCTCGTGGCCCTGGAGGAGGGCACGGTGCGGCTGGAGAACTACCACCTGGACCAGTGGCGTCTCATGCACATCGGCGCCCAGCCGGTCCCGGAGAGCCTCATCCGCCGCTGGCGCGCGGTCTTCCCGCACCACGACTACGACACCAACTACGGCCTGTCCGAGTCCATGGGCCCGGGCTGCGTCCACCTGGGGCTCGAGAACATCGACCACGTGGGCGCCATCGGCGTGCCGGGGTATCGCTGGGAGTGCAAGATCGTGGACGAGCTCGGCCACGTGGTGGAGCCCGGCGAGGTCGGCGAGCTCTGCGTGAAGGGCCCCGGCCTCATGGAGTGCTACTACAAGGACCCCGAGGCCACGGCCGAGACGCTCGTGGCGGGGTGGCTGCACACCGGCGACATGGCCCGCCAGGACGAGGACGGCTTCTACTGGTTGGTGGACCGCAAGAAGGACGTCGTCATCATGGGAGGCGAGAACATCTACCCCGTGGAGGTCGAGAGCTTCCTCATGGGGCACCCCTCGATCAAGGATGTGGCCGTGATCGGACTTCCCGACGAGCGCCTCGGCGAGATCCCCGCGGCGATCATCGAGCTCAAGCCCGAGGCCGCGCCGCTCACCGAGGACGACGTCATGCAGTTCTGCAAGAGGCTGCCGCGCTACAAGCGGCCGCGGCGCGTCATCTTCGCGCCCGTGCCGAGAAACCCCACGGGCAAGATCGAGAAGCCGGCGCTGCGCGCCAAGTACGGCGCCGACGCCATCGTCGCGCGCGAGACGCGTCACTAGGAATGGATGGGTCGTTTGGGGCCTGTCCCCAATTGACCCATCACCCCAGGAGAGGAGAGACATGGACAAGAGCCTCATGTCCGGAAACGAGGCCATCGCGCAGGGCGCCTGGGAGGCGGGCGTCGCCGTTGGCGTCGGCTACCCCGGCACGCCGTCCACCGAGACGCTCGAGTCGCTCGTGTGCAAGGACGACGTCTACTGCGAGTGGTCCCCCAACGAGAAGGTCGCCTTCGAGGTGGGCCTGGGAGCTGCCATCGCCGGCGCGCGCTCGCTCGTCACGATGAAGCACGTCGGTGTCAACGTGGCGGCCGACCCCTTCATGGCCGCCGCCTCAACCGGCGTCAACGCCGGCCTCGTCCTTCTCGCCGCGGACGACCCGTCGTGCTACTCGTCCCAGAACGAGCAGGACTCGCGCTTCTACGCCGCCTTCGGCCGCATCCCGTGCCTCGACGTGGCCGACTCGCAGGACTGCTACGAGATGACCCGTGCCGCCTTCGAGCTCTCCGAGCGCTTTGACACGCCGGTCATGCTGCACGAGACCATGCGCATCGCCCACACCCGCACGCTGGTCAAGACGTCCGGCGAGCGCGAGGCCGTGGCGTCGCGCGACTACGTCGACGACATCCCCAAGTACGTCATGATGCCGGCCAACGCCGTCAAGCGCCGTCTCGTGGTGGACGAGCGCCAGGCCGAGCTCGAGGCCTACGCCGAGACCTGCCCGTTCAACCGCGTCGAGCGCCGCGGCGAGAAGGTCGGCGTCATCTGCGCCGGCGCCGTCTACCAGCACGTCCGCGAGGCGCTGCCCGAGGCCTCCACGTTCAAGCTGGGCCTCGCCTGGCCGCTTCCCGCCCGAGCGCTCGCCAACTTCGCCGCGTCCGTGGACGCCTGCTACGTCGTCGAGGAGGCCAGCGACTACTTCTCCTCGCGCGTCCGCGCCCTCGGCATCGAGCTCGCCGAGCCGCCCGCCGCGCCGCTTCCCGTCGCCGGCGAGCTCAAGCCCGAGCTCATCCGCGCCGCCTTTGGCGTCGAGCAGCCCGCGCACCTCGCCGCTGCCACCGACCTCCCGCCGCGCCCGCCGGCGTTTTGCCCGGGCTGCCCGCACCGCCTCGTCTTCTGCGAGCTGCGCCGGCTCAAGGCCATCGTCACCGGCGACATCGGCTGCTACACGCTCGGCGCCGTCGCGCCCTACGGCGCGTGCCACACGGTCATCGACATGGGCGCCTCCCTCTCGATGGCGCACGGAATGGAGCTCGCCGGCGCGCCTGAGCGCACCGGCCGTCCCGTCGTGGGCGTCATCGGCGACTCCACCTTCGCACACTCCGGCATCACGAGCATGCTCGGCACCATCTACAACGGCGGCGCCGGCACGCTCTGCATCCTGGACAACCGCACCACGGCCATGACCGGCACGCAGGGCAACCCCGTGAACGGCGTCACGCTCACGGACAGCTCGCACAAGATCGGGCCGCTGGACAACCCCACGGGCAAGGCGCTCGACCTTCTCGCCCTCGTGCGCGCGATGGGCGTGGAGGACGTGGTCGAGGTGGACGCCCAGGACCTCATGGCCGTGCGCTCCGCGCTCAAGGCCGCCACGTCCGCAACGGACCGTCTCTCCGTCATCGTCTTCAAGGCGCCGTGCCGCCTGATCGACCGCAGCCGCGGCAAGCAGCCCACCATCCGCAACTGCCGCGCGTGCGGCCAGTGCATCAAGATCGGCTGCCCCGCGCTCGGGCGCGCCAAGGACGGCACCGCGGCCATCGACCCCACGCAGTGCATCGGGTGCGACCAGTGCGTCCAGTCCTGCCCGTTCGGCTGCATCACGAAGGAGTAAGCAATGGCAGATACCGAGAAGAGCGGTGCGGTCGTGGACGGCACCAAGACCATCCTCCTCGTGGGCGTGGGCGGCCAGGGTACCATCCTCGCGGGCAAGCTCCTCGCCACGGTGGCGGCCGAGGCAGGACTCGACGTCAAGGTCTCCGAGATCCACGGCATGAGCCAGCGCGGCGGGTCCGTGAGCACCGTCATCCGCCTGGGCGAGCACGTCTCCACCATGGTCTGCGACGACGGCTGCGCCGACGTGGTGGTGGCCTTCGAGGCCGTCGAGGCCCTGCGCGCGCAGCACTACCTCGCGGAGGGCGGCACGATGTTCGTCAACGACGAAGAGATCACGCCCGTCTCCGTGAACATCGGCAACTTCCAGATGCCCGAGCGCGTGGACGAGCGCCTGCGCGAGCTGGGGGCCCACCTGCTCGACGCCGGCGTCATCGCGCGCGGCCTGGGCACGCCCCGCTCCACCAACGTGGTGCTCGTGGGCGCGCTCTCCACGGCGCTGCCCTTCGACGTCGAGCTCTGGCGCGACGCCGTGCGCGCCTGCGTGCCCGCGGCGACGGTCGAGGCCAACCTCGCCGCCTTCGACGCCGGCCGCGACGCGGCCCTGCGCGGAGCCGCACGCTGACGGTCCGGGTCGCCTGACTCCGACGCCCCGCAAACGACGTGGCCCCGGTCGCACGTGCTGCGACCGGGGCCCTTCTCGTCTGGTGGGTTGGCGCGTCCCCCGACCACGCCAACCCGTCTGTTCGGGGGATGTAAAAACACTATACCCCATTTTGTCGCAGCCCAAGCGTGGGTGCGAAATCGCTCCCATACGAGGCCGCTTGACGAGCGCCGGTTCTTCTCGCCCGTCGCGCCGTCGTCTCCCCGACCAAATCCGACCGCCCGCACAGTTCCCGCCCCCGCATGGCGCGGCGCGGGCTAACCTTTTGTAATCGGTAGGTAAAACGAGTTTGGTGGTGATTTGTATGGGACAGTACGTCGTGGTTGAGAACGAGGGCCGCTACTGCTTTAACCTGTGCGCGTCCAACGGGCACATCCTCATGTCTTCGATCATTTTCCCGTCCAAGGACGAGTGCCTGCACGGCATCGAGTGCGTGCGCGCCTCCGCGGCCGACGCCGAGATCGAGGACAGCACGATCGACGCCTTCGATCGCGAGTCCACGCCCAAGTTCCGCATCTACGAGGACTTCGACGGCCACTACTTCTTCCGCTTCATCACGCACGAGGCCGGCGACATTGCGCGCTCGCACACCTATGAGCTCAAGGAGTCCCTGCTCAGACGTATCGAGCGCACTCGCGCGGAGTGCGACTCCTCCCTCGCCGCAGACGAGAACTAGCGGCTCGCGGCAGGAAATAGAACGTTGACTCGGCACGCCCCCGAGACCTCGCGTCCCGGGGGCGTCTGCTACTTTGGGACACGTTCTCTGCTCATTGGGGACGTGTTATTTCGTGCAGACACTTTGGGACAGGTTTTCTCCCGACGGATTGGAGCGAGCATGGACATGACCGGGGTGCGCCTCACGGAGCTCGTGGAGGCGGCGGGCTGCGCGGCCAAGATCGCGCCGGGCGAGCTTGCGGGCGTGCTGTCCGGCCTGCCGCGCCTGGACGCGCCGGAGCTCGTGGTGGGCTTCGACGCCTCCGACGACGCGTGCGTGTGGGACCTCGGCGACGGCCGCGGCCTCATCGCGACGACGGACTTCTTCCCGCCCATGGTGGACGACCCGTTCCTCTTTGGCCAGGTCGCGGCCACCAACGCCCTCTCCGACGTCTACGCCATGGGCGGCCGGCCCGCGCTCGCGCTCAACCTCCTGTGCTTCCCCAACTGCCTGGGCATCGAGGTCGCGGGCCAGATTCTCGCCGGCGGGGCCGACGCGTGCCGCCGTGCCGGGTGCGTCGTGGCGGGCGGCCACTCGATCAACGACCACGAGCCCAAGTACGGCCTCGCGGTGACGGGCTTCGTGCAGCTGGACGAGCGGCTGGAAAACGGCGGGGCCCGCGCGGGCGACGCGCTCGTGCTCACCAAGGCGCTCGGCACGGGCATCCTCACCACCGCGCACAAGGGTGGCCTTCTGGACGACGCCGGCGTGCGCGTTGCCACCGACTCCATGGCCACCTTGAACGAGGCGCCGATCCGCCTGTCGCGCGAGCTGGGCTTCTGGCCGCACGCGGCCACCGACGTCACGGGCTTCTCGCTCATGGGGCACGCCTGCGAGATGGCCGAGGCCTCCGGCGTCACGCTCGAGGTCGACGCCGCCGCCGTGCCGCTCATGGCGCGCGCCCGCGAGATGGCCGCCATGGGCCTCATTCCCGCCGGTGCCTATCGCAACCGCGACTTCTTCGGCCCGCGCGTGGCGCTGAGTGATGCGCTGCCGCTCGACCTCACCGACGTGCTCTTTGACCCGCAGACCTCCGGCGGCCTGCTTCTGGCGCTGGGCGAGAAGGACGCGGAGCGCCTGGCCGACGCCCTACGCGCCGAGGGCCTCCCCGCCGCCGTCATCGGCCGCGCCGTCCCGCGCGGCGAGAAGAGCGTGGTCGTGGCGTAATCTGGGGGTGTTCCTTTGGGCGTTGTGCGCACTTCTCGCCGTCGTGCGCACTTCTCGCCGTCGTGCGCACTTCGCGCCAGCCCGTCTACCTGCGCATCTTCCGAGAAGGGCATCTGGGCCCGTGTACACAACGCTAGGGAGTGCGCACAACGCCAGCGAGCGTACACAACAAGAAGCTCCGGGATGAAGCGGTGCCGCGAGCGGCATCAGCACTCCCAGCTCACCTGCCGTAAACTGGGGCTCTACCAACGGTCGAGCCGACTCAACTGGCGGTCGGTTGAGCGCGAGGCGGCGCCGCGCGACGATGGCCGTGCCCGACGACCCCAGCGAAAGGACCCTCATGACCAAGCAGACCTTCGGCGCCACCATCTCCGCCCTGCGCAAGGAGAGGGGCATGACGCAGCTCGAGCTCGCCCGGCAGATGGGGGTGACGGACAAGGCGGTAAGCAAGTGGGAGCGAAATCTCTCCTTCCCGGACGTGGCGTCGCTGCCCAAGCTTGCCGAGGTTCTCGGCACCTCGGTGGACGAGCTGCTCGAGGTGAAGACGGCGGCGCAGGAGGAGCCTTCGGGACCCAAGGTGCCCGCACTCGTGGAGCTCGTCCTCAAGGCGGTCGCGCTCGCCATGGGCGTGGGCGTCACGGCGCTCGTCGCCATGGACGAGGTGGAGCCGAGAAACGCGCTCGGGCTTCTGGGCATCGGCGTCGCGTGCCTGGCTCTCGTTCAGCTCGCGCACCACGACCCCGAAAAGGAATGATACAAAGGATGCAAAGGGACCGACCCCTCGTGTCATTGGAGGCCACATGGCGCGCAAGTCGATCGCAGAGATGTCGTTCTCGCAGGTCTATCCCCTGCTCGTGCAGAAGGCGGAGCGCAAGGGGCGCACGCGCGCGGAGGTGGACGCTGCATGCTGCTGGCTCACCGGCTACGACGCGGAGGGCCTCGCTCGGCAGCTCGAGCGCGGCGTCACCTACCGGGAGCTCTTCGACGAGGCCCCGGCGCTGAACCCCGACCGGACGCTCATCACCGGCAAGGTCTGCGGCGTGGACGTGGCCGCCATCGAGGACCCGGTGGAGCGCAATGCCCGCTACCTGGACAAGCTCGTCGACGAGCTCGCGCGCGGCAAGGCGTTGGAGAAGGTCCTGCGAAGCTAGGCGCCCGGTCGCCGGCCGAGAAGAGCTCGCCTACGCGAGCCCCAGCTCCCTGCATGCCACGAGCAGCCCGTCGTCGTCGACGTCCGGGGCCGCCATCGTCGCGGCGGCCTTGACGTCATCCGCCGCGTTGCCCATGGCCACGGAGACGCCCACGCAGTCGAACATCGGCACGTCGTTGCCGCCGTCGCCGAAGGCCACGCACTCTTCCGGCGCCAGACCCCAGCGCTCGAGCGTGGCCGCGATGCCGGCCGGCTTGCCGCCGCCCGCGGGGATGACGTCGCAGAAGTTGGGGCTCCAGCGCGTGTGCTCCACGTGCTCGCACACGTCCATGAACAGGTGCTCCTCCCCCCGGCCCGATGTAGGCGCAGAACTGGTACGTGGGCTCCGAGAACGCGAGCGCGAGGTCGCCCACCGGCGTCACGTTGTCCACGGCCGCCTCCGCGGCGACCACGCGCGGCGTGTGGCGGCTCACGAACATGCGAGAGCGCTGCATGACCGCGATGTCGATGACGCCGTCCGCCGCCAGGTCAACGATGCGCCCGACGTCAGACGGGCCGATCGGCGCGTCGCGGAAGACCTCGCCCGCCGCGTCGTAGCAGTACTGGCCGTTGAAGGTGAGAAAGCCGTCAAAAGGCAGACGCGCGTCAAGCTCGCGGATGGGACGCGGCATGTCGGCGTTCGAGCGCCCCGTGGCAATGAAGAGCAGGATGCCGGCGGCGCGTAGCTCCTCGAGCGCGCGCACCGCCGAAGCGGGAATCTCGTGCGTGCGCATGCTCACGAGCGTGCCGTCGATGTCAAAGAACGCCGCGCGGATCATGCGCGCACCCCCTCCGTCCGGAAACTGACCCGATCGAGTCTACCGGAGAAGAGCGCCGCACGGCCGCGGGGCGTCGCCACGAGCACGTGCTCGAGGGCGCCGGAGCCGTGGAGCGGCACGCCGCAGGTCACAACTTCGCGCGCGAGCGCAGCGTCGGCGACCACGCTGCCGGCGACGAGGTCCGCGCCCGCCTCCTGGACCGCCGCGCAGATCGTGGCCGACGGGCCCACCACGCAGGTGAGCGCGTCGCGCGCAAGAGCGAGCAGACGCGGCATCGTCTTGTTGGCGAGCGTCATGCCCGTCATGACGACGAGGTCCGCACCCGGCAGCAGGTACTCGCAGGCGGTGTCCGGCAGGTCCGTGTCCGCGCGGGCGGAGCGCTCCAGCACGGCAACGTCAGCGTGCTCCGCGATAGCCGCGAGGTGCGGGAAGTGGCCGACCACCACGGCGCGGGGCCGCGAGCCGTCGTTCTTCTCGGCAGCGATGCGCGCGGCCACCGGAGCCAGGAACACGAACGGGTCCGTGCTCCCCGCGTCCGCGACAAGGCCCAGCGCGCCCAACCGCTCGGGCTGGTTGTGCCAGGCGTTGAGCGCCGCGACGCCCGCCGACGCCACCTCAAAGTCCCATGACTTCGCGCAGGCGGCGAGCTCCCGCAGCGGACGGCCCGCCCAGCCGCGCTCCAGGCGCAGGCGCACGCCCCCGCGGTGGAGCGCCGCCACGCCCGCGCCGCACTCGGCCTCGACGAGGCAGTGGTGGGCGCCCATGAACACGCGCCGCACGAGCGCGTCCTCGGGAACCTGGGAGATCATTCGGTCGTAGAGCGACCACGCATCTGTCATCATTTCCTCCGGGATGGGTCATTGCGGCTTGGGCGGTCGGGAGGCTTCATGCTGTTCATTCTCACCGGAGACATCCGGACGGGCAAGACCACGTGGCTCGAGGCGCGCGTGCACGAGCTCGAGACCGCGGGCGTACCCGTTCGCGGGGTGCTCGCACCCGGCGTGTGGCGCGACGGCGAGAAGGTCGGGATCGAGAACGTGCTGCTGCCCTCGCGCGAGCGCGTCCTCCTCGCCAAACCTGTCAATTGGGGACAGCCCCCAATTGACAGGTGCGGTTGGAACTTTGATGCGACGGCGCTTGCCCGCGTGAACGCGCACCTCACCGGGCTTGCCGCGGCGGTGGGCGAGAAGGACGCGGGCCCCGGGCCGCTCGTCATCGACGAGATAGGCCCGCTCGAGCTGCGCCGCGGCGGCGGGCTCACCGCGGCGCTCGCGCTGCTCGACGGCGGCCCCGCGCCCGCCTGGCCGCACGCGCTCGCGGTCGTGCGCGCCACGCTGGCAGAGGAGGCCGCCGCGCGACTGCGCCCCGCCTGGGGATTCGTCGAGCTCGTCCGCCCGGACGAGACGGGCGCGAGGCGCTTTCGCGAGGTCCTTCCCGGCGGTCTACCCGGGCACCCCAGAAAATAACGGCATTTGGTTAACTGAAAGAATCTTGCCAACTGGGCAAACGTCGCGCAAAGGGCCAATTTTGGCCATCCAATGTCCGTTATTTTTTGGGCCCTTGCTCTACTCTCGCACGGCGCCGCGCATCAGCGCGTCATACTCCTCGTCCGTGAGGTCGTGGCCGTAGAAGAGCTGGTAGTACTCCCCCACCACGTCGCGCAGGTCGTCGTCGAAGCGGTCCGGGTAGCACAGGCGCGCGTACCACTGCAGTCCGATGATCTGGTTGACGGAGGCGGGCATGGAAATCCAGTTGTAGGGCTCGCTCGGCGCGCGGAAGTAGTTGCCGGACTTGACGGCGCTGAGCTCGGCCCAGGCCGGCTCGTCGCCCACGGTGTCGTAGATGCTCGCCCCCTCGAAGACGATGAGCTCGGGGTCCCAGAGCGCGATCTGCTCGAGGCCGATCTCGTTGCCCTTGCCGCTGGACGACGGGTCGTCCACCACGACGACGTTCTCGGAGCACAGGTCGATGATGCCGGACTGGAAGCCGCCGCGCGCCATCGCGTTGGTCCCCGTGTCGCCGAGCAGGTACGCCGCACGTGGGCGCTCGTCGTCCGGTACCTCCGCCACGACGGCCTCGACCTCGGCCACGGCGTCGCGGCAGTAGTCCGCGAGCTCGGCGGCCTTCTCGGAGTCCAGGATCTCCGCAAGCTGGTCGTAGAGGTCGGCGTAGCTGTGGAGGTCGGTCGAGTCGATGTGCACGCACGGGATCCCGATCTGGTCCTGCAGCGCGTCGAGCTCCTCGGCGAGCGAGTCCTTGGCCTCGCCGACGTCGATAATCAGCTGCGGGTCCGCCGCGGCGACGGCCTCCTTATTGAAGTCGCCCTTGCCGCCGTAGATCTGACCAAAGACGGGCAGGTCAGCAAGGTCCTCGCCGAGATAGGCGAGCTGCTCGTCCGTGAGCTCGCCTGAGAGGCCGACCATCTTCCCGGGCGCCACCGTGAGCAGGACCTGCTGCGCCACGGGGCCGGAGGCGGCGATGCGCTCGACCTCGGCCGGAATCTCAACCTCGCGCCCGACCGAGTCCGTGACCACGCGCATGGCGGCCTGCTCCGCGGCGGGCTGCTGGTCGGCCGGCGCGCCGTTGCACGCCCCGAGCGACACCGCCATCGCAAGTGCCGCAACTGCCGACAAGAACGTTCTTCTCCTCACTTCTTCTCCCTTCGTCCTGTGAATTGGGGACAGTCCCCGATTCACATAAAACTTTTGTGTGAATCGGGGACTGTCCCCAACTCGCAGGCGGGCACGCAGGCGCGCGCCTTGTCATCGTAAAGCGAGCTGACCTCCACGGGCAGGCCGTAGAGCTCGCTCAGGAGCGGCCCGGTGATGACGTCTGCCGGGACGCCGCACGCGCGGACGTGCCCGCCGTCGAGCGCGAGCACCGTGTCCGCGTAGAGGTAGGCCAGGTCGGGCGCGTGCGTGGACGCGATGACCGAGAGCCCCTCGCTTGCGAGCCGCCGCACCACCGCCATCACGCGCGCCGTGTTGCCAAAGTCGAGCGCGCTCGTGGGCTCGTCCATCACGATCGAGCGCGCGTCCTGCGCGATGGCGCGGGCGATGAGGACGAGCTGTCGCTCGCCGCCCGAGACCTGCATGAAGCTCCGATGCGCGAGGTGCACCACGCCCACGCGCTCGAGCGCCTCCTCGGCACGGACGCGGTCGGCGGTGGCGGGCGCGCGCAGCGGTCCCAGACGCGACGCCGCGCTCATGAGCACCACGTCGAGCACCTCGTAGTCAAAGACCTGCGCATGGCTCTGCGGGACGAAGGCCATCTCCCGGGCACGCTCGGCAACGGAGAGCTCGTCGAGCGGCCGGCCGTTCACGAGGATGGCGCCCGCGCGGGGCCGCTCGAGGCCAAGGATGCAGCGAAAGAGCGTCGTCTTGCCCACGCCGTTGGGCCCGAGCACGCACGCGAGTTCGCCGTCCGCGACGGTGAGGTCCACGCCCTCGAGGACCGCGTGGTCGCCGTAGGAGAAGCTGAGACCGGAGATCTCGAAGCTCATGTCAGCCGCGCCCCCTCTCGGCCGCCGCGGGGCCGGGACGCCAGGTTCTTCTCGCCCGCATCAGCCGCGCCCCCTCTTCACGATGAGCCACAGGAAAAACGGCGCGCCCACCACGGACGTGAGGATGCCGATGGGGATCTCCGCCGTGAGCGCCAGGCGCGCGATGTCGTCCACCACCAGCAGAAACGTAGCGCCCGCGAGCATGCTGGCGGGCAGCAGGTGCCGGTAGTCGCTGCCCACCAGACCGCGCGTGAGATGCGGCACCACCAGGCCCACCCAGCCGATGAGCCCTGAGACCGCAACGCTCGCCGCGGTCACGAGCGCCGAGAAGAGCACGGCCACGGCGCGCACGCGCGGGGCGTTGACGCCCATGGAGAGCGCCTCGTCGTCTGACATCGTGAGGACGTTGAGGCGCCAGCGCATGGCCATGAGGCCCGCGAGGCCGATGGCGATGGGGCCGACGGCCAGCGCGAGGTCGGCCACCTTGGCGCCGTTGAACGAGCCGAGCAGCCAGAAGGTGATGGCCTGCAGTTGGTTGGACGGGTCGGCCACGAGCTTGGTATAAGAGACGCCGGCCTCGAAGAGCGACTTCACCATGATGCCGGCGAGCACGGTCACCAGGATTCGGTTGCCGCGCGCCCGACTGCTCACCAGCAGCACGATGCCCACCGCGGCGAGCGAGACCGCGAAGGCCGAGCCGGAGATCGCGAGCGAGCCAGCCCCCGCGAGGATGGCCCAGCACGCGCCGAAGGCCGCTCCCTGCGACGCGCCGAGGAAGTCCGGCGAGACGAGCGGGTTCTGGAAGATGCCCTGGAAGGCGGCGCCCGCGGCCGAGAGGCTCGCGCCCACGAGGATCACGAGCAGGATGCGCGGCAGGCGGACGTTGAAGAAGAGCGTCTCCTGCTGCGCGGAGAAGTCTCCGAGGCCGGGCGCCACGCGTGAGGCCAGGAGCTCGAGTGCGTCGGCCGGGCCGATGGGATAGCGTCCGAGCGCCAACGACACGAGCACGACGGCCACGAGCAGCGCGACGAGAAGGGCGATGATGCGGCCGGGGTGTCTGCGCAGGGCGGCGCTCATGCGCGCTCGCCCTTCCCCGGACCTGCGCCGCGACGCTCGACGCGACGGCGGACGAGCTGCGCGACGATGGCGAGGGCGATTTCCGCCGGCGTGACGGCACCGATGGCAAGTCCGATGGGCATGGCCACGGCGTCAACGCGCTCTTGCGGGACGCCGGCGGCGACGAGGTGCTCGCGCGCGAGGGCGGCCTTGCGGGCGCTGCCGATGCAGCCCACGTAGGCGGGCTGGACGTCACGGGACAGCACGGCGAGAAGGACCGTCTCGTCGTGGGCGTGCCCGTGCGTGAGCACGACGACGGAGTCGCGCGGGCCGATGACGGCGCCGGCGGCGAGCTCATCGAATGCGCCGCAGGTCACCGACGTCGCGGCGGGCAGGTTTGCCGACGTGGCGAGCTCGGGGCGATCGTCGTAGACATGGCACTCGAAGCCCACGGCCGACGCCATGGCAACGAGCGCCGCGCCCACGTGCCCGGCGCCAAAGACGTGCAGGCGGCTCGGCGCGGCGACGGGCTCGCGGTAGGTGGCGCGCGCGTCGTCCCAGGTCGGGCCGGCTAGGCGCGCGGCCGGGGCAAGCTCGAGCGTGGGCGCGGCGGGGTCGGACCAGCGCTCCGTCACGGAGGCGGACTCGTCGTGCTCGAGCGCGTCGCGTAGGGCGAGAAGGACGGGCAGGTCGTCGGCCGTAAGCGACCGCACGGCGAGCAGCGCGTCTCCCCCGCAGGCCATCTCGTCGCCGGTGCGGTACCACGCGAGGCTCGGCGAGCCGCCGTCGCGGGCCGCGCGCGCCCGCTCGATCGCGAGCCGCTCGATTGCGCCGCCGCCGACGGTCCCGAGCAGCCGGTCCTTCTCGGTCACGGCGAGGCGCGCGCCCTCGTGGCGCGGCATCGAGCCGCGGGTGGCGAGCAGGCTCGCAAACCCCACGCGCCGGCCGGCAGCGAGCTCGTCTGCGATCGCGGAGACGAAGCCCGCGTCCGAGAGCGAGCCGTTGAGGGGCGCCGTCTGGACGGTTTTCTCGGCAAAATCGTCCGGAACTCGCACGTTCTTCTCGCCCAACGCACCGGAGAGAGAAAGGATTGCCTCGAGCACGCCGCCGCCCACCGCGAGCGCCTTGTCCGAGGAGCTCTCGATGTACTCCGGGTGGCAGCGCGGGTCCACGTCTCCGGACTTCATGCCCGCCCGCACGGGCACGCCCGCCTGCAGGAGGCCCCGCACCACGCCGTCGATGGTGGCGCACATGGGCTCGCCTGCCACCGTGGCGCAGACGTCACCGGCCTTGACCTGCGCGCCGATCTCCACGCAGGGCTCGAAGACGCCGTCTGCGGGAGCTCGCATCACGCGCTCCCCCGCGTAGCCGCCAATGAGCCCGGGTACCGCGGTGTTGGGGATCGGCGAGCCCTCGTAGTAAACGCGGCCCAGGTAGTGGCCGCGCATGGTCTCCACGGCGGCGTCGCAGTCCTGGCGCGCGGTGAAGCCGGGCCCCACCCCGATGACGACGGGGGCCATGTCGCGCGTGGTGCCGAGGTTGCGCTTGGCGAGAATCGCGTCGACAAGCGCATCCGGGGCGAGGTCGCGCACGCAGGCGGCCTTGGGATCCACGAGCACCGCCACGTCGCCGGCCGCCACGGCCGCGCGGGCCGCCTCGACGTTCCCGCAGAGCATGCCGCGCACGTCCTCCACGAGCGTCTCGCCCAGGCGAATGGCCTCCGAGAAGCACACGGTGCGCCGGATGGACGTGGGCACCGCGAGATCGCACATCACGACCCGCATGCCAGCGCGGTGCAGGCGCAGCGCGATACCCGAGGCGATGTCGCCCGCTCCGCGAATCACGACCAGCATCTCTATCATTCCCCCTCGTCAGCGTTATACTTTTGGAAATATAACGCTCTACGTCAGGCTTTGGATTCCAACAAGTAAGTATAGCTTACAAATAGTTTGGGCTGCCCATAGACCGCGTCGAAGCAGCGAGCGGCAGGCGAACGCCCCCGGACGGCACGTCCCTCTTAGACCCCGAGCAATCAGTTCTTGTCGGTGAAAGTATTACCTACTGGAAAATCAGTAGGTAAGAGAGGTCAACTCGCCAAAATGCCCCAGACGATGCCAGTTGCCTACTGATAGACCAGTAGGCAACTGAGTCCAACACGGACCACGCCCCTCCACGGGCGAGCAGGACCTCAGCTTGCGGCAATCTCGCGCACGGCGGCGGCCGCGACGTCAACCTCCTCCTCGGTGTTGAACCAGCCGCAGCTCAGGCGCACGATGCCCTGGCGCTCGGTCCCCAACGCGCGGTGCATGAGCGGCGCGCAGTGGGCGCCGGCGCGGCACGCGATCCCCCACCCCGAGGACAGCGCGTCGGCCACCTCCGCCGAGTCGAGCCCGGCCACGCCCACCGCCACGATGGATCCGCAGCGCTCGGGCGCCTCCGGCCAGCCGCCGTACACCGTCACGCCCGGCACGCCGGCCACGCCCTCGTAGAGCCTCCGCGCGAGCGCGTGCTCGCGCGCGCCCACCGCCGCGGGCCCGCCGTTCTTCTCGATAAACGCGATGCCCGCCGCAAGGCCCGCCAGGCCGTGCGCGTTCAACGTCCCCGCCTCCAGGCGCGTGGGCCACTCCTGCGGGTGTCGCCGCTCGAAGGAGTGCACGCCGGAGCCGCCCTCGGCCCAGGGCCGCACGTCGATGCCCTCTGCCACGGCCATCCCGCCCGTGCCCTGCGGTCCCATGAGGCCCTTGTGGCCGGTGAAGCAGACCACGTCGAGCCCCATCGCAGCCATGTCCAGCGGCACGGAGCCCGCCGTCTGCGACGCGTCCACCAGGCAGAGCGCCCCGGCCGCGTGCGCTATCTGCGCCGCGCGCGCCACGTCAACGAGGTTTCCCGTCACGTTGGAGCCGTGCGTCACCGCCACGAGGCGCGTGCCGGGCGTGACCAGGCGCTCGAGCTCGTGCATGCAAAGGTATCCGCGCTCGTCGCAGCCAACGTAGACAACCTCGACGCCTCGCTCGTCTGCCAGCCGCGCGAGCGGGCGCAGCACGGAGTTGTGCTCCAGCACCGTGGTGACCACGCGGTCGCCTGGCCCCACCAGGCCGGAGAGCGCGGCGTTGAGCGCCGCGGTCGAGTTGGCCGAGAAACACACGTGGTCGGCGCGCGGGCAGCCCAGAAGCGCCGCAACCGCCTCGCGGCAGCGCCAGACCGTGCGGCCGGCGTCGAGCGCTCCGGCCGACGCGCCGCGCCCCGCGTTGCCGAGCGACCCCATCGCCGCCACGACGGCGTCCACGACCTCCTGCGGCTTGCGCATCGTCGTCGCCGCGTTGTCCAGGTAGATCATCGACCCCACGTCCTTCTCGCCCGTCTGTTAGATGGGGACTGTCCCCAACTAACAGAACTCCAGGAGCTCGATCACGGCCATGGCCTCCACGGGCACGCCGTCGGCCGCCAGCGCCGCCGCGAGCTCCTCGCGAGCCTCCGGCGCCGTCTTCCACGCCAGGCCGCAGCCGGCCGCAACCTCGCCGGGCACCGGGATCATCCGCCCGGGGAGGCCCCGCCGCCGGCAGCACTCCTCGCATGACATCGCCGCCTCCGTGGTGGGAAACGTCACCACCAATGACGGCACCCGCACGCGTGCCATCGCCCGCGCCCGGCCCTAAGGCCTCACCACGAGGCTTGCGCCCGTGAGACGCTGCGCGATCACGTACATGTTGGTAACCTCGCCCACGGCGAGCCGGTCCGCGATGCCGTAGTGATCGAGGCAGGTGCCGCAGGTGAGCACCTCCACGCCGGAGGCCGCAAGGCCGCGCAGGTCCTCGAGCGCCGCCGAGCCCTCGCAGCTGAGGTGCGCGCCGCCGTTGTAGAGCAGCACGGTCGCCGGCAGCTCGTCGAGCTGAGTGAGCGAGTAGACGAAGCTCCCCATGAGCTTGCGCCCCAGGACGTCGTCGCCGGTGCCCATGCACTCGGAGGTGATCGCCACCACGACCTTGCGCGCCGCAGGCGCGGCCGCGGACGGCGCGCCCGGCGTCGGCACCTCGCACGTCGCCGACTCGGCCTCCACGTCGCTCACCGCGAGCGCCGCCGAGGCCGCCACGGTCACGCGCCACTCCTTCTCGCCCAGGCGCTCGCTCGTCACCGTGCAGCCCTTGCCCTCGCCCATGCGCGTGAGGTTCTGCACCGCGATCTCGTTGTCCACGAGGGTCTCGACCGAGCCCGGGCCAGCCAGCGCGCCCAGCGCCTTCAGCGTCTTCACCACCGGAATCGGGCACGCGTCCCCGCGCGCGTCGATCGTGAGCACCGTGTCTGCCATGTTGTCTCCTCTCGGCCCGTCCGGGCCTTGCCGGCGGGCTAACGGGGCACCCGCACCTAGTCTCCTACTCCAAGGGTCAAAAAAACACGCATTGGATGAGAACCATCGGCCATCGTCCCAGCCAAACACGACGTGACCCACATCGAATGCGTGTTTTTCCCGACCCCTCCCTACTCCAGCTCCAGCGCCATGAGCGCCGCGCCCAGCGCCCCGGCGTAGCGCGCCTCCGGGCACGTCGCCACGGGTGCGCCGAGCTTCTCGCCCAAGAGCTCGACCACAAGCTCGTTGTCACAAAGCCCACCTGTGAGATAGTACGGCGTCGCGCCGCCCGCAGACCCCACGAGCGTCGCCACGCGGCAAACAACGCTCTCGATCACGCCGCGGGCGATGTTCTCCCGCGGCTCCCCGCGGCCCACGAGGCTGATGACCTCACTTTCCGCAAACACGGTACACATGCTCGTGATCTGCGTCGGCTCGCCTGAACGAGCCAGCGCGGAGAGCTCGTCGTGCCCCGCCCCCAGCCGGTCCGCCATGATCTCCAGAAACCGACCGGTTCCCGCCGCGCACTTGTCGTTCATCACGAACTTAATCACACGACCGGCGCGCAGACGGATGACCTTGGTGTCCTGACCACCCACGTCGATCACGGTGCCTTCATCCCCAAAGAGTCGCGCCGCCCCGAGGCCGTGACACGTGATCTCGGTCACGACCTTGTCCGCGTACGGAACGGCCACGCGCCCGTAGCCGGTGGCGACCAAGCGCGCATCGCCGGCACAGAGCGAGAACCCCGCCGCCTCGAGCGTCGCACGCGCCCGCTCGGCGGCGTCCACGCTGGAGAAGCCCGTGGGCATGAGCTCGGCATGCACAAGCGAGCCGTCGGCGTCCACCACGGCCACCTTGGTCGCCGTGGAGCCGATGTCAACGCCTATGCCCAAACGCCCGGCAGACACGTACTTCTCGCCCCTCTACAGCGTCTCGATGAACGCGGCGATGCGCGTCTCCAGCTGGCCGAGGTCGCCGGCGGAGTAATCGGTTTCCACTTTCATGTAAGGGATCCCCGCCCCCTCGACGGCGCGCTCCACCCGTGCGGACTCGACGTTGAAGGTATGGCACGCCGTGAGCACGCACTCGATCACGCCGTCCACCTGGTACTTCTCGGCCATCTCGAGCGTCGCGGCAAAGCGGTCGTCGTTGGGCGTCATGACGGAGCAGTTGATCTTGAGGTAGCGCTCGGCGATGGCGCGCAGGATGTCCGGCGCGTCCTCGTCCACCATGAAGCGGTTGGTGCGCTCGCCGGAGCAGTCGTCCTCGCAGACCACCACGCCGCCGTTGCGCTCGATGGTGGCGCCCACCTTGTTGATGACGCCGCCGACGGGGCAGCCCGTGATGAGGATGCGCTTGGCTCCCGCGCCGATGGGACTGCCGACCTCGGCGGCCTCCGCGCGGCGCTGCTCGCAGAGGCGCTCGAGGCTCTCCACGTAGGCGCGCACGTCAAAGTTGAACGTCCCGGCGAACATCGTGCTCATGAGCTCCACGCCGCTCATCGCGGGCGGCACGCTCCGCTGCAGGTCGTAGAGGGCCAGGATCGCGCGACGCAAACGGTTGCGCAGACGCGCGGCCTCGCGCAGTGCGTCGTCGGTAATCTGGATGCCGTAGAGCCGCTCGAGCGCCTCCTTGAGGCCAACGACCTCCTGGTACCAGCCCTCGCGCTCATGCGCGCGGGAACGGCCCTGCGGCAGGTGCAGCACGTAGATGGGCTTGAGCTCGTTCAGCAGCTCGTACATCTTCTTCTTGCCGTCACAGGTCGTCTCGCCCACGATGAGGTCGGAGAAGTGCGTGAACGGGCACTTCTGCGAGTACGCGAAACCGTAGGTTGACTTGATCAGCGGGCAGAGGTTGGCCGGCAGGACCTCCTCGGCCACGGGGATGACCTCGTCGGAGGTGCCGCAGAGCCCCACGCCCGAGGCGCCGGCCGCGTCTATCACCTCAAGCGGCGTGTAGCTGCAGAGATAGCCCACCAGACGACCGCCCGCCTGCTTGAAGTCCTTTACCTTGAGGAAGCTCTGACGGCGCTGCTCGTTGAACTCCTCGAAGGTGCGCGGCAGCTCGATGGTGGCAGCGTCGGTCATGGGCCCTCCCCGGGTCTGGTCAAAAAAGTGTTTGGTATCCAAACAAAGAGTAATACAGCGTTGTAGTTTGGAAACTACAATGACTGTGAGCGGTAGGATAGCTTCGAGGAACATCGTCGAGGAGGTGCGCGTGACACTTGCGGAGGTGTTGGGCGTGAGCACGGGCGTGACGTCGGTCATAGGCAGCGGTGGCAAGACGTCGCTTCTGGCGGCGCTCGCGCGCGAGCTGCCGGGCACGGTCGTGCTCACCACCACGACGCACATCCTGCCGTTCGCGGGCGTGCCGCTCGTGACCTCAGCCGACGCCGACGACGTGCGCGCGGCGCTCGCGGAGTCGCGCGTCGTCTGCGTGGGCTCGCAGGCCGAGAAGGACGGCAAGCTCGTGACTCCCAAGCTGGGCATGGACGTCCTCGCCGAGCTCGCGGACCACGTCCTCGTGGAGGCCGACGGCTCGCGGCGGCTCCCCCTCAAGGCGCACGCCCCCTGGGAGCCCGTCATCCCCGCGTGCTCGGGACGCACGGTCATCGTATTCGGCGCGTCCGGCCTCGGCCATCCCGTCCGCGACGTCGTCCATCGCCCGGAGCTCTTCTGCGAACTCGTCGGCTGCGCGCCTGACGACTCCGCCACCCCGGAGCTCGTGGCGCGCGCCGCAAATGCCGAGGCCCTCGCCGACGTCGCCCTCGTCAACCAGGCTGATGCCGCTCCGGAGGCGGCCCGCGATCTCGCCGCCCTTCTCGCTACCCCGGCCTATGTGGGCAGCGTCCGCGCCGGAACAATCACCCTGCCCTAACGCCCGCCCCCAGCGGCCCGCCCCACCTCTCGGCAGGCTCATTATTCTCGGTTGCTTTCTGAGGACCGAAACGGCGACGCCCGCCGACTTCCTAAGCGGGAGTTTCTCGAAGAGCGCTCCTGCGTGGAAGTCGGCGGGCGTCCCCATCGGTGAGGCTCTGCCTACAGGTAGGCCACGGCCTTGATCTCGACCTTGGCGGCCTTGGGCAGCGCGGCCACCTCGAAGGCGGCGCGGCTGGGATACGGCGCCGTGAAGAACTCGCCGTAGACCTCGTTCATCGCCGCGAAGTCCGCGATGTCGTCGAGAAGGACGGTGACCTCGGCGACGTCGGCCATGGAGGCGCCGGCGGCCTCGAGGATGTTCTTGATGTTGGTCAGGCTCTGACGGGTCTGGGCCTGGATGTCCTCGCCGGCGAACTCGCCGGTGGCCGGGTCGATCGGCAGCTGGCCGGACACGTGGATCGCACGGGTCGCGGGAGCGGCCACCGCCGCGGAGTAGGGGCCGAGCGCCGCGGGCGCCTTGTCGGTGACGATTGCCTCGATTGCCATGTTCTTCTCCTTCTGCTTGAGGGGGACGTCCCCCACTTTACGACTGACTGTTGACTATCTTGCCACGTAGCGGCCGGGGGTGGCGCCACAGGGCTCGCCGTCGCGGGCCACGAGCTCGCCGCCCACGTAGACGAGGTGCGCGCGGCCGTGCGCCTCGAAGCCCTCCCACGGCGTGTAGTCCACGGCCTGGTGCTGGGTCGCGGCCGAAATCACCCAGCGGGCCGACGGATCCCACACGCAGACGTCGGCGGCCGCGCCCACGGCGAGCCGACCGCGCTCCGGCCACAGGCCGAAGGTGCGCGCCGGGCCCTCCGCCAGCAGGCGGCAGAGTCCCTCGGGGCCGAGCTGGCCCTCAAAGGTCGTGGCCATCACGGCCGGCCGGTGCTCGATGCCGGGACCTCCGTTGGGGATCTTGGTGAAGTCGCCGCGGCCGCGGTCCTTCTGGCCGCGCAGGTTGAACGAGCAGTGGTCCGTCGCGATGGAGTCGACCTCGCCGGAGAGCACCGCCTCGCGGAGGGCCCGCACGTCGGCCGGCTTGCGCAGCGGCGGGCTCATCACGTACTTGGCGCCCGCGAAGCCGTCGTCGCCCGCCTCGAGGTAGCGCGTGTCGTCGAGCGTGAGGTACTGCGGGCAGGTCTCCACGTAAATGCCCCCCTGGCCGCGGTTGCGGGCGGCACGCACGGCGAGAAGACCGAGCTCCGTGGAGAGGTGCACCACGTTCACGCGCGCGCCGGCAATGCGGGCCAGGTAGAGCAGGCGGGAGACCGCGTCCGCCTCGGCCTCGGCCGGACGGGAGAGCGGATGCCCCTCCGGTCCTGTGATGCCCTCGGCGAGCACCCGACGCTGCAACTCGTTCACCACGTCGCCGTTCTCGCAGTGAACGCAGAGCACGGCGTCCAAGTCGCGGACAACCTCCAGGCAGCGCAGCGTCTCGGCGTCCGTGAGCCGCAGGTGGTCGTAGGCGAGGTAGGTCTTGAAGCTGCTCACTCCCGCCTCGCGCATGCGGCGCATCTGAGCCGGCGAGTCCTCGCCCCACTCGGCGATCGCCATGTGAAAGCCGTAGTTGGCCGTGCAGCCCGCGCCCGACGCCGCGCGCGCCTGCCACTCGGCCAGCGCCTCGTCCATCGTGACGCCGCGATCGGCCGTGGCGTAGTCCACGATGCAGGTGGTGCCACCGCAGGCCGCGGCGCGCGTGCCGGTCTCGAAGCTGTCGGCCGTCCAGTCCATGCCGGTCCAGCACTGCAGGTGCGTGTGCGCGTCGATGAAGCCGGGGAACACCCAGCAACCCGCCACGTCCTCGACCTCGTCGCCGGGCGCGGGCTCGATGCGGGCCGCCAGGCCCACGATCTTGTCGCCTTCCAGCGCGAGGTCGCCGCGGCGAAGGCCATCAGGCGTGACCAGCGTGCCGTTTGCGAGAATCCTTCTCATCGGCTCTCCCCTCCTCTCGTATTTGACAGTGGCGGAAGGCTTGACAGTGGCGTCAGGTTATATTGTCAAATCATTCCGATTTGACAATATAACCTGACGCCACTGTCAAGCCTTCCGCCACTGTCAAATACCTCTCTCCGTCAGCGCGTCCTCAAGGCGCGCCAGGTCCTCCCGCGTGTCCACGTCGTCGAGCTCCCGCTCGTCAGCCGCCTCCACCAGGCGTACCCGGTCCGCGAGCTCGGCATGGCCGGCGAGAAGTGCGCGCCCCCCGGTGTCATTGTCCATCCGCGCGAGTGCGTCGAGCATGTCCGCCGGCCAGAGCACCGGATTTGCCGGCTGACCGCGCCACGCCAGGCGCACGATGGCCGTGGGCTCGCGCGTGAGCGCGGCGACCATGGAGCGCACGCTCTTCTCGGTAAGGAGCGGCTGGTCGCCGGTCACGAACAGACAGCCCGCGCGACGCCCCAGCGCCTCCAGGCCCGCGCGCATGGTGTCGCTCTTGCGCGGACCCGTGGCGCGCACGCAGCGCACCCCGAGCCGCCCGCAGAGGTCCTCGACCGCGTCCCAGCGCGTCACGACCACCACGTCGAGCAGGTCGGCGGGCAGCGCTGCGAGCGTGCGCTCGAGCACGGGCGTGCCGGCCAGCGGCGCCACGAGCTTCTCGCCCGCGACACCGCCAAATCGCGTCCCCTCCCCGGACGCCATGACCACGCATCCCAGGCGCGCCACGTCGGCAAAGCCCGAGAAGCACGTCTCGTAGGCGGCGGCGAGCGCCCAGCGGCTCGTGCGCTCGAAGGCTCGGTAGCGCTCGATGAGGTCGAGCGCCTGCGCGGTGAGCCTCGACCCGCCGCCGCCCGTGCCGCCGACCGTGCGCTCCGTCAGCGGGAAGCCAAAGGCGAGCTCCGCGTCGCGCACGAGCCGCGTGGCCTTGGTGTAGGCCATGCCCATGTCGATGGCGGCGGCGCGCAGGCTTCCCAGCTCGCCCACGCGCTCCAGCAGGTCGACGGGGCCGGGCCCAAAGACCCGGCGCCCGTCGTCGCCCAGAAGATATGCCCTGAGGTCGGGTCTCATGCCCCGCGCTCCCCCGTTCTTCTGTCAATTGGGGACAGTCCCCAAATCACATAAAACTTTTCTGTAAATTGGGGACTGTCCCCAACCTGCAGACTACCCACGTACGATGGTACCCGTCTTGCCGGCGATGCCGTCGCTTGCCTTCTCGAGGAGCGTGATCAGCGACGAGCGGCCCGCGCCGGACTGCGCGAACGCGAGCGCCGCCTGGACCTTGGGCAGCATCGAGCCAGGCGCGAACTGGCCCTCGCCCACGTAGCGCTCCACGTCGGCGGGCGTGAGCTCGTCGAGCCAGCGCTGATCGGGCTTGCCAAAGTTCACGGCGACCTTCTCCACCGCTGTCAGGATCACGAGGAAGTCGGCGTCGAGCTGCTCGGCGAGCTTGGCCGCCGCGAAGTCCTTGTCGATGACCGCCGCGGCGCCCTTGAGGTGGTTGCCCTCGGTCTTGAACACGGGGATGCCGCCGCCACCGCAGGCCACGACCACGTGGTTGGTCTCCACGAGCGAGCGGATGGTGTCCAGCTCCACGATGCCCACCGGCTTGGGCGAGGCCACCACGCGACGGTAGCCGCGGCCCGCATCCTCGACCACGTTGTAGCCGCGCTCCGCGATCATGCGGTCGGCCTCCTCGCGCGTCATGAAGGCGCCGATCGGTTTGGTGGGGTTGGCGAAGGCCGGGTCGGCGGGGTCGACCTCGACCTGCGTGAGCACGGTGGCCGCGCCCACGTCGATCCCGCGGTCGAGCATCTCCTCGCGCAGGGCGTTCTGCAGGTCGTAGCCAATGTAGCCCTGGCTCATGGCCACGCAGACCGAGAGCGGGCACGGGATGTACTTCTCGGGGTCGGAGCGCGTGAGCTGGGTCATTGCCTCCTGGATCATGCCCACCTGCGGGCCGTTGCCGTGCGCCACCACGACCTCGTTGCCCTGCTCGATGAGGTCCACGATCGCGCGCGCCGTGTGCTTGACCGCCTCCATCTGCTCGGGCAGGTTGTTGCCCAGGGCGTTGCCACCCAGAGCGATGACGATACGCTTAGACATTTGATGCCCTCTCAACGTAAGGACGGGGCCGCCCATAAGTCAGTGAGCGACTTCTGCGCGAGGCGCAGCGAGCGAACGACTTATGGGCGGCCCTCACCCGGACGAGCGATTGTTACTACGCCTGGTTCCAGCGGGGCTTGGCCGCGGCCTCGAGCGCCGCGAGCGTGGCCACGGGGTCCTTGACCTTCTGCAGGAAGATCATGGCCGCGATGGCGTACGGCTTGTAGCTGGCCTCCTTGTACATGCCCACGCGGTGCATGTCAAAGACGTCGGCCATGACCTCGCCGTGCTCGCAGGAGACGCCGGAGATGTCAGCGGGCAGCGGGTGCATGTAAATCGTGTCGTCGCCGTGAGCGGTCTTGGCCATGAGCTCGCGCGTGGAGCACCAGTCCATGTGGGTGGCGTTCTGGGCGAGAAGCTCCTTCTCCAGCGCCTTGATGCCGGCGTCGTCGCCCTCGGCGTAGAGGTTGGTGCGCTTCTCCATGGCGGCGTAGGGGGCCCAGCTCTTGGGGATGACGATGTCGGCGCCCTCGAAGGCCTCGGCCATGGTGTTCACCTGCTTGAAGGTGCAGCCGGACTCGGCGGCGTAGGCCTTGGCGGCCTCCACGCGATCGCCCATGAGGTCGTAGCCCTCGGGGTGGGCCAGCGTGACGTCCATGCCAAAGCGCGGGAGCAGCGAGATGAGCGACTGCGGGCAGGAGAGCGGCTTGCCGTAGCTCGGGGAGTAGGCCCAGGTCACGGCCACCTTCTTGCCGCGGAGGTTCTCCAGGCCGCCAAACTCCTCGATGAGGTAGAGCATGTCGGCGGAGGACTGGGTCGGGTGGTCGGAGTCGGACTGCAGGGAGATGAGGGTCGGGCGGTGGTCGAGCACGCCGTCCTTGTAGGCCTCGTCAACGGACTCGGCGACCTCGGCCATGTAGGCGTCGCCCTTGCCGATGTACATGTCGTCGCGGATGCCGATGACGTCGGCCATGAAGGAGATCATCGTGGCGGTCTCGCGGACGGTCTCGCCGTGGGCGATCTGAGACTTGCCCTCGTCGAGGTCCTGGAGCTGGAGGCCCAGGAGGTTCGTGGCCTTGGAGAACGAGAAGCGCGTGCGGGTGGAGTTGTCACGGAACAGCGACACCGCGAGGCCGGAGTCAAAGATGCGCGAGGAGATGTTGCGCTCGCGGAGGTTGCGCAGGGCCGCGGCCACGGCGTAGAGGGCGCGCAGCTCGTCGGTGGTCTTGTCCCAGGTGTGCAGGAAGTCGGCGTTGTACATGCCAGAGAAGTCGTAGCCCTTGAGCTCGTCGAGAAGCGCGGAGAAGTCCTTGGCCATTGTGGTTTCCTTTCAATCGAATACGCGAGACGTACGGGTCAGTCCTAAGTCAGCGAGCGCCGTTGTGACGGAGCAGATTGCCCCGAAGGAGGAGGGCGCACGCCTGGAGTGCGGCGCCCGACGAGTGAGGGGCAAGATGCCCGTCACAACGGTGCGCAGCGTCGAGAACGTTACTTGATGTCGTTGTCAGTGGCGCCGGCGCGGAAGACGGTGACGTCGCCGGTCTTCTTGGACGGGTCGTAGAGGTTGAGCGCGGCTGTGTAGAGCGCGGCGCAGGTCACGAGGTCCTGCTTGTAGGTGACCTCGTTGGGCGCGTGCGCCTGGCTCTCGGCGCCGGGGCCAAAGCCCACGCAGGGGATGCCGTAGCGACCCTGGATGGAGACGCAGTTGGTCGAGAAGGTCCACTTGTCCGTGAGCGGGCGGCCGGCGCGCTTGTCCATGGAGGCCTCGCAGCCGATGCGCTCGTCGCCGTAGAGGGCGTGGTGCGCGTCAACGAGGGCCTGGACGTGGGCCGCGCTCTCGGCGTTGATCCACGTGGGGAAGTAGGCCTCGGTCTCGTAGACGGTGCCCTTCCAGCTCGGGCGATCGTACATGTACATGGAGACCTTGACGTCGTCGCCGTACTTCTTGACGGACGGAAGGTCGCGGATCTCCTGGAGGCAGGAGTCCCAGGTCTCGCCGGCGGTCATGCGGCGGTCGATGGAGATCGCGCAGGAGTCGGCGACGGCGCAGCGGCTCGGGGAGGTGTAGAAGATCTGGGAGACGGTGCAGGTGCCGCGACCGAGGAAGCGCGCATCCTCGAAGTGCTCGGGGTTGTACTTGGGGTCGAGCATCTTGACGAGGCCCTTGATGTCGGTGGACTCGTCGCAGCCGTTGTTGTTGAGGGCGCGGACGTCGGCGATGATGTCGGCCATCTTGTAGATGGCGTTGTCGCCGCGGTCGGGCGCGGAGCCGTGGCAGGAGACGCCGTGGACGTCGACGCGAATCTCCATGCGGCCGCGGTGGCCACGGTAGATGCCGCCGTCGGTGGGCTCGGTGGAGATCACAAAGTCAATCTTCTCGCACGCGTCCTCGGGGCCGTCGAAGTACTTGTTGACGATGTACTGCCAGCACATGCCGTCGCAGTCCTCCTCCTGGACGGAACCGACGACCATGATCTTGTAGCCCTCGGGGATCAGTCCCAGGTCCTTCATCATCTTCGCGGCGTACGTAGCGGACGCCATGCCGCCCTCCTGGTCGGAGCCGCCGCGGCCGTAGATGAGCTCGTCGGTCTCGTAGCCCTCGTAGGGGTCGGCCTCCCAGTTGTCGCGGTTGCCGATGCCCACGGTGTCGATGTGGGAGTCGATGGCGATGATCTTGTCGCCCTCGCCCATCCAGCCGATGACGTTGCCCAGGCCGTCGACCTCGACCTTGTCAAAGCCGAGCTTCTCCATCTCGGCCTTGATGCAGGCCACGACCTCGCCCTCCTCGCAGGACTCGGAGGGGTGGGAAATCATCGCGCGCAGGAAGGCGGTCATGTCCTTGCCGTAGGCCTCCGCGGCGCTCTTGATCTCGTCGAAGTTCAGTTCCTTGGCCATTTTGCTTACGTCCTTTCTGACGCTTCCGTTGTGTCTTGTGCCGAGAAGAACCCGTTCTTCTCGCTCTCCCCTACTCGGCGGGGTACGCGCCCTCCCAGACGACCTTGCGGTAGTTCACGGGATCGGTGTCTCCCTCGGTCGAGAACATGAGCACGGAGCTCTTCTCGTCCAGGCCGATGGCATCGCGGAGCTCGGCGTACTCGTCGGACTCCATGAGCGTGGTGATCAGGCCCGCGCCCACGGCGCCGGACTCGCCGGAGATGACGCGCGGATCGCCCTTCTTGGGGGCGCCGAGGACGCGCATGCCCTTGGCGGCGACCCAGTTGGGGCAGCTCACGAAGACGCTCACGTGGTTGCGCAGGATGTCCCAGCCCAGGGTGTTGGGCTCGCCGCACGCGAGGCCCGCCATGATCGTGGGCATGTCGCCGTCCACGATGCGAGGCTCGCCGTCGCCGGCCAGGGCGCCCTTGTAGAGGCAGGCCGCGGTGTCGGCCTCCATCACCACGAAGATGGGCGGGTTCTCCGGGAAGAGGTTGGTGAAGTAGCCCACGACGCCGCCGGCAAGGGAGCCCACGCCGGCCTGAACGAAGACGTGCGTCGGGCGCTCGACGCCGGCAGCGCGCAGCTGCTCGGCCGCCTCGGAGGCCATGGTGCCGTAGCCCTCCATGATCCAGGACGGAATCTCCTCGTAGCCCTCCCAGGCGGTGTCCTGCACGATGACGCCGTTCTCGCAGGCCTCGGCCTCGGCGGCGGCCATGCGGACGCACTCGTCGTAGTTGACGTCCTCGATTGTGACCTCGGCGCCCTCGGCGGCGATGTTGTCAAAGCGGCTCTTCACGCTGCCCTTGGGCATGTGCACGACGGCCTTCTGGCCGAGCTTGTTGGCGGCCCAGGCCACGCCGCGGCCGTGGTTGCCGTCCGTGGCGGTGAAGAAGGTGGCCTGGCCGAAGTCGCGGGCGAGCTCGTCGCTCGTGAGGTAGTCGTAGGTCATCTCGGAGACCGGGCGGCCGATCTTCTGGGCGATGTAGTTGGCCATGGCGAAGGAGCCGCCGAGCACCTTGAAGGCGTTGAGGCCAAAGCGGCAGGACTCGTCCTTGACGGCGAGGTTCGCGAGGCCAAGCTCCCCCGCCAGCGCGTCGAGCTTGGCGAGGGGCGTGACGTCGTACTGCGGGAAGCTCCGGTGGAAGCTTCGGGCTGCCTCCACGTTCTCAAGGGACATGATGCCCAGGTGCGCATCGTCGCTCTTGGGCATCTTGTTGACAACCCACTTGATCTTCTCGCTCACGCTTCCTCCTTGCTTCGCCTGCGTGCGTGCCAACTTTTTGTCTGCTTACCAAACAGAAAGTTTGTTAGCCCATATATTCCCACATTTCAAGGGTGTTGCAAGGGGATTTTTTTCTGCGCGGTGAGCGTCGCGTTTGCATCGGCGAGCGGTGTCGGCCGTGCGTGCCACTTCACAACCAGCACACGGCCAAACGCGGGCCAGCTGATGTAACTTCGGAATGGTGTGCGAGTGCAATCCGCACGCGAAATCGGGTGCCGGAGAAGCCTTCGCTCTGCAATTTGGCCCTTCGATCCATTTTTCGCGGCTCCCACGAACAAAAGTCGCCTTCGATCCATGCGAAATGAGCTGTATTTGCTTCGACTCTCTCGAATGGATTCACTATTGATTGTATTTATTTAAGTTTTCTAAAGCAGACCATCGTCGCTGGCCAAAAATCGCATGGATTGAAGGCGACTTTTGTTTTCTGGAGCCCGGCAAAATGGATCGAAGGGCGTTTTTGCACGGTCGGGCGCCCCATAGGGGCGCCCGACAAGGCGATTCCTCAATTGTTGCCGGCCGCGCCGCCCGCCGAACGCCCGTCCCTAGAAGGTCACGTTGCCAAACTCGGAGAGACGCAGGTCGGGGTTGTGCTCAATCGCCCAGTCGAGGTTCCACTGGCTCGTGAAGAGCAGCAGCTTGCCCCCGCGCATGTCCTCCACGCGAAGCGTCTCCCTCGTGAGGTTGAGCGAGCGAATGTCCACCTCGCCTTCAGACTCGTCGATCCAACGAATCAGGCTGTAGGGCAGCGGCGAGCGGTAGACCTCGACGTGGTACTCGCTCTTGAGGCGCTGCTCGAGCACCTCGAACTGCAGCACGCCGACCACGCCCACGATCACGCGCTCCATGCCGGCTCCATACTCGCGGAAGATCTGGATGGCGCCCTCCTGCGCGAGCTCCTCCATGCCCTTGACGAACTGCTTGCGCTTGAGCGTGTCAACCTGCTCGATGCGCGCGAAGTGCTCGGGCGCGAAGGTGGGGATTCCGGCGTAGCGGACGTGACCGCCCACCTTGCACAGCGTGTCGCCGATGGAGAAGATGCCCGGGTCGAAGAGGCCCACGATGTCGCCGGCATACGCCTCGTCCACGGTGGCGCGGTCGTCGGCCATCATCGCCGTGCCGGTGGCGAGCTTGATCTTGCGGCCACCCTGGACGTGCCAGGCGTCCATCCCGCGCTCGAACTTTCCCGAGCAGATGCGCAGGAAGGCGATGCGGTCGCGGTGGTTCTTGTCCATGTTGGCCTGGATCTTAAAGACGAAGCCGGAGAAGTCCGGGTCCGCGGCCTCCACCGGCTCGCCCGTCTCGGCGTCGACGTGGGCCGACGGCGCAGGCGCCAGGCGCAGGAAGTCGCGCAGGAACGGCTCCACGCCAAAGTTGGTGAGCGCCGAGCCAAAGAAGACGGGGCTGAGCTTGCCCGTGCGCACGGCCTCGAGGTCGAACTCGTGGTCCGCGCCGTCGAGCAGCTCGATGTCGTCCATGAGGTTGCGGTGGTTCTCCTCGCCGATGAGCTCGTCGAGGGCGGCGTCGCCGAGCTCGGCCTCGACCTCGTTCACGCGCTTGGTGGCGTTGGCGCGGCCGTCTCCCTCGAAGGCGAGGACGTGTCGGCTCGCACGGTCGAAGACGCCGCGGAACGTGCGGCCGTTGCCGATGGGCCAGTTCATGGGGTAGGTGCCGATGCCGAGCACGCTCTCGATCTCCTCCATGAGGTCAAAGGGGTCGCGCGTCTCGTGGTCGAGCTTGTTCACGAAGGTGAAGATGGGGATGCCGCGCAGCGCGCAGACCTTGAAGAGCTTGACGGTCTGGGCCTCGACGCCCTTGGCGCCGTCGATGACCATGACCGCGGAGTCGGCCGCCATGAGCGTGCGGTAGGTGTCCTCGGAGAAGTCCTGGTGACCGGGGGTGTCGAGGATGTTCACGCAGCAGCCGCCGTAGGTGAACTGCAGGACCGAGGAGGTGACGGAGATGCCGCGCGCCTTCTCGATGTCCATCCAGTCGGAGACCGCGTGCTTGGCGCTCGACTTGCCCTTGACCGAGCCGGCGCTCTGGATGGTGCCGGTGTAGAGCAGGAGCTTCTCGGTGAGCGTGGTCTTGCCCGCGTCCGGGTGCGAGATGATGGCAAACGTGCGGCGCGAGGCGATCTGTTCGGCAAGGCTGGCGCTGGGCATGGGTCTTCTTTCGTGTCGTGCGGTGATTCGAAGGGGTGCCCCTTCGCATCTGTTTTCGTATTCGGCCCAGCCATTGTAGCGAGAAGCGCGGGCGCGGGACACGGCTTCGGCCGTGTTCACCGTGTTTCCCCGGACAAAGTGGCGCCATGATGAGGGGCGGGCTTTGTCCGGGGAAGCATGGTGATGCGCGGGCGAGAAGAACGCGCGGGTGCAGGGTTTGTCGGAAGTGACTTACAGAACCGTCACAGCCACATGCGAGCTGAGACGAGCGGGCATACTCACCTCAATCGAAACGAGGAGGGAACATGGACCGCTGCAAGAGCATGCGCGCGTGCGAGTTGATGGCTGGGTTCGAGGAGGCGATCGCACGGGAGCCGGCATCGAGGGGATCGGCCGAGGCCGCCGCGGTCATCGGACAGGCATGCCAGGTCCTGCGCAGCGGCAACGTGAGCTACAAGGCGCGCGACTACGCGCTGGCGCGGGCACACGGGCACTTGCGGAGGCTCATCGGCTTTGGCGACCTTGCGCTCTCGGACGAGGCACGGGATCGCTGGCGGGAGCTGGACGCCTTCGTATGCGGGCCGGCGCTCAAGGACCTGCGCGGCGTCGGCGGGGCGGGCGTGGCGTGAGGCAGGCCAGCTCGCCGCGATATGGCGCTGCACCTCTCCTGCCTCAACCTCCCGCAAACACGTCGAGAAGAACGGGAAGATGCGGCTTTCGACAGGAGCAGTGACATGTCCACCCTCGACATGTTGGATGATTGCAAATGGAGGCCAAGGCCATCGATCGCCGCCCCACTCACCAGGAAGAGCCCCTCGGCTGTGTTGGCTTCACGCGCTCATTGCCGACCTCGCCCACGCACCCCGTGTAGGGTGCGACATACGCTGGTCCCCATGAGCCAGTACACCTAAACGCATTCGGATCACCTCTTGCGCTCCCCAAACTGCTACACTTTACTCAGTTTTTTTGACTCAACTTTTTTGAGTAAAATGAGGTGAGCGAAATGGAGTTCATCGGACGCGAGCGCGAGCAGGCAAAGCTCATCAAGCAGTTCTCCTCCCCCGCCCAAAACGCAACGCTCATCTACGGCAGGCGCCGCGTCGGCAAGAGCGAGCTCATCCTCCACACGATGCGCCAGGCTCAGACCGCTGGCACGCGAACCATCTATTACGAGTGCCGCCAGACCACGGCAGAGAACAACGCGAGCAGTCTGTCCGAGGTCATCGGCAGCACCTTCGACATGCCCCCGCTCGCCTTCGCCAGCATAGAGGCGGCGCTTCGGTTCGTCCTCGAACGCGCGCTTAGCGAGAAGATCGTACTCGCCATCGACGAGTACCCCTACCTGCACGACGTCGTGAGGGGGATGGATAGCATCCTGCAGGTTCTTCTCGATGAGTATCGAGACCGCTCGAAACTCTCCCTCGTGCTCTGCGGCTCATGCGTCGAGGTCATGAAGTCCCTGCTCGAGCAGGATAACCCCCTCTATGGGCGCGTCGACCTCAAGATCAACCTTCAACCGATGGACTACCTAGAGTCTTCGCAGTTCTACCCCGAGAGCCCGTGCGCGGACAAAGTGCGGCTGTACAGCGTGTTCGGAGGGATTCCGTACTACAACCGCCTCATCGAGCGCGGCAGATCCGTGCGCGAGAACCTCATCAACCTCGTTCTCCAGCCAGACGCGCGCCTCGAGGACGAGGTTCCCGCCTACCTGCTCTCCGAGGTCTCCAAGATCAGCAACGCGCACGAGGTCTTTCTCGCCCTTGCAGATGGACACACGCGCTACAAGGACATCCTCAGCCAGTCCCACATCTCAAGCGGCGCCACGCTCGTGAACGTGCTCAACAAGCTGATTGAGATGCAGCTCGTCGACCGGCGCGCGCCCATCAACGACCCAACGAACAAGAAGCGAACATCCTACGTCATTTGCGACGGGCTCACGAGGTTCTACTATCGCTACGTCTTCCGGTATCTCTCGCAGCGCAGCGTGCTCGACCCCGGAACCTTCTACGACCGCTACGTGAACGATGACTTTGAGCAGCAGTTTGTCCCGCATGCCTTCGAGGAGGTGTGCCGCCAGCACCTCGTGAGGCAGAACCGTGCGGGCAACATCGAGCCGCCCTTCGACCTGATTGGCACGTACTCCTACGACGACCCGGCAACGAGGACAAACGGAGAGTTCGTCGTGGTCACCAGAGACCCGATGGGCTACACGTTCTACGAGGCGAAGTTCCGCTCCACACCCGTCACTCAGCGAATGATCGACGAGGAGATCAAGCAGGTGCAGCGGACGGGGCTTCTGTGCCACCGGTACGGGTTCTTCTCGCGCTCTGGGTTTGAGTCGGTCGGCGACAAGCGGACAGTGCTTATCGGGCTGGAGGAGATGTACGAGTAGGCCGTGGCGCGCCGGCCCCGAGCCCCCGAGGCCAGCGCGCCCTGTCGGCCGGCGCCTACACCGTCATGCCACCATCGACGGCCAGGACCTCGCCCGTCACGTAGGACGCGAGGTCGCTCGCCAGGTAGACGAAGGCGTTGGCCACGTCCTCGGGCTGGCCCACGCGACGCAGCGGGATGCCGGCTGCAATCGGGGCGATCATCTCCTCGGGCAGGCTCGCCACCATGTCCGTGGCCGTGACGCCCGGCGCGACGGCGTTCACGCGGATGCCGCGCGGCCCCAGCTCGCGCGCGAGCGAGATCGTGATGCCGTTCACCGCGAACTTGGACATGGGATAGGCCACGCCGGAGGGCTGGCCCATCTTGCTCACCATGGAGCTCGTGTTGATGATGACGCCGCCCTCGCCGAGCACGCGCGACGCCGCCTGGCAGCCGTTGAGCACGCCCTTGACGTTGATGTCGATGATCTTGTCGAACTCCTCGGGCGTGTAGGCGTCGAGCGGCGTGGACTGGGAGATGCCGGCGTTGTTGCACACGACGTCGAGCCCTCCAAAGCGCTCCGCCACCTGGCGGAAGGCGGCCTCGAGCTCCGCCTCGTCGGCGACGCTCGGCCAGATGGCCATCACGGGGGCGTCCGGGTTCTCGGCAAGGATTCCGTCGAGGGCCTTCTGCGCGGTCTCCTCGCGGCTCCCGCAGAGTGCCACGTTGGCACCCTCCTCCAGGAAGCGCTTGACGATGGCGAGGCCGATCCCGCGCGAGCCTCCGGTGACGACGGCGGTCTTTCCCTTGAGCAGCATGGCGTTCCCTTCTGTGCTGATACGAATATGGGTTGCCCCTACCCTACCCAGCACAGGGCGAGAAGAACGCGGGGGCTTGGCGTCGCTCGGCGTAGGGCGCGACGTCACTCGGCGAGCGCGGGATGCAGGGCTGCGCCCCGGCCTCGCCCTACCGCACCTCGGCGCCAAACGGCCACAGCGTGAGCTTGGCCATCTTGAAGAGCTGCAGGCCAAATGGGATGCCGATGACGGTCACGCAGTAGATAGCGCCCTCGATGAGGTAGCACAGGGCTGACCACCAGCCGCCCAGGAGCAGCCAGACGACGTTGGCCGCCACCGAGGGCGCGCCTCCGCCGTAGACGATCTCCTTGCCAAACGGCGCCAGGGTGAGGCTCGCCATCTTGAACGCCTGCCGCCCGATGGGGATGCCCACGATCGTGACGTGGCAGATCACGCCGACGATGAGAAAGCCGAGCGCCGTCACCCAGCCGCCCGTGAGGATCCAGATGAGGTTGAACAGCACGCTCAGACAGCCCATGGCAGACCTTTCGCACGACGAGACAACGCGACCGCGATGAGAAAAGTGTACCCGTGCGCGGCGAGAAGGACGCTGCGGCTTGAGGCGCCCGACGTGAGCCTCTAAAGCTCCGCCTCAGAACAGGCAGCCCTCGATGACGTCTGTGCCCCGTAGCGTATCGAGCCACTCGGCCGGGATCCCCTCGATGCCGTAGACGATGCCGGCGAGCGCGCCGGCGACGGCGGCCGTGGTGTCCGTGTCGTCCCCGAGGTTCACCGCGGCGAGCGCGCACTCGGCGTAGCTCGACGTGGTGGCGAGGCACCAGAGCGCGGCGTCGAACGTGTCGCGCACGAAGCCGCCGGAGCCGATCTCGTCCACGGGACGCCAGGCGACGTCGCCCGCCACGTCCGCCGGGCTCGCGCCGGCGATGAGGTCCCGCGCGATATGCACCATGGCGACGCACGCCTCCGTCGAGGTCGGGTGCGCGTGCGTGATCGCGGAGACGGCGCGCACCTCGTCGTCGGTGGCGTCGGTGAACGCGAGCGGGACCGTGCGCATGAGCGAGCCGTTGCCGTTGTCCCACTCCCCCGCAAGGCCGCACCCGCGCTCGAGCGCCTCGCGCGTGGCGTTGCCGATGTCGAAGAGCCCGTCGACCGTGTAAGCACCCTCGCGATACCACCGCACGAAGCGCTCGCGGATGTCGTCGACATCAATGCGCCCCAGCTCACGGTAGCTGTCGCAGATTGCGAGCGCCATCGACGTGTCGTCACTCCACGTGCCCGCCGGCTGGTCGTGGCTACCGTGGCCGACCATGTCCGTGCAGCATAATGAGCCCCGCGGACGAAACTCGTACGGCACGCCCAACGCGTCGGCCGCCGCCTGGCCGTAAACGCAGTCGCGAAGTGTTGGCATGGTGGGACTCCTTAATTCGCGCTCGGACGTAGCCCGAAGGCACCGCTCACTCGTAGTGGTCCTTTGCCGAGTGAAGCATCAGCGTATCACCCGAAACCTCGTAGACGAGGCGGTTTGTATGATCGATTCGCCTCGACCACATGCCGGAGAGATTCCCTCGAAGCGGCTCGGGCTTGCCGATGCCAGAGAACGGGTCTTGCTCGATGTCCCTGACGAGCTGGTTGATGCGTTTGAACATCTTCCGGTCATGGGCCTGCCACCAGAGGTAGTCCTCTTAGGCAAGCTCCGACCAGGCCTTAATCATCGTCCTGCCCGTCATCGATCAGCTCGTGCACGGAGACGCCGCCGCACGCGAACTGATCACGGCTCTTCATGAGCTTGTCGCTGAGGTAGCGGTTCTGCGCGATGTAGAGGTTCTCGATGAGGTTGTCGTAGTCTCGAGCGTTCAAGACCACGACGTTGGCGTCCGGATCTTTGCTCGTCACCATGACGGGCTCGGTGTCATCTCGGGTCTTGTCGAGATGCGCCCTCAGATCGCGGCGAAACGCACTGTAGGAGACGCCCTGTATGCGGTCCTCCAATCCTGTACAGGATATGGTGCCACTATGTCAGACGGCTCACCTCGCTTCTTGCCGAGAAGAACGTCTCGTCCAAGCCACAAACGCCCGTCACTCCCCCACAACGTTCTCTTGGGTGACGGTCCAGACCTCGTCGGAATCAGCATCGGAAACATCGCGAATACCCCTAGAGAAGAGAACGTCGGCAATCTCGTGCAGGTAGTAGCTCTTGGCGTCGTCTCCGAGCATCTTGGCAACCTGATTCGCAATCCCATCTACCAGTCGCGCATTGACCGAGGCCCTCGTAACCATGCGATTAGTCCCGCTCATCCAGGACTCAAGCAGCCCCGCCTTGCAGAGCTGGGCAACGCGCGCTCGAGAGACGCCCAGCTCCCGCGCTGCGTCAGCCGCCGTCATGGCAGGGATGTCCTCGAGGGTACGCTCCACCGCGATCGCGATGATCTGCCCGCCGTGCTCGGGCTTGTGACCGAACTCCATCGGAGGCAGCTCAATGCCCCTGATGAGATGATCCTCAACCGCGCAGCCTAGGAAATCGGCCGCGTACTCGACCGCATCAACAAGGTCATCACCACACGTTGCCCCATAACCAAAGTCCCCACAGGGAAATGCGTTGATGCCATTTCCGCTCTCATCAGGAAAGAACTCAAACTCCCAGACGTAGACCATGCGGCCTCCCTATTCGCTGAGCTTAACAGTGCTAATATTATCACCGTTAAGCAAGTATTGTCACTACAAGGAGTGCACAAAACGCCCCCGCTGTGGATATGCTGAGAAAAACGAAGACAAAGGGAGGCCGAGATGTGCGTGAGGATGTGCCCGCTCACCGCCGAGGAGGCGCAGGCCGTGCTGGACGCCCGCGCGACTCCCGGTACCCACGCCATTCGCTATGTCGATCGCCCGGACCCCACGCTCGACGCCCGGCCCGGCAGCCTCGTGCCCGTGTACATCCCAAAGGACGGCGGCCTCGCCGTCGCACAGCTCACGTGGGGCTTCGAGCTCAATGGCAAGCCGAACGCTGTCTTCAATACGCGCATCGAGTCCGCCCTGGAGCAGCTGCGCCCGAACGGGCGCGGCATGTGGACAAAGGCGATAGCGGAGGGTCGCTGCCTCGTGCCCATCCGGGCGTTCCACGAGTCGCACGCCACGGAGAAGGTCACCAGCGAGAAGACCGGCAGGCCCGTGAAGCGGCAGTACCTGTTCCGCCTCCCCGGCGCCAGGGCGTTTCTGCTCGCCGCCGTACACGAAGGCGACCGGTTCTCCGTCGTCACCACCGCGCCCAACGCCAGCGTCGCTCTGGTGCACAACCGCATGCCGCTCGTGCTCGGACCCGGGGAGTCGGGCGCCTGGCTGGGACCGGGGTTCGCCGGACTCGCGGACCGCAGCAACATCGCGCTCGCGTCGGAGCCGGAGCGCTGAGCGGCCCGATGAGTCGGGCCTTTCTTGTGCTCAGAGGCTTCCGGAATCCCGTAGCAGCCCCGCCACCGCACGCATCCTCAGCAGCCCCGCCACGAGCCACGCGTATAGCTCGTCCCAGTGCTCCGACGCAAGATCGGTGTCCAGCCGTACCACAAGCTCACGGTTCTTCTCGCTCGGCTCTCGCCAGAGAATTGAGCCGCCAAGACTGCCGAGCATCGCCTCGACCTTATCGCGGCGCGCAAGCAGCCCCTCATACAGCGCCACGTCGGTGATCCAAAGGTTCACCCCAACCCAACCATCTCGCTGGGCGAAGTACGCCGTGGAGTGGACATCTCGAATGCCCAGGCCAAACGTCGCATACCAGCTTCTGTTCTCAGCCCTGTTCGACGGATCGGAATACGCGTTTACAAAGTCCTGCCGCTCGCCGCAGTACTCGTAGAACCCGTCCCAGAAGAGCGACCTCAGGTCGGGATTCTCCACCTTGGCCAGGCACCCCGCCCTGACCTCGGAGAGCAGCGGTCCGCCCCCCGGCCCGCGTCGAACATCCAGGCGGCCAGCCCCCCTGAGTGATCGGTCGTGCCTGCATCGCAGGTCGATGGACATGGAAGGCCTCCCATCTCTCGGGCTTCTATTTCCGTGTCCAAGAAATGGGAGGCATTCGAGCCCCGAGAGCAGTGCTGTCCTTGGAGAAGCAGCGCCAGAACGTCCGGGCGGCAATTGCAGCAGCCTTCTCGTCGTCGGTCGGCTCGACGATCTGCGCTGGGCGCTGATTCGTATGCGCGCGTCCTTCCCCCATTGCTCGTCGCCTTTCAGCAAGTCATCACGAGGTCATCATTACGGCGTCTCCGTCATTTCCGTCCTCCGAAGCAGAGACAACAGCCAAGGTCTTGAAAATCTCCTCGTACGAAGGAAGAATGAAACACGGTCGCTTTGCCACTATCTCATCAAAGATCGGACCGAGGAACGCGCGGAGTACGTCCTCCTGTTGGTCAGCACCCATCGCGTCCTCAAACACCGTCTTCAGGTCGTCCTGAGGAACCTCGTTGAGCTTCTCCACCAGCAGGTCAATCTCAGACTCGCTCAGCATATACTCCACCGCCAAGCAGGAAACAACGGCATTAAGCAGACGACCCATGGTCTCCGCATCGTCCTCGTGAAGAATCCCGCCCACCGTTCCAACGGCAAGGGATCCTACGGCACCACCCACAAACCCGCCAACTATGCCGACAGCAGTCCCCACTCCCGGTGCAACCGGCGTACCAATGGCTCCGCCCACCTTTGCTGCGGCCACGCCGGCGGCAACGGTCCCTCCGATTCCTCCCGCAACTGATCCCGCCAAGGAGGCGATGTTCTTTGTGTACTGTGCACCAGAAATCTTCCGAGAAACAAGCCTGTACGTCTCGGGGACCGAGAAGACCGCCATGGTAACTGCCGCAGAAAGTGCGTTGCTCCTCGCCATGCGCGCCAAACTCTTCGTGGCAGCAGCGCCGGCAATTTGCGTACTCTGACCTGAAATCGCCCGAAGCCCATTGGCGATGGTCCGCGTTGCTGACGAGCTGAGTCTCCCGACCAGTTGCTCGCTCGGAGCGGCAAGGGACTTGGCAAAGCTTGTCCGCGCAATCTGAGAGATGAGCATATGCTGGGCAAAGGCAAGTCCGAAGACCTGGACACCAGCCGCCACGCCTGACTGAACCGCGCGCCCCACATCCTTCGTCTGGCTCCACGTAAGGAAGGCAGTTGTCACAAAGGTGATGCCCATTGCGCAAGAGCAGGTGATGACGCCCGTCGAGGCATCGTACTTGAGCGAATCGATGTTGCCTGCTTTCGTGAGATTCTTCGCCTGGGCATACGTAAGACGGCCCTTTCGCACGATCTTCTCAGCATCGTTTGGGTCGGAGACTCCGGGCACCTTACCCTGGCGAATCTTGATGCGAAACCCCTCCAGCACCTGATCGTACTGATCGCTGGGAACTTCGAGCTGCATCGGAGCTCCGTCATGCATGTAGCGGTACTGGCCCGTCTTGGGGTCGAACCCGGACTCGAGCGCCCCTCTCCATTTGCTGTAGTACTTCGTCTGAATTAGGACGTCGCCACCCTTCTGGTGAATTACTCGGTCCGGACCATTCTTTTCGTTTTTTGGACCGCACCACTCAGCTCGCTTCCCGTGGAGAAGGTCGGCAACATGATTCGCCTTCTCCGCCATCTCCCCGTGGCCTGCCTCAAGGTTGACAGCAGCCTTCTTCTCCAGAAGGACCGCTTCGTCAGCAGAGAGTCGCTCGGCAAGAGCGATTCCGGCATCCACCACAGGTGCAGATGCATCCCCTGCTATGAAGGTAGTTATATTTCCTGACTCTCCTTCGGCATAGCCCTGACCATCCGAAAGCTCGTCGCAAGCACGGACAAACGCCTCGAAATGCCCCTCCGCAACGCGAAGAACGATGCTGTCCTCAGTCTCTGATGAGAACTCTCGAGGATCAAAGTATTCCCACCGCACATACCTCAGAGATGCAACCTCAGGCTGTTTCCCTCCAACAAGCGCATCGAGTTGGAGGGGGTCGACATCAGACCTGATAAAGACCCCGCATTCGGTAAGCGCAATGCCGCTCGGCCGCAGGTCAAACTCTGCATCGAGCCAGAGCACGTGCTGTTCCCGAGGTATTGGGAAGGCCTCTTTTGCCTGAGCGGCCGTAGAATCCGTAAGCTCCGTCGGGGAGGGGCCGAACGCCTTCTCCAAGGCGAGCATCCAATGCGAAGCCCCCATGCCCAGCTCAGACAGAACTTTTTGATGATAGGAGGCGATTTCCTTCTCCCTCATCTCGCGCATAGACGTCTCGACCGCAGACGCGGCACCCGATACTGCGCTACCAACAATCGTCGCTGCCGCACCCACGGTGTCCGCAACAGCGCCCGCTGCCCCGGCGCCCATCGAGACGGCGGCGCCCGCGGCTTCCGAGACGGCCGCTGCGGCTGAGCCTGCCGTTGCCAACACCGCCTCTTGTGCGACGCCAGCATAGTCCGCCACGGCGTTTCCCGCATCGTTCGCCGCAGCACCAATCGCCTCTCCTGCCGCGTTTGCGGCATCGGAGACTGCCCCACCGACCTCGTCCGCCTTCTCCTTAAGCGCTTTGCCGGCATCATCGGCGGCATGGCTTATCGCTCCAGCAGCGCTGTTGGCTACCTCAGCCGCATTTCTGACGAAATCATCAAAGATTCCCATGTGGACTCCTCTTTGAGCACTCAATTCAGTTGGCTAATCTGCAGTTCATTTGCAAGCTAGACTAGCGCGATAGTCTCGAGATGAGGTAGAAAATGCGGCGTGAGGTCGAAGGCATGCCGTAATTGTCATATACGACCAACGGACAGTCATGACACGCAAGAAGGGTAGCTATACACGCTCGCGGACAAGACGACTCCACTCATGGATCGTTCGCCGTGAATTCTATGACAGATCTTGATCTTCTCCCGACTTCGAGAGATCCTAGCCTCGCCTACCCGGACGGGTGGCCGGAGCGTGGAGGATCGGAGATCCTCAGACATAGCGAGAATACGCCATGAGTGAGGTATATTCCATTTGTCTGAGGCCGGGAGACCGGCTTTTCTCTTCTCTCGGGGAAGTTCTCCAACCCTCGCACCGTTTGCTGGATAGTCAAACGCAGAAAGGGTTCATCATGAAGAGCGGCAACACGACCATCATCAGGCTTTCCCAGAGTTTCGAGCAGCAAATCGGCCTCATCACCCGTGTCATCGGGCTCATGTCACCCAAGTTTCTCGTCGGACTGATCGACCAGCTCGACCTCGACGCCAACCCCAGGAACTCCCGTCTCGGGAGCGTCACGAGCGCCATCCAGGAGTCCATCGAGAAGGACGAGGGCGTCGGAAAGAAGTCCAAGCTCTTCCCCATCAAGTCCAAGGGTATCCTCGTCGCAGCCTCGTGGTACGAGGCGCTCGACAGGAACCGCTATCGCCTAGAGTTCGTCGACCGCAGCACCGAGGGCATCCTCGACGGCGGTCACAACACGCTTGCCATCGGGGCGTACATCCTTTCCCAGGCGGCCAAGTTTGCGGGAACGCCAGCACCCTCTCGACGCGACATGGCAATCTGGGACGACTTCAAGCACGTCTGGGTGGATCGTCGTGATGAGATCGAGTCCTACATCAAGGCGATCCACGACGATGCGGACGGGCTCGCCGAGCAGGGCGTCGGCCTCCTCGACTTCCTCATCCCCGTCGAGCTCATCCTTCCGGCAAATCCCAACGACGAGCTTTGCGTCGACAGCTTCCGCTCCTCCCTCCTTGAGATTTGCGACGCGCGAAACAACAACGCACAGCTCACGCAGGGAACGAAAGGTAACCAGGAGGGCCTCTTCGACTCCTTCAAGGCGCTGTTCGCCGAGAAGAACCCGGAGTTCGCGAGCCAGATCAGCTGGAAGACCAACGATGGCGGAAGCATCCAGAGCCGTAGCCTCGTTGCCCTTGCCTGGATCGCACTCTCAAAGACCACATATGTGCAGGATGGCCCCGACAAGATTCTGGACGCCCCCTCTGCAGTTCTCACCTACAGTGGCAAGGAGAAGTGCCTGGAGAAGTACCTCACGCTTCTCAGGAACGACAAGATCTCAAGGTCTTTTGGTCAGAAGCGCGAGCTGAGGGATTCCCAGGTCGCCAGCGCTCTCAGAGTGGCAACGGATCTGCCCGCCCTTTTCGACCGCATCTACCAGATCTTCCCCGACTGCTACAACACCATCGGATCCTTCGGGAAGATCAGCGCCGTCAAGAGCCTCATGAACAAGAACAACGACTACAAGACCCCGTTCTTCGGTCGCAAGGCTGACAAGCCCGTACCCGATGGCTTCATCTACCCGCTTATCTACGGACTCAGGGCCCTCATCGAAGTTGACGAGAAGACCGACGAGGTAGTTTGGAAGACCGATCCGTATTGCTTCATCGAGACCGACGCGTTCAAGTCTGCCGTCGTCCAGTACTGCGGCGTCATTCAACAGTCCGACTATGACCCGCAGAAGGTAGGCAAGGGCGCCTTCAGCTACACCTCCGCCGAGAACGCAGTGACGCTGGCATATCTGACGAAGTAGCCAGGTCGCACGACTGACAAGCGCGGCGGCTGTTCCGCAGTATAAGCGGAGACAGCCGCCGCATCTTCACTCGCCGCCTCCTACTCCACGTGCAATGTCACAACGCCAGAAAGCCATCCGCTCCATTCGAATTCTCAAGCTGATGGATGAACCTCTCCATGCCCTATGCTCTCAAGCTCTCACCAGCCCAAATCTCCCTATGGAATGATGCGAGTGCAAGCTCTATAGGATTGGAATCCTGTTCCTGGGCGACACCCTCTCGTTGAGCTCCCTCAACCTAGCAAGAGAAACTTGATACTGTCCGGTCTTCGAACGCTTCTTGCCGGCAAAGAGCTGCCAGACCGGCTTTCCAGGACCGTTGTAGACCTCACTCAGGCATCCCTCGGCATCGATGCTGAACACTAGAAGATACTCAGGCTCCTCGTAGATCCCAACCGAACGCCGCTGAGTCGCCTTTATCTGCACAAGGCGGCCATCGGGAGCTTTGCCGTCATGAGTCTCGCACCCAGCGGTAAACAGACTGATGCCGTATCGTTCGGCGGCAAACACCTCACCGATACTCCCCACCAAATGACCGTCCGGCGTGAAGTGCCTGCCAGGATACATCTTCTCGAGCCTGGCCGTCAGCGCGTAGAGCTCGTTGATGATGGCTGTCAGCTCACGCATCTTATCCATGGTCCGATACACCCCCTAGAGGAAATGCTCTTCGGCAATAGCGTCGAGCTGGGCCCGAATGACATCGAACGGCTGATTGAGGTCAAGCGTCTTCACGCTTATCTGGTTTCCGCTCATCTGGTAAGTTCCGTCAGGCTGGATATCCTCGTCGGTCTTGGCATAGAGCAGCATCCCGGAGACCTTATGCGACGCCCCCGTGCGGGCAAGCTCTGCCTCCTTGTTCTTCACGTAGGTGAAGATCTGATACAAATTGCCCGAATGGATGCGACGAACATCCCAGTTTACATGCATCGAGTGCGTGTAGTACTTTGCATCGATGATGAGGACACGGCTATCCCGGCTAAGCACGATGTCGCTTTGCATCACAGGAAGCATCGTTCCAAAGCCATCGTCCAACGCCCATTTAATCTGCGGAGAGCTGGCCTTGGCTACGCGACACTCGGCGGCGTAATACTCAAGAATGAACTTCTCGTAGAGCCGTTCCATATACTCGGGCTTGATATAGGTCATAAGCCGCATCTCGCCGCGCTCGTTCGTGAGCAGCATTCCTTGGAGTACCAGCTGACACACCGACATCAACATGCGATAGCTCTGCGTATTACGCGTATAGCGAATGGACGACCATCGAATATCGGCAGGATCAATCTCCTCCACGCCGGCAAGGAACGGCATGGGTCTTTTCAGCTCGTCACGATGAGCCGTGCTCACATCCCCGTGACGCAACAGCATCATTGCCGTCGTCTTGAGGACTCGGTTCATCAGGTTGTCTTCGGACAGCTCGTCATACTCACACGAGACGGCCTGCCTGCGAGCGAGGCGGCTCCTCATCGTACCCGGCAGGTCAATCTTCCCCCGCAGCGCCATGAGGTCCTCAGTCCGGCTCAGGTACTCGCGATGCAAGCCCTGCTTGAGCTGGCGTGCGATGCCCTTCGCTAATATCGAGGAGAACAGGTCGTGGATCCGCTCGAAGTCTTCGCCCGCAACGTCATCCTCGCGATCGGGGCGTAGATCCTGGAACGCATAGGAGAGCATGTAGTAGATGTTCTTGATGAAAATGCTCTTGTCCTTGATCATTGCTGGAATACCCCGTGGAGGACGTTCTCCCAGCGCGTAACCTTGGCCTCGTCATCGAACCAGTACTCGGATAGCATCGGGAGGATGTCATAGTCAACAACCTCGCGAAGCCACTCGTCAGAAGCGCTATCGCGCCCGCAGAAATAGCTGTGCCCGATGCAGAAGCCTCGTCCGAGCGACTTATCGCGGGCTATCTCAGCGTTCAGCTCCTTGACCTTCGCCACTAGCTCATCGAGCGTGTCGCTCTTGAGCGACTTTTGATACGCAATGAAGCCCCTAGAGTCGAATCCCGGTTCCATCTCGAAGAAGCTGAACCTACGGCGAAGGGCATAATCAATCATCGCCAGCGAGCGATCGGCTGTGTTCATCATGCCAATGATATAGAGGTTGGGAGGCACGCTGAAAGGCAGTCCGTTGTATGCGAGCGTCACCTTATGTCCACGATAGTCCCGTTCTATGAGCATCAAAAGCTCGCCGAATATCTTTGACATATTGCCGCGATTGATCTCGTCGATGATGAAGAGGAACTCCTTGTCGGGCTGATTGGCCGCCTTCTGGCAGAAGCGGTAGAACACGCCGTACTTCAGCTCGAAGGTATCACCCTGGGGCTTATAGCCCATCATGAAGTCCTCGTAGGAGTAGTTCTGGTGGAACTGGACGAACTCGATGCGACCATTGTCCTTTTCGCCCATAAGCGACCAGGCGAGTCGGGTGGCAGCAAAGGTCTTCCCCACGCCGGGGGCGCCCTGCAGGATGACGTTCTTCTTGTTGCGAAGCACCGAGGAGAGCCTGTCGTATCGTTCCTCGGTCATATAGACGTCCTTGAGGAAGTCCTCCCGACCGTAGCGCTCAGCCGCCCTCTCCTCAGAAAGAGGATTCTCCTCTCGGATGAGGTCGAGAATGAAGTCATACTCGCCAGGAGTCAGTTTGAAGAGGCTTCCCTGCGGGCTGACAAAGTACTCCATCTTCTCGAGTTCGGGGCATTCGCGCAGCGTCTGGTAGTCAATGGGCGTAGCAAGCCCCTCGACCTTCTCGAAGCAGAGCCGCTCGCCGTCTTGTTCTGAGGTTATCTTGGCAATGGCAACGATCTGCTTCACGGGGTTTGACTCGTAGCCAATGACCATGTCTCCGGCTTTTGCGTCAAGGAAGTTCTGGAAAATGCGACGCTTGTTGCCGTTCTCGTTGTAGAGGGTGTATGACTGGACCTCGCCGACGGCAATGTCGGAGAAGCTCCAGATCTTGGGGTTGGCGTTGAGCCACCAGTAGCCATGGGAGTCCTCGCCATCAGAGTCTGACGCGTAGAGCGCCACGTGAGACATATCAAAGCGGTCAATTGCATCCGACAACTCGTCGCGCAGCTTCCATGTATTGGACCCGTCTTCATCCTTGCCCGCCGGGCGACCAACGTAGAGGACAGGCCACCACATAGGGCTACCCGCATCTCGCCCAATAACTGGGCAACCAGCTTTCTCCGCCACCCTCTTTGCAAGCGCCGAGGAACCTGAGTTATAGAAGTTCTTGGTGCCTCCGTACTTCACCGCAAGCTGGGTGCAGGTCGCGGCCCCACCATAGTCCTTGAGGCGCTTCACTATCTCCAGACTACTCTCGGTGAAGACCGTTTCGTCCCCCAGCAGCGACAGCCAGTCTTCTGCGGATAGCCCTGGATCGTACTCGGCCATTGCGGGGAACCAATCGCTTGCAGCAATCCCCTGCTTGCCGGAGATGTACCGGCTGATGTAGAAGCACACGTCGATAGTGAGCGTACGCAGCTCGGGATCTGGGTAGCATTCGGGTGTAATCTGGGAGCCCAGCAGCCTTACGAGCTCATCGTCCTTCTTGAGCTCAACGCACACCTCATCGTAAAACGCCAGGTGATTTCGAATGTTATCTGCATAGGCACCCTTCTTGAAGCTATAGCTTGCCTCAAGCTCTACCGCCGCATTCTTCACCTCGCCAAACTTGTAGATGTAGTACCTATCTGGATAGCGCAACCAGAGGTATGTGGTGATAGCGTTCTCAGTCTGATAATGCTGGCCAGCACCATTGCCGTACCTCTCGAGCAGAGTTGCGAAGCCCTGTTTGAACGCATTGATGCGCCCGTAGTAGTCACCGCTCTCATCAAACAGAGCGATGAACAGGGAGCGAACCTCCTCTGGAGCGGCTTTCGCAAAGTACACGAGCATCCTTGCCGGAAAGTTGTTCATGGAAGCGAGAAGGTTGTAGGTCTTTGCGAGGGAGCGCTCGAGCATGCCCGCGAAGTCGTCGGCATTCACGTCCCAGTTGTCCTGGAAGTGCTTCACGGCCTCCCACTTGTACTTCTCCTCGCCCCACTGGCGGGCAACAAAGTTCCTCTTGTACTCTACGAGCACTTCATTTAGACGAGCTCGATTGATCATGACCCGGCTCCTTTATTCGTCGCGCATCAACGCGTTCCATGCATTCCGGAAAATGTTGGAGACGCCACGAAGCGGTGGACTATCTCAATCTGCCGCCGAGGCAATCCCGCCCATTCCACAGCATGCTAACGCACGAGTCTCCTCTGGAAGAATCGAAACGCCTATATCCCGGACCGCTGGCGATAAACGTGTGATGACCGGCAACGAAGAGGGTGGGCGCATTGGTGAAGGTCCCGCCCGAGAAGTCCAGCGGATCTTTCACGTGCCAGCTGTTCTCGAGCGTGGAAAGCAAGCAGAGGCCCCACTTGAATGTGGAGCTCCTTGAGAAGGTCCGCCATCTGTTTAGGCTTGTCGTAGCCGTTGTCCGCGATGTTACGCTTGAAGAGAGGATAAACGTCTCAAGCGGCGATGCTGGCAGGGGCATTGACGACCGTGAGCCAGTTGTGCATGACCTCGTCGTAGCTGTCCGCCCCGAGCGTCTCCTCGATCTTGCGCCAGTAGTTGGCGTAGAGGTCCTCCCGCTTGTCCATGGGAAGACCTATGGGCCCGAAGTTGCGAATAAGGCATGCAGTAGAGAATTCAATACCTCTAGGGTAACGGATAGAATAGCTGTACTGAGCTCGCAAGCAGCCCGTTGGACAACCGCAAGGGACGGAACCAACATGATTGAAGTTCCCACTCATATCTCTGCAGAGAAGCCCAAAGGTTCCCCCTTCTACATCTCGAGCACCGACTTTGTCTACGGACAACACCAAGAGCTTGTCGATGTTGACTTCAAGGAAGGCGTAATCACCAACTGGCCCCTCGTCTACATCTTGGCAAATGAGACCACCGCCTATGTTGGGCAGACAACCAGTGCCGCCAACAGGATGAACCAACACGGGGCAAACGAGGAGCGGAAGGACTTCACGACCATCAACTTGATCTACAACGCTGAGTTCAATAGCTCCGTCATCACCGACTACGAGCACAGGCTCATTGGCCTCATGCACGCAGATGGCAAGTACCGCCTCACCAACAAGAACGACGGAATGACCGATACGAACTACTTCTGCAAGTCCCAATACGCGGAGATGTTCAAGGACCTTTGGGAGGAGCTCCGAAAAGTTGAACTAGCGCAGCACACCATCGATGAGATTGAGGAGTCAGAGGTCTTCAAGTACTCGCCATTCAAGGGGCTGACCCCAGACCAGCGAGTCGCAATTGACGAGATTCAGATGGCAATCGAGGCAGGGCTTGAGAACGCGCGTCCCGTAGTGGTGGAGGGCATGCCCGGCACAGGAAAGACCATTCTTGCAATCTACCTCCTCAAGCAACTCAAGGACAACCCCGATTACAAGGGAATGAACATCCGCCTCCTTGAGCCGGTCACATCTCTGAGAAACACGCTTCGGAGCGCCCTAAAAACGGTGAGTGGGCTCTCGGAAGATGATGTCGTCGGACCACTTGACCTCGTAAAATCAAAGTACGGCTATTCTTCGAACGGCGAGAAGAGCTTTGACATCGTGCTCGTAGACGAGGCCCATCGACTGAAGCGCCGGGTAAACCTCGGAACCCAATACGGGAATTTCGACAAAACCAGTCAGATTCTCGGTCTTCCCAAAGAGACAAACCAAGTGGAGTGGCTGCTAAATGTAACTAAGCTGCCGATTTTCTTCTATGATCCTCTGCAGACCGTTGGGCCGTCCTGCGTTCTGGAGAACGACATACGGGCCGCCTTGGGACCAGCAATGAAGAACCCCATAAGACTGGACACGCAGATGCGCGTCAAGGGCGGGAAGGCATATCTCGACTACATCGCGGACATCCTTATGAACCACAACCCCACACCAACACGGTTTGAGGGCTACGAGCTGGTATTTCACGACACGATTGAGAGCTTCTACAGCAGTTTTGAGTCAACATATCACGAGCACGAGCTCAGCCGAATGGTCGCCGGCTATGCATGGAAGTGGCTTTCTAAGAATGATGCCAACGCATATGACATCGAGATCGATGAAGTGCGGCTCCGGTGGAATCGCACCTATGACAATTGGGTCGGCATAGGAATGACGGATGATTCGGCCGCTCACGAGGTTGGTTGCATCCACTCGATCCAGGGATACGATCTTAGCTATACCTATGTTCTCATCGGCGATGACCTCTACTATGACTCTCAGTCGAAAGAGATCGGAGCCAACAAGAACAGCTACTACGATCGAAATGGGAAGAATACCGCATCGGATAGCGAGCTGGATCAGTACATCAAAAACATCTACTACGTACTGCTAACCCGCGGCATCTATGGCACCCACATCTACGTGAAGAATCCCGTGCTGCGCAATCGACTGAGGAAGTACTTTCAATTTGAAGCCTAAAGCTCGGTGTACTTCTTAGGTGAGCCTACCGACTTTTCGACGGGATAGTGTTCGGCATTACGCCTTATCTTGTCGTGGAGTGCCGAAGGTATGTCAATCCCCTCGACATCGGCAAGGTAGATACAGTACATCATCACGTCTGCAAGCTCTTCGCACACTCGAGCCCTAGAGCCCTCGGGGCTGAGATTGTCCCCACTCCACTGGAAGCACTCGAGGAGCTCCGCCGCCTCGAGAGAAATCGAAAGAGCGAGATCTTTGGGGTTGTGAAACTGCAGCCAATCTCGGGCGTCTCGAAACGCCAAGGCCTCTTGTTGTACCTCGGAGAAAGTCATGCTGTCCCCTCTTGCTGCATGGTCGATACATTCATACTATGCCGTCCGCGATAACTCAACAAGAAAGTGTATCCTCCGCGTTGGAGGAGAAGCAGTCGAGCATGCTCGCTTCCTCGACGTCCATCACGTCCGCAAGCAGCTTGATGCCGCGCTCGTAGTTGAACGTCTTGGTCTCAGACTCGCAGGCGATCGAGCCGGTCTTGTACCCCACGTTGCGGGTGTAGTCGCCGAAGCCCGTGACCTCGATCTTCGGGACCATAATCTCCTTGGCGTTGCGCCCGGCGCGCGCCATGCGACGCGGAGAGTTCAGGCACGTCGAGCACGCGGCCCTCTTGTAGACCTCGTCCAGGACGGCGGTGTAGTTCTTGGTGTAGGCGATGCTGTTTGCCATCTGCTACTCCTCGCTCTCGGGAAGGCCGGCGATCCTGCGCCAGCGGCTCATCTGCGTGGACTCGTCGGCCCCGGCGGCGCCCGCGCTCGGCAGCCCCGTCGCGCCGGCCGGCGCCGGGGCGGCGGGCGCCGAGAAGAGCCAGGGCTCCGCGGCCTTGAGCTTCTCGATGTCGTTGTCGTGGTCGGCGAGAAGCGCGCGGGCGGCCTTGACGTTGCGCGCGCCCGCGAGCTGCAGCTCGAATCCGACGCGCTCCTCGTCGCCCCTGCGGCGGAGCTCGTCCATCTCCTTGCGCAGGGCCTCCGCGCCCTCGGCGGTCTTCGCGGCCTCCGCGATCTCGCCCTCGAGCTCCGCGATCCGCGCGTCACGCTCCTTGAGCGCCGCCTCGTAGTCCTCGCGCGCCTTGGCGGCGCCGTCGTCGACCTTGGGGGTCGCGGCGGCGCCATCGTCCCCGCTCACCTGCGCCGGCGCGCCCTGCGCCTGCTGCGCCGCGCCCTCGTTGACCTGCTTCGTCTCGTCCTGCAAGCCATCCATCTGCCCGTCCTTCCAGTAAGGCGGGCAAGAGGAAAGCCCGCACCCTGACGTCTCGATCAGGGTACGGGCGTGTCACAAGTGCATTTCTCTGATTCTTATCCTACAGTGCCTCGGTCATCCGTATCATCTGATAAGGAGCGAATCGTCTTCCTGACGAACTCTGGTCCGCGACTCATGATTCCAGCGATAACGCCGCTCATCTCGTCCTTCTCCATACCGGTGAGAGTAAGACTTTGCATCAAATCCAAGATAAGCTCAACGGCCTCCCAGTCCTGCTCCTCCAGGGGCTCTAGGGAGAGGGCGGCATACTCGGCATCCCCCACAAGTTCGTCGGGATTGAATTTCGATGCAAATACCCTCGTATTTCCCTCGTCGTCAAGCGATCCGTCTGTGTAGACTATGACGTCCCCGCTTGTCCAGGGCTTGCCGCAGCGGAACATGGGAGTGCACTGCAGGATTTCGCCGTCTTCTGAAATCGCGGAGAATCCAGTCGCTCCCTCATGAATCGATTCCATAATGTCATCACCTTTCGAATCTTGTCGGAGAAGTGTTTACTGTGGATTGGCGATTGCGGACGAACTGTTTTGATTTCGCCTCTCAGCATAGGCGATCCGGCTCGATTACCCTATCCGCGACTCCATATTCAACCGCTTCGGCACCCCACATCCAGTGGTCGCGCTCCATGTCTCTCGAGATCGTCTCTTGCGAGTTTCCCGTCCTCTCCGCCATGATTCTGTTGATGCGTTCGCGGGCCTCGAGGATGTGCTGGGCCGCTATCGCGATGTCGGTAGCCTGTCCCGACGCTCCTCCGATGGGCTGGTGAATCAGGACTTGGGTGTTCGGGAGGACGGCTCGCTTCCCTGGAGTGCCGGAGCAGAGAAGAAATGCCCCCATGCTGGCACACATGCCGATACCGATGGTCCTGACGTCACACGGCACGTGCTGAATCGTGTCGAAGACCGCCAGTCCTGCGGAGACGCTACCGCCGGGGGAATTGATGTAAACAGTGATGTCCGAGTCCGAGTCCGCTGCGAGCAGAAGAATCTGGGAAACAACCTTGTTTGCGAGAGAGTCGTCGATTGCTCCTGCCAGAAAAATGACTCGCTCCCGAAGGAAAGCGCTAGCTACATCTATGGCGGTGCCGTTTTGGAGTGTCATGATGTTCCTCCCGCTCACTCTTCGTTGCTGTCGTCCAAATCTATGCCAATGGACTGAAGGAGCTCCTCGACTGATTTCGCGGACTCCCTGTTCCTGGCGGCCTTCCTTTCTTGGATGCATGTTTCCGCGAGCTGCTTCATCTTCTCGCTCTCCCAAGATTCGACATGAGACTTCATGTCGAACACGCGCCGAGGGATCGGGGGGAGACGGCTTGCCTTCGCGTTTTTCGTCTCACAGCCGACCTTTGAGGAAAGCGGACAGATTGACTCGTAGTCGGGAAGAGTTGCAACGAAAGGGACAAGGTTCTCCATGAGGACAACGGCCTCAGTTTCGTTGGCGCGCTTCTCCAGGCGCTGCAGCTGGCCGCGCGTCATCCTGGGCATCGTCTTACCACCTGGGGAGACGTACTCGCCGAGTTGCTCGCTGAACTGCTTGAGGTATTCCGGGTCCCTTGTTCCAAGAAACATTTGGTTGTATATGTTTCCGACGATGACGCCTTTGAGCTCCCTTCCGTAAACGTGTTCAAGCTGGGCGTCCGATTGCACGCAGAGGTGCAGCTTAATCCCACGACTGCGGCAGGCAGAGATAACCTCTCCAAAACTCGGTATGCGCTTGGAGAGATTGCCAAACTCATCGAGGACAAAGTCGACGGGTTGCCGACGAGCCTCGTCACTTGCCTCGGCAAGCGCGATCGCCTGAGTCATAAGCTGGCCCAGAATCGCTACCGCGATTGGTGCAATTTCTGAATGCTCGTCAGGGGAGATCAAGAATATTGCCGTTCGCTTCTCAGCAAGAACGGAAGCATCGAAGTTCGAGTAAGAGAGTACGCTCATGAGGCCCTCTTGGGAGCTGTAGATGCTCATGTCTTGGCGCCATACTGAGAGGATGGATGCCTTCGTTTCCTCCGGGGCGCCGAGGGTGCCAGCCGCCGCCGCCGACGCAATAGTTCCCTTCATGTGGGAGAAGAACTTGTCCAGAGGCCCCCTGCCCCTCGAATACCCCATCGAGTCGCGATCCATTGCCGCAACGGATTCAAGAGTGAACTCCTCGAGATCGCACTTCGCCTCAAGCATGCCAAGAGAGAGTGAAGTGAAGTAATCTTGGGCAGAGTTTTCCCAGAAAGGATCGACTCCGTGGGCTTCAGCCGAATTGGAGAAGATGGTGAAGGCGAGGTTCCGAATCATTCGAGATGCGGCGTCTCGATCCCCGGAGTTCCAGGACTTCCACGCTGCGGAAAGAGGGTTGTACTTGTCGGGAGAGCATGCTGGGTGGCGCAGGTCGACAACAAAGACGCTGTAGTCCATGAGTTTCAGGAGTCCGGCTAGGGCTTCGACGATTTCGCCCTTCATATCGTTGACGACGAGGTTGTGTCCCGCGAGGATCATTGTCTCGACCATGGGGATGATTCCCCTCCGGGTCTTTCCCCTTCCGCTGCAGCCGACAATGAGCGAGTGGCTGTCCCCGGACGCAACCTGCACGGATCCGTTTGCGCGAGAGCCAACGACGAGCCCTCCGTCGGGACAGAGACCCTCGAGTCTACGCTTGTCTGCCTCATTCTCAACGAGGCTTGCATATCCTCCTTTCCTTTCAAGAAGCTCGATGGCATCACTTACGTTGCAGCAAACGCTGTTCCTTGCGATGTCTCCCTCGGACGCGAATCTGTTTCCGGTCAACTCAATCACCTCGCTAGAACCCGAACTTGCTCGTCTTGTACAGCCCCACGACGGCGTTGCCGTACTCGTCAAGAAGCTCCTCGACGCTTTTCGGGTCATTGATGTCGGTTCCGAGCATACGGGCCTTTGATGCGATGCCGCGCGAGATGGCATAGCTAACCTCCAAGGAGCTCGCATCTAGATTTTCAAACCAAGAGACAAAGACATCGAAGCCGGGGCCTGTACCCTCTCCACGAAAGATGACCTCTGTAAGCATTACGGGTTTTGGTGGAAGTAGGGCAATCACTTCGACCGGAATTCCGCTGGACACGCTAATAAGATTCGCGAGCCGGTCTGCGAGGCGCTTCTCGGAGCAACGAGCTGTGAACACGAAGTCTACGTGGGGGTGCGCCTGGACATGATGCACCAACGTATCCCAACCTCCCTTGGAGGGGTCCGCTCCGACCCACCCGGTGAGGTCGATACAATCGACACCATAGAATTCGTTCGTGATCTCTGCACTATCCTCGAGCTCATCTCTGAAGCGCTCAACATCGGAGGGGCTCCCTGCATATGGGAAATTTCTATGCGCAAAGTGCCTTCGATGGGAATCCGCCCGATGAATCCCATTTCTAACGTTTTTTTCGTAAACTGAGGCGGCAAGCTTGGCAATCAATGCGTCCTCACCGATGTCCCCATGCTGAGATAACTGTATTAGCAGTGCCGGTCCGTCCGTAATGTCCGCCCAAACCCTCAGCTTTTCACAGTCCTGCTTCGATACAACAAATTGCTCAATCACGATGGTCCCCCTTCCTCTTCTTCTGTGTGTATCTAACGGTAGGTGTGAGGGAACATAGTTTGTAGGGCATTGGAATACACGCCCTATAGAAGCAGGAGCGCGACGGCGCCACCACAGAACTTGCGACGGCGCCGTCGCGCGGCAAACGCGGACGGCCAGTTAACTCAAATTGCCGTTCTACTGCGAGGTGATATCTGTCGCACTTGAGCAGAACGCGTTGATCTTTAGGTCGTCAATTCCTCCCAATACTCCAAGTACGAGAAAATTTGCTCTGCACGTATCGCGAATCTCATCGGGATCGGCGAGAGCATAGGCAATTGCATAAGTACGCATTGCGTTCCGGACGTAATCCTGATTTGCTGTCTGGGCACCGCCAGACGCCATATGGATCTTTCCATCCATCGCAAGGGCTTTTCGATAGAAAAAGTAATGGACCTTGACAGACGTTTGCGCAATCTTCAGAAACCGAATCCCCGCGTCAGCGATCTTAATTATCGTATCATACTCGCAGCTATCGCCCAGAATTTTCTCCAAGTAGGTAAGGCAGCACTGGGGAACAGGAATGCGTGTTGGATCGGCAACTCCTTCTGCAATGGTATCTCTACGGAAAATCGCCCCTTCAAGTATCCCCCGAGCTTCGTCCACCTTTCCATAATCAATGAGTATCTCCGCTTCTTTGTTAATCAGATGGTCGTTTGGAGGCAGCCGATCGATTGCCTCGCGGACAAACCTCAAAGCCCTCTCGTAGGTCGAGACCCTATCCGAAAGTCCCTGGGCATGAGCCTTGGAGCAGAGGTAGTCTGCAACGTAAACTGCCAGCCTCCAGTCTTCATCCGCACGATAATCAGGAGACTCGGCCCGCTCCACCAGTCTGTCGCCCGTTGCCCAATCACCAATCTGCCCAGCAGCATTAATCGCATCGGCAAGCAAAATGGCATCACATGGGAAACGCCGAAGACCTGCTTCTGCTAACGCTAACGAGGATATGAAATCTCCGTCCGTAGAAAACCTAACCCAAATATTATGCCAGTCAGCTCTCGACCCAGATATTTTATCTGAATTATTAATTATATAGTCAGCAATTCTAGACATATGCTGCCTATGTGTTGAAACCTCCGATGCACGCTGAGGGCTTATAGAGCTCGTGTAAGCGTCATTGATTGACGAGAGGGTCCAAAGCTCGCAGCCTGAATCTGATCCGTCTTCGCTAGCCTCTTCGTCAGGCGTAAGTAGTCCAGACATTATTTCCTCAATCTCTGAAGAATCTATGGTGATCTCATTCATAGCTGTTAGCCCCATCTTCCCCGAAGAACCGTCCTAATCAGGTCAAAAGACTCTGGTCCGATTATAAGCGATAGGGTAAATGCTGAAAGAAGCCGTGCCCCGTCCCCTTTGGCATGCTCTTGAATCTCACTCCATGATTGTGCGACACGCTCTGGTTTTGCCGACTTTTCCTTGAGCTCTCGAAACAGTCTTGACGATCTGTCCCGAAGCAATTCGAAGTCATGTCCAAGGGGAAGGACCTCTCTAGCATTTACGACCATCACCGAGTAGCGATTTCCCCCGTCTGAACAGAAGAACTCAGAAAGGACGCCACAGAGCCAATCAACATTCCCACCGTGAATAAGCTGACCGACCAACCTGTCCTCGGAATGTTCGGCTATCTCGACCTTGCCCAACAAATAGACGAGCGCTCGTTTCGGGAGAAGAGTGCGAAGAAAGTCGATTTCCGTTTTCGGAAGTCTTTGATAAACAGGGCCCAACGAATCTGGCCGATAATCAATAGTCGTCCCGTCGCGCCTTTCCGCCCGTCTGGCAGTGTCGGCGAGGACCGCAAACGGAAGGCAAAGAAGCCCGTCGTTCTTTACAGAGTCGCTTCTCTCGCGGACACAATGTTTCACAAAGATGCCGCAGAAGGCCTCCCACTCATCGCCATCCCATGGGCAATCCTCCCAACGTTCAGGCAGGCAGGGACGAGACCGCTTCCGTCTGGAGTCAGATATCCCGGCGGCTACATCAAGCTCGTCTATCACAACACCGTGCCCCAAAAGATAGGCTCGGGCTTCGCGTGCCATCAAGAGAGGGCCACCATAGTAATTGCCAATCTTCGCTAGGGCTGAACTAACGTGTTCGAACAGATTCTCTTTGCTAGGCTTACCGTCAATTGATTCAAAGTACTGAACAGGCCACCCAGGTCTCTTGAGCTTCTTTCCTCCCGCAGCACGTTTTCCGGCATCGTCATCGAGATCGACAAGCGTGTATATATTCTGCCGGAAGCGATACTCGTTCTCCACAGGGGCTCTCGTCCCAAGGTGCTGCAGCAGACCGATCATCCAGTCCGAATAAATCAAATCCGCCATGAAAGGCTCACCTCCGCTAATATGGTCTTGCCGACAGACTGGGCATTAGCTTCCATTAAGCTACCTACCATTAAGCTATCTATTCCATATTATCTTTCCCAGCAGATGAGAATTCAGGGGCATATTCTTATGTGCCCCAAACCGTGGGGACGATATCAGGAGTCGTAAAACCGGCGCAGGTTGCCTGCGATGGGGCGAGCTGCAGGACGCCCTATTTTTTTCTCATAGCGCCGTTAAAGTAAATACCAGAACAAGCGGAGAGGGAGGAGGTGAGAGTAATGATTAAGGTGTATTTCGCTGATGATGGGGGCGCAGAAGGCGCAGAGTTCGATTGTCCGTACTGTGGCGGTGACGCTATTCAGAACGACACCGGCTCCACCTGCTCGAACCCCAGCTGCCCCAGCAACAATTAGTACACCACCCCTCTTGAAGTGATGAGGCACGAGAAAGGAGGACACCCATGAAGGCCATCGTCAAGCCCGCGGAGACTGTCGAGAAGCTCGCCAAGGCGCCCGAGAGGCTGGTCGCTGCGGCATCCGGTTGCAGCGAGTGCCGCGATCTCCCCTGCGGGCGTAACTCTCGCTAAGTATATTTCATCGTATATCTCTAGATTGTGGAGGAAGACTTATGAAGGTCATCGTAAAGCCCGTCGAAGCCGTTGAAAAGCTCGCGAAGGCACCCGAGAAGCTGATTGCTGCCTCGCACGGCTGCGACCCTCTCCGCGATTTCCCCTGTGGGCGCAACACGCGCTCGTAAAATCTAGCTCAGTTTGCTTGTCACCATGGGCAGGGCTGGAAAGTCAGTGCCGCAGCTGCCCACGACAGCTCGAATTGGCCTTGAGGCAATAAGCCCGCCCCGGCGAGTCGAATGGAATCCTCGCCGGGGCGCATATTAGGGGGTGCATCATGGGGGGCAACTACAAGCCTTCAGAGTTCAACGTAATCCACGCGATGCCAGAGGGGGGCGCGGTGGTCGTGAACACCTTCTCTCGCTCGGTGTCCGAGCTGGACGCGCGGGAGCTTCGCGAGCTGAAAAGTGGCAACATAGACGAGTTTTCGGATGGAGAGCGGGAAGAGCTGGCAAAATCCGGCCTGATTATACCCAGAGATGTTGATGAGGTCGCCCTGCTCAGCGAGGGGCTTAGGCGGTCGAAGAGAGACCGTACCCATGCAACGATTACGGTGCTGACAACTCTAGCTTGTAACTTTGAGTGCCCATACTGCTTCCAAAGCCATACGTCAGGCATCATGTCCGCGGAAGTGCAGGACTTGGTTGTCGATCATATCGGAACCGTAGCTTCACGCCTCCTTCCCCCCTGCGGTGATGATGGAGAGTATAAGGAGTCCGAGCTCACCCTCTGCGTAACGGGCGGCGAGCCGCTTCTCGCCCTTCCCGCGATTCGACGTCTGGTGACGGGCGCTCGAGAGGCATGTTCTGCGTGCGGCGTGCGACTTGTCACCTCCATGATTACAAACGGCTACCTCCTCGACCGAGAGGTTGCGGAAGAGCTCGGCAATCTCTCCTCGAGCTGGACCGTCCAAATCACGTTGGATGGAGCCCGCGACACGCATGACGGACGCCGTCGCCTCCGCGGGGGCGGGAGAACCTATGACAGGATCGTTCAAAACATCCTTTCGCTTGATTCCGACGTTTTCACGGTGAAGCTGCGCATCAATGTGGACAGGGACAACCTCAACGAAATCGACGAGGTTTACAATTGGGCAGAGGGACTACCCAACGTCATTCCGTACGTTGCGCCCGTGACCGCCGAGGAGACGCAGGACGAACGTACTAGGTGTGCATGCTTCCTTCCGTCGGAGTACCGGGAGTTCTACAGCGCAGTTGATTCTGCCGGGCTTATTTCAGATTCGATCTCCAGCCTCTTGCAGCGCGGCACGACGTGTGCAGCGGTCCACGAGCTGTCTTGTTGCGTCGATTCCAACGGCTACCTCTACAAATGCTTCGACAAGTGTGGACAGATCGAGTACGCATACGCCAAGCTCGGAAACCCTGAATTCAGCAAACCCGAGCGAGAGGAAATGTTCCTGAGCAGAAGCGTGACGGCGGAGAGGGAGTGCAAAGACTGTAAGTTCTTGCCACAGTGTCTTGGTGGCTGCCCTCTTGCTTGGCTCGAGAGGGGCACGCATTATTGCGCTCCTGCAAAGTTTCTCATTGGGGGTGCCGTTGAGAGAATGTGCTCAGGGCAATAAGGAGGGATTACAGTGAGCACTTGGAGGCATATTGGCATCGTTGAAATCGGCACTGACAGCATCGACGCCGAAACGCTCCGATACTTGGCTGAGTCCCGGAGCCCAGAAGCGGGTGCGCCTCTCTTCCTAGATCCCAGTGCATTGGACGAGTTCGTGAGTTACCTCTTCAATCTCGAGTCGCCTAAGTGCGGGGGTCCTGGCTACATCAGGTTCCGCAACGTGTTCCTCTCCTCAGCCTGGAGATACGACACCACGGACGGCAATAGTGTCGTTGTGCTGGAGGAGCCCTTCGAGAGGTTCGCTCGAGAAAAGATCTCGGAGTTTATGGAGGAAGATCGCCGGGAGCTCCTGCCACTCGGCTCGAGACTGAATCTCGCCACTCAGGCTCTGTCGGAAGACGGTGCCATGTCCACGAGCGCGTCGTCCATAACTGCATCCGCCGCCAGCGCCGTAGGCGCCATGGAGTCCTTCCTCGCGGCGCCTCGAAGGAAGACCCGCTTCGACTTGGAGGACTTCTTTCGGAGCGCCGACGGGATCTACGGCCTCGCCAGCTGCATCGAGCTCCTCCGTAGGCTCCTGCTGGCGGCGGGCCGTGCGCACGACGCGCTCGGTGCCGCGACGATAGGGCACCATAACTTCGCGAGCGTCGACGACGCCGTTTCGCTCTGGAAGGTGGCCGAGGGGGCGGCTGCGAAACGCCTGACGAAGGCTCTCGTTCGCCTGATGTCACGGACTCCAGGGCTTTCGGGGCGAGAGGAGACTGTCAGCTTTTCTCCCGAGCCGGGCGACACCGCTTGGATCGAATCCTGCTCTCGGGTGGGCCAGGAAGCCCTACGCTGGGCATACGACCGCGGCGACGCCTCAATAAACTTTGCCAGCGCGGTAGGCGCCGCGTGGCCGGGGCCCACGCTCTACGGTTACGACGACGGCGAAGAGGACCCCAGGGGAGCGTGTGAGCTGTGCGCCGCGCTCGCGCGCAGGAGAGACCCCGAAATGCCCCTACTCTACGGGACGCACGAGGCGGTTGTCTCGCAAGACGTTGTCGTACCCATCCCGGAGAGGCTGCTCGAAGGGGTGAGTCGCCTGTACGTGACGGAAAGCGCGGAGGAGCCCGGAGCCCTCTTCTGCCAGACTTCTCCCCGCCGCTTCGCCAGGCTTGCCCAGCTCATCGCCAGCGAGCAAGAGCTTCGCGGCCGTCCCTGGAATTCCATCCAGAATGGCGAAACGGGCTTCGCGAGCGACTTCGAGGACGAGTTCGCGCTCTACGCCTCTGGCGAGGAGGTCACCGTCGTCGACGGGGGGCTGCCCCTACGGGAGCTGGAGGCGTGCGAATGGACGAGGCCAGGCGTCTCGGTCGTGCTGCTCGGGGTTGGCGACCACTTCGAGATCGCCGAAGCGGAGCGACACGCGTCTTACGAAGAGGAGTTCGGCATCGAGCTGTCCGAGCTGCTGGACACCTACTTCCAGGAATAGTCGTCCCGGCTATCACGACGGACAATCCCACACCCCACCACCCGCTGCCCGTCGAGGGTCGTCCGCAGCCCACCTGCCTCCGCTCCGTTGCGCGCACGGCTCGGAAACCGCCCCGCCCTGCGCGGAGGGCGCCACTCACGGCCATGCCCGCCGCTCCGGCTGTGTATTGCTCCGCGGCTCGGGCCAGCCAGCTGCGCCTACGTGTTGCTCCCGGCTCAGGTCAGCCGGCTGCGCCGTCTGCCCTTCGCGGCGGTCGCACACTCCGGCTGCGCTGTCTGTCCCTCGCGGCGCTGCGCATACACAGCCTACGCTCTGGGCATGGCCTGACGGGAGTTTGAAGTGCGCAGGTCGGGTCGGTTCCTCGCGGCGGCGCGCACTCCGCCACGGCAGATGGGCTGCTGCCCTCTCGTCCTCGTTCGCGGGTGGTGGTGGGGTGTGGGCGTCCTTGCGGCCCTCACGGAGGAGCAGCGAGCGCGACTCCGTGGCGACGTCGCCCCTGGGCTTTTGCACGGCAGTCACGCGCTCATGAGCAGCGATCCGGATCCCCGAAGGAGTCTGAGCCCGAGACGACCCCGTCCGCCCAGGCAGGGGAGCCGCAACGCATGCGCCGGGTCGCAGCCGCCGCCCGCACCGGCGCCGCAGCCCTCACCCCAAGGGTCGGGGCGCGGCCGCTCCCACGCCCGCGTGCGCGTGCGCCGGAGTGTCAGCGCCCCTCGCCTTGGACACCCTCTCATCGCGCCGGCGCGCCCGCCGCCTGCTCCTCGCGGCGGCGCCCGCGCCCCGGCACCCCTGCCTGGGCTGCGTCAACGCGCTCCGACCCGCCATCGCCCGCGCCAGATCCGGCAGCGACCCCTCTGCGCCTCGTCGTCGCCTTGCCCTCGCCGTACCACTTGGCGCGGTACTCCCACGGCTCCAGAAGGCCCGCCGCCACCTCGTCCATGTCCTGGCGCTTCTCCGCCGTCGTGTCCGTGATGATGCTGTCGTCGAACGTCACGCGCACGAGCCCCTCGTCGGGCAGCTCCACCCCGAGCCTGCGCTCGGCCGCCATGAGCGCCCGGCAGATCCCCGCGATGGCGCCCTCGAGCGCGCGCTCGTGTCTCCTGATGTTGCGCATCAGCGCCGAGTTGTCCGCCGACACCTCCGTGGCCGTCTTCACGTAGCCGACGCTCTCGAGGTCGAAGTAGTTGATGCCGAAGCCGCAGAGGTCGCCGAGCGTCTGCAGCGCGACCCTGAACGCCCGCGCCTGCGCCTCGGTGCGCAGGGTGGGCGCGAACTCGTGGATCGTGTCCTCAGTGCTCATGACCTTCCTGAACACCGTGCAGTCCTGCCGCCCGAAGGGGATGGAGACGCGCCCGCCCTTGCCGTCCCTCTCGACGTCGAACATCACGTCCGAGAGGAACACGCGCATCTTCCCGTTGTCGATCTCCGACATCATCGCGTCGTAGCAGAGATCGACCGCCTGGATCGCGTCCACCGCGTCCGCGAACACCGACTGCCCGTAGGGCGACATGTCCACGCGCGTGTTGTCGATGGCGGGCCTCACGATGGCGAACGTGGGCCACACCGAGCCCGTGTCGTACGCCGGGCACACGCCCTCCGGCTCGACGCGGTTCCCGTCGCGGTCGAAGCAGGCCGTGACGATCCGGTACGTGCCCTCGCTTTCATCGTCAGTCAGGCGAGAAGGACCCGCCGCCGAAGCCCCTCCAGATGATTCGCCAGGCGAGAAGAACGCGTCGGCAGCGCCCTTAAGGTGCAGCTGCACCTGGTCGACGGCCTTGCCCCTCCAGAACGCCCGCGTCACGAACGCGCACTCCGTCACGCCCTCCTCGTCCCACGTGAGCGGCACCACCATCCGCGCGTCGTAGCGCCGCACGCGCACCTCGCCCGCGCCCGCGTCCACCCAGAGCGCCCACGCGCCCGTCCCCAGGCCGAACGCCCGCACCACGCACTCCTGCGCCGAGGCGAGAAACCCGGTCCGAGCCATCCACGCCGCGAGCCAGTCCGTGCACGCCTGGTCGTCGCACGCCACCTGCGTCCGGTCGTTCAGCAGCAGCGACCCCCACTCCCGGCACACCCGCATCGCGGGGTGGATCGAGCGCCGGTGCACCTCGTACACCCGCCCGACCCCGTCAGTGTCCCGATAGTCGTAGAAGTCCCCGAGCGCCCGCATCCACCTATCCCACGCCCGTATGTGCGGCTCCATGTCCTCCAGCGGCAGCGAGAACCCGAGCGACCCCAGCCACGCCCTCACATGCTCCGGCACCCAGTACTCGTCATCGTTCGCGCCCATGGGCTCACCTCCCGCCTCGTCCGAATACGCCCATTGAACCCGCCCGTCACAAAGGCAAAGAACAAAGGGCGCCAGGCGAGAAGAACGCCCGAGATTCAGTAGCCAACTGAATTGCGCCATAGGCGAGAAGAACGCACGCGCATGCACCTCCACCAGCGCCTTTCCACATTCTCGCGAGAGGCTGTCGATAACCTCCCGGCGCTCCGCGCGTTCCGTTGCCCAGCGTTCCAAAGCGTCTCATGCCGAGAAGAGCGCCCGGAGGCCCCAATGTGGAAAACTCCCGCATGCGCCCCGTATAATGTCCGCACGGGGCGAGAAGAGCCGAGCGACCATGCGCCGACCAAAGCGCGCGCCCGCCTCCAACGGCGCCGCCCGGGCAATGTCCCCGTCGAAAGGATCAGGATGGTCACTCACACGCTCGGCTCGGGCCCGCGGACGGCTGTGCTCCTGCACGGGGGCGGCCTCTCGTGGTGGAACTACCGGGCAGTCGCCGACCTGCTCGCCGCCAACAGGTACCGCGTCGTGCTCCCCGTGCTCGACGGGCACGCCGGCTCGGACCGACCGTTCACGTCAATCGAGGAAAACGCCTCCGAGCTCGTTGCCCTCATCGACCGCGTGCTCGGCGGGCACGTCGACGCGCTTGGCGGCGTCTCCCTTGGGGCACAGGTAGCCCTCGAGGTCCTTGCGCAGCGGCCGCGAATCGCGGAGCACGCCGTCATCGAGAGCGCGCTCGTGCTCCCCATGCGCGCCGCCCGCGCCCTCGTCGCGCCCGCCGTCGCCCTGAGCTACCCGCTCGTGCGGCGCCCCTGGTTCGCGCGGGCGCAGTTCGCGAGCCTCCACCTCCCCGAGGAGCTCTACGAGCCCTACTACCGCGACAGCTGCGCCATCTCGAAGCGGGACATGATCGCCTTCATGCGGGCGAACAGCTCCTACCGGCTGAGGCCCGAGCTCGCTGGCTGCGGGGCGCGGGCTACCATCCTTGCCGGCGGGAAGGAGCCCCGCGTCATGGTGCGCTCGGCGCGCGCCCTGGCTGAGGCCATGCCGGACAGCACGCTCGTCGAGCACCCTGGCTGGCGGCACGGCGAGGCGAGCCTGTGGCATCCCGGGGTCTACCTCGAGGCGCTCGAGGGTCGCCCATAAGCAAGCGCCCGAGCACCGCCGCGGCAGATGTAAGGCCTTGCGTATCAGAGTGGGGCGAGAAGAACGCCCGCAAGCCTATCCCCTCAGCACGTCGTCCATCATCGCGTAGCGCACCGCGTCGATGCTGTGGTCGTTCCCGTCCGGGATGTCGTCGAGCCACGTGCCGTCTCTGTCGCGGTCGTACTCCTTGAGGCGAAACTCCTCGTAGGCGAGCGGTGTCCGCTCCGGGTCGATGCAGATCTCGCGCAGCCCCGCCAGCCACTCTTAGGAGAGCCGCCTCATGTTGCTCTTACTCGCCGGCCGCACGCGCAGCCCCACCTCGCGCCGCCACACCGCCATGCTCTGCTTGCCGTCCGGCGTGTCGTCGCACCAGATGAGCTCGTCGTGCAGGTAGGCGTCCTCGCCGGGCTCGTCCGCGTAGGTGAGCGCATCGGTTACCAGCGCCGCCGTCTCCGAGGGCGTCTTCCTGTTCGCCGAGAGCTCGCCGAAGATCGTGAGCCTCCGCTCGCCGGGCTCCCACCCGCAGCGCACGAACCGCCACGGGTCGGGGAACCAGCCCCAGTCCACCCCGCAGCGCGTGCGCGAGAAGCCCCGCACCCGCGCGTCGGACAGGCGCACGGAGACGACGTTGTTGAACACCGAGCCGCCCGTGCCCGTCACCTCGCCCAGGTACTCGCTCCTCCACGCCCGTTCGTCGACGCTGCGCAGGTACTCCGCCTCCTCGATGAAGGGGGCGCCCAGCCACTCGGGGTGGCTCTCGATGACGTCGAGGT
>NZ_NFIT01000016.1 GCF_002159495.1 Olsenella sp. An293
AGGTGCGCGCGGTGAGCTGGTGGACCGAGGAGCAGGACGACGTCCTGCGCGAGGTGAGCTTCCGCGGGGCGGAGTACGCCGCCGCCGAGATCGAGCGGAGGTGCGGCGTGCGCCACTCCGTTCGGGCGGTGGAGATGCGCGCGAGCCGTATCCACTGCTCGCTGGCGGTGCAGACGGTGTGCCCCTCCTGCGGCGCGGTGGGCGTGAAGATCAACCGGCAGACCGGCATGTGCCGGCGGTGCACCGAGGAGTATCACCTGGCGCAGGAGCGCGCCTTCAACGAGCAGCTGGAGCGCGAGCGGATCGCCGCCGAGGAGGCGGCGGACATCGACGACGTGCGGCGGGAGCGGGACAGGATGCGGCAGCGGAACTCGCGGCTGTGCAGGAAGTACGGGCTTGCGGGGAAGCGGGAGCGGGGTGATTCGCTCCGCCGCTCTCACTCTTAACCGTGGTACGGGCAGCGCGCGCCGATGCACGCGACGTTGTCCGACGAGACGGCGCAGACCGGCTCTGAGGTCGGCTGCCGAAGGTCAACGCCCAGCACCTCGTTGAACCAGCGGACCGCGCCCCGCACGGCCACGCGAGAGTCGCGCTTGCAGCAGCGCGGGGAGCCGGCCTGGGCAATCTGCCCCAGCAGGTCGGCGACCATCTTCTGCGTCTCGCTCCAGCCCTCGGCCTTGAGAGGGGCATTGCCAAGCAGGATCGAGAGCGCCATGCCGCACGATGCGGCAGCACCGCACACGCCCCAGCGCGCGCACGCGCCGCCGGGAACCGCGCCAGAGCGCTCGGAGAGCTCCTGGAGCTGCCCCCTCAGGTCGCCCGAACCCGTGGCGTTGCGCACGGACGCCAGCAGGGCGGCCCCCACGAGGAAGTGGTGGACGGGGCCGAACGCCGCGCACTCGGGCGCTGTCATGAGGTCCTCCAGGATGTCCGCAGGGCTGGTCGAGGTGCTGTTCTCGCAGATGACGGAAGCCCAGGAAGGGACGTCGTTGCTCGTAGCCATGATAGCTCCCCTTTCTGTAAACACATTGATGGGTGTCGAAATATTATACATCGAAGAACGTCGATATATAGTAGAATAATTGCGTGAGTCACGCTTTCAGAACAGGGAGGGCCACATGGGAGCACGGAGCATCGGGCGGCCGCGCGTCGCCTTCGTCTGCACGCACAACGCGTGCCGGAGCCAGATGGCGGAAGCAATAGCACGCCAAATCGCGGGCGACGTGCTTGACCCCTGTTCCGCGGGCACCGACCCCGCGCCCGAGGTCGATCCCGGTGCGCTGCGGGCGCTCTCGGAGCTCTACGGCATAGACGGAACGGGCCTGCGCCCCAAGACGCTCGACGAGCTGGGAGAGGCGGACATCGTGGTGACTATGGGGTGCGGGGTCCGGTGCCCCGTGTTCCCGTGCGCGCACCGCGAGGACTGGGGGCTCGAGGACCCCGCCGGCCGCGGCCCCGAGGCGTTCCGGGAGACCGCCCGCGTCATCGAGGCGAGGGTGCGCGACCTGGCATGCCGCATGGAGCGCGGCGAGATTCCCGGCGTGACCGCGCCCGTGCGCGCCGACGTCCTTCGGGCGCTCGCCGACGAGCGGCGGCTCGCTGTGGTCGCCTCCCTCGCCGAGGGCGGAGAGACCTGCGCCTGCGAGCTCCTCGAGGGCCTCGGCATCGGGCAGCCGACCCTCTCGCACCACATGAAGCTCCTCACCGAGTGCGGCTTGGTCAGCGCCCGAAAAGACGGTCGCTGGCTGCGCTACACCCTCGACCGCAAGCGCATCTCCGCGCTCGGGGACGCGCTGAAAGAGCTCGCCCGCTGACCCTTCTTGTGACGCGTGGCGAGAATCCACCGTGAGAAAGTCTATCGACGTTTCACGGGGGTGATTGCATGGCGAGGCGGGCGAAGCTGACGCAGGAGATGGTCGACGAGGCGATCCGCCTCAAGGCGGACGGGCTCTCCAACGGCGACATCATCTGCGCGCTGGGGATCCACGAGTCCACGTTCTACCGCTGGATCGGGGAGCCGAAGACGAAGCTGCAGCGCGCGTTAAGCGAGGGACTAAAAAAGGAGGAGTCGGCGTTCAAGCGGACGCTGCTCACGACGATCCGCTCGGCGGCGCTCGCGCGCAACCAGTACTGGACGGCGGCGGCATGGCTGCTCGAGCGCAAGTACCCCGACGAGTTCGGCAAGGCCGAGCGCAAGGGCGACGACGCCAAGGCGGACGCGGCGCCCAGGATCGTGCTCGGCGTGGTGGCCCAGCCGGTGCAGGAGAGGCTGCCGCTGGACGGGCTCGGCGAGGAGCGCACCGATGGTTGACGCGTCGGCGCTCGTCATCCCGCGCTTCCACGACGTGCTGGGCGACGTGATGGCGCACGGGCACACTCGCTACTGGCTCCACGGCGGGCGCGGATCCACGAAGTCGAGCTTCATCAGCGTGTGCATCGTCCTTCTCCTCCTGCTGAACCCCGAGGCGAACGCGGTGGTGGTGCGCAGGCTCTCGAACACGCTGCGCGACTCCGTGTTCTCGCAGTTGACGTAGGCGATCGCGGCGCTGGGGCTCGACGCCTGGTTCCGGGCGCGCATCTCGCCGATGGAGCTCACCTACCTGCCGACCGGGCAGCGCATCGTGTTCCGCGGTGCCGATGACCCGCTGAAGCTCAAGGGCGTGAAGTTCGCGCGCGGCTACGCGGCGGTGGTCTGGTTCGAGGAGCTCGACCAGTTCGACGGGATAGACGCGGTGCGGAGCATCCTGAACTCGTTGCGGTGCGGCGGGGACGACTTCTGGATCTTCTACAGCTACAACCCGCCGCGGACCCTGTGGAGCTGGGTGAACCGCGAGGGGCTGGAGCGGGAGCGGCGCGCGGACACGCTGGTGCGGCGTTCGAGCTACCTCGACGTCATCGAGAGCCACCCCGAGTGGCTGGGCGCCCCCTTCATCGAGGAGGCGGAGTACCTGCGCAGCGTCGACGAACGGGCGTGGAGGAGCGAGTACCTGGGAGAGGTCACGGGGACGGGCGGCTCGGTCTTCAACAACGTCGTGAGCGTGCGCCTGTCCGACGCGGCGTGCCGGGGCTTCTCGCGCACGCGGTGCGGCGTGGACTGGGGCTGGTTCCCGGACCCGTGGCGGTTCGTGCGCTGCGGGTGGGAGCCCGGCGAGCGGCGGCTCACGATCTTCGGCGAGCTGTCGGCGAACCGCAAGACGCCTACCGAGACGGCGGCGCTGGTGGCGGGCGCGCTCACCTACGCGGACGCTCCGGGTGAGGACGCCTACCTCCACGACGAGCTGATCTGGTGCGACGACACGCCGGACGGCAAGCAGAGCATGGCCGTGTGGCGGCGCGAGGCGGGGCTGCGGGTGCGCCCTGCGAGGAAGAGCAACATGCGCAGGCTCTCCTACGAGTGGCTGGCGGGGCTCCGCGAGATCGTGATCGACCCGGAGCGGGCGCCCCTGGCTTACGAGGAGTTCAGACTCAAGGAGTACGACCGCGACCGCGACGGGACGTGGCTGGACGACATTCCCGATGGCAACGACCACTCGATCGACGCGGTGCGCTACGCGATGATGGACGACGTGCTGAGGGGGTAGCGGCGCGGGCGTTCTTCTCGGCAGCTAAATGATGGTGCATGTATGTATGGACGTGCGATAGCCGGAAATGGTCGCCGCGCGTTCTTCTCGCCTAAAATGAAATAGTCAATTGCAGCTATGTGGGCAGGTGTGCCATGAACATCCCTCTGAACAGCATCCTCAACCTCACCGAGGAGCAAATTAAGGGCAGCAAGATTGAGCTGAATCTGTTTGACGGCGGTACGCACGAGGCCTTCATCGACCGGTGGCTCGAACGCCCAGAGAGTGAGCGGGCTGCGGGGCGCGCGAAGCGCTGCTCGTACTGGGCTTGGTACGGGAAGAACCGAAGGAACTTCCATGTGGGTGATTGGGTGTTCAGCTTCATGCGGCTCTATCGCCAGGATGAGTGGCTGTTCGTGTCCGCCGCCGAGATAATCGAAATGCCGGAGCGGGGCGCGGAGAACGGGTATGCAACGGTGAGGATTCTTGACCAATACGCGCCGCTGTTCGGCCGGCTCATCATCAACCTCCACCGAGGTAACAAGTTCTCCCTTTATGTGTTTAACCTCGACTCGTACCTTAACGAGGCGACGGTGAAGGAGATCCTGCCTGCGCTCTACAGCGGCGACACGTTTAGCGGTTACGACCGCGTGCACCTGCCCTACGCCAAGCTCGACCGGATATTCAGGCGCGAGATCATGCCCTCGTACTACGACGCCCTGGAGAGCGTGACGGGGGTCTACTGCCTCACTGACACCAGGACCGGAAAGCTCTACATAGGCTCCGCCACCGGCGAGGGCGGCGTGGCGGCGCGCTGGGGCAATTATCTGGACTCCAAGCACGGAGGCAACAAGAAGCTGCGTGAGCTCTATGATCGCGAGGGCGAGGACTACTTCCGCGAGAACTTCGAGTTCACGCTGCTCGAGTACTTCGGCATGAGCTACGACCCGCAAAAGGTGCTGGAACGGGAGCAGTGGTGGAAGGACTGCCTCGACACGCGTGCCCACGGATACAACGATAACTAGACGGGCGTTCTTCTCGACAAATTGAAATAGTGCCTGGACGCATGGGGTGTGCGGCAGCCGGAAGTGGGTGCCACACGTTCTTCTCGCCTATGGCTCAATTCAGTTGGCTACTGAATCCCGGGGGTTCTTCTCGCCTGGCGTTCTTTTCTTTTTGCCCTTTGTGACGGGCGGGTTCAATGGGCGTGTTCGGACGAGGCGGGAGGTGAGCTGTGCAGGGGCTGGATGACGAGTACTGGGTGCCGGAGCATGTGAGGGCGTGGCTGAGGGGGCTGGGGTTCTCGCTGCCGCTGGAGGCGATGGAGCCGCACATCCGGGCGTGGGACCGGTGGATGCGGGCGCTCGGGGACTTCTACGACTATAGGGACACGGACGGCGTGGGGCGCGTGTACGAGGTGCATAGGCGCTCGATCCACCCGGCGATGCGGGTGTGCCGGGAGTGGGGGTCTCTTCTCCTCAATGACAAGACGCAGGTGGCGTGCTCCGAGCAGGCGTGCACGGACTGGCTCGCGGCGTGGATGGCGCGCACGGGCTTTCTCGCCTCGGCGCAGGAGTGCGTGGTGCGCGCGTTCGGCCTGGGGACGGGCGCGTGGGCTTTGTGGGTCGATGCGGGGTCTCGAGAGGTGCGCGCGAGGCGCTACGACGCGCGGATGGTGGTGCCGCTCACGTGGGACGAGGAGGGCGTCACCGAGTGCGCGTTCGTGACGCGGGCGTTCTGGAGGGGACGTGCCATCGACCAGGTGCAGCTGCACCTGAAGGGTGCTGCCGACGCGTTCTTCTCGCCAAGCGAATCATCCGGAGGGGCTTCGGCGGCGGGTCCTTCTCGCCTGACTGACGATGAAAGCGAGGGCACGTATCGGATCGTCACGGCGTGCTTCGACCGGGACGGCAACCGCGTCGAGCCGGAGGGCGTGTGCCCGGCGTACGACACGGGCTCGCCGTGGCCGACGTTCGCCATCGTGAGGCCCGCCGTCGACAACACGCGCGTGGACATGTCGCCCTACGGGCAGTCGGTGTTCGCGGACGCGGTGGACGCGATCCAGGCGGTCGACCTCTGCTACGACGCCATGATGAGCGAGATCGACAACGGGAAGATGCGCGTGTTCCTCTCGGACGTGATGTTCGACACGGAGCGCGACGGGAAGGGCGGGCGCGTCTCCATCCCCTTCGGGCGGCAGGACTGCACGGTGTTCAGGAAGGTCATGAGCACGGAGGACACGATCCACGAGTTCGCGCCGACCCTGCGCACGGAGGCGCAGGCGCGGGCGTTCAGGGTCGCGCTGCAGACGCTCGGCGACCTCTGCGGGTTCGGCATCAACTACTTCGACCTCGAGAACGTGGGGTACGTGAAGACGGCCACGGAGGTGTCGGCGGACAACTCGGCGCTGATGCGCAACATCAGGAGACACGAGCGCGCGCTCGAGGGCGCGATCTCGGGCATCTGCCGCGCGCTGCTCGCTGCCGAGCGCCGCCTGGGCGCGGAGCTGCCCGACGAGGGGCTCGTGCGCGTGACGTTCGACGACAGCATCATCACGGACACGACGGCCGAGAAGCGCCAGGACATGGACGAGGTGGCCGCCGGTCTCATGGAGGGCTGGGAGTACCGCGCCAAGTGGTACGGCGAGGACGAGGCGACGGCGAGGCGCAGAGGGGCTGTTGCCGAATCCGGTGCGAGCGACGGCGGGTCGGGGCACGTTGACGCAGCCCAGGCAGGGGTGCCGGGGCGCGTGCGCCGCCGCGAGGAGCAGACGACGGCCGTGCCGGCGCGATGAGAGGGTGTCCAAGGTGAGGGGCGCTGACGCTCCGACGCACGCGGGCGTGGGAGCGGCCGCGCCCCGACCCTTGGGGTGAGAGCTGCGGCGCCGGCGCGGGCGGCGGCTGCGACCCGGTGCACGCGCCCCGGCTCCCCGGACTGGGCGGACGGGGTCGTCTCGGGTCAGGAAGGCCCCGATGCCGCCGCAGGCGGCTTCGGGGCTGTCGCGAGCTCCGGTTCCCTCGGGGATCCGGAGCGCCGCTCGCGAGCGCGTGGCGGCCGTGCGGAAGCCCGGGGGGCGACGTCGCCGCGGAGTCGCGCTCGCCGCTCCTCGTGAGGGCCGCAAGGGCATCCACACCCCACCACCACCCGCGAACGAGGGCGAGAGGGCAGCAGCCCATCTGCCGTGGCGGAGTGCGCGCCGCCGCGAGGAACCGACCCGACCTGCGCACGTCAAACTCCCATCAGGCCATGCCCAGAGCGTAGGCTGTGTATGCGCAGCGCCGCGAGGGACAGACAGCGTAGCCGGAGTGTGCGACCGCCGCGAAGGCCAGACGGCGCAGCCGGCTGACCTGAGCCGGGAGCAACACGTAGGCGGAGCTGGCTGGCCCGAGCCGCGGAGCAATACACAGCCGGAGCGGCGGGCATGGCCGTGAGTGGCGCTCTCCGCGCAGGGCGGGGCGGTTTCCGAGCCGTGCGCGCAACGGAGCGGAGGCAGGTGGGCTGCGGACGACCCTCGACGGGCAGCGGGTGGTGGTGGGGTGTGGCACCTCGTAGCTGCACCGCTCTTCTCGTCGTGTTCTCAATATAGGCTACGCATTGTAAAATAAGGGTTTACAGGCAATTGCAATGTACTGGTATCACTCTCATTTACTTCGAAGGAGCCTATATGGCTATAGCGGCGCCCAAATCATATGACACTTCGCTCGGCGAGCTCCTCGAAGGGGTTGGCAAGGGGACGCATCAGCTCCCGGAGTTCCAGCGCAGCTGGACGTGGGATGACGGGCGCATCAGGAACATCATCGCGAGCTTGACGCAGGGGTATCCGATGGGCGCGCTCATGAGGCTCGAGTGCGGAGGCGGCGAGGTGAGGCTGAAATACCGTGCCTTCGAGGGAACACATGGCATTTCCCGCGAGCCCGACTACCTCGTCCTCGACGGCCAGCAGCGACTCACCTCGCTGTACTGCTCGCTTTTTGGGAAAGACCCCGTCAGCACCTCGAACGAGCGCGGCCAGAAGCTCAGCCGCTTCTACTACCTCGATATGCGCAAATGCCTCGATCCAGAGGAAGACCGCGAGGATGCGATTGTCTCCATATCGGATAAGCGCGTCGTCACCGAGGACATCGGCCGCAAGATCGTCCTCGACCTTACGAGCCGTCAGCGCGAGATCGAGGAGCTCATGTTTCCCGCTAACCTCGTGTTCGACTCCCAGGGGCGAGACGACTGGTTCACGGAGTTCATCGAGCATTATGGTCTCAAGTCCGAAGAGTACGCCCTCTGGAAGCACTTCAAGGAGGATGTCCTCAGGACGATGGAGGACTACAAGATTCCGGTCATCACCTTGGACAAGACGACGCCCCGCGAGGCGGTCTGCAAGGTCTTCGAGAACGTGAACACGGGGGGCGTCTCTCTCACCGTGTTCGAGCTCGTGACGGCGGCCTTCGCCACTTACGACTTCGACCTGCGCGGCAACTGGAACGAGGTCGTGCGCCCGCGCATCTGCGCCGAGGGCAAGGACATCAGAACGGATCTCATGCAGGGCGTCGACGAGACGACGTTTTTGACCTCCATGACGCTCTACACGACGTATCTCGCAAAGCGCGCCGGCACCAAGGGCAGTACGAGCTGCAAGAAGAAGGACGTTCTGGCGCTGCGCTACGAGGACTATGTCGCCAACCTGGACGCGCTGTTGGACGGGTTCGACATGGCGCGCGATTTGCTCATCGGCGAGTGCGTCTTCCGCATGCGAGACCTCCCGTACACCACGCAGCTCATCCCGCTCGCAGCTACCTGCGCCTATATCGGGCGCAAGACGTTCGAGAGGCAGCCCGTAAAGGCAGTCCTCCGGCGGTGGCTGTGGTGCGGGATCTTCGGGGAGATGTACGGCGGCGCCAACGAGACGCGATACGCCAACGACATCGAGGACCTGGCGGCGGCAATCGAGGGCGAGGATTCCGCGATGCGCACCGTGAACGCCGCCTACTTCCAGTCCACGCGCCTGCTGGGCCTCCAGACCAGAAACAGCGCTGCCTACAAGGGGGTCATGGCCCTCGTGTTCCGTGAGAACTGCCTCGACTTCGTCGACGGCGCTCCGATGACCATGGTGAAGTCGATGGAGACCCCGCCGGACATCCACCACATCTTCCCGCGCGCGTACTGCGAGAGGACGGGGCTCGAACGGACGAAGTGGAACTCCATCGTGAACAAGACCCCGCTCATCGCGCGCACGAACCGGGAGATCGGAGGCGTTGCGCCCTCGAAGTACCTCCCGAAAATCATGAAGGACGAGCAGGTCGACGGTGACGAGCTCCGCAGGCGCGTGGAGTCCCACCTCGTGGACTACGACGCTCTTGCCGTGGATGATTTCGATACGTTCTTTCTGGATCGCGCGAAGAGGCTCCTCGACGTCATCGAGCAGGCCATGGGCAAGGAGGTGCCCGACAGGGCGTCAGATGAGACGGTTGCAGCGTTCGGGAGCGTCTTGTGCTGACGTTTGGATTCGACGCCATATCTGACGCTTTCGAGCACTTTGCAGCAAATTACAACCAGGCGCACCAAGTTGAGCGCGCCGATAGAAGATAGGCGGACAATACATGCCGACTCTCAACTGGATGGGTAAGGAGAAGGTGGTCAACCACCACCGCGACGTCCCGTATCGCGTGCTCGAGCGCGTGCCCGAGAAGGGCGTGCTGGACAGCCACGGCTCGGACTGCGGGAACATGGTCATCCACGGCGACAACCTCGAGGCGCTGAAGGCCCTGCTGCCCGAGTACGAGGGCAGGGTCGACTGCGTCTACATCGACCCGCCGTACAACACCGGCAACGAGGGCTGGGTCTACAACGACAACGTCAACGACCCCAGGATCAGGAAGTGGCTCGGGCAGGTCGTGGGCAAGGAGGGCGAGGACTTCAGCCGCCACGACAAGTGGCTGTGCATGATGTACCCGAGGCTCCAGCTGCTGCGCAAGCTGCTCGCGCCGACGGGAGCGATCTTCATCAGCATAGATGACAACGAGCTGTTCAATCTGAAGCTCATCTGCGACGAGATCTTCAGCCCGTCATGCTTCGTTGCGGACGTATCTTGGCAGCGCACGCTCACTAAGCGCAATGACTCTAAAGGCGTGCCAGCTGAGACGGAGCATCTGCTCCTGTATTCAAAGACTTCGGATTGGGTTCCCAACAGACTGAAGCGCACGGAGGGCATGAACAGCGGCTATTCAAGCCCGGATGGAGACTCCCGCCCGTGGACTTCCGTCACATGCTCAGCGCCGGGAGCTTCGACACATCAAGGTATGGTGTATGCCATACAGCACCCGATAACTGGTGGGTGGATGTATCCGCCAGTGGGACGTTGCTGGAGTCTTGGTCAAGATCGCATGCTCGCGGAGATGAACAAGTGGGCTCCATACGAGCTGAGAAACCTTAACGATGCGGACAAGCGACGTGAGGTGTGCGCTGGCGCGGAAGTAGATGATTCGCTCTGTGGAATCGCGCTCGTGGATGATTCGACGGAGGCGCTGGAGAGGGCGAAAGCGCGCTATGACCGAGGCGCACGCGGTGAGCAACCCTGGCCGACGTTCTTCTTTACCTCCAAGGGCAAAGGCGGCATGCGCACCAAGAAGTACCTGGAAGAGAGCTCAGGAAGGGTCGCGACTAATTTTTGGCCTGCGGGAGAAGTCGGAACCACGGATGGGGCGAAACGACTTCTTGCGAGAATCTTTGAGGGATCGGCACCTTTCGATACCCCGAAGCCTCCCGAGCTGATAGAACGATGCATCCAGCTCGCCTGTGGTGACGACGCCCTCGTGCTCGACTCCTTCGCAGGGTCCGGTACCACGGCACACGCGGTCATAAAGCTCAACAGAGAGGACGGCGGCTCTCGACGCTTCATCCTTGCCGAACTGGATGACTACGCCGACACCGTTACCGCCGAGCGTGTTCGTCGCGTCATATCGGGCTACGGCGAGGGGAACGGCGCCGTCGGGGGCATCGACTCCGGCTTCTCGTACTACGAGCTCGGCCCCGCGCTGTTCCGCGAGGACGGCGCGATCGACCCCGCCGTCACGCACGCCGACCTCACCCGTTACGTCTGGGCGACCGAGACCCGCGCGCCCTACGAGGACCTCACGGACGAGCACCCCTACCTCCTCGGCGAGCACGCCCAGGCGGTCTACTACCTCACCTGGGAGCCCGGGGAGGAGACGACGCTCACCTACGACCTCCTGCGGGGTCTGCCGCGCAAGGGGTCGCCGACCGTGATCTTCGCCGACCGGTGCGCCATCGCGCCCGAGCGCCTGGACGAGATGGGCGTCGTCTTCAAGCGCGTGCCCGACCAGATAGCGAGGATCTAGCCATGGAGCTGAAGCAGTACCAGAGGGACGTCCTCAGGGAGGTCGGCCGCTTCGCGAGGACGTACGCGATGACCAGGGACGCGTCGACGGCCTATGCTGACTTCATGAAAGCCGTTGGCCTCATGCCCGGGCAGGGCGGGGTCGAGTGCTACCGCGACGACCTCGGCGGCGCGCCGAAGGTGTGCGTCAAGGTGCCCACGGGCGGCGGCAAGACCTTCATCGGCGCGAGCGCCGTGCGCGTGCTGACCGAGGCGCTGCCCTCGGCCGCCAACGTTGTGGTGTGGCTCGTGCCGAGGCGCGAGATCCTGTCGCAGACGCTCCGGAACTTCCGCAACCCGGAGCACTTCCTGCGCACGGCGCTCGACCGCGACTTCGGCGGGCGCGTGGAGGTGCTCGACAAGGAGGACGGCCTTCGCGGCCGCTCGTTCACCGCGTCGACCGTCGGCGAGCAGCTCACGCTCTTCGTGCTCTCCTACGACTCCTTCAAGAACAAGGACGGGCGGCGCGCCTACGCTGAGAACTCGGCGCTCGCCGGGCTCACCGCCCACCAGCGTGACGCCGGCACCGCCGTGGACGTTGAGGGCGCGGACGACACGGCGCTCATCACCGCGCTCGCGGGCACGAACCCGATCGTGATCGTGGACGAGAGCCACCACGCGCGCTCGAAGCTCTCGCTCGACATGCTGCGGAACCTGAACCCGCGCTTCGTGCTGGAGCTCACGGCGACGCCGGCCAGGGGCGCGAACGTAATCGCGCAGGCGACCGCGCGCCAGCTCAAGCGCGAGGAGATGGTGAAGCTCCCTGTGGTGGTGTATCGCCGCCCGGACAAGCGGACGACCATCGCCGATGCCGTCACGCTCCAGCGCAGGCTCGAGGCGATAGCCGAGCAGGACGAGAAGAGGACCGGGCGCTACATCCGCCCCATCGTGCTCTTCCAGGCGGAGAGGCGCGGGGCCGAGGGCGCAGAGACCTACCAGAGGCTCAAGGAGAAGCTCGTCGAGGGCGGCATCCCCGAGGAGCAGATAGCCGTGCGGACGGGCGACGTGGACGAGATCGGCGGGGCCGACCTCATGAGCCGCGAGTGCCCGATACGCTTCATCATCACCGTGGAGGCGCTCGCCGAGGGCTGGGACTGCCCGTTCGCCTACGTGCTCGCCACAGTCGCCAACAAGAGCTCGCAGGTGAGCGTGGAGCAGATCGTCGGCCGCGTGCTGAGGCAGCCCCACGCGGCTCGCGCGGGGGCGCGCAGCCTCAACATCGCCTACGTGCTCACGGCGTCCGCGGACTTCGACGCGACCCTCACGCAGGTGGTCGACGGCCTCAACGGCGTGGGCTTCTCGCGCGAGGACGTGGAGACCGCCGGGACGGCGCCCGCGGCGCCCGAGCGGCAGGACCAGATCGACTTCCCGGACGAGCCGGCAGGCGGCCCCGAGGGCGGCGAGGGGGACGACCTCGACCTCGACGGGCTCGACCTGACCGTGCCCGACGGCTCTGCCGCCGGTACCGGCTCCGCGTCCGTGGACGACATCATCGGCACCTCCGAGCACGTCGAGGAGCGCTTCGAGGAGGAGGCCGGCTCGGATGGCGCCGGGACCCTGCTCGGCGGCCTGGGAGGGGGAACCAACGTGTACCATATGCGCGAGGCGGTCGCCGACTCGGCGAGGGAACTGACCATTCCGCAGTTCATAATCCGCGTGGACGGTGGCCTGTTCACCGACGACGAGACGTGGAAACCGCTCGACCGCGAGGACCTGCTCGCCGACTTCAAGCTGTCCAAATATGGCATCGGCGAGGTGAAGATCGACCCCGGCACGTTCTCCGAGGCGCGCGAGGTGGATCTCGCCTCCGATTCGGACGAGTACCGCATCCGCTGGCTCGAGGACGACGTCAGGAAGAACATGGCGATGCTCTTCGCCAACATGTCCGACGAGGGCAAGCGCGAGAGCCTGAAGGCGCTCGTCCTCCAGGCGATGTCTTCTCAGTTCAAGAACACCTTCGGGAGTGCCCAGCTCACGGGCTACATCGCCCGCGTGGTGGACGACATGGACTCGCCCGTCGTGGACGCGTGCCTCCACAGCGTGGGCGGCGTCGCGCGCGCCGTCGCGGACGCCGTGCGCGGGCTCGCCGACGACTTCTGTGAGGACCGCTTCGGAAAGCTCCTCTCGCGGGGTGACGTGCGGCTCGAGCCGGCGTACCGGTTCCCCGAGTCGTTCGTGCAGGCGACCCCGATGACCAGCTACGACGGGGCGCTCTACGAGGCGGAGGATGGGCGCGTCGACGGGCTGGAGCGAAAGATGGTGGACCTGCTCGCGAACAACCGGCGCGTGAGGTGGTGGCACCGCGTGGTGGAGCGCAAGCCCGGGGAGTTCAGCATCAACGGGTTCGTCAACCACTACCCGGACTTCCTCGCTTTGCGCGACGACGGCGTCCTCATGGTCATCGAGACGAAGGGCGAGCACCTGGGCGACGACGCCAGGCGCAAACTGAGCCTGGGAACGAGGTGGGCCGACATGGCCGGCATCGGATTCCGGTACTTCATGGTGTTCGAGCGCGAGGCGCCGGACGCCGACAATGCGTTCACGCTGGCGGAGTTCGGCAGCGAGATTTTGGGGTGATAGAGCGGCAATGTCTCTGGAATACACTCAATGGGAACGCATCCGCTGTACCCTGAGATCGATAAAATCGAAACCATTACTCCCTAGAGGGGGCATTGTCGAACCAATAGGATGCAAGGAGAGCAATTAGATGCTCAATAGCCTGATTCGGATTGATCTCCATATCCATTCGAAAGCCAGTCAGTACAAGGATAAAGGCGTTGACTTGAGTGAATGCGACGCCGAGCATGTCGATGTGCTGCTTGACAAGCTTGCTAAGGGAGAGAATCCCATCGACATGTTTTCCGTTACTGACCACAACAGGTTTGATGCGGCGTTATACGAGACTTTTTACAGTCGTATCTACGAACGAAACTTAGGCATACAGCTGCTGTCTGGCGTCGAGTTCGATGTCGAGCTGCAAGAAGGAAAACCTGCCGCCCATATCATCACGATCTTCAACTCGAAAGATGCTTGCGACCGCCGGATGATTCAGGAGACTATCGAGAAAAACGGATTGATTGAGACCGAGTCCGGCTTCTACTCTTTAGATGGATTCGAATCTCTACTCAGGCATATAGGGCTTAGTGCAATTCTCATCGTGCATCAGCATTCTGGTTTCGGGGGCAACCAGCGCAAACGCTCGGCAGGAGCGGCGAGCGATGATGCGATCGGGTTTTACCAATATGGCTTCTTCGATGCGCTTGAATACAACAACCGGAAAGTGCAAGGCATCCTCCGAGGCGAGCTTGCAGATCTGCAGCTCCCAGCACGCATGGTTGTTGGCAGCGACTGCCACGAGTGGGATTGCTATCCAAGACATGATCGCAATCAGGCTATTCCAGATGCTTATTATGCCGAAATCCGTGCCCTCCCCACATTCTGCGGACTCCTCATGGCGTTGACCTCTCCCGAAACGAGGATTGGGCGGCGGGACTACGAATGGAAAAGCGCCTACTGCCACGAATTCGAGCTTTGCGGAAAGAGGATTCCGCTGAGCCCCGGTCTGAATGTGCTTATTGGAGAAAACGGATCTGGCAAGTCATCCCTGCTTGACCTCCTCTGTGACAAGCAGGGTAGAAAAGCTCACGTAAAGGGCATCGACAAGGAGTATGGCTTTTCCTGCGCGCGTAAACCCGTTTCCCCTGTCTATGTTCAGCAGGGGCAACTTCAGGAAAGCTACGGAAAAGGCACCATCTTTGACTCCGCTCTTTTTGAGGAGCCTAGCAATACCAGCTTTGAGAGCTCGGTGCGTTCCTATGCTGGAGGAATTAAGAGCCTCATCGCTGAAAGCATATCCAGAAATAGCCTTCGGAATAAAGCGCGGGAAACCTCGTTTCTCCCTGTTCAAGAGGAAGAAACCTTCAGGTTCACCGTTACGTATACAGAGGATTTTGCAAACGAAGGCAACCAATGGTCGCCACGGGCGGATAGGCTCCGGACCATCAACTCTCTTCTGAGCGAGGAGATCGCTCGTAAAGAGTACACGGAAGAAGAGGTCGAAAAGCTCAAGAAGGCCCACGCCCTCATCGAAGAGGTTCGGGCGTCAGTTGCCGGTAAAAGCGATGAGCGCATGATGACGAATGGTGTGAAGAGCATTATTCTCAGAGCATTCAAAAAATACGAGCTTGATGTCGAGTCCAAGAGTGACGATCAAGACAGAAAGAGCGCTGCCTATCGGAAAGATAAAGCGACATTTGTGGAAACAGTGCTCGGCCTTGCCCGTGCCGAACTTCAAGATTCTCCAACGCTGCCAAGTTCAAGCGTTCCGACAGGCTCCGGTGCTACTAGAAATCAGAAAAACGGATTCTCCTTCGTTAGGAAGACAGCGTACTCCGACTTGGATGATTATGCTGACGACTTTCTCCAGTGCTTCAACACTCAGTATCGGTCAATCGACAAGTTGCTTGAGATTCGTACGCGCGAAGAAGCCGCAAGCGCAATCCCTGGCGGAAAGCCGGATTCTTGGGAATCTGATTTCGATAACCTGACTAATAAGTTTATAAAGGCGCAGTGTATCACTGCTGACACGATTTTCGACGGCGAGAACAAAGCAACGGGCAATACGCTGGGAGAGCGCGCCCTTACCTACTACAAGTATTTGAGCTATGGCCCTTCAAAAGCTGACGTGTTTATCGCCGACCAGCCGGAAGACAACATCTCAAATCAGCGCATCGGCGACGAGCTCATAGAATATCTGGGAGATCTTCGTAGGCGTTCTCAAATCATCATCGTCACACACAGTCCACTGCTCGTTGTCAATCTCGACGCTGACAACGTAATTGTTCTAAGAAGGGACAAGGAAGGAAGCGAACGGGTCGTGTCCGGCTGTCTCGAATCTGAAGATGACGGTTCAGTGCTCAGCGAAGTTGCCTCCATCCTCGATGGAGGCAAAGAAGCGATTCAAAGGAGGCTGGCAGCTTATGATGCGCTCAATTAAGCTCAACGGAACAGAAGCCGGTGTCGATTTAATTGTGGATGGCAGCGTCGCCGACACCTTCAGCAGAGGTGAGGCAATCAGTGCGCTCAGTTTTTTCAACGCGCTCGATTACCATGCAGGTGATGTGTACAAACTTGAAGATGGCGCTAGAGGGCCTGTTCCTAAAGGTTCATTCGACCCGCTTGAAGGGCTCGTAAAGGAGATAATCGAGGGCATCAACGCCATTGCCACAGAAGAGGTTCCTGTAAATGGCGATTCGAACGCCTCTTGCGAGAGCAATTACATGGCAGATGAAGATATTCCCTTCTAACAGCTTACTCAGCTTTCTTGTGACACGCCCATAGCCTGTACCCATCGTTTGGGTGCGGGCTTTTTTCTTTGCCCGCCTTACTGGAAGGACGGGCAGATGGATGGCTTGCAGGACGAGACGAGGCTCGAGGAGCAGGGCGCGGCGCAGGAGCCGCAGGGCGCGCCGGCGCAGGTGAGCGGCAGCGATGGTGCCGCCGCGACCCCCAGGGCCGACGACGGCGCTGCCCAGGCCCGCGCGGACTACGAGGCGGCGCTCGCCGAGCGCGACGAACGTATCGCGGAGCTGGAGGGCGAGATCGCCGATGCCGCGAAGACCGCCGAGGGCGCGGAGAAGCTGCGTGCCGAGATGGACGAGCTGCGCCGGCGCGGCGACGAGGAGCGGGTCGGATTCGAGCTCCAGCTCGCGGGGGCGCGCAACGTGAAGGCCGCCCGCGCGCTGCTCGGTGACTACGACAACGACGTCGAGAAGCTCAAGGCGGCCGAGCCGTGGCTGTTCGGCTCGAGCGTTGCCGCGACCGCGCAGACGGGGGCGACGGGGCTGCCGAGCGCGGGCGCGGCGTCGGACGAGGGCGCGACGGTCAAGCGCTGGCGGAGGATCGCCGGCATCGAGGGAGACGAGGAGTAACCGATGGCCAACAGCATCGCCTACACCAGGAACTACACGGCCGTCCTGGACGAGGTCTACAAGAGGGCCGCGTGCTCGACGTGCCTGAACTCGCCGCGCCGCATGGCGCGCGCGGGGCGCAACGCCAAGGAGATCATGGTCCCGAAGATCGAGGTGACGGGGCTCGGCGACTACACGCGCAACGTGGGCTACAAGACCGGCTCGATCACCTACGAGTTCGAGACCAAGACGTTCAACTACGACCGCGGCATCAGGCTGCTGGCCGACGTCATGGACGTGGAGGAGGCCGGGGTCCTCGACTGCTTCGTGGCGGCGGGCTCCGAGCTCCAGCGCACGCAGGTGGCGCCGGAGGCCGACGCCTTCACGTTCTCCGAGATCGCGGGGCACGAGGGCGTGACGCCCGCCGTCGAGGACTTCGCCGACGCGGAGGCCGAGGACGTGCTGGCTTCGCTCCGCGCCGCGACGAACGCGATGGACGAGGCGGAGGTGACCACCGGGAGCCGCATCCTCTTCATCACGCCGACCTTGAAGGGCGTGCTGGACGACTTCAGCCTGGCGAACCCGGCGCGCTCCAACCGCGTGCTCGAGCGCTTCAGCCGCGTCGTGGAGGTGCCGCAGACGCGCTTCTACACGGCGATCGCGCTGAACTCCGGCGAGGAGGACCAGTTCGGGTACTCCCGCGCCGAGGGGACCTACCAGCTCACCGAGGACACCTCCGTGGTCTCGGGCAAGACCTACTACACGAAGAGCGGCGAGCAGTACACGCCCGTCTCGAGCCCGGCCTCGGGCAGCCTCTCGAGCTACTACGAGCTCGTGGGCGCGGGCGCTCCGATCAACTTCATGGTCGTGGAGCGCTCGGCGGTGATCAAGTTCGACAAGCACGTGGCCTCGAGGGTCTTCTCGCCCGACGAGCTGGAGAACCTGGACAGCTACATGATGAAGTACCGCAAGTACGGCATCGTGGAGCTGCTGGACAACAAGCTGGACGGCGTGCACGTCTCCTGCGCGCCGCTGGCGTGAGCGAGGGGCTGACGGGCGCGGCGGGCCGCGGCCCCGCGCCCGTCTCCTACGACTTCTACCTCGACGGGTACGGCGGGGCGCTTTCCGCCGAGGCGCTCGCGGAGGCGCTGCCGGCGGCGGTGCGGTGCGTGGGCGCGCTCACGGGGGCGCGCGACGCGCGCGAGGAGTGGGACGACGATCAGGCCGAAGCCTGGCGGCGCGCCGTCTGCGCGGCGGCCGACGCCTTCGCCGAGTACGGCGAGGGGCGCGTGGGAGGCTTCTCCATCGGGTCCTTCTCGGTGACCAACTACCGCGACGAGGGCACGACCGGCTCGGTGGTGGCGCGGGAGGCCGCGCTCGCGGAGCTCGCGGGGACGGGCCTCTGCTTCTCGGGGGTGCGCCGATGAGGTACCTGAGGCCGATACCCAAGAGGCTCCTGCCCGACGACATGCTGGTGTTCCTGCCCGCGGAGGGCGGCGGGCGCGGCGAGAGCCGCCTCGTGCGCCACGTGAGGTTCGAGCGCGCGGAGGGGGTCGTCTCCGACGCGCACCGCTCGGCCGACGCGGGGCACGGGACCGTGTTCGTGGACGCGGTGAACAGCGAGGGCGCCCTCGAGGTGCCGGCCGGGGCGCGCGTGCTGATCGGCGCGGGGCCGTCGATGCTCGTTCGCTCTTGTCGCCGGTGCTGCGTGGTGCGCGGCCAGGTGCACCACTGGGAGCTGGAGGTGGGCTGATGGCATGCTCCGAGGACCTCGGCGCCCACGTGCCGGACGACTGGGACGCCGAGGGCGGCGGGGTCGCCGGCGCGGCGGTCGCGCTGCTCCGAGCGCTCGGCTACGGCAACGCGTTCTGCTCGCCGCCCCCGGCGCGCCTCTGCTGCGAGCCGATCGTGCTGACACAAGGCGCGCTCGAGCGCGAGGCGCGGCTCGCGGACGGCACGGAGCGCGGGCGGGTGCCCGTGGACGTGCTGGTGTGCTGCGAGGCCGCGCGCGACGCGGAGGCGACCTGCCGCGCGGTGGAGCGCGACCTGCGCCGGGGCTCCTGGACGGGCTTCGGCGAGGGCTGGCGGTGCAGGGTGGCGGCCGCGGACTCCGGGGGCTCGGCGCCGAGGGGCCGCGACGGCTCCGGGCGCTGGCTCTGGGGTTTCACGCTGATTCTGACGGTGGTGATCGACTTTGGCGGACAGGGTTAGGGCCGGTCGCGGTGTGGACGACCGCGACGTGGTGCGCAAGAGCAACCCGCTGCAGCGGGCGGCGCAGGGCGCGCGCGAGCAGCGGGCGGGCTCAGCGGAGACCGACCGCATGGGGCGCGAGCAGCAGCGGCGCGCCACCGCCTACGGGCGGGCTCGGGGGCGGCTGTGAGCTCCATCGTGTACAACGGGCACGACCTCTCACCGTACGTGACGGCCGAGCTGGTGGAGCCGGCGGGGCACGCGCTCTCGCCGAGGGCGCTCATGGTGCCGGGGCGGCCGGGCGCGGCGCTCTTGGGCTGCGAGCTGCCGCCGCGCGTCCTGCGCGTGCGGCTCTTCCTCGACGCGGGCATTTCTCTCGGTGCGGACGAGCGCTCGGAGATCCGTCACGTGCTGTACGGGTGGCTCGTGGCGCCCTCGGGCGCCGAGCTCGAGCTGCCCGGGGAGCCGGGGCTCTCGTGGCGCGACGCCGTGGTGACGGACGCCTCCGACTGGGACTCGCTCTTCGAGGACGGCAGCTGCGAGCTGGCGTTCACGTGCTTCGACCCGGTGGCCTACGGGGAGGGGAGGTCGAGCGCGGCGGGCACGCTGACGGTCGGCGGCACGTGGGCGACGTGGCCGGTCGTGACGCTGACGGCGCTCGCGGGCCCCTCGGTGAGGGTGGCCGACGGTCTGGGGCGCTACGTGCTCGTAGAGCGCGAGTTCGCCGCCGGGGACGAGGTCCTTCTCGACTTCCGGCGCGAGGCCGTGACGGTGGAGGGAGAGGACGCCTCCGCCGACGTGGCCGTGGAGAGCACGTTCTTCTCGCTTGTTCCCGGGGAGCACACGCTGACGTTCACGGGCTGTTCCGCTCACACGGTGGCGTGGACGGAGAGGTGGCTCTGATGGTGCCGACGCTCTACCTCTTCGACCGCTTCGACGGGCGGCTGGGGATCCTGCCAGCCGTGGGCGCGGTGACGCACGTCGAGGAGGTCGGCGGCGAGGACACGATCGAGTTCGACTGCGCGCTCGCCCCCGAGAAGGGCGAGCGGCTGCTGTGGCGCGACCCGACGGACGGCGTGTGGCGCGAGCACGTGGTGGTGCGCACCGACGAGCCGCTGGGCGCGCCGGCGCACGTCTACGCGGAGTCCTCGCTCTGCGAGCTCCTGGGCGACTTCGTCGAGGAGGAGCAGCTGGTTGCCAAGACGGCCTCCGAGGCGCTGGCGGCGGTTCTCGCTCACACGCGCTGGACGGTCGGCGACGTTGGTGTTGGCGCGACGGAGCGGGGGTGCCTGCTCTACCACGTGAACGCGCTCGCGGCGCTCAGGCGCGTCGAGGAGGTGTGGGGCGGCGAGGCCGAGGCGGTGATCGCCGTGGCCAACGGGCGCGTGGCCTCGCGGACGGTCAACCTGCCCGCGCGGCGCGGCGAGTGGCGCGGGGCGCGCTTCAGCTACGGCAAGACGCTCGCGGCGTGCACGCGCACGGTGCTCGAGGACGAGGTGTTCACGGCGCTCTACGGCTACGGGAAGGGCCTGCCGATCTACGACGAGCAGGGCGTGGCGACAGGCGGGTTCACGAGGCGGTTGACCTTCGGTTCTGTGAACAACGACGTGAACTGGGTGGGCGACGACGACGCGCGCCTGGTGTGGGGTCGCCCCGACGGCGCGTGCGGGAGGGCGCACCGTTTCGGGCACGTGGTGTTCCCGGACTGCGAGGACGCGACGGAGCTCAAGGCGCTGACCGAGGCGGCGCTCGCGGCGGCGTGCGAGCCGCGCGTCTCCTACGAGGTGGACGTCGCCGCCGTGGACGGCGGCGCGGGCGTGCGGCCGGGCGACGACGTGGCAGTGGTCGACTCGTCGCGCTCGCCCGAGTGGCACCTGCGCGCCCGCTGCGTGCGACGCGTGCGCGAGCTCGGCGAGGGCAGGCCCGTCGTGCGTCTCACGCTGGGCGCGGTCGAGCGCACGACGTGGGCGGCGTCGGCAGACGTGGCCGCGCGCGTGACGGCGGTCGAGGAGACGGCGGCGACGGCGTCAGACACGGTGGCGTCCTACGAGGACCTGGGCGAGAGGGAGTTCTGACATGGCTGAGACGAGCACGTTCCCGCTGGACGGCGACGGGCTGCGCGAGGTCGTCTGGGACGAGTGCGACGCGCCCTTCGCGGGGCCGTTCGTCGCCTCGCCCGCGGACGCGGAGGGGCGCGGGATCGCGCTCTCGGTGACGCGCGGCGGCGAGGCGGTGGACCTCACGGGGGCGTCGCTCTACCTGCTGTGGCGCCACCGCGAGCTGCGCGTGCGCGGCTGCGAGCCCCTCGAGGAGGTCGACGCCGAGGCCGGAAAGTTCCGCGTGTACTGGCCCGCCGCGATGGCGCGCGCCGAGGGCACCGTCGACGCGCAGGTCATGGTCTCCTGGGACGAGCGGGCGCTCTCCTCGCTCTCCTTCACGGTGCTAGTGGGGCCCGCGCTCGCCGGCGGCGAGGGCGGGGGCTCCGACGGATACTCGATGTTCCTCGAGGCCATCCAGAAGTACGAGAACGCCGACGCCCTCATCTCCGAGGCGGTTTCCAAGGCGCAGGAGGCCGTGACGACGGCCCAAGGAGCGGTGGCCACGGCGGGCCAGGCGGTCGAGGCTGCCCAGGGCGCCTCCGGCGCGGTCGCCGCCGCCAACGCGGCCGCCGCTGCCGCGACGCAGGCGAAGGACGAGCTGCTGGAGGCGGCCGAGCGCGGCGACTTCGACGGCGCGGACGGCCTACCGGGCGCCGACGGCGAGGACGGGGCTCCCGGTGCCGACGGACAGGACGGCACCGACGGCGTGAGCCCCACGGCCAAGGTGGAGCAGACCGAGACGGGCGCGGTGGTGACCATCACGGACGCCACGGGCACCACCACGGCGACCCTCACGCACGGCCCCAAGGGAGACAAGGGCGACAACGGGGAGAAGGGCGACAAGGGCGACCCCTTCGAGTACTCCGACTTCACCGCGGAGCAACTGGAGGCCCTGCGCGGCCCCAAGGGCGACAAGATGACGCTCGACGACCTCACCGAGGAGGAGATCGAATCCCTGCGCGGAGAGAAGGGTGACAAGGGCGACCCGTTCACCTACGGGGATTTCACACCCGAGCAGCTGGAGGCGCTGCGCGGTCCCCAGGGCGTGCAGGGGTCCCCAGGCCCACAGGGCGAGCCCGGCGAGGCGTTCACCTATGCGGACTTCACCGAGGAGCAGTTGGCGGCGCTGCAGGGGCCTCAGGGCGTCCAGGGGCCTCCCGGAACCGACGGCAGCGACGGTGCCCCAGGGGCGAATGGCGCCGACGGCGTGAGCTGCACGCACTCGTGGGCCGGGTCGGTGCTCACCGTGACGAGCGCAAGCGGAACGAGCTCCGCCGACCTGCGCGGCCCAAAGGGCGACGCGTTCACGTTCGAGGACTTCACCGCCGAGCAGCTCGAGGGGCTGCGCGGCGAGGACGGGGTCGACGGCGCACCCGGCGCCGACGGCCAGGACGGTGCACCGGGGGCGGATGGCCAGGACGGGGCCGACGCCGAGATCTTGGGCGCGACCGCCACGGTGGACGCCTCCACGGGCACGCCGTCCGTGACCGTGACGCTCGGCGGCACTCCCGGGGCGCGCACGTTCGCCTTCGCCTTCTCCGGCCTCAAGGGAGAGACCGGCGAGCAGGGGCCGCAGGGCGCGCCCGGCCAGGACGGCTCCGACGGCGCGCCGGGCACGACGCCCGACCTCTCGGCCTACGCGACGAAGCAGTACGTCGACCAGGCGATCGCCGACCTTGACGACCTGAGTGGGGTGGAATTCTGATGGCCGTGGGGACGATCCAGAAGTCCGTCTTCACCGACATCGCCAACGCGATACGGGTGCAGAACGGCGGTACGGGCACCTACCTGCCCTCGGAGATGGCGGCTGCGGTGCTCGCGCTCGACGGGACCCAGGCGGAGACGCCGTTCCAGGCGGTGGCGGCGACGGGCACGGGCGTGATCTCCGACTCCGTGTTCGACGCGATAGCCGACGCGATCCGCGCGCAAAACGGGCTTGCCGAGACGTACAAGCCGAGCGAGATGGCGCCGGCGATTCTGGCGCTCTCCTGGGACACCGGCGTCAAGATCCGCGCGCTGCTGCTCTCGGACGGGACGCTCGAGTTCAACTACCGCGACGGGCGGTCCTCGTCGGTGCCCGGCGCGGTCATCCTCAAGGCGTGGGAGGTCGACCCGGCCGGGTACGCGTCCGCCGGGGCGCGGCCGTGGGACGACGACAAGCTCTCCGTCACGCGGGCGGTCATCGACGAGGACATGGAGTCGAGCGCCCTCGCCAGCGCCGCCTACCTCTTCCACGGCTGCGAGAACCTCGTGGAGGTCGAGGGGTTCGGCCACCTCGTCACGCCGACCAACATGAACCAGATGTTCGTGAGCTGCGCCTCGCTGGAGACGATATGGGCGAACAGCTTCTACGGGTCCGTCGAGAGCGGGACCCTCATGTTCAGCGGGTGCCGACGCCTCGTCGGGGAGAGGGGCTACGTCCCGGAGCAGTCGGACGACCACCTGAACCTGCACTTCGAGTCGACCGGCGTCCTGACCCACCCGGACGGGTCGGAGGACGAGCGCGCGTGGTTCCGCTGCTACCTGTACGGCGACGGGGAGCTCGTGCTGACTGCGGCGACCGAGCCCGAGGCGGGGCGGGAGCTCGTGTCGTCGGGGCGCCTGTGCGCCAACGCGCGGTACAACTCAGTCGGCTACCAGCCATGGTACGACCGCCGCCACGACGTGGAGGCGGTGGGGATAGCCCCCGACATGGCGACCTACGACCACGTGAACACGAACTACTGGTTCTACGGGCATCAGGCCGTCACCGTGGTGGAGGGCATGGGGAACCTCCGCGGCGTGCGCGAGATGCAGCACACCTTCAACAGCTGCACGGGGCTCACCGAGATCGACCTCTCCGGGCTCGACCCGTCCTCGCTCGAGGACCTCGCCTACACCTTCGGAGGGTGCGGGTCGCTCGTGACGATCTGGGCGGACGCCGACTGGGCGCTGCCGATCTCCGGGGTGTCGGGCTTCCAGACGTTCTACCAGTGCACGTCCCTCGTGGGCGGCGCGGGAACGACCTACGCGAGCTCGCGCGCGGGCTACCAGTACATGAGGATCGACGGCGTGGGCGGCGCGGGGTACCTCACCGCGAAGAGCTCTTGACAGGCACCCCTCCGGCGCGTGCGGCGCCTGCGCCGCATGTGCCGGAGGGGTGGACGCGCCGCCGCAGGGGCTCGGGACGAACCCGCCATGCGGGCGGCGCGAGGGGCGGGGCGTCACAGCTCCCTCTACCTTACTTGCGTTACTACAACCTTTGCTGTCACCAACACGAGCGCCAGGGCAAAGAACTGCCAACTTTTCTGCATCGTCCTATTTGCCTGTCCAATCGCCGCGTTCCTAATCTCCCCGCTCTCCTCCATTAGCATCTTTCGCTCGTCCTGTGTCAACTCCGGCCTTGCAAGCCGTGCCTCGTTCTCGTCGGCCTGCAGGCTGATGATCTCCATGGAGCGCTTCGACGCGGCCGCCTCCGCATCCACGATCTTAGCCATGATGGTTTGGGCGAGCTCGTATACGTTGTTAGGCGTTTCGAGCTCCTCCTGCTCCTTCTCTTCCTTCAGATACCACATTGCGTTACCTTTCTTTTGCATATAGGGCGACTATGCCCTATATTCTAACTGGACATTCGGCAGCTGCTGTGTTGGATTCTATGACGTTCTGTAAGAAAGGGATAGGAACTATCTTTTCCGAAAAATGCCCTATATGAGAAGGAGGCCAAATGCCTAAGACTGAGATGAAGATTCCCATTCAGGGGAAATGGATGAAGAGCGTAATTAAGCGGCGTGGTTTCACTATCTATTCGCTCGGTAGATCCGTCGAACGGGGCGGAATTGGCAAAGATATCAGGACGATTCGGCGCGCCGTCTCTGAGAACAAAATCACTCCCCAGCTTCTCGACCTCATTGCCCGCGCAATAGACGTCCATCCCGACTTCCTTGCCGGCAAGTACTGCTGGACCCTTGAGCTTCCCGTCATGGACTACGAGGGCGTTAGGGACTACTGGCTCGAGAACTACCTGAATCCTGATCACTTTCCCTATATCCTTGCCGAGCAGCAGAAGCTCGGGTCCTATCGACAGCTGCTCAACACGCTGCTCATGCACGGTGTGACCAAGGAAGACTTCCTTGAGAAAAGTCGACCCGATCGCGACAAGATGGCAGACCAGCTGGACCTCGCCGTCACTAGGGTTCTGAAGCAGTGGTTCCCCTCTTGCTACCGAGGCGACACCGTCGACTACGCCGAAGCGATGGAGTGGCGTGACGAAAGGGATGTCTACGAGGCCATGCTGGAATACCTCGAAGAGAGGGGCATCGTGAAGGTCGATTACCCCGGCGAGAACTAGGCTCCCAACAGGTGCCCCAACCCAAGCGCGGCGTCACATCTCCGACGCCGCGCTTTTTTGTTACCCCGAGTCCCTACTGTGAACTCTTTTGTGAAGTGACGGAAGGCGACGCTTCTCAACATATCAGCAGCTAAACATGACCGTTTGTGACCACGGTCGACACTTCTCCCAGAAGGGCGGGGCGCTCCCGTCCAGGGAGGAGGCGCGCATGGAGTCGGTTATCGCGGCGCTCGTGACGGGGGTGCTGACCCTCGCCGGGGTGCTCGTGTCCAACTCGCGCAGCCGCGCGGTCATGGAGGTCAAGATCGACAACCTGACGCGGCAGGTCGAGAAGCACAACCGCATGGTCGAGCGCACTTACGCCCTGGAGCAGGACGTCGCCGTCGTGAAGGCGGAGATCGAGAATCTGCGGAAGGGGCAATGATGGAGACATTCCTGACATCCAACGAGTGGTCGTGGCGCCTGGCAAGGACCATCGTGCAGGGCGTGCTCGGCGTGGTCGTGGCCAACGTGGACATGCTGGTGGGCTGCGCGGTTCTGGCGCCGGAGTGGCGCCCGATCGTGGTGGCGCTCGTGATGGCAGTGCTCACGCCCGTCATGGCGGAGCTCGGCGCGGCGCTGCCGTCGGGCGGTGGTTCCGATGAGTGAGCGCGAGTTCGCGAGCGAGGAGGAGCGCTGGGAGGCGCTGCACGGCGAGGGCGTCGAGGCGGCCGCGCCGGACGGCTGGGAGCCCGACGAGGGCGAGGACGGCGGCTTCGAGGAGGTGCCCGATGGCGTATAGCATCCTCTTCAAGCAGTGCGGGAGCGACCACATGACGCGCGGGCGCTCGCGCGCGGTCGACCGCATCGTGGTGCACTTCACGGCGACGCTCGCCTCCGCGCGGAACAACGCGACGTACTTCGCGCGGAACGAGGGGCAGGGCGCGTCTGCGCACTACTTCGTCGACGACATCACGCCGGAGATCTACCAGAGCGTGGCCGAGGGCGACACCGCCTGGCACGCCGGCGACTGGCAGATGAACTGCCGCGCGATCGGCATCGAGGTCGTCTCGGCCGGCGAGGACTTCAGCGCGACCGAGGTCGAGAAGCTGGGCTGGCTCGTGAGGAGGCTCATGGCCAAGTACGGCATCGGCGCCTCCGGGGTCATCCGCCACTACGACGTGACGGGGAAGCTCTGCCCCGCGCCCTACGTGGCGGCGTCCAAGTGGGCGGCGCTGAAGGCGCGCATCACGGGCGGCGTTGTTTCTGGCGGCACGACCCCGGCCGCGCCCAGCGGGACGGTGGCGGAGCTCGCGCGGCGCGTCATCGCGGGCGAGTTCGGCAACGGGGACGCGCGGCGCGCGGCCCTGGGGAGCCGCTACTCGGAGGTGCAGGCGGAGGTGAACCGCATCCTGGCGGGCGGCTCCGGCGGGGACGCGTCTCAGGCGCCGGCGGCCGACGACGTGGACGACCTCGCCCGCAGGGTGATCGCCGGCGAGTTCGGCAACGGGGCGGCCCGCAAGGCAGCGCTGGGCGACCGCTACGCGGAGGTCCAGTCTCGCGTGAACGAGATGCTGGGCGCCGGGGGCTCCGGCGGGTCGTCAGGTAGCGCGGACGTCGACGCGCTGGCGCGGGCGGTGATCCGCGGCGACTACGGCAACGGGGCCGAGCGCAAGCGCCGCCTGGGGAGTCTCTACGACGCCGTGCAGGCGCGCGTGAACGAGATCCTGTCGTGACGCGCGAGGACGCTGCCTGGGGCGTGGCCACGGCGCTCGCCGTTCTGCTGTGCCTGGGCGCGCTGCCACTCGTGCCGCTGCTCTGGCTCGCGGGCAGGCTCGATCCGTAGCGTTCCGTCGCTTCACGAAGGCCTACACAAGGACGCCCCCGCATCCCGTTGCTTGGATGCGGGGGCGCCGGCGCCTAGATGGTCGGGAACGTCCGGTGCCTGGGGCCGTCCATGAGCATCCGGTACCACCAGTCGCGGTCCTTGTAGCCGCTCTCCCCGAGCATGTCGAGGAGCTGCGTCTGCTCGACCTCGCTGAGTTCCGCGAAGCTATCCCTCATGTTGTCCTCCATGGCAACTTTGCTTCTGATCATGTCGCCGAGGATCTCCTTGAGCTCGTAGATGTCGAAGCTCTGCGGTGAGATCTCGACGAGCTCCGCGCGGAAGTGCGCGTAGTCCTCGAGTTCCATCATTTCCTTAAGTTCCCTCTCGCTCAGCATGGGCTCCTCCATTTCCGTATTGATTGGTTTTAGCCTTGTCCCTGCCTTCCCAGAGCCCTCTTCCATGGAAGAATTCGTGGAAGAATCATCCCGAACGGAGCGTTTTGAAGTGAGAGAAAGGGTTTTCCTCCTTCGGAGAAAAACCCTTTCTTACCTGCGGAAATGTTGGTTTCTGACATAGACCGTTGCGAACCGCTTTGAGGGGAAAATCACTCCCACTCAGTAATCAAATCGTGCACTCTCATCACCGTTCGTCTACGTGGTGTACCGTCGTCTTCCAATTAACCGAAATGAACCGCATTTCGCATCTCCGAGTTGAACTCAAATTGAACTCAACGCCGTTCTATCGGTCGGGGGCTTCCAGGCAGAAATATGCAAAAAAGCCGACACCACAAGGAATGAACTGCCTCCCATTTCTTGGACAACGAGAAATGGGAGGCAGTTCATTGTCCCCGAGGGGCGCTGCCATTTTGGTAGGCCGGGCAGACGATGTCTGATTCCGCTCAAGGCAGTTCATCGCTTGGCCCGAGGGAGGCTGGCGGCGGGAGGATCCTCCCGTGGGACTGTTCGTCTGGGCGGCCCCGCCCGCCGTTCGGCCCGCCGGCCTTAGCGTCCTCCCCTGCCGCCGACACTCCAGCCGAGGCTCTCGGCCTGGATGCGGACGAGACGGGCGTAGAGGCCGCCCGCGGCCATGAGCTCGGCGTGGGTGCCCCGCTCCGCCACGCGGCCGCCGTCGAGCACCACGATCTGGTCCGCGCCTGCAACGGTGCGGAGGCGATGCGCGATCACGAGCACCGTCTTGCCGGCGCACAGGCGGCTCACGGCGTCCTGCACGAGCGTCTCGTTCTCGGGGTCGAGCGAGCTCGTCGCCTCGTCCAGAAGCACGATCGGCGCGTCCTTGAGCAGGGCCCGGGCGATGGAGAGCCGTTGGCGCTCGCCGCCGGAGAGGCGCGCGCCGTTCTCGCCGAGGCGCGTGCCCCAGCCCTCCGGCAGCCGCCCCACGAACTCCTCGCAGTGGGCGGCCCGGGCGGCGGCGCGCACCTCCTCGTCGGTGGCTCCGGCGCGCCCCATGCGGATGTTCTCCATGACCGTGTCATCAAAGAGCGTCACGTCCTGGAAGACCACCGAGACGTTGCCGAGCCACGACTCCTCGTCGAGCGTCGCGAGGTCGACGCCGCCCGCCGAGACCGAGCCGGACGCGGGCGAGAAGAACCGCGCGACGAGCTTGGCCACGGTCGACTTGCCCGAGCCGGAGGGGCCCACGAGCGCCGTGACGGTGCCCGGCTCCATGCGGAGGGAGACGCCGCGCAGGACCTCGTCGCCGGCGGCGGCGTACGAGAAGCGCACGTCGGCAAGCTCGACGCCCCTCTCGCCCAGGCCGGCGGCGTCGCCCGAGCCCGCCGCGACCGGCTCGTCGGCGAGGGCGCGCAGCCGCGCCGTGCGCCCCGAGAGCTGAAGGAGGTTCGGCAGCTGCGAGAGGATCGAGGTGATGGGACCGTACACGCGAGAGGCGATGAGCAGGAACATGAGGAGGGTCAGGAAGTCGACCTCGCCCGCCGCGAGCAGCGCCGTGCCCACGAAGACCGTGAGGCCCACGCCCGCCTGGAGCACCGTCGTGGCCGCCGAGACGCACACGTCCACGGAGAGCTCCACCCGCATCGCGATGTCGCGCAGGGTCTGGAGCGCGGCGCGCATGGGCGCGGACTGCGCGCCCACCTGCCGGCACGCTCGGATGTCCCGGATGCCCCCGACGTAGTCCATGAGGCGGGCGGACGCCTCGAGGCGCGCGCCGGTCTGCCGCTCGAAGAGGCGCCGCTCGTGGCCGCGCGCGGCGAGCACTATGAGGAGCGCCGCCGGCAGCGTCGAGAACACGCAGAGGGCGAGGCGCCACTCGAAGAAGGCGAGCATGACGCACACGACCGCCGTGGAGACGCAGCTGGCGACGAGCTGCGGGATGGTGCTCGACATGAGCGACTCGCGGCTGGAGACGTCCCCCATGAGGTTCTCGGTGAGCTCGGAGAGGTCGCGCTGGTTGAAGAAGGACATGGGGAGCCGCCGCAGGTGCTCGGCGAGGCCCATGCGCGTGGCCTCGGTCTCGCGGTACGCCGTCACGTACGTGCGCCGGTAGTCGTTGCGCGCGCAGAGGAACACGACGGCGAGGCCCGCGACGCCCGCCGCGAAGAGGCCCCAGAGGGCCCGCCAGTCCACCTCCTCGCCCGTAAGCCGCATGAGCACCACGCCGAACGCCATGACCGTGATGGCGAAGGGCACCATGAGGGCGAGGTTGGTGAGGGTGCACGCCGCAATGGCGCGCTTGAGGCCGCGGTAGCCCTGGTCCGTGAGGGCAAGCGCGCGCTGGAGGCGCGGGATTCTGTTCGGGGTAGCCATCTTAAGCCACCTCCCTTCCGTTCGGCGCTTCCGACCCGATGCCCCACGAGAGGGCCTGCGCGTAACGCTCCCACATGCGCGCGTAGGTGCCGCGCGCGGCGAGCAGGTCCTCGTGCCGGCCCCGCTCAGCCACGCGGCCACCGTCGATGACGACGATCTGGTCCGCACCCGCCACGGTCGAGAGCCGGTGCGCGATCATGATCACGGTCCTGCCCGCCATGAGGCGCTCGAACGCCTTCTGGATGAGGTGCTCGTTTTCCGGGTCCGAGAACGCCGTGGCCTCGTCGAGCACCACGATGGGCCGGTCGGCGAGGATGGCGCGGGCGATGGAGACGCGCTGCGCCTCGCCGCCGGAGAGGTGCACGCCCTCGCTGCCGTAGACGGTGTCGTATCCCTGCGGCAGCGCGCGGATGAAGGCGTCGGCCTGCGCGGCGCGCGCCGCCTCGACGACCTCCTCGCGCGTGGCGTCTGGACGGGCCATACGGATGTTCTCGAGCATGCTCGCCCGGAAGAGGTGCACGTCCTGGAAGACGAGGCTCACGCATCCCATAAGAACGTCTGGGTCGATGTCGCGCACGTCGATGCCGCCGATGCGCACCGCACCCGACGAGACGTCCCAGAAGCGGGCAACGAGGCTCGCCACGGTAGACTTGCCGGCGCCCGACGGTCCAACCAGGGCGCAGGTGGTGCCCTCCGGCACGGTGAGGCTCACGCCGTCGAGGGCGAGCGGGGCGCCCTTCTCGCCCTCCGCCCCGTACGAGAACGACACGCCGTCCAGCTCAACGTCGAAGCGCTCCGGCACGCGGGCGGCCCCGGGTCCCGGCGCGGGAAGCGCCGGGATGCCGAGCACCTCGTCGATGCGCGAGAGGTGGGAGGAGATGATCATGCTGTCCTCGGAGATGTACATCATCTTGTTGAGCGCGCCCGCGATGGACGGCACGAACAGGAGGTAGAAGATGAAGTCGAGCGCGAACGGGCGGAACGCGCCGCCCGTGAGCCCCGCGCCGAGGGCGATCCCCACCGGCAGGACGAACAGGTAGGCGTTGTTGATGATGGCCGTGAAGGCCGGCATGAGGCTCTGCCAGAAGAGCGCCACGTCGAGCGCGAGGTCGGTGTAGGCGCGCACCGCCGCGGAGAGGCGGCCGAACGACTCCGCCGTCTGGCCGAACGCCTTCACGACGGGCATGCCGCGCACGTACTCCACGGTGGCGTTCGTCATGCGCTCCTGGTTGACCAGGTGGCGCCGCATCTTGTCCGTGATGGCCTTGTTGGAGAAGCCCGCCGCCTCGACGCCGAACGCCGCGACCACGCACGCCACCGCCGCGAGCCCGAAGCGCCAGTCGAAGACGAAGAGCAGCACCACGATCGCCACCGGCGCCGTGAAGGCCGCCGCCATGTCGGGGAGCGAGTGGGCGAGAAACCCCTCGATGGCGCCTACGCTCTCGTCCATGACCTTGCCGACGCGCCCCGTGCCGAGCGCCTCGAGCCGTCCCAGCGGGATGCGCCCCAGGTGCTCGACGATCTGGAGCTTGAGGTTGTACTCAGCGTCGAAGGCCGCCGAGTGCGCGCAGAGAAGCGCCGCGAGGTAGAGGCCGATGTTGCCCGCCACGCCCCCGAGGGCCATCCAGCCGAGGCCCGCCATGCGCGCCGCGTCGAGCGCGGCGAAGTCGGGGTAGACCGCGACGACGTCCGCCACCACGAGGTAGACCGCGACGAACGGCACGAACGAGCACGCTGACGAGAGCGCCGAGAGCGCCATCGAGAGGTAGATGAGCCACCTCCCGCCGCCGGTGAAGCCGATGACGCGGGCGGCCCAGGACTCCCCCTTGCCCGCGCCCCCCTTTCGCTTGGCCATGAGGCCCCCTTTCCGCCGCGACCGCGCGGATAGCCCGATGCGGGCGCGGCAAGTTAGACTAGACTTACTGTGATTGTGCAGCAGCGGGAAGGAAGGGCGTGCGAGCATGGGGGAAACGACCGGACCGAGAGACGGGCGACCAAGCGAAGAGCCCAAGCTCTTCCAGGCGGAGGAGCTCGAGCACATGGGGCTCCTGCCCGCGGGCGACGACCGGGGCGCCGGCGAGCTCTTCGTGGGCGACGGCGTGCGCGCCGAGGGCTGGTACCGCGCGTGGGCGGGCGACGGTCTCACGGTGGTCACCTGCGACTTCACCATCCTCGTAGACACGCTCTTCGGCATCGACACGCGACGCTACCTCACCGTGCGCGGCCCGGCAGCGAGCGAGGGGCGCGCCGGCGCGGCGGATCCCGTGGCGATCGCCTACATCGAGACGCGCGAAGGCTGGGTCACGACGCCCGTGCCGGCCGGCTCTCACTTCGCCTACGCGGAGGTCGAGTACTTCGAGGGGGCGCTCCGAGGCGCGTTCGCGGAACTAGAATGGAACTCCATCGGCGAGGCCTCGTCGCTCCTCGCGGAGATGCGCCATGACGTGGGCTGGGCGCCCGGGGTCCTCTCCGCCCTTGACGAAATCTCTGGCGTCGACCCGACGGTGCCAGGAGCGGCGCTCGTCTACGAGGGCGCGGCAAAGGTGCTGCTCGGCTCACTCGTCGGAACCGTGGCCGCCTCCCTGCCGGAGAGCCGTGACGACCGGGTTGGCGTACTCGCCGCCGTCGAGCTCGCGAACACACGGTGGCGCGAGGGCGCGAGCCAGGAGGAGGCCGCGTCCGCCGCCGGCATGGGGCTCACGAAGTTCAAGCGGCTGTTCCAACATACGACCGGGAGCACGTGGAGTGCCTACCTTACCGCACGGCGCATGCGCGAGGCGAGGGTGCTGCTCGCATCCGGGAAGGCGGTTGCCGAGACGGCGAGGAAGGTCGGCTACCGCTCCCCCACGAGCTTCTCAGCAGCGTTCTCAAGGGCGTATGGGATGAGCCCACAGCTGTTCAAAGAGACCGTAAGCACGCGGTTTCTGGATGTTGCTGCGGAATGACGCATGCTCGCGCACTCACGACCAATAAAGCACCGGCGATGGTCAGTAAGCTCACGACGCCGCTTTTCGAGCTCGAAGCGGGCTTTGCCTTCAGATCAAGGATGTCCCGTTTGATAAAAAAAACTCTGTTCGCCTCTGCGCAGCATACCTGTCTAGCATGCACTTCAATGGTTTCTTCCTACCGAACCTGAGCATACAGGCGCTCAGTATCCACTAGGAGCCAGTTACCTTCTGTCTCGAGCTTCTTCCGCGTTGCGGGCGCGATGTCATGCTTGGTGAACAGCGCAAGCCACGTATCTCGGTAACTGCCAAGCAGCGCTGCACGTCGACGCAGCTTTGCCACCTCATCACTTTCGTTGAAGGAATTCCTCCACTTGCACTCCCCGATCAGAAGCGACGAGCGGATGCGACTGTCAGCAACAACATCGATATCCTCCTGTTGCTTCGTTGTTGGGTTGGCCCCCCACCACCGTCCAAACCGGAGCGGAACAAACGGAAGATGTTCCTCCCTCGCCTGTGACACAACCCATTGCAGGCACATCTCCTCGAACCATAACCCAACGTACGCGTTGAGCTCCTCTCCGCCAAGGACCTCCCGAGAAATCGGCGCGCCCGCGTCAAGCTCGATGGCGTCGGCATATGGAGCGACAAAGCGATACCAAAACGCAAAGCTGGGCTCGTGAAGAGCATAGATTCCCTTGCGCGACGTTTTGGGATTCTCCCCAAACGGAACAACCTTCTTCACCAGGTGCAGCTGAGAAAGCGTTCCGAGATACTTGCCCACCGCCGTGCGATTCTCTCCAATGCGGTCGGCAATCGCCTGAGGACGATTCGCGCCGCACGCCACGGCGTCCAGAATCGAGCTGTACAGAGCGGGCTCTCGGAGCTCTTGGCGCAGCAGCATGAGAGGCTCTTCGTAAAGAAGCCCCTCTTTTGAGAAGAAAAGGTTAGCGATGTTCTCCTCGAATGTCAGCCCCTCGTCAATCCCTGCGAGGTAGTGCGGTGTGCCCCCAACGCACGCATAGTATCTCACCAGGTCCTCGAGGGACGAATTGGGGAGCATGCGTGCCGCATCAGCATAATCGAACGGGGCGAGATGGATTTGTGCTGTGCGCCGCCCGAACAAGGGGTTCTTTGCACCCATGCCGCCTCTGGAATCGGACGCCTCCCCCATCACACGCTCTTCCATAAACCCCTGGTTGCTCCCCGTGAGAATGAGGAAGATGTTCGTCTTCGAAAACAAATGGTCGATGACAACCTGCAATGCCGATATGAGCCCTTCGTTCTTTGATGCGGCAAAGGGGAACTCGTCAAACACAAAGATGAGATGGGTGTCGCCCGCCTGTCGGGCAACAAAGGCAAGGGCTTCCTCCCATGAGGGAAATGCTCCCGTACTCACGGGAAAGCTCGCCCACTCGTAGATTTTCCGCGAGAAGTCACGCAGGTTCAGCGCATCGCTTTGAATCTTCGCCGTGAAAGAAAGCGTCGGCTTGCCCTGGGCGAAGGCAGCCGCAAGCGTTGTCTTGCCCACACGGCGGCGACCGTAGAGGACTACCATTTGGAACGACCCCTGTTGATAGAGCCGCTCGAGCTCTTCAAGCTCGCGCGCTCGCCCAACGAACTTCATGATGCCCCTCCCTAGTACAATTAGTATATTCATAAGTATACTACTTGTGAATATACAGTCTGTGCCACATGGCTTGGCTCCGTCATTGCAGCCATGGGGCCGTAACGGCGGAGGACAGGTGCCCTTGTCAGTGGGACGGGTCTCGTTGTTACGGTCCTCGAACCGTAACAACGAGAGCGCAGGATGCCCGTAGGCAGGGTATGTGTGCAAAAGTGCCTGTCCCTTATACGATCTCCTCCAGCAGCTGCGCCACGCCCTTCTTGCCAAAGGTCACGCGCTCGCGACCGTCCGCATGGCGGATGACCACGCACGGCACGCTCATGGCGCGATAGCGGTCGCGCAGCGCGCCGAAGTGCGCCACGTCGTAGGCCTCCGCCGTCACGCGCGGGCTGAGCGCGGCGATGCGCTGCGCGGCCACCACGGTGTCCGGGCACATCGTGCACGAGAGCGAGACGAGCAGCGTGATCTGCAGGTCCTCGGTGATTCCCTCCGCCGCGGCGCGGTCCGCGTCCGCGATGGGCTGCCCGGGGCCTGCCGCGTTGTAGAGCCCGAGCACGAAGCTCGTGAACTCGTGGCCGCCCGGCACGCCGTGGAAGGCAAGGCCCGTCCACGCGCCGTCCTCGCGGCACACGCGCACGCAGGGCAGCTCCCCGGCGGACAGCTCGCCCGAAGGCGCGACCTCCACGGAGAGCCTGTCCGTAAGCGCGGCCAGCTCCTCCATGTATGCTCGAAGCTCGGTCGAGACCGGACCATCGTCGAGGTGCAGCCGCAGGACGAGCGGGCGCTCCATGCGCGAGAAGACCGTGTCGAGCTGCGCCCTCATCTCCGGCGTGAGGAGCGACCCGTCATCCTGGGCGGCCGGGCGCTTGCCCTGCGCTGCCTCGGGGACGTGCGGGCGCGAGACCGGCGACTGGGGCACGAGGCCCGTGCGCTCCTGTGCGGCCTTGAGGTAGCGCTCCATGTCCGTCGCGGTCTGGGCGGCCTGCCCCACGGCCGTCGCCACCTGGCGCAGCGTCTTCACGCAGACGTCGCCCGCAGCAAAGAGGCCGTCAGCCGAGGTCATCTGGCGCTCGTCGGTGAGGACGTACCCGTGCTCGTCGAGCTCGACGATTCCACGCACGAGCTCCGTCGCCGGCGCGTAGCCCACAAAGACGAAGATGCCAAAGGTCTCTCCCGCCGGAGCCTCATACGTGGTCTCCTCGCCGGTGCGCGTGTTGCGGTAGCGCAGGTGCCGGAGCCCCACCTCGTCGCCGCCCGCCTCCACGAGCTCGGTGTTGTAGAGCACGTCGATCTTGGGGTGGCTCTTCGCGGGCTCGGCCGCGGCGGGCGCGCAGGTGAAGTCGTCCCCTCGCACGAGCACGGTCACGTGGCTCGCGTACTTGGTGAGAAAGACGCTCTCCTCAGCCGCGGCGAAGCCGCCGCCCACAACGAAGACCCGCTTTCCCGTGAAGAACTCGCCGTCGCAGGTGGCGCAGTAGGCCACGCCACGCCCGCGGAAATCCTCCTCGCCGGCAAAGCCCAGGCGGCGCGGGCTCGCCCCGGTGGCGAGAAGGACCGCGAGGCAGGAGAGCTCCCCGCGCGAGGTGCTCACGCGCTTGACGTCGCCCGCCAGGTCGAGCCCCGTCACCTCGGCGAGCAGGAACTCCGCGCCGAACGACTCGGCCTGCCGCCGCATGGTCTCGGTGAGCTCGGCGCCGCTCGCGGAGAGGACGCCGGGGTAGTTCACCACCTCGCTCGTGATGGTGATCTGCCCGCCGAACGTCTCGCGCTCGACCACGAGCACGCGGTAGCGCGCCCGCGCGAGGTAAAGGGCCGCGGTGAGGCCAGCTGGGCCGCCGCCGATGATGACGGCGTCGTAGAGGCTCTTGGGGTCGGGTCGGGCCGCCGCGTTTTTCTCGCTTGCGTTCTTCTCGCTTGCGTTCTTCTCGCTTGCGTTCTTCTCGCTCATTCTTTGCTCCCTATGTACGAGGGCCGCGGCCGGATGCCCGGTCGCGGCCCTGTCCGAGTCTTCTCGCGCACAGCGCGCCTACAGCTGACCCACCAGGTCGAGGCTAGGCCTCAGCGTCTCGGCGCCCGGCTGCCACTTGGCGGGGCAGACCTGGTCGCCGTGCTCGGCCACGAACTTGGCGGCCTGGACCAGGCGCAGCAGCTCCTTGGCGTTGCGGCCGATGCCGCCGGCCGTGACCTCGTAGACCTGGATGCGGCCCTCGGGGTCCACGATGAAGGCGCCGCGCTCGGCGAGGCCGTCGTCCTCGATCAGGACCTCGAAGTCGCGCGCGAGGACGTGCGCCGGGTCCGCCAGCATGGGGTAGGCAACCTTGCCCACGCGCTCGGACTCGTCGTGCCACGCCTTGTGCACGAAGTGGGTGTCGCAGCTCACGGAGTAGACCTCGCAGCCCTCGGCCTTGAAGGCGTCGTAGTTCTCTGCCAGCTCCTCGAGCTCGGTGGGGCAGACGAAGGTGAAGTCGGCGGGATAGAAGAAGAACAGGCTCCAGTGCCCGAGGGTGTCCGCCTTGGTGACGGTGTGGAAGTCCCCGTCCTGATAGGCCTGGACGGTGAAGTCGGCGATCTCCTTGTTGATGAGGGACATGCTTGGCTCCTTTGATTGGTGGCTACCCGTTGGGGCTTGCTCAAGTGATACCCAACAGGCCTCATTTCTACCGCCAGAGTTTGCCTTATCTTACTTTTGTCGGATACTACACGACCTCTACACAATCAGAGGAGCGACGCCCAGCTCACCGCGCTACGCGATAGCCGGCCGACTCCACGGCAGCAGCGAGCGCGACGGGATCGATCGGATCCTTGGAGAGCACGCGCACGCGGTCGGGCAGGGTCGCGCGCGCCCACACGCCGCCGATGCCGTCGAGCGCGGTCTCCACGGCGGCGAGGCAGTGCTCGCAGTGCATCCCCTCGACGGTGAGGTCGGCCGAGTAGGGGTAGTGCGCCTCGTTGGTGTCGGCAACCGTCGGGCGCGCGACGTGGGACCCGGCGTCCCCGCCCGAGCACCCGCAGCCACAGCCGCCCCGGCGGAGCGTCCGCAGGTAGCGCTGCACAGCGAGAAGGACGACCGCCACCACGGCCAGGACGATAATGACGTTGATCATGGCAACCTCCTTGCGAGCCCGCGTTCTTCTCGCCCGCCGCTCACGCCTCCGCAGGCACGCGACGGGTCTTCACGACAAAGCAGAAGTACAGGATGTGGAACGCCCACACGCACGCCAGCACGATCTGGCCAACGCGCACCTGGTGCATCATGACAAAGCCGATGGACATGAGCACGGTCACCGTGACCATCACGCGGATCTTGGTGGCCCAGTCCATGCCCTGGCCGGTCACGTAGCTCTCGAGGTTCTTCTTGTAGAGCTTGGTGGCCGTGAACCAGGCGTGCAGACGCTCAGAGCTCTTGGCAAAGCAGAACGCCGCAAGCATCAAAAACGGAAACGCCGGCAGCAGCGGAACCACCGCGCCCACAGCCCCCAGCGCGAGCCCAACGCAGCCAAGCGCTACCAGCAGCACCTTCTTCACCTTCATGCGTTCTTCTCCTTGTCGAGTCGTCTCATCTCGGCCCTGGTCTCGATGACGTGGCGGACGGCCGCCACGGGGTGATGGAAGATCATGCGCGGGCCCGAGAAGCGCATGACCTCGCGGATCTTCTCGCGCATCTCTGGCTTGTAGCAGTGCACGCGGCAGTTTGAGCAGAAGGTCTTGGTCTCCATGAAGGGGCAGCGGTCGCTGCGCTGCCGCGCGTACTCCGCGAGCTCGGCGCACTCCGGGCAGAGCTCGCCCGCGCGCGTGCGGTGGCGCTTGCGGCAGTAGATCGCGATCATCTCGGAGACCATGTGCTTCTCGCGCTCGCGCTTGGCCGCCACGCGCGCGGTGTCGGACGTGCGCGCCATCAGCTGACCCTCCCGTCCTCAACGCTGACCACGGTGTCGGCGATGCGCATCGTGGACGGCCGGTGGGAGACGAGAAGGACCGTGCGCTCGCCGCGCTCCTCGGCGATGGAGCGCAAGATGACGGCCTCGTTCAGGCTGTCGAGGTTGCTCGTGGGCTCGTCGAGCAGCATGAACGGAGCGTCGTGCAAAAAGGCGCGCGCGAGGCCCAGGCGCTGGCGCTCGCCGCCGGAGAGGGTGTCGCCGAGCTCGCCGACGGGCGTGTCGTAGCCGGCAGGCAGGCTCATCACAAAGTCATGCACCGAGGCCTTGCGGCAGGCGGCCTCGATCTCTTTGTCCGTCGCGTCGAGCCGCGCGATGCGCAGGTTGTTGCGGATGCTGTCGTGGAAGAGGTGGGTCTCCTGCGTGACGAGGGACTCCAGCTCGCGCAGGTTGGCCGTGTCCACGCGGCGCACGTCGCGCCCGGAGACGGAGACGCTTCCCTCGTCCGCGTCCCAGAACCGCATGAACAGGCGCAGCAGGGTGGACTTGCCAGAGCCGGAGCGCCCGGTGATGCCCACGATTCTGCCGGCAGGGGCCTCGAGCGAGACGTCCGCGAGCACCCGCTCGTTCCCGTAGGAGAAGCTCACGTGGCTTGCCGCGGCGCCGTCGAAGTCCACGTGCTTCTCGCCCGTGACCTCAGGCGTTACCGGCTCCTCATCCAGGATGGCGAGCACGCGCTCCCCCGCCGCGAGGGTGGGCTGCAGCGTGGAGCCCAGGTTCGCGAGCGCCACCACCGGGCCGAACGAGCTCATGAGCGCGAGCACCGGGATGAGCACCCCGTCAAAGCCCACGGCACCGGCACGGTGAAGCGCCGCCGCCACGAGCAGCATGACCAGGTCGCAGGCGAGAATGACGGTGCCCGTGAGCGCCGTCGCGCGACCGGTGGAGCGCTTCATGCGCTCCTCGTCCGCGGCAAGCGCGCGGGACCGCTCGTCCATCTGAGCAAGGCGCTCCGCACCTGCGCCGTACTGCAGAATCTCGTCCAGGCCGCGCAGGCTCTCCAGCACGAAGCTCGAGAGCTCGCCCGCACCGGCGCGGAAGTGCGCACCGGCGTCACCAGCGAGGCGCGCCGCAACGAGCGGGCACGCCACGCCCACGGCGAGATACGACGCCGCGGCCACAGCGCCGAGCAGCGGGTGGAAGCTCCCGATGAAGGCGCAGGCACCCGCGCAGAAGAGGAGCGCAATCGCCGCCGGTGAGATGGTGTGCGCGTAGAAGACCTCGAGAAGCTCGATGTCCGAGGTGATGAGCGAGATGAGGTCGCCGCGGTCTCGCCCCTCGAGCTTGGCCGGGGCAAGGCGCCGCAATGCCCGGAACACGCGGTCACGGACGAGCGCGAGCAGCTTGAACGCGATGAAGTGGTTGCACGCCTGCTCGCCGTAGCGGAGAAGCCCACGCGCCACGGCGCAGACCGCCATCGCAGCGACGAGGCCGGCGAGCGAGGCAGCCGCGCCGTCCGCAAGCACCGCGAGCACGCCGTAGCCGCCGAGCACCGTGATCGCCGCCGCGCAGACGTGACCGAGAAGCCCCATGAGGATTGCCAGCACCATGAATCCCATGAGCGGGCGCACCAGCCCCACGAGCCGAAGCATCACCCTCATGCGACCATCCTCTTCGCCGCACCGTATTCCTCAAGCTCGCGCTGGGCGCGCCAGAGCGTGGCGTAGCGGCCGCCCGCGGCAACGAGGTCGTCATGGCGCCCGTGCTCCACCACGCGCCCGCCGTCGAGCACGAAGATCTTGTCCGCCCCCACCACATTCGCCAGGCGGTGCGAGATGAGGATCACCGTCGCGCGGCCGGCAAGCCCGCGAACGGCGTCCATGATGGCGTCCTCGCTCTCCGCGTCTACGTTGGAGGTGGCCTCGTCAAAGACGTAGACCGGCGTCTCGTGCAAGAGGGCGCGGGCGATGGCCAGGCGCTGGCGCTGACCTCCGGAGAGGTTGGAGCCACGCTCCGCGAGCATCGTGTCCAGCCCGTCCTCGCCGCGAAGGAAGCTCGCCAGGCGCGTGGCCTCGAGCGCGGACCAGAGCGCATCGTCGCTCGCCGCCGGCGCCGCGACCAGCAGGTTCTCTCGCACCGTCCCCTTGAAGAGGTAGCTCTCGTGACCCACGTACGTCACGTTGGCGAGCAGGTCGGCCGCGTCGAGCGCGCCGACCTCAACGCCGCCCACCGCAAGCGATCCCGCGTACCCGCGCAGGCGCCCCAGCAGGAGCGCCGCGAGCGTCGACTTGCCGCAGCCGGACTCGCCCACCACGGCGACGAAGCCGCCGGCTGGCACGTCGAGGTCGACGCCGCCCAGCACCTCACGGCCCTCCTCGTACGAGAAGCGCAGGCCGCGGGCTTGCACGTCGCAACGCTCAGGGAACGCGGCGCCGCCCGCCGGCGGCTCCGGCAGGTCCAGCAGCCGGAAAATCTTCTCGCTCGCAGCCATGCCGTTCATGGCCACGTGGAAAAACGACCCCAGCTGGCGCATGGGAATGAAGTAGTCCGCCGCCAGCAGGATGATGGCCAGGCACCCGCCCAGGCCCACGGCCCCCGCGGCCATCTGCGTGAGCGCCACCGCCACGCCCGCGGCCGCTCCTCCGTAGGCGACGAGGTCCATGATCGTGATGGAGTTGAGCTGCATCGTGAGCACGCGCATGGTGATGCGGCGGAACTTCTCGGCCTGCTCGTTCATCTCGGCCTGCTTGAACTCGTCGGCCTGGTAGACCTTGAGGGTGGTGAGGCCCTGCAGGTTCTCGAGGAAGGTGTCACCGAGCTCGGTGTACTGCCCCCAGTAGCGGCCGAGCAGCCTCTTTGCCCAAGTCTGCACCGCGGCGATGGCCACCGGGATGAGCGGCACGCACACGAGCAGCACCACCGCCGCCGGCACGCTCACAAAGGCCAGGGCCACGAAGAGCGTGAGCGGGGCGAGAAGTGCGTAGAAGAGCTGCGGGAGGTAGGCGGCAAAGTAGGTCTCCAGCTGGTCTGCGCCCTCCACGGTCACCTGCACGACCTCGGAGGTGCGCACGTCCGCACGGTAGCTCGGCCCCAGGCGCAGGAGCTTCTCGTAGATCTGGTGGCGCAACGTGCGCTTGACCGCGCAGCTGGCGAGGCATCCCATGCGCGCAGCGGCCACGGCGCAGACCCCGCGCACCGCCGCGGCGGCCGCGACGCTCACGGCGAGAAGAACGAGGTCCTTCTCGCCCGCGACGCCCGCCCAGAGCCCGGCGAGCGTCCGGCACACCACGAGGATCATCGCCATGTTGGCCACGAGCGAGGCCCATTGCAGCGCCACGCTCGCGCCCACGTATCTCATGCTCCCCGGCACCGCGCCGATGAGCCGCCTGTCAATCATCACGTGTCGTCGCCCCTCACGTCCGACGGATCGTTCTGTTAGCCATAGTAAACTATTTGAGCGATGGTGTTAGCCGGGCATAACTTTTCCGCATCCCTTTCCGTGGGCGAGAAGGACGCGCGGCTTGCGGACGGCTCTTCTCGACAAACCGTCCGGACGCCGCGCCTCTTTGGTTATCATGCGGCAGATGGACGGTTCTTCTCGTCAAAGCGTCCAGATGCCGCACCTCTGGCCTCCTCGGGTTTGCTGTCCGTAGTTCGGGGTACGATGTTGCCAATGTCATCGCCTCCGAAGGAACCCTCATGAGCAAAGCCCCCGCGCACGCGGCCGTCCCCGCCGAGAGCCGCAAGATCTCGCCGCTGCTCAAGCTCTACGGCATCTACTGCCTCGTCACGGCGGCAGCCGTCATCGCGCTGATCGCCCTCATCACGGTCCCGCTCGTCCAGTACGGAGCCGAGCTCTTCCGCGAGCGCCACGACGTCACGCTCACGATGACGCTCACGGTCCTGCAGATCGTGACCATGTTCGTGGGCGCGGCCGGCTACGTCGCGTTTGGCGTGCTCATGCTGCGAAACCGCCGTCGACACGTCGCTCAGATCGCCTACGGCCTCGTGGGCGTGGGCGTCGTCAACCTCATCCTCGAGATCATGCTCAACGGCTTTGGCGACAACCTCATCTACAGCGGCGTGCGCCTGCTCATCCTCGTCGTGATCTCCGCGACCATCGACCCCACGCTCGTCACGGAGCGCCAGCTCCAGCGCAAGCTGCGCGACATGGAGACGGAGGAGGCCGCCGAGGCCGGCACGCTCGGGCGCGCCAAGGGCGACCGCGGCTTCATCGAGCTCGACTTCTTCAACCTGTTCTGGGTCTTTGTGGTCTGCTGCGTGCTGGGGCTGATCATCGAGACCGTCTACCACATGGTCGTGGTGGACCCCGGCGTCTACCAGGACCGCGCCGGCATGCTCTACGGGCCCTTCTCGCCGATCTACGGCTTTGGCGCCGTCCTCATGACGGTGGCGCTCAACCGCTTCTACCGAGCGAACCCGGTGGTCATCTTCTTGGTCTCCGCGGTGATCGGCGGCCTCTTCGAGGCGGCGGTCTCCTGGTTCATGCAGGTGGGCTTTGGCGCCGTGGCCTGGGACTACTCGGGCTCCACGATCTTTGGCCTGTTCCCCGACCCCATCGCCGCGCTCTTTGGCGGCCGCACGTCCACGCTCTTCATGTGCATGTGGGGCGCGCTGGGCTTTGTCTGGATCAAGGTCTGCCTGCCGTGGCTGCTCAAGCTCATCAACCTCATCCCCTGGCAGGCGCGCTACTCCGTGACCGCCGTGTGCGCGGCGCTCATGCTCGTGAACGGCGTCATGACGCTGCAGTCCCTCGAGTGCTGGTACCAACGTGAGAGTGGCCTCGCGCCGTCATCGCCGGTCGAGGAGTTCTACGCAGAGCACTACGACGACGCCTACATGGCGCACCGCTTCCAGTCCATGACGATCACGCCCGAGGACTCCGCCCGCGCGTAGGGTTGGGGCGGCGCGTTCTTCTCGCCCGGCACGGCGGGTTCTCCTCGTTCGCCCACTCTGGTTCTCCGCGAAAAATCAGCAGTTTGGAACCCGTGTTAACGTACCAAACTGCCGGATTTTCGCGGAGAACCCTCAGGGGCGGCGAGAAGGGCAAGCGGGTCCGGACCTACGCGCGTCACGCCGTCGCCGCGCGCCGGACGCGCTCCAGGCGCGCCGCCAGCTCGCGCGGGCTCACGCCCAGCACCTCGGCGACGCGCGCCACGAGCCAGAGGTGCCGCTCGTGGACGAAGGCCATCGACATCCGGCGCTTGGCCTCGGTCGAGGAGCGGGCGCGCGAGAGCATCCCCACCGTGCCGCCCACCGCGTACTCGAGCTGCGCCACCACCTCGTCGGGCAGCTCCTCGCCCTCCGCGCAGAGGGCGTCGCGCCACAGGCGCAGCATCGCGTCGAGCGTCACCTCAAAGACCGAGCTCATCCCGCCGCGGTCGAGCAGCAGGCCCACGCGCGCGAGGCTGCGCGAGACCGCGGGCGTCTCCTCGGGGCGCTCCTGCTGCGCGGCGAGCACCAGAAACGAGTGACCCGCGCGGTCGGAGTTGAGCAGCTCCTGGGAGAGCGCCCACGCCACCAGGTGGTCGAGGTCGGCAAAGTGGTAGTAGAACGAGCCCCGGCTCACGCCGGCCGCCTCGATGACGTCGCCCACCGAGACCTCGGTGAGGCGGCGCGTCTCGAGGCAGCCCCACAGGGCGTCCGCCAGGCGCGCCCGCATGCGCCCGGCCGCGCGCGAGGCCTCCCGTGACTCGCTCATCGCTCCCCCTCCGGCGCCACGTCGGGCCGTGCGTCCATCACGAGCATCTGCAGGCGGTTCTCGATGTTGGCCTGGCTCACGTCGGGATCGTAGTCGAGCGGCAGGACCTGCGCGTCGGGGTAGAGCTCCTTCACGCGCTTGATGATGCCGCGGCCCACCACGTGGTTGGGGAGGCACCCAAACGGCTGCAGGATCACGAAGTTGCGCACGCCGCGCGCCGCCTGCTCCAGGATCTCCGCCGGGATGAGGATGCCCTCGCCCGCATCGAAGGTGTGGTGGATGATCGGGTCGCTCCGGCGCGCCAGCTCGGCCATGCTCGCCGGGCGCTCGTAGAGCGGGAAGTCGCGCGCGATCTTGTCGGTCAGGGCGAGCGTGGCCGAGAAGACCCGGTCCACGAGGGCGTTCCAGGCGCGCTCGGGCGCGGGGATGCTCGCGTGGTACTCGGCGGCCTGCGCGTGCTTGTAGGAGTAGCTCTTGCGGATGACGTCGGTCATGCGCGCCTCCACGACCTCGAAGCCGTTGCGCTCGAGGTAGCGCTCGATCTCGTGGTTGGCGCCGGGGTGGAAGTTGAGCAGGTACTCGCCCACGATGAGCACGTGCGGCCGCGGCGTCGAGCGGTCGTGCGGCACCGCCGAGAGAAGCTCCAGGCCGCGTCGGAAGGCGCCCTCCGTCCCGCGCGCGCCGCGGGCGGCGATGGCGTCCATGAGCAGGTCCATCGCCTGCTCGAAGGCCGCGTCGGCGGAGCCCTCCCGCAGCTCGTACGGGCGGACCTTGCGCAGCAGCGCCTCGAGGACGTCGATCATGGGCAGGCCGCACGCGATGTCGATCGAGGGGCCCACGCCCAGGCGAAAGCCCGGGTGCAGGTCGTGCGAGTCCGCGCCGTCGTTGGTGAGGATGGGCACCTGCGGGTAGCCGGCGTCGTCGAGGGCCTTCCTCAGCAGCGCGCCGTAGTGCGTGAGGCGGCAGTCGCCCACGTACTTGGCCATCATGACGGCCGTGCGGTCCGGGTCGTGCCCGCCGCGCTCGAGCTCGGCGAGCACCTCACCGATCACGATCTGCGCCGGGAAGCAGATGTCGTTGTGGACGTAGCGCTTGCCGAGCTCGATGGCGCGCTCGCGCCCCAGCTCGAGCGGCACCGCCCGCAGCCCCTGGCGGCTCACCGCCGCAGCCATGAGCCGCGAGAAGGCGTGGCTCGTGTTGGGGACGATCACCTCGTAGACCTTCTCGTCCCCGCGCTCGAACTTGACGGGGTACGGGTCCTCCAGGGGCCGGGGCGCGGGCGGCGCGGCGGCCGCGCGCTCCCGGGCCCGGCGCTCGCGCACCGTCTCCACGAAGGAGCGCACGCGGATGCCGAGGGGCCCCGTGGCGTCGGACTCGTCGAGCTTGAGGACGAGCGGCGCCTTGTCACCGATCTCGTGCATGAGGCGCACGATCTCGTCGGAGAGGTAGGCGTCGTGGCCGCAGCCAAAGCTCACGAGCTGCACGTACTCGAGACGCGGGTCGCGCGCGGCGATGACGGCCGAGCCGAGCATGCGCTCGTGGAAGTTGTTGACCACGTCGATGCGGCTGGCGGAGAGGTCCACCTCGCGCACGCCCGGTACGCTGTCGGCCGTGAGCACGGGCACGCCTGCCTGGACGAGCATCCCCGGCAGGCCGTGGTTCACGAGCTCGTCGGTCTGGTAGGGTCGCGCGGCGAGAACCACCGCGTACCCGCCGTCCTTCTCGACCCCCTCGAGGACCTCGCGACCGCGGCGCTCGAGCTCCGCGCGGAAGCTCTCCTGCGCGGCGCGGGCCTGGCGCACCGCGGCGCGGGCCTGGACGCGCGTGGCGCCCGCCCAGTCGTGCAGCCACGCCACGAGCTGGGACTCGCGGTCCTTCTCGCTGTACCAGTGGAAGAGCGGGGCGTCAAAGGGGATGCCCCAGCGCCGCTCCGGGTTGTCGGAGTTTCTCACCACGAGCGGGTAGCCCTTGACCACGGCGCACATGGACTGGCTCGTGGGTGCGGCGTTGTCCGAGGGGACGGTGGTCACGGACGGCATGAGGATGCGGTCCACCTGTGCGTCCGCGAGGTCGCGCAGGTGGCCGTGGACGAGCTTGGCCGGGAAGCACACGGTGTCCGAGGTCACCGCCGGAAGGCCCCGCTCGAAGATCGCGCGCGTGCTGCGGCGCGAGAGGCGCACGCGGTAGCCCAGGGCGCGCAACAGCGTGGTCCAGAAGGGCGCCCACTCCCAGAGCGCGAGCACGCGCGGCAGGCCGATCGTGGGCGCGTCGTCGCCGAGGTCGCGCACGGGCTCGACGGGGTAGTCGCGAAAGAGCAGGCGCTCGCGCTCGGCGAAGAGGCTGGGCACACGGGCGGTGCGCTCGCGGACCTTGCGCTCGCGGGCGCGGACCTCGGCGTCGCGCGGGTCGCCCACGACCTCGCCGCGCGGGCAGCGGTTGCCCGTCACCCAGGAGGCGCCGCTCGAGAACGTGATGCGCGTGCGGCTGCAGTGGTTCTGGCAGAAGGGGCAAGCGAGGCCGGCCTCGGTCGTGTACGAGAAGCCCGCGAGCGCGTCAAAGCCCACGAACGACGTGCGCGGCACGTGGCCCGTCGCGCGCAGCCCCTCGGCGGCGCGCTCGCGCACGAGCTGCGCCACGCCGATCGCGCCCATGAGGCCGGCGTGCGGGGAGCGCGTCACGGGCCGGCCCACGCGCTGCTCGAAGGCGCGCAGCACGGCGTCGTTTAGGAACGTGCCGCCCTGCACCACGATCTTCTCGCCCAGCGCGTCCATGCTGGGAACGCGCACGACCTTGGTGAACACGTTCTCGATGATCGAGCGGCAGAGCCCGGCCATGATGTCGTCCGGGGTCTTGCCGTTGCGCTGCTCGGTCACGATGGAGCTCGTCATGAAGACGGTGCAGCGGCTGCCCAGGCGCGCCGGCGCGTCCGAGCGGAAGGCGGCCTCGGCGATCTTTTCCACGGGGATGCCGAGCGTGCGAGCAAAGGTCTCCAGGAACGAGCCGCAGCCCGAGGAGCATGCCTCGTTGACCACCACGTCCGTGATGACGCCGTGGTCGAGCCAAATGGCCTTCATGTCCTGCCCGCCGATGTCGAGCACGAAGGTGGCGTCGGGTACCACGTCGCGGACTGCGCGGGCGTGCGCGACGGTCTCGACCACGTGGTAGTCCGCCCCGAAGGCCTTGGCAAACATGAGCTCCCCGTAGCCGGTGGTGCCCACGCCCAGGACCTTGAGCGTGTGGCCCGCCGCGCGGTGGCGGGCGTCGAGCGCGCGCAGGGCCGCGGCGGCCACGTCGAGCGGGGCGCCCTCGTTGGAGGCGTAGAAGGAGTCCACGAGCGCGCCGTGCTCGTCTATGAGGGCAAACTTGGTGGTGGTGGATCCGGAGTCGATGCCCAGGTAGACTCTGAGGGCGCCGTCCTCGCCCGGCGCGGCGGGCGCGGGCTCCGGCGGCGCGGCGTGGCGGGCCTCAAAGTCCGCGCGCTCCTTTGGCGTCGAGAAGAACGGCGGGGTCGCGGGCTCCTCCGGCACGGGCGGGCGCGCGTCGAGCTCGCGCAGGGTCGCTGCCGCGGCGGCGACGTCGAGCGCGGTCGGGCGGTCCGAGAAGAGCGCGTCCACCGCGAGCGCCGTGCCGAGGGCCATGAAGGTCTCGGCGTGCTCGGGAACGATCTTCTCGTCCGCGGAGAGGCCGAGGCGCTCGGCGAACACGCGCACGAGCGTGGGGTCAAAGGTGAGCGGCCCGCCCTCAAAGACGACCGGAGCCACGATGTCGAGGCCCTGCGCCAGGCCGCCGATCGTCTGCTTGGCGATGGCGTGCAGGGCCGAGAGCGCGAGGTCGGCCTTGGGAACGCCCTGGTTGACGAGGGGCTGGATGTCCGTCTTGGCGTAGACGCCGCAGCGGCCGGAGATGTCGTAGACCGTGGTGCCGGCGGCGGCGAGGGCGTCGTAGTCCTCGGGGGCAACCTTGAGCAGCGTGGCGATCTCGTCGAGGAAGGCGCCCGTGCCACCCGCGCACGAGCCGTTCATGCGCATGTTGGAGACCGTGAGCTCGCCCGTGCGCGGGTCGCGTTCGAAGAAGACGATCTTGGCGTCCTGGCCGCCCAGCTCGATGGCCGTGCGCGCGTCCGGGTAGAGGATGCGCACGGCGATGGAGTTGGCCACGACCTCCTGGACGTAGGGCAGGCCCAGGGCATCTGCCAGCGTGGACGCGCCGGAGCCCGTGAGCGCCGCGCGGAACGCAGCGTCCGGGAAGGCGGCGCGCAGCTCCTCGAGGACGGTTGCGGCCGTGGCGGCCTGACGCGCGCCGTGGCGCACGTAGCGCGAGAAGACCGCGGTGCCCGTGGGGTCGAGCGCCACGGCCTTGACCGTGGTGGACCCCACATCGATGCCGACCCTGAGTTGCTGGTTCTTCTCGCCCACGGGCGCCTCCCTGCCTCACGGTTTCCCGTAGGGACTGTACCAGCTTTGAGCGATTTTTAGACAGCGTGTCTAAAAAGATCACAGGACGGTCGGTCTGGACCGGAGCGGCGGGATGACGCCCCTTGTGGGAGTGGGTTATTGTGCTCCGCGGAGGATAAAAACCGCGGGGTGACCAGGGTTTCTTGGTCTCAGGGCGTGGTTCTTGTCCCCGCAAGAGGACAAGAACCACGCGCCGGGGCGGCGCCTCTCGACGGCACACAAAGCGGGGCGCGCCCACAGGCACGCCCCGCGACGGGAGACCTCTCTTCTGCGGCTACCGCTCGACGTAGCCCACCTGCGGGCGCACCAGACGGTGCGCCACGACCAAGATCGCGACACCGAGAAGAACGAGCGGAAGGCTCAGCAGCTGGCCCATCGTGATGGGGCCAAAGAGGTAGCCGAGCTGCGCGTCCGGCACGCGGACAAACTCAACGAGGAAGCGGAACACGCCGTAGAGCGCGAGGAACATGCCCATGAAGGTGCCCTGCGGGCGCGGCGGCACACGGCGCGACATCACGTACAGCACCGCGAAGATCACGAGTCCCTCGAGGACGGCCTCGTAGAGCTGGGAGGGGTGACGGTACACGCCTCCGCCGGTCTCAAACATGACACCCCAGGGAAGCGTGGTCTCCTTGCCCCAAAGCTCGCCGTTCACGAAGTTGGCGCAGCGGCCAAAGAAGAGGCCGAGCGGCGCGCCGATGACGCCGAGGTCGCAGATCGTGGGAATGGAGATGCCGTAGTGCCGGCACACCAGGCTGCCGCCGATAACGGCGCCCACGAGGCCGCCGTGGAAGCTCATGCCGCCGTGGCTGAGCATGAAGATCTCGAGCGGGTTCTCGAGGTAGTAGCCCGCCCCGTAGAAGAGCACGTAGAACAGGCGCGCGCCGATGATGATGCCAAAGACCACGCCGATCACGATCGAGAAGATGTCATCGGCCGTGAGGCCGAGCTTCCAGCGCCTCTGCGTGCGCCACATCACCACGCCCGCGCAGATGAAGCCGGCGAGGTAGGCGAGGGCGTACCAGCGCACGGTGAGCGGACCCAGCGTGAATGCCACCGGGTCGAGCATGTGGTAAAGGTCATCGAGAAACACGTTCTTCTCCGCCCGTTCTTCTCGCCCGCTAGAAGGCGGCGGGCTGGACGCGCGTCACGCCGGGGACGTGCTCCATGAGGATGCGCTCGATGCCCTCGGACATGTCGAGACTCGAGAGCGGGCAGCCGGCGCAGGCGCCCTGCATCTCGAGGGTGACCACGCCGTCGTCGGTGCAGTCGATGAGGGCGACGTCACCGCCGTCCGCCTGGAGGCTCTGACGGATGACGTCGAGGGTGGCGTCGAGAAGTGCGCGATCAACGGCCATGATGAGTCCTTTCGCAGGCCCCGCGGCTGCGGGGCGTAGGGTTGGCAGGTTGACAAAATAACCTGACGACATTGTCAACTTGTGGTCCGTGGAACATGTTACCCAATGCCGGCAAAAAGATGCCCGGAAGTGGCGCCGCTCGCTCGGGATGCGGGACGACGACCGTCGCGGACGGCCTCGACCGCGCGGGCCACGCGCGCGACGACGGCGCTCACCTCGGCGGAGTCCATGAGCTGGCCGTCCACCAGAAGGCGCGACACGCCGGCCGCGATGAGCTCCGTCGCCTGCGGAGTCGCATCGAGCGGGCTTGCCGAGAAGATCCTCGAGCGCCCGTTGACGTCGGTGCGGACGGGGAGCTCCCTGCCGTCGATGTTGCGCAGCGAGAGCCGGCGGCGACGCAGCGCGCAGCGGCGGCAATCGTGGACGCACTGGTCGAGCGCCTGCAGGACGCAGTGCTCGCTCGTCATCACGCGCTCACGTCCAAAGACCGAGAGACCCACGGGCACGCGGGCCGCGCGTGCGAGCGCGCAGACCTCGTCGAGCGTGAGCTCGGGCGAGAGCCAGACGCCAGCGGCGCCCGCGTCCTCGAGTGCGGCGAGCGCGCTGACGTTGTGGACCGGGATGCAGGAGCGCACCTCGGGGAGCGCCCCGCACGCGGCGGCGAGCGCGAGCTCGGAGACGTTGCCCACGGCGACGGGCTCCTCAGCACGGACCCACGGGTCCAGACGAGCGTGGTCGCCCTCACGGCAGATCTCGTCGAGCCAGGGGACGGTGCCCTCGGGCCACGCATCGGGACGCTCGGCAAGCTCGTCGGCCGGCGCGTAGACGCGCGTCGCGCCGGCCGCGAGTGCGGCCTCCGCACACTCCGGGCACGTCACGAGCGCGCAGACCTCGGGCTCCGCCGACGTACCGCCGACGGCGGGCGCATCTGTAAATTGGGGACTGTCCCCAATTAACAGAGCGCGCTCGGCATAGGGGGCGAGCAGGGCCTCTTCCAGCAGGCGGCAGGCCTCCGCGCGGACCTTGTGCACGGCCGAGAAGCCCATGCCGCAGCCCGGGTCGAGCTCGACTTCCCAGCCCACGGGCTCAAAGGGGCTCTGGCCCATGCGACCCACGTGCTCCACGAGGTCCTCGACGCACACGGCGCGGGTCTGCGCCGGCTCCACGACAAAGCCCTCGGCGCGCGCCGCAGCGGCCCCATCGACGCACTCGAGCTCCACCTTGAACGGGACCCCCAGGCGCGCGACCACGCGGACGCGCACCGGGCGGCGGCGCACCACGTCCTTGTCGGCCACGCGGGCCGCGTCGTCGAGAGCGCGCTGGGAGCGAATCACGCGCACGACCGAGCCGTCGGGCATCGGCCGGGCGGCGCGGCACGTGATGACGGCGCCCGCCGGGGCGTCGGCGACGGCGTTGGCGGTGAGGAACTGCGTGGGGTCGTCGACCGGGCGAATCTCCAGCAGGTCTCCCGCGCCTACCGGCGCCGTGAGCCGCACGTCGACGTCGGCGCGCGTGTGGCGGCGCATGCGCTCGCGTCCGCCGTTGCCGCCGCCGCGGCGCACGACGGCGTCCTCGAGCTGGCGCGAGCCAACGACCTCGCCCACGACCTCGCCGCGGTTGTTGGAGCGCTCGTAGCTCATCATGTCGTTGTCGGAGTGGCCCCAGAGGTAGCTCTCCGTGAAGTCCCGGTTGAAGGCGCGCCTGAGCCGGCGATGGCGCGCCGTCGCTGCCACCTCGTCCTGCTCGCCCGCCGCCAGCGCGTCGAGCGCGTCGCGGTACGCACCCACCACGGAGAACACGTAGTCCGGGGCCTTCATGCGGCCCTCGACCTTGAGCGAGCCCACGCCCGCGTCGCGCATCTCGGCGAGGTGGTCGACGGTGCAGTAGTCCTTGGGGCAGAGCAGGCGCGTGCCGCCCACCCCGCGGTTCTTCTCGGGAAGCCCCTGCGTGGGAACGCCGGGAATCTCGAGCACGCGCCCCTTCTCGTCCACGAGGTCATACGGCAGCCGACACGGCTGGGCGCAGAGCCCGCGGTTGGCCGAGCGACCGCCCGCAAGCGAGCTCATCAGGCACACGCCCGAATAGCAGAAGCAGAGGGCGCCATGGCCAAAGCACTCCAGCTCCACGCCCTCCTCCGCGATGCGCGAGATCTCCGCCAGCGAGAGCTCGCGCGAGAGGGTCACGCGGTCGACGCCCCAGACGTCGCGGCACCACGCCACGCCGCGGGCGTCCTGGACGTTGGCCTGCGTGGAGACGTGCGTCTCGATCTGGGGCCAGGTGCGGCGGATCTGGGCCATGAGGCCCCAGTCCTGGATGATGAAGGCGTCCGCGCCCAGAAGCCACGCGCGCCGCACGAGCTCCAGAACGCGCGGCATCTCCTCGGTCGAGATCGCCACGTTCACGGTCACGTACACGCGGGCGCCGGCAAGGTGCGCCCGACGACACGCGGCCGAGAAGGACTCGTCGTCGAAGTTCTTTGCCCCGCGACGAGCGTTGAAGTCATTGCCCAGGCCGCAGTAGATGGCGTCAGCTCCCGCCGCGAGCGCCGCGTTGAAGGGCTCGGGGCCGCCAGCCGGCGCCAGCAGCTCCGGCACGCCGTGAGTCTCAAGAAACGTGGCTCTTCCTGACATAGTTCTGACGCCTCTCTCGGCAAGCTCCAAAAATAATGGGCACGAAGACCGCCTGATCGCATTGGCGACGACCGATCAACTGGGAAAACGCGATCATCTGAGGTGCTTCGTGCCCGTTATTGTTGCGCATCCCCTCTACACACTTCGCGGGCGGTGCCAAAGAAGGCGCACCGCCCGCGTCCTAGATGACTCCTGTCGCTACACCAGGCGCGCCCAGCGCTTCTTGCCGGACTGGACCGTGGTCCCCGCCGAGAAGAGCGCGGGGTCAACGTTGTAGCACTTGGGCGCCACGGCCTCGCCGTTGATCTTGACGCCGCCGCCGTCCACGAGGCGGCGCGCCTCGCCGGCGGACTTGGCGATGCCCACCTCCACGAGCAGCTTGCCCAGGTAGACCTTGCCCTCGTCGTTGGGCTCGGCCACGGAGAGCGGGAACTCGGGCATGTCCTCGGGGGCCTCGGCGCGCTTGAACTGCGCGTCGAAGGCGTCGCTCGCCGCGGCACCCGCGCCCGCGCCGTGGTAGAGGTCAACGATGTTGGCGGCGAGCTCGCGCTTGAGCGCGTACGGGTCGGCCGAGCCGTCCGCGAAGGCGGCGTCGATCGCGTCGAGCTTGTCCATGTCGGCCGTGGAGCACAGGCGCCAGTAGAGCGGGACGAGCTCGTCGGTGATGGACATGACCTTGCCGTACATGTCCGCCGGCTCGTCGGTCAGGCCCACGTAGTTGCCGTAGCTCTTGGACATCTTCTTGTGGCCGTCGGTGCCCACCAGAAGCGGCATCGTGAGGGCCACCTGCGGCTCCATGCCCATGGCGCGCATGAGGTCGCGGCCCGCGAGCAGGTTGAAGATCTGGTCGTTGCCGCCCATCTCGAGGTCGGCCTTGATCACGACGGAGTCGTAGGCCTGAAGCACCGGGTAGATGAACTCGTGCAGGGCGATGGACTTGCCCTCGGTGTAGCGGTTGTGGAAGTCCTCGCGCTCGAGGATGCGGGCCACGTTGAACTGGCTCATCAGCTTGAGCATCTCCGCGAGGTTGAGGCCCTTCAGCCAGTCGCCGTTGTGGACGATGGTGGTCTTCTCGGGGTCGAGGACCTTCATGGCCTGCTCGACGTAGGTCTTGGCGTTGGCCTCGACCTGCTCCTCGGTGAGGGGCGGGCGGGTGGAGTCACGGCCGGACGGGTCGCCGATCAGGGCGGTGCCGTTGCCGATGATCAGCGTCACGTTGTGGCCGAGGTCCTGGAACTGGCGCATCTTGCGCAGCGGGACGGCGTGGCCGAGGTGCAGGTCCGGCGAGGTGGGGTCCACACCCAGCTTGATGTTGAGGGGCACGCCCTTCTCGAGCTTCTTCTTGAGCTCGTCCAGCGGCACGATCTGCATCGTGCCGGAAGTGATCACCTTGAGTTGCTCGTCAACCGGCAGCACGTCTCTCCTCCGTTCGAATCCAGGCGGCCCGTGCCGCCACGTAACTGTTTAGCATACCGCAACTTGGCAAGTTTCTCCGGGGCGTCCGTCACGCGCCGCGTCCACGGACTCAACACGTTGCGACCGCCGGCGGGGCAGCCCTCCCGCGTCACCTCTATAATGAATCCGTCTGTGGACGGACGCCCCACGAACAGGAGGACCCCGATGGGGATCAGAACCCGCAGGGCACGCACGCACTCGAAGACGCACTTCGTCGGCTTTGGCATCGCGGGCGTGTTCGGTTTCATAGCTCTTCTCTGCGTCACGCTCGCGCTCTCACTGGGAGCGCTCGTGGGGTCGTGGCTACAGGACCTTCCCGACTACACCTCCGCCGACGCCTATCTCGTCGCGGAGCCCACGCGCGTCTATGACGCGGACGGCAACGAGATCGCATCCTACTACCTGCAGAACCGTCGATCGGTCACGCTCGACGAGGTCTCCGACTACGTCAAGAAGGGCGTGGTGGACACCGAGGACAAGCGCTTCTACGACCACAACGGCGTCGACCCGCAGGGCATCATGCGCGCCGTCGTGGGCCAGCTCACGGGCAGCGGCGACGCCGGCGGCGGCTCCACGATCACCCAGCAGCTCGTGCGCAACACCGTCCTCTCCGACGAGCAGTTCGAGCAGTCCCTCAAGCGCAAGGTCCGCGAGGCCTACATCTCGATCCAGATGGAGAAGGAGTACACGAAGGACCAGATCCTCAACATGTACCTCAACACCATCTACTACGGCAACGGCGCCTACGGCATCGAGGCCGCGAGCATCACCTACTTCAACAAGCACGCGAGCGAGCTCACGCTGAACGAGGCCGCGGTCCTGGTGGGACTTCCCAACGCGCCCTCGATGTACGACCCCTTCGTCAACCCGGAGGCCTGCAAGGAGCGCCGCAACCTCGTGCTGCTGCGCATGCTCGAGGCCGGCCACATCTCGCAGGAGGAGTACGACGCCACCTGCGCCGAGGAGATCGTCCTCAACCCCGGCGAGCTGAGCGACTCCGTGGGCGACTACCCCTACTTCACCGACTACGTGCGCCAGCTCCTGCTCCAGGACTTCTCGTCCGAGACCATCCTGCAGGGCGGCCTCAAGGTCTACACCACCCTCGACCCCGAGAAGCAGAAGGTCGCCGAGCAGGCCTGCGCCAGCCAGGTCGACAAGCTCGACTCCCAGGGCATCGGCGCCGCGCTCGTCTCCATCGACAACTCCAACGGCTACATCGTCGCCATGGTCGGCGGCCAGAACTACGGCAACGACGCCGAGGCCGGGCAGTCCTCCTACAACCTCGCGCTCGCCCAGCGCCAGGCGGGCTCGAGCTTCAAGACCTTCACCCTGCTCGCGGCCATGCTCGACGGCATGAGCCCCACCGTCATGCTTAACTGCAGCTCGCCGATGAGGATCACCGCCGCCTGGCCTGACCTCAAGAACTACGGCAACAACAACTACGGCTACATCACGCTCGCCCGCGCGACCGAGCTTTCCTCCAACACCGCCTACGGCCAGGTCATCGAGGCCATCGGCATCGAGAAGCTCCAGGAGACCGCCAAGCTCGTGGGCATCGACACCCCCGTCAAGCCGGTCCTCGCCTCCTCGCTCGGCGCCACCGAGGTCACGCCGCTCGAGATGTGCGAGGGCTACTCCACGATCGCCTCCGGCGGCATCCACAGAAACCCCGTCGCCATCACCAAGATCGAGGACCGCAACGGCAACGTCGTCTATGAGCACCAGGACAGCGGCGAGCAGGTCATCGACTCGGCCGTCGCCGAGGACATCACCGAGGTGCTCGAGGGCGTCTTCGACGCCGGCTACACCACGAGCTACGTGAACGCCTACTTCAACGCCAACCAGCCCGCCGCCGGCAAGACCGGCACCGCCGACGATGCCTCCGACCTCTGGTTCTGCGGCTTCACCCCGCAGCTCACGACCGTCGTCTGGATGGGATACCGCCAGGGCAGCGACCCCGTCCTCATCTACGGCCGCTACGCGGAGACCTACGAGACCTCCCAGCCCATCTGGACCGAGTACATGAACACCGTCCTCGAGGGCGTCGAGTGGAAGGACTTCCCCTCCTCGGACCACACCGCCACCTACAAGCCCAACAGCTCCTGGACCTTCGTGGGCACCTCCTCGCAGAACTACACCGACGACTCTGACGTCGACTACGACTACGGCACGACCGACGAGACTGACGACTCGACGGTCGACGAGCCCACGGTGCCCGTCGAGCCCGAGACGCCCGTCGAGCCCACTCCCACGCCCGATCCGGAGCCCACCCCGACCCCCGACC
>NZ_NFIT01000017.1 GCF_002159495.1 Olsenella sp. An293
ACCCTGCGTCCCCGCCCCCGCCCCTGTCCCCGCCGTGAGGGTATGTACAGTGCGCATACCTGGTATGTACAGTCAGTCCCGAGGTCCTTCTCGCAAACCCGCAGGTAAAAGGCACGGGCGAGAAAAACGGACGAGTCGAGAAGTGCACATACCCGGTATGCGCACTGTACATACCCGCAAAGGGCAGGGCAGGGCAGGGCGGGAAGGTCAAAGTACGCCAGGGCGCCATGCCCCACCTAATAGTCTGAGCGAGGGCCGACATGAGAGCGGCGCCCGCACTTCTCGGCCAGCGACCTTTGGGCGAAGCCCAATGAGCTGGCGAGAAGCGCGGGCGGCGCACAGCGCGCAGGAGAACCTACGCGAAGTCAGAAATCTGAGTCTTCAGCTGCTCGATCGTAGCCGCGAGCTCAGCGGCCTGCGCGCGCTTCTTCTCGATGACCTCGGGCGCCGCCTTGGCGACGAAGCCCTCATTGGCAAGTGTGCGCTCCACACCAGCAAGGTCCTTCTCGGCCTTGGCGAGCTCCTTGGTCAGGCGCGCGGACTCGGCCGCGAGGTCCACCAGGTCGCCCACGCGGACGAAGATCTCGAGCGAGCCGTCGGCCACGGAGACGCAGCCCTCGGGCTTCTGGACGTCGGCGGCGGCCGCAAAGGCGCCCACGTGGCCCACGGAGCGCACGAAGCCCTCCTGGCCGGCGAGCACCGACGCGTCGTCGGCGGCACAGCGCACGCAGACGTCGAGCTCGGCGCGCGGCGAGAGACGGTAGCGGGCGCGGGTGGAGCGCACGCAGGAGATGACGCGCTTGGCGAGCTCGAAGTCCTTCTCGGCCTTCTCGTTCACGAACTCGGCAAAGCGCTCCGGCTCCGGCCAGGCGGCCACCATGAGGAACTCGGCGGAGTGGTCGTCCAGGCCGCTCGCGGGCAGAGCATCCCACACGCTCTCGGTCACGAACGGCATGACCGGGTGCAGCAGCCTCATGCAGGTGTCCAGCACGAAGACGAGGTTGCGCTGGACCTGCAGGCGCTCCTCGGGGGTGCCGTCGAGCAGGCGGCCCTTGCAGAGCTCGATGTACCAGTCGCAGACGTCGCCCCAGAAGAAGCTCTGAATCTCGCGGGCGTAGTCGCCAAAGGCGTAGGTCTCGAGCTGCTCGGTAGCGTGCGCGACGGCGCGGGCCAGGCGGCTCAGCATCCACGCGTCCTCGGGCGTCACGGCGGCCGGGGCGCCCGGCTCGTAGCCCTCGAGGTTCATCTGGACGAAGCGGCTCGCGTTCCAGATCTTGGTCACGAAGCCGCGGGCCTGCTCGGTGCGCGGGCTGTCGATGAGCTGGTGCGTCTTCTTGTCGATGTTGGCGTCGAACTTGACGTCCTGGTTGTTGGTGATGAGCGTGAGGAGGTTGTAGCGCATTGCGTCAGCGCCGTACTTCTCCATGAGCTCCATCGGGTCCACGCCGTTGCCCTTGGACTTGGACATGCGGCTGCCATCCTTGGCGAGGATCGTGGCGTAGATGTAGACGTCGTGGAAGGGCACCTCGTCGGTGAAGTAGAGCGAGCTCATGATCATGCGCGCCACCCACAGGGCGATGATGTCGCGCGCGGTCACGAGGACCTTGGTGGGGTGGTGCTCGGCGAGCTCGGAGGTGTCATCGGGCCAGCCCTGCGTGGCGAAGGTCCACAGCTGGGAGCTGAACCAGGTGTCGAGCACGTCCTCGTCCTGGTGGACGTGGTGCCCGCCGCACTTGGGGCAGACGTCCGTGTCCTCCATGAGGGCGTCCTCCCAGCCGCAGTCCTCGCAGTAGAAGACCGGGATGCGGTGGCCCCACCAGAGCTGGCGGCTGATGCACCAGTCCTTGAGGTTGTCCATCCAGGTGAGGTAGGTCTGGGTCCAGCGCTCGGGGTGGAACTTGACCTCGCCGTCGCGCACGACCTGCGTGGCGCGCTCCTTGAGCTTGTCCACAGCGACGAACCACTGCTCGGAGAGCCAGGGCTCGAGCGCGGTGTTGCAGCGGTAGCAGTGCATGACGGAGTGGTCGAGCTCCTCGACCTTCTCGAGCAGGCCGTGCTCCTCGAACCACGCGACGACGGCCTCGCGGCACTGATCGCGGTTCATGCCGGAGAACTCGCCGTAGCCGTCGACCACGACCGCGTGCTCGTCGAAGATGTTGATCTGCGGCAGGTCGTGGGCCTGGCCCATGGCGTAGTCGTTGGGGTCGTGCGCGGGCGTGACCTTCACGAAGCCCGTGCCAAAGCCGGCGTCGACGTGCCAGTCGGAGAAGATGGGAATCTCACGGTCGACGATGGGCAGGCGCACCATCTTGCCGACGAGCTTCGCCTTCTCAGGGTCCTGCGGGGAGACGGCCACGCCCGTGTCGCCGAGCATGGTCTCGGGGCGGGTGGTCGCCACCGTGATGTGATCGATGCCGTCGACGGGCTCCACGAGCGGGTACTGGAGGTACCAGAGGTGGCCCTTCTCGTCCTGGTACTCCGCCTCGTCGTCGGAGATGGCGGTGCAACAGGACGGGCACCAGTTGACGATACGCTTGCCGCGGTAGATGAGACCGTCGTGGTACCAGTCGCAGAAGACCTTGCGGACGGCGCGAGAGAACTCGGGGCTCATCGTGAACTTCTCGTCGGAGAAGTCGATCGAACAGCCCATGCGCTTGATCTGGGAGACGATGGTGCCGCCGTACTCGCGCGTCCAGTCCCAGCAGGCGTCGAGGAACTTCTCGCGCCCGATCTCCAGGCGGGAGACGCCCTCACTCTTGAGCTTCTTGTCGACCTTGGTCTGCGTGGCGATGCCCGCGTGGTCGGTGCCCAGGATCCAGCGCGTGGAGCGACCGCGCATGCGGCTGTAGCGCACGTAGGTGTCCTGGATGGAGTCGTCCATCGCGTGGCCCATGTGCAGGATGCCCGTGACGTTGGGCGGCGGGATGACGACGGTGCAGTCGCCCACGCCCTTGCTGCGCTGGTAGCAGCCGGCGCCCATCCAGCGCTCGATGAGCTCGGGCTCGGCGGTCTGGGGATCGTAGTTCTTGGGCATCTCTTCCACGGCTTGTCCTCTCGTGGCGTGCGTTCATATCAGCTAAACAGGATAGCACGTGGGCGCAGTGAGCCGGCGCCATGGCACACTCGAGTTGGCTGCGTTTTGGCGGCCCGCCAAAGAGTCTGCAAAAGTTGGGTTCGATCCATATTCCGGTGTCTCCGGGAACAAAACCCGCCTTCGATCCATGAGATTTTGGCGTCCAGGGAGCACCTGTTTTAAAAAATCGCAGGATTCAGTTTACGGGGGCGACGCAAAGCGCCCGTATGACGGCAAAAACGCATGGATCGAAGGCGACTTTTGTCTCGCGCGCGGACCAAATATGGATCGAAGGACGCCTTTGCAGGGAGGTACCGACGGCGAAGGGGCTCAGGCGCAGGCGGCAGACTGCTCAGGCTATACTGTCCCCGGGGTGATTCCTGATGCTGCCTGCCATCATGCTCTATGACGCGCACGTCCATCTGGGCTGGTTCTCCGACGCCGTGGCCGTCGCGCGCGGGGCGGCGGCACAGGCCTTGAGCCTGTATGCCGTCACGGTCACCCCGGACGAGTATCTGCGCATGCAATCATCCCTCGGCACAAACGGATTCGTGGCCCCCGCTGCCGGACTCCACCCCTGGTGGGTCCATGGCGTCCGGGACGCAGAGGCACTCTGCGAGCTGCTCCCCGAGACTCGATACGTCGGAGAAATCGGGCTTGACGCGTCCCCTCGCCATGCTGCCACCTGGGACGCTCAGCTCGCGGCCTTCGAGCGCATCTGTGCCGAGTGCGCAAAGACGAGCGATCCCGCGTTCCCCAAGCTCCTCTCCATCCACGCCGTGCGCTGCGCCTCGACCGTGCTCGACGTCCTCGAGGAGACAGGCGCCGCCTCGACCTGCCGCTGCGTGCTCCACTGGTTCTCCGGAAGCTCCGAGGAGCTCTGGCGAGCCGCCCGCCTGGGCTGCCGCTTCTCGCTCGGGGAGCGCTCCCTCGCGACCCGCCGCGGCCGCGAGTACGCCCGCATCCTCCCAGCCGAGCTCCTGCTCACCGAGACCGACCTCCCCGAGGGCGAGCACTCCCCCGCCACCGCCGATGACATCGTCGACTCCCTTGAACGCACGATCGCCGGCATCGCCGACGCCCGAAATACCACTGCAGAGGCCGTGCGACATCAGGTCGCCGTCAACGCAGCTGAGCTCTTGGGCTGACCGTACGCGGGCCCTGCCGACGGCACGAAGGCCCGGCGCTCAGACAGTCCTCGCCGCAAAGGGCGCGGCTGCGGAACTCGTGGCGGACCTTCGTGCCGTCGTCAGGGCACGCGTCCTTCTCGCCATTTGAGCGCCCGCGCCGTCAATGGTAGAGTTGACGGGTCATGAAGGCGCACGAACCGAGGTCCCATGAAGCCGCTGCGCAAGACCACACATGTGAGAAACCCGCTCTCCTCGACCATGCTGGCGAGCACGTCGGAGGACCTCGACCTCCCGCTTGACGACGTTGTCGTCATCTTTGCCTGCAGCGAGAACTTCGTGCCGTACCTCTCCGTGGCGGTGCAGTCGATCATCGAGAACGCCAGCGCCGAGCGACGCTACGACATCGTGGTGCTCACGCGCGACATCTCGCCGGCCAGCATGATCACGCTCACGCGCCAAGCCAAGTCCGACAACGTGGGCATCGGGTTTCTCGACGTGGACGCTGCGCTCGGGAACATCAAGCTCCCCCATCACGGGCACTTCCGCCCCGAGACCTACTATCGCCTGCTCTCGCCGCAGCTCCTGCCCAACGTCGACAAGGCGATCTACCTCGACTCCGACCTCATCGTCTGTGACGACGTGGCAAAGCTCTACGACGTCGACGTGGAGGGCTACAAGCTCGCCGCCACGCGTGACGCCGACACCATCGGCCAGATCGACGGCTACGACGCCACGGTCGGGCCCTACCTCAAAGATGAGCTCGGCATGCGCGACCCGCACGACTACTTCCAGGCCGGCGTCCTGCTCATGAACCTCGCCGAGCTTCGTCGAACGATCACGCCGCAGGAGTTTCTCGACCTCTCCACCCAGCGCATGTGGCGCTGGCTCGACCAGGACATCCTCAACAAGGTCGTGAACGGCGAGTACGTGCGCGTGCACATGCGCTGGAACTACCTCATGGACTGGCAGCACCTCCGCCGCACCCACATCATCGCCAACGCCCCCGCTGATGTTTGCGAGGAGTACGAGGAGGCCGCCGCGGACCCCGCGATCATCCACTTTGCGGGACCAGACAACCGTCCCTGGCTCTATCCCGACGCCGACCGCGCGGACGACTTCTGGCGCTACGCGATGCGCTCCCCCTATCTCGACGAGATTCGCGGGCAGCTCGAGGAGTCGCGCGCCACGGCAAAGGGACTCGCCAAGCGCCTGCAGGTCATTGTCCTCTACAAGGGCATCATGCCCGCTTTCGACGCCGTCTGCCCCGCCGGGTCCCTGCGACGCAAGGCCGTCATCCGAACCTACATGGGCCTCGGCGGCGCCAACCTGTAAATTGGGGACAGTCCCCAATTAGCACAAATCTTTTATGTGAATTGGGGACTGTCCCCAACTAACAGAAAGGGCGCCGTCCTGGTTGGACGACGCCCCGCTACCGTCTTGCGACCTCGCTACCCGGCGATGCGATGCTTGCCGTGGGCCTTGGTGATGAGGCGTGGGGACTCGCCGCCGCCGACGCTCTCCTTGGTCACGATGACCTTGGTGATGTCGAGGTCGCTCGGCAGGTCGAACATCGTGTCCTGCAGCGTGGCCTCGCAGATGGCGCGCAGGCCACGCGCGCCGGTGCCGCGCTCGAGCGCCTGGCGCGCGATCTCCACGAGCGCGTCATCCTCGAACTCCAGCTCAACGCCCTCGAGCTCGAACATGCGACGGTACTGCTTCACCAGCGCGTTTCGCGGCTGCGTGAGGATGGACACGAGGTCGTCCTCGGTGAGCTCACGAGTGGCGGTGATCACGGGGATGCGGCCGAGGAGCTCGGGGATCATGCCGAACTTGTGCAGGTCCTGAGGCATGACCTGCGCCATGAGGTAGTCCTCGTCCTTCTCGGCGTTGCGACCGACCTCGGCGTTGAAGCCGATGCCTTTCTTGCCGATGCGGTCGGCCACGATCTTGTCCAGCCCGACGAAGGCGCCGCCGCAGATAAACAGGATGTTGGTGGTGTCAATGCGAATGAGCTCCTGCTGGGGGTGCTTGCGGCCGCCCTGGGGTGGGACGCTCGCCTCGGTGCCCTCGAGGATCTTGAGCAGCGCCTGCTGCACGCCCTCGCCAGAGACGTCGCGCGTGATGGAGAGGTTCTCGGCCTTGCGCGCGATCTTGTCGATCTCGTCGACGTACACGATGCCCACCTGCGCGCGCTCCACGTCGCCGTCCGCGGCGGTGATGAGCTTGAGCAGGATGTTCTCGACGTCCTCGCCCACGTAGCCGGCCTCAGTGAGGGTGGTGGCGTCGGCGATGGCAAAGGGCACCTCGAGGAAGCGCGCGAGGGTCTGCGCGAGCAGCGTCTTGCCGGTGCCGGTGGGGCCGAGCAGCAAGATGTTGCTCTTTGCGATCTCGACCTCCTCGACGCCCTCGGCGACCTCGTCGTTTCCGGACAGGATGCGGCGATAGTGGTTGTAGACCGCCACGCTCATGGCGCGCTTGGCCTGCTCCTGGCCCATCACGTACTGGGAGAGCTCGTCGTAGATCTCATGCGGCGTGGGCAGGTCCTTGATGGGGAGCTCGTCCGCGGGAAGCTCCGTGACGTCGTCGGCGGCGTCGAACTCCGCCTCGTCGATCATGTCGGAGCAGGCATGGACGCACTCGTCGCAGATGAAGACCCCGCCGGGCCCCGCGATGAGCTTGCTCACCTGGCTGCGGCTCTTGCCGCAGAAGGAGCAGTGCACCTCGTTGCCCGGGAAGCCGGGACCGGACTGGTCGAAGTTGGACATGCGCTACTCCTGGCTCTGGTCGACGCGAGAGGAGATGACCTTGTCGACAAGGCCGTAGGCGCAGGCCTCGGCGGCGCGCATGTAGTTGTCGCGCTCGGTGTCGGCGTTGATCTTCTCGATGGGCTGGCCCGTGGCGTCGGCGAGGATCTCGTTCAGGCGCTGGCGGATCCAGCGGGTCTCGTCGGCGACGATCTGGATGTCGGTCTGCTGGCCGGAGACGCCGGAGCTCGGCTGGTGAATGAGCACCATCGAGTTGGGAAGCGCGAGGCGCTTGCCCTTGGCGCCGCAGGCGAGGATGGCCGCGCCCATGGAGGCCGCCATGCCCACGCAGATGGTGGAGACGTCGGGCTTGATGAAGTTCATCGTGTCGATGATGCCCAGGCCCGCGTAGACGTCGCCGCCAGGCGAGTCGATGTAGAGCGAGATGTCCTTGTCGGGGTCCTGGCTCTCGAGGTGGAGGAGCTGGGCGATCACGAGGTTGGCTGAGTCGCGCGTGACCTCCTCGCCGAGAAACACGATGCGGTCGTTGAGCAGGCGCGAGTAGATGTCGTAGCTGCGCTCGCCGCGCGGCGTCTGCTCGACCACGTACGGGATGAGCGGGATGTTGGTGGGCTGGTGCATTCGAACTCCGTTCGTTCGACGTTTTTTGTAGAAAGCCCCGGACGAGTTGCTCGCCCGGGGCTCCGTGAACGTGAGAGAGAGGCTACTCGGCGTCCTCGTTCTTCTCGGCCGCGGCGGCGCGCTCGGCGACCTCGTCGACGACGGTCACCTTGCAGTTGTCGACGAGCCACTCGAGGGCCTTGGTGCGACGGATGGAGTCGCGGACGGCGGGCAGACGGCCCTCGTTCTTCCACTCCTTGTAGGAGGCGTCGACGTCCTCGACGCCGGCGCGCTCGAACTCGCCGCGGACCTCGTCCTCGGTGACCTCGAGGCCGAGCTTGGCGGCCACGGCGTCGAGCGCGAGGGACTGACGCGCGCGCTCCTCGGCCTGGACGCGCAGGTCGGCGATGAAATCGTCGGACTTGATGCCGCGGGCGCGCAGGAACATGTCGAGGGAGACGTTCTGGCGCTGGAGCTGGCCGAGGAACTCCTGGGCGAGCTCGTTGAAGATCTCGTTCTGGTAGGCCTCGGGCACGGTCTCGAGGTCGAGCAGCTTGCCCACGGCCTCGACGACGCGGTCCTCCTTGAGGTTGGGGATCGTGGTCTTCTTGTCGCCCTCGATCTCCTCCTTCACGGCCTCCTTGAAGGCGTCGACGGAGTCGTAGCCGTACTTCTTGGCCATCTCGTCGTCGAGCTCGGGAGTGACGGCCTTCTTGATGCCGTTCAGGGTCACCTTGACGGAGAAGGTGTGGGAGATGGTCTCGCCGTCGTGCTCGTGGGAGCGCGTCCACTCGATGGCCTTCTCCTCGCCCTTCTTCATGCCCTCGATACCCTCCTGGAGCTGCTCGGGGAGCTGTTGGCCGTCAAGGGCGAGCAGGCGGTTCTTGCCCGCGAGGTGGCCGGCGCCCTCGACGTTCTCGATGTCGACGGAGACGATGTCGCCGGGTTCGGCGGCGCGGTCCTCCTCGACGTCCTCGTAGGTCACCTGGTAGCTGAGGAGCTGGTTGATCTGCCAGTCGATCTCCGCCTCGGTGGCCTCCTCGGGCGGGAGGTTGATCTCGGGGGCGTCATAGGAGGTGAGCTCCGCGGTGGGGCGCACGCCGATGGTGGCGTCGACGACGTAGTCGGAGCCCTCGGCGGCGAGCTCGGGGTCGGCGCCCTCGGGGCCAAAGCTCACGCGGCCCACGGGGGTGACGTCGAGCTCCTCGAGCATCATGGGCTCGAGGGCGGTGAGCAGGTCGTTGGTTGCCTGGGCAAGCACGGCCTCGCGGCCGATGATGCCGTCGATCACCGGACGGGGCGCGTGGCCGCGGCGGAAGCCCTGGAAGTTGTACTTCTTGGCGATGTCCTTGTAGGTCTTCTTGATGGCTGCGTTGACGTCGGCGGCGGGAACGGTGACCTTGGCGGCCATCTTCTCGTCGACGGGCTTCTCAGCGGTGACGGTGATCTTCAACGTTCCTCCAGTGTCTCGTGCCTGGCGGGCCTGCCCCGCCATGTTTCCTTGCGTGGTGCGGGCGAAAGGACTCGAACCTTCACGGGGTCTCCCCCACTGGAACCTAAATCCAGCGTGTCTACCAGTTCCACCACGCCCGCGGACTTCACAGCCTTCATATAGTAGCAAACTTCCGCAGGAAGGCCGCGTCTCGGCAGATATTTCACGGTTGGGGGGCGGCGCGAGGCCCCGGCGCGAAGCTCCCTTGCGGGCGAGGGCATTTGGGAGTATGTACACCGCCCCTTCAGGGTATGTACACCCCGGTCAGAGGCTCCTCTCGCAAATCCGCAGCTCAAAGCCCTGGGCGATAAGAACCTCTCTCCCGTGATCGTACATACCCTGAAGGGCGGTGTACATACCCTGTGGGCTGTGCCGGCGGGCGCTCACTCCTCGTCCGGGACGTACTCCAGGATGTCCCCGGGCTGGCAGTCCAGCACGCGGCAGATCGCGTCGAGCGTGGAGAAGCGCACCGCGGAGATGCGCCCGGTCTTGATGCGGGAGAGGTTGACCTCGGAGATGCCCACCCGCTCGGCGAGCTCCTTCGAGCGCATCTTGCGGTCCGCCAGCACACGGTCGAGGCGCAGGACAATCATCGCGCGGCCCTCACAGCGTCTCGTCGTCCTGCTTCTGCAGGATGCAGCCGTACTCGAAGACCCGGCCCACCAGCACCAGCACGATCCCCAGCGAGACGAGCATCAGGTCCTGGGACTCAAAGTTCGCCGTGAGCGCGTAGCTCAGCATCTCGCCGGACTCCACCAGGGCGTTGACCACCGCGGCCGCGATGGCCTCCAGGACCATGTGGAGCAGCGTGGGCGCGCACCCGGCGAGAAGGACCAGCCACCCCACGCGCCCCAGCTCACGCGCGCGCTCGGGCGCAAACGGCACGCCGGTCTGACGGATCTTGGAGCACATGAGCGCCGCGAGGGCAAACGCCGCGCACGCCAGGCCGCCAAAGACGACGCCGTTGGCGAGGCTCGAGATTGGACTGCCGGAATAGGAGACCTCGCCGCCCATGACCTGCGAGCGACCGACCTCGTTGCCGCCCTCGTCGTAACGAATCTCCGGCGGCTGCTCGTCCGTCTCGCTCACGAGGAAATTGCCGCTCGCCTCGCTCGTGGTAAAGAAGGCGGTCGCAGCGTCACGGCCGGACTCCCGCATCGAGGCGGTCGTGAGGAAGACCGTCGACCACGCGTTGAACAGGGCCAGGAGCAGGGCCACCAGGGCGGCGACCCAGCAAAAGCACGTCGCCACGCGCGCGGCGCCGCGGATGCGCCCGTCCGCCTGCGCCCTTGTCAGCATCTCGTGTTTCATCGTGACCCCTCCGTTCTTCTCGTCCAGCTGTTCTTATCGTTCTTGTACCACGAATTATCGTTTGTCGATAATAGCGAGAAGGACGTCCGGCAGACGGCATCATCCCCTCGGCAAGCGCGCGCCTAGCCCCCCACGCTGGGTACAAGCTTGGAAACGGCAGCGATTCGGCTGCCGGCCCTTACGAAAGGGGCGACCATGTACGAGAAACCTCCGGTCACGATGAACTCGCCCAAGATGCGCGAGAATCTGCGGGCGCGCGGCTATAGCAAGCGGACGGCGGCACTGATTGCGGTGCTTATCGCGGTGTTTCTCGTGGTCAACGTCGTGCAGTTTGCGGTGCGGTTTGGGAGCAGCGTCTCGGAGCAGCTTGACGCTCCGACAGAGGACCGCGTCGCGCTCCCCTATTACGAGCTCACCGCAGACGAGCGGGCCGCCGTGGACGCGACGGGCGAGAGACTCTCCGCCCTGAAAGAGAAGCCGAGTTCCAGCGACCTGGCCGCCGAGCTTGCGGGCTGGCTCGAGGGCAGGCTCAGGCGGGGCCTGCGCCACACGCCCGAGGACCTGGGGATCGACGCCGAGGCGTGGGCGGGTCAAATGGTCTCCCGGCTCACGTACTCCATCGAGGACGTCGGGCTCTCCGGCGACGCAGCGGTCGTCGGCGTGCACGTCTGGGCGCCCCGGGCCGGCGAGATCGTATCCAAGGCCAGCGAGGGCATGAGCACCTACTTCTACAACCAGGGCGTACGCGACGGGGAGCCGCTCTCGGAGGATCTTCAGGAGGACGTCCTCCGCACATTCGAAACCGCGACGGAGGCGGCTCCCGTCGAGGAACGCACGCTTGACGTTGTCCTCACACGCTCCGACGACGGATTCGTCGTCGACGAGAGGGCTCTCGAGAAGGACCTCCTGAACGCATTTGGCGCGGTCGCGTGAATGTTGCGAAGGGACTGTCCCTTCGTATCACAGCGGGAGGCTATCGCTCATCGATCTTTGTGTCGAGCATCACCTATGCAACGGTCACTCCTCGATCGGAGCGAGAAACTCATCAACGTCAAAGTAGAGGTTGCTCAAAATGGGGACGAGGTCGATGTACTCCTTGACCGGCTCCGGGCAGCCATCGTATTCTGCGTTGACCACGAGATAGCCCTTGTTCCATTCCCGAACATCAACGTACCTGACGAGGTTCTTGGGCGTTCGAAAACGAATGTCATGTCCGCCGAACGAGAAGCTCGTATAGGGACCATCGCAGCTCAGAACTGCACAGCTGGAAGATGAGACACCCATAGCCCCTCTCTCGTCGTCTTTACTGAACTAGGCCGAGCGCGTCGCCCAACCTTTTGCACATGGTACCCAAGCGGGGGGGCAGGCGCCCCGGCTCGGCAGGCAGCTCTCGAGGAGTGGTCGACAACATACCTCGCACGACGCCCATTTTTGTAGAGAGAAACCGTAAGAAATCGGGCGTCGTGCGAGGTGTGCATTTTACAAATCGCGCCTCAGCATGACAAACTCATCGCTGCGCCACTCCTCGACGAAGCCGTGACGCAGGAAGAGACCGATAGCCGGGTTGTCCAGGGCGACGTTGTCGCGCAGCGTCGCGACGCCGCGTCCGCGGGCCGCGTCGCAGAGGAGCTCGAGCCCAGCGGCGCCGTACCCGCGCCCGCGGAAGCGGGCGTGGACGAGCACGTCCGTGATGAAGCTGTCGTAGTCCGGGTCCCAGCGGTAAGCGACCTCACCAACGAACTCACCGGAGTCTAGGTCGCGCAGGTAGCGGTAGAAGCGCCGCCCCTCGCCCTCGCGCGCGACCCACGCGTCGTGCCAGCGGCCCCAGAGGTCCTCCGGGAAGTCGACGGTCCCTCCCCAGGCTCGGTTGTAGGACATCGTGGCCTCGTCGGCCAGGAGGTCCCGCTTGAACCAGAGGTCATGCACGGCGGGACGATAGAGCTCGAGGTTCATGAGCGTGCCTCCTTCTGAAGCAGGTCGGTCCGGGAGAACGCAAGGTTGACGGCGCCGAGGAGGGCCAACGAGGTCGCGAGCAGCGCCACCATGGCGAGCCGCATGTCCAGAAGGTCCGAGAGCCAGCCGAAGAGCGGCTGCGAGACGGCCGAGAGCAGCGACACCGCAATCGAGGCGAACGAGAGCGCCGTCACGCGGTAGCGCGGGTCCAGCGCGACGTTGAGTACCTTGGTGCGCACGGGGTTCACGAGGCAAACCGCCGCAAGCCCGGCCATGTAGAGCGCCACGGCAGCGCGGGGCTCCGAGCAGAGCGAGAACGCAAGGAAGAGCGCGACCACGGCGAGAGGGCCGAGCCGCGCCACGCGCGCGTCCCCCAGGCGCCGCGCGAGGCGGGCGCTGCCCAGCCCCGCGAGACTCGTGAGCGCGAACTGCGCCGCCACGACCGCGCCCACCGCCGGCAGCGGGACCCCGAAGTACCCGTTGAGGTAGTTGTTGTAGAAGTCGTCCACGGGCACCATCGACCACGCGACGGCACCCTCCACCAGCACGTAGCAGAGCACGGGGCGGCACCCCGCCACGTAGCGCGCGGCGTCGAGCGGCCGGACCGGGGCCGCGGGCGCGCCGCCCCTCTCGCTCGCCCGATCGTCGCGCATGAGGAGCACGCAGATGAGTGCGCCCGCGAGCGACGCGATGGAGAGCGCGAAGACGAGCCTGTAGCCCACCTCAGCGAGCAGGCCGGCCGCGAGCGCCGAGAGCCCGTAGCAGCAGTAGAAGACGACGCGCGAGACGGCGCTCACGCGGGTGAGCTTGCCCTCGCGGCCGCGGGCGATGAGGTGGTCGGCGACGATCGCCGTCGCGCAGCCCGTGGTGAGCGTGTAGGCCGCCGCGAGAATCGCCATGACGCCGAGCATCGCCGGGAGACCGCGCGTCACGAGCATGAGCAGGTAGCCTGCCATCTCGAGCGCCACCGCCGCAATCAGGCTCGCGCGGCTCCCAAAGCGGTCCGCGACGAAGCCCGTGGGCACCTCGAGCAGGGTCTTGCCCAGCTGGAGCGCCCCGAAAAGCACCCCGATGCCCGCGAGCGAGAACCCGACGTGCTCGAGGTAGAGGCCCATGACCGTGGAGACCATGGATAGGTTTGAGAACGCCTCGTAGGCGTAGTAGAGGGGAATCAAGTTGATTTGCCTTTCACGCGAGGGCGACTGATGAAAAGTGACAGTCCCTTTTCATCACCTGCGGTCGGATCCCTCGGGGAGGCCGGCGGCACGACAAGGTCCGCCCGCCTACGCGGGCGTCATCGGGTCACGCTGGGAACGGGCCTCCCTAGCGGAGGGTCTCCTCGTTCGTCCGCCTCATCGCTGCCTCCTTCTGATCGACGGAAAGGCCGCGTCTAGGATAGCACGTCCCGGGCGTGGCGAGGGACGCGGCAGCCTTCTGGTAGAGTGGGGTAACCCTACCGAGGGAGGCGCCATGAAGCGACGTGAGTTCCTTCTCGCCCTGCTGTGCGCGATCTACCTGGCCGTGCTACCCGGCTGCTCGGACAACGAGCTCACGGTTGGCGGAGAGAACGGTCCCATCAGTCACAACGAGCGGGCGCTCGTCCTCTCGGTGGACGAGGAGAGCCAGACCGCCGAGGTGCGCATCCTCGAGCGACCGGATGGCCTCACGCTCACGTGGGGCACGCACCCGGCGGGCGCAGAGGGCACGGCGGACTTCTCCGAGTGGGGCTCGTCCGGTCTCCCCGAGGTGGGCGACGACGTGATCCTCAAGTGGATCGGGATTCCGGCCGAGGAGAGCTCCTTCCCAATCCTGGTCAACAGCTGGGAGCCCACCGTCAGCTTCTACGAGGCGCTCGGCGACGCACACGAGGTGCGCCTCCCCGCTTCCATGCTGAGGTTCTTCTCTCAGACGGCCGAGGAGCTGGTCGCGGACTTTGCGGAGTCGCCGGAGCTCGCGCTCGAGGCGTGCGCGGAAGGCGAGGACCTTGTGCTCACGTTCACCGGCAAGCAGCTTGCGGACTACCGCTCGGACGTTGAGCAGAGCCTCGACGAGAGCGTGGCCTCGCTGCTGGAGTCGGAGGACGTGGACGCCGTGGAGGTCGCCGACGACAACGCGTCCGTCACCATCACGGCCTCGCCCGCGCTTCTCGACAAGCCGCTGCTCGTGGGCCAGGCATTCATGGCCGTCCCCGGGATGTGCGCCACCCTGCAGGCGCTCGACGGAACCACGGACTGGCACGTAGAGGTCGCGGTCATCGACGCCGAGAAGAGCGTGGAGGTCGCGCCCGTCACGCTCCCTGACGAGTCCGTGACCATCACGGCCGAGAGCTGGGCCGAGGCCGTTGCCGAGTGATGAAAAGGGACAGTCCCTTTTCATCACTACATGCCAAATCATGTAGCAATCGGCCTCCCGAGGACCATTATGCCCAGCAGACCCCCGTTACCCCCTTCTTTTCCAGGGGGCAACGGGGGCCTTCGTTCCAGCTCAGGTCACGCGGCCACGGCACAGAGGCCGGCGAAGTAGCCGCCCGCGGACGTGAGCTCGGCGTACGTGCCGCGCTCGACCACACGTCCCTCGCGCAGGACGAAGATCTCGTCGTAGCGCGCGAGCAGCGCCGGCTCCAGCCGGTGCGTCACCACCAGGCGCGTCGGCCCCTCGAGGTCCAGGATCTCGCCCGCCACCTCGGAGGCAGTCCTCGCGTCCAGCGCCGACGTCGCCTCATCGACGAGAAGGACCGGCGTCTTTCGCAGGAGCGCACGCGCGATGGAGACGCGCTGCCGCTCGCCGCCCGAGAGGTTGGCGCCGCCCTCGCCGCATTCGTACCCCAGGCCCTTCTCGGCGACGAGCCCTCCCAGACCGGCGCGGCGGCACGCGTCCAGAACGGCCTCCTCGGGGAAGTCGCGGAACATCGTCACGTTGTTTCGCAGCGTATCGTCAAAGAGGAAGACCTGCTGGTCGATGAGGCCCATGAGGTCGCAGAGGCTCCCGGCGTCAATGCAGCGCAGCTCGTGGCAGCCCACGCGGATGCTGCCCGTATAGCCGTCCTCCCCGCCCATGAGGAGGTTGAGCAGCGTCGACTTGCCGCTGCCGGAGGCGCCCACGAGCGCGTAGCGGCCTCCGGGGCGCAGCGTGAGGCTCACACCAGAGAGCACGGGCTCCCCGCCGTCGTAGGCAAAGCCCACGCCATCCAGCACAACGCCGCCCGCAAGACCGTGCCCGACCTTCTCGCCCCGGCGCGCCTCGTTCCTCTCGGCCGCCTCCGCGAGCTTCTCGATGAGGCCCGCGGCGGCCCGGCGGCTCGCGAGGAACTGAGGCAGCATGTTGATGGGCATGATGAGGTAGTTGCACAGGTTCACGAAGACGAGCACCGTGCCGGCCGTGACCTCGCCCGTCACGGCGAGCCACGCGCCCGCGAGGAAGACGCCGAACTGCAGGAGCGACCCGCAGAGGTTCTCGCTCACCGCGCCGATCAGGCACTCCCACCAGTAGCGTCGGCGCTTGAGGCCCTCGACCTCGGCATTGGCTGCGTCGAAGAGCCGGCGTGCCTCGGCCTCCGCGCGGAAGGCCTTGACCACGGAGAAGCCCGCGAGCAGGTCGCGCAGCCGGGAGACGAAGCGCTCGTTGCCGGCCGAGACCGCCTGCTCGCGCTCCCCCATCTCGCGCCCCATGACCACGGACACCGCGAGCGGCACCGCACTGAGCGCCACGGCCACCACCGTGAGCGGCACCGAGAACGCGAGCATCATCGCGAGCGACCCCGCGAGCAGAAGCGCATGGTAGACGATGAGGAAGCCGCGCTTGAGGTAGCCCTCTTCGATGGAGGCCACGTCGTTGGTGAGCAGCGAGAGGTAGCTGCCCGTGTTCTCCCGGGCGAAGGCGCGCACGCCCTTCTCGGAGAGGCGCTCGAACGCGAGCGACTTGTACTGCGCGAGCGCGCGATAGATGAACGCGCACTTGGCGCGATACATCCCAAGGCTCACGGCGAGCGATGCCAGCAGAAAGGCGCCGCAGAACATGGCCAGGCGCGCGAGCTCGGAGGCGTCGCCGGTGCCGATGACGTCGATGATTCGGCCGAGCAGCCACGACCCCACGAGCGCGGCGGGCACGTCGAGCACTGTGAGCGCGAGGGCGGCGGCAAGGTTGAGGCGGTTGTCGCGATAGAATGCGCGGACGTAGTCGCGCGCGGCGGCGGACATGGTCGACTTCATGGTCTTCTCCCATCAGGCGGAACTGATATGTCGAGAAGGACCTAGAGCATGTCGACCTTTCGCCGGGTGCAGTACGTTACCACCCTACAATGCAGCTCCGACACTGACAAGCCTTACTCGGCCAGCGGAGGCGAGCGACAAAAAGGCTACCTGCCGGCACTTATAAGTGTCGGCTCGTCAGGGCATCCAAGATCACACTTCTCGGCAAACGCCGAGAAGGACCCGGCACTTCTCGCTCCAAAGCATCAAATATGCCGACACTCATATGTGTCGGCCGCACAGCGACCTTCCAGCGGAAAGCGTTATCGAACGCCTATCTTTCACTATGATTGACGCGTCGAAGGGACTCCCATGGCTCAGATACTTCCCCTCGCCCCCGAGGACATCCCGGAGAAGGCGGCAGTCCATGCGCAGACGTGGCAGGAGACATACCGGGGACTGCTTCCGGACGAGCTCAACGACACAATCACGCCGCGATTTGCCGAGGAAGTCACTCGCCGGCTCACCAGCCTGCGCACGCTCGTGGCGAAGGTCGATGGAAGGGTCGTCGGCTATATCGCATGGTCGAATAGCTGCCGCTCGCACTTCAGCGTCGACGGCGCGGCCGAGGTCGGCAACCTCTATGTCCTCCGGGAGTTCCAGGGCCGAGGCGTCGGCCGCGCACTCCTTGAGTCGGCCCTCGCGCGCATCGGCGAGCGAGACGTCGTGCTGAGCGCATTCTCCTCGAACGCCGCCGCACTCGGCTTCTACGAGCACATGGGGTTCGAGAGGACCGGGGTCACCTTCGACGAGGGGTCCATGGAGGAGACCGAACTGGTCCTTCGGCACAAGGGTGGCGCTTGACCGCACGCGCCCCGGATAGACGACAAGGAAGGGCGGGCCGCTCGGACGGCTCGCCCCTCCCGCAGCGCACGGTTGTCGCAGCTCTATGCGGTGTTCACGGGAATCTCCACGTCGCCCACGGTCACGCTGACGACGTCGCCCGCGGCCACGATGCGGTCGTAGGTCGTCGCCTTGGAGACGGTTGTCGTGCCGTCACTGTGCTTCGCCGAAGAGCCGTTGGCGTCCGTGGCGTCGAACGTCGTCCCGTCTGCAAAGGTCACGACCACGGGGAGGCCCGTCACAGCAGCCTGCTCGGCCAGGGCCTCTTCGCTCACCTCGCCGGGAAGCGCGAGGTCGCGCGTCTGCCGGTTGATCGTGTAGTCCACCGTGACGCCGAGGGAGGATACCGCCACGGAGTCGATCGTAACGTCCGAGCCCTGCCACGTTGTTGTCTGGCTCGCTGGCAGGTCGACGGTCGTGTCCACGTAGTTCATCTCAAACTTGAGGTTCCAGTCACCGGCCGCCAGCGTCTTGAACTCCCCCTCATCGGTGAAGATCTCGAGCTTGCTCATCGAGAAGCGCGCTGTGCGGCCCACAATGCCCGCGTCGTTCCACGTATGTATCCCCATGACCTGCACGAGCTGCAGCGTGTTGTCACCGGGGTCGGCATCGTAGAGCCGGACGAGACCGCCGCCGCTCATCGCGCCGTCCACACGCAGGAACGCGTCCCCCACGTACGTCAGCGTGCCGCCCTCGTGGAACTCGATCCCCTCGAGCGCGGCGGGATCCTCGAACTCAATCGAGTAGGCCACGGCGTAGTTGAACCGGTCGCCTGCCACGGCCTCGGCCGTCACGGTGACGCCGTTCGAGGTCGCGCTCGCACCGATCGGCCGGCCCACCTCGTTCAGGAGCTCGGTCTGGGCCGGCGCGCCGCCGAAGACGTCCGAGAGCACGTCGGCCGGGTTGGGCAGCACGCCCGCTGCCACGGCGACGGTGCCGCCCCCGCCCAGCGCGAGTGCCAGCGCGAGCCCGGCGGCGACGCGCGCCCAGCGGCGGGTGCGGCGCTTGGGAGGGCGCGCGGGCATGGTCAGGACCTCGGCAGGTGCCTCAGACCGAGCGTTCTTCTCGGCACTCTTTGCATCCGCGGCCGCGCGCAGGCCCTCGGTCATGCGCGCCTTTGCCTCATCGGAAAAGTGCAGGTCGCCCATCGAGGCGGTGTAGCTATCAAGCGGGGAAGTCATCGTAGTCTCCCTTCAGGTCGTCTCTGAGGCTCGCGCGGGCGCGGCTCAGGCGCTGGCGCACGGCGGCGTCCGTGGCGCCCACGATCCGCGCGACCTCGCGCGTTGGGTAGCCCTCGTAGTAGTGCAGGTAGACCGCCTCGCGCTGCGGCAGCGGGAGCGCCATCACGGCGCCGAGCACGCGCTCGTCGCGCCTCCGGAGCGCGTCCTCGCCGGGCGATTGTGCTGCAGCGGGCTCCGCCACGTCTGCGAGGGGTACCACGGTATGCGCGCCGCGGTCGCGCAGCAGGTTCCTGCAGGCGTTTATCGCCACGCGTATGACCCAGGCGCGCTCGTGGCCGAGGTCGCGAAACGGCTCCTCGCGGCAGATGAGCTTCACGAGCGTGTCCTGGCAGACGTCCTCGGCGTCGGCCGTCGAGCGCAGGTAGGTGTAGCACACACGCAGGACGAGGTCAGCGTAGTCGCGCACGAGCCGCTCGGGGTCGCGGTCGGGTGCATTGCGGGGGATCTGCATCGGCCAGCCTCCTCTCATGTCCGTCTCTTCGTCTCTGGGATGCGGCCGCCATCCCGTCGCCTATCACACACGCCCGCACGCGAAACGTGACAGCCCAAACGAATCCTAGGGTGAGTCTCACGGCTCCATTTCCGCTATCGGCAAACTAGTCGTCGAAGAAGTCAACAGAATCTCGTGGTTATTCCGCCGATAACGAAGGATAGCCATGGAGTTGCCCTCAGTTGCAAAGGACTCACGACTTGGGACGTCATCGCCAACGTTCAACAACGTACGGGCCCCAGAGCATCCAATCTTAGTCGGCAAAATGCGCGATAATCCCCTCGGATAACTAAGGAGGCGCCATGGACATCCCGCGCAGGCCATACCTCAGGTTCAACGAGTTCGGTGGGACGTCGCTCTGGTTCACGGGCGTCCCCGACCCTCCCTGCGACGTCCCGGACATCGAGGAAAAGGTCGAGGAGGCAACCGAGGAGATTCGACGGCTTGAGAGGCGGATGCAGGAGAGGCACGATGACGCCGAGCGTGCTTGACATAGATCATGACCTGCGGCTCGTTCGACTGGACGCGCCGCCCGCCGAGGCGCTGTCGTGGTACCAGGACCCCGAGACGCTCTGGATGGTCGACGGTAAGCGCGAGCCCTACACGCCGGAGCGGCTCGCGCGGATGTACGACTGGCTCTCGGGGCGCGGCGAGCTCAGGTTCATCGAGGTGCGCGACGAGGGCGCGGAGAGCGGCTGGCGTCCGGTCGGCGACGTCACGCTCTGCCCGGAAGACCTTCCCATCGTCATTGGCGAGAAGGACCAGCGGGCGCGACACGTCGGGCGGCGCGTGATCGAGGCCCTCTGCGAGAGGGCGCGCGGCCTCGGCTGGCGCGAGGTCCTCGTTGGCGAGATCTACGACTGGAACGTCGCGTCCCAGCGGTGCTTCTCGGCCGCCGGCTTTGAGCCCTACGAGCGCACCGACCGCGGCGCCCGTTGGCGGCGGGAACTGTAGTCAATGACGTAAGACGGCGAGGGGCCGCAAACGCTTGCGCTAGCGGCCCCGAACCCAAAGACGACGCTGCCTGGGCTTCCCCACGTAGGTCTCCGTCGAGCTCCTTGTACCCTACCGAGGCGCGCGTCAATCAGAGGACCGACGACAATAGCGCACCACTGCCACGGCCGAGAAGAGCGTCGCCCAGACCATGAGGAATGCCGCGCCAAAGAACCAGCCATTGACCGTGTCCAAAATCGACGAATCGTCGACGACTGTGTTGCCCCACAGCACCGACGTAAGACACAGCGCAAGGAAGAAGTAGCCCGTCGCAACCAGCCCCAGCGTGCGGGCGCCAGGCCTGACGGTCGCGGCAGCCACAGGCAGCACGAGCACGGGGAGTCCAAGAGCAAAGGGAAGCATGGGCACTCCTTTCGGTCTGGGAACACTATAGCCCGCTGCCGCGGCCGGCCGCGCGAAAGAATTGCCGAGAAGAGCATCATCCCAGCTCGCGACCATAGCAAAACCCTTTGCCATGCCTCTCGCCGCTGCTCGGGCACCCCTGGGCGGACGGGCGGGTACACTTGCCTCAAGGGAGGCACCATGGACGAGCAGACCACCGAGAGGGCAACCGACCAAGCGACCGCGCAGCGAATCATCGGCGCGCGCATCCGCGAGTTCCGCGAGGCCGCGGGGCTCTCCCAGGCCGAGCTCGCGCGGCGCGTCTACGTCTCGCGGCAGACGGTCGGAAACTGGGAGGCGGGTCGCACTCTGGCGGACGTGCAGAGCCTCGTCCTTCTCGGCCAGGTCTTTGGGACGACGGTCGACGCAATCATAGGCGAGAAGGGCGCGCGGGCCGTGCGGTCGACCGCCAACGAGCGCCACGAGCTCCTGCGACTGCTCGCCCACTGCGCAACGCTGCTCGTCGTCTGCATCGTCCTCGTCTTCGTGCGCTACCTGCTCTCGCCTCTGCGAAACACGAACCCGACGATCGAGCCGCTGCGCGACCTCATGTTTCTGGTCATAATCGCCTGCGAGGCCATCCTCGCGCTCCGCGCCGTCCCTCGCCTCCGCGCGTTCATGCGCGAGCACGACCTTGCGGGCGCCGTCGCTGCGACGGCGTTTCTCGAGGGGCGCAACCCGGCGGAGGAGGTTCCGCATGACTTCCTGTTTCGCTGGTTCATCCCCTACTGGAAGGTCTGGCTGGTCGCGATCGTGGCCGTTGCCCTGGTTGCCGTCGCGCTCTATGTGGGAGAGCTTCCGTAGGGCCGACGTGAGATACTGGCATCGTCGCCGTTGCCGTCCGAGGGTGTGTACACCTCCCTTTGAGGGTATGTACGCCCCGCCATCGAGTGCGGGCAGCAAACCTGCAGGTCAGAGGGTTGCCGAGAAGAACACGAACTCGGGGAAGTGTACATACCCTAAGAGCTGGGTGTACATACCCTCGAAAGGGCGTCAGGTCAGGCGCCCCTCTGTTAATTGGGGACTGTCCCCAACGTGCAGGTGAGGGTGGAGGCGGAGAGGCGGGCGGTGAGGGTCATGCCCTGGGCCTCGGCGAGCTTGGCGGCAACGGAGAGGCCCAGGCCCGAGCCCGCCGTCGAGCGCGAGGCGTCGGCCTGGTAGAAGCGCTCAAAGAGGCGGTCGACGTCGATGGCCGAGGGGTCGGCCACGGGGTTGGAGAACTCCACGACCACGCCGCTCTTCTCGCCGTCCTTCTCGCCCGCTGGTCGAACGCGCACCGCAAGCGGACCCGAGCCGTGCCGCAGCGCGTTCACCACGAGGTTCTCGACGATGCGAGCAAGCGCCTCCCGATCCGCCGTGACCTCGATCGTCGAGTCCTCCATATCGAGCGCAGGCTCCCAACCGCGCGCCTCGAACTCCGGGTAATGGCCGAGAAGCACCTGCTCCAGCACCGGTCGTAAGGCAACCGTCCCCAGCTCAAGCGGGGTATCCGGGTCCGCCGCACGGGCGTACGAGAAGAGCTCGTCCAAAAGCCCGGACATTGCAGCCAGACGCGCGTCCGCAGCCGCGAGCTGCTTGTCCTTGCGCGCCGGGTCCGACTCCTCGCGGGCCAGCTGCAGGTAGCCGCGGGCGCCGGTGAGCGGCGTGCGCACGTCGTGGGAGAGCGCGGAGAGTCCGCGCGAGAACTCGTCGGCCGCGCGCAGGGCCGCCACGCGCTCCGCGTCCGCGGCGTCGATCTCAGAGTTAACGGCATCGACCATGCCGACCATGCCCGGCAGGCGGCTGCCGCAGGTGAGCCGCGCGTTGCTCAGGCGCTCGCGGCGCGCCAGGAAGCGGGCCTGGCGCCCGAGCTCGGTCGCATAGCACACACAGACGAAGAACGCCCCGAGTCCCAGGCCCACGAGCAGCAGCGCCGCGACCACGATTCCCTCGACCATCCGAAACCTCTCGACGACACCGACCCACGACCCCATGGTAGAGCTTGCGAGCAACCACTCCGCGACCGACCGAAGCCAGCGGTAGAGCGGCTCGAGGAACGCGCTGGACATCATGCGACGTCGCGCCTCGAGCCCACGAGGGTTCCGAGCGCGCCGCACGCCGCGCAGAGAGGCGCGCAGACGATGAGCGCGCGGACGGCGGGCGCGAACCCCGTGACGTCGACGGCGAGCATGTCCGCGGCGCCGTTGCCAACTGCGGCCGTGGTGACGTAGGGCATCCAGGCGAAGGCCGCCTCGAGCGCGGGCTCCCAACCCAGACCAAACATGTTGCTCACGAGCAGGAGAAAGGCGAAGAATCCCTGTTCCACGGCCGCGGAGAGGAGCAGGAACGCGACTATCACGGCAATCGCCTTGACGCGCGTGAGCTGCCCCACGAGCAGCACGACGAGCGCGTAGGCGCACGCGTGGAGCCAGCCCTCCCCCGCCCACGCCACGACCTGCCAGAGCGGCTCGACGTTTTCCACGGGGCGCATGGTCACGATGACGCCGACGCCGCTGAACGCAAGGTAGGCAAGCAGGATGACGCCCGTGACGATGACCACGAGCAGGTACTTCTCGGTAAAGTAGGCGCCGCGCCCGCGCAGGGACGAGAGAAGCGTGCGGTCAAAGCCTGCGTCGGAGTCCACGCAGGAGAGGTGCGCCGCCACGAACACGGCGACCATCTGGACGAGCGTGATGCTCGCGCCGCGACCGGCGAGGCGAAGCGCCCCGGACCTGCCGGTGAGGCCGTCGTAGACGACACCGGACTCGAGCGGCCACCAGATCGTGAAGACGGCGCTACCCAGGGTAGCAAGCGCGACGAGCGCGAGCACGGCCCATGGCCAGCGAGCACGCAGCGTGCGGTAGAGATCCGAGCGAAGCAGGGCCATCATGCGACATCCCTCCTCGAGGCGAGCAGCGCGTCGGCAGCGACGGCGGCCACGGCGACCGGCGGACAGACGACGAGCGCGCGGAGAGCGGGCGCCAGCTGGACGGCGTTCTCTGCGGAGAGCATCGTTTGCGCCCCGGCACCGACCGCAGACGCGATCTCCGCGGGCAGCCACGGGCCCACGGCGGCCGTCACCGTGAGGAACTCGCCGCCGAGAAGCGCTTGCAGGAAGTCGATCCCGATGAGCAGGCCGCCCTCGAGCAGCCCGCCTGCGCTGAGCACGGCAAACACCGTGGTCACGCTCTCGTTGCGCGTGATGTGGGCAACGAGCACCGTGAGCGCGACGTAGGGCGCGGCACAGAGCCACGAGCAGCCGAGCCAGGCCGCCACCTGCCACGCGGGCTCGGGACTCGCCACCGGCACCCCGGAGACCAGCAGGCCGAGAAGCCCCACTACGAACGTGAACGCGATAAGGGCCGCGGCGAGCAGCAGCGAGAAGACGCACTTCTCGGCAAACCAGACCATGCGGGCACGCTCGCCGAGGGACGAGAGGACCGAGCGGGCGAACCCGATGTCAGTCCGGTCGCAGCATACGATGGACGCCATGGCCGCAGCGAGGATCTGGACGCCCGTCATGGGGAGCGCCGAGCCGGTGAGGTCGTCGTAGAAGACGGGTCCCATGCTGGTCCAGCGCATCACGAGGGCCGGCGCAAGCAGGAGAAACGCAACGATGCCGGCGGTGGCCCAGATCCAACGGGAATGAAGGACGCGATAGGCGTCCGAGCGGAGCAGAGCGATCATCGGGCGCCACCGTCCCTCTCGCCGTCTGCGCCGCCCATGAGCTCGACGAAGTACTCCTCGATGTCGCGCTCCTGCTGGGCGAGCTCGCGGACCTCGATGCCTGCCGAGAAGCACGCGGAGCTGACCTCGTCGAGCGAGGCGCCGGTCACCACGAGCGCGCCGTCGGGCTCCGCGCGGAAGGTCGCCTGCGGGAGTGCCTGCTCAAGCAGGGCCAGGCCGCGCTCCGGCGCCGCCAGGCGCACGCGCACCGAGCTGCCGCAGCGCTCGTGGAGCTCCTCGTCGGTGAACTCGGCCGTGAGGTGACCGTCCGCGATGACGCCGAAGCGCGTGGCCACGCGGTCGAGCTGGTCGAGCACGTGGGAGGAGATCATGATCGTGACGCCGTGCTCGTGGTTGAGGCGCACGAGCGCGAGGCGCATGGCGCGCGTGGCCTCGGGGTCGAGTCCGTTGAAGGGCTCGTCAAGGAGCAGGAGGTCGGGACAGCCGACGAGCGCGAGCGCGAGTCCCAGGCGCTGCTTCATGCCGAGCGAGTAGGACTTCACGCGGCGGCGGTCCGTCGGGTCCAGGCCCACGAGGGCGAGCAGGTCGTCCGCAACGTCGCCAGCGTGCGTCATGCCGAGCGCGAGCGCCTTGGCGACGAGGTTGTCGCGCGCGGTGAGGCTGGCGAGCACGCCGGGGCTCTCGATGAGGGCGCCGATGCGCGAGAAGCCCTGCGGCGTGGCGCCGCCGCGCCCCGGGTCGCCGAAGAGGACGACCTCGCCCGCCGTGGGACGCGCGAGACCCGCGACCATCTTCATCGTGGTCGACTTGCCGGAGCCGTTCTTGCCCACGAAGCCGTAGATGTCGCCGGAGGCGACGGTCATGTCCAGGTTGTCAACGGCCAGCTTGCGCCGATAGCGCTTGGTGAGGCCATGCGTCTCGATGACGTTCACGCGAGCTCCTTTCTAGAGGCTGCCTCCCAGTCTGGCAGGCAGACCTTTAGAAACCGTGAGCCAAATCTAAAGAAAGCTTGAGGGTGAGGCGAGAGCAGGCTCACGCGAGCTTGAAGCCCATGCCCCAGACGGTCTTGACGTACTCGTCCGTGCCGGTTGCGCGCAGCTTGGCTCGGATGTTGGAGACGTGCACGGCGACCGTGGAGTCGTCGCCGGCAAACGGCTCGCCCCACGCGAGCTCGAAGAGCTCCGCCTTGGAGAAGACGCGGTTGGGCCGGCGCACGAGCGCCTCGAGGATGTTGAACTCGATCTTGGTGAGCGCGACCTCCCCGCCCTTCTCGCCATCCTCGCCGGGGGCGACCGCGAGCGTGCGCGCCTCGGGGTCAAGCGTCCAGCGCTGATGCCGGAGAACATCGCCCGCAGGGGCCTCCGTCCCGCGATGGCGCAGCTGTACCTCCACACGCACCGCGAGCTCATCGAGGTCGAAGGGCTTGGTGAGATAGTCATCGGCACCCAGGCGCAGCAGGTCGATCCTGTCCGCGGCCTGCGTGCGCGCCGAGATCACGATGACGGGCGTCGCCGCGTCACGCTTGCGGATAAGCTCGACGAGCTCCTCACCCGTCGCGCCCGGCAGCATGAGGTCGCAGATGACGATGTCGTATGCCGCGTTCTTCTCGCCCGCGTCACCCAGCAGCAGGCGCGCCTCGGAGCCGGAGAACGCCTGCGTCACCACGTGGCCGTCGCGCGCGAGCCGCGTCGCCACCACGTCGTTGATCGCCGCGTCGTCCTCTATGACCAGCACCCGCGCCATGATTCTCCAAAGTGATGAAGTGACCGTCCCTTCGTATCATAGCGGCATGGACTCCCAGAATGATTCAAAAGGGGACTGTCCCCTTTGAATCATTTAAGCGTTCGGCAAGCCTGCGTAAGAAGCCGGCCCGGGCGCGTCAGGCGCCCGTAAGAGACGGTCAGCGCTGCGCAAGGACTCCCCAAACGCGAAAGATTCCACCGCAAGTGGACTCTAACGTAACTCACGGCTTGGCCGGCGGCACGAAGTCGCCGGCGCATGGGAAAGGGAATCGAAGGGAGCTCTTGTGAACAACATCAGCGCGCGCGGCGTCTCTCGCCGCTCCTTCCTCGGCATGCTCGGCATGGCCGGCTTCGCCTGCGCAGCGGGCCTGGGCCTCACCGGCTGCGAGGACAGCGCCGCCCCCGCGGCCGAGGCCGTGGACTACAACTCCATGTCGCTGGACGACATCATCACGCAGGCCCAGCAGGAGGGTCAGATCAACTCCGTGGGCATGCCGGACACCTGGGCCAACTGGGTCGGCACCTGGGACGACATCGAGGAGAAGTACGGCATCACGCAGGCCGACCAGGACATGTCCTCCGCCGAGGAGATCGCCATGTTCAAGCAGGAGGGCACCGACGGCACCAAGGACATCGGCGACGTGGGCCAGCAGTGGGGCCCCACGGCCGAGGCCGAGGGCGTGACCCTCAAGTACAAGACCAGCTACTGGGACGAGATTCCCGACTGGGCCAAGGACGACGACGGCGACTGGGTCGTAGGCTACTACGGCACGATGTCGATCATCTCCAACGACGACCAGGTGCCCAACCCGCCGACGACGCTCGCCGAGCTCGCTGACGGCGACTACAAGGTCTCCATCGGCGACATCACGGCCGCCGCGGCCGCGCAGCACGCGGTGCTCGCCATCGCCGTCGCCCTGGGCGGCGGCCTTGACAACATGCAGCCCGCCTACGACTTCATCACCAAGATCGCCGAGGCCGGCCGCCTGGACGTCTCCGACGTCTCCGTCGCCCGCCTGGAGTCCGGCGAGGTGGCCGTGGGCCTCAACTGGGACTACAACTCCCTCAACTACCGCGCGCAGATCGTCGAGAACAACCCCGACGCCAAGTTCACGGTGAGCATCCCCACCGACGGCTCCGTGCAGTCCGGCTACGCCACCATCATCAACGTCAACGCGCCGCACCCCGCCGCCGCCTGCCTCGCCCGCGAGTACATCCTCTCCGACGAGGGCCAGATCAACCTCGCCCGCGGCTACGCCACGCCCATCCGCAGCTCCGTCGAGCTCCCGGAGGACGTCAAGGCGCTGCGCCTGCCGGACGAGCAGTACGGCGACCAGGTCCAGTCCATCGACTACGAGAAGTGGACCGACGTCACCAACGAGCTCGTGACCTGGTACCAGGAGAACATCATCCCCATCCTGGGCTAGTCGCGCAAACTCACGCCAGCCGCCGTCTTCGGCGCAACCGGGCGGCCTTCGGGTCGCCCTCTTCTTGGGGCGCGCCGTTCTTCTCGCCAAGGAGAAGACCTGCCGAGAAGAACGGGCGCCCACGACCCGACAACGTACAGAACATCAAAGGAGGTACCATGGCAGAGATCTCGCAGACTTCCGCGACGCTCTCCGCAGACGCCGCCGTCCCCGCCGCCCGGGTTACCGGGAGCGCGGCAGAGGCGAGCAGGCGTCCGCAGAAGACCCGCCGCTGGGTCGGCTACGTCGCCTTTCTTCCCTTCCTGCTCGTGATCGTTGGCTACGAGCTGCTGCCGCTCGCGCAGCTCGTGCTCGACAGCCTCATTGGCAAGGAGTCCGGCGCCTTTGGCCTGGAGAACTTCGTCAAGGTCTTCACCACCCCGCTCTACCAGCAGTCCATCATCAACAGCGTCTGGATCAGCCTCGTCTCGGCCGTCGTGGGCATCGTCGTGTCGTTCCTCGCCGCGCGCTTTGCCTACGAGTCGAGCGAGCGCGTGCGCAACGCCTTCACGATGGTCCTCAACATGATGTCCAACTTCTCGGGCGTGCCCCTGGCGTTTGCCTTCATGATCCTCATGGGCAACTCCGGCGTCCTCACCATCCTGGGCCAGCAGTGGAACATCCCCTTCCTCGCCGACTTTGACCTCTACACCGGCGAGGGCCTGCTCGTGCTCTACATCTACTTCCAGATCCCGCTGGCCACGCTGCTGCTCCTGCCGGCCTTCAGCGGCATAAAGAAGTCCTGGCGCGAGGCGGCGATCATCCTCCAGGCCACGCCGCTGGACTACTGGTTCAGGATCGTGATTCCCAACCTTATGCCGTCGATCCTGGGCACGCTCTCGGTGCTCTTCTCCAACGCCCTCGCGGCGTACGCGACCGCCTTCGCCATCGTCATGAACAACTACGCGCTGCTCCCGCTGCAGATAACGTCCAAGTTCAAGGGCGACGTGCAGATCGACGCGGCCACCGGCGGCGCGCTCGCCGTGGTGCTCATCATCCTGATGGTCGTCTGCACGGTCATCAACAACTACTTCACCAAGCGCGCGTCAAAGGGGCGTGAGATCATATGAGTTCCAAGACCAAGGCCGTCAAGGCTGCCGCCCCCGGCAAGAAGACGCCGCTGGCCGCCAAGATCTTCCTGGGCATCGTTGGCCTGTACCTGCTGATTCCGTTTCTCACCACGCTCATCTACTCCCTCTTTGTCGAGTGGACCGATGTGCTTCCCTCCGGCTTCACGCTGCGCAACTACGCCGAGCTCTTCACCAACTCGACGTTCTGGTTCTCCATCGGGCGCACGCTCGTCCTGTGCCTGGTGAGCGTGGCCATCACCATCGTCCTTCTCCTCCTGGCCATGTACGTCGTGGTGGCCGTCAACCGCAGGCTGGGCCGCTTCATGCAGTTTGTCTGCATGATCCCGTACGCGCTGCAGGGCGTCATCCTCTCCATCGGCATCATCTCGCTCTACACCGGCACCGGCACGATCCTCTCCAACCGCATGTTCATGCTCTTTGGCGCCTACACGATCCTCGTGCTTCCCTACATCTACCAGGGCATCCGCAACGCGCTCAACGCCATCGACGCCAACATGCTCATCCAGGCCGCCGAGATGCTCGGCTGCGGCCGCTTCCGCGCCTACGTGCAGGTAGTGCTCCCCAACATCGTGTCGGGCATCCTGGTCTCTAGCCTTCTCGCCGAGAGCATCGTCTTTGGCGACTTTGTCCTCGCCAACAACATCGCCGGCACCAACTACCAGAACATCCAGGTGTTCCTGCAGGCCAACATGGCCCGCTCGAGCGGACTCTCCAGCGCCATCGTCGTCATCATCTTCCTGGTGGTGGCAGCGGTGACCGCAGTGGTCCTCAAACTCCAGCACACTTCCCAGAAGCAGTAAGGAGAAGCCCAGATGGCTTACATCGAATTCAAGGACGTCGTCAAGCGCTTTGGCGACAACACCGTCCTCGACCACATCAGCTTTGGCATCCAGCAGGGCGACCTCGTGACCCTGCTCGGCCCCTCCGGCTGCGGCAAGTCCACGCTGCTGCGCTGCCTCTCCGGACTCGAGACCGTCACCGAGGGCAAGATCGTCCTCGACGGCCGCGACGTCACCAACGTGCCCGCCAGCAAGCGCAACATCGGCATGGTCTTCCAGCAGTACAGCCTCTTCCCCAACATGACCGTCGAGCAGAACGTCGCCTTTGGCCTCAAGATGAAGAAGGTCGACCCCGCCACGATTGAGAAGAAGGTCGCTGACGCCATCGCCATGGTCGAGCTCTCCGGCAAGGAGAAGGCCTACCCCGCCAACCTCTCCGGTGGCCAGCAGCAGCGCGCTGCCCTCGCCCGCTCCATCGTGACCGAGCCCTCCGTGCTGCTGCTCGACGAGCCGCTCTCCGCCATCGACGCCAAGCTCCGCAAGGCCCTGCAGTCCCGCATCCGCGAGATCCACCAGGAGCTCGGCCTCACCACGATCTTCGTCACGCACGACCAGGACGAGGCCATGGTGATGTCCGACGTCATCCAGCTCTTCCACTCCGGTCGCATCGAGCAGGCAGGCAGCCCCGTCGAGGTCTACACCAGCCCCGTTTCCGAGTTCGCCGCGAGCTTCATCGGAAGCTACAACCAGCTCTCCGCGAGCGACTTCACCGCGCTCACGGGCGTTACGGTGCCGGCGGGCAACGTGGTGGCCATCAGGCCGGAGACCATCGGCATCAGCCGCGAGAGGCCGGACGAGAAGGACGCCCACCTCGTCGACGGCACCGTGGTTGACTCCACACCGCGCGGCAACGTCCTGCGCTACACCGTGAGGCTCGAGGGCGGGACCACCGTCTTCGTTGACGTTCTCTTCCGCAGCTTCCACATGTTCGACCGCGGGAACAAGGTCTACCTCTCCCTCCCGGAGCGCGACTGCCTCGTCATCCCGGTCGACGCCGCGAGCGCCCGCCCTGCCGCGTAGCGGCAGAGGCCTCGAGCCCCTTCCTCCCACGCCCGGCCCGTGCCCTCCCCGTGCGGGTCGGGCACGCACGATTGGAGACGACATGCCCTTCCATGACCAGACGTGCCTTCCGGAGGACCTCCCCCGCTTCAAGGGGAACCTCCACAGCCACACTACCAACTCCGACGGCCACCTCACGCCGGCGGAGTCCGTCGCAGCCTTCCGAGCACGCGGCTACGACTTCCTCTGCCTCTCCGAGCACGACCTCTACACGGACCTCTCGGGGCAGTTCGACGACGAGGGATTCGTGATTCTCCCCGGGCTCGAGGCCTCGGCGTACCTGTACGCGGACGAGTCCGAGGCGCTGCGGCTCAAGTGCCATCACATGCACGGCATCCTCGGCACGAGCGAGATGGTCGCCTCCGCAAAGAAGCGCTTCTCGCACATGGAGCGGCTGGAGCCCCTGCGCTTCCACGGCTCCTGGGACGGGGAGGCAGTCGCGACGCAGCTCGCCTGCGCACTTGAGGAGCGCGGCTGCATCGTGACCTACAACCACCCCATCTGGAGCCGCGTGGAGCCCGACGAGTTCTGCGGCGCCGAGGGGTACTTCGCGCTCGAGATCTTCAACTACGACACCGTCAACGAGTCAGGCACGGGGTACGACACCACCTACTGGGACCTCATGCTGCGACGCGGCAAGCGCGTATGGGGCTTTGCCTCGGACGACAACCACAACGAGGGGATCTTCGACGACTCCTTTGGCGGGTGGGTGGTCGCGAGCGCGCCCGCACTCACGAGAGACGCCCTGGTGAGGTCGCTCCTGGCGGGGACCTTCTACTCGAGTTCCGGGCCCGACATCATCAACTGGGGCGTGCGCGACGGCCGCGTCTGGGTGGACTGCAGCCCCTGTGAGCGCGTCAGCCTTGTCGCGGGCGGCCCGGTCAACGCAGGGGCAACCGTAATAGCGCCCGAGGGCGAGCCGCTCACGCACGCCGAGTTCCCGCTCGCCGGAAACGAGACCTACCTGCGCCTGGAGTGCACGGACGAGCGCGGCCGCACCGCGTGGTCCAACCCCATCTTCACAGACTAGCTGTTCAGCCACGTGCAATGGGGCCGTGCAAAAATGCCTGCCCCCTTTGCACGGTCACCCTTACTGTAGCGGCAGGGACTCCCAGGAGCCGTCTGCGCGCGGGACCTCTATCGCACGATAGCCCACGTCCCAGGCATGAGCGTAGGCCTCGCGGATTCCGTCGCACATGTCGCCGGGAACGTGCGCGTCCGACCCAACCGTGATGGGCACGCCGGCACGGCAGAAGCGCTCGAGCAGGCCACGAGCGGGATAGTAGTCCCCCACCCCCTTGCGCCAGCCGGCAGTGGAGAGCTCCACGCGCCGGCCGGTGTCGTGTGCGCAGCCGACCATCTCGTCCCAGAGCGGAGCGAGGTCGATTGTGGGGGCGAATCCAGCATTGACGAACCTCATGGCTAGATCCGGGTGAGCCATGGTGCCAAAGGGCAGCGGGCTCTCGCACGCGCGACACCAGGTCTGCGCATAGCGGCGCCAGACCTCGTCCGGACCCAGCTCGTGCCAGATGTGCTGGTCCGTGGGGTCATCGATCCACGCGCCGTCGTCCTGCTCGCCCAACCAGTGCACGCTGCCCAGAAGCACCTGCGCGCCAGCGGCCCAGCGACGGACGTTCTCCTCGCAGCCGGGATACCAGTCACACTCGAAACCGTAGATCATCTCCAGCTCGGGGTGAGCGTCGCGCGCGGCCTCCCACTCTGCCCGGTGGGCGGCGAGCTCGGCCTCCACCACCTGGACCTCCCCCGCAGGGTCCATCTCCGCAGGCAGCGTGAGATGATCGGTCGAGACCAGCACGGAACAGCCCGCCGCCACCGCGGCGCAAGCGTTCTCCTCGAAGGTCCCCACGCCATCCGAGAAGTACGTGTGGGTGTGCGTGTCGACAATCGAACCTGGGGCGAGGGGCATACTCATGGGGTCTCCTTCGGAGGCAGAAAATTAACGTACTTTGGTTTCCTGAAAATTCACGTTATCCCAGTTGGCGATTTCCCGCCTCAGTTTCAAAGTACGTTAATTATAGGCGGCGAGGCAGTAGGACACAAAAAAGGGGCCGCCGGGCGAAAAACCCGACGGCCCCGTCGCATCAAAGATGTGTGCTAATTGGGGACTGTCCCCAATTTACAGGTCCTGGAGGGCGTTGACGGAGAGCGGCCCCTCGCGCAGCGCCGCGATGGCCTGCACCAGCGCCACCGCGCCGGACATGGTCGTGGCCATGTCGATGCCGCGGCTCACGGCCTCGCTCCTCATCTTGGTTCCGTCACCGCGGGAGCTGTGGCCCTTGGGCGTGTTGATGAGGAAGGAGATCTTGCCGTCGGCCATGAGGTCGAGGACGTTGGGCGAGCCCTCGGAGATGGTCTTCACGACCTCGCACGGGATGCCCGCGGCGCGCAGCGTCTTGGCGGTGCCGCGCGTGGCCAGAAGGTCGTAGCCGAGGTTGCGCAGCGACAGCGCCACCGGAGCCACGGAGCGCTTGTCGCGGTCGCACACCGAGATGAAGACGCTGCCGGACTGCGGCACGTCGTACTCGATGGCCTCGCGCGTCTTGGCGTACGCCTTGGGGAAGGTGACGTCGAGACCCATGACCTCGCCGGTGGACTTCATCTCCGGCCCGAGCGTGACGTCGGCGCCCGGGAAGCGGCTCCACGGCATGACGGCCTCCTTGACCGCATAGAAGCCAAGGTCGCGACCCTCCTCCGGAAGGCCGAGGTCGGCGATCTTCTCGCCGCTCATGATGCGCGCGGCGCACTTGGCCAGCGGCACGCCGGTGGCCTTGGACGAGAAGGGCACGGTGCGCGACGCGCGCGGGTTGAGCTCGATCACGAAGACCTGCTCGTCGCGGACGGCATACTGCACGTTGAGGAGGCCCTGGATGTGGCAGGAGAGCGCCAGGCGACGCGTGGTCTCGCGGACCTTGGCCACGATCTTGTCGGAGAGCGAGAAGGGCGGGAAGCAGCAGGCGGAGTCGCCGGAGTGGATGCCGCACTCCTCGATGTGCTCGAGGACCGCGCCCACGTAGCACTGCTCGGTGTCGCAGAGGGCGTCGACGTCGAGCTCGATGGCGTCCTCGAGGAACGCGTCGAGGTAGACGGGGTGGTCCGGGGAGACCTTGGTGGCCTCCTCCATGTAGCTCACGAGGTCGTCGTCATCGTAGACGATGCCCATGCCGCGGCCGCCCAGGACGTAGCTCGGGCGGACGAGCAGCGGGTAGCCCACGCGGCGCGCCACGGCCTTGGCCTCGTCGACGGTCTCGGCCGTGCTCGAGGGCGGGTAGGCGATCTCGAGGCGGTCGAGCAGGCTCGCGAAGCGGTCGCGGTCCTCGGCGAGGTCGATGGCCTCGGGCTGGGTGCCCATGATCGGCACGCCGGCCGCCTTGAGCCGCTTGGCGAGGTTGATCGGGGTCTGGCCGCCGAGGGTGACGATCACGCCCACGGGCTTCTCGACCTCGATCACGTTCATGACGTCCTCGAAGGTGAGCGGCTCGAAGTAGAGGCGATCGGAGGTGTCGTAGTCCGTGGAGACGGTCTCCGGGTTGCAGTTGACCATGACGGTCTCGAAGCCCTTGGCCGCGAGCGCGTAGGCCGCGTGCACGCAGCAGTAGTCGAACTCGATGCCCTGGCCGATGCGGTTGGGGCCGGCGGAGAGGATGACCACGCGCGGCTTCTCCGCCTCGTGGAACTCGGTCACGCCGCCCTTCTCGTAGGTGAGGTAGTGGTAGCTCGTGCGGGCGGCGAACTCGCCGGCGCAGGTGTCGACGGTCTTGATGCACGGGCGCACGCCGAGGACCTCGCGCACGGCGCGGACGGTGTCCTCGCGCTGGCCGGTGAGGTGCGCGATCTGGGCATCGGAGAAGCCCAGCTGCTTGGCAGCCATCATGTGGTCGGCGTCCAGGCCCGCGATGCCGAGCTCGGAGATGACCTTCTCGGCGGAGACGATGTCCTTGATGCGGTTGAGGAACCAGTGGTCGATCTTGGTGAGGTCGAAGACGCGCTCGACGGTCCAGCCGCGGCGCAGCGCCTCGGCCACGTAGAGGATGCGGTCGGGCGTGGGCGTGCTCACGCGCTGCTCGAACTCCGCCTTGGAGAGGCCGGAGAAGTCGACGCTGCCGTCCGCGCCGAGGCCGGCGTGGCCCTGCTCGAGCGAGCGCATGGCCTTCTGCATGGCCTCCTCGAAGGTGGCGCCGATGGACATGACCTCGCCGACGGCCTTCATGCGCGTGGTGAGCGTGTCGTCGGTGCCCTTGAACTTCTCGAAGGCAAAGCGCGGGACCTTCACGACGCAGTAGTCGATCGAGGGCTCGAAGCAGGCCGGAGTCTCGCGCGTGATGTCGTTCTCGATCTCGTCGAGCGTGTAGCCCACGGAGAGCAGGGCCGCCATCTTGGCGATCGGGAAGCCGGTGGCCTTGGAGGCGAGCGCCGAGGAGCGCGAGACGCGCGGGTTCATCTCGATGACGATGACGCGGCCGTCGTCGGGGTTCACGGCAAACTGCACGTTGGAGCCGCCGCAGGCGACGCCGACGCGCTCGAGGATGGCGATGGAGTAGTCGCGCAGGCGCTGGAGCTCGAAGTCGTTCAAGGTCTGGCAGGGCGCCACGGTGATGGAGTCGCCGGTGTGCACTCCCATGGGGTCGAGGTTCTCGATGGAGCAGATGACGACGCCGTTGCCCGCGGAGTCGCGCATCACCTCCATCTCGATCTCCTTCCAGCCCTCGACGGACTGCTCCACGAGGACCTCGCTCTCGGGCGAGAGCGCGAGGCCCTGCTCGGCAATGCGCACGAGGTCATCGTGGTCGTAGGCCATGCCGCCGCCGGCGCCGCCCAGGGTGAAGGCCGGGCGCAGGACCACCGGGTAGCCGAGCTCCTCGGCGATCTTCTCGCACTCCTCGACGGTGTGCGCGATGCCGGACTTGGCGACCTCGAGGCCGATGTCGCGCATGGCGTTGGCAAAGAGCTCGCGGTCCTCGCCGGTCTCGATGGAGTCGACGTCGCAGCCGATGACCTCGACGCCGTACTTCTCGAGGATGCCGGCCTTGCCGAGGGCGACGGCGCAGTTGAGGCCCGTCTGGCCGCCCATGTTGGGAAGCAGCGCGTCCGGGCGCTCCTTCTCGATGACCTTGGTCACGGACTCGACGGTGATGGGCTCGATGTAGGTGCGGTCGGCGGTCTCCGGGTCGGTCATGATGGTGGCCGGGTTGGAGTTCACGAGCACGACCTCGTAGCCCTCGGAGCGCAGCGCCTTGCAGGCCTGGGTGCCGGAGTAGTCGAACTCGCAGGCCTGGCCGATGACGATGGGGCCGGAGCCGATGATCAGGATCTTCTTGATGTCGGTGCGCTTGGGCATCTAGAAGCGCCTCCCCTCGCGGACGTCGATGGCGAGGTAGTCGTCCTCGCCGCGCATGAGCTTGGCAAACGCCGAGAAAGCGTAGGTGGAGTCGTTGGGGCCGGGCTTGGCCTCGGGGTGGTACTGCATGGAGAAGGCCGGGATGTCGAGGAACTGGATGCCCTCGGGCGTGCCGTCGTTGAGGTTGACGTGCGTGAGGCGCACGCGCCCGTACTTCTCGGTCTGGACGACGGGCGCCACGTGGCGGCGGGACCAGAAGCGCAGGTCCTCGTCTGCCGGGTGCTCGCCCACGCCGTCGGAGAGCTCCGGCACGAGCGGCCCGAAGGTCGAGAAGACCGGGCCGTAGTTGTGGTTCTGGGCGGTGATCTCCACCTTGCCGGTGAGCAGGTTCATCACCGGCTCGTTGCCGCCGTGGTGGCCGTACGGCAGCTTCTCGATGGTGGCGCCGGCCGCCATGGAGATGACCTGGTTGCCGAGGCAGATGCCAAAGACGGGCAGCTTGCCGAGGCAGGCGCGCACGGCGTCGACCACGGGCGGTACGGAGACCGGGTCGCCGGGGCCGTTGGAGAAGAACACGCCGTCGGGGTTCATCTCGAGGACCTTCTCGGCGGGCGTGTCCCACGGCACGACGGTGACCTCGCAGCCGGCGGCGGAGAGGCGCTTGGCGATGCCCTTCTTCTCGCCGCAGTCGTAGGCGACGACGTGCAGGCGGGGCTGGCCGTCGGAGTCCTGGCCGGGAACCGTGAAGGGCTCGCGCGTGGAGACGTCCGCGACGTAGTTGTGCTCGGCGATGGCCGGGGCCGCCTTGACGCGAGCGATGAGGCTCTCAGGGTCGAGGTCGGTCGTGGAGATGGCCGCCTTCATGGCGCCGCCCTCGCGGATGGCCAGGGTCAGCGCGCGCGTGTCGACGTCCTCGATGGCCACGACGCCGCGCTGGACGAGGAAGTTGGGCAGGGACTCGACGCTCTGCCAGTTGCTCGGCGTGTAGCACATGTCGTGCACCACGAGGCCGGCCAGGTTGAGCGGGTCGCCCTGCATGTCCTTATCGTTGATGCCGTAGTTGCCGATCTGGGGATAGGTGAGCGTGACAATCTGGCCCGCGTAGGACGGGTCGGAGATGATCTCCTGGTAGCCCACCATCGAGGTGTTGAACACGATCTCGCCGAAGGCCTCTCCCTCGGCGCCCGCGGAGCGCCCGAAGAAGTGCATCCCGTTCTCGAGCGCGAGAAGCGCCCTCGGATGCCTGCCGTTGTCCACCAGTAGGTTCACAGCAACACCGCCCTTTCGTCGCGCGCCCAGAGGGGCCCTGCCCACAGCCACAAAAAACGGAGCGACCGCCGGCTGGCGGAGACTCCGAATAAGGCAGCTGCGATGAGGTTGTGGACGCCTTTTCGGTCTCTCGTACCGTCTTAAAGGTCGTGGAATAGCATAGCAGTTCGGGCGTTGGTTGTGGCGCGGCGCAACGCCTTCGCAAAAAACCCGGGCCAAGGGCGAGAAGGACATCGACGGAAAGCCGCCCCGGAGCCCAAGTGAACTGCGCCCCAGAACTTGGACGCGCTAAATCATAACCGCTAGGCGGCCTCCCGAAGGGCCTGCTCCCGGAACTCGACCGGGGTCAGGCCCTTCAGCTTGACCTGC
>NZ_NFIT01000018.1 GCF_002159495.1 Olsenella sp. An293
CATGTGGTCATCTCCCAAGTCTCTGTCAGCGTGGTAACTGAAGATTCTAGGCGGTGGCCACACCCCTTTTCAGGGGTGCTCTGACACCAACGTTTGGCACGCGATCCAGTTTCGCCCTTCAATCCATGGAATTATAAGGCTCCGTCATCGGCGTGCGCTTGGTTAGGTTACTTTTATTAGCTTATGGTTAATCGTCCCCGTCGCTACTTCCGCTTCTGGGCCATTTTTCCATGGATCGAAGCGCAGTTTTGTTTTCAAGCCCTGCCCGATATGGACTGAAGCGCCATTTTGCACGCATCCCCTAATCTTCGTTGACATCTGAACATATGCTCATATAATCAATCTCAAGCACCGGCGACCAGCCAACTGAAAGGAGGACCATGGCAGACGAGCTCACCATCGGCCGGACGCCCGAGGAGCTGCCGGACGAGGAGCTGCTCTACGACCTTGCCGACCTCTTCAAGGTCTTCAGCGACACCACCCGCATCAAGATCCTCTTTGCCCTCATGGGGCGCGAGCTCTGCGTGGCCGACATCGCCGAGGAGACCGGCACCACCCAGAGCGCCGTCTCGCACCAGCTGCGCACGCTCAAGCAGGCACACCTCGTCAAGTTTGAGCGCGACGGCCGCAACGTGGTCTACTCGCTCGCCGACGACCACGTCTACACGATGCTCAACCAGGGAATGTCTCACATCTGCGAGTAGCCGGCGCGCCACCCGGGCGCAACGCCACATTTGGAGAAAGGAACCCCCATGCGTAAGTCATTCAAGCTCGACGAGATCGACTGCGCCAACTGCGCGCAGAAGCTCCAGGACGCCATCTCCAAGGTCGAGGGCGTGGAGCGGGCCAGCGTGAACTTCCTCACGCAGAAGCTCACGCTCACCGCGGCGGACGACGCCTTCGACGACGTCCTCGACCGCGTCGTCGCCCTCACCGCCGACCTTGAGCCGGACTGCGAGATCGTCCGCTAGGCACCCGGCCGCCCCGCGCGGCTTTTCTCGTCATTTTCATATGCATGTATGTTCATAAGTTCATTTGGAGAGGAAACATGAACAAGAAGCAGAGGCGCTGGCGCAACCGCATCATCGTTGCGATCACCCTTTTTGCTGCCATCATGGTCGCAGACAAGACGGGGCTCCTTGCCCAGGCGTTTGGCGGGATGGCCACCTACGTGGCCTTTGCCCTCTATCTGGTGCCGTTCTTGATCTCCGGCTACGACGTCCTTGCCAAGGCCGCGCGCAACATCCGCCGCGGCGAGGCCTTTGACGAGGCGTTTCTCATGACCGTCGCCACCATCGGCGCCTTTGCGACGGTGCTGTTTCCCGACACGGAGTCCCAGGCCGCCGAGGGCTGCGCGGTCATGCTGTTCTACCAGGTCGGCGAGCTCTTCCAGAGCTATGCGGTGGGCAAGAGCCGCAAGTCCATCTCCGCGATGATGGACATCGCCCCCGACTACGCCAACGTGGAGCGCGAGGGCGAGCTCGTGGAGGTCGACCCCGACGAGGTTGCCGTGGGAGACGTCATCGTGGTCAAGCCCGGCGAGCGCGTGCCCATTGACGGCGTGGTCGTCGAGGGCGTGAGCCAGCTCGACACCGCCGCGCTCACCGGCGAGTCGGTCCCGCGCCACGTGGAGGCGGGCACCAGCGTCATCTCCGGCTGCATCAACATGACCGGCATGCTCCACGTGAGGACCACCAAGCCCTTCGGCGAGTCCACGGTCTCCCGCATCCTCGAGCTCGTGGAGAACGCCAGCGAGAAGAAGGCGCGGACCGAGAACTTCATCACGCGCTTCGCCCGCGTCTACACCCCCATCGTGGTCTTCGCCGCCCTCGCGCTGGCCGTGATCCCGCCACTCCTGGGCATGGGCCCCTGGACCGACTGGGTCATGCGCGGCCTCACCTTCCTCGTGGTCTCCTGCCCGTGCGCGCTCGTGATCTCGGTGCCGCTCAGCTTCTTCGGCGGCATCGGCGGCGCGTCCAGGATCGGCGTGCTCGTGAAGGGCTCGAACTACCTCGAGATGCTCGCCAAGGTGGACACCGTGGTCTTTGACAAGACCGGGACGCTCACCTCCGGCACCTTCAACGTGGTGGCCGTCCACCCCGAGGCCGGCGTGGACCCGGACTACGTCCTCTCCTACGCCGCCCACGCCGAGGCCTTCTCTGACCACCCGATCGCCGTCTCGGTGCGCGCCGCCTACTCCGGGAGGATCGACCAGTCGCGCATCGCCGACGTGCGCGAGGAGTCCGGACACGGCGTGACCGCCCGCGTGGACGAGCACGTGGTCATGGTGGGCAACGACAAGCTCATGGCCGAGCACGGGGCGCGCTGGCACGAGTGCGACCTCACCGGAACGATCCTGCACGTGAGCGTGGACGGCTCCTACGCCGGTCACATCGTGATCGCCGACGTGGTGAAAGACGACGCCGCCCAGGCCATCGCCAGCCTGCACGCCACCGGCGTCAAGAGGTGCGTCATGCTCACCGGCGACCGGCGCGACGTGGCGCAGGCCGTGGGCAGGCGCCTCGGACTCGACGAGGTCCACGCTCAGCTCCTGCCCGAGGACAAGGTCGTCGAGGTCGAGCGCCTGCTCGCGAACGAGGCCGAGGGGCACCGGCTCGCCTTCGTGGGCGACGGCATCAACGACGCGCCCGTGCTCATGCGCGCCGACGTGGGCATCGCGATGGGCGCGATGGGCTCCGACGCGGCCATCGAGGCGGCCGACGTGGTCCTCATGGACGACCACCCCTCCAAGATCGCCCTCGCCATGCGCGTCGCGCGACGGACCATGCGCATCGTATGGCAAAACATCGTCTTTGCCATCGGCGTGAAGGTCATAATCCTCGCGCTCGCGGCGGTGGGCGTGGCCAACATGTGGCTCGCAGTCTTTGGTGACGTGGGCGTGGCGATCATCGCGATTCTGAACGCCATGCGCTGCATGCGGGTCAAGAGGGACCAGTAGCCCGCGCGCGACTGCAGCGCGCCGCCCTGCGGACCCACGTTGGGCGGCGCGCCTCGCCCTCTGGCAGCCCCTTCGAAACGTGCGACCGATCGTCCGACGGCGCTAGCAGAAATCCGAGACTTCCCGCAGCGCTTTCCCTCGTGAGCGCGGAGAAAATCTCGGATTTCTGTAACGGGGCGACCGTCGGGGCGGCCAAGAGAGGGGCGGCCCGCTACAGGCGCTCGAGCTTGGTGCGCAGGACGCGGAGCACGGAGGCGTCGATACGCTCCTCGGTGAGCTCGCCTGCGGCCACGGCGTCGAGGACGCCCTGGTAGGCGGCGTGCAGGTCCTCCGGCATGAGCACCATGTCCACGCCCGCCAAAAGCGGCTCCACGCCGAGCCGGTCGAGCGACACCGACTCCAGGGCCGCGCCCATCGCCATCGAGTCGGTGATGATGATGCCCTCGTAGCCGAGCTCGTCGCGCAGCAGGTCGGTCACGACCTCGTGGGAGAGCGTGGCGGGGTCGTCGTCGCCGGTGATGCTCGGCAGCGAGAGGTGGCCCACCATCACGAACGGCACGTCCGCCGCGATCGCCGCCTCGAACGGCCGCAGCTCCTCCGCCCGCAGCTCGTCGAGGGTCCTCTCGGAGTAGATGCGGCCGTCGTGCGAGTCTCCCGCGGCGCCGCCGATGCCCGGGAAGTGCTTGGCCGAGCAGAGCACTCCGCCCGAGGCGAAGCCCTCCACCTGCGCGGCGACCATCGGGGCCACGACGTCGGCGGTGGTGCCGAAGGAGCGCCGGCCCATCGTGCCGGCCGGGTTGCTGGCGATGTCGGCATCCGGCGCAAAGTCCACGTTGAAGCCGAGGTAGTCGAGATAGGTGGCGATGTGGGTGGCCACCTCGCGCGCGTACTCAGTATCGCCGGTGGCGCCCACGTCGCACATGTCGCCCACGTTGTCCACGCCAAAGCCGGGGTTGCCGCCCACGCGCGAGACCGTGCCTCCCTCCTCGTCCACGCACAGAAACGGGGGCACCCCGCTGATTTCCTCGGCGTAGCGCGCGGTGTTGGCGAGCATCTCGCGCGTCTGGTCGGCGTCCACGAGGTTGGCGGCAAAGTAGCAGAAGCCGCCGACGGGCAGCTCCTCGAGCGCGGCGCGCGTGGCATCGCCAGCCGCCGTCTGCACGCCCACTCCCGTGAGCGCCTCGGGCCGCACCACAAAGAGCTGCGCCACCTTCTGCTCGAGCGTCATGGAGCCGAGAAGGGCCTGCGCCTCGTCGGCCTCCGCGGGCGCGTCCTGTGCATCGTCCGCGGGCGCGTCGTCCGTCTCGGGCTCCGTGCGGTCGGTCACCTCGGGGGGCTCGACGGGGTCAGGGGTCGTCGTCTCGCCCGCGCAGCCCGCCAGCGCGAGGCTCAGGCAGGAGGCGGCGGCCACGACGGCCTGACGGCGGGTGGCGAGGGAACGTCGGCTCATGGGGTCTCCTCTCTCGGGCGCTGTCGGAAGCCGCGCCGCGCGAAGCATGCGACTCTCCATTGTGCTGGACGCCGCGCCCGCCGGCCAGCGCTCAACGCGGCGTTGAGCTCCCGCGGGGCCGAGCGGCGCTAGCGGCGCGCCAGGCGGTCCTCGATGAGCCCGGCGAGGACGTCACCGAGCTCGCGACCGGCGACGCGCATCATCTGCGGGAAGCGGGAGTAGTACGTGAGGCCGGGCATGGAGTTGACCTCGTTGAAGACGACCTCGCCCTCGGGCGTGACGAAGAGGTCCACGCGCGCCAGACCCTCGCAACCGAGTGCCTCGTAGACGGCCATGCCGGCGGCGCGCACGCGGTCCATGACGTCGGCGGGCAGCTGGGCCGGGCAGCGCAGCTCGGTGTTGGCGCCCGGGTCCTTCTCGAGGTGGATGCGGAAGAAGCCGTCTCCCGAGACGACGATCTCGTCCGGCTCGCCCATCCGCGTGCCGCGCACGGCGTCGCCCACGATGGCGCAGCCCACCTCGACGCCGGTGATGGCCTCCTCCACCGCGACCTTCTCGTCAAGGGCGAAGGCGGCGTCGAGCGCCTCGGCATAGGCGGCCGCGTCCGCGGCGCGCGAGACGCCGATCGAGGAGCCGCCGCGCGCGGGCTTCACAAAGACGGGGAAGCCGCCGCAGGCCTCGGCCGCCGCGGCGCGCACCTCGTCGGAACAGCCGCGCCAGAGCACCTCGCAGCGCGGCGAGCGCACTCCGGCGGAGGCGGCCAGGCGGTGCGACGCGTCCTTGTCCATGCAGACGGCGCTCGCCATGACGCCGCAGCCCACGTACGGCACCCCCGCGACCTCGAGCGCGCCCTGAACCGTGCCGTCCTCGCCGCCCTGACCGTGCAGGACCGGCAGCGCGACGTCAACCGAAAGCGGCCGGGCGGCGCCGTCGGCGCAGAACTCGAAGAGCCCCTCGCCCGGGACCAGCGAGACGGGCACGCAGTCGTGCGCCTCCCACGCGCCGGTCACCTCGGCGGGGTCACCGGAGTAGCGCAGCCACCGCCCCTCGCGCGTGATGCCAATGAGGACAAGGTCAAAGCGATCCCCCAGCGCCGCGATGACGTTGTCCGCGGACTTGCACGAGATGTCGTGCTCGGTGGAGACGCCTCCAAAGATGAGTGCAACCCTGGTCATGCTCAGCCTCTCTTCAGGAATTGTCGTGCGCCTCATTATAGGGATGGTGAGCGCCCGGCCGCGCGGTATAGTTGACCAGACCGTGTCTTCATAAGGAGGAACCATGTCCAAAGAGCGCAAGCTCCTCAAGATCATCTGCTTTCTGTGCGTCCTCGACGCCATCGCCTGCCTGATCTTCGGCGGCATCACGCTGGCCGGCATGGGCCTGCTCGACGCCTCCGACGTCGTGACCGTGGGCGGCATCGACTTTGGCCTGCAGGCCTGGGCCGTCATCTTCGGCATCTGGGGCATCGTCTCCGGCGTCTTCTACCTCATCTTCGCCGGCGCGGGCATCCGCGGCGCCAACACGCCGCGTAAGATCGGCCCGTTCCGCGCCATGAGCCTGATCGCCGTGATCTTCGCGGTGGTGGGCATGCTGCTCGGCGTGGCGCTGGACGGTGCGGGCTCCGACACCGTCCTGTACGTGGTCTCGATCGTCTTCGCGATCGCGTGCTTCGTGCTCGCCGGCAAGGTCAAGGAGCAGGCCGAGCGCTAGGGCCTGCCAAGAAGGGCTTCGCTTCGCGCCCGTCCCCGACCGGGGGGCGGGCGCTTTCTTGTGGCGTTGTGCGCACCGCGGCGTTGTGCGCACTTCTCGACGCTGAGCACTTCTCGGCAGCCCGTCTACCTGCGCATCTGCCGAGAAGAACCTCGAGGCCGGTGTACACATCGCCGGGGAGTGCGCACAACGGCGCGTGCTAGACTGGGCGGCACGCCGCGACCGAGGGGGACCACATGGCTTATCCCGTCTTTGACCTGCACTGCGACACCGCCGACCGCCTGGCCTGGCAGACGCTTCCCGCCGACCTGCGCGCCGCGGGCGGCCGGGACTTCTACGGCCCCGGCGACGAGGCCGACCCGAGCGCCTGCCGCGAGCTCGCGCGCAACCGCTGCCACCTCTCGCTCGAGGCCGTCGGCGCCACGCCCTGGGCGCAGTGCCTGGCATGCTACGTGCCCGACGAGCTCTCCCCCGAGCAGGCCGCCCGCTTCTGCGACCACGTCTTCGCCCACGCGGAGGCGCAGGCCAAGAAGAACGCGGACGCCGTGACCCTCGCGCGGAGTGCCACCGACGTCCGCCCCGCGCTCGCCTCCGGCCGCTTCGTCGCCGTGCGCACGATCGAGAACGCGCGGATGTTCGCCGCCGACCTCGGGCTCGTGACGGCGCTCGCCGGCCGCGGAGTCCTCATGGCCTCGCTCACCTGGAACGCGGCGGGCCCACTCGCGAGCGGGCACGACTCTCACGCCGGGCTCTCCCCGATCGGCGCCTCCGCGCTCGCCGAGATGGAGCGCGCGGGCATGGCGCTCGACGTCTCCCACCTCAACGACGAGGGCTTCGCGGACGTCTGCCGCCTCGCGCGCCGTCCCTTCGCGGCGAGCCACTCCAACGCCCGCGCCGTCTGCGGCCACCCGCGCAACCTCACCGACGACCAGTTCCGCGAGATCCGCGATCGCGGCGGCGTGGTGGGCCTCAACTACTGCTGCCGCTTCCTCGCCGACGACGGCGCGCCCGAGACCGTGACCTTCGACGACGTCGCCGCCCACGTGGAGCACTGGCTCGACCTCGGCGGCGAGGACGTCGTCGCGCTGGGCTCTGACTTCGACGGCTGCGACGTGCCGGCGTTTCTGAACGGCGCCCAGACGATGCCGAGCTTCCAGGCCCTTCTCGACTTCCGCTTTGGCGAGACCGTGGCCCGCAAGCTCTGCGCCGAGAACGCCCTCGCCTTCTTCGAGCGCGTCGCCGCTGCGTAGCGTCAGACGACCCGGGGCGCCCGCGCACTTCTCGCCTCATTCCAAAGAGATGCCCGCACTCAAGGAGTGCGGGCATCGAGTGCGGGCAGATTTTGGGCTCTGGGCGAATGAGTGCGGTCGGTCTCCCGGCGTTTGCACGCGAGTGCGTGCATCGAGTGACTGCCGGCCCGCACTTGAGAAGTGCCCTCATCGAGTGCGGGCATCGCGCAAGACGCCGAGAAGAGCGCGGCTACGCGTCCTTCTCGGGATAGCGGGGCGGGACGAGGCCGGCGCGCTCGAGCGAGACCACGATCGGCACCACCACGGCGAGCTGCAGCACGATGCCCACGAGGCTTGTGACAAACGACGCGGCGACCCAGGCCTCGAGCGAGTAGGCGCCGGGCGAGAAGATCAGCGCGCGCAGCACGCCGTTGACCACGCGGCCCGCGAGCATCGCGCCGACGAGCGAGACGTAGAGGTCGACGGTCACGTTGCCGGTGCGCACGAACTTGGCGAGCAGCCCCGCCACGAGACCGTAGGTGAGAAGCTCGCAGGTCATGGGCGCCACCATGGGGGCGGCGGGCATGCCGGTGAGCAGGCTGGAGAGCACGGGGCCCAGCACGCCGGTGACGGCGCCGGCGACGGGCCCGGCAACGAGCCCGGAGATCATCACGGGGATGTGCATGGGCAGCCACGTGGCGCCCGCGTTGGGGATGGAGTGAAAGGCCATCGGCAGCACGATGCACAGCGCCGCGCAGACGGCTGCGATGACGATCCTCTTGACCTGACTCATGGGCGCAACTTCCTTTCCTTCCCGTCCGCGGAGGCCCGGGGCGAGGACAGTCGGTACCCGCGCGCCTCCATGGCGACGGAGAGCTCGTCGGCACGGCGGACGGCGGACACGAAGATGGGGACGAGCAGCCGTATATAACTGACGGCACGTCTCATAATACCAAGAGTAGCGACGTTGCCGCAACGTATCTCCTGCGCGCGCATGAGCTGGCGGCTCTCTCGCAGGAGCGTGGGCACAAACTGGACGGTCACGCCGACGGCGAGCGCGGCGGCCTCCGTGGGAAGGCCGATCCGCCCGAGCGGGCGCAGCAGCCGGCGCACGCCCTCGACGAGCTCCTGCGGGCGCGTCGTCGCCGTGAGCAGCGTTCCCAGGACGATCACGAGCAGCGTGCGCACCACGATGCGCACGCCCTGGGCGAGGCCCTCGCAGGTGAGGTGCGCCGGCCCCAGCGAGAAGATCGGGTCGACGTCGCTGAAGAGCAGCGCGTTGAGCGCGAGCACCATGAGCAGGAACCACCGAAGCCCCCAGGCCGCGCGCGCCGCCGCACGCCACCCCACGCGCGAGAGCGCGACGAGGGCCGCCACGCCGCCGGCGGCGACGGCAAGCTCGAGCGGCGTCGTCGCGAGCACGACGAGCGCGACGCACGCGACCAGCCCCGCGAGCTTTGCCGCGGCGCTCGCCCGGTGCAGCGGCGAGTCGGCCCACACGTATCCGGCGACGCCCCTCACGTAAGCCCCCTCCCCCGCGCGATGGCGCGCGCGAGCTCCTCGGCGGTGAGCGGGGCGCCCTCCACGGGGACGCCCGCCCGGCGCAGCGCCGCGGTCGCGCGGGCCGCGCAGGCCGGCTCGAGGCCGTGCGCGCGCATCAGGTCGGCGTCGGCGAGCAGCTCGCGCGCCGGCCCGTCGAGCGTCACCCGGCCGCCCTCGAGGCACACCACGCGGTCGGCGACCTCGGCGAGGGCGTTGGCGTCATGGCTCGCCATCACGACCGTCGCCCCCTCGGCGGCCGCGGAACGCACGGCCGCGAGGCACGCGTCGCAGGCGCGGGGGTCGAGCCCGGCCGTGGGCTCGTCGAGCAGCAGCAGCGACGGCCGCGCGGCGAGGACCGACGCGATGGCGACGCGCCGCTGCTGGCCCCCGGAGAGGGCAAACGGCGAGCGGCGGCCGAGCTCGTCCATCGAAAGGCCCATGAGAGCGAGCGCGCGGGCCGCCCGCTCCCGCGCCTCCTCGGCGCCCATGCCGCGGGCGAGCAGGCCAAAGGTGAGCTCCTCGGCAACGGTGGGCTCGAAGAACTGCCGCTCGGGCAGCTGAAAGACGAGCCCCACCGACGCCGCGAGCGCCCGCGCGCCCGCGCCGCGGGCGGCGTCGAGGCCATCGACGAGCACGCGTCCCGCGTCCGGCGCGCTCACCCCGGCCATGACCTCGAGCAGCGTCGTCTTGCCGGACCCGGTCTGCCCCATGAGCCCGCACACCCCGCCGGAGAGCTCGAGCGAGACGCCGTCGAGCGCGCGGACCCGCTCCCCCGCGGCGTCCTCGTAGCACAGGCAGATGTCCTCGAGCGTCACGCGCACAGGGCGCTCACCAGCCCCTCCACCGTCACGGAGGCGGGGCCGGAGGCCGCCCCCAGCCGGACGAGCTCGGCCCAGACGCGCGCCGGCATCGGCGGCTCGAGCCCGGCGCTCGCGAGCAGGGCCTCGTCCACGAGGACGTCCTCGGGGGCGCCCGCGGCGGCGACCTCGCCCGCCCGCATCACGACGACGCGGTCGGCGCGGGCGGCGAGCTCCATGTCGTGCGTGATCCAGATGACGGTGGCGCCGCGCTCGGCGCGGGCGCGCAGCACCGCGCGGACGAGCTCGTCGCGCCCCTGGGGGTCGATCATCGAGGTGGCCTCGTCGAGCACGATCACCTCGGGGCCGCTCGCGAGCACCCCCGCGAGCGCCACGCGCTGCTGCTGCCCGCCGGAGAGCGCGTGCACGTCGCGTCGCTCGAAGCCTGGAAGGCCCACGGCCCCCAGGGCAGCTGCCGCCGCGGCGCGCGCGTCCTTCTCGCTCATGCCAAAGTTGAGGGGCCCAAAGGCCACGTCCTCGCCCACCACGGACGAGACGAACTGGTTCTCGGGGTTCTGGAACACCATGCCGCAGGCGCGGCGCAGCCCCCAGAGCGCCTCCGGGTCCGCCGCGTCGAGCCCCGCGACCGAGAGCGCGCCTGCCTGCAGCGTGATGAGGGCGTTGAGGTGGCGGGCCAGCGTGGTCTTGCCGGAGCCGTTCTCGCCGACGATGGCGACGAGCTCGCCCGGGGCCACGTCGAGCGAGACGCCGCGCAGGTCCTGCCGACCCGGCACGTACGCGTGGCAGACGCCGCGCGCCTCCACGATCTTCTCGCCCATCTCGCCCCCTCCCGAGGATGCACAACGGCCACCCATTCTACCCGCATCGCGGACGGCGCGCCGCCGGGGACGTCGAGCGTTATAGCGACGAAAGCATAACGGACGCCCAGAAGACGCCGCCCACCTGCGGTATCATGAGGGGGTTCCCACAACAACCCATGAGGAGGACACGTGCTCAGGTTCGAGAAGTACGTCCGCCCCGAGACCCCGCGCGAGGCCTACGAGCTTTTGCAGGAGAACCGCCTCGCCACGGTGATCGGCGGCATGATGTGGCTGCGGCTCGCCGACCGCACCGTGCCGCTCGGGATCGACCTCTCCCGCTGCGGACTCGACACGATCGAGGAGACCGACGACGCCTGGCGCATCGGCGCGATGGTGACGCTTGGCCAGCTCGAGCGCCACGAGCGCTTTGCGGCCTCCACCTGCGGCATCTTCACCGAGGCGGTCCGCGACGTTGTGGGCACGCAGTTCCGAAACCTCGCCACGGTGGGAGGCTCGGTCTGGGCGCGCATGGGCTTCTCGGACGTGGTGACGGCGTTTCTCGCGCTCGACGCCGAGGTCGAGCTCGAGGGCGCGGGCGTCATGCCAATCATCCCCTTCACGGAGCGCGGGGCGAGAAACGACCTCCTCACGCACGTGATCGTGCGCAAGCACCGCTACCAGGCGGCCTTTGCCTCCGTGCGCAACGCCGCCACGGACTTCTCTTCGCTCAACGCCGCGGCGGCCTGCTGGCAGGGCTCCTGGCACGTCACCGTGGGCGCGCGCCCCAAGAAGGCGACGCTGCTCACCGGCGGCGAGCGCATCCCGCTGCGCCGCGACTTCTCCCCCGCCGAGCTCGACGCCGTGTGCGAGCTCGCTGAGGGACTGGACTACGGCTCCGACCTGCGCGGGACGGCCGAGTGGCGCCGCCAGGTGGCGCCCGCGCTCATCCGCCGCGCCGTCGCCGCCGCGGCCGCCAAGCCCTGCGCCGAGAAGGAGGCGTAAAGCCCATGGAGATCACCCTCACCCTCAACGGCGCGACCCTCACCGAGGACGTCCGCCCGGACATGACCCTCTTTGACTTCTGCCGCGGGCACGGCTTCAAGTCCGTCAAGTGCGCCTGCGAGACCTCCAACTGCGGCCTGTGCACCGTGCTCATGGACGGCGAGCCCGTGCTCTCGTGCTCCGTCATGATGGCGCGCGCCGACGGCCACGAGGTGACCACCCTCGAGGGCATGCGCGACGGCCGCCGCGAGCTCCTGGCCCAGTGCCTCGCCAAGGAGGGCGCCGAGCAGTGCGGCTTCTGCGCGCCGGGCCTCGAGATGGCCGTGCTCGCGCTCGACGCCGCCCACGCGAGCGCCTCCGACGAGGAGGTGCGCCGCTACCTCTCCGGCAACCTCTGCCGCTGCTCGGGCTACGCGAGCCAGATGCGCGCGATCCGCCGCTTCCTGGCGCGCCACGAAAACGCCGGCGCGCTGCCGCCGCGCGAGGTGCCGCCCGACCCCGTCACCGAGTCGGGCGAGGCCCACGCGCAGATCGCGCGCCCCGTGGCGAAGAAGGACTCCGGCGCGCTTCTGGCCGGCGCGCCCGTCTACACGGCGGACCTCGCGCCCGAGGGCGCCCTCGTGGTCAAGCTCGTGCGCTCCAAGCACGCCCACGCGCTCGTCACGGGAGTGGACAAGAGCGCCGCGCTCGCGGTGCCGGGCGTCGTCGCGGTCTTTGGGCCGGACGACGTGCCCCACCACCGCTTCACCCTTGCCGGGCAGAGCTTCCCCGAGCCGAGCCCCTACGACACCGTCCTTCTCGATCGCCACGTGCGCTACGTGGGCGACGAGGTGGCCATGGTCGTCGCCGAGGACGAGGCCGCGGCCGAGGCGGGCGTGCGCGCGGTCAAGGTGACCTACGAGCAGCTGCCCGCCGTGCTCGACGTGGAGCGGGCGCTGGACAACGCCACCGTCATCCATGACGAGGGCGACTGGGCCCCCGGCGGCGACAAGTCCGGCGACCCGAGCCGCAACCTCGTGGCGCACGGCCAGCGCGTCCACGGTGACCTCGACGCCGCCTTCGCGGCCTCCGACGTGGTCATCGAGCGCACCTACCGCACGCAGGCAACGCAGCAGGCCATGATGGAGACGTTCCGCTCCTTCGCCTACACCGACGCCTTCGGGCGCCTCACCGTGGTGAGCTCCACGCAGGTGCCCTTCCACATCCGCCGCCAGGTGGCAGGCGCCCTCGGCATCCCCAAGCACCAGGTGCGCGTCATCAAGCCGCGCGTGGGCGGAGGCTTTGGCGCCAAGCAGAGCGGCTGCAACGAGCCCTTCGCCGCGTTCGCCGCGATGGCGACCGGCCGCCCGTGCGTGTGCACCTACACGCGCGAGGAGACCATGTGCTGCTCCAACACGCGCCACGAGATGGTCCTCAAGGTGCGCGTGGGCGCGCGACGCGACGGCACGATCGAGGCCATCGACCTCTACGCGCTCTCCAACGCCGGCGCCTACGGCTACCACGGCACCACCACGGTCACCCTCGTGGGCGGCAAGGCGCTGCCCATCTACAACCACGCCGCGGCGAGCCGCTTCACCTACGACGTGGCTTACACCAACACCACTCCGGGCGGCGCCTACCGCGGCTACGGCGCCACGCAAGGCTGCTTCGCCGTGGAGTCCGCGGTCAACGAGCTGGCAGACGAGCTGGGCATGGACCCGTGCGAGCTGCGCCTCAAGAACCTCGTGAAGCCCGGCGAGACCCTCTGGCAGCTCAACGACGAGCACCTCTACAGCTGCCGCCTCGACGAGTGCCTCGAGCGCGCGATGGAGATGACGGGCTGGAAGGGTCGGGCCCTCTCCGAGGACCTGGGCGACCGCGTGCGCGGCCTGGGCGTGGCGCTCACGATGCAGGGATCGGGCATCGCGATGGTCGACATCGCCAACGTCGACATCCGCCTGGAGGACGACGGCTTCTACGTCCTCTCCATCGGCGCCACCGACGTGGGCACCGGCGCGGACACCATCCTCGCCCAGATGGCAGCCGAGGCGCTCGGCTGCGACGTGGACCGCATCGTCACCAAGGGCGTGGACACCGACACCTCCCCCTTCGACACCGGCGCCTACGCCTCCTCGGGCACCTACACCACCGGCGGCGCCGTCGTGCGCGCGGCCGAGGACCTCATCCGGCAGATCCGCGAGCAGGCGGCCCGCGTCTTCGGCGTCGCGGTCGACGACGTGGAGTTCGACGGCGAGTCCGTGCGCTGCGCGGGCGCGGACGGCGCGGCGCAGGAGATGACCGTCGCCGCGCTGGCCAACAAGCTCATCGGCTTTGGCCTGCACCCCGGCATGCTCGAGGGCCACGGCACCAACGCCCAGCCCACCTCGCCGCCGCCCTACATGGCCGGCATCGCCGAGGTCGAGGTCGACAAGGCCACGGGCAAGGTCACGGTCACCGACTACGCCGCCGTCGTGGACTGCGGCACCGTCATCAACCCGGCGCTCGCTCGCGTGCAGGCCGAGGGCGGCATCGCCCAGGGCATCGGCATGGCGCTCACCGAGGACGTGAGCCGCGACGACCGTGGCAACCTGCGCACGGGGTCGTTCATGACCTACAAGCTGCCCACGCGCATGGACGTGCCCGAGCCGCGCGTGGAGTTCATGCCGAGCTTCGAGCCCACCGGCCCCTTCGGCGCCAAGTCCATCGGCGAGGTCGTCATCAACACGCCCTCGCCCGCGGTCATGAGCGCCGTCGCGCACGCCACGGGCCGCTACGTGCGCGACCTGCCCATCACCCCGAGCAAGGTGCTGGCGGCGGAGTAGCCGCGCTATTCTTGCCCGCCGCTTGGCGCGCCTGACGTCACGAGCGGGTTCCGGACGGATTTCCTCGTGAGACCGTCCGGAACCCGCACGTTCTTCTCGCCAAGCCGTCTCCCGCACCTCAACCGACCCACACACCGAGAAGGACGTGCGGCTCGCCCACGCTAGAATGGAAGGGTTGCGAACCCGACCGGAGGCCACATGTTCAAGCTCAGGAGATACCTCGCGGGGCACTACGTCGAGTGCGTGCTCGCCCCGCTGTTCAAGGGGCTCGAGGCGCTGCTGCAGCTTCTCGTCCCCCTCGTCATGGCGCAGGTGATCGACGTCGGCATCGCCAGCCACGACGCCGGCTACGTGCTCGGGCACGGCGCGCTGCTCGTGGGCGTGGGCGTCTTCGCGTGGGTCATCTCGGTGACCGCGCAGTACTTCTGCTCCAAGCTGGCCTCGGCCTTTGGCACCGCGATGCGCGACGACCTCTTCCGCCACGTGCTCAGCCTCTCGCGCGAGGACGTCGAGCGCATCGGCGGCGCGAGCCTCGTGACGCGCATCACCAACGACTCCCAGCAGGTGCAGGACGGCCTCAACATGTTCTTCAGGCTCATCCTGCGCTCCCCCTTCGTGACCTTTGGCACCGTCATCGCGGCGTTTCTCGTGGATGGCCTGGAGGGCGCGGCGCTGCTCGTCGCCGTGCTCGTGTCCGGCGCCATCGTCATGGGCTTCATGCGCGTGACGACCGAGCGCTACCGCCAGATCCAGCGCGGCCTCGACGAGGTGCAGCTGCGCGTCTCCGAGAACCTTGAGGGTGCCCGCGTGCTGCGCGCCTTCCGCCGCGAGGACAGCGAGCGCGTCGACTTTGCCGAGGCCGCCGGCGCCGTGCGCGCCCGCCAGGTCTCGACCGGCGACCTCTCCGCCCTCGTGAACCCGCTCACCTACGCGGCCATCAACTGCGGGCTCATCGCCCTGCTGTGGATCGGCGGCGGCCAGGTGAGCGTCGGGCACCTCACGCAGGGCCAGCTCGTGGCCCTCGTGAGCTACGTGAGCCAGGCACTCGTGGAGCTGCTCAAGCTCACCAACCTCATCATGCTGCTCTCGCGCGCCTCCGCCTGCGCCCGTCGCGTGAACGAGGTCTTCGAGACCACCCCGTCCATGGCCGACGGCGCCCGCGAGGCCTCGCTCGTCCCCGGCGAGCCCGCCGTCGCCTTCGACGACGTGAGCTTCACCTACCCCGGCGGCGCGGGCCACGCGCTCAGCCACGTGACCTTCTCGCTGATGCCCGGGCAGACGCTCGGCGTGATCGGCGGCACGGGCTCGGGCAAGTCCACCCTCGCGAGCCTGCTCATGCGCTTCTACGACGTCACCGAGGGCGTCGTGCGCGTGGGCGGCGCCGACGTCCGCGAGCTCACGCGGAGGAGCCTGCGGCGCGTGGTCTCGCTCGTGGAGCAGGGGGCGACGCTCTTCTCGGGCACTATCGCCTCCAACCTGCGCTGGGGCGGCCCGGACGCGGGCGAGAAGGACCTGCGCGCCGCGCTCGAGACCGCGCAGGCCGCAGGCGTCGTCGACGGCAAGGAGGGCGGCCTCGAGGCAGAGGTCGATCAGTTCGGCCGCAACTTCTCGGGCGGCCAGCGCCAGCGCCTCGCCGTCGCGCGCACCCTCGCGCGTCGCCCGGGCGTGCTCGTGCTTGACGACGCTTCCTCGGCGCTCGACTTTGCCACCGACGCCGCGCTGCGCCGCGCCATCCGACGCGACTGCGCGGACGCCGCCGTCATCATGATCTCCCAGCGCGTGACCACCGTCCGCCAGGCCGACCAGATCCTCGTGCTCGACGGCGGGCGCCAGGCGGGCCTGGGCACCCACGAGGAGCTACTGCGCGACTGCCCGGTCTACCGGGAGATCTGCGAGTCCCAGCTCACCGCAGAGGAAGTGGCGCGATGAGCGAGAAGAACGCGAGGAAGGCGCCGGACGGCACGGTGCGTCGCGTGGTCGGGCTCTTCTCGGGGGAGGCGCCGCGGCTTCTTGGCGCGGCCCTGCTCACGGTGGCCGTGGTCGTGGGGACGCTCTCGCTGCCCGTGCTCTCCGGGCGCGCCGTCGACTGCGTGGTGGGGCCGGGGCAGGTGGACTTTGCCGGCCTGCGCGAGACGCTCGCCTGGATCGCCGTGGCCCTCGGCGCGACGGCGGCGAGCCAGTGGGCGCTCACCGCGCTCACCAACCGGCTCGTCTTTGGCGCCACGATGGGGCTGCGCCGCCGTGCCTTCGACCACCTGCAGGAGCTTCCCCTCTCATACCTCGACGCGCACGGACACGGCGACCTCGCGAGCCGCATCGTCACCGACGCCGACATGCTCGGCAACGGCCTGCTCATGGCGTTCCAGCAGCTTCCGGTGGGCGTCCTCACCATCGTGGTGACGCTCGTCTTCATGTTCGCGCTCAACCCCGCGATCGCCGCGGTGGTCTCGCTGCTCACGCCCGTCTCGATCTTCACGGCGCGCTTCATCGCCACGCACAGTGCCAAGCACTTCTCGGGCCAGACCCGCCTGCGCGGCGAGCTCACCGCCTACGTCGAGGAGATAGTCGGCGGCATCTCTGCCGTGGAGACCTTCGAGATGCAGGGCAGCGCACATGCGCGCTTCGCCGAGACCGACGCCGCGCTCGGGCAGGAGAGCTTCAAGGCGGTGTTCTTCTCGTCCCTGGTCAACCCCACCACGCGCTTTGCGAACGCGCTGGTCTACGCCGCCATCGGCATCTTTGGCGCGTTCGTCGCCATGGGCGGCGGCATCACGGTGGGCGGGCTCTCGGCCTTCCTGGGCTACGCCGATCAGTACGCCAAGCCGTTCAACGACATCTCGGGCGTGGCGACCGAGCTCCAGAACTCCGTCGCGTGCGCGCGGCGACTCTTTTCCCTGCTCGACGTGCCCGCCGAGGAGCCGGACGCCGAGGGGGCAGCCGTGCTCGACGCGCCGCGCGGCGAGGTTGCCTTTGACCACGTCGCCTTTGGCTATGACCCCGACCACCTGGTGCTGCGCGACGTCGACCTCGCCGTGCGCCCGGGCATGAGGATCGCCCTCGTGGGCGAGACGGGCTGCGGCAAGACCACCCTCATCAACCTGCTGATGCGCTTCTACGACGTCAACGGCGGCAGCGTCTCCGTGGACGAGCGCGACGTGCGCGAATGGACGCGCGAGAGCCTGCGCGCGAGCTGGGGCATGGTCCTGCAGGACACCTGGGTGCGCCGCGCGACGGTACGCGAGAACGTCTCTTTGGGGAGGCCCGACGCCACCCTCGAGGAGGTGCGCGCCGCCTGCCGTGAGGCGTACGCGGACGACTTCATCATGCGTCTGCCCCAGGGCTACGACACGGTGCTCGACGGTTCGGCCTCGCTCTCGGCGGGCCAGCGCCAGCTGCTGTGCATCGCGCGCGTCATGCTCGCGCGGCCGGCGATGCTGATCCTCGACGAGGCCACGTCCAACATCGACACGCGCACGGAGCTGCTGGTGCAGCGCGCCTTCGAGAGCCTCATGGAGGGGCGCACGAGCTTTGTGGTGGCGCACCGCCTCTCCACCGTGCGCGACGCCGACCTCATCTGCGTGGTCGCCGACGGAAAGATCGCCGAGCGCGGCACCCACGACGAGCTGCTCGCCGCGGGCGGACGCTACCGCAGGATCTACGAGGCGCAGTTCGCGCCCGCGGAGTAGGGTCGCGGGCGCCCGGGCGCCTATCCTTGCCGCTCGGCGACGACGAGCTGCGCCGACGCGCCACGCTCGGCGCCCGCCTGTCCTCCGCGGGCCTCGAGCGCTGCCTCGGGCCGCTGCAAAACTGAGCTTCAGTCCATATTGCGGGCGCGCTCGAGACAAAACCTCGCTTCGATCCATGCAAAACGGCGCCTCTGAGCCGATTCTGCCCAAGCCAATTTTGCGCCAACTGGGAAAACGTCGTCCGGCTGGCCTCGCGACCCCCAAAATGTCATGGATCGAAGGCGCGTTTTGTTTCGAGCGGCCCCGCAATATGGACTGAAGCGGACTTTTGCAGACGAATCCGCGGCCCAGGGGCTACAGCCCACGCTCCGTGAGGCGCGCGTCGATCTCCTTGAGCGTGATGCGCGCGGCGAAGAGCTGGCGATAGGTCGCCGTCTTCACCTTGCCGTCCGTGGCGAGCTCGTCCATGCGGGCCTTGGTCGACGCGAGCTCAGCGCGCACGTCTTCGGCGAAGGCGTCAAACGCCGCCAGGCGCGCGGCGTCGTCGAGCGCGGGCTCCCCCATCAGAAGTTCGCACCGTTCCAGCCAAAGTTGGCCGTCGAGTCGTAGCGGATGTAGAGGCGCGAGGGGTCCACGCCCAGTTCACGCGAGATGACGGGCGTGACCTCCTCGGTGAAGCGCTTCCACGCGGAGGCGGGCACCTCGGAGCGCGCGAACACGCCGACCTCGACGTAGGCGGAGGGCTCGGAGTCATCACCGGCGAAGTAGATCGGCGTCTCGTCGTTGAAGACGCACATGAGCCAGGCCTCGGACTTGCCGGGAACGGCCTCGATGGCCTTGCCGTAGGCAACCTTCAGCGCCTCGCGGGCAGCATCGGAGATGGGCTCGGAGCAATAGGTGTGAACGACGGGCATGCGGGCCTCCTTCTCGTCGGGGACTCCCCACAATCTAGCACGACTCCCGTGCGCCCTTAAGCAAACCTTAGGAACCGCCGCTCGCCTCTCGCGTATCCTTGTGGCGGACATGAGAGGAGGGCGCATGGGCGCACGGGTGCTGGTGGTGGACGACGAGCCGGAGATCTGCGAGCTCGTGCGCATCTACCTCGAGGCGGAGGGTCTCGAGGTGGAGGCGCTCGGGGACGGCGCCGCGGCGATCGAGCGGGTGACGGACGACGCCGCGCCGCGGATAGACCTCGCGGTGCTCGACGTCATGTTGCCCGGCGCAAGCGGCCTCGAGGTCTGCCGAGCCATCCGCGGGCACCACAGCTATCCGGTGATCATGCTCACGGCCCGCGGGGAGCAGGCGGACAAGATCGCCGGCCTCACCCTGGGCGCGGACGACTACGTGACCAAGCCCTTCCTGCCGCTTGAGCTCGTGGCGCGCGTGAAGGCGCAGCTCAGGCGCTACACCACCTACAACGCCGCCGCGACCGAGGGGCGTCAGCGCGACGGCATCATCACGTGTCGCGGCCTTGTGCTCGACGTGCCGGCCCACGAGGCGACCCTCAACGAGCGCCCGCTCGCCCTCACGCCGACGGAGTTCTCCCTGCTTCGGATCCTGCTCGAGGCGGACGGCGCGGTCGTCTCCGCCCGCGAGCTCTACCAGCGCATCTTTGGCGACGAGTACTACGAGCGCGGCTCGGGCTCCATCACCGTGCACGTGCGTCACCTGCGCGAGAAGATGGGCGACTCCTTCGAGGACCCGCGCTACATCAAGACCGTCTGGGGATTGGGGTACAAGATTGAGCACTAGCGAGGAGAGCGGCGGGGCGCGGCCAATAATCTTGACCGTCGCGATGGTGGCGGGCGCGATTCTGGTTGCGTCGGCGGCGTTCAGCACAGTCTTCGGCTTTGTGGACAAGGCCTGGAACGGCTCGTTCATGGACTGGCTGGCCCCTCAGATCCTGAACCTCAACAACCTGAACGAATTTGGCATCTGGCCGGAGATGGTGCTGGACGTCACTGGCATCAAGTACTTCTTTATGCAGCTCGGCATCTGCGGCATTGTGCTTCTCGCCGTGGGCTGTGCGGTGGCTTCCGTCCTCTCCGCCCGACGCGCCCGCCAAGAGGAGCGCGCCCACGCCGCCGAGCTGATGCGCGTCTTTCTCGCCCACGACCTCGAGGCCCACGAGGCGTTCCCGCCCGGCTGGGAGGAGCTCGCGCTCGTCGCCGCCGACGCCAAGCGCTCCGCCGCTGAGCGCGAGCGCCGGCTCGCCGACGAGTCCGCGCGCAGAAGCGACCTCGTGACCTACCTCGCGCACGACCTCAAGACGCCGCTGACCTCGGTGATCGGCTACCTTTCGCTGCTTGACGAGGTGCCGGACATGCCCGAGGCACAGCGCGTCCGCTACACGGGCGTCGCGCTCGACAAGGCGTGCCGACTCGAGCGCCTGGTGAACGAGTTCTTTGACATCACGCGCTACAGCCTCAGCAACATCGAGCTGGAGCTCGCGCCCGTGGACCTCGCCGGGCTCCTCGTCCAGCTCGCCGACGAGTTCTACCCGGCGCTCTCGGCCCACGGCAACGTGGCGCAGGTGACGGTGGCGGGCACGGCCCGGACCGTCGAGGAGCCCGGCGAGCCGCTCGAGATCACCGCAGACGCCGCGCGGCTCGCGCGCGTCTTTGGCAACCTGCTGCGCAACGCCATCGCCTACAGCGACGAGGGCACGCCCGTGGAGATCAAGGCGACAACGGAGGAGGGCCGCGTCATCGTCACCGTCTCCGACACGGGCGCGACCATCCCCTCCCACAAGCTCCGGGCGATCTTCGACCGCTTCTTCCGGCTGGACGAGTCCCGCGGGAGCGCCACCGGCGGCGCCGGCCTCGGCCTTGCGATCGCTCGCGAGATCGTGCGGCTGCACGGCGGCACCATCTCCGCCGCGAGCGAGAACGGTCGCACGACCTTCACCGTGGAGCTGCCGACCTCACGCTGAGAACGCCCAGAGGTTCAGGCACTGACCGAGCACGCGCTCGAGATCCCAGGCACGCCCGCTGCGCTCGGCGCTGTTGGGGTCGTGCACGACGACCTCGCCGTCCTCGGTCAGGCCTGCCAGCACGATGAAGTGCCCCGTGGTGGTGAAGTCTCCCGGGCCCACGCTGCAGATGACGGGACCGCCGGCGAGAAGCGCCTCGCGCACGGAGCCCGGCGAGGCGGGCAGCTCCTCCGACGCGAGCCCCAACCCCGCCGCGCCCTCGGTCATGAGGGCCCATGCCGTCATCCCGTCGACCGCGTAGCCCCCACGCTCGGCAAAGTCCGCCATGGCAGCGGGGTCGAGGTCGCCTCGCCCGGTGAGCGCCACGTAGACCATCGAGAGGCACGTGGGGCCGCACCCGTTCTTCTCGATGGTGCCGCCGGCATAGGGATGGTCCGCCCACTGCGGGTCGGTCTGATAGAGGAAGGGGGTCTCGCCGGCGCGCCAGTCCGCGCGCGGTGTGGAGTGGGCTGGCGTCGTATTTCCCGCCTGTCCTGGCCCGCTTGTCACAGAGGTCGTCACAAACCAGGTGATGACGGCGAGCGCGACCACCAACACCCCGGCGACTCCAAGAACAAGCGGCACGCGGCGCGCCCTCCTGCGACTGACGTATCTTCTCGGCGCGATGCGCATCGTGCTCATGGGGCCTCCCCTGACGTGGTTTTGACCAAGCCTAGGGTCGGGCCCCATAACCGCGCATGAACCGATTGCTAAACCTTTCCTAAGGCGCTTGCCGGTTGCCACGCGCGGGGCGGCGAGGGCGCGTCGATGGGGTGAGGCCGCTTACGGATCCCCGCGTATCGCGCGGATGTGCCGTAGGGCACTTAGTCTTTGCCGCGCATCGCGCGGAGCGGGGCGCGGTTGCTTACGGATCGGCGGGCGTCGCGCACGGGAGCGCCGTCGCGCTTAACGATTCCCGCCTATCGCGCGAGGCGGGCCCCCTTCGACCGCGAGCCGCTACGATGCGCGGCAATCGTTAAGCGCCGAGAAGAGCGTCCGTGCGATGGGCGAGGACGATTAAGCGCCGCAGGCGAAGGGGACGGGAGCCGGTTGCGGGTGGCGGCGCAGACGCGTTGCGAGTTTTGGGGCCAGGGCACGGCGGCGCGAGGCGGCGTTGCGAATAATGCGGCCAGGGCAGGCGGGCGCAGCGGCAGACGGGTCGCGAGCGCCACGACGGGCCCGCAGACACCGGAAACGTTGCGGAATCGCGAGTCGTGGCGCGACGCGGACGCGCGCATCCCGCCCGGCGGCGGCGCACGGCCCTGGGCGGCGTGCCACGGCCCTGGAAAGCGCGACGCCCCGGAGAAGAATCGTGCCCTGGCCAGAGAAAGCGAAACAGGGGCGAGAAGGACGCGCGGCCATGAGGCACGGGCCGCGCAAGAGGAGGGGCGCCGGGCCGCTGTCGGCCCGGCGCCCCCGGGGGTCGTGCCTGGCTGACGCTCCCCTACCCGCAGGTCTCCCAGTTCCAGAGGATGGCCGCGCCCTCGGAGCGGGTCAGGGCGCGCCCGGGCTCGAGGCCTGCGGCGCCGCCGCCGAAGACGCCCTCGGCGAGCGCCCAGGCGACGCCGTTGGCGTACCACTCGCCGGCAGGCACGTCGGACGGGAGCCCCTCGAGGTCCGCCTCGGGCTCGCCGGCAAGGCGGCAGAGGATGGTCGCCATCTCGGCGCGGGTCAGGGTGTTGCCCGGCCCGAAGGTCCCGTCGCCGTAGCCCAGGATGGCGCCGCTCGTGACCGCCCAGTCCACTGCATCGTGGTACCACTCGGCAGCCGGAGAACGCACCTACGCCTATGGACTCGAGCGTCGAGGGCAGTTCCACGGACGTGAGCGACCGGCAACCATCGAATGCATCCTCCCCTATCGACGTCACTCCCTCCTCGAGGTCGGCGCTGACGAGGTTGTACATCCCGTTAAACGCATACTCCCCCACCGAGATCACGCCGCCGACGACGGTCACGCTCGTAACCTCGTGTGAATAGACTGACCACGGAGTTGAGATTACTAGAGCACTTCCCGAAGACCCGAAGTCCGGCATCGGACCCGGGCCCTCGATGACGAGCTCGCCGGCATTGTCGAGCGTCCAGGTAAGCTTGCCCTCCTCGTCAACCCGACCCGAAGCAATCTCCTCCGCCCGCGCCACTCCCGGCGCCGCGCCGAGCGCGACGCCGCACGCCAACAGGCACGCGAGAAACCAGCCAAAGCCCCGCGAAGTCCGTCCCATGAGACCTCCCCACGCGCGCGGGGAATGAGAC
>NZ_NFIT01000019.1 GCF_002159495.1 Olsenella sp. An293
GCAGGTCAAGCTGAAGGGCCTGACCCCGGTCGAGTTCCGGGAGCAGGCCCTTCGGGAGGCCGCCTAGCGGTTATGATTTAGCGCGTCCAAGTTCTGGGGCGCAGTTCACGCGCGCGTCCGGGGGCGCCTTCGATATAAAATGACGAGACCAAGAGGACGGGAGGTCTCCAGATGAGCACGAGCATGCAGGAGCGCCGCGACGCGATCGCGCAGTTTGTCACCGCCGAGGGAAGCGTCACGTTCGGCCAGCTCAAGAAGGCGTTCTCCAACGTCTCCGAGATGACGCTGCGCACCGACCTCAAGGCCCTCGACGAGGCTCGCCGCATCGTGCGCACCCACGGGGGCGCCCGCTCGGTGGAGTACGTCGTGGGGACCGACGACCTCCTGCTCAACCGCAGCACCAGAAACGTCGAGGCCAAGGCGCTCATCGCCCGCAAGGCCAAGGGGCTCGTCCGTCCGGACAGCACGATCTTTCTCGACTCCGGCACCACCACGACGGCGCTCGCCCGCGAGCTCGACGACGTGCGCATGCTCGCCTTCACCAACAGCCTCACCTGCGCGGCGGAGCTCGCGCGCCTCGAGAGGGCCCGCACGATCATGGTCGGCGGCAGCCTCAACCGCTTCAGCATGAGCCTCAACGGCTCCAAGACCATCGAGCAGGTCGGCGAGCTCTCCTTCGACCTGCTCTTCCTGGGGGTGACCTCGTTTCAGTCCTCCTCGGGCTTCGCCTGCGGCTCGGACGACGAGGCGGCCCTCAAGCGCGCGCTCATCGCCCACGCCGAGAGGACCGTCGTGCTCATGGACTCCTCCAAGCTCGGGCAGAGAAGCACGTTCAAGATCTGCGACCTCGCCGACGTGGACTGCGTGGTCTCCGACGAAAACCTGACCGAGCACTTCAAGAAGTACTGCGAGGAGGCCGAGGTCGAGGTCCTCTGACGCTCCGTCCGCGAGTGGGGTATCTGTCCCACGGGGCGTCTGCCCCATCCTGTAGCTACAGGGCGCTCTCGAGCTCCATGACCTGCTGGTGCGCGTCGCGCGCGTCGGCCTCCCAGAGGCGCCACTCCCCCGCCGCGTCGCCCGCCACGCGATAGGCCACGCGCGGCCCGAAGCCGCCCACGAGGGCGTTCGCCGCACGCGGGAAGTCGGGGTCGGCCTTCAGCCCCGGGTAGCGCACGGCCTCGACGCGAGGATGGCAGACGAGGTAGTTGGCCACCACCTGCGCGGCATCCGAGAGAACGCGCCAGCGCTCCCGTCCCATCTGGGACGAGAGCGCCATCAGAGCGTCTATGTCGAGGTCCTTCTCGCCCACTTAGCGGCGATCGGCGATCTCGGACACGACGTCGGCGACGAACTCGTCGAGCTCGCGCGTCACGGTCTCGTTGGAGCGGTCGCGCACGGAGATGTTGCCTGCCTCGACCTCCTGCTCGCCGATGATGAGCATGTAGGGCGGTCGGTCGATGTTGCGGGCCTCGCGGATCTTGTAGCCGATCTTCTCGTCGCGCTCGTCGAGCACGGCGCGGATGCCGGCGGCCTCGAGCCTCTCCGTCACCGAGCGCGCGTATTCGCGGCTCTTCTCGGAGACCGGCAGGACCTTCACCTGGCACGGGGCGAGCCAGGTGGGGAACTTGCCGGCGAAGTGCTCGATAAGGATGCCGATGAAGCGCTCGATGGAGCCGAAGCACACGCGGTGCAGCATGATCGGGCGCTTCTTGGAGCCGTCGGCGTCCGTGTACTCCAGGTCGAAGTTGATCGGCATCTGGAAGTCGAGCTGCACGGTGCCGCACTGCCAGGTGCGCCCGAGCGAGTCCTCCAGGTGGAAGTCGATCTTGGGGCCGTAGAAGGCGCCGTCGCCCTCGTTGACCACGTAGTCCTTGCCGAGCTTCTCGAGGGCCACGCGCAGGGCCTCCTCGGCGCGCTCCCAGTCCTCGTCCGAGCCCATGGAGTCCTCGGGGCGGGTGGAGAGCTCGAGGTGGTAGGTGAAGCCGAACTTCTCGTACACCGAGTCGATCAGGTTCACGACGCCGATGATCTCGTCGGTGAGCTGGTCGGGGCGCACGAAGAGGTGGGCGTCGTCCTGGTTGAAGCAGCGCACGCGGAAGAGGCCGTGCAGGGCGCCGCGCATCTCGTGACGGTGCACGAGGCCGATCTCGCCCGCGCGGATGGGCAGCTCGCGGTAGCTGTGAGGCTTGGAGGAGTACACGAGCACGCCGCCCGGGCAGTTCATGGGCTTCACGCAGTACTCCTCGTCGTCGATGATCGTGGAGTACATGTTGTCCTTGTAGTGGTCCCAGTGGCCGGAGGTCTTCCAGAGCTCCTTGCTCATGATCATGGGCGTGGAGATCTCCACGTAGCCGGCGGCGCGGTGGATCTCGCGCCAGTAGTTGAGCAGCTCGTTTTTGAGCGTCATGCCGTTGGGCAGGAAGAACGGGAAGCCCGGCGCCTCGTCGCGCATCATGAAGATGTCCATCTCGCGGCCGATCTTGCGGTGGTCGCGCTTCTTGGCCTCCTCGAGCAGGCGCAGGTGCTCGTCGAGCTCGTCCTTGGTGGCGAAGGCGGTGCCGTTCACGCGGATGAGCATCTTGTTGTTCTTGTCACCCTTCCAGTAGGCGCCGGAGACGCCCGTGAGCTTGAAGGCCTTGAGCGCCTTGGTATAGGTGAGGTGCGGGCCCACGCACATGTCGACGTACTCACCCTGCTGGTAGAAGGTGATGCGCGCGTCCTCGGGCAGATCGCCGATGTGCTCGACCTTGTACTTCTCGCCGCGCTCCTCCATGAGGGCGACGGCCTCGGCGCGGGGCAGCTCGAAGACGGTGAACTTGAGGTTCTCCTTCACGATCTTTCTCATCTCGGCCTCGATCGCGGGGAAGTCCTCCTCGGAGATCTTCTGGCCCTCGGGCAGGTCGATGTCGTAGTAGAAGCCGTTGTCGGTCGCGGGGCCGTAGGCGAAGTCGGCCTCCGGGTAGAGGCGCTTGATGGCCTGGGCCATGATGTGGGCGGCGCTGTGGCGGACGACGTGGGTGAGCTCGTCGGCCGGGCACTCGTCGATGTGGCCGTCGTTGTACAGGACCTTCATGGGAATACCTTTCTCTGGCATGGTCTCCAAACATGAAAAACGCCCGCACGCCACCCGAAGGGCGACGTCGAGCGATATGTGGCGCCTGTCCGGGGCCTGCCGGCCCTGGGAAGGGACAGACGCCTAGATAGTCTGCGTTCGAGCGATATGTGCGAAGATGCGCTGCATCGAGACACGCCTTTCGTCTTTGGACAGCATAGGTTTACCACAACTGGGCGTTCGCCATGCGCGGGGAAACAGATTCGCAGCATCTGCGCGGACGGGTGACGAGAAGTGCCTACGTGCGGGAACCGGACGGTTTGGGGTCCGGAACTGTCCGGAAGCCGCACGCGTCCGGGCTACGTGCGGGGATCGGACGGTTTTACGTCCCAGACCGTCCGGAAGCCGCACGTGTCCGGGCTACGTGCGGGGGGCGGACGGTATTACGTCCCAGACCGTCCGGAAGCCGCACGTGCTTCTCGACACGACGCCACGATCGCACGGACGCTCCCCCGCCATACGAGAACGGCCCCGCAGAAGCGGGGCCGCGCCATGCCGAGAAGAACAGAGGGCCGCTACTGGATGCGGGTGCGGCAGTAGGGGCACACCTTCCAGTCCGCGTTGAGCGGGCGGTGGCAGGTGGGGCAGACGTTGCGGACCTGCGTGTTGCAGATCGGGCAGACCACGAAGTCGCGGTCGATGGGGGCGCCGCACTTGGGGCAGATGCCGTAGTGGCTGAGCTGGTGCTCGCGAAGGGCGATGTCGAGGTCCTGCTCCTCGCGGTCAATGAGGTAGGAGCTCGGGCGCAGGATGACGTAGGCGAGCAGGCCCACGACGGGGATGACCGAGATGATGGCCCACATCCACCAGGGCTCCGCGCCGCGACGCTGGGCGTCACGGATCACGTAGACGATGGAGAGGATGTAGAGCATGACGACGCACACGACCATGAGGTAGAGGACCATGCGGACCTCAGGGGTGATGATCTGGTCGAACAGTTCTTGCGCCATGTCGGGGACTCCTTTGAACACCGGAACGGCGCCGGACGCGGCGCCACAGACAGCGAAATTGTAGCAAAAGCTATCGGAAAAGGCCCGCAAGCTCGCCCGCAAGCGTGATAGACCCACACGCCACGCACGATTCTCCACATAATGCCGATGCGGCGGCCTCAACCGTGGGATACGTTCCCGTCACCTCCGTGCCAGCTGCGTCAAAGAGCTCGGCGAGCTCGGATGCGGGCAGAGCGCGGGGGGACGCGGTCTGGGTCACCGCGACGCGGGGAAACGCCCCGGCGAGAAGATCAACGATGCCCCGGACGTCCTTGTCGGCGAGCACCGCGGCCAGAAGCAGCGGCCGCGGCTCGCCCTCGGGCAGCACGTCCTCGAGCGCGGAGAGGAAGGTCTCGACCGACTGCGGGTTGTGGCAGGCGTCGATGAGCAGCGGCGGCTCGGGGCGCAACAGCTGGAAGCGACCAGGCGTCGGGCACTGGACGATCGAGGTGAAGAGCGCCTCCGCGTCGAGCGTGCGACCGAGGTACCCCTCGGCGAGCGTCACCGCGCAGGCGATGTTCTGCGCCTGGTAGGAGGGCTTGAGCGCGGCGAGCTCCGGATAGGTCGCGCGCGGCGTGGTCACGTCGAGCTCGAGCGGCCCGCCCAGGCGGCGCGGGACCTTGGTCACACGGAAGGAGGCGACGGGCAGCCCCGCGTCCTTCTCGCCCGCGGCATCGGGACGCACGAGCACGGGCGTCACGCCGGCGGCGCGCGCCTGTTCCAGGAACACGTCCTCGACGCTCCTGGGGTCCGCGGTCCCCGTGCCCAGCACGCAGGCGCGGCCGGGCTTGATGATCGCCGCCTTCTCACCGGCGATCTCCTCGAGCGTGTCCCCGAGGATGCGCATGTGGTCGAGGCCGATGCCGGTCACCGCGACGGCACGGATGGACTTGGCGGCGGAGGTGGCGTCCCAGCGGCCGCCCATCCCGCACTCGAGCACCGCCACGTCGACCCCCGCCTCGGCGAAGACGACCATCGCCGCGACGGTGAGGGTGTCGAACTCGGTGATGTCGTAGGGTCGAAGCCCCTGCGCCGCGCGGCGGGCGTTCACGCGCTCCCCCGCCACGTGCGCGGCCGAGACGCCGTGCGCGAAGGCCTCCTCGGAGACCGGGTCGCCGGCGACCTCCATGCGCTCGGTGTAGCTCACGAGCTCGGGCGAGGTATAGAGCGCCGTGCGAAGCCCCTCGCCGGCAAGAATCGCAGCCGCGTAGCGAGAGGTCGAGGTCTTCCCGTTGGTGCCGGCGATCTGCACGCACTCGAAGGCGAGGTCGGGGTCTCCGAGCTCCGCGAGCATGTCCTCCACGGTCTCGAGCAGCGGCTCGATGCCAAACCGGAGCGCCCCGCGCACGATCGCGAGTGCCTCCTCGTAGGAAATCTTCGGAACCTCAAACGGCAGCTGGTACATTACTTCCCCTTTTCACTCTTCTGGACGGCGCCTGGGCATACCCCGGCGCTCAGACAGTCCTCGCCGCAGAGGGCGCGGCTGCGGAACTCGCGGCGGGGTATGCCCAGGCCCCTGCCGTAAGGTTATCTGGCACAACCTGGGGCGCTCAAGCGACAGGCCCTTCTCGGCGTTGTGTACACTCGGCTACGTTGTGTACACAGATAAAAGTTTGAAGTTCGTCCCGAGGTCGCAAAATAGCAGGTAGAGGCTTTGTCGTACTTCTCGTCAAACTATTGCTGTGTACACACCGCAAGGGAATGTGCACAACGGCTCATAGTGTACACAACGGGAGACGAGAAGAACGGCAGGCGAGAAGGACGTGCGGCGCGAGGCGTGCCCCCCCCCGAGCGGGGAACGTCCGCCGCGAGTTCTTGCCGCGCCCTCTGCGGCAAGCTGTTCGAGCGCCGGATGTTCCCCGCTCGGGGAGCACGCACGTGGCTACAGCCCCAGAAGCCGCAAAGCCTCCTGACGGGTCTTGAGGTCGCGCAGGCAGCCGCGGACGGCGGAGGTCGTGGTGAGCGCGCCGGCCGCTCTAACGCCGCGCATGGTCATGCAGGTGTGCTCGGCCTCCATCACCACGAGGACGCCGAGCGGGTCGAGCTCGCGCACCATCGCGTCGGCCACCTGCCCGGTGAGGCGCTCCTGGACCTGGAGCCGCCGCGCGTAGCCCGAGACGCAGCGCGCGATCTTGGAGAGGCCGGTGATGCGGCCGTCGCGCGGGATGTAGCAGACGTGGGCGCGGCCGGTGAACGGCAGGATGTGGTGCTCGCAGAGGGAGGAGAACGGGATGTCCTTGACGATCACCATCTCCTGGTTGCCGGGCTCGTGGAACTGCTTGCGCAGGTGGGCGCCCGGGTCCTCCTGCATGCCGCCGAGGATCTCCTCGCAGGCGCGCGCCACGCGGTCGGGCGTGCCGAGAAGCCCCTCGCGGTCCGGGTCCTCGCCGATGGCGAGCAGAAGCTCGCGCACGGCGGCCTCCACCCGCGTCTTGTCGATCGGGCGAAAGCCCTGGCCGTTCTTCTCGCCCCGTGCGCCCGGGGTGCGCTCGAGATCTGCCATCGTCTACCCCCTCGAACGGCCGCGACCGTAGACGAACCAGTAGGACATGCCCACGAGCACCACGCCGCCCACGAGGTTGCCCAGCGTGGCTGCCGTCAGGTTGCTCACGACGCCCGCGAGGTCGACGGAGCCGGCGCAGGTGCCCGTCGCCTGCAGCATGAGGGCGTAAGGCAGGAAGAACATGTTGGCCACGCAGTGCTCGAAGCCCGCCGCCATGAAAGCCATGACCGGGAGCAGGGCCGAGAAGAACTTGTCAGTGACAGACGTGGCGGCATGTCCCACCCAGACGGCGAGGCACACGAGCATGTTGCAGAGGATGGCGCGCGCGAAGGCGACGCCCCAGTCGAGGGCGACCTTGCCCTCGGCGACCGTGATGGCCGCCTCGCCGACCGCCCCGCCGTTGGCGGAGGCCACGCCCGCGGCGAGCACGAGCCCGGCGGCGAGCACGCTGCCCACGAGGTTGCCGAGAAGCACGAGCGCCCAGCTGGCGAAAAGACGCTTCCACGAGAAGCGGCCGGCGAGCGGGCCCATCACCATGAGGCAGTTGCCGGTGAAGAGCTCCGCGCCGGCGGCGAGGATGAGAAAGAGCCCCAGCGTGAAGGCAAAGCCGCCGAGCAGCTGCGTTGCCGCGAAGGGAAGCGCCGCGTCGGACTTGACCACGAGCATGAACGTGGCGCCCATCGAGATGAACGCCCCGGCCATGACGGAGAGCACCAGTCCGCTCACGACGTCGGTCTTTGCCTTGGTCTCGGCGACGCGCTCGTTTTTGAGCTCCATCGACGCGGGGGTCATCGCCCCGCTGTAGGACGACGACGGCTTCTCGGTTACCTTCATGCGATGCTCCTCTCCGCCGCCTCGATCACGTGGCGGGCGAGAATGGCCGTTGTGACGGACCCCACGCCTCCCGGCACGGGGGTGAGGGCGTCGACGACGCCCTCGGCAGCCCGCGGGTCGACGTCGCCGACGAGCGAGCGGCTTCGCTCGTCCCAGTTGATGCCCACGTCCACCACCACCTGGCCCGGGCGAAGGGCGCCCACGCCCACCGCGCCGGCGCGCCCCGCCGCGGCGATCACCAGGTCGGCGCGGGCGACCTCGGCGGCGAGGTCTTTGGTGCGCGTGTGGCAGAGCGTGACGGTGGCGTTTCTCGCCAGAAGCATCATGGCGACGGGACGCCCGATGACCAGCGAGCGCCCGACGACGACCGCGCGGGCCCCCTCGAGCCCGTAGCCGTAGTGGTCGAGGATCGCGAGGACCGCGGCGGCGGTGCACGGCGGGAAGCCGAGCTCGCGGCCGGAGAAGACGCCGTAGAGAGAGCCCGCGGTGACGCCGTCGACGTCCTTGGCGGGGTCGAGCGCGGCGCAGAGGGCGGCCTCGTCCACCTGCGGGGGCAGCGGGCGCATGATCAGGCACCCGTGGACCGTGGCGTCCCCGTTAACGCGCTCGATGGCGCCGAGCAGGGCCTCGGTGCTCACGTCGTCAGGGAAACCGAGCAGTCTCACGGCGATGCCGAGACGATCGCAGCGCTTGAGCGCGGCGCGCTCGTAGGCGAGGTCGTCGGGCCGTTCGCCGACGCGCACGATGGCGAGGGTCGGCGTCACTCCGCGCGCGACGAGCGCGGCGACGCGAGGGGCGGCGTCATCCGTGAGGGCCGCGGCGACGGGCGCGCCGCGCAGGAACTCCGTCACGTCATGCCCTCCCGCGGATCTTCTCGGCGATGACGTCAGCGAGCGCGCGGGCGCGCCCGACGTACTCCTCGAGGAGCTCCTCGCAGGTGGCGTCGATGCGCGCCGCCTGCTGCCGGTCGCGCAGGGCGGCGGTGTTAACGCTCACGTTGACGCCGGCGCCCTCGAGCGCGGCGAGCGCGAGCAGCGCACCGGTCACGACGTCGGAGGCGAGCGTCGGCGTGCCGATCTGACCCATGCGCTCGAGCAGGGTGATCGCGCGGCAGCACTCCCCCATCATCGCGAGCGGCGCCATGCAGGCGCCCTCCGTGGCCTCCTCGATCGCCTCGTCGCGACCGGGGGCCCCCTTGGGCAGCGCATAGGCCTCGATGAGCGGCGAGAAGCCCGAGGCGTCCTCCTCGATGAGCTCGAGCAGTCGGAAGCGCACGTCCTCGGCCTCGTCCATGAGGCCCGCGACCTCGTCCTCGACGTCCGCGAAGCGCGCCTTGCCGATGGTGAACGAGCCCACCATCGAGCAGAGCGCCGCGGCGAGCGCGCCCGCGAGCGCGCAGGCGCCGCCGCCCCCGGGGACGCTCGTGCGCGCGGCGAGCCGCTCGGCGAACTCCTCGCAGCTCAGCTCCATGAATCGCTCTTCCACGGTTACTCCTTCGGGGTTCCCTGAGCGGGCCCGGGTCGAAAGACTTGACAATATAACCTGACGATATTGTCAAGTTAGAACAGGCCGACGATCTTGCCGTCGGGCGTGACGTCGATCTTCTCGGCGGCCGGGACCTTGGGAAGGCCCGGCATGGTCATGATGTCGCCGGTGAGCGCCACGATGAAGCCCGCGCCCGCAGAGACCTTGAGGTTGCGCACCGTGATGCGGAAGCCGCGTGGCGCGCCGAGCTTGGTCTGGTCGTCGGTGAAGGAGTACTGGGTCTTGGCCACGCAGATGGGCAGGCCGCCAAAGCCCTGCTCCTCGAGCTGCTTAAGCTGCTTGGCCGCGGAGCTCGTGAAGTCGACGCCGTCGGCGTGGTAGACCTTGGTGGCGATGGCGTTCAGCTTGTCCGCGATCGAGTCCTCGACGTCATAGGCAAAGCGGAAGTCGCTCGGCTCCTCGCAGAGGCGCACGACCTCCTCGGCGAGCGCCCGGCCGCCCTCGCCGCCCTTGGCCCAGACCTCGGAGAGCGCGACGTTGACGCCGAGCTCGTTGCACTTGCGCTCGACGAGCGCGAGCTCGGCGGGGGTGTCCGTGGGGAAGGCGTTGATGGCCACCACCACGGGCAGACCCCACACCTCGCGGATGTTGGAGACGTGCTGCAGCAGGTTGGGCAGGCCGGCCTCGAGCGCCTCGAGGTTCTCGGCCCCCAGGTCCGCCTTGGCGACGCCGCCGTTGTACTTGAGGGCGCGCACGGTGGCCACGAGCACGACGGCGCTCGGCTGGATGCCGGCGTAGCGGCACTTGATGTCCAGGAACTTCTCGGCACCCAGGTCCGCGCCGAAGCCGGCCTCGGTGACCACGTAGTCGGCGAGCTTGAGTGCCGTCGTGGTGGCCTCGACGGAGTTGCAGCCGTGCGCGATGTTGGCGAACGGGCCGCCGTGGACGAAGGCGGGGTTGCCCTCGAGCGTCTGCACGAGGTTGGGCTTGATGGCGTCCTTGAGCAGGGCGGTCATCGCGCCCTCGGCGTGGATGTCGGCCACGGTGACGGGCTTGCGATCGTAGGTGTAGGCGATGACCATGCGGGCCAGACGGGCCTTCAGGTCCATGAGGTCGGTGGCGAGGCAGAACACGGCCATGACCTCGGAGGCCACGGTGATGTCAAAGCCGTCCTGGCGCGGCATGCCGTCCGCGACGCCGCCCAGGCCGTCCACGACGTTACGGAGCTGCCGGTCGTTCATGTCGACGCAGCGCTTCCAGACCACGCGACGCGGGTCGATGCCCAGGGCGTTGCCCTGCTTGATGTGGTTGTCGAGCATGGCGGCGCAGAGGTTGTTGGCCGCGCCGATGGCGTGGAAGTCACCCGTGAAGTGGAGGTTGATGTCCTCCATCGGGACGACCTGCGCGTAGCCGCCGCCGGCCGCGCCGCCCTTGATGCCAAAGACCGGGCCGAGCGAGGGCTCGCGCAGGGCGAGCATGGTCTGGTGCCCCATGAGGTTCATGGCGTCCGCCAGGCCGATCGAGGTGGTGGTCTTGCCCTCGCCGGCGGGCGTGGGGTTGATGGCGGTCACGAGGACGAGCTTGCCCCTGCGCGGCGCGTCCGCGAGGGAGTGGATGTCGACCTTTGCCTTGGTGCGCCCGTAGGGCTCGATCATGTCCTCGGTGAGGCCGGCGCGCGCGGCGACCTCGGCGATGGGCAGCATCTTGGCTTCCTGGGCGATCTCGATGTCCGACTTGTACTCAGCCATAACCGTCCCTCCGACGCGATGTGCGATCGATGTGCTATTCGTCTAACTATAGCGCGTGGCGGCCCGCCGCGCCGTCAGCGGCGCGCCTCCGCGACCGAGCGGCGCTCGACGAGCGTCGGCGGGATGCGGATCGCGCGGGCGGCGTAGCCCGGCGCGGTGCCGAGAAGCGCATGCTCCACGGCCGCGCGCCCGCGGGCCACCAGGTCGAAGCGAACCGTCGTGAGCCCCACGTGTGGCACCGTGCCGCGCAGCGAGTCGTCGACGCCCACCACGCTCACGTCCTCGGGGACGCGCCTGCCGGCGTCGCGCAGCGCCTCGACGACGCCGAGCGCCATCTGGTCGTTGGCGGCATAGACGGCGGTCATGGCCTCGTCGGCCGCGAGGGCGGCGCCGGCCTCGTATCCGCTGTCGGCCGTCCAGTCGCCGCGCAGGGGCTCCACGGCGTCCACCCCCTGCGCGGCGAGGGCGTCGCGCCAGCCCTTCTCGCGAAACGAGGAGTCCACCGAGTACGCCGGGCCCGCCACGAAGCGGACCTCGCGGTGACCATGGGCGGCGAGGTGCCCCATCAGCAGCGTGGAGCACCCGTATTGGTCGGAGTCTACGGTCGTGCAGCGCGGGTGCTCGTACATGGTGAGCAGGACCGTGCTGAGCCCGGGCTGCGGCCGGAAGTCCTCGAAGTCCTCGGAGCGAAGGCTCATGCTGATCACGAGCGCGTCGATCGGAAGGCCCGCCATGCGCCGCGTGGCCTCGGCGAGCGACAGCGGCGCCCGGTCGTCCATCTCGACGGTGGTCACGGCGCAGCCCATGTCCCCGGCGGCGGAGAGGATCCCCTTGATGGTGGCGAGGTTGCCGAACTGCTCGACGTTGTAGAGGGCAAGTCCCACCGAGTTGTACCGGCCGCTCCTGAGCGACCTCCCGGCGAAGTTGGGCCTGAAGCCCAGCTCGTCCATGGCGAGAAGAACGCGCCGCCGCGTCTTCTCGCTGACGTTGGTGAGGCCGTTGGCGACGCGGGAGACCGTCTGCTGGGAGACGCCGGCGACGCGCGCCACCTCGGCCATGGACACGGACCCCGCCGCGACGCGGGCGTTCTTCTCGTCTGCCATGGTCCTCCCCCCGATGCGGCCTCGACCGTTTGCAGCCCAATTCTAGCCGATGGGCTGAAAAGCGCACATTCTGGGTTCCACTCAAAATGAGTACGTTAACATTGTGCGTTGAGGGGCGTCTGCGCTGACGCGCCCGACACTCGGCGAGAGGAGCATCGTGATCGAGACCACCTCGTTTGGAACGTTGCCCGACGGCCAGGAGGCCCACGTCTTCGAGCTGCGCGCCGGAGACGCCCGCGTGCGCGTGAGCGACTACGGCGCCACGGTCCTGGGCATCGACGTCCCCGACCGCGCCGGCCGCATCGCCGACGTTGCCCTGGGCTTCGGCGGCCTCGAGGGCTACCTCGGCCCCAACCCCGCCTTCTACGGTGGCACCGTGGGGCCCGTCGCCAACCGCACCGACCGCGCCGAGGTCCCGCTCGACGGCGCCGTCTACCACCTCGCCAAAAACGACGGACCGGACGGCCGCAACAACAACCACACCGACGCCGCCCACGGCCTGCACCGCCGCCTCTGGGACGCGGTCGTCGACGAGAGCGAGGGCGTGGTCCGCATGACCTGCCGCCTTGCCGACGGCGAGCTCGGGCTTCCCGGCAACCGGGACCTCTCCGCGTCCTTCTCGCTCGCCCGCGACGGGGAGGACCACGTGCTCACCGTGACCTACGGATGTGCCACCGACGCGCCCACCTACGTGAGCATGACCAACCACACCTACATGAACCTCGCCGGTCACGACGCCGGCACGGTCCTTGACGAGGTCGTCACCGCCGACGCGGACGCCTTCCTGCCGCTGCGCGAGGACTGCGTCTCGGCCGGCGAGGTCCGCCCCGTTGACGGCACGCCCTTTGACCTGCGCTCCCCGCGCGCGATCGCAGATGGCGTCGACGCCGACGACGAGCAGATCAAGATCGGCCGTGGCTACGACCACTGCCTGTGCATCCGCGGCTGGGAGCCGGGCGGTGCGCCCCGCCACGCCCTGCGCGTCGTGGACCCGGGCAGCGGGCGGGCGCTCGACGTGAGCGTCACCACGCCCGGGGCGCACCTCTACACCGGCAACTGGCTCGGCGACGAGGGGGCCAAGGACGGGGCGACCTACGGGCCCCGCGGCGGGCTCGCCTTCGAGCCCGAGTTCTACCCGGACAACATCCACCACCCCGAGTGGCCGCAGGCCGTCTGGGGGCCGGGCGAGCCGTACGCCCAGACGATCGTGTACCGGTTCTCGACCGTCGGTTAGCGCCCCCTTGCCCCGCGACGTCGCCGCGCCCCAATAACATGCACAGCTCCGGTTTTGCCAATTTCTATCCTGCGGATATATGAAACGAAACGGAACTATGCATGTTAGCGAGAAGGGCGCGTGGTCCGAGAAGGTCCTTGGCGGCGAGGTCCATCACGATGTGAAAGCGCCCCCGCGGGGGCATGATGAAAGGAGCAGCATGGCAGCAGGAACGGACAAGGGCACGCCGCTCGACGTGGCGCGCGAGCTCTTTGACCGGGAGTTCTCCGACGTGGCCCACGAGCGCCTGCTCGCGGTCCACGCGCCCGCGCGCTCGGAGATCTCCGGCAACCACACCGACCACGAGGGCGGCCACGTCATCGCCGGCGCGCTGAACGTGGCCATCGACGGCGTCGCGGCGCCCAACGGCACCGACCGCGTGCGCGTGGCGAGCGCGGGCTACCCCACCTTCGAGATCGCCCTGGACAGCCTCGAGGAGCGCGAGGACGAGCACGTCACCACGGCCGGGCTGGTGCGCGGCATGGCGGCGTGCATGGCCCGGACCGGCCGCACGCCCGCGGGCTTTGACCTCGCCATGACGAGCGACATCCCCTCCGGCGGCGGGCTCTCCAGCTCCGCGGCCGTGGAGGCCGCGCTCGGCCGCGTGATGGAGGCGCTCTGGAAGGGCCCCGAGGTCAGCCCGGTCGAGCTTGCCAAGATGGGGCAGTTCGCCGAGAACCGCTACTTCGGCAAGCCCTGCGGCCTCATGGACCAGGCGGCCGTGTGCCTGGGCGGCCTCGCGTTCATGGACTTCGAGGACGCCGGCGAGCCGCGCACGGCCAAGCTCGAGCTCGACTTCGACGCTGCGGGATATGCCCTGTGCCTCGTGGACGTGGGCTGCGACCACGCGCCCTTCACCGCCGACTACGCCGCGGTGCCCGTCGAGATGCAGCAGGTGGCCCGCGAGTTCGGCCATGAGCGCCTCTGCGAGGTCGACCCGGCCGAGTTCGACCGCCGCCTGCCCGAGCTGCGCGAGAAGCTCGGCGACCGCGCGATCCTGCGCGCGATCCACTACTGGCGCGAGAACGAGCTCGTGGACAAGCGCTGGGACGCGCTCACGTCCGGTGACATCGACCGCTTCCTCGAGCTCACCCGCGAGTCCGGCGCGAGCTCGGCGATGTTCCTCCAGAACGTCTCCACCGGCGGCTCCTTCCAGCCGGCGATGCTGGCGCTGGGGCTGGCCGAGCGCATCCTCGACGGCCTGGGCGCCACGCGCATCCACGGCGGCGGCTTCGGCGGGTCGATCCAGTGCTTCGTGCCGCTCGACATGGTCGAGGACTTCACCGACCAGATGAACGCCTGGCTGGGAGAGGGCGCCTGCGTCCACTACCAGATCGCCGAGAAGGGAGCGCACGCGGAATGGCTGTAGAGAAGACCGAGCTCACGCCCGAGGGCCTGCGCGGCGCGCTGCAGGGCCTCGTCGACTACGCCGCCACGCGCGGCCTCATCCCTTGGGGGGACCGCGTCTGGTCCTACAACGCCACGCTCGAGGCACTCGGCGTCACGGGTCCCGGCCCCGACCAGGAGTGGGTGCTCGCCGAAGAGCCCGCCCCGGGAGAGGCCGTGGAACTCGACCTCGAGGCCACGCTCGCCGAGCTCTCCGAGGTGGCTGTGGAAAACGGCCGCGTCGAGGACACCGCCAACGGGCGCGACCGCGTCTCGATGCAGGTGATGGGCACCCTCATGCCCCGTCCCGCGGAGACGGCCTCGACGTTCTTCTCGCTTCTTGAGAAAGACGGCGCCAAGCACGCCACCGACTGGTTCTACCGCATCTGCTGCGACGCGGGCTACGTGCGCCGCGCCGCCATCGCGCGCAACATCCAGTGGAGCTCCCCCACCCGCTGGGGCGACCTCGAGATCACGATCAACCTCTCCAAGCCCGAGAAGGACCCGCGCGACATCGCGGCCGCGGGCGCGGCCAAGGCCACGGGCGAGAAGTACCCGGCCTGCCAGCTCTGCATCGAGAACGAGGGCTACCCCGGGCGCGGCGCGGCGATGTCCGGCGGGGAGCACCCGGCCCGCCAGAACCTGCGCATCGTCCCGATCGAGCTCGACGGCGAGCGCTGGGGCCTGCAGTACAGCCCCTACGCCTACTTCAACGAGCACAGCATCGCGATGAGCGCCCGCCATCGCCCGATGCACATCGACGAGAAGGCCCTGCGCTGCCTGCTCGACTTCGTGGACCTGCTGCCGCACTACTTCATCGGCTCAAACGCCGACCTGCCCATCGTGGGCGGCTCGATTCTCTCGCACGACCACTTCCAGGGCGGCGCCCACGAGTTCCCGATGATGCGCGCCGAGGTCGCCGAGACCTTCACGATGGACGCCTTCCCCGGCGTGGAGGGCGCGGTGCTCACCTGGCCGCTCTCCGTGCTGCGCCTGCGCTCCGCGAGCCGAGACGAGCTGCTCGCCGCCGCCGTGCACGTCATCGACGCCTGGCGCGCCTGGACCGACGAGTCGGTGGGCGTGGTCGCCCTCGACGAGGACGGCACGCGCCACAACACCGTGACGCCGGTCGTGCGCCGCGTGGACGAGGACGGCGCCGTGGGCGGCGAGCGCTACGAGGCCTACCTCGCGCTGCGCTGCAACGTCACGAGCGACGAGCACCCGCTCGGCATCTTCCACCCGCACGCCGAGTACCACCACATCAAGAAGGAGAACATCGGCCTCATCGAGGTCATGGGCCTCGCGATCCTGCCGCCGCGCCTCGTGGGCGAGCTCGCCGCAGTGCGGGCGCACCTGCTCGAGGGCGTGTCGTCCGGCGCCGACGCCGCCGCCGTGCGCGCCGCACTGGACGCCGACCCGGCGAGCGCGAGCCACGCCGCCTGGGCGGCCGATGTCTACGAGCGCCGCACCGGCGAGCTCACCGAGGAGGCTGCCGAGCAGGTCCTGCGCGACGAGGTCGGCGCCGTCTTCGGACACGTGCTCGAGGACGCCGGCGTCTTCAAGTGGGACGAGGCCGGGCGCGCCGCGCAGATGCGCTTCGTCGCGAGCCTGTAGGCACGTTCTTCTCGCCTTACGCGCCACTTCAAGGAACAGCCGGGGCCGGCCGCCAACGCGACCGGCCCCTTCTTTTGTGCCCGCACTTGATGACAAACCCCGAGAGCGAGCGGGCACCTGGCACCGCCACACATCGAGTGCGGGCCCTAGGGCACTGGATGCGCGCACTCGACAGCAGACGCCAGGTGGCCCCGGGCATTTGACGCCCTTTGGGCCCAAATCCGCCCGCACTCGATGCCCGCACTCATGAGTGCGGGCGAGAAGAACGTGCAGCCCCGCTCAAGCGGCGAACGAGAAGGACGAGCCCCCCCTACTCGTAGCGCTCGTCGAAGACGCGGCGGGTCTTCTTCTCGCTGCGCGGCAGGACGCCGAGCTCCACGACCTTCACGAGCGGCGTGAAGCCGATGCGGCGCTTAACCTCGTGCGCGACCTCGTCGGCGAGGTCGAGGAAGTCCTGCGTGCCGTCCGTCTCCACGTAGATGCGCATGGTGTCGCGGCCCTCGAGGTGCGAGATGCGGATCTGGTACTCGCTCGAGAGCTGCGGGAACTCCTGGAGCACCTCCTCGATCTGACGCGGGAAGACGTTGACGCCCTTGATCTTGACCATGTCGTCGGAGCGGCCGTGCAGCGTGTCGATGCGCGGATAGGGGCTGCCGCAGGGGCAGGTGCCGGGGATGATGCGGCTGAGATCGTGCGTGCGGAAGCGAATGAGCGGCGCGCCCTCCTTGACGAGCGTGGTGATCACGATCTCGCCCCACTCGCCATCGGGCAGCGGCGCGCCCGTGGCGGGGTCGACGATCTCGATGTAGATGAAGTCGTCCCAGTAGTGCATGCCGTCCTCGGCGTCGCAGGAGATGCCGATGCCCGGGCCGTAGACCTCCGTGAGGCCGTAGATGTCGTAGACCTGGATGCCCAGACCCGCCTTCACGCGGTCGCGCATCTTCTTGCCCCAGCGCTCCGAGCCGATGACGCCCTTGGTGAGGGCGATCTGGTCGCGCATGCCGCGTGCCTCGACCTCCTCGGCCAGGAGCAGCGCGTAGCTCGACGTGGCGCCGATGACCGTGGTCTGCAGGTCCACCATGAACTGGAGCTGCTTCTCGGTGTTGCCGGGGCCCATGGGCACGGCCATCGCACCGAGCTTCTCCGCGCCCGCCTGAAAGCCGATGCCCGCGGTCCAGAGGCCGTAGCCGGGCGTGATCTGGATGCGGTCCTCGGACGTGATGCCCGCGAGCTCGTAGCAGCGGGCGAACTGCGTGGCCCAGTCGTCGACGTCGCGCGCGGTGTAGGGGATGATGACGGGCGTGCCCGTGGTGCCGGAGCTCGAGTGGATGCGCACGATCTGGCGCTCGTCGACCGCAGAGATCCCGAGCGGGTAGCAGTTGCGCAGGTCCTCCTTCTCCGAGAAGGGCAGCGCGAGGAAGTCCTCCTCCGTGAGGACCTCGGTGACGCCCGCCTCCTGGAGACGCCGCCCGAAGTAGTTGCCGGACGCAACGAGTCGCTGAACCTGGTCATTCACAAGCTTGAGCTGGGACGCGCTGATATTCATGGCAGGCTCCTCTGTTAATTGGGGACAGTCCCCAATTTGCTGCTATTTGGGGACTGTCCCCAATTTGCAGGTCCAATTGACAGGGCGCGGAGGTCGAGGTCGAGGAAGCGGGGGCTCACGGTGGCGCGGACGGCAGCCGCAAGGTCGTCAAGGGTGACAGGGCCGAGCGCGCCGCCGCGGGCGGCGGCGCCAAGAAGGACGACGTTGAGGGCTCGAGCGGTGCCGAGCGCGGCCTGCGCGGCAGCTGCGTCGACGACCGCGAGGTTCTTCTCGCCCACGCGCTCGCGAAGATAGGACATGATGACGGGCAGGTCGTAGGCAGGGCCGCCCGTGGCGGCGGAGACGGGCACCACCGGGGCGTCGCTCGTGACGACCATGCCTTCCGGACGCAGGAAGGACAGCTGCCGCACGGCCTCCGCCGGCTCGAAGGCCACGATGGCGTCGGCGCGCCCGCGGCCGATGAGCGGCGAGACCGCGCCCTCCCCCAGCCTCACGTGGCTGAAGACCGAGCCGCCGCGCTGCGCCATGCCGATGGTCTCGGCGGTCTTGACGGGAAGGCCGCGCCCCATCGCAGCGCGGGCGAGCAGCTTGGACGCGAGGACGGCTCCCTGGCCGCCCACGCCCGCGAGGATGATGTCCGTGCTCCTTGCGTTCTCGCTCACAGTCGCTCACCTCCCGAGATGGCATGCGTGGGGCAGATCTGCTCGCAGAGGGTGCAGCCCGTGCACTGCGCGGAGTCGATGCGAACCCTGCCCGTCGCGGAATCCGGCACGAGCGCGGGGCAGCCAAGCTCCCGCACGCAGCGCTGGCAGCCGACGCACTTCTCGACGTCCACGACGCTCGTCGCCTTGGGTCTGGCGAGCACCACGCACGGGCTCCGGAAGATGATCGCCTTGACGCCGGGCTCGTCCGCGACGCGGCGCACGGTCTCGACGGCACGCTCGTGGTCGAGCGGGTCCACGGTCTCGACCACCGTGAGGCCGATGGCGAGAAGGACGCGCTCGATCGAGACCTTCTCCACGACCTGACCCATCATCGTGCGGCCCGTGCCCGGGTGCGGCTGATGACCGGTCATCGCCGTGGTGGAGTTGTCGAGCACGACGAGCGTCATGTTGGCCTGGTTGTAGAAGGCGTTGACCACACCGGTTATGCCGGACGCGAAGAAGGTGGAGTCGCCCACGAAGGCAAAGGCGACGGTGTCGGGCTCCACGTGCGTGACACCCTGGGCGATGTTGATGCCCGCGCCCATGCACAGGCACGTGTCCACCATGTCGAGCGGCGCGGCGTTGCCGAGCGTGTAGCAGCCGATGTCGCCGCAGAAGAGCGTCTTGCGGCCGCGCATCGCACGCTTGACGGCATAGAAGGACGCTCGGTGCGGACAGCCGGCGCAGAGGACGGGCGGGCGGATGGGAAGCGTGGGGGGCGCCGGCGGGTTCTTCTCCGTGCTCAAACAGTCCTCGCCGCTACGCGGCTGCGAAACTGCGCGCGGAGAAGAACCCGCCGGCGCGGGCTCGTCAGCCACTTCCCTACCGAGAAATGCGTCGATGGCGCGTCCTACCGACTCGACGGTGTTCTCGCCGGAGGGCTGGATGTCGCCGGTAAGCTTGCCGCAAATCTTTACCGTAAGCCCGCGGCGACCGCAGGTCGCGACGAGGGCGCGCTCTATCACGGGGTCGAGCTCCTCCACGCAGAGGACCTCGTCGAGGCCGTCGAGGAAGTCGGCCGCGAGGGGCTCCGGGAAGGGGTGCGGGGTCGCCACGCGCAGGACGCGCACGTCGTCCTTCTCGCTCAGGTTCTCCGCGACGTAGGTGGCGCTGATGCCGTGGGTGGCGATGCCGAGGCGCGGGACGGCGTCCGGACCGGCCGTCTGCGCCACCGTGTTTCTCGCGTAGCTCGAGAAGCGCTTGGCGAGCTCCGCGTCGCGCCGCTCAATGGCCGCGTGGGCGCGCACGGAGAGCGCGGGGAAGATGACCCAGCGGGAGGGGTCGCGGACGAAGCCCTCGGGCTCGTTGACGCGCCACTCCTCCGGGTCGGCCACCTCCACGTCCTCGTAGCCGTGGTCGACGCGCGTGGTGGGGCGCACGATCACGGGGCAGCCCAGCTCCTCGGAGAGGTCGAAGGCCTCCCCCATCATCGCGTAGGCCTCCGTGGGGCTCGAGGGATCGAGGATCGGCAGCTTGGCGTAGGCGGCAAAGGTGCGCGTGTCCTGCTCGGTCTGGGAGGAGATGGGACCGGGGTCGTCGGCCACGAGCACGACCATGCCGCCCTTGACGCCGATGTAGGAGAGGCTCATGAGCGGGTCGGAGGCGACGTTCAGGCCCACCTGCTTCATCGTCACGAGCGCCCGGGCCCCGGCGTACGCCGCGCCGGCCGCCACCTCGAGCGCCGCCTTCTCGTTCACGGACCACTCCACGTAGACGCCCTCGCCGCGACGCCCTGCCACGGCCTCAAGGACCTCGGTCGACGGCGTGCCCGGGTAGCCGGCCACCACGTTCACGCCCGCGGCGAGCGCGCCCACGGCCATGGCTTCGTTGCCCATCAGAAACTCTCTGTGCATGCTGACCTCCCTCGTTGCGCCGCACTTTAGCAGAGCAAAGCAGCCTCTGGCCGACCCGTCGCAAACCGGTAACGCAATTTTGGGACGGGTTCAAACGCGCTGCTCGTTTGGGACGGGCCTGATGTCAATTGGGGACGTGTTATTTCATGCAGACAGTTTGGGACAGGTTTTCACGGAGACGCGCCTTGCAGCGCGACCAAACCTGTCCCAAACTGTCTGCATGAAATAACACGTCCCCAATTGGCAGACGGGAGGCAGGGTGGCGGAGACGGCGACGGACAGGCTGAGGCTCGTCATCGGCGACGAGGGTCTCGCGCGGCTGGAGGCGGCGCGCGTGGCCGTGGTCGGCCTCGGCGGCGTGGGCTCGAGCTGCGCGGAGGCGCTCGCCCGCGGCGGCGTGGGCCACCTCGTGCTGCTGGACCGCGACGTCGTGGCGCCGAGCAACATCAACCGCCAGGCGCTCGCGTTCACGAGCACCATCGGCCGCCCCAAGGCCGAGGTCATGCGCGCCATGACGCTCGACATCAACCCCGCGGCGAACGTAACCGCCGTGACCGCGTTTCTCGACAAGAACGCGCTGCCCGAGCAGATGGACGAGCTCGGACACCTCGACTATGTGGTGGACGCCATCGATACCGTGGGCCAGAAGCTGCGTCTGGCGCAGTGGTGCCAGGAGTGCGGCATCCCCGAGCTCTCCGCGATGGGCGGCGCCAACAAGCTCGACCCGTGCCGCCTGCGGTTCGCGCACATCGAGGACACCATCAACTGCCCGCTCGCGCGCGTCATGCGCAAGGAGTGCCGGCGCCGCGGCATCCGTGGACTGCGGGTGCTCTTCTCGGACGAGGAGCCCATACGCATGGAGGCCATCTCCGACGAGCAGTGGTTGCGCGAGGGCTCGCTTCTCGGGACGATGAGCTACCTGCCACCCATCATGGGCCAGATGCTCGCCAGCCGCGTGATTCGCGACCTCCTGGGATGGGCGTGACGCAAGCCGCGTGCGACAGAACCCTCCGGGGCATCTGTCGCGCAGGGGCGTCCGCCACAAAATCACCGCTTACGCGCGACGTGGAAAGTTGGTAGGGTAGCTCCTCGCATTCGCCCGCCCTGCGGGTCCCGTCGAGAAAGGTCTGCCCCCATGCCCACCAACAAACGCGAGAGCCTCATCTTTACGATCATCATGTGCTTCTGCATGGTGCTCTGGATGTCCGTCTACAACGTCGCTCGCGTGCATGGCTGGAGCTTCGGCTCCGGAACGCTGGCCGACGCATGGCTCGGCTTCCCGCCGGCCTACGTGGTGGCGATTCTGCTGGACGTTCTTCTCGCCAGCCGGTTTGCCAAGTGGTTTGCGTTCCGCTTCCTGGTGACGCCGGGCAAGAGCAGCCGCCTTGCCATCACGCTGGCCATCAGCACGATGATGGTCTTCCCGATGG
>NZ_NFIT01000002.1 GCF_002159495.1 Olsenella sp. An293
CGTCGGAGTCGGGGTCGAGGGTGGCGGTGACGGCATCGGCGGTCGCGGCGGTCTTCTCGGCCTCAGCGGCGGCGGCCTCGGCGGCGGCTGCGGCTGGGGCGCGGGGGCCGGAGCGGGCGCAGGCGTCGCGGCGCGCTCGGCGCGGGCGATGTCTGCCCCGGCGAGGCTCGACTCCACGTAGACCACCTGGCGCGGGCCGAAGGCGGCCACGATCACCGGCTCCACGCTCGAGCGCACGTCGGAACGCTCCAGCATACGAGCCGCGAAGTGCGACCCCTTGGGCAGCGACACCATGAGCTTCTCGCCGTCGTCGGAGACCGCCGTGGACGAGAGGAGCAGCGACCCCTTCGCCGGCATCTGCGCCACGAGCTGGTCAACGACCTGCTTCCAGAGACGCTGGAGATTGCCGTTTGTGTGGCCGCCCCCGCCGCCGCGCCGGGCTCCCCCATCCGCTCGGCGCTCCTCGCTACGCTCGTCGCTCGCTTCGCGACTCGCGATGGGGGAGCCCGGCGCGGCGGCGGGGGCGCTCGATACCGGAGGCTTCTCGGGCTGGGGGGTCGTCGGCCGCTCGGGCGCGGCGGCCGGTGACGGGGCCGCGCTCTTCTCGGCGGCGTTCTCCGGGGCGGGCTCGTCAACCGAGGGCTGGGATTGGGAGGGCGCCTCGGGCTGGGGCATTGCCGGAGATGCGGGCAGCTGCTCGAGGGTCTTCTCGATAATGGGGGCGGCGACTGCGAGGGCGCCGGGAGTCGCGAGGATGGCGACCTGGCGCTCGAGGTCGCTCACGCGCTCGGCGAGGGCCTCGAGGGTGAGGTCGGTGCCCGGCCGGGCGATGCGCGTGAGGGCGATCTCGAGAACGAGGCGCTGGTTGGTGGCCGTGCGCATCTCGCTCGAGGCGTCGCCCAGAATCGTGAGCACGCGCGAGAGGCGGTCGACGGAGCCAAACGCGGCGGCCTCGGCGCGCAGGGCGTCGAGCTCCTCGCCGCGTGCCGCGACGACGTCCTCGGCGCTCGGCACGGCGGCGACCACGTAGACGTCGCGCACGTGCGCGGCCAGCTCGCGCGTGAACTGCAGCAGGTCGCGCCCGGCGTCCGCCAGCTCCGCGACCTCCGCGAAGAGCGCGCCGACGTCACGATGCGCCATCGCCCGGGACACCTTGCCCAAAACGGACCCGGAGACTTCGCCGAGAAACTCCGCGGCCGCCGCCGCGTCGATCGAGCCGGCACCAAAGACCGAGAGCTGCTCGAGCGAGGTCAGGGCGTCGCGCATGCCGCCGCGCGCGTGGCGCACCACGAGCTCGAGGGCCGCCTCGTCGTAGGAAAAGCCCTCCTGCTTGCAGACAAACGCCAGGTGCGCCTGCATCTCGTCGTTGCCGATGGCATGGAAGTCAAAGCGCTGCACACGAGAGAGGATCGTGGCCAAGATCTTCTGCGGGTCGGTGGTACACATGATGAAGACCACGTGCTCGGGGGGCTCCTCGAGGGTCTTGAGCAGCGCGTTGAACGCCGCCGTCGTGAGCATGTGGACCTCGTCGATGATGTAGACCTTGCAGCGGCCCATCGCCGGCGCGTAGCTCACGCGGCTGATGATCTCCTCGCGGACGTTGTCCACGCCGGTACGCGACGCGGCGTCGAGCTCTATGACGTCGGGGTGCTCGCCGGCGGCGATGAGACGGCACTGCTCGCAGCTGCCGTCGGGCAGCGCGGCCGGGCCCCTCTCGCACATGAGCGCCTTGGCGAGGATGCGCGCCATCGTGGTCTTGCCGGTGCCGCGCGGGCCACAGAAGAGATAGGCGTGGCTGGTGCGCCCCTCGAGCACGGCGCGCTTGAGGGTCTCGACCACATGGGCCTGCCCCACGACCTGCTCAAAGGTCTGCGGGCGGTACTTGGTGTAGAGCGATTCCATGCGGCCTCCCGGCGACGTGACCTACGGCCTTCCAGTATACCCGCGCCGGGCCGGGCTCGCCCGACGGTCACAGGTTCTTCTCGCCCGCCGCGGGCGCCGCGCGGGGCGGGGCGGCGCGGGGCGCGCTAACATGCACAGTTCCGGAAACGTCATTTTCCGACCTGCGGATATATGAAACTTAACGGAACTGTGCATGTTAATGAGGCGTCCCGGCGCCGTGGCGCCCCGGCGGCGACGGTGCCGCGTCAGCCGCGGGGGCGAAACCACGCGAGGAGCTCGCTGGCGGCGTCCGCGGGCAGGTCGCGGAGCTCGAGGCCGTCCGCGGTGCCGGCGGCGGTGCGCACGGAGAGGCTCGCGACCCCCGCGCGGCGCTGGAAGGGGTTGGCGGAGAGCTCCATGCGCTGCAGGCGTGCGCGCGGCGCGATTATGGTCTGGCGCGTGAGACCGCCGGTGACGAGCACCAGCTCGCGGGCGGTGTGGCCAAAGCGCGTGTAGCGGCAAGCGCGCAACGCGTTGACAACGAGGCCAACGAGCAGCGCCACGCTCAGGACGGCGGCGGCCACGAGCAGGGGCCGCAGCAGCCACGCGACGCTCTCGAGCAGGCCCGAGAACCCAAAGATCCAGAGCGCGCCCGCGTTGATCGCGGCGGCAAACGGCCACCAGATCGCGGCGCGGACCACGGCGCGACGCCGCGCGACGGGCCCCAGGTGCCCCAGCTCCACGCGGCCAAGGACGCCCGCGTAGTCCGGCAGGATCTCGGTGAGAAAGCCGTCGACCTCGCCCATGCGGATGAACGGGTGCAAAAGCACGCTGCCCGAGGGCTCTCCGCCCGTCTCGCCGTGGGCCGCGACCACCCATGCGTTAACCTCGGCATAGCCGATGAGCTGGCGAATGATGCCCTGGCGGACGGCCACGAACTGGACTCGGCCCTCCGCGAGCGTTCGGGAGGAGCGCGTGAGCAGGCCGTGCTCCACGACCACGCGGTCGGCATGGCGCTCCACGCGGTAGCCGCCGTAGCGCACGAGGTTCACCACAAACGAGACGGCCGCGCCCAGCAAAAGCACCGCGACCACAAAGCCCACCACCAGCGGGACGAGCGCCGGGGTCGCCGCGGCGACGAGTTCGTCGCCCGCGCCCTCGAGGTCGAGCGCGCCCCACTCGATGAGGTTGTTGAGCCAGTTGACGAGAAGGACCACGAGCGCCACGGCCTGGCCGCCGGCGCTCACCTGGGATGCCGCGGCCAGAAGGAGGTCGCGGCCCTCGAGCGTGAAGACGGCGAGCGGACGGTCCTCGACGGGGGCGGGAGCGGCCGCGTCCTTCTCGCCCTCCGCGGGGCCCGCGCCCTTCTCGCCCGTCACCGACGCCACGCCACGGCGGCGGAAGAGCTCCGCCCGCAGCGCCTCGGCATCGGTCTCGCGCAGCCCGTGGACCTTGGACGAGTCCCCCTCCGCGGAGGCGGCGCCCGTGTCGAGGTCCAGCGTCACGAGACCCGCCACGCGCTCGAAGAGGGTGGAGCCCATCGAGACCGTGTGGATGTGGTCGTAGGGGAGCGTGATGCTGTGCCGGCTGAACGGGCCCCAGCCCAAGCCCCAGCACACGCGGAGGCCATCCTCCGCAAGCTCCCAGGTACGGGCGCGCCAGACGGCGAAACTCGGGAGCAGGCAGGCCGCGAAGATCACGACCGCGGCAAGGGCGAGCTTGGCGAGCGAGCCGAGGTCACCGGCAAAGAAGTCGGGCGCGAGGCCAAACGCCGCAAGCGTCACCAGGCCAGAGGCCATCTTGAGCGCCTCGACGAGCACCGAGAGCGGATTGGCCCGGCGAACGCCGGAAAGCGGCGCCGGAGCGTTGTCCCTCTCGTTCGGCGCGCCGCTCACACGTCCTCCTTGGCGAGGCGCGCGAGCTCCGCCACGCGGTCGCGCAGCTCGTTGGCGTCCGCCTCCGCGAGGCCCGGGATCTCGAAACTCTCGCCGGCCGTGGAGACGGTCACCGTGGCCAGGCCGTGCGCGCGCAGGATGGGGCCCTGCTTGGTCTGCACGTGCTGGACGCGCACGAGGGGCACGAGCACGCGCTTCTTCACAAAGACGCCGTGGTAGAGGTCCACGTCGGTGGGCGTGACGTCGTAGCGCCACGTGGCGTACTCGATGGGCGGGGAGATCAGCAGGTCGCAGACGCAGACGAGCTCGATGAGGCCGGCGACGAGGTAGACCCAGAAGACGTCGCCGCCAAAGTGGCGCACGATGAACCAGGCCGCCAGGGCGATCACTGCCACCACCACGATGCCAACGACATCCGAGATCCGCCACACGCGCAGCATGCGCGGGTCAAGACGATGTGCGGGCAGCTGGGTCATGAGGGTCCTTTCGACGGCGTCTCGGCAATTTTCACGCAGGACCCCGAGCCGGTCAAAGCCCAGAATGAAAGGCTACGCGGCCGCCCCAGAAATTAACGGGCACCAAAGCCGGTCTGAGGGGGGCCAAGTGACAAAAGTCCAGTTGGCGAAAAATCTCCGGAGGGTTCGTGCCCGTTATTTTTCGGACGTGCGACCAGACGGCGCGCGATGTCGCCGCGCGCCACCGAAAATCGGCACAAAGAGAGCGCGCTCGATGGGATCGGGTGCCCGCCAGAGGCCCCTTATGGCTGCTGCCTCCCGGCCCTGACCAGGTTCGAGGTGTTGCGTCACCCGAGCCCATCGAACGCGCTCGCAGAACACTCTAGCAAAGTTGGCCCCGCCGCGCCACGCGCGCGGTACCCTTGTCAAAACGTCAACCGAGGAGGCCTCCATGCGCAACACCTTCTGCAAGTCCCCGCTCTGGGAGTGCAACGACGAGCTCGTCCGAGTGGCGCAGGGCGAGAAGCCCGCCGACCTGGTGATCCGTCACGCAAGCCTGGTGAGCGTGACCACGCACGAGGTGCTGCCCGACGTCGACATCGCCGTCGCGTGCGGCCGCGTGGCCTACCTCGGGCTGGGCGAGCACACGGCGGAGCACTGCATCGGGGCGGACACGCGGGTCATCGACGCCGCGGGACTTTTTGCCGCGCCCGGCTTCATGGACAGCCACATCCACGTGGAGAGCGCCATGATCGGCGTGGCGGAGTACGCGCGCGCCGTCGTGCCGCACGGGACCACGGGGATCTTCTGCGACCCCCACGAGGTCGGCAACGTGCGCGGCATGGAGGGCGTGCGCGCGATGTTCGAGGACGCGCGCCGCGTGCCGCTCAAGGCCATGATGACGCCTCCGTCGTGCGTGCCGGCGGTCACGGGCGTCGAGGACACCGGCGCCTCGGTCACCGCGGCAGACATCAAAGACGCAATGGGCTGGGACAACGTCGTGGCCCTCGGCGAGATGATGAACTTCCCGGGCATCCTCGCCTGCGAGCCCAACGCCATCGACGAGGTGCGCGAGACCCTCGCCGCCGACCGCGTGGTCACGGGGCACTTCCCCTCGCCCGACCGCGACCGCGCGCTCAACGCCTACGTGGCGGCCGGCGTCTCGTCCTGCCACGAGTCCGGGAGCTTCGAGGAGGTCCTCGCGAAGCTGCGCCTGGGCATGTGGGTGCAGCTGCGTCAGGGGTCGGCTTGGCTCAACCTCCCCGGCTACCTGCCGCAGCTCATCGAGAGCGGCGTGGACACGCGCCACTGCCTGCTCTGCTCCGACGACAACCACCCGCACACCCTCGTCGACGAGGGCCACATGGACCGCATCCTGCGCACGGCGGTGGAGCTCGGGCTCGACCCGGTGACCGCCATCCAGATGGCCACGATCAACTGCGCCGAGTACTTTGGCCTCGCGCACGACCTCGGCTCGATCACGCCGGGCAAGTGCGCCGACATCGTGCTTCTCGACGACCTCGAGGGCTTTGCCGCCCGCATGGTCCTCATCGACGGCGAGGTCGTGGCAGAGGACGGCCGCGCGCTCTTCTCGCCCGAGCCCTACGCGTGGCCGGAGTGGATGACCCACACCATGGACCTGGGCCTGGAGCCCACTGCCGAGACCTTCCGCTTTGCCGTGCCCGGCCGCAAGGACGGCACCGCGCGCGTCCGCGCGATGGGCATCGAGCCCGGCGACACCCTCACGCGCGACATCGTGGTCGAGGTACCCGTTCGCGACGAGGCGCTGCTCGCCGACCCTGCCCACGACATCCTCAAGGTCTGCGTCTTTGACCGCCACCACGGCGCGGCGGGCACGCACGCCCAGGGCTTTGTCATGGGCTTTGGGATTCACGGGGCGCTCGCGCAGACCGTCTCCCACGACGCCCACAACCTCCTCGTGATGGGTGACAACGACGAGGACATGGCGCTCGCGGCGCGCACGCTCGTGGCGTGCGGCGGCGGCGAGGTCGCCGTGGCCGACGGGCAGGTGCTCGCCCTCGTTGAGCTGCCCGTGTGCGGCCTCATGAGCACGGAGCGCGTGGAGCAGGTGGCCGAGAAGGTCGCGCAGGCGAGAAGGGCCTGGGAGCAGATGGGCTGCACGATGCCGTCGCCCTTCATGACGATGGGCGTGATGTCGCTCGCGTGCGTGCCGGAGCTGCGCCTCACCAACCGCGGCTACGTAAACTGCCTCACCTTTGAGATGGAGGACCTGCTCGTGGAGTAGGGTCTCCACGGCCCATTCGGGCCACCCGCTTGGCCGTAGGCCGTCGCGCACATGGACAGGGGCCCGTCGGCGCCAAGCGCCCCGGGCCCCCACTTCGGCAGCTGCCAAGCTGTTAGGCTCTACAGTGCGACGGCACGCGACGGTTTTCGTCGTGCGGTCGCCCCCTGCACGACGAGTATCATTCCCCATTCCGCGCGCCCTAGCCTTGGCGCTCCGGCGAACGGCGTCTTTCACCGGGCAAACACAACTCGCGGACACGTCCCCCGCATGCGCTAGGATGTGACGGGTAAGCCAGCCGAAGGAGATCTCATGGCCAAGAAGTCCCCCGCGCGCCGCCACGAGCCGAGCGCGCAGAGCATGTTCGACGACAGCAAGTACGAGGGCGTCCGCGTCTCGGCGACCTTCGAGTACAACGAGCTCACGCTCTCGCGCGCCGCCGAGCAGCTCGCCCCGCGGCTCAAGAGCTCGATGGTGTTCGCCAACCTCGCGTCGCTGCTCGCGCTCGTCGCCGCGGCGATTCTTGTCCCCGACCTCTCGGCCCTTCTCATCGCGCTGTTCATCGTCTCCGTCATCTTGATGTATGTCCAGTACAACTGGAACAAGCTGATGGTCCAGTACGCGCGCACCACCACGCTGGCCCCCACCGCCTACCAGGCCCCCATTCACGTCGTCGCCTGCGACGACGCGCTCCACCTCGAGGACGCCGGCAGCGTCGACGTGCGATTTGACTACGCCGACCTGCGCGTCGTCTACCCGACCTCGGAGTTTGTGGTCGCCGGGTTTGGAAGCAAGCGCTACGTCTACGTGCCGCGCAGCGCCCTCTCCGAGGGTCGCTTCCGCGAGCTCGTGCGCATCCTCGACGAGCATTGCAAGTAGGAGCCCTCCCGCAACGCGCCAGCGGTCCTCGGCTATACTTGCGTGGTTCTTCTCGTCTAGCACAAGGAGGCCCGCATGGCCCTTATCAGCGTCGACTACTTCTCCTCCGCGCTCATGCGCACCACCACCCTCGAGGTCATCCTCCCGTTTGACGACCAAGGCGACGCCTACGCGACCGACTCGGCCATGCGCCGCGAGGGAGGCACGCTCGAGAAGGACCTCAAGACCTGGGAGGCCCACCCCTACCCCGCGCGCCGCGCGCCCTTCAAGACGCTCTTCCTGCTGCACGGCATCTCCGGCAACCACGCCGACTGGATCTCTGAGACGCGCATCCGCCACTGGGCGGAGAGCCGCGGCGTGGCCGTGGTCATGCCCTCCGGCTACAACGCCTTCTACCTGGACCAGCCCGAGGTCCACAACTACTACGGCCGCTTCGTGGGCCAGGAGCTCGTCGAGGTGGCGCGGACGATGTTTCCGCTCTCGACCCGTCGCGAGGACACCTACATCGGCGGCATCTCGATGGGCGCCTACGGCGCGCTGCGCAACGGCCTCAAGTACTGCGAGACCTTTGGCGCGATCGTAGCCCTCTCCTCGGCCATGATCATCGACAGCTTTGACCAGATCATCTCCTCCGACGGCCTGTTCTTCCTCTCGCGCCCCTTCCTCGAGCACACCTTTGGCAACCTCGACGAGGTGCGCGGATCTGACAAGGACCCGGCGCGCCTGGCGGCCGACCTCGTCTACTGCGACCGCCCGCGCCCGCGCATCTTCATGAGCTGTGGCAACCAGGACCCGCTTGCCGAGCCCAACCGGGTGCTTGCCCGGCGCATGCGCGACACCGGGCTCGATGTCACCTATCATGAGATGAACGGCGGCCACGACTGGGAGTTCTGGAACGCCGCCCTGCCCGAGGCCCTCAACTGGCTCGTGCGCTAGGGCGCCCACAACCCGGCCGGGGGCGCAGGCAAGCCCAACCGACCCCACGGGGAGGGACGCGAGAATGGCACTGCTCAGAGTCGACTTCTACTCCCACTACCTCGAGCGCAACGTGGTGCTCACCGTGGTGATCCCGGCCGACAAGATGGACGGCAACAAGCTCGCCAAGAAGCGGCGCGGGCCGTACCGCACGGTCTACCTGCTCCACGGCCTCTTTGGGCGCGACTACGACTGGATCGACAAGACCCACGTGGTCGAGACGGCCGAGGCGCGCGACATCGCGCTCGTCATGCCCTCCGGCGAGGATGGCCTCTACCTCAACAAGCCCGAGATAAACGAGTGGCACGGGAAGTTCATCAGCGAGGAGCTGGTGGACTTCACGCGCCGCCTCTTCCCGCTCTCGGCCAAGCGCGAGGACACGGCGCTCGCGGGCATCTCCATCGGCGCCTACACCGCGCTCATCAACGGGCTCCTGCGCCCGGACCGCTTTGGCGACATCATCATCCTCTCGGGCGCCTTCATGCGCGACCGCGTGCTCGAGGCCGTGGAGTCGCGCTCGCCGCGCAAGCGCAAGTACTACGAGCGCTTCTTTGGCGACATCGACACGGTCATTGGCTCCGACAAGGACTACGTGGCCCTCATCGACAAGTTCCGCCAGGACCCCGACCTGCCCAAGCCGCGCTTCTACTCGGCCTGCGGCCTGCACGACAACCTCTGCCAGAACAACCGCGACCTCGTGAAGCTGCTGCGCGACGCCGACTTTGACGTCACGTACTGGGAGCCCGACATCGGCGCGCACGAGTGGCCGTTCTGGAACGCGTGGATCGACTGCGCGCTCGACTGGTACGCGCCGGGCCCGCTCAAGCCATCGACGGCGTCGGTGGACTACTCGGCCCTCACCGAGGCTCGCCCGCCCGAGGCCCAGAAGTAGGCGAGCGCCCAAAACGGGGCGATGGATTGACATTTTCGTCAGGCTTGACATTTTCGTCAGGTTATATTGTCAAACTGCGAACGTTTGACAATATAACCTGACGAAAATGTCAAGCCTGACGAAAATGTCAAGCCCGCCGGGGGTCAGCGCGCGGCGAGGGCACGCGCCACGCGGGCGCGGAACTCGTCGAGGAAGCGCGGGGCGTCGACCGTGAGGGCGACCTCCGCGCTCTTCTCGGCATCCCTCAGGCGATCGGGGTCGCAGACCAGGCGGCCGCGCGCGGGCTCGCCGAGCTCGACGCGAAGGTTCGTGGATAGGCAGCTCACGAGCGTCGGGTCGATGGCGGCCGCCACGGCGAGCGGGTCGTGCAGGGCGCACCCGCCCAGGTGCGGGTTGTTCTTCTCGTAGACGGAGATGTAGTGGTCGGCCATGTCGGCGAAGACGCGGCCGGCAGGCGTCCCGAGCTCGCGCCAGAGGGCGGTGTCCTCGCGCGTCAGGACCACCTGGTAGGTGACGTCGAGCCCGATGACGCGCGTACGCAGGCCCAGGCTCAAGACGACGTCGGCGGCCTCAGGGTCGTTGTGAATGTTGGCCTCCGCAAACGGGGTCACGTTGCCCGGAACCGTAAGCGCGCCGCCCATGAGGGTCACGCGCGGGAGCGTCCGCGCGAGCTCCGGGGCGCGCACGAGAGTGCCCGCCAGGTCGGTCAGAGGGCCGGTGGGCACGTAGAGGAGGTCGTCCGCTGCCGAGCGCAGCGCGCGGGCGAGGAAGTCCGCGCCCGAGGGCGGCGCGGCGTAGCACCAGCCGCTCACCTCCTGGCCGCCGAGGCCGTTCTCGCCGTGGATGCGCACGACGCCCGCCGGGGGCTCGAAGGCCGCCTCCGCCGCGAGCGCGCGGTCGGCGCCCCGGTAGACGGGAATCTCGGGGTGGCCGAGGAGCCGCAGCAGGGCGAGCGTGTTTCTCGCCGCCACGTCCGCCGTGACGTTGCCGTAGCCGGCGACTACGCCGGCCAGCTCGACCTCGGGGCTGCCGAGGGCATAGGCCAGGGCGAGGGCGTCGTCGATGCCGGTGTCGAGGTTGAGAATCAGCGTTCGCGGTGAGCTCATCACGTCGCCTCCACTTCTTCTGCGGTCGGAATGGCCTGCTGGGCGCCGAGACGGCTCACCGTCAGAGCGGAGGCCGCGGCGCCCCAGCTCATGGACTCGGAGAGCGTCATCCCGCGCACGTGCCCGGCAACGAGGGCGCCGATGAAGGTGTCGCCGGCGCCCGTGGTGTCCACGACCCTGGGCGCGGGGGCGGCGGGGACGCGCAGTGGCACCTCGTCGGGGCCGAGCCCGAAGGAGCCCGCCGCGCCGAGCGTGATCACGGCCGCGCGGGCGCCCAGGGCACGCAGGCGCCGAGCCGCCTCGAGGCACGTCTCGTCGTCGACGGGCAGCGCGCCGCAGACGATCTGGCACTCCGTCTCGTTGAGACACACGAGGTCGACGGCCTCCCAGAGCCCCTCCGGGGCGGGGCGCGCCGGCGCCGGGTTGAAGACGGTGTAGAGCCCCAGCTCATGCGCGGCTCGCAGGGCGGCGTATGTGGCCTCGGGGTCGCACTCGCCCTGAGTGAGGAAGGCGTCGCCCTTCTCGGCAACGCGGCGCAGCTCGGACAGCACGTCGTCGGGCCCCAGCGCGTGGTTGGCGCCGGCCTCGAGCACGATGCGGTTCTCGCCCGCACACCGCACAATCACGGCGACGCCCGTGGTCACGCCCGCAAGGCGCCGCACGCGCGAGCAGTCCACGCCCGCGCCCGCGAGCCCCGCCACGAGCTCCTCCCCAAAGGCGTCTGCGCCCACCGCGGCAATCATGTGCACGGGCGCGCCCAGCCGCACGGCGGCGACCGCCTGGTTGGCGCCCTTGCCGCCCGCGTTGGTGAGAAACCCGGAGCCATCGAGGGTCTCCCCGGCGGCCGGCATGCGCGGCGCGTCGATGGACAGGTCCATGTTCATGCTGCCAAAGACGATGACCTTGGGCATGGCAAACCTCCTCGCGGCGGGGATGGCGTGGGAAAGAAGGTCGTCTCTGCCCCGCGCTCCTTCGCTACTTGACCTCGATGAGCTCGTAGTTGCTCGTGCCCAGACCGATCTTCTCGGCGTGCTCGATCATGGAGCGCCAGTTGGTGTCCGGATGCGTCAGGTTGAAGTGGTCGTGCTGGCAGCGCTCCGGGATGCCGCCAGCGGCCTCGAGGCGGGCGCGCATGTCGGTGAGCTCGGAGTTGGGCAGCTCCGGGGCCGCGAGCACCATGTCGATGGCCGCCTGGTCAATGGCCACGGGGTCAAAGCTCGCAAACATCCCCAGGTCGGGCACGATGGGCGTGTCGTTCTCGGCGTGGCAGTCGCAGTTGGGGCTGATGTCGGTGGCGATGGAGACGTGAAAGCTCGGGCGGTCCTGCACGACGGCCTGCGCGTACTCGGCGATCTTGCAGTTGAGCTCGTCGACCGCGGAGTCGGAGCCCGCCACGACGGCGTCCTGGTTGCAGGCGCCGATGCAGCGGCCGCAGCCCACGCAGCGGTCGTGGTCGATGCTCGCCACGGGCACGGTGACCACCTTGCCGCTCTTGAGCTCGCGCTCGCGCGCGGCATCAAAGCTCACGGCCCCGTGCGCGCAGATGCGCTCGCAAGCGCGGCAGCCGATGCACTTCTCGGTGCGCACGAGGGGCTTGCCGGCGGCGTGCTGCTCCATCTTGCCCGCGCGCGAGCCGCCGCCCATGCCGAGGTTTTTCATGGCGCCGCCAAAGCCCGCCTGCTCGTGGCCCTTGAAGTGCGTGAGCGAGATCACGATGTCCGCGTCCATGAGGGCGTGGCCGATCTTGGCCTCCTTCACGTACTCGCCGTTTTTCACGGGTACGAGCGTCTCGTCGGTGCCCTTGAGGCCGTCCGCGATAATCACCTGACAGCCGGTGGCGTAGGGCGTGAAGCCGTTTTGGTACGCGCAGTCGATGTGCTCGAGCGCATTTTTGCGGCTGCCCACGTAGAGGGTGTTGCAGTCCGTGAGGAAGGGCTTGCCGCCGAGCTCCTTGACCACGTCGGCGACGACGCGCGCGTAGTTGGGCCGCAGAAAGCTCAAGTTGCCGAGCTCGCCAAAGTGGATCTTGATGGCCACGAACTTGTTCTCGAAGTCGATCTGCTCAATGCCTGCGCGCAAGATGAGGCGCCTGAGCTTGTCGAGCTGGCTTTCTTTGGCGTAGGTGCGCAGGTTGGTGAAGTAGACCTTTGCGGCGTCCATGAGGCCCCTCTCCTCGGTCCGTCTGGTTCCCCTGAGATTTTACGACAGGCGGGCGAGAAGGGCTGCGGCGGCGCGGCGGCGCGCACGGCCGTCATGCTCTATACTGAAAACCATGACTACTTCATTTGCCGAGCTCGGGCTAAACGAGCAGATCCTCGCCGGGGTCGACGCCCTCGGCTTCACCACCCCGACCCCCGTTCAGGCGCAGGCCATCCCCGTAGTGCTCACGGGGCGCGACATCGTGGCCTCCGCGCAGACGGGCACGGGCAAGACGGCGGCCTTCGCGCTGCCAACGCTGCAGCTCGTGGCGGGCGAGAAGGGCAAGGGCCCGCACGCCCTCGTGGTCACCCCCACGCGCGAGCTCGCGGCGCAGATCGAGAGCGTCGTGAGCGTCGTGTGCGAGAAGACCGGCCAGCGCGCGGTCATCGTCATGGGCGGCACCAAGTTCGACCGTCAGATCAAGGAGCTCGAGCGCGGCTGCGACCTGCTCGTTGCCACGCCCGGGCGCCTCATCGACCTCATGGAGCACAACCACGTGAGCCTCTCCCAGGTCAAGGTGCTGGTCCTCGACGAGGCCGACCGCATGCTCGACATGGGCTTTTGGCCCTCCGTGCGCCGCATCATGCACGCGCTGCCGGAGCGTCACCAGACGCTGCTCTTCTCGGCGACCATCCCGCCGTCGATCAAGTCCACGATCGACGCGCTGCTCACCGACCCCGCCACCGTCGAGATCTCGCGCGTGGGCGAGACGGCGGACACCGTCGAGGAGCACCTCTGCCCCGTCACCCAGGGCCAGAAGACCGAGCTTCTGCGCGCGCTGCTCGAGACCGGCGGCGCGGCGGGCGAGAGGCCCGAGCGCGTGCTCGTGTTCTGCCGGACCAAGCACCGCGTGGACGACGTCTCCAAGACCCTCAAGAACGCCGGCGTGAAGGTCGACGTCATGCACGCCGACCGCCCGCAGCAGGCCCGCGCCCGGGCCCTCGAGAAGTTCCGCGACGGCAAGGTCCAGGTGCTCGTGGCGACCGACGTCATGAGCCGCGGCATCGACGTCTCGGGCATCGACGCCGTGGTGAACTTCGACGTCCCCATGGACCCGGAGGACTACGTCCACCGCATCGGCCGTACGGGACGTGCCGGCGCGACCGGCCACGCCTACACCTTCGTGGCGCCCGACGAGATCAGCCCCCTGCGCGAGATCGAGTACTTCACCAAGAAGCTCGTGCCCGTGTGGGACCTCCCCGGCTTCTCCTACGACGCCGGCCGCATCATGCCCCAGGAGGGCCGCTCCACCAAGCGCTCCACGCGCACGATGTTCGCCGGCTCGCGCCAGCGCGGGCGAGGCTTTGGCGGCGGGCGCTACGGCCGCCACTACTAGTCTGTCAATTGGGGACAGTCCCCGATTCACATAAAACATTTGTGCTAATTGGGGACTGTCCCCAATTGACAGGAGGGCGTATGAAGCAGGCGCGACCGTACCCGCGCGTCACCATCACCCGCAAAGCGGCGCGCTCGCTGGCCGGCGGCCACCCGTGGGTCTTTGAGGGCGAGGTCCTCGATGCCGAGTCGGCGGACAACGGCGACGTCGTCGACCTCTTCGAGGAGAACGGCACGTGGCAGGGGGCGGGCCTGCTCTCCCAGGAGTCCAAGATCCGCGTGCGCATCGTCACGCGCAACGCCAACGACCGCGTCGACGAGGCCTTCTGGCGCCGTCGCGCGACCTGGGCGTGGCAGCACCGTCGCGCCGTGATGGGCGGGCGCGCCCTGCCCGGCGCCGAGCCCGACACCAACTGCTGTCGCGTGGTCTTCTCGGAGGCAGACGGCATGCCCGGCCTCGTTGCGGACCGCTACGAGAACGTGCTGGTCACGCAGGTGGGGACCGTGGGCATGGAGCGCCTGCGGCCCGTCGTGTACGCGGCGCTCCTCGATGCGCTCGCGGCGGATGGCGAGAAGATCGACGCGATCTACGAGAGAAACGACGGCCCCTCCCGCGCCAAGGAGGGCCTGGCCCAGTACAAGGGCTGGTGGGACGGGTTGCCCGCTCCCAAGACCCCCCGCATCATGGTGCGCGAGAACGGCCTCTCCTTTGACCTGGACATCGAGAACAGCCAGAAGACCGGCTTCTTCCTCGACCAGAAGTACAACCGCCGCGCCGTGCGCGAGATTGCGACCGGGAGGCGCGTGCTCGACTGCTTCTGCCACGTGGGGCCCTTTGGCCTCAACGCCGCCGCGGGCGGTGCCGCCTACGTGCGCTGCGTCGACGTGAGCCAGACGGCCATTGGCCTCGCCCGCGAGAACGCCCGCCTCAACGGGCTGGACGCCACGATGGGCTTCTCGTGCGCCAACGTGCTCGACTACCTGCCGGAGCTCCGCGCGGACCGCTCGCGCCTGTGCGAGGAGGGTGGCCCCTTCGACCTCATCGTGCTGGACCCGCCGGCCTTCACCAAGAGCCGCGGAACCGTCGCCGGCGCCGCGCGCGGCTACCGGGAGATCAACTACGAGGCCCTGCGCCTGCTGCCCCGCGGCGGCTACCTCGCCACGTGCAGCTGCTCGCACTTCATGACGCGCGACCTTCTCGCCAAGGCGATCGCGGAGGCGGCGCACCAGGCAAACGTGCAGCTCAAGCAGGTCGAGGAGCGCCAGCAGGCGCCCGACCACCCCATCCTCTGGGGCTTCCCGGAGAGCCACTACCTGGACTTCTTCATCTTCCAGGTCGTCTAGCGCCCAAAAGAGTCGCGGCCGGCGCGGTGCGCAGTGCTACATTAGGGGGCTGAAAGACACGCACGTCCCCGGGAGTCACCGCAATGTTTGAGCTCTTTGGCATGTTCGTCCTCGCCCTGCTGCCCATTATCTGGCTGGTCATCGCCCTCTGCGGCCTGCACATGGAAGCCTGGCTCGCCAGCGCCGGCGCCTTCGTCGTCGCCGCCGTCTGCGCCATGCTCGGCTGGCAGATGACCCCCGTCAACATGGCGACCGCCGCGCTCGAGGGCTTTGCCATGGCGCTCTGGCCCATCGTCATCGTCATCATCGCCGCGGTGTTCACCTACAACGTCACCGTTCGCACGAGTGGCATGGAGACCATCAAGGCCATGCTCTGCTCGGTCTCTGACGACAAGCGCATCCTCACGCTGCTCATAGCCTGGTGCTTCGGCGGGTTCCTCGAGGGCATGGCGGGCTTCGGCACTGCCGTCGCCATTCCCGCGAGCATGCTCGTGGCGCTCGGCGTCTCGCCGGTGACCTCCATCCTCGCCTGCCTGATCGCCAACGGCGTCCCCACCATGTTCGGCTCCATCGGCATCCCCACCACGACGCTCGCCTCCATCACCGGCATCGACGCCTTCGAGCTGGCGACGGTCCAGGCGGTCCAGGTGCTCCCGTTCGTGATCGTCTGCCCGATCCTCATGGTCATGCTCGTGGGCGACGGTCCCCGGGCGCTCAGGGGCGCCCTGCCCGCGGCGCTCGTCTCCGGCCTCTCCTTTGGCCTGCCCATGATCGCGGCGGCGCAGTTCGTGGGCCCGACGCTGGCCGACGTGGTCGCGGCGACCTGCGCGCTCGTCGCCACGTTCCTCTTTGCGCTCACCAAGCGCGGGCGCGAGGTGCCCGCGGAGTACCGGCTCACGGGCGTCCATCACTACGAGGGCTTTGGCGGTCCCGCGCTGCAGATCGTCCTCGCGTGGTCGCCCTTCATCCTCATCCTCGTTGCCCTGCTGCTCACCAGCCAGCTCGTCCCGGCCATCTACGAGCCGCTTTCCTCCATCGCCACCACGGTCAACATCTACGCCGACGACCCCACGGCGACCCTCACGTTCACGTGGATCGACACGCCCGGCGTGATCATCATCGTCTGCGGCATCATCGGCGGCCTCATCCAGGGGTGCAGCGTCCGCGAGCTCGTCCAGGTTCTTCTCGACACCTGCAGGCAGATGAGCAAGACCATCCTCACCATGCTCGGCGTGCTGGCCTGCGCCAAGATCATGGGCTACTCCGGCATGATCGCGAGCATCGCCGCCTTCTTCGTGGGGACGCTCGGCGGTCTCTACCCGCTCGTCGCCCCCATCCTCGGCGCGCTGGGGACCTTCGTCACCGGCTCCGGAACCTCCAGCGAGGTCCTCTTTGGCAACGTCCAGCTCCAGGCCGCCCAGTCGATCGGCGCCAACGAGACCTGGCTCGTGGCGGCCAACTCGCTCGGCGTCTCTGCGGGCAAGATGCTCAGCCCGCAGAACATCGCCATCGGCTGCGCGGCGTGCGGACTGGTGGGCAAGGACGGCGAGATTCTCGGCAAGATTGCCGCGTACGCGTTCGGCTTTGCCGTCGCGATGGCGGCGCTCGTGTACGCGGGGTCGCTCGTGCTGTAGAAGCCACGCCGCATCCCAGGCGAGAAGAACGTCAACCCGTCACTTCTTGCGGCGGGCGCGGAAGAACGTGCGCAGCAAATCGGCAGCCTCGTCGGCGAGCACGCCAGGAGTCACCTCGAACTCGTGATTGAGCCGCGGGTCATGGCTCACGTCGTAGAGCGTGCCGAGCGCGCCGCCCTTGGGGTCGGTCGCACCGTACACGCAGCGGTCGACGCGCGCGTTGACCATGAGGCCCGCGCACATGAGGCATGGCTCGAGCGTCACGTAGACCGTGCAGCCCGTGAGCCTCCAGCGCCCGAGCGCCCGCGAGGCGGCAACCATCGCCGCAAACTCCGCGTGGGCGGAGGGGTCGGCGTCGGTCTCGCGCCGGTTGTGGGCGCGCGCCACGACCACGCCGTCGCACACCACCACGGCCCCGATGGGCACCTCGCCCTCCTCCGCCGCGGCGGCGGCCTCCTCGAGCGCCATGCGCATGAAGCGCTCGTCCTCAGCAGCGTCGTTCTTCTCGCCTGTCGTCACCGCGCCTCCTCGAGCCCGAATGTCCGCTTATAGGGTAGGATAAGGGCTGCACGCGGAGGAGTGGCAGAGTGGTTGATTGCAGCGGTCTTGAAAACCGTCGAGCGGGCAACCCCCGTTCCGAGGGTTCGAATCCCTCCTCCTCCGCCATTTGCGGGCACGCGGGCCCCGGCCGGGCTTTCCCAGCCGGGGCCCGCAGCGTGTCTACTCGCCACCCCCGGAAAATAACATGCACGAAGCGACCCCGGAGAGGCCGCCCGACAGCGTTTGCCCAGTTGCCGAAAAAGGCGCGGCCGCTTCGTGCCTGTTATTTTTCTGGCGTGCCGGGAAGCGCCCCGGACTCCCCGCCCGCGGGCGCCCGCCGCACGCGCCTGCGCGCCAGCGCGCGGTGCGCCCAGGCCGCCACGCCCGTGAGCGCCACCGCGTCCGCGATCGCGAGGGCCGTTCCCACCAAGTTGAGCCCCGCGCGCTTGATCGGTCGCTCAATGCCCGCACGGCCCCCCTCGGCGGCCGCCTCGTTGTAGGCGAGGTTCGTCGCGCGCGCCTCCACCGCCAGGTAGAGCACGTTCTTGGTCGCGCGCCTCAGGCTCGCCACGTAGCCGCGCCACGCCGCCCCGTCAGCCGCCTCCGGCGCAAACGCGTACGCGCCGTTGCGGAACACCCCGTCCATGAAGAGGTCGCCCCCGGCGTAGAGCGCCTGGTCGGCGCTCATGTACTGCTGGTGGTCGGCGTAGTCGGTGATGACGGCGCCCTCGAAGCCCCACTCGCCGCGCAGCACGTCCTCAAGCAGCGCCCGGCTGCCGCCCGCCCACACGGCTCCGACGCGGTTGTACGAGGTCATGAGCCCCGTGGCGCCGCCCTCGACGGCGATCTGGAACGGCCGCAGGTAGAGCTCGCGCAGCGACTGCTCGGTGAGCCACGTGTAGAGCGAGTCCCGGTAGGAGTCTTGGTTGTTGACAGCAAAGTGCTTGAGCAGGCAATACGTGCCCGCCTCGCGCGCCCCGGCCACGACGGCGGCGGCCGTGGTCCCGCACACGAGCGGGTCCTCGGCGTAGTACTCGTAGTTGCGGCCGCCCAGCGGCGTGCGATGGAGGTTCGCGCAGGGCGCGTAGAGCCCGTCGACCCCCAGCACCGCCGCCTCCGTCCCCAGCTGGCGACCGTAGGCGCGGGCGAGCCCCTCGTCCCACGTCTGCGCCAGCACGCAGGGGCTGGGGTATCCCACGCCATACGTCAGCTGGTTGAACGACCCCACCTGCGCGGGCCCGTCGACCTCCTTGGTGAGTGGCTTGCCAATCTCCTCGATCGCGCCCGTCGCAAGGTAGCCGTGCAGCGTGAGGCGCTCCATGTCGCTCACGGAGATGCGGTCGAGCACGATCTCCCAGAAGGGGCTCCCGTAGTCCTCGCCCAGCTGGCGGCCAAGCTCCGTGAGCTCGCCATTGTCAAAGAGCTGCCAGGCGGAGCTCCACGTGGACGCCGTGGGCTGATAGGTCCCCGTCTCCGCGTCCTCGGAGGCGAGAAGGGCGTCCCCCTCGGCCTGCCGCTCGTCGTAGCGGTTGAGCGCGGCAACGTCCTCGGACATCGCCCGGCTCGCGGCGCGCGCACGCGGGAAGGTCCCGGCAAAGTCGGCGCGCGTGAGGTAGCTCACGCCCTCCGACCCCCCGTCCACGGAGACGCCGTCGACGGCATCGGCGCCCGTGAAGCGGTTGCGCACGACGGCCCCGGTCTCGAGGCTCTCCTCGCAGCGCACGTCCGCGGGCAGCCAGAGCACCGTGCGAGCCGCCGGACAGTCCGCGACCTCGTGCGCGTTGCGCTTGAGCTCCACGACGTACTCGCCGCGCTCGAGCTCGTAGCCCGCAAAGCCGTTGCCGTTTGCGTCCGCGTGGTCGTAGGAGGCCACGTCATCGAGGTCAAAGGAGAGCGTCAGCTCCTGGCTCTCGCCGGGCTGCAGGAGGTCGGTCTTCTCGTACGCCACCAGCACGGTCGACGCCTTCTCGATCCCGCCCGGCTTGTACGGCGGGGTGCAGTAGAGCTGCACCACGTCGCGACCGGCCACGTCGCCGGTGTTGGTCACGCGCACGCGCAGCGAGAAGCTCGTGTCGCGCCCCACGCGCGTGCCCTGCGAGGGGGATCGCCCCTCGACCTCCCAGCCAAACTCGGTGTAGCTGAGGCCAAAGCCAAAGGGGTACTGCACCACGCCCTCGTAGCCCGTGCCGTGCTCGTTTTCCACGTCGTCCCAGAAGCCCTCGGCGTCGGCCGTCTCGTACCAGCGATAGCCCACGTAGATGCCCTCGACGTAGTCCACGTAGCGCACCGCGTCGTAGGTCTCGGGCACGCCCACGTTGACGTTGGGGGTGCCGTCGGCGGGGTAGAGGCCCTGCGAGCCCACGTAGGAGCCCTCGCCCTTCTCGCCCGCGTTTGCCCAGCTCGCGGCTGTTGAGAAGTCGTAGGCGTAGGTGTCCGCGGTGCGGCCCGAGGGGTTGACGTCGCCCCAGAGCACCGACGCCACGGCCCGGGCGCCCACCTCGCCGGTGGGTCCCACGAGCAGCGCGGCGTCGATCCCGGGGATCGTCTCGAGCTGGCCGAGCTCCATCGTGTTGGTTGCGTTGACGATCACGACCACGTGCTCGTAGGTGGCGCCCACGTAGCGCAGGAGCTCTTCTTCCTCAGAGGAGAGCTCCAGGTAGGTGCGGGTGGCGTCCGTCACGACCTCGCCGTCGCGGTCACGGACCTTGTACTGGCGGGACGGGCAGTCGATCGACTCGCCCGCCACGCGCCCGATCACCACGAGCGCCGTGTCCGAGTAGGAGCGCGCGGAGGCGAGCAGGTCCTCGGAGTAGCAGCTCTCATCGCCGAGGCGCGGCTCAAAGAGGCGGCAGTACTCGTAGTCGTGGCTGTTGAGGGCGCCGGAGCCGCGGTAGTCCCGCTCGCCGCGAAAGCTCCGGTACATGTCCGTAAGCTCGCGGTTGTAGGCCTCGCCTCGCTCCTCCAGCGCGTCGAGAAGCCCCAGCACGGGGCCCGTGACCTGGCCAGATCCCGAGCCCGAGCCCACCCACTGGGTCGACGCCCAGCCAAAGACGTTCACGCGGTCGGTCCCGGCGGGGAGCGGCAGCGTCTCGTCCTCGTTGCGCAGCAGCACCACGCCGCCGGCCTCCACGCGCTCGGCGAGGGCGCGGCCCGCGGCCATCACGCTCTCGCGCTCCCGGTCCGTGACCTCCACGACGTCGGTGCCCAGAAACGACTTCATCGTGTCGCCGAGAAGGACCGTGGCCGCGGTGCCCGCCGCGAGCGCGCCGATGACGGCGAGTGCGACGACGCCGGCGGCCACCCGCGCGACGCGGCGCACGAGCTGGCGCACGATGAGGTGGTTCTTCTCGACACGTGGCATGTGGTCTCCTCTCCGCTCCATCATACGACGGCGCATGGGCTACAATGGCCAGTGGAAAATCCGCCGAAGAGAAAGGTCCGCATGAAACCTCGACCTCGTCGTCGATGACCCTGCGGCGCGCCCCGCCTGCGCGTCGCCCGACGCCCTACGCAGCTTAAGGAGCGCGAATGATCTATCTGTCCCAACTCTTGGGCAACCCTGTTCTCGATGCCGACGGCGAGAAGGTCGGCACGGTCTCTGACCTCGGCATCGCCACCGGCGAGGTCTTCCCCCGCATCACGAGCTTGGCCTTCATGGGGCCCGGCCGCACGCCCATCATGATCTCGTGGCGCAAGTTCGTCGACACCTACGACGAGCACGAGGTCCACCTCAAGGTCATTGCCACGGACCTGCGCTTCTCCTACCTGCAGCCGGACGAGGTGCTTCTTGCCCGCGACATCCTCAACAAGCAGATCGTGGACACCCACGGCATGCGCGTCGTGCGCGTGAACGACCTCAAGCTCTCCGACACCAGCTCCACCCAGCTGCGCCTGCTGGGCGCCGAGGTGGGCGCGCGCGGGCTGCTGCGCAGCCTCCACCCCGCCCTCGAGCGCGTGGCGCTGCGCCTGGCGCGCACCTTTGGCCACCCGATGCCCGAGAAGATCATCGCGTGGAGCTACATGGACCTCGTCGAGCGCGACCTCTCCAACGTCAAGCTCTCCGTCTCGCACAAAACCCTCGACGACATGCACCCCGCCGACATCGCCGACATCATCGAGCGGCTCGACCCGCGCCTGCGCGGCCAGGTCTTTGCCCAGCTCGACGACGAGCAGCGCGCCGCCGCCGTGGCGGAGTTCGACGACGACGCCATGGCCGCCGAGCTCATGGGCAACCTCAACGAGTCCGACGCCTCGCGCATGCTCTCCGAGATGGACCCCGACGACGCGGCGGAGCTGGTCTCCGAGCTCGACTACGACAAGGCCGAGAAGCTCCTGCGCCTGATGGGCGTCCAGGAGCAGCGCGCCATCCGCCAGCTGCTCGGCTATCGCGAGAACACCGCGGGCCGCATCATGACCTCCGAGGTTGCCTCCATCGGCGAGACCGCCACCGTGGCCGACGCCGTGGAGCTGCTGCGCGGCCTCGACGAGGACTTCGAGTCCGTCCGCTACGTCTACCTCACCGACGAGGACGGCCGGCTCTCGGGCGTGGTCACCCTGAACAGCCTCATCGTGTCCGAGCCCGAGACCCGCCTCTCCGAGATCGCCACCGAGGACCTCGTCACCGCGAGCCCCGAGGACGACCAGGAGGACGTGGCCGAGGACATCGCCAAGTACAACCTGCTCGCCATGCCCGTCGTCAACGACGAGGGGCGCCTGCTGGGCATCGTCACCGTCGACGACGCCCTCGACGTCCTCGAGGAGGAGCACGCCGAGGACCTGCGCGTGGCCGGCGGCTCGGCGGACGGCGAGGACTCCGGGCACGCGAGCACCCTCATCTGGCTCGTGCGCCGCAACGCCTGGGTCGCGCTCTGGGCGCTCGGCGTGCTCGCGCTGGCGTTTGTGGTGGGCGGCAGCCTCGGCCTCGGCGAGACGCTCGCCGCCGCGATCCCGCTCGCCGTGGCGCTCGTCCTCGCGGACGACTCCATCAGCTACGTCACCAACTTCTTCCTCGAGAACGACCCCGACGACGAGGACTCCCCCTCGATGATCGGCTTCACGTTCAAGGGTCTGGGCCTGGGCGTGGCGCTCGGCGTCCTCGTCGCCCTGATCGTCGTCGCGCTCGAGAGCGTCATCACCTCGCCCGCCGTTCCCGCCATCCCGTCCTCGCTCGGCGGGCTCGGCGGCGCCCTCACCACGGGAGGCTTCGCCGCGGCGGTATCCACCTTCGTCTCGTTTGCGCTCACGCCCGTCTACCTGGCCGTCCTGCGCAGCCGCGACGAGCACAACAAGGAGACCTCGGGCTTCACGATCTCAGTGATCGCGATGCTCGTGGCGGTGGCCGTCTTCCTCGTCGTCGTGATGGCCCTGGTGGCGTGATGAAAGGCGCCGATCGCACCTCGTCGCTGCAGCCGCGACGCATCCTGGCGGCCATGGGGCCGGGCATGGTGGCGGCGCTCGCCGGCGCGGACGCCGGCGGCGTTGCGACCTACTCCAACGCGGGCGCCCTCTTTGGGTTCCACCAGCTCTGGACCGTGCCCGTCATGTGCTTTCTTCTGATCGTCGCCCAGGAGACCGCGGCGCGCATGGGCTGCGTCACGGGCAAGGGCCTCGCGTCGCTCATCCGCGAGCAGTTCGGCGTGCGGCTCTCGGCCCTGGCCATGCTCGCGCTGCTCGTCTCCAACACCACGGTGACGCTCTCGGAGTTCGCGGGCATCGCCTCGGCGCTCGCCCTGTTCGACGTGCCGCCCATCGTCTCCGTGCCCGTCGCGGCCCTCGCCATCTGGCTGCTCACGATGAGCGGGTCGTACCGGCGCATCGAGAAGGTCCTTCTCGCCATCGCGTGCGTCTTTGTGACCTACATCGTCGCCGGCGTCATGGTGGGGCCGGACTGGGGCGAGGCGCTGCTCAACACCGTGGTGCCGCACGTCCAGGCCACGCCGCGCTACCTCTCGCTGCTCGTGGCCAGCGTGGGCACGGCCATCGCGCCCTGGATGCTCTTCCTGGCGCAGAGCAACGTGGTCGAGAAGAACGCGCACGCCGACGACCTGCCCTACCAGCGCATCGACACCGTCACGGGCGCCGTGGCGGCGAGCGTCATCTCCTGGTTCATCATCCTCACGACCGGCGCGGTGCTCCACCCGGCGGGGATCGCTGTCAACGGGGCCGAGGACGCGGCCGCCGCGCTCGCCCCGCTCGTGGGCGACTACGCCGAGACGCTCTTTGGCGCCGGGCTCGTGGGCGCGTCGTTTCTCGCCGCGTGCGTGCTGCCCGGCATCACCTCGAGCGCCATCTGCGAGGCGTTTGGCTGGGAGCGCGGGGCCGACCGCAGCTGGGCCGAGGCCCCGGCGTACCGCGGCATCATCACCGCCGTCATCGCCCTCTCCGCCGTCGTGGTGGTGCTGCCCAACGTGAACCTGTTTGGCATCATGATGGTCGCCCAGGTGATCAACGGCGTGCTGCTGCCCGTCCTTCTCGTCTTCATGGTGCTCATCGCGAGCGACAAGCACGTGATGGGCCGCTTTGCCAACGGCCGGCTCTGGAACGCCCTCACGTGGTTCACGATCGCCGCCGTGGCGGTGCTGACCGTTATCATGTTTGCCATGCAGGCGATGGGGCTGTGACCGGGGCCGCGACGGCCGGGCGGGGCCCCGGGGCTGGGGAGAAGGACGATGAACGCCCTCAAGGCGCGCATATGGCTCGACGGCAAGCGTGACAAGCTCGTTGCCACGCTGCCGGTCATCGTGTTCTTCATCGTCTTGCTCTGGGTCGTGACGCTTGGGTTTGGCTCGGACTACCTGCTCGTGGTCTCCCCCTTCACGACGCTTTTCGAGACGCGCCTCGCCAAGTACAACCCGCCGACCCAATACGCCCGGTTCGTGCTCGTGAGCGCCTTCGTGCTGCTCGCCGCACGCGTGGCGGTCTCGGGCATCGTCGCGTGCGTGCTCGTGAACCTCTGCGTCCCGTTCTTTCTCGTCTTCATGCGCTCCTCGCAGCTCAACCCCCGCCGCTACTTCCCCTACACCATGCTCTTCTGCTGGCTCGAGCTGCGCCCCTACGCCATCATCGACACCTTCTGGACCCAGGCCGCGGTGCTCGCCACCTGCTGCGGGCTGCTCTCGGCGGCCCTGCTCGTGACCGGCGTCGCGCGCCATCGCGCCGACGGCCCCACCGAGCAGCTGCACGTTCTTGTCCGCCGCCTCGCAGACGACCTCGACCGCGCCGCGGGGAGGCCCGACGGCGCCCTCGCGGGCGAGCTGCTCGCGCTCAGGAGCGACTTCGCGCGGCTCGCCTACACCGCCCGCGAGGACTCCTGCGCGCCGGCGCGCGTGTCCGACCTGCTGGACATGTTCGCGACGCTCGCCCAGCGCACCGCCTACCTCTCGGGCAGCTCCGACTGGGAGGGCCGCCACGAGGAGCAGCACCGCCGCGCCCTCGCCGAGCTCGCGGGCCTCACGCGCCGCATGGACGTCGCGCTGCGACTCAAGAGCGCCGAAGCCTGCGAGGCGCTCCTGCCCGAGGTGAGCGCCCTTCTCGCAAAGACGCCCATCCCCGAGGACCGCTTCCGGATCTTCTTCCAGAGCTACCTCAACCTGGTCTCGCTCATCCTGCGAACCGCCGCCGACCCGCACCAGCGCCCCTGGCGCCTCACGCCGCGCGGCCTCGCGCGCGTCACGCTCTTTCGCAAGCGGCCGAGCCTGGACTCCTTCGAGATGCGCTTCGCCGTGCGCTGCGGGGCCGTCCTGGCCGTGAGCTGCACCACCAACCTGCTCTTTCCCGTTGAGAAGCTCTACTGGTTTGCGCTGCACGCCTTCCTGCTTCTGCAGCCCTTCCCCGAGGAGACCGTCCGCCGCATGCGCACGCGCATGATCGGGACCGTGATCGGGTGCCTCTTCGTCCACGCGCTCGCCCTGCTCGACCTGGGCTACGCGGGCATCACCGTGCTGGGCATGGTCTTGGTGGCGCCACTGTACGCCTCGACGCCGGGGTCGGTGACCTCGGCCTTCTTTGCCACGGCGTACGCGGTCACGATGGCCTCGGTCTCCATCGACGACTCCTACGCCACGGGCATGCGCCTCGCGAGCCTGGTGCTCGCCATCGTCACGGTCTCCGTCGTCAACCGCCTGGTGTGCCCGAGCTCCGACCGGCGCCTCTTTGTGGCCAACCTGCGCCAGATGTTCGACATGATCGGGCGGTTCTGGGAGCTCGTGCGCGCCACGCTGGTCACGCGCGTGGACACCGTCGTCTCCTCGGAGACGCTGCTGCACTTCCAGATGGTCCACGGCCAGGCGGCCCGCTTCGTCGACTCGCTGGGCGAGAAGGACGAGCGGGACCCCGAGATCGCCGAGCTCGCACGGTATCGGGCCGCGGCGGAGCGGGCGCTGTTTTGCCTCTGGGAGCTCATGTGCGAGCTCGAGCAGCTCGAGTTGATCGTCCGCCTGCACGAGGTACGCCCCGAGGAGCAGGCGACGTTTGGCCGCATCATCGAGCTCGCGGAGGCCAACTGCGACCCGCGGCGCTTTGGGACGGGCATCGAGGACGCGCGCGAGCTCGTGGCGCGCCTCTCCGAGCCGGACCTGCGCTACGTGCTCGGGCAATACGTCGAGCGCGCCGGCGAGCTGCGCACCGCCATCGACGACGCCCGCGGGGCGCTCGTGGAGAAGCCCTCGTACGCCGAGCAGGTTCGCCACTGACCCCGCGACCTGCAAGTTGGGGACAGTCCCCAATTAGCAGCACGTTGGGGACTGTCCCCAACGTGCAGGTCGCGGGGTTACTTTCTGGCCTTGTCGAACTCCTCCTTGAAGGAGCCGAACATCTTGCCAAAGCCGCTGAGCTGCCTGCCGGCGGCACGAGCGACCTTGTCGCCGGTTGAGGCCGGCTTCTTCTTGGGGGCGGGCTTTGCCTTCGGCGTCGCGGACGGCGCCGGGGCGTAGGTCTTGGGCTGCGCCTTCTTGGGGGCGTTCGCCGGGTCCGCGCCCTTCTCGGCGATCCTTGCGACGGGCTTCTCGACGCGAACGTCGGCGGCGGGCACCTGCGGCACGGCGGGCGGCTCGTCCTCGGGCGTCGCGGCGTCGGAGATGGCGCGCTTGGCCTTTCCCAGCACCTTGCCCAGGGCGAACGAGCCCTTGTCGACGGCTTCCCCGGCCGCAGCGCCGACCTTCTTGCCCACCTCGGCGCCCTTGGCCTTGGCGCGGGCGTAGCCCTCGCCCGCAGCGCCCGCGAGGCCGCCGTCGAGCTCGACGGGGCGCTCGCCCGGGTCGACGACCATGAAGCCGCCGGAATAGCCGCGGACCATGTCGGGCGTGATGACAAACGAGCCGATAAGAGCCCGCGCGAGGCTGCCGTCGGTGGTGAGGAACTGGCGGACGGCGCCGCTCTTCTCGTCAAACTCGGCGTCCGAGACGTAGCCGAGGGACTTGCCCTCCACGGTCCGGGCGTCCATGCCGGACCAGATGATGCAGGCGTCCCAGTTGAGCCCCAGGCGGCGCTGGGCGGCGACGTCCATGCCGTCCTCGGGGCGCGTCACGAGGAGGTCCCTCCCGGCCGTAAGGCGGTATGCGTCAAGCGCGAGGAAGCAGTCCTCGCGCTTGATCATGCCAACGGCGTCGGGGCGCTTGACCATGAGGCCAACGACCCGCTTGCCGTCGGGCGAGAAGACCGCGTTGTGGACCTTGCCGAGCTTCTGGTACTTGTCGGTGACGGTGCCGTCCTTGGCGGTCTTGGTCTTCTTGTGGATGAGGACGCGCAGGCCGGTGAGCTCGCTGACCTTGGTCACGCGCTACGCCTCGGGGGTCTCGTCGTCGGCGTCGACGACCTCGACGTGCACGGCGTCGGCGGGCTTCTCGTCGGCGACGGGCATGTCGGTCATGGCGGAGACGCGATCGGCCACGGAGCTCACGGCGTCCTGGACCTGGGAGGAGGCACCGGCGACGGCCTCGGAGAGGGAGTCGCGGAGCTGGTCCATGCGCTCGCGGGCGAGGTCGACCTTGGCGCGAAGCTCGTCGGTCTTGGCGTCGACCACGGGGCGCACGCCGCTGAACTTGTCGGAGACGACGCCGGCGCCGCGCTCATAGGTGTCGACGGCGCTGTCCCACGCGTCGTTCATGGCGTCGGCCGCCATGGCGCGGCTCTCGGCGCCGGAGCGAGGGGCGAGCATGACGCCCGCGACGACGCCAGCCGCAGCGCCGACGATGCTGCCAAAGATGAAGCCGACCGTCTTCTTGTTCATGGGATCCTCCTGTCAGTGCTGGCTACTGGGGGCGCGGGAGTGCGCCGGGTGGGCGGGTGTTAGCGAACAAGGTGGGGGCGCGGGACGTCGCCGAGATCCCAGGCGTCCGCGGGGCCGGGTTCGGGGTCCTTCTCGTCCTCGGGGGCGTCCTCGGGCTCGGGGGTGAGGTCCTCCGTCTCAGGCTCGTCGGCAAAGTCATCCACGAGCTCGGGCTCTGCCTCGGGTGCCGGCGCGGCCATGGGCTCGGGCTCGGGCTCGGAAGCGAGCTCCGGCTCCTCGGCCCCGAGGCTCTCCACCAGGGAGACGAGCCCGTCGACGATGGCGTCCACGTCGGGACGCGGGTCGCTGCCGCCGGAGTAGGCCCACTGGAGGACCCAGACCGCGCTCGACAGCGCGCCGGCAACCAGGACGTCATCCGGGCAGGCGAGGGTAATCTGGTAGAGGCCGTCGCCGAGGCCCGTTGTCAGGCCGGAGGAGACGTCTCCCGCCACGTCGGTGCGGGCGAGCAGCTCGACGGTCACGTGCTCGAGCAGGTGAGCGAGCTCGGTGTCCTCTACGACCTCGCCAAAGCTGGACGAGGAGTCGCCCAGGCAGAGGTGGTCGGCGAGCCCCGGCATGAGGTCGAGCACGAGCTCGGTGCCCTTGGGGTCCTCGCTGGTCATGAGCGGCGCGCTCGGCGCGAGCTCCACGATGGCCTCGAGGTTCCTCGGGCCGACGATCACCTTCTTGATCTCGAAAAGCTGAGCCATCGCCCGGCTCCCCCTCGTGTCAGGCCCACCGGGAGCGGCGGGCGGCGTACCTTTGACCATTGTAATGAATGTCGCGGGGTCCGGCCTACTCCTTCTCGGAGTCGGCCGGCTTATCCCCGTCAGCGTCAGTCTCGGCATCCTCGGCGGCGGGCTCGGGCGCCACGACGCGGAGCATGGAGAGGCGACGGCCGCGCATCGACTGGACGCGGAACTGGAAGCCGTCCTTCTCGATGATGTCGCCGGGGTGAGGGACCTTGTCGGCGAGCTCGAGCACGAAGCCGGCGACGGTCTCGTACTCCTCGCTGTCCTCGATGGGCCAGCCGAGCTCGATGGCGTCGTCGATGGAGAAGCGGCCGTCGACGAGCCACTCGCGGTCGGAGAGCTTGGTGAGGTACTTGTTGTCGGGGTCGAACTCGTCCTCGATCTCGCCCACGACCTCCTCGACGATGTCCTCGATGGTGATGATGCCCGCCGTGCCGCCGTACTCGTCGACGACGATGACCATCTGATCGTGGCTGGACTGCATCTCGGAGAGCAGCGGGATAATGTCCTTGGTGTCAGGGACAAAGTCGGCGGAGCGCACGTGGCCGGCAACGGGGTCGGAGGCGCGGCCCTCGTCCAGGATCGGGCTGATGATGTCCTTGATGTGGGCGATGCCCACGATGCGGTCGACGGACTCGTGGAAGATCGGGATGCGGGAGTAGCCGGTGCGGCGCATGACGGCGAGGACCTCGGTGAGCGTGGAGGTGTCCTCCATGGCCGTCATGTCGACGCGCGGGACCATGACCTCGCGGGCGATGGTGTCGCCCATGTCGATGACCTCGTGGATCATCGACTTCTCCTGGTCGGTGAGCTCGTCGGCGTCCGTCACCATATACTTAATCTCCTCTTCGGAGAAGCTGTCACGCTCGTCGGCGGAGGCGACGCCCAGAAGGGCGGAGAGACCGGCGGCAGACTTGGAGGTCAGCCAGACGAAGGGTCGGGCCACGTGCATGAACGCACGGATGACGCCCGAGACGGACTTTGCCACGCCCTCGGAATCAGCGAGCGCGATGCGCTTGGGGACGAGCTCGCCCACCACGATGGAGAGGTAGGACACGAGGAGCGTGATGATGACGGGGGCGAGGGCGTCGGAGATGCCGTCGGGCACGCCGAAGCTCTCGAACCACATGCCGAGCGGGTCGGAAAGGCTCGTGGAGGCAAACGCCGCGGAGGCAAAGCCGACGAGCGTAATGGCTACCTGGATGGTTGCGAGGAACTGGCCGGAGTCAGCGGAGAGGGCCAGGGCCGCCTTTGCCCTCCTGTCACCCTCCTCTGCCTCGGGTTCTAGAATTGCCCGCTTGGCGGAGACGACGGCCAGCTCTGAGGCTGAGAAATAACCGTTTGCGAGCGTGAGCAGAAACGTGACAACGATGCTAATGGCTACGTCCATGCGCCTGTGCGCAACCTCCTCGGTCGGGGATCAGATGCGTGCCGCGGGCCGGGACGATGGGGCCCTCGACACAATGGATTGATTTTATCAGGTCGAACGCGCATACACCACAACGTTGTCCCCCAGGTTGTCGCAAGGCTGCAAAACGCCCCTTCAATCCATATTCCGATGGGTCGCGGGACAAAAGTCGCCTTCGATCCATGGCTTTTGAGGGGTCACGCGCCCCTCGGCGGCGCCCGCTCGAACGATCATCTGGGAAAACGCTGGCGGCGGCGCCCGCAAGACCCCGCGCGCGGCCATTTTTCCATGGATCGAAGGCGGGTTTTGTTCCGCGTCGCGCCTCAATATGGATTGAGCGCCACTTTTGCGCTCACGAGCCGAGTGCTCCGCCGCTGAGCTCCTTGAGGGCCGCCTCCTGCGACTCCGTTCCGAACAGCCGCTCCCGCAGGTCCCTTCTGCTTTGCGCCATGCGGGCGCTCGGGGGCCGCCGGCTCAGGCCCAGGCTCCGCTCCAAGTCGCTCACGAAGTGGTCGAGCAGGGCATTGCTCCTCAGGATTCCGTTGGTGAGCGTCAGACAGTCCATACCCTCATCCTGGTATATGCGCCGCTTTGCCTCGTCTCGGGCCCGCGCCGCGGGAGACAGGTGCTCCTGAGTGCTGTCGTATTCCACCACGGTCCCGTTTTCCCAGGAAAAGTCTGGGACGATAGTCTTCTGCCCAAAGGCCTCGGCAAGCCGATCGGGCAGGTCAATGCGCTTGTTCATGGCAAAGCCCACGAGCCCTGCGCCACCACGCGCGCGGCTCTGGAGGAAGAAGATCGCCACGCTCGTTTCCCTCGGCGAGTTCGAGCGCTCGACGGCGAGCGCAAGGGCCGACAGGGCCCGGACCGCCCCTCGGACGCGCAGGGCCCGGGCGGCCTTTGCGTAGCCCTGAAGGTCGGCGAGGCTCGCGAGCGGCTCGACGTCGCCCGCGCTCCCCTCGTTTGACCAGGGGGTGAGCGCGTAGGCCCCCGCCATCTCGCAGGCAAGCTCGGCGAGCTCGATGGTGTCCCAGCTCGAGGCGAGCTGGCAGAAGACCACGGGCATCCTGCACACGGAGATGTCGTCACCCAGGCCAACTAGATGCTCGTCGGTCAGCGGGCCTCGCCAGACGTGATCTTCGACGCGTGCCGCTCCGTGCCGCCCCTCCCGCCCCCTCAAGACAACCTTGAGGGGCGCCTCGCTGTCACACAGGTCAAGCGCGAGGCCTGCCCGCTCCGAGACGGAGAGCGCCCGCGCTCCGTAGGTCTTTCCGGCGGGCTCCGCCACGCTGCGTCCCTCGTGCGCGACCCTTATATTTCTCCAATAGTTGAGCGCTGACTCATATCCTACTATCAACTTAACCTCCTAGCTTTGTAACACAACTCTAGCGTTAAGTATGCCAGGAGATCTGATTTTGTAAAAGCTATTTATCTTGTCCTTTATTTTTCTACATTTGTCGAAACCTTGTTCATGCTTTGAGCGAATGTAGAAAAGGCCGCCCGAGCATGCCCGGACGGCCTCTTCTCGCGTATGTCGCGCCTTGGTTAGCCCACGAGCTTAGCCACGAGGTCGCGTGCCTCGGTGAGCTGCTCCTCGCTCGGGATCCAGTTCACGGCGAAGGTCTTCTCAGGGAGCTGGAAGCCGGCAGCCTCGAGCTCCTTGCCCACGTTGTTGGGGCCAAGCGGCGCCCAGCCGTAAGAGCCAAAGGCCAGGCCCACGCGGTTGTCGTTCTTGGGCGAGAGGCCCTTCATGTAGGTGAGGAAGCTCGCCACGGTGGGTAGCATCTGGCTGTTGAGGGTCGGCGAGCCCACGCAGACGTACTTGCAGTCGAGGAAGACGTCCATGACGTTGGAGATGTGGTTCTCCTTGAGGTCCATCAGCTGCGCGGGCACGCCGGCGGCCAGGAACCCGTCAACGAGAGCGCGGGCGATCTTCTCGGTGGAGTGCCACATCGAGTCGTAGACCACCACGGCACGCTCCTTGACGGCGCCGGAGACGAAGTCCTCCTCGTAGGCGCGCAGGATGTCCTCGACGTGGCTGCGCCAGATCACGCCGTGCGCCGGGCAGATCATGTCGAGCGCGTCCGGCCCGAGGGAGCGCACGGCCTTCACGGCAGCCGTGGCCTGGGCGCGGTAGGGCTGAACGATGTTGGCGTAGTACTTGCGCGCCTGGTGCATGATCTCGCAGAGGTCGTTCTCGTCGTCAAAGCGTGCGGAACTGGCAAAGTGCTGGCCAAAGGCGTCATTGGAGAAGAGGATCTTGTCGTAGGCGTCGTAGGTCACCATGTTGTCCGGCCAGTGGACCATCGGGGTCTGGACAAAGGTCAGGGTGCGCTTGCCGATGCACAGGGTGTCGCCGGTCTTGACGCCGTGATAGCCCAGGTCGCCGTAATGGGCGGTCATGTTCTTGACGCCCTGCGGGGCGGAGCAGTAGATCTCGGCGCCGGGGGCGAGCTCGTGGATCATGGGCGTGGAGCCGGAGTGGTCCATCTCCACGTGGTTGGCAACGAGGACGTCGATCTTGGACGGGTCGATCACCGAAGAGATGCGCTGGAGCAGCTCGTCTTTGAAGGTGACCTTGGCGGTGTCGATGAGGGTGACCTTCTCGTCGAGGATGAGGTAGGCGTTGTAGGTGATGCCCGCCTCGGTGGTGTAGCCGTGGAACTCGCGCGCGTTCCAGTCGAGCGCGCCGACCCAGTAGACGTCGGGCTTGATCTGAACTGCGGAAAGCATGGGACCTCCTGTGGGATGACGGCCTTATTTGTTAGCCGGCTAGAGGCATTTTACCCAACTGCGGGCGGCCGGACCCCGAGGACCGACCGCCCGCGTGGGGGCTCTGTTATTTGGGGACTGTCCCCAATTTGCAGACTACTTCTCGCCGGCGGCGCGGCGGGCGGCGTACTCGGCCGCGAGCTTCTGCTGGATGTCGTGCGGGACCTGCTCGTAGCCGGAGACCTCGAGCTCAAACTCACCGGTGCCGCGGGAGAGCGAGCGCAGGCGGGTGGCGTAGTCGGTGACCTCGGCGTACGGGATGGTCGCGACGACGGTGGTCTCGCCGGCGGTGGCGCCGGTGCCGGCCTCCATGCCCTCGACGCGGCCGCGGGAGGCAGAGACGTCACCCATCACGGAGCCGGCGTAGCTCTCGGGCACGGTGATGCGCAGGTGCGCCATGGGCTCGAGCAGGACGGGCTCGGCCTGCTCGACGGCCTTCTGGAAGCCGATGCGCGCGGCGGTCTTGAACGCCATCTCGTTGGAGTCGACGGGGTGGTAGGAGCCCTCGTAGACGGCGACCTTGACGTCGATCATCGGGTAGCCGGCGAGCACGCCCTCGCGCATGGTCTCCTGGACGCCCTTGTCAATGGCCGGGATGAAGCCGCGCGGGATGTGGCCGCCCACGACCTCGTCGGCAAACTCGTAGCCGGCGCCCGGGTTGGGCTCGATGCGCAGCCAGCAGTCGCCGTACTGGCCGGCGCCGCCGGTCTGCTTCTTGTGGCGGCCCTGGGCGGAGGCGACGCGGCGGATGGTCTCGCGATACGGGATCTTGAGCGCCACGGTGTGGGCGGTGATGCCGGCGCGGTCCTCGAGGCGGTCGAGAAGGACGCTGACCTGCGCCTCGCCGATGGCGGAGATGACGGTCTGGCCGGTGTCCTCGTCGCGCTCGACCTTGAGGGTGGGGTCGGCGTCCGCGCTCTTCTCGAGGAAGGCGTAGAGCTTGCCCTCGGTGCCGCGGGAGTCGGGCTCGATGGCGATGCGATAGAGCGAGTTGGGGAAGCGGAACTCGGCGGCCTCGACCTTGCCCGTGACGGACAGGGTGTCGCCGGTCATGGCCTCGAGCTTGGGAACCACGACGATGTCGCCAGCGGCTGCGGACTGGACGTCGGTGGTCTCCTTGCCGCACATCTGGTAGAGGTGGCCGAGACGCTCGGTCTTGCGGGTGCGGGCGTTGGTGAGCTCGATGCCCGGCGTGATGGTGCCGGCGAGGACCTTGAGGAAGGAGAGGCGGCCGTTCTGCGGGTCGTTGAGGGACTTGAAGGCAAAGACCACGGGTCGCTCGTCATCCTCGGAGATGTCGAGCTGCTCGCCGTTGACCAGCGGGATGCGGCCAAAGTCGGCCATCGTGGGGAACCAGGCCACGGCGGCGTCCATGAAGGAGATGACGCCCTCCTCGCGCACGCAGCTGCCGGAGAAGACCGGGACAAAGACGCGCTCACGGATGGCCTTGGCGAGCAGGCCCTCGAGCTCGTCCTGGGTGACCTCCTCGCCCTCGAGGTACTTCATCATGACCTCGTCGTCCGCCTCGACGACGAGCTCGGTGAGCTGGGCGCGGGCGGCCTCGGCGGCGTCGACGAACTCGGCGGGGACGTCCTCGACCACGGGCTTGCCGTTCTCGAGGTGGCGCGCCTTCATGTGGACGACGTCGATGATGCCCTGGAAGGCCTCGCCGGAGCCCATGGGGATGGTGACGGCGCCGAGGTTGGTGCCAAAGCGCTCCTGGAGCGCGGCGAAGGCGACGTCAAAGTCGGCGTCGGGGCGGTCGAGGCGGTTGATGAACAGCGCGCGCGCGAGGCTGAGCTCCTCGGCGGCGTACCACAGGCGGGTGGTGATGGTGCCCGGGCCCGAGGCCGCGTCCACGACAAAGACGGCGGTCTCGCAGGCGCTCATGGCCGCGTAGGCGTCGCCGACGAAGTCGGGGTAGCAGGGGGCGTCGAGCACGTTCAGGCGGGTGCCCTCCCAGACGATCGGGGCGATGGCGGTGGAGATGGAGAAGCCGCGCTCGCCCTCCTCGCCGTCGTAGTCGAGCGTGGGCTTGGTGCCGGCGTGACCGCCCAGACGGGTGGTGCGGCCCGTCAGGTGGAGCATGGCCTCGGCCAGCATGGTCTTGCCCACGCCGCCTTGGCCCACAAGGACCACGTTCTTGACCTTCTCGGTTCCCTTTGCAGCCATGATGCCTCCCTTGAACGGGGTGTATGCACGATGTGAATCACCTTACCCACGTTTGGGCGCGACGTTTCGCACATATCGGGCAGCGGGCGAGAAGAACGGTGGGGGCGCAACGTCTCCGTCCCGCCCCCACGGTCACTTCTTGGGTTCGTCGCCCCCCTCGCCCTTCTTGGGAAGCCGGCCGGCGCGGCGCAGAGCGTCGCGCAAGATCCACTCGACTTGGCCGTTGGCGCTGCGCATCTCGTCGGCGGCCCAGCGCTCGACCGCCGCCCAGACCTCCGGGTCTATGCGGAGCGGATATTGCTTGCGCGCGGCCACGACGTCGGCGCCTTACTGGTAGAGGGAGCCGGTGTTGAGGACGGGCTGGGCCTCGGACTCGCCACAGAGCACGACCATCAGGTTGGAGGCCATCACGGCCTTGCGGTCGTCGTCGAACTCCACCACGCCGCCGTCGGAGAGCTCCTTGAGCGCCATGTCCACCATGGAGACCGCGCCCTCGACGATCTTCTTGCGCGCGGCGATGATGGCCTCGGCCTGCTGGCGGCGCAGCATCGCCTGGGCGATCTCCGGCGCGTAGGCGAGGTGCGTAAGGCGGGCGTCGTCCACGGAGACGCCGGCCGGGGCGAGGCGACGGTCGAGCTCCTCCTTGAGGGACTCGGAGACCTCCTCGATGTTGGAGCGCAGCGTGATGGAGCTGTTGGAGGCGTCGTCGTCCTCCATGTGGTCGTAGGCGTAGATGCTCGCCACGTGGCGCAGCGCGGTCTCGGTCTGCATGGACACGTAGCTGGGGTAGTGGTCCACGTCGAAGAGGGCCTTGGCGGTGTCGGCCACGTGCCAGACCACGACGGTCGCGATCTCGATGGGGTTGCCCATCTTGTCGTTGACCTTGAGACGGTCGCCGTTGAGGGTGCGGGCGCGCAGGGAGACCTTGGTGGAGAGCGCCTTGGCGGCAGCGGCGGCCTTCACGGACGGGGTGCCCTCCTCCAGGCTCACGTCGATGGAGGCGCCGGTTCCTTCGGAGCCCAGGCTGTGGCTGTAGAAGGGGTTCACCCAGTAGAAGCCGGACTCGCGGACGGTGCCCACGTAGTTGCCAAAGAGCACGAGCACGCGGGCCTGGCCCGGCTGCAGCGAGAAGAAGCCGCTGCTGATGATGATGGACACGATGAGCAGCACGATGCCGCCGACGAGCAGCGCGGGGCCCGTGACGGGGGCGGGCACGCCGGCGTCCTCCGCGGAGGCGAGGATGATGATGCCCTGAACCATGCCCCAGATGGCGGCGGCGTAAGCGACGAGGTTGACGAAGAGCATGGGCCAGCCGGACGCGGCGCGGGCCTGCTTCTCTACGGTCATCTTGGTTCCTTTCAACGGCGCTGCGGCCCCCTATGGGTCGCGGTGCGCTGATGCCATTGTGATATCAAGTTGGTTTCTTTTCAAGAGGGAGGGGCGGGCGCGGGGAGAATGTCGGCGAACGGCAGGTATACTGGACGCCATGGGATACAAGACCTACACCTGTCCGATCGCGCGCGACTGCGGGGGCTGCGAGTGGCTCGCGGTTCCCTACCCCATACAGCTGCGCCGCAAGCAGGAGCAGGTGGAGGGGCTGCTGGGCGAGATGGCGGCGGCGGACGGCTGCGAGCTCGAGCCCATCCGCGGCATGGACGAGCCGCTGCGCTACCGCCACAAGGCCGCCACGCCGTTTGCGCACGGGGCCCGCGGTCGCGTGCTCTGCGGGTTCTACGCCGCCGGCACGCATCGCATCGTGCCGTGCCGGGACTGCCTGGTCGAGGACCCGCGCGCTCGGCGCATCCTGGGCGCCGTCGCCCAAACCGCCGAGCGCCTGCACATCCCGCCCTACGACGAGGACCGCGGCGTGGGCGTGCTGCGCCACGCCGTCGTGCGCTGCGGCTACGCGACGGACGACGTGCTGCTCACGCTCGTCACGCGCGTGGACGAGCTGCGCGGCGCCGAGCGCCTGGTCTCCGAGCTGCGCGCGGCGTGCCCCGAGGTCACGAGCATCGTGCAGAACGTGAACGACCGCCGCACCAACGCGATCCTAGGCCGGCGGTGCCACACGCTCTATGGCCCCGGCCACATGCACGACAGGCTGCTCGGGTGTACCTTCGAGATTGGCCCCACGAGCTTCTACCAGACCAACCCCGCGCAGACCGAGGTCCTCTACCGGCTGGCGCTCGAGGGCGCCGCGGGCGCGCGGCGCGTGCTCGACGCCTACTGCGGCACGGGCACCATCGGCATCTGCGCCGCGGCCGAAAGCCCGGACGCGCAGGTGGTGGGCGTGGAGCAGGTCTCGGGCGCCGTCGCCTGCGCGCGGCGCAACGCCGAGGCCAACGGGGTCGCGCAGCGGTGTCGCTTCGTCGCCGCGGATGCCACGGCATGGATGGCGGGGGCGGGTCGCGAGGAGCGCTTCGACGTCGTCATCATGGACCCGCCGAGGGCCGGGAGCACGCCGGAGTTCCTCGCCGGGGTGGCGGCGCTCGCGCCGGGGCGCGTGGTCTACGTGAGCTGCAACGTGATCACGCAGGCGCGCGACCTCGAGCTGCTGCGAGAGCGGGGATACCGCCTCACGCGCGTGGCGCCGGTGGACATGTTCCCGCACACCAAGCACGTCGAAAGCGTGGTCACGCTCGAGCGCCGGTAGCGCGCCGCGTCGCGGCGGCTGCAAAATCGCCCTTCAATCCATTTTTCCCGACCCGCCAGAACAAAACCGGCCTTCGATCCATGAGATTATTCGCCTCAGAGCCGCTTCGAGCGAGCTGTTAGCCATCTCTTACTGCAAAATGCCTGTTGGCGTTTTGCAGCCGCTCCGCAGAGGGCCAAAATCGCATGGATCGAAGGCGGGTTTTGTTTTTCGCGCGGCCCAAATATGGATCGAACGCCACTTTTGCACGCCGCCGGACGCGCAAGAGGGGCACGGGCCCGCTGCCGCACGGCAGCGTGCCCGCGCCCCTCTGGAAGTCTCTGGTCTGTCGCGCCTACTCGGAGTCGATGGCCACGGTGAGGTCGGGGCGCACGTGGACACGCCCGGCGGCGAGCAGGCCCACGACCTCGGGGTAGAGCTCGTGCTCGATCTCGTGAATGTGCGCCTCGAGCTCGTCGACCGACCAACCCTCCTCCACCGGCAGCGCGCGCTGGGCGATGATGGGACCGGCGTCGTAGTCGGCGTTGGCGAAGTGCACTGTCACGCCCGTGACCTTGACGCCGCGGTCATAGGCGTCCTGGATGGCGTGGGCGCCCGGGAAGCTCGGCAGCAGCGCCGGGTGCAGGTTGACCACCCGGTTGGGAAACGCCGCGAGGATCGGGTCGTGCACCTTGCGCATGTAGCCGGCCATGATGACGTAGTCAACGTCGCGGCGCGAGAGCTCGGCGGCGATGATCTCGTCCGCCTGCTCGGGATCGGCGTAGATCTCCTTGGAGAGGGTAAGCGTCTGCAGGCCGGCCGCCTCGGCGCGCTTGAGGCCAAAGGCGCTCGGGCGCGAGCTCACGACGAGCTCGATCGAAGCGTCGAGCGTGCCGTCGGCAATGCGGTCGATAATGGCCTGCAGGTTGGTCCCGCTGCCGGAGATGAGGACGCCCAGCCTGATGGCGGGCGCGCCCGCAGCCCTATCGCTCATCGTCGTACACGACCTTCCCCTTGGCGCCCGCCTCGCCGGCAATGACGCGGCCAACCTCAAACGGCGCGAGACCCTGCGCGACCAGCGCCTCGCGCACCGCGGCCTCGTCCTCGGGCGCGCACACGATGGCCATGCCCACGCCCATGTTGAAGGTGCGGTACGCCTCCTCGAGCGTGAGGCCGGCCTCGCGGATCATGTAGGTGATGACCGGCGGGACGTCCCAGGCGGGACCCGCCTCGCCGCCGCGGTACACCAGCGCGTCGAGCCCCTCGGGCATCGCGCGGTCCAGGTTCTCGGTGATGCCGCCGCCGGTGATGTGCGCCATCGCGTGGATGGGCGCGCCGGCGCGCAAGGCGGCCAGGAGCTTGCCGGCGTAGATCGTGGTCGGGCGCATCACGGCGTCGGCGAGCGACTCGCCGCCCAGCTCGGGCAGCGGCGTCTCGAGCTCCTCGACCGTCTTGCCCTCGATGGCGACCTTGCGCACCAGGGAGTAGCCGTTGGAGTGGATGCCCGAGCTCGGCAGGCCGAGGATGACGTCGCCCTCGCGCACCTTGTCCGGCCCGATCATCTTGGGACGGTCCACGACGCCCACCACAAACCCGGCGAGGTCGTAGTCGTCAGCGGCCATGACGCCGGGGTGCTCGGCCATCTCGCCGCCCACCAGCGCGCAGCCGGACTTGCGACAGCCCTCGGCGATGCCGCCCACGATCTTGGCCACGTGCTCGGCGCGCAGCTTGCCGATGGCCACGTAGTCGAGGAAGAACAGCGGCTCGGCGCCCATCGGGACGATGTCGTCCACGCACATGGCGACGAGGTCCTCGCCCACGGTCTCGTGACGGTCGAGCAGCTGGGCGATGGCCAGCTTGGTGCCCACGCCGTCGGTGCCGGAGACCAGGATCGGCTCCTCCATGTCCTTGAGCGCGGCGGCCGAGAAGCACGAGCCAAACCCGCCGAGCCCGCCGATGACCTCAGGTCGGTTGGTGGCCGCGACGGCCGCCTTGATCGCGTCGACGGCGCGGGCGCCCTCGGCGGTGTCGACGCCGGCGTCCTCGTAGCTCACGTGCTTGGTGTTGTCGGCCATCTTGGTCCTTTCTGTCGAAGGCGCGCGAAGGCCCGCGCCTATTCTCCCATCATGACGCTCTGCGCGTCCGCGAGCGGCATCCGAGACGTCCTGGACGCCTCGGTGAGGTTGTTGGGCTCGAACCCCGGCAAGAACCGGTCCTCCCAGTACGAGCGCGGGATCTCAACGGGATACTCGCCCGTGAAGCAGGCCTTGCAGTAGCCATGGGCCTCCCCGCCGGGAACGCAGGCGAGAAGCCCCTCGATGGAGAGAAATCCCACGGAGTCCGCCTCGATGTGGGAGCGGATCTCGTCGAGCGTCATCCTCGCGGCGATGAGCTGGTCCTGGCTGCCCGTGTCGATGCCGTAGAAGCAAGGCCACGCGACCATCGGCGAGGCCGAGCGCACGTGCACCTCGGTCGCCCCGGCCTCCTTGAGCATCCGGACGATCTGGCGGCTCGTGGTGCCACGGACAATCGAGTCGTCCACCATCACGAGCCGCTTGCCGCGCACCACGTCCGGCAGCGCGTTGAGCTTGAGGCGCACGCCCATCTGCCGCAGCTCCTGGGTAGGCTGGATGAAGGTGCGCGCAACGTAGCGGTTCTTGATGAGGCCCGTGCCAAAGGGAATCCCCAGCTCCTGGGCAAAGCCCTCGGCCGCCGGGGTCCCGGAGTCCGGCACCGAGATCACGAGATCCGCGTCCACCGGGGTCTCCCGGGCGAGCTGCCGGCCCATGTTGTGCCGCATCAGATAGAAGCTCGTCCCGTCCTGCACGGAGTCGGGGCGCGAGAAGTACACGTGCTCGAAGATGCAGTTTGCCCGGCAGCCCGGCTGGCAGCCGCGCTCCGAGCGCAACCCGTCCTCGGAGACGCGCACGATCTCGCCGGGCTCGATCTCGCGCACGAACTTGGCGCCGGCGATGTCGAGCGCGCAGGTCTCGCTCGCCACGACCCAACCGTCGTCGCCCAGGCGCCCCAGCACCAGCGGGCGGATGCCGTGGGGGTCGCGGAACGCGTAGAGCGCGTTCTCGCGCACGAGCACCATCGCGTAGCCGCCCTCGAGCATGCGCATCGTGTGCGCGATGCCCGTGCGCAGCCGCCCCGCGCGCTGCGTGAAGTAGCCGATGAGCTTGGCCGCCACCTCGGAGTCGGTGTTTGACCTAAAGGGGATCCCCATCTCGATGAGCTCACGGCGCAGCGCGTCAAAGTTCACGAGCGTTCCGTTGTGCGCCAGCGCGATGATCACGTCGTTGATCGTGGAGAGGTGCGGCTGCGCCGCCTCCCAGCCCCGGGCCCCCGCGGTGCCGTAGCGGCAGTGCCCGCACGCGACCCGCCCCGACATCGCGGTGAGGTCGGCGTCCGAGAAGACCTGCGTCACCAGGCCAAGGTCCTTGCGCACGAGCACCGAGCGCCCGTCTCCCACCGCGATGCCCGCGGACTCCTGCCCGCGATGCTGCAGCGCGCGGAGGGCAAAGTAGGTGATGCGGGCCACGTCGCGGCCGGGCGCCCACACGCCAAAGACGCCACACTCCTCGTGGAGGCCCTGCGGGAGGTCCTTCTCGGCAGTCTCGATGCTCATTGCGCGCTCGCCCCCTTGGGAATGCAGGCGAGCACCGTGCGGCCGGAGTCGCCGTCGTCATAGTTGCAGGTGCACAGCGAGAGCACCTGGGAGACGCCCGGGATGCGCTCGGCGGCGTCGGCGCGGCTCGTGGTCGCGCGGCCGAGAAGATCGGTGAGGTAGGCGGTGAGCTCCTCGGGGGAGGCAAAGGCGAAGCGGCGCACGTTGGCGTCGCTGGAGTCGGTCTGGTAGAGCATCAGCGGCTCGAGCTCGTAGGTGGCCGACTCGGTCACGTACCAGACCGTCGAGACGCTGTCGAACATCTCCTGGTTCTCCATGTCGGAGATGGGCTTGAACATGGCGCCGTTGCGCAGGTGGTGCCCGTAGATTATGGTCTGCGCGTCCACCATGCCGGGCGCGGTGTTCTCGTAGTCCATGAAGACCTGCCCACCGAGCGAGTACTCCCCCTCGGCGCTGGTGTGCAGGTACTTCTCGTTGTCAGACGCCTGGTAGACGGGGAAGTTGACCGCCGTCCCGGGAATCTGGACCCAGCCCACCACCTCGTCGTTGACGGCCTTGAGGCCCGCCCAGTCCACCTGCGGCGGGGTGGAGCCGTTGGTGGAGACGTCGGCGTAGGTGGCCAGCTCCTCGTTGATGCGGTCCTGCTCGGCGTACTGCATCCGGTTGTTCAGCCACATGCCTGCGGCCGCCACGATCAGGCCCACGCCCACAATAAACAGCAGGACGGAGATCACGCGAGCGGCGCGCTTCCACGGGTCGCGGCTCCTGCGGCCCGAGAGGTCGTAGGGGTCGGTCTCCCGGAAGTGCGGCTCCTTGCGGCGACGGTCGTGACGATGGGCCTTGCCCTCGGGCTCGCTCACCACCGCGACAAAGCCGGACGCCTCGTGGGGCATGCCGGCGGCGTGGGGGTTTCCGTCGGGGGCGTGGTAGGACTCGTCTCCGCCGCGGCGCGTGTGGAGCGCCTTGCGGGGGTTGCCCGAGAGCGCCGGGCCGGACGGGCGCGTGGCGCCCGGGTCGTCCCCGGGCTGTCTGAAGTGCGAGGCCATGCGCGGCGACCCCTAGGCCTCGGCCATCTGACGCTTGAACTCGACGATCTTCTCGCGGTACTCGGGCATCGTGGCGCCGAGGATCTGCGTGGCGTAGATGGCGGCGTTCTTGGCGCCGTTGATGGCGACGCAGGCCACGGGCACGCCGGAGGGCATCTGGACCATGGAGAGCAGAGAGTCCATGCCGCCGAGGTCAGAGGTCTTCATGGGCACGCCGATGATGGGCAGCGGCGTGAACGCGGCGACGACGCCGCCGAGGTGCGCGGCCTTGCCCGCCGCGGCGATGATGACCTTGAGGCCGCGGTCGGCCGCGGAGCCGGCCCACTCGTGGACCTTGTCGGGGTTACGGTGCGCGCTGGCGATGACCAGCTCGTACGGGACGCCGAGCTCCTCGAGCTGCTGGGTGCAGGCCTCCATGGTCGGCATGTCCGACTTGGAGCCCATGATGATTCCCACGAGCGGCTGCTCTGCCATGTTGATCCCCTCTCGTCGCTGCATATGTCTTTCCAGTATAGCGCGCCCGATCGCGGGCGGCGTGATTGCGGGCCTGTTAACCCCGCGGCGCCGACCGGGGGACGAGCCTCCGCCCGAGTGCTATGCTGTGCCCTTGTACGCTGGTCCATCAGTCCGCGGACAAGGAGAATCCCATGAACAACTCAGCCAGCAATCTGTACCTGTACGAGCGCAAGGGCGGTTATCTGCCGCGCGTCGCCGCAGTTCACGACCTGTGCGGCTACGGCAAGTGCTCGTTGGGCGTCGCCATCCCGGTGCTCTCGGCGGCCGGAATCGACGTCTGCCCCGTCCCCACCTCGCTCTTCTCGGCGCACACGCGCTTCCCCAAGTTCTACATGCACGACACCACGCCCATGCTCGACGAGTACCTCGACGCCTGGCGCGAGGAGGGCATCGAGCTCGACGGCATCTACTCCGGCTTTCTTGGCTCGGCCGAGCAGGTCGACGCCATCCTGCGCCTGTACCGCGAGTACCCCCGGGCGCTGCGCATCGTCGACCCGGTGATGGGCGACGGCGGCGCCAAGTACCCCACCTACACCGACGAGATGTGCGAGGCCATGAAGGGCCTGGTCGACGGTGCCGACCTGCTCACGCCCAACCTCACCGAGGCCTCGATCCTCACGGGCATCCCCTACGAGGGCCAGGACGTCGACGAGGCCTACGTGCGCCGCGTGATGGACGCCCTGTTTGGGATGGGCGCCAAGGCCGTGGTGATCAAGGGCGTCGTGCACGAGGGCGAGAAGATCATCCGCAACTACGTGGCCGTGAGCGGCGGCGAGATGGAGGAGGCCTCCGGCGAGCTGCTGCCCTACATGCTGCACGGCACCGGCGACCTGTTTGCCTCCGGCCTCACCGCGGCGGTCTACGCGGGCGAGAGCCTGGCCGCGAGCGTCGAGTTTGCGTGCGCGCTCGTGCGCCACGCCATGCAGATCACGCCCGACCAGCCCGACTACCAGGTGCGCGGCGTGAGCTTTGAGAGCGTGCTGGGAGACGTCACGGCACTGCTCTCCTAGCAGCCCCGACGCGAGGGTAAGAGGACCTCGCATCAGGCAGCCGGCACAGACGACGGCCCGCCGAGAAGAACCTGACCTTGATGGTCGGCCTTCTTGGCGGGCCGTTTTGTGTGCCGCTGGGCGGCGGCCTTACGCGGGCCTTTCCTCAGAGAACAGGGCGACGCGCGCAACCCCCTCGGCAGTTGCCCGGTACTCGCTGGGCAGCTGGGCGCCCGTGGGGCCAAAGACGGGACTGGTCTCTATGAGCCCCTCGCGGCGCAGGCGGGTCACGGCGTGGTCCACGGTCTTGGGGCAGCACCCCAGGCGCCGGGCCAGGTCAGCCTTTGCAAAGCTGACCTGGCCGCGCAGTATCGTCTCGCGCACGATCATCTCGAGCATGCGCTCGTGAACGAAGGCGTGGCGCCCGTTGATGCGCTTTCTCACCCCCTTGAGAGAAGAGCCTTCCCTCCCCTTAAGCGCCATTGTCGTTTCCGCGCCTGCGGGCGGCGAGGGCGAGGCCCAGGCACACCGCGCCGCCTCCCGCGAGGCAGATGAGCGGGAGCGCAGGGACGCTCGTGTCGCCCGCCTCGGGGATGGTGGGCTCTGTGGGAGTCGGCTCGTCCGGGACGTCGGGAGTCACGGGCTGGTCCGGGGTGTCGGGAACATCGGGCGTATCCGGAATGTCGGGCTCGTCCGGGGTGTCCGGCTCGTCCGGGGTGTCCGGCTCGTCTGGAGTGTCCGGCTCGTCGGGGTCAACCGGGACGTCGGGGTCAACCGGGTCCGGGTTGTCCGGGGTGTCCGGCTCGTCGGGATCCTTGTCTCCGTCGTCGGGGTCCCCCTCGTCAGGATCGCCCTCGTCGGGATTGTCGGGGTCTCCCTCATCGGGGTCCCCCTCGTCGGGATTGTCAGGGTCGCCCTCGTCGGGGTCGCCCTCGTCGGGGTCCTTGGCCTCCTCGACGGTGTTGATGAAGGTCACTGAGGCGTCGTGCTGCGTAGCGTCAGCCTCCTTTGCGGGAATCTCGACCTCGGCAACCAGACCCTCGGCGGGCGTCTGCTGCCCTTCGTTTGCCGGGGTGGAGGTCCACGTCGTCGTATAGCCCTCGGCGGACTGCTCGCTCGCCGTCACCGCGGTGCCGGCGGTCAGCCCCTCGATCGTAAGCGTCTGGCCGTCCGAGAGCTTGACGGAGTAGGAGCCATTCTCCTGCCGGACAAACGTGGACTGCGTTGGCTGATCCTCAGCGTCGGCCTCGGGTGCGCTATCAGCAGCGCCGTCGGTCGCGTCGCCGGCTTCGTCACCGGCAGCGCTCTCGCCCGGGCCCCCAACAGCATCGTTGGCCATGGTCTCGACGGCATTGCTGGCATTGACCTCGGCGACATCCTCAGCGGTCTCGTCGGTCACGTCCTCGGTGCCGCCCTCGACAACTCCCTCGGTCACGTCCTCGGCATCGTCCTCGGGCGCGCCCTCGACGCCTGAAGCAGCTTCGTCGTTTGCCTCGTCGCCGGGAGTCTCCTGCGGCGCGCTCTCGTCGTTGCCCTCGGTGACGCCCTCGGCATCGTCCGCACCCGCGGACGGATCCTCGGCGTCATCTCCGGGGACGTCCTCGGCATCGTCCTTCGTTGCCTCTGGAGTCACGGACGTCACGTAGTAGACGGTCGCCTGCTCCTGGGCCGCACCTTCGCCCTCGGCGAGCTCCTCGGCCTGCAGCTCGCCTATGGTCAGGGTGCCGGACTCGACGACCGTGCCGTCCTCGTTCGTCACCCTGTAGGCGTGCTCCCCAACGGGGCTCGCCGGCATCTCGTACGGGTCGTCGTAGGTCACGAGCCCGTTTTCAGGCGCCTCGAACGAAAGGTCAAACGTGAAGCTATCCGTCACGTTGGCGTTCTCGCCCTCGACGCGCTTGGTCAGACTGAAGTCACCGACGGACACGTCCGCGATGCGCACCACCGTCACGCCGGTGAAGAGGCTCGTCAGGTCTCTGTCACCCAAGTCTTCCCAGGCGACCGCGGAGTCAGCGGCCGGCTTGTGCTCCGCGCACTGCGTCACCTTGAGCCGGGGGATACCGGTGTCGGAGGTGTAGACGTAGCCCTGGTTGGCGTCGTCACCATCGCCATCGGCCGATTCCTCGGTAGCATAGTCGAGCACGGCGCCGCCGTCATCGGCGAACTCGAGGTGCACGGGACTCGGCGTCTCCGCGGCCTCGTCCTTGACCAAGGACCCCTCGGTATTACCCGGTGCCGGCTCTTCATAGGAGCACAGCTCCGGGGTGGCCACGATGTTGTGGAGCGTCACATCGATGTCATCGTCGGTCGCAAACTGCACCATCGAGCGCACGATGCGCCCCACGCCACGCTGGACGGTCACGCCGTCGTCCGCAGCCCCCGCGTCTGCGTAGACGCCGGTAGAGTCAACGATGACCTTGCTGAGCGTCGGGTTCTTGGTGTAACCCTCGGGCGCCTGGTACTCGCCAACCCAGTAGATGCCCGTAGTAAGGTGCGAGAAGATGCACGCGCCGTCGAGGTCGATGGAGTCGGCGACCTCGCCCTCTCCGTCGTACTTGTTCAGGCGCCGCGTGTCCTCAACAAGTAGCGGCTCGGCGCCCTCATTCACCGTCGCGACACCATCAGCGTCGACGGTCACGTCTTCGTTGGCCCAGATGGCCATCTTCGCGCCGTTGACCGGCTCGCCCTGCTCGTTGAGCTTCTGCACGATGAGACGGTTCACGATGTTGGTCACGTACACGCGTGCGGAGAACTCGCGCGTGAAGGCGTCGGGATTGTCGACCTCCCACGTATTATCGCTCGATATACCGTCGAGACTCGATGCTTCCGTGAAATAATACCTGCCCCTATACTGCCCTCCATCGTTATTGAAGAAGGTATATTCGAGCACGTCACCCGGAAGCGAGGAAACCTCAGTTTGATAGGCACCCGATGATGCAATCTCAAAGACGGCCTGAGTCGCCTTGGCGGCAGTTTTGATGTTTTGCCAGTACCCCTCCAGGCTCGACGTGGGCTGGGTGACATGCCAGCCGCCCAGAGGATCTCCGTAAACAGGCAGCCACTCGTTTCCAACCTTTTTCTGAATGACAGCGAAAAGCGTGCCGTCGCGCAGGGCATTATCTTCAATCGGCGCTCCGTTAGCTTCCACCTCATTGGGAGCGGTCACCGTGACCTTGGACATGGCGTAGGCGCCGGTCCCCCACTGATCGTCGGAGAGGAGCAGATAGACCGGCTCATGGCCAGCGTTGCCCGTCGCAGCGCACTTCTCGATGCGTAGGTCGATCGTGAAGTCGCCGGCAGGCGAACGGTAGCCATTTAGTGTATTCGTCTCGATGAGGCGAATCTTGCATTTCTCAGATTCGTCCTGCGCACCTTGGTTGGCGTACTCCGCATAGATTTGCTCGAGCGTGATGGGCGCACCGTTGTCGTCACGCAACGTCAGATTGCCCTGCGCATCGGTAGTCGCTGAGCATATTTGCTCAGCATCAGCGACCCCATTCGTCCAATTCCAGACCGTGAACCCGACCCCCGCCAAAGGCTCGCCGAGCTGGTCGACCTTGGTGATGTTGGTCTCGGGGACGGTCTTGAGGTTGTACTTGAGCTTCATGTTCGAAGCGAAGTTACCGCGCTCGAGATAGAAGAACTTGAGCTCGTGATAGGTATCGTCAGCGAAGGTGTTGGAGTTGTTGTCGGCCCACTTAACCGAATCTTCCTTATTGGCAACCTTAAAAAGCTTCCTAAGGGTCGTGCTCTTCTCGGCACCCGAAACCAGAGAGCCCTCGTTCACCACCACGCTGCCGTTGGAGAAGTCGATCTTGATGGATGCGGCGTCGTGGATGCCGCCGAGGTCGCCCACGAGCACGCCGTCGATGAAGATCCAGACGTCGTCGTCTCCGGTGAACTCATAGGTGACCGGCGTCTGCCCATCCTCCTTGGTGTGGCCACCGTGCTCCTGGACAAAGTTCGTGGTCATCGCAAGGCCAAAGTAGTGGTTGAGCTCCTGGGCCTGGGAGTCAACGGTGGTTATAAGTTTCCCGTCCTTCTCTTCGCCAAAGACCTGTTCTCCGGTGTTGAACGGGAAAAACTGACCCATAGTGGCCGAGGCGACCTTGTCGGGATCGTCCTTCACGCCAGGAGCGTCGTACAGCGTGAACTGACCGGTGCTCTCATCAAACTCGGCAAAGTTCTCAGAGCTGTCGTAGATGTAGTAGCCGTCCTGCTCCGTCACCTTGAGCAAGCCGCCCACGCTGGCAAACGACTTGCGGCCGGAAATCTTATCGTCAGGGAGATCCGCGTCAAAGAGATACGCGAGCGACTCGTTCCTCCCGCCCGTAACCGCATCGCTCAGGACGGGGAAGCCATCTGCACCCAGGGTGTTCTGCACGATGCCGTAGTACGGGATGACGCCCTCACCCGCTGTCTTACCGGTACCCGTCCACTTGTTCCACTCTTCAACCTCGACGTCATCGGCAAAGCTCTTACCAAACTTGAGCGCGTGGCCTTGGTTGATGCCACGCTCGAGATCGTCCGCAGTCGAGTCCGCATTGTCCGCATCTTCGGAGCCCGTGATCCAATAGTCGAACAGGTCAATCGTAGTCCCATTGGGCGTCTCGCCGGCAACAACGTGGCGAGCGAGCACATCCTCATCAATGGCGCGCGCAATCGCCGGCGCCCCGAGCACCGCGGCGATCGCAAGGGTCAGCACCCCTACCAGAAGTGAGGCCCTACGACGCACCCCCCCCCCGGCGCCCAGACAACTTTTTCTCCTGAAGGCGCTCATGACTTCCAACCTCCTTTTGCGAAGGCCCTCCGAGTCTCTACCAACGGCTCTTCGAGCCTGTATAGCTGCGGTCTTGCCGCTCGTTCCCACAGGTAGACTTGGCATCACATTGTAAGTTTCAAAGTCAAGACCCCAGAAGGATTATGCCGACCCCCTCCCTAACTATTTGGGAGTGAAGGCGGCACTTTTCAGCTTGCTGGCTCGTGTTTTCCGCTCGCCGATTCTGTCCGACCGTTTTTTGCGCACAAGCCGGGAACAGCCGGGCCCAACCGACGCGCTGCCGGGAGACGCCCACTGCGAGCCCCTACAGGCAGAAGCCGATGACCACGGCGTCGGGGGTGGCGGGACGGTGCCCGTAGCCCGTGTCGCCGTCCGGCGAGACGCACATGAACCACGTGGAGTTGGTCTGCTCGGGGCTGCGCTCCCACCAGTACTCGCCCGAGGCCAGCGCGACCTGCGGGGCGGACTCCGCGCCGGTCACGCCGAGCTGGGCAAACAGGCTGTACTGCTCGCCCTCGGGCTGATAGATGCCGTAGCGCTTGTTGCCCGCGGGGACCTCTCCCACGATCTCGGAGTAGGAGAGCAGCCAGACGCGGTCCGAGGTCACGCTCTGCGCGGTGGTCCCGGAGCCGGCGACGGGGTTGGTGGTCTTGTCCACGGGGACGAGAAGGTCGGCGAGCTCGGCGGGAAGCTGCGCGAGCAAGCCCTCGTTGACCCAGGCGCGCAGCGTCGAGCCCTCCCAGCCGCCGGCGGTCTGCGCGAGGGCGTTCATGGGCTCGGTGCCCACGGAGCCGCGCGCCACGAAGCTGATGCCCGCGAGGCCGGTGCCGTCGGAGCGGGTGTCGTGCCGGAAGCCGGCGATCGCGATGGGCACGCTCGCGCCCGTGGAGAGCTCGAGCGACTTGGTGCTGTCGACGCCGATCGTGCCGTCCGCGCCGCAGAGGTTGTAGTGGGCGGCGATCTGGATGCCCGTCTCGTCGCTCTCGGCGGCGGAGATCAGCGCGGAGATCTGGGAGAGCTCGGCCCAGCTGTACTCGGGGTAGGAGGAGCGCACCTCGGGGCCGCCCTCGATGGCGAGCTCGGGCTCCTCGTCCTCCTGGGGCTGCAGCGGCTCGATGCTGCCGTCCGAGGGAGGCTGGACCTCGGGGGCCACGTAGCTGCGATCCGCAAACGGGCCAAACCAGCCCAGGGAGACATAGACGAGAAACGCGACGGCCAACACGGCGGCGAGGGCGCCGATGCCGATGAGGGCGCGCTGGTCGTTTGACGTGGGGAAGGCGTCCGCGGCGCGATGGGCTTGGCCGGAGACGGAGGCGCGGGCGCGGTCGAACAAGGAGGGCTGGGGCTCGGCGGGCTCCGGCGCGGGCGCGGGCTCCTCGGGGGCCGGCTGGGGCTCCGGCGCCGCGGCGGGCTCGGGCTGGGGCTCCGGGACGGCCTCGAAGGCGACGGTCTTCTCGAGCTCGGGCTCCTCGGCGGCGGGCTCCGGCTCCGCGGCAGCCCCCGGCTCGTCCTCGAGATCGGCCGCGGCGGGCTCATCCTCGGTCGCGGCGGGCGCGTCGTCGCGCGCCCAGGACTCGGGGACGGGGCTCTCTTCGGGCTCGGGCTCAATCTCAGGCTCGGCGGGGGCGGTCTCTGCGGGCTTGGGCCTGGGGACCTCGGCCTCGGCGACGACCCCCTCAACCTCGGCGGTCTTCTCGGCCTTAGGCCCGGTGGCCTCTGCGACCTCGATGACCTTCTCCTCGACAGCCTCAACCTCAGGCGCGGGGGCCGCGGCCTTGGCGTCCTTCTCGCCGGACTCAAACGAGAGCGTGGGATAGGCGGAGAGGGGGATGCGGGCAGACGAGCGTCCGGCTCGGGTGGCGCCATAGGAGCGCGGGACCCGCGGCGAGACGCGCGTGGCGCGCGGGAGCGGCGCGATGGGCACCAGCGGAACCGCACCCAGGCCCATGGGCTCGAGCGGCTCCTCGAGCTTTCTCGGCGCGGGAACCTCCTCGACGGGCATCCCGCACGCGGGACAGAACCGCGCGCGCTCCGGCAGCTCCTCGCCGCACCTCTTGCACTTCACGTGAACCCCTCTCGACATGGTTAGCCTTAAAGGTAGCACGCAAACGCGCCGCGGCACGTGTCGGCAGGTTCTGACCTCGACAAACGGCGAGCTTTGAAAGCTGGTTGAGGCTGGGGCGGGGCGCCGCGGGCGGGGCGCTACTCCGATGTGCCCAGAATCTGGACCGGCGTGAACGACGTGGTCACCTGGTCGCGCAGCTCCTCCTGCAGCGTGCCGTCGATGCCGGTGATGCGGCAGGAGAAGTTGACGCCGGTCTCGGACTGCGTCTTGGTCCAGACGAAGGTCATGAACGAGCTCACCTCGCCGGTGGGCTTGAGGAAGCCAAACAGCGACGAGCGCTGCATGTTGCCGTTCTCGTCAAGGCGCACGTTCACGTGGTAGACGACGGTGTCGATGTTGGGGTTGAGCAGGGCGTTGACCGAGAAGGCGGTGGCCTGCACCTGGGAACCCGCAAAGCACTCGAGCGAGTTCTCGGAGCTCGTGTCGATGACGGTGACCTCGATGCGGCCGGTGTTCTCGTCGGCCTCCTGGACGGAGAAGTCCTCGGGGAACTGCGTGAAGCCGTCGCCCCACTCGACGCCACCGCGCAGGGCGGACGCGACGGTGCGCACGTTGGCGTCCTCGGTGAGGTTGGCGGTGTTGGAGCGGCGGACAAAGCCAAAGGCCACCTGGCCGGCAACGACGAGCACGAGGAAGATCGCCACGAAGGAGACGGCAGTCCTGGTGATGACCTTGCCGACGTTGGAGCCGGAGGGGTCGTCCTCGGAGAGCGGGTCGATGTCGAGCGAGACGCCCTTCTCGCGGCGGTGCGCGCGCTGGCGGCGGGCTCGCTCCTCGTCGGAGTGACCGGTGTGATCGACCGTCGAGAAGAGGGCCTCGGCCTCGTCGGCCGTGAGGGCGCCCTTCTGGACGCGCGCGATCTCGCTGTTCTTAGCCATCTCTCCCTTTTCGACGCCGCACCCCGTGCAGTGCGGGCCACCCGTGCAGTACAGGACAGTATACGCAATCGCCCTGGTGACGTTATCGCCAACGGGCGCTCAACAGGATGCCTTCACGCCGGGCGTGACGGTTTTGAAAGGCGATGCGGTCACGCCGGCGCGCGACGACTCGCGGTGGCACGGCCGAGGGGCCGCCGGCGGGCGCAGGAGGCCCGGGCGACGCCCAACGACGCGGACCATCTGCAATACTGGCCTTCGATCCATATTCGGCGGTCTCCGGAAACAAAATCCGCCTTCGAGCCATGCGATTTTGCCCCTACAGCGCCATCCGGTGGCGCCAAGAATCACAAAACCCCAGTTGGCAACTATGCGCCGGGTACGCAAGACCGTCCAAACGCCCAAAAACGCATGGATCGAAGGCAAGTGTTGTCACCGGCAGGCGGCGAATATGGATCGAAGCCCGATTTTGCAGTAAGCACGCCGCCCGGCGGCGGCCGAAGCCCGTGCCCTACGCGCTGGCGCCGAGGCCGCCGTCGGCGAACTGCATCTCGTAGTAGCGCGCGTACGTGCCGCCGCGCGCGAGCAGCTCGTCGTGGGTCCCGCGCTCGGAGACGCGACCGTGCTCCATCGTGACGATTTCGTCAGCGTTTTTGATCGTGGAGAGGCGGTGGGCGATCACGAGCGTGGTGCGCCCGCGCGCGAGCTCGGCCAGCGACTCCTGGACCGCCTGCTCGGACTCGTTGTCCAGCGCGGAGGTCGCCTCGTCAAAGATCAGGATCGGCGGGTTCTTGAGGAACACGCGCGCAATGGCGACGCGCTGCTTCTGGCCTCCGGAGAGATGGCTGCCGCGCTCGCCCACCTCGGTCTCGTAGCCCTCGGGCAGGCTCTCCACAAAGTCGGCGATGTTGGCGCGCCGGGCCGCCTCGCGAATCTCGTCCATCGTGGCGTCCGGGCTGCCGTAGGCAATGTTCTCCGCAATGGTCCCGTCAAAGAGGTAGACGTCCTGCTGCACCAGGCCAATGGCCTCGCGCAGGCTCTTCTGCGTGACCGAGCGCACGTCCTGCCCGTCGATCACGATGGAGCCGGAGTCCACGTCATAGAAGCGCGGCAGCAGCGAGCACGTGGTGGACTTGCCGCCGCCGGACGGGCCCACGAGCGCGATGGTCTCGCCGGGCGCGATGTCCAGCGTCAGCCCGCCGATGACCTCTTCCTCCGCGGAGCCGTCCGCATTCTTGTACGCAAAGTGCACGTCACGATAGCTGATGGCGCCGTCGGTCACGCGGATGGGCCGCGCGTCGGGCGCGTCCTGGATGTCCGGCAGAGTATCGAGCACCTCGCAGAAGCGCCGGAAGCCCGCGATGGCCTTCTGGAAGGTCTCGGTGAAGTCCAGGATGCTCGTGATCGGCGCGGTGAAGAGCGAGATGTAGAGCGCGTAGGTGGCGAGGTCCATCGCCTGCATCTGCCCCTGCGCAATGAGCCAGCCACCGAGGACCACCACGGCGGTGTTGAGCGCGCCCATCATGACGGCAATGGCCGCCTGATAGCGCCCCATGGCCCGGTACATCCGCGTCTTGGAGTCGAGGTAGGCGTTGTTGGAGCGGCGGAACTTCGCGCGCTCCACGTCCTCGGCGGCAAAGCTCTTGACCACGCGTACACCGGCGAGGGAGTCTTCGAGGCGGCTGTTCACGCCTGAGATGCGAACGCGATTCTCGGTGTAGACGGCGCGCATCTGCCAGTTTGCGTACACGTTGTAGACCACGAGCAGGCACGCAATGAGCGCGAGGACGCACGTGAGGGGGAGGTTGATCGTGGAGAGGATCACAAACGAGCCCGCAACCTCCACGATGCCAATGAGGATGAACTCGGGACCGTGGTGCGCCGCCTCGGAGATGTCAAAGAGGTCGGAGACCAGGCGGCTCATGAGGTCGCCGGACTTGTGGTGGTCAAAGTAGGAGAAGCTCATGCGCTCGTAGGCGTCGAAGAGATCCTCGCGCATGCGGCTCTCCATGCGGGCGCCCATCACGTGGCCCCAGAAGATCACAAAGTAGCGGCAGGCAAAGCGCAGCGCGTACATGCACACGAGGCCAACCGCCAGATACGCGAGCGCGCCCATGATGGCGTCCGAGCCCTGGGTGAAGAGGCCGCCCGTGAGCGAGCGCAGGATCTGCGGGAACGCGAGGTCGATGCCCGCCACCGCGCAGGCGGCGATGATGTCGATGACAAAGAGGTGCAGCTGGCCCTTGTAATAGCCGAGGAAACGCTTGAACATGTGCGAGAGCTCCGTCTGGTCGTGCGAATGATGCGCAGTACAGGGTAGCACCCTCAGCACGGGTCGAGAAGAACGTGGTCACGACGCGCCTCACACGCACAAGGATCGTCAAACCGCCGCCTCAGCGGCCCCGTTGCGGGCAATTGATAAGTAGAAGGCACGTAAGAGGCAAGTAGAAGCAACTAGAGGAAACTAGAGAATCGCAGGTAGCGGGCTTGGCGCCTCTTCGCAAGGGCATGTTTTGTTCCTGAGTGATAAGTAGAATGCCGCCCGACGCGAGGTGCGCCGAGCGGCATCGGGACTGCTGCTCCTTGCCCTGTTAGCTACTCCTGAGTAGGCATCCGGGCAAGGCGGTACGCGTTGGCGAGCTGGCCCCCGCTCTCAGCCCAGCGCGGCTCAACCACGATCAGGCCGTCCTTGCGCAGGTTTGAAATCAAGATGTCGATCGTCTTGACGTTTCTGCCCAGAGCCTTGGCGATCTTGGCCTTGGAGCAGGTCTCCCCCTCGTGCGCGCCAACGTAGCCAAGAATCGCAACCTCTGTCTTGGTGAGGCGCCGCGGCGCGCCAGGCTCTCTGTTCTTGATCTTAGGCATCGTCTCTCACGTCTTTTCTCAACGATGGAGCGGCCGACGCCCCGCAAAGGGGTGCGTCGGCCGCTGCGGCACCGATGGTGCGATTACCTGGACCTGCGGGTCCTCAGGACAAGGGCTCCGGCAACAAGGGCCGCTCCGCCCATGCCAAGGACGGCGGGCAGCGCAAAGTTGGTGGCGTCGCCAGCATCCGGAATCTTGGGGTCGCTCGGCTCTCCGGGTGCGCCGGGAGTGACGGGCTTGTCGGGTTCGCCGGGCTCCGTGTAGGTGTTGGTGAAGACCGGAAGCTTCCCGGTGCCGTCATAGGACACGACAGCCGAGAGCGTGCCGTCGCCGTTGTCGGTCACCGTGACCGTTGCCGTGTGAACAACGGTGTCGTAGGTGACGTTAACCAAGCTGCCCGTCACCTCGTTAATCGTGTAGGTGTAGGTGCCAGCCTCGGTGAACACGACGGGCGTCTCAAAGACCACTGAGCCGTCAGCCGCGTTGGCGGCGGTGGCAATCACGTTGCCGTCAGCGTCGCGCAGCTCGAAGCTGAACTCGCCGGCCACGAGGTCGCGGCCGTTGAGCACCTTGGTCGCACCAAAGACGATCTCCGCCTTCTCGGACGGCTCATAGGTGTTGGCAAACGAGAAGGACTTGGCGCCGTCCTTGGCGTCCCACGTGACCACGAGCTCACCGTCCTCCTGGGCAACGTGCGCCGTGACGGTGTAGGTGGCCTCGTCGTAGGTAACACCGTTGTGCTGGACGCCCGGGGTATCCGGGTCCTCGTCTGTAGGCAGGACCTCAGAGACGGTGAAGGTGTAGTCACCGGCCTCGGAGAAGGTGAAGCCCTCGCCCGAGAAGGACACGTTACCGCTGGCGTCGTTGATGCCCGTGAGGCGGTCCGGCGTCACCTTGTCCGCGTTGTCGCCCGTGGCCTCGATGACGAAGCTGAACTCGCCGGCGACCATGTCACGGCCTGTCAGGGTCTTGGTGACCGGGGTGTCTGGCTTTGACGGATCTGATGGAGTGGGGTCATCCGGCTTCTCGGGCGGGTTGACGGGCGGGTTCTCGGGGGTGCCGGGGTTGGTGTAGGTGTTGGTGAAGGTAGCGGTGTTATTGGGAGCATCGACAACGGTCCACACCACAGAGAGCGTGCCGTCACCATTGTTCGTCACCGTGGCCGTCACCTTGTACTCTCTGGTGTCATACGTGACGTTATCGAGTGTCCCCGGACGTTCGACCAGTGTGTACTCGTACGTACCGTCAGACTCGAAGACAACATCCGAGAGCTCAACGTTGCCGTCTGCATCGTTGGTTCCCGAGGACACACATTTGTCGTTGGCATCTAGAAGCTCAAAGGTGAACTCGCCAGCCACGAGGTCTCGACCGTTGAGGACCTTAGTAACGGTGATTCCCCCGCTTTCTTTGGTGGGATCGTCAGAAATGTACGGGGTGTAGGTGTTGACAAACTCCGCCTCGGACTTGTCCCCTTCGTAAGTCACCGTTGCGGACAGCGCGCCCGTTTGCTCGTTTTCCTCCACCTTTACGGTCACGGTCTGCTGAGGATCACTGCACGCCGTATGCGTGTCGCCGTCATCCAGCTCCTCGATCTGATAGACGTACGTGCCCGCCTTGGTAAAGGTCATTTTGCCGAAGGAGCCCGTGTTCGCAGCACCCGACTGCGGAGCGCCAATGCTAATCGTGTCTGAATCCGGCATAGGCATGCCACCTGCGACCGACGTGTCTCCGTCAACGGAGACGGGAGAGATCTTGAAGTCAAATTCGTATTCGTTCGTCCAGTTGATGCCGACAAACTTCTTATGAACGGTTATCCCAGCAGTGGTGCCATCTCCGATTGTGGTCTCTTGGGGCGTATAGCTGTTGGTAAAGGTGAAGTTGTTTGCCGGCTGACCGCCATCATTCGGCCCAACCGTCGCCACCACATTTCCGGCACGGTCATCGGTGACTGCAATCCAGACGATTCGCTCGGTATCGTCGTCGTAGGTCACACCATCGGACATGATGTGGCCAGCAGACTCGGTGATCTTGTAGCCGTAGACTTTGCCAACCATATCTTTGGTGAACGCGCCTGTTGCAAACGCAAAGGTCACGTTGCCGTTGGCTATGTTGTATGCCTCATTGCTAAGGGGCTTGGGCTGATTCGGATCGGTTGTGAAGTCGCTTGCGTAATACTCAGGTTTGCTCTCACCAGTCGATCCAAGAGGCTCAATCCAGAACTTAAAGTCACCATCCGCAAGAGCGTAATCGCTGTTAGTTACCTCAAGCTTCTTGGTACCCCGAATGGATGCTGAGGTGGCATCAGGGTTGTAGGTATTGGTAAAGCTGACTTCGGTCGCCTCAGTTATGGAGCTGCCCTCTCCCCTGTACACCTGAAGCATCGGGTTTCTGGTGTACACAAGATTGCCCTGGGTCGAATTGCTGCCAATCTCATCAACGCGCGCCAGTCTCAGCGTTCCATCACCGTTGTCGACGATGACGATATTCAGTCGGTAGATGGCCGAGTCGTAGCTGATGCCGCCCGGGTTTTCCGTAGTGTCATCATTGTCCGTGTCGTAGTCAACCTCCTGGATGATGTAGCGATACTCACCCGGCTTAGTGAATGTAATCTCGCCGAATGCAAATTCATCCTCAGTACCCGAGGTCGGCCGAATCGTCACCTCCGTCTTATTCGGAAGCGGAGCATCGGGCGTCGCTCCTGCGGCAGCGATGGTAAAGGTGAAGGCATCGCCATTCTGGAAGGAACGTCTATCGATGGTCTTGGTTCCATTGAGCGGAATGTTGAGTTTGGTCGACGTCGTAGGCTCAACACCGTAGTTGTTGGTGAAGGTTACCTGCTTGGCGTCCCCCCTCAAGGCTCCGGATGCCGTCGCATTCCCCACATCAGACGTATCCGCACCATCAATAGCCGTTAGCGAGAAGCCGGCCGTCTTCTCCTCAGTAACGGAATACGTCGCGTCAGCCTCACAGGGAATCTCGATCGACTGGCCGCCCTTCAGGCTGAAGGAGGCCTTGCCGTCGACATCAAACGACAGCTCCCGTGTCTGTGAGTCAGGCTGCCCGTTCGTGCGAACAGTCGCCGTCACAATCTTCCCGGCCATCTTATCGATCGTTAGATCGAAGTCAAAGTCTGCATCGGGAGAGGTAAGACCGTCGGTGGCCGTTACCGTTTTCGCAATGACAAGGCTTGCTCGATTGATCTTAGTTGTCACCTCATTGGTCACCGCAGGGTCATGGTTCCCAATCATCACATTAGCCTTGTTGTTTACGGTTGTTACTGCACTGTTATCAACCTTGACAGTAAAGGAGACAGATCCCTTCTCCCCAGCAGCGACGTTTTTCATCGTCCACGTAAGGTTGCCGTCCTGATCGGGCGTGATTTTCGGATTCGAAGACACAAACGTCGTCCCATCGGGAACGGCATCCGTGATGACCACCGTGGAAGGACTCGCCTCAGTGTTGCGATACTCAATCGTATAGGTCAGCTCGGCGCCAGGCGTAACGACTGCCCCGTCAGCATCGCTCGTTCCGCCACCAGCCTCCGGCGCGGAAACAGACTTCTCCGGCACGTAGTTGATCGTCTGATTAGTTGTATAGGTGTTTTCGCCCACCACAATGTTTGCCGCGTTCTTAAGCGCGTTGTCTGTATTATCAGTTGCAGATTCGTCAACCGTCACGACAAATTCGACTCTGCCGCTCTCTCCAGCCGTGGCCTGGATTGTCCACGTTAGCGTGCGGTTATCGGAGTCGTAAGCCCCTTCCGGAGTTGCAGAGCTCTCCTGATACGTCGTGCCCCCAGGAATCGTATCCACAATCTTAATCTCGGCATTGTCCGGATTGCCGTTTTGGTCGACCGCGGTGTTCACCCAGTTGATGGTGTAGCGCAGCTCCTCTCCAACGCTGACCAGCTGCCCGTCAATGCTTGTGTGGGTGGAATCATCTTCCAGCGAGACGTCCTTGCTCATGTACGGAATGCTCAGCTTACCGTTGTTGCCAAGGAGCACGACGAAGTGGCCTTTTTGGGGATCAGTACTTCCCTCGTCGTACACGAACGTGGGCTCGCGATAGTTCCCATACGTACTAGTTTCGTTGCTTTTCTTCTTGGCGGTCACGTCCTGAAGGTTGCCGAGTCGAGGCGAGCCGGCCTTGAGGTACAGGTTGTTCCTCTCGTCGTTGGACACGTATCCGCTGAGCGTATCGCCGCTGCGTTCCACATACGTGGTTTCTTTCTTTACATCCTTTCCTTCGCCTCCATAGTAGGTAACAGGAACATAGTACGATTTGGTCGTTTCCAGATTTCCCGTCGCTGGTGTAGTACCGTTGGCATCTACATAGAGCTGCGTATCCTCCTGCACGAAATAGAACGGGTTCGTGTGAGCGGGCTCAAACTCCACCGTCGCACCCACACCATTGTTTGTCTCACCATTCTCGGTGTACGCGTTGCTGTAGAAGTTTACGGATCCGTCCACGGTGTTGTTCTTGATGTAGTCCTCTTCCACCCCTTTAAGCGTGGTGGGGTCGATATCCGCCCGCAGACCCACCTCGTAGCAGAGACGGAGGGGCAGGTTAGCCGAAACTTCGTTGTTTGTTGGAGTGCCATCACCGTCAAGTGTCACGGTGTTCGTGCGCAGCGGAATCAGCGCCGCGGGCACTTTTACGGTAATGGTCTGGGTATTGTCATTATTATCGGTAACGACGATCTCTATCTGGTTCGTATTAAAGCTCTGTCCCGGATAGGCAGGGTTGTCATACTCGTAGTCGGCCGCTACATAGACCGCCCGATCAGGTGTAGAACTATCTTCGTTTTTGGTAACGTTAAGCATCTGATTCATGAAGATCAGCGTCTTGACTTTCTTGATCTCCATGTACTGACCCGTGGTATCGGTGTAAGTAATATAGCCGTCATTTATCGGATCGCCCGTAACCTCCGTCGGTGCCGATGCGGAAGACGTGATCATGTTCGTGATCTCTTCAAAAATCTGATCAAGTTGCTCATCGTCCGCCGCAGCAAAGTACTGGGTGGGGTAATTCAAGGACGTTGGGTTGTTTGCCGTAGTGCACTTCGCAACTTTAAAGGGGATATGCAAGGTGTTGCTGCCATCGCCGATCGCAGCGTGAACAGTCGCATCGCTACCACTCTGGTATGCCTCCCATGCACCAGCGACCTCGTCAACCTGCTCATGTCTCGTGATGGCCCCAAGGTTCTCGACAGGATTCAGGACTAGGTTCGCCATTGCCACCATGTCGGAGTCCTGAACGTCTGTTCCGAAGCCAATGGTGTATACGTTTGCCTCTTCGCCAGAGTCTCCGTAGTAGTTATCCGAGATAGCGTTCTTGAAGTAGGAAGCGGTTAAAAGCGCCATGAACCCATCGGCGCTGTCGGGGTCATCGTTGTTGCCCGCGCCGATCTGCTGTCCGGAATTTGTCGCCCACCAGCTACCGCTTTCGACAGAAAAGTTCGTCGTGTCCCTGATTACCGGACTGTCAGCCGTGATTGGGCCGGTTTGCCAGTCACCTCGTTTAAAGTAATGCTCTTCTCCACTCCCAGTCGTGTCATAACTCATGTACCCAGCATCATTCGCCGAAGAAAACGTAGTCGGCGCACCGTCGGACATGAGGATCACATTCGGGATGCGCGTCACTTCCTGGCCGTTCTCAAGTCCATAGGTCGTGTCAGTATTATTCGCAAGGATGCTCATGCCCATGAACAGACCCGCCTGAATGTTCGTGCCGCCGCCTGTTGACGCGGTGTTGCCGTTGATGGCGCAATAAACATCTGCGGTTGCTTTATCGATACCGTCTTCCAAATTCTGGTTGTAATTTTGGACATCAAGATAGATGGAATTATCAACCTTTTCCAGAATCACGCGTCCAGTCATGAGGTTGGGCATCAGCGCCTGACCATCGTTGCACGAACCATTGAAGGTCACGATGGCAATGCGGTTGTCAGGATTTGCCTTCACCAGCGTGTCGATAGCGGAGTTCACGGAGTTGACCATTGCCGTAAGGCGAGACTCCTCCTTTGACACAGATGCGCTGCTCTGGTCGTAGCCCCACGTCATGCTTGCCGAAAGGTCGAGGATGAACACCGTGTCCGTCGGAGTCTGCCCCATGGTGACCAGCGACGTTGCCAGGGCGGAGTAGGTCACCAAGAAGTCGGAACCGTTCTTTACCTCATTTTCGCCAAACCAAACAGATTCTTCGCTGCTGACCGACTTGTCCACCCATACACGCCCGTCATAACGTGTGGAGTCTTTAGGGCCAATGGTGTACTCATTATGGGTGTCTGTGTCGCTGACGCGCGTGGCACCTTCGGTGCTAGCCGCATATGCCGCAGACACTCCAAGCGCAATTGTGCCAACTATCGTTGCGATCGCAAGCGCCCAGATTGCCAGGCAATGGGCCCTCCGCTTCCTTACGACAGGAGGCTGCCTATGAGAGGCACCCCCCCCCTCCCCACAGTATGTTTCATCCGCAGCACACAGACCTCCTGGTTACGCTTCGGCGCCATTTGTCGGATGAATGGCACCTACATACACCTAGACCTGTATCACTCTAGAACATTTCTTGCGTTGCGGTCTCATCTTTCTACAAATTACCTTGAGCAGTTCAGCTGCAAACGTGCAGGTAGATTTGCGCAAATTTGAAACTCTCTCTATATCTTTGACTCACGACACCTCAGTCAGTTTTCTCCTTATTCCTCTGCTTATACGCGCAGACGCCAGGGCAGAATCCAGACTCATTCATCTTTGTTAGTCAGTATTTGTCAAACGAACACGGCGTGTCATTCATCACTCCTGCTGCATATAGAGGCGCGAGATCGCCCCAATTAATGCGGCCCCGGTGCTTGTTCATCCCTTTTCAGACGTATGGAGACCGACCCTGCAAGCCAGCCGCCGCGACCGCTTGTTCTCTGCTTCTTGCTGGCCACTCCCGCGTTCGCTCAGAGCAAAGGCTGTAGCGTCGACTGCGGCTCCGACAACGCCCAAGGCAATGGGGAACACGATGTTGGTTCGATCCACCGGCATCCGGCGTCTCGGGCTTCTGAGTCACATTTGGCTTGCCAGGATCTCCGAACTCTCCGTGCTCATCGTACGTGTTCACACACTCTGACAACTCAGTCGACCCGCCACCGCAGTTCGCGAACGTAAGCTCATCGAAGCAGGTCGAACCGTTAGCGCTGTTAGTCGATGTTGCAGCCAGCCTACTCTGACCATTCCTCAGCACGAAGGTTAACTTGCCGTCGACCAAGTCACACCCATGAGAGGTTTGGTCTCACAAATGGTCGACGTAGTCGGGAGTCTGCTCCCTCAATCTCTGAGAGTGTGAAGGTGTACGCACCCCCCTTGGGCAAAGGTGAACCCATCACCAGAGAAGTTCACGTTTCCATTGGCTTCGTTAGTTCCGGCGAGGCCCTTGGGCGTCACGTCACCCTTGATGTAGCCCCTTGCCACGATGGTGAAGTCGAACTCCTCGACCCACAGGAGATGGCCGGCGCCTTCTTGACCTGTACCTCTCGAATAAGCGGCTTCTCCGGATTCTTATCTCCCTCTCGAACATCATCCAAAATTGACCAACATCATCCGAGTCACTTTGCTTGATGGGCGCGCCCTTAGCGATGCCCTCCACGTAATGCCAAGCGACGCGACAAGGGTGCCCGCAAGACTGTGAAGTAGCCTTTCCGTGAAGTTGCCCGCCTATGAGCAAGCCCATATGACTCCTTATGTGCGCATGCGACCTTGAGCTCTAGATTGACCACCTATTCTTGCTGAACTTGTCGAACGACCGTGCTTCGCGTCAGTTTTCCTCACGCATGTCGTTGTCAACTTTCTCAGCTAGTGGGCGACCAAGCAAATGGGCTGGTAACCGAACAATTTCATCGACCAAACAAAGAGCCGGGGCACAATCCGGACCCCGGCTCTCGTGCATCAGACTCGTGTCCTTATCGGTTACTCGACATCCGCCTCTGCGGCATCCATCAGACGCCTCGAGATGGCATCGCAAATGAGTGCTCCCACGACGGTCTTTGCGTCCTCGATGCGCCCGTCCAGCACTGCGTCCACCAGCTCGCTCACCTCGACGAGGTCAACGTTGATGAACTCGTCGGCATCCGGGCTGGACTTGGAGAAGCTGAGGCCCGTGGCCATGTAGATGTGGATGAGCTCGTCGCAGAATCCAGCGGAGCTGGCGATGGTGGTGAGGTAGGCGATCTTCTCGGCCTCCATGCCGGTCTCTTCCAGCAGCTCGCGGCTCGCGCACTCCAGCGGGTCCTCACCCGGCGCAAGCTTGCCCGCAGGAATCTCCACGGTCACGCGGCCGAGCGCGGTGCGGTACTGGCGCACCAAGCAGATGCGGCCCTCGTCCGTGAGCGCGACAATGGCAACGGCGCCCGGATGGCGCACGACGTCGCGAATGGCGGCCCGGCCGTCAGGGAGCTGCACGCGGAGGCGGTCAACGTTAAAGATGCGGCCGGTCCAGGCCACGTCCTCGGTGAGCGGGCGCTCTGCGAGGGCGGCGTCGCGGGGGTCGTCGTCCCCCAGCACGAGGTCACGCTCCTCGGGCGCGCCGGAGAGGTGATCTTGGCTGGTGCGGTCGCCGTCATAGCTAAAGGCCGCTACGGAGTCTCTGATGTCATCGACGGCGTAGTTGAAGTCTTCCTGAGTGGGCTCTGCAACGTCCCGTGCGGTGATCTTCTCCTCGGACATGGGTCCTCCTGGTTTGCGGTTGTGTTCGCACCCTCATTGTACCTGCGAGGGCCAACAACTGACTCCATATTGGCCCTTCTTAGGACACAGCATCGACTACGCTATCGAACATGTGACACTGTCATACCGCCCCGCGCTCTGACGGTATAGTCAAACATCTTGCCGGTATTCCAGATATGCGGACATCGGCTACATAGTTGACTATGCTGACCAAAGTCTCTGTTTGTCAATCAAACAATACGGCCTGACCACGTATAATCTCGATTGCATAGCACACATCATTGAACCAGTCAGGAGCGTTCCCATGCCTGTCACCAAACGAGAGATTGCCGACCAGCTGGGCGTTGCCAAACAAACAGTGGTCAACTACATCGACAAACTAGGCCTCGCGCCCGAACACGTAACGCGCGTGGGCAAGACGGACGTGCTCGATGACTTTGCCGTGTCGGCGCTTGCCCACGCCCTGGGCAAGAACGTGCCGCCCCGGATGGCAACGACGCCCTCTCCAGAGGAGCCCGTCGCCGACGCCGCGGCACCGGACCCCGTGATAGCGGCGCTCAACGGGCGCATCGCCGACCTCAAGGAGCAGAACGAGCGCCTTGTCGCTGAACTTGCGGAGCTCCGCGCCTCGCGCGAGCGGGAACTGTCCGACATGAGAGACCAGCTCGACGCCGCCAACGACCGCGCGGCGCATCTCGCAGACCGCGTAGCGGGCATCGCCGAGCGCCAGCAGGCCATGGCGGCGCTGCCTTGGTGGAAGCGCGGGACGTTTGCGACCAAATTGCTCGGCTCTGGTTCGGAATAGCCAACTAACACGCACATAAACGCACATGGCCGGTGGTCGACCAATCGACCACCGGCCATCACATGAGCGTCTGCAAAAGCTGAGCTACTTCACCGCACGCAGACCAATGTCGCTTCGATACGTCTTGCCCTCGAAGTCGATGAGCTCGCACGCCTCGTAGGCACGGGCGCGCGCCTCCTCGAAGGTGGGGGCCACGGCCGTGACGTCGAGCACGCGGCCGCCGGAGGTGACGATCGAGCCGTCCTCGGAGACGGCGGTGCCGGCGTGGTAGACCGTCACGCCCTCGAGGGCCTCGGCCTTCTCGATGCCGGTGATGACCTTGCCCTTCTCGTAGGAGCCGGGGTAGCCGGCGGAGGTCAGGACCACCGAGACCGCCCAGTCGTTGTCCCAGGAGACCATGTCCGGCGTGAGCGTGCCGTCGTCGCAGGCCAAGAAGACGTCCACGAGGTCGGCCTTCATGCGCGGCAGGACCACTTGGGTCTCGGGGTCGCCAAAGCGGGCGTTGAACTCCAGGACCTTGGGACCTTCGGCCGTGAGCATGAAGCCGCCGTAGAGGCAGCCCGAGTAGGTGATGCCCTCGGAGGCCAGCTCGTCTACCACGCGCTGCTCGACCTCGACCATCGTGGCCAGGTCCTCGGCGCTGACCAGGTGCTCCGGAACCGGGGAGTAGACGCCCATGCCGCCCGTGTTGGGGCCCTTGTCGCCGTCGAGGGCGCGCTTGTGGTCCTGCGCGGTGGCGAGCGGCACCACGGTCTTGCCGTCCGTGAGGGCCAGCAGCGAGCACTCCGGGCCCTCCAGCGTCTCCTCGACCACCACGGTGGCTCCCGCATCGCCAAAGACGCCAGAGAAGCACTCGCGCACGCCCTCGAGGGCCTCCTCCAGGGTCTTGGCCACGATGACGCCCTTGCCGGCGGCCAGGCCGTCGGCCTTGATCACGATGGGGGCGCCGACCTGGCGCACGTAGGCCTCGCAGGGCTCCTGCTCGGTGAAGCTGCGATATGCCGCGGTGGGAACGCCGGCACGGGCCATGACCTGCTTGGCAAACTTCTTGGAGCCCTCCATCTGGGCCGCGTCGCCGTTGGGGCCAAAGCAGGGGATGCCGGCGGAGCGCACCGCGTCGGCCACGCCTGCCACGAGCGGCGCCTCGGGGCCAATGACCACGAGCCCGACGTTGTGCTCGCGGGCCCAGGTGGCCACGGCGACCGGGGACTCGGCGTCGAGCTCGACCTTCTGGGCCATGGCGTCCATGCCGCCGTTGCCCGGGGCCACGTAGAGCTTCCCGGCGCGGGAAGACTCGGCGAGCTTAACGAGAAGCGCGTGCTCGCGCCCGCCGGAGCCAAGAAGCAGGATGTCCACCTTCGCGTTGCTCATGTCTTTCCTCCTAGAACGGGCGGCCCGAGCGGCCGCGCTCTTATGAATCCCTCCCGGCGCGCAAGGCGTCGTCCGCCGCCTGGACCTCGTCCTCGCCGGCCGTGCCGGCGGCGCGCCAGTAGACGTCTGCGGGGGCAAAGGCTACCGCCACGGCCCCTTGGCCCACGACCTTCTCGACCTGCGACGATGCGCTCACCGAGCCCAGGCGCCGCGCCTCGAACTCGTTGGTGTCGAGCGGCTTCTCGAGCGCGCGGAGTGCGCGGGCGTCGCCAGTCTCGATGGTGGCGTAGACGAGCTCGCCCTCGCTGGCGGCCACGGCGCTCATGGCGTGCGCGAGGCGCCCCGTGAGGTCAGAGAGCTCGCTGGAGCGCGCGAGCTGCGTCACCTCCCCGCGCGAGACGAGGTAGAGGCCGCGCTCGCCGGAGATCCTGATGCGTAGGCTCGACGTGGCGCGCCCGAGCAGGCCCGCCCGGGGCTTGCGGGAGCGCCTGCGGGCAAAGCGCGCGGCGACCGTGGGGATGACGAGCAGCCGGACGCTGCCGGCGAGGCGCTGCGCCTGCTCCACGGCCTCGTCGAGGGTCGCGCCGTCGGCCCAGTGGCACATCAGCCGAAAGACCACCATGCCCGTGGCCGCGGAGGCCGAGCCGGCGTCGATCACGCGCACGTCCGCCACGCCCTCGCAGGCCGCGGCGGCCTCGCGGGCGCACGTGACCACGGGCGAGAAGGACGCGCAGGAGTGCACCGAGACGATCTTGTCGTGCCCCTGGGCGGCGAGCGCGCGGTAGGTGCGCACGAGGGCTTGCGTCAGCGCGACCTCGTCGACGTGGCCCAGCGCGTCATGCGGGACGTCCTCGAGGACCGTGGCCTGGGCCCGCTCAAGGTAGACCGGGGGCAGGTCGCACCCCCGGTCGCACACGATTGTGAAGTTTCGCTCGAGCACGTGGCAGATCCGCCTAGTGCCAGTAGCGGTCGATGGTCTGCTCGCGGTCCGGGCCCACCGTGATGATGGAGACGCGCACGCCGGCGAGCTGCTCGAGGAAGTCGATGTAGTCCTTGGCCTCGCGCGGGAGCTGGTAGAAGTTGCGGACGCCGGAGATGTCGCACTTCCAGCCGGGCAGGGTCTCGTAGACCGGCTTGGCGTGATAGAAGACGCTCTGGTGCTCGGGGACGGTGTGATACTCCACGCCGTCGCACTCGTAGGCCACGCAGACCTTGATCTCGTCCAGGCAGCCCAGGACGTCGAGCTTGGTGATGGCGAGGTCCGTGAGGCCGTTGACGCGGGCGGCGTAGTTCACGACCACGGCGTCATACCAGCCGCAGCGACGCTTGCGCCCGGTGGTCACGCCGTACTCGTGACCGACCTCGCCGAGCTTCTCGCCGATCTCGTCGAAGAGCTCGGTGGGGAAGGGGCCGGAGCCCACGCGGGTGAGGTAGGCCTTGGCGACGCCCAGGACGCGGTCGATGTTGGTGGGGCCCACGCCCGAGCCGGTGACGGCGCCGCCGGCGGTGCAGTTGGAGCTGGTCACGAAGGGGTAGGTGCCGTGGTCGATGTCGAGCATCGTGGCCTGGGCGCCCTCAAAGAGCACGCTCTTGCCGCCCTCGAGCTGCTCGTTCAGGAAGAGGCTGCTCTCGACGATGTAGGGGCGGATGCGCTCTGCGTAGGGCAGGTAGGTCTCGCAGATCTGCTCGACGGTGTAGGTGGGCAGCTCGTAGACCTTGCTCAGGATGGGGTTGGTGTAGGCCAGCGCGCTCTCGAGCTTCTCGCGGAAGATCTTCTCGTCGAGCATGTCCTGGATGCGCAGGCCCGTGCGGTTCATCTTGTCCATGTAGCAGGGGCCCACGCCGCGCTTGGTGGTGCCGATGAGGTTCTTGCCGAGCTTCTTCTCATGGGCGCCGTCGAGGTCCTTGTGGTAGGGCATGACGATGTGCGCGTTGCCGGAGATCTTGAGGCGCTCGGCGGAGATGCCCTGCTCGGCGAGCATGTCGATCTCCTGGAGCAGGACCTCGGGGTCCACGATGCAGCCGTTGCCGATCACGGGGTAGGTGCCCTCGTACATGACGCCGGAGGGGACCTGGTGAAGCGCCAGCTTCTTTCCGTTGGCGATGACCGTGTGGCCGGCGTTGGCGCCGCCTGCGTAGCGGCAGACCACGTCGAAGTCGCCGGAGATGAGGTCGGTGACCTTGCCCTTGCCCTCGTCGCCCCACTGAGTACCCACGAGCACTGATGCGGACATGTGCGCCCTTTCGTCGCGTTTCACATACGGGTTCATTATACGGCAGGCGCGGCGCGCCGGAGGCGGGACGCCGGGGCGCGCTAGTCGTGGAAGGAGTCGACCTCGACGAACTTGGTGGAGCCGGGCAGGAAGGTCAGCGGGATGTCCGCGAGCGCGCCCGAGCGGTTCTTGGCGATGATGAAGGTGGTCTCGTTCATGGCCGGGCGGTCCTCGCGCGCCGCCTCGTCCTCGTTCATCGAGCGGTCGAGCAGGGCGACGATGTCGGCGTCCTGCTCGATGGAGCCGGACTCGCGCAGGTCGGAGAGCTGCGGGCGCTTGCCGGTGCGGTTCTCTACGGTACGGTTGAGCTGCGAGAGCGCCACGACAGGCACGCCCAGGTCCTTTGCCATGATCTTGATGCCGCGGCTCATCTCCGAGACCTCGGTCGCGCGGCTGTCCGCGCGGCGCTGGCCGACGGGCGGGGAGATGAGCTGCAGGTAGTCGATGATCACCAGGCCAAGCTTCTTGCCGTGCAGGATGCGGCGGGCCTTGGCGCGGATCTCGGTCACCGTGGTGCCGGGGGTGTCGTCGATCATGATGTCGAGCTGCGAGAGGTCGTTGGTGGCCTGGAGGATCTGCGGCCACTGCTCGTTTCTGATGCGCGCGGAGCGGATCTCCTGCAGGCCCACGCGCGCGTTTGCGGCGAGCAGGCGCTGCGCGATCTCGACCTTGGACATCTCGAGAGAAAACATCGCCACGCTGGCCCCGGCAAAGGCGGCGTTGGTCATGAGGTTGAGCGCGAACGAGGTCTTGCCCACGCCCGGGCGCGCGCCGATGACGACCATCTGGCCGGGACGCAGGCCGAGCAGGCAGTCGTCGATCTTGGGGAAGCCGGTGAGGACGCCGAGCGGGCCGTCGTGGTTGGCGGCGTTGGCGCCGAGCTCCTCGTAGAGGTCGGCCATGATCTCCTCGAGGGACTGCTCGCTCGCGTGGACGTCGCGGTTGGTGACGTCGAGCAGCATGCGCTCGGCGCGGTCCACGACCTCCTTGGTGTCCTCCGGCGCGTCGTAGGCGAGGGCGGTGATCTGGGCGGAGGCGCTGATCATCTTGCGCAGGGTGGTGTCGCGGTGCAGCATCTCGATGTGGCGCCGCCAGCCCACCAGCGCGAGCGAGTTGTTGCCCAACCCCAGAAGGAAGCTCCGGCCGCCCACGCGCTCGAGCTCGCCGGCGCTCTTGAGGTAGTCCGCCAGCGAGATGGTGTCAATGGGCATGTTCTTGTCGAACATCTCGCGCATCGCAACAAAGACGGTGCGGTTGGAGGGGTAGTAGAAGTCGTCCGGCTCGAGGTCGATGAGGCACTCCTGGAGCGCCTCCGCGGAGACCATCATCGCGGAGAGGACCGAGGCCTCGGCCTCCGGGTCCTGCGGCATGACGGCGTTCTCGTTGGCGGTCATGCGGGTGGGGTTCACGTCATAGCCGCTCTGCGCCATGGTCGCTCCTCGACGGGACGTATTCCTACGGGTGATAAGCAGCGAGCCTGCGGCTCTCCCGGGGGCGGGCGAAAAGACGTTGGCTCGGGTCTTGGGACTCAATTGTGGCAGCACGTTCCGAGTCCCTGTCAAGAGGCAATTTCTCTCAAGCAACTCTCAACCACGGCATGTCGAGAAGAGACTCCGTCTGACCGGGTCTTTCTTCCTTTTCGACGTTTTCATCATTTTTTCGCGGGTATCAACGAGGAGTTTTCAACAATTCTGAGCCGCTCACGTGGGCCCAAACAGCCGTACGAATAACGTTTTTTACGGCTGGCTGACGTGTTAGTTTGCAGAGAAACCGCAGGTAGTTGCCCCTGTTTTGGGCGCAACACAAAAAAGGAGGCCCAGGGTGCCTTCAGCTACCCTGGGTCTCCCTTACCTTATCCTGACCTGCGCTTCTTGTAGAAATGCGCAGGTAAATCAGGTGTGGTCGAAAAGTGCTCGACCCTACTCCGTGGCCTCGGTGGTCTCGGCCTCGGCCTCGACGGCCTCCTCGACCTCGGCGACCTCCTCGACGGTCTCCTCCTCGGTCACGCCCACGAGGACGTTGACCACGGCGGTGATCTCACGGTAGAGGTTGACCTCGACGGCGTGCTTGCCGGAGGTCTTGAGGTTGTTGCCACGGCCGACGCGCTTGCGGTCGACCTCGATGCCGAGCTGCGCCTTGATGGCGTCGGCGATCTGGGCGGGGGTGACGGAGCCAAAGAGCTGGCCCTCCTCGCCGATCTTGGCGTCAACGGTCACCGACTTGCCATCGAGAGCGGCCTTGGTGGCCTCGGCGGCGGCGATGCGATCGGCCTCGCGCTTCTCGATGTTGTGGCGACGCTCCTCGAGCTGCTTGATGTTGCCCGGGGTGGCAGGCTGGGCGATCTTGTTGGGGAACAGGTAGTTCTCCGCAAAGCCCTGAGCGACGTCGACGATGTCGCCCTCGCCGCCCTTGCCCCGAAGCTCACCCAAGAGGATGACTTTCATGGGATACTCCTTCGGTCAGCCGGCCTGGGCCGGCTCCTTGTCCTGATTCGCGGCGTCGTCCCCGCCGGCGTCCCCGCCCCTTCTGAGGTGGCGGAAGTCCGCCCAGACGTCAACGACTCCCACGACGGTCAAAACGACGAACTGCACTTCGAGATAGAGCGCGAGCGCCCCGAGAAGGACCCGGGAGAGGCTCCCGACACCCTTTTCCCGCATGAACCACGCGAGAACCGCGGCTCCCTGCACCGCGAACGCGAACCTCAGGGCCATGGCCAGGTTGGCCGAGGCCATAAGCATCGCGTCCGGTGCGCTCGGGACGGTGAGCGCCACGGCGAGCGCTCCCGCCGTCGCGACGAGCACCGCGACGACCCACAGGGGGACGTCGTAGGCGTCGAGCGACGGCACCTGCCGGCCCTGCCCCGAAAGGGGCGCCCTCAGAAGCCTCACGCCCACGTGGGCGAACATGCCCTCGGCAAAGCCGATGGCCACATACGCCACGGGCCAGAAGAACCTCATGAGGGAGGCCGCGGACTCGATCTGCGCGGAGACGGTCGGGGAGGCCTCGGTGAGCGACTGACGATAGGTCTCGATCAGCGACACCATGGTCTCGTTGAGCGTCATGCCGCGCGTCGCGGAGATGACGGCGTCGGCGCCGAGGTGCGCGGCCACGATGACCGCCACGCAGGCGACGCTTCCGCCGGGCGTCAGGCGTCCCGCCCAGAAGGCGGCCGCCACCACGACGCCGGCGAGGCTCGTGATGACGGAACCGGCGAGCGACGAGACCCCCAGAGGGAGGCTCACCGCCGCGGCCGCCGCGGCCGCGAGGACCGCGCCCGGTGCCATTCCGCGGACCCCGGCGCACATCGCCGACAGGACGATCCCGTATGCGACGAGCGCTGGGGCGAGAAACGACGTCGACGTCGCGCTGAGCGCGCCGCCGATCGCGCAGAGGACGAATGCCTTGGGAAGCGCCCGGGCCAGCGGGCCCTTGTCGCCGCCCTCGGAGGCGTTGCCGCCCCGTACGATCTGGCCCGCGCGACGAGCGTCCGAAGCTCCCGTGGGAGCCGCGGGACGACCGTTGTTGGACCATGCACCCATCATGCGCGCGCTCTTCTCACGTGCTCGGTGCCCTTAGCCGCGGTTGCGGCCGCCGCGGCTGGAGACCACGGGAACGGTGTAGGGCAGAAGCGCCATCTCACGAGCGCGCTTGATGGCAAGCGCGATGTCGTGCTGGTGCTGCGTGCAGGCGCCAGTGACGCGGCGCGGCTTGATCTTGCCGCGGTCGGTCATGTACTTGCGGAGGAGCTGCACATCCTTGTAGTCGATGTACTCGGTCTCCTCCTTGCAGAACTGGCAGTACTTGCGACGCGGCTGGCGCTGAAAATCCTGCTTCTGCTGAGCCATGTCTTGTTGCCTTTCTGTGGGCGGCGCGAGGCCGCCGGATGATTAGAACGGGATGTCCTCGTCGTAGACGTCGGTCGACGGCGGGGCCTGGACGGGAGCGGGCGCGGGATTCGCGAACCCACCCTGCGGCGCAAACTGCGCGGGCGCGGCGGCGACGGGTGCCGAGTAGGAGGGAGCCTGCTGGAACTGGGCCCCTCCGGCCTGCTGGAAGCCACCGGCGTCCTGCTGGTAGCCGCCCTGCTGGCCCCTCGAGCTGAGGAACTCGACCTCGTCGACGACGACCTCGAGCTTGCTGCGCTTCGAGCCGTCCTTGCTCTCCCAGGAGCTGTAGCGAAGCTTGCCCTCGACGGCAACCTTCGTTCCCTTGGAGAGGAAGCGGGACAGAGGTTCGGCGCGCGCGCCAAACACCACGCAGTCGACGAAGTTGGGGTAGTCCTCCCACTCGCCCGTCTGCGGGTTGCGACGGCGGTCGTTCACGGCCACGCCAAACGAGAGAATCTGCGTTCCGCTGCCCGTGACCCTGAGCTCGGGGTCCCTCGTGAGGTTGCCCGAGATGTTGACCCTGTTGATGCTCATAGCCTCACTCCCTCTCCTCGGCGGGCCGTACGGCCCGCGCGTCCATGACTAGTCCTTGTCGACGCGGCGCACGACCATGTGGCGCTTGACGGCGTCGTTGATGCGCAGAACTCGGTCGAGCTCGGCGATCGTGGTGGGATCTGCATGGAAGTTGATGAGGGTGTAGTCGCCCTCCGTGAGGTCGTCGATCTCAAAGGCGAGCTTGCGCTTGCCCCAGTCCTCGACGCTGTCGACCTTACCGGTCTCGCCAAGCGCGACTTCGATGCGCTTCATGACGGCGGCACGAGTCTCCTCGGTGCAGGTGGGGTCGACAAAGTACAGCAGTTCATAGGCCTTCATGTGGTCACCTCCTCTGGGCTAGTGGCCCCGGGTCGTGAAGGTTTGCGCCCGGGGCAGGAAAGGTTCGGCGAAGCATCATACCACAGAATCGCTGCTACCTGCGAAAATCTTCCAGCGCCCACAACATGAGCGTAGCGTCCGGGGCTTCCCGGGAGCTGACGCGCTGCTTCCCAGGAGCTCCCGCGGGCGAGAAGAACCTCCTTGCGCAGGTGAGAAGCGCGAGGTAGGCACGGACGCGCGGGCGCCCGGGCCCTTCTCGGCACCCGTAGACGCCCGCGCGTTCCACATCACATCTCCATCTTTTGGGAGGTCTTGGGGCTAGTGGCGCTCCTCCGTCACCGGGCCCTCGTCATCTGCGACAGAATCGTCCTTCTCGGCGCAGACGGGGTCCTCCGGCACGACGGGGTCGTCCTTCTCGGCGACGGGCACCTCTCCCGCGACATCCTCGGGACGGGGCTCGCAGGGCTCCCCGGGCACCGCCATGAGCTGGGGATGCTCAACCGGCTCCTCCTGCGGCGCGGCCTGGCCGGGGGCCCCGGCCCCCGGGACGGGGGCGTCGTCGCGCGGGTCCGTCACAAAGGGAGGCAGGGGGTCCTCGTCGCGGCCCCAGTTGGGGACGTCGAACTGGCGCATCCACAGCGCGACGGCCGTGTAGGAGACCATCAGCAAGATCGTGCCGACGAGCCCGTCGACCAGCAAGACGACCACGAGTGCGGGGCCCAGCGAGGCGAGCACGGAGGCCAGGAGCTGCAGGGCGAGCATCGCGCCGGCGGAGTCCGACATCACGGTGCCAAAGTCATAGAGGTAGGTCAGGTACCAGACGAGGTGGGGCACCGCTCCGGCGAGCCCGACCATGACGACGAACATCGTGACCACGCCCGCGAGCGCGCCGCCAATGACGTTGATCCCCACCACGCGCAGCAGGCCGCCCGGGTCGTGGGAGACCATCTGCCAGATGGTGGACGCTCGCATGCCCGCGCCAAAGCGCTGGTAGATGGTCGCGCGCAGGGCTGCCACCATCACCACCACGGCAAAGAAGAACGAGACGAAGAACCACACGAGCGAGACCAGCGCGCCCACAATCGGCAGCACCGTTGCCACGCCCACCACGATGGCGCTGAGGATGCCCCACACGAGCATCACGAGAAAGCCGCGCCAGCCGCTCTTGATGCAGCCGCCCACGTCGACACCGCGCTGCTTGGGGGCCGCGTTGACGTTCCACGCCGTGAGACGGGCCCACTCGAGCGCGTACCCCAGGACGCCGAGGACGCCCACGATGGGGACGAGCAGCGCAACGGTCATCACGAGCACGGGCTTGATCCAGCCGCGGTCGCGCGTGAGCAGGGCCCAGGAGCGGGAGAAGTAGTGGTCACGACGAAAGCCGTCGAGCTCGGGGTCGGAAACCATGGGGCCTCCTTGAGATGGTGGTGACGCCGATGGGCGTTCGGTGGGCAAGATGACGCATAGGTTGAGGTATACCCTGTCATCTCTGACGCATATCGTCAACGGATATGAAAAAACCGGCCCGCGGGGACCGGTCTTTGGGTGCGATGGCGGAGGAGGAGGGATTCGAACCCTCGTACCCCCGAAGGGGTAAACGGTTTTCGAGACCGCCGCATTCAACCACTCTGCCACCCCTCCGTAAGGGTGACGTGGCCCCTTGCGGGGCCACGGAAGGTTCTGGCGGAGAGTCAGGGATTTGAACCCTGGAGACGCTTTAGGCGCCTACACGATTTCCAATCGTGCTCCTTCGGCCACTCGGACAACTCTCCGTGTTTTGGTGCAGCGGTCAGTATAGCGTATTCGCCGCCCATGGGAAAGACTTTTTCCAATGGAAAAGGGACTGTCGCTTTTCCATGTCATGCGCAACAATGGACGGCGTCGCCGAGAAGTACGAGGAGTCGCCGTGCTGGACATCTTTGCCACCTACAGTCCCGAGGTCGCCGCGGTCTCGCTTCCCACGTGGGTCGACCTGGCGTCGGTGGTCGTGGGATCTGCCGGCGGGGTCATGGTGGCGCGCTCGCGGCACCTCGACGCCGTGGGCTTTGTCGGGCTCGCGCTGCTGTGCGGCCTGGGCGGCGGCCTCATCCGAGACGTGATGATGCAGGTGGGGCGCATCTACATGCTGACCTCGCCGTTTGCCATCCCGGTGAGCGTGGCCACGGGTCTCATCGCGTTTCTCTTCCCGCAGCCGCTCGACCGCGCGAGCAACCTGCTCGAGTGGCTCGACATCATGGCCGTGGCGCTGTTTGCGCTCGTGGGCACCGACAAGGCCATCGTGCACGGCTTCTACCCGGCATCGTGCGTGCTCATGGGCATCATGACCGGCGTGGGCGGCGGGATGCTGCGCGACGTCTTTCTCGGCGAGGTGCCACGCATCTTCCAGAAGTCTAACCTCTACGCCGTGTGCGCGCTCGCGGGCGGCACGGTGTACTACCTCGCGGTCGTGTGCTGCTCGATCAACAAGCTGTGGGGGTCTGTGCTGTGCCTGGCCGTGACCATCGGGCTTCGGCGCTGGTCTTTGCGCTACAACGTGCAGACCCCGGCCGACGTCGACCTGGGACCGCGCGTGGTCGCCCCGGTGCGCCGCGCCGCCCGTCACGTCCGCGTGACCCGCTGGCGCGCGGGCAAGAAGTAGGCCGCTCCGCCCCTCATAACATGCACAGTTCCGGAAGCTTCATTTTCCGACCTGCGGATATATGAAACTTAACGGAACTGTGCATGTTACGGCACGGGCGGCTACTTCTTGACCTTGCCGTTGCGGACGGCCCACTTGCGGCGCTCGATCTCGGAGAGCAGGCGCTTGCGCATGCGGATGGACTTGGGCGTCACCTCGACGAGCTCGTCGTCCATGATGTACTCGAGCGCCTCCTCCAGCGTAAAGGTGCGCGGGGGCGTGAGCTGCACGGCGATGTCCGCCGTCGAGGAGCGCTGGTTGCCCAGGCTCTTGGTGCGGGCGATGTTGACGACCATGTCGCCGGGCTTGGAGCGCTCTCCCACGAGCATGCCCTCGTAACACTCGTCGCCCGGGCCCACGAACAGGGCGCCGCGCTCCTGGAGCGTGCCGAGCGCGTAGGCCACGGCCTTCTCGGTGCTCATGGAGATCATGGCGCCGTTCTGACGGACGCCGATCTCGCCGGCGTAGGGACCGTACTCAAGGAAGGTGTGGTAGAACACGGCCTCGCCGTGGGTGACGTTTAGGATGCGGTTCTTGAGGCCCATGATGCCGCGGGTGGGGATCTTGAACTCGAGGTGGGTCTGGGTGGCGCCCGCGTCCATCGTGGTCATGGTGCCGCCGGCGTTGCCAAAGACCTCGATGACCTTGCCGGAGTACTCGCCGGGGCACTCCACCACGGCCTGCTCGACGGGCTCGGTCATCTGGCCGTTGGCGTCCTTCTTGAACAGGACGCGCGGGCGGCCCACCTGGAACTCAAAGCCCTCGCGGCGCATGGTCTCCATGAGGACGGAGAGGTGCAGGATGCCGCGGCCGGCGACCTCGACGCCGGTCTTGTCGGGAAGCTCCTCGATGCGCATGGTCACGTTGTTCTCACGCTCCTGCATGAGGCGCTCCTTGAGCTGGCGGCCGCCCACGATGTCGCCCTCGCGGCCCACGAGCGGGGAGGTCGAGGGCTCGAAGACGACGGAGAGCGTCGGCGGGTCGATCTCGATGGGCTCCAGCTCGACGGGGTTTTCGGGGTCGGTGTAGACGTCGCCGATGTCGGTGGAGTCGATGCCCACGACGGCGGCGATGTCACCGGCCTGGGCCTCGGAACACTCCTTGCGGCCGAGGTAGTCGAAGGTGAAGAGCTGCTTGACCTGGCTCATGGCGCGGCTGCCGTCGTTTTTGACCACGAGGATCTTGTCGCCGTCGTGGATGGTACCGGAGTAGATGCGGCCGATGCCGATGCGGCCCACGTACTCGGAATGGTCGATGGTCACGCACTGCATGGCCAGCGGGCCCTCGAGGTCGACCTCGGGCGCGGGGAGCTCATCGACGATCATGTCGAGCATGGGGAACATGTCCTGGTTGCCGTCCTCAGGGTCGAGGCGCGCGAAGCCGTTGACGGCCGAGGCGTAGACCACGTGCTCCATGGCAAACTCGAGCTGGTCGTCGGAGGCACCGAGGTCGGCCATGAGGTCGAGCGAGGTGTTGACGGCCTTCTCGGGGTCCGCGGCGGGCTTGTCGATCTTGTTGACCACGATCATGACCGCAAGGCCCGCGTCGATGGCGTGACGAAGGACGAAGCGCGTCTGGGGCATGGGGCCCTCGGCAGCATCGACCAAAAGGAGCGCGCCGTCGGCCATGCGCAGGACGCGCTCGACCTCGCCGCCAAAGTCGGCGTGACCGGGGGTGTCGATGACGTTGATCTTCACGCCCTTGTATTCGATGGAGATGTTCTTGGCCAGGATGGTGATGCCGCGCTCGCGCTCCTGGTCGTTGGAGTCGAGCACACGCTCCTGGACCTGCTGGTTCTCACGGAAAGCGTCCGTCGCCCTGAGCATTTGGTCGACCAAGGTGGTCTTGCCGTGGTCGACGTGGGCGATGATCGCGATGTTCCTGATGTTCTCCTGGCGCATTGGTCCCTCTCGCTCTCTCGGTACCGAACAATTCGGCGACCGGTGCATTATACAGCGCAGACGGCCTTAAGAGGGGAACTTTGCGCAGCTCACTGCATCTACAGGAGGCTTCTGTGAATTGGGGACGTGTTTTTTCGTGCAGACCGTTTGGGACAGGTTATTCATAAACCTGTCCCAAACGGTCTGCACGAAAAAACACGTCCCCAATTCACAGAAGCGGCTCGAGCTCGCCGGCTGGCGCGGGGTCGGTCCACGTGAAGCGGTCGCCGGCGCCCTTGCCGCCGATGAGGGAGTAGGCGGAGTAGGCACGGTACCCGCGCTCGCCAAACTCTAGGAGCAGGGCGTCTGCGTAGGAGCCGTCCTCGTCGGCGACGGCTCCCTCATAGGCGATGGCGTAGCGCAGTGCGCCGGCAAGCTCGCGGACGCGATCGCGGGCGCCCTCGAGGCAGGCCTCCGGGCCGTCGTCCTCGAACTCGTAGCTCGAGACCGTCCCTGCCTCGTCTTGGACGACAAGCAGGACCTCAAAGCCCTCACCCGAGGCGAGCAGGTCAAAGGCGTCGCCCATCAACGTGCTCGCCAGCTCGTCGGTCTCGGGCGAGACCCCGTCGCGGCGCATGTCGTCCCCTGCCATATCCAAGACCTCCCGTGTCTATATTCCTGCAGCGATGATACCGCAAGGCTTGTCCGTGACCTCACGCGTGCAAAAGTGGTCTTCAGTCCATATTCCCGCGGCCGGGAAAACAAAACCCGCCTTCAATCCATGACAATTTGCCCTCTTTTCCCTTCCGAGCACAAGCTCCGAGACTCGCCATATGGGCAAACGTCATCACAGCGCCGAGGAAAGGACGCTCAGGGCGCAAAAATCCATGGATCGAAGGCGGGTTTTGTTTTCGCCCGGCACCGGATATGGATTGGAGCCCGATTTTGCAGTCGGCTGTGAAAAAAGTCGAGGGCCTTGCGACCCTCGACTTGAATGTCATGGTGGAGACGATGGGGCTCGAACCCACGGCCTCAGGCTTGCAAAGCCCGCGCTCTCCCAGCTGAGCTACGTCCCCGCACCTGAAAAATAATAATCGCCCCAGCGGCGACTCGGCAAACGCTGGGGCGACTATTGTCAGGAAGTGGTGGGCCTGACAAGGTTCGAACTTGTGACCTCCCGGTTATCAGCCGGACGCTCTGACCAACTGAGCTACAGGCCCAACGCAAGGAGATACTTTACACGGCTCGCTCGGGGGCGTCAACATCTTTTTTTCGATTCTTTCCGAATGATGTGAAGAGCGTTGCCCGAGGGGCTCATTTGGGTAGGATATCCGTTCAGAGAACAGGAGGGAACGTGCCGCTGAGAGAGATGGACATAGAGAGCATCGTCGTGGGCGGGGGCCCGGTCGCCTCGCTCATCGTGCTGAAGACGCACGATGGGCCCGCAGCGCTGCAGCTCCCCATCCGCATCGGCTCGGTGGAGGCCACGGCCATCTCGATGGGCGTGAACCCGCGCCAGGGATCGCGCCCCATGACGCACGACCTCCTCGCGTCGACCATCTCGGCGCTCGGCGGACGCTGCGCGAGCGTGCGGATCATGGCCGTGCAGGGCACCACCTTCTTTGCCCAGCTCGAGCTCGTACGCGAGGGTGGCGAGCAGGTCTTCGTCGACGCGCGCCCCTCCGACGCCCTGGCCCTCGCCGTGCGCGAGGGACTGCCCATCTACGCCGCCGACGACGTCCTCGAGACCGCCGCGCTGCCCGACTTCAGGGGCGTGGAGAAGGACGAGGAGGCCCACGAGCTCGAGGAGTTCCACAACTTCGTCGAGAGCCTCTCGCCCGAGGACTTCAACGTCATCCCGGGGGACAAGGACCCCGAGTAGCCGCGCCTCGGACGCCTCGGACGCCTCAGATGCCTCAGACAAACGAATGCGTAAAAAGAAGACGGCCTGCGGGAAGTCCCCGCAGGCCGTCTGCGTTTGCGCGGCGGGCGCCGGCGCGCTACTCCTCTTCGTCGATGAGGTCGTCGGAGAGCTCCTCGTCGCCGCCGATGTCCACGGACTCGGGCTCGTCGGCGTCCTTGGCGCCGGCAGACGCGAGGTCGAGCATGCCCTGCGCCTCGTCATGGCGCGGCGCCTTCTTCTTGCGCGCCACCATGCGAGCGACGGCACTCACGTGATCACCCTCGACCATGTTCATGACCTTCACACCCTGCGTGGAGCGGCCGAGCCTACTCACGTCGCCAGACTTGACGCGGATGACCACGCCCTCCTCGGAGACGAGCATGAGCTCGTGCTGCGGACCCACGACGCGACAGGCCACGAGGTTACCCTTCTTGGCGGTCATCGCGATCGTGTAGACGCCCTGGCCGCCGCGCTTGTGCTCCGGGTACTCGGAGACGGGCGTGCGCTTGCCGTAGCCGTTCTCGGTGACGACGAACAGGTCGCCGTTGCCGTTGGTGATCTCCATGCCGAGCATGCGCGCCGAGCCCTTGAGGGTGATGCCGCGAACGCCGGAGGTGTTGCGGCCCATGGCGCGGACCTCGGACTCGTCAAACAGGATCGCCTTGCCGTCGGTGGAGACGAGGATGACCTTGTCGCCGGGGCGGACGCGACGAACGTTGACCAGCTCGTCGCCGTCGCGCAGGTTGATGGCGATGATGCCGTCGCGTCGAGTGCGATCGTACTCGCTCATGGCCGTCTTCTTGACCATGCCCGAGGAGGTCGCGAACATGAGGAACTCGTCCTCGTGGAACTCGCGGCAGGTGATGACCGCCGTGGGGTGCTCGCCCTCGGCGAGCGCGAGCACGTTCACGATCGCCGAGCCGCGGGCCTGGCGGCTGCCGATGGGCAGCTCGTGGACCTTGAGGCGGTACACCTTACCGAGGTTGGTGAAGAACATCACGTAGTCGTGGGTACTCGCTACGAAGAGGTCCTCGACGAAGTCGTTGTCCTTGAGCGACAGGCCCTGGACGCCCTTGCCGCCGCGCTTCTGGGAGCGGTAGGTGGCCACCGGGATGCGCTTGATGTAGCCGGTGTGGGTGAAGGTCACGACCATGTCCTCGTCGGCGATGAGGTCTTCGACGTCGAGGTCGCGCGCGGCGTGGCTGATCTCGGTGCGGCGCTTGTCGCCGAACTTGCCCGCGATCTCGCGCATCTCCTCCTTGATCACGCCGAGGATCTTCTCCTCGTGGGCGAGAAGGTCCTCGTAGTAGGCGATCGCGCGACGCAGGCCCGCGAGCTCCTCCTCGATCTTGTCGCGCTCGAGGCCGGTGAGGCGGCGCAGGCGCATCTCGAGGATCGCCTGGGTCTGCTCGGGCGAGAAGCCAAAGCGCTCGATGAGGCGCTGGGAGGCCTCGGTGTCGGTCTGCGAGGAGCGGATGATGTGGATGACCTCGTCGATGTTGTCGAGCGCCAGCAGGTAGCCCTCGAGGATGTGCGCGCGGGCCTGGGCCTTCTTGAGGTCGTAGCGCGTGCGTCGAGTGACGACGTCAACCTGGTGGTCAACGTAGTGGCGCAGGATCTCGCGCAGCGACAGGCACTTGGGCACGCCGTCGACGAGCGCGAGGTTGTTCACGCCAAAGGTGGTCTGCAGCGAGGTGAACTTGTAGAGGTTGTTGAGGACGACCTCGGGCACCACGCCCTTCTTGAGCTCGATGACCAGGCGGATGCCCTTGCTCGTGGACTCGTCGCGCATGTCGGAGATGCCCTCGATGCGCTTCTCGTTGACGAGCTGGGCGATCTTCTCCTGCAGCGTGCCCTTGTTCACCTGATAGGGAATCTCGGTGAAGACGAGGCGGCTGCGGCCGGTCTTGGTGGACTCGACGTGCGCCTTGGCGCGGATGGTGATCGAGCCGCGGCCGGTCTCGTAGGCCTGGCGGATGCCGTCGGTGCCCATGATGAGCGCGCCCGTGGGGAAGTCGGGGCCGGGCATGACCTGCATAAGCTCGTCGACCGTGATGTCGGGGTTGTCGATGAAGGCGCAGGTGGCCTCGACGGTCTCGGCGAGGTTGTGCGGCGGGATGTTGGTCGCCATGCCCACCGCGATGCCGGAGGAGCCGTTGACCAGCAGGTTGGGGAAGCGCGCGGGCAGGACCTGCGGCTCGGCGAGGGACTCGTCGTAGTTGGGCTGCCAGTCGACGGTGTCCTTCTGCAGGTCGCGCAGCAGCTCCATCGCGGGCTTGGCCAGGCGGCTCTCGGTGTAACGCATGGCCGCGGCGCCGTCGCCGTCGATGTTGCCAAAGTTGCCGTGGCCGTCGATCAGCGGGGTGCGCATCGAGAACCACTGGGCGAGACGAACCATGGTGTCGTAGACGGCGGCGTCACCGTGCGGGTGGTACTTGCCGATGACCTCGCCGACCGTCCAGGCCGACTTCTTGTGCGGGCGGTTGGGGAAGATGCCGGACTCGTTCATCGCGTAGAGGATGCGGCGGTGGACGGGCTTCAGGCCGTCACGGACGTCCGGCAGGGCGCGCGCCGTGATGACCGACATCGAGTACTCGATGAAGCTCTGCTTCATCTCGGCGCCAAACTCGCTGATCTGCAGGGCGCCGCCGTTGATGTCGGTCTCGCCGGCGTCGGCGCCGCGGTTGTTATCGCCGAAGCTCTCCTCGAGCTCCTCGTCGTCGACGTCCTCCTCGTCCTCGGAGTCGTCCTCGACGTAGACGTCGCCCTCCTCGGCGCGCTCGAGCAGGCGCCTGAGGTCGTCGGGCATGCCCTCGGTGTTGTTGTTCTCGTCTGCCACGTAGTTCTCCTTCTTACGGCAGCTGGTATCTCACTCGGTACCAGGGAAGGCCAGATTTAAGCGTCGAGGAAGCGGGCGTCGTGCGCGTGCTTCTCGATGTAGTCGCGGCGGTACTCGACCTGGTTGCCCATGAGCTCGCGCACCGCGCGGTCCGCCATGGCGGCGTCCTCGATCGAGACGCGCTGCAGGATGCGCGTCTTGGGGTCCATCGTGGTGCTCGCCAGCTGCTTGGGGTCCATCTCGCCGAGGCCCTTGTAGCGCTGGACGGAGTAGCCCTTGCGCTTGCGGCCGGAGCCCTTGATGGCGGCCTGGGACTTGTCGGTCTCGTCCTCCTCGTCGGGGTCGAGGCCAAGACCGCGGATGGTCTGGCGCAGCAGCTCGTCCTCGGGCGTCTTGCCGTCGGGGTAGACGTAGTGGATCTTGTTGCGCACCTTGACGCCAAAGATCGGCGGCGTGGCGATGTAGACGTAGCCGGCGTCGATGAGCGGGCGCATGTACTTGTAGAAGAACGTCATCAGCAGGATGCGGATGTGCGCGCCGTCGACGTCGGCGTCGGTCATGATGATGATCTTGTGGTAGCGGGCCTTGGAGAGGTCGAAGTCGCCGCCGTCGCCCGCGCCGGTGGTGACGCCGGTGCCGATGGCGGTGATCAGCGCCTGGATGGTGTCGCTCGAGAAGGCGCGGTGGTCGCCCACGCGCTCGACGTTCAAGATCTTGCCGCGCAGGGGCAGGATGGCCTGGATGTCGCGCCTGCGGCCGTCCTTGGCCGAGCCGCCTGCCGAGTCGCCCTCCACGATGAAGAGCTCGGTCATCTCGGCGTCGCGCACCGAGCAGTCCGCGAGCTTGCCGGGCAGCGCCGCGCTCTCGAGCAGGCTCTTGCGCCGCGTTGCCTGGCGTGCCTTCTGGGCGGCGAGGCGCCCCTTGGCGGCCTGGGAGGCCTTCTTCAGGATCTCCTTGGCCTGGTTGGGATGTTCCTCGAGGTACTCGGCCATGCCCTGCGCCACCACGCGGTTGGTGAGCGTGCGCATGTAGGAGCTGCCGAGCTTGGCCTTGGTCTGGCCCTCGAACTGTGGGTCGGGAAGCTTCACGGAGATGACCGCCGTGAGGCCCTCGCGGATGTCGCCGCCCTCGAGCTTGGGGTCCTTCTCCTTGATGATGTTGTGGCTGCGACCGTAGTTGTTGATCGCGTTGGTGAGGGCCGTGCGGAAGCCCTCGAGGTGCATGCCGCCCTCTTCGGTATAGATGTCGTTGGCGAAGGAGAGCGTGCGCTCCGAGTAGCCGGTGTTCCACTGCATGGCCACCTCGACCTCGCCCATCTGGCTCTCGGGCGCGTCCGCGGCGGAGCGGCCCTCGATGTAGATCGGGCGGGAGAGGCCGGGAAGGATGTCCTTCTCCTCGTTCAGGAACTTGACGAAGTCGATGATGCCGCCGGCGTAGCAGAACTCCTCGGTGCGCGGCATCAGCTCGCGCTCGTCAACCAGGACGATCTTGAGGTTCTTGTTGAGGAAGGCGGTCTCCTGGAGGTGGTTGTAGAGGGTGTCGAAGTCGTAGACCGTGGTCTCGAAGATCTCCTCGTCGGGCCAGAAGGTGATCGTGGTGCCCGTGGCCTTGGAGGTGCCGACCTCCTTCATCTTCTGCACGGTCTTGCCGCGCTCGAAGGCCATCTCGTAGATCTTGCCGTCGCGCTTGACCTGCGCCACGAGCTTCTTGGAGAGGGCGTTGACGACGGAGACGCCCACGCCGTGCAGGCCGCCGGAGACCTTGTAGGCGTTGTTGTCGAACTTGCCGCCGGCGTGCAGGATGGTGAGGACGACCTCGAGGGTCGGGATCTTCTTGACCGGGTGGCGCTCGACGGGGATGCCACGGCCGTTGTCCTCGACGGTGATCGAGTTGTCCGGGTGCACCGTCACCTTGATCTTGGTGCAAAAGCCCGCCATGGCCTCGTCGACGGAGTTGTCCACGATCTCCCACACCAGGTGGTGCAGGCCCGAGGCGCTCGTCGTGCCGATGTACATGCCCGGGCGCTTGCGCACGGCCTCGAGGCCCTCGAGGATCTTGATCTCTCCGGCGCCGTACTCGTTTTCCTTCTTCTTTGCCACGCGCTCTTCCTCCCTCGGGGACAGCGGCGTCGCTGTCTCCCAACATGGCTTTCTCACATGGGCCGAGAGCTAAATCGGCCCAGTCTTCACGATGATAGCTTTTGTGAGACGCTGAGAGGCCCTCTAAGGCGGGCTTCACGAATTCAGCTACTTGTGGCGTCTATCGTTCCCACGATGCTCTCATGGCCCGAGAGACGCTGTCCCTGAGTCCCTCCGGGACCTGTGAGCAGAGCCTCTCTATCTCGGCCGCCTCGTCGTCGGGGAGCGGCTCTCTTTCCGCGGGCGAGAAGGACCCCCGGCCGCGGGCGGGCTCGGGGCGCGCAGCGGTGCGCTTGGACTCACGGAACACGAGCTCCGAGAAGCGCAGGCCCACGCGCTCGAGGCGGGCCTGGTAGACCTCGCGGTTGGCGTTGAAGTCGGTCGCGCGGGCGCGCGAGTCCACGTAGACGATCAGCGCCGGGAACTGCTCGCGGCCCTTGGGCTCGCGCACGAAGACCCCGGTGGTGTGCGCCCGCTCGATGTCTCCGTTCACGGCGTACCACGCCCGGCCGACGCTCCACGTGGAACGTGCCGCCCGGGCGCCGTCCATGCCGTCGAGCACCGACGAGAAGACGTCCGAGACGGCGGAGGGGGCCTGCTCGCGGGCGAGCAGGTGCCGCTCGAGCTCGCTTCTCGCGGCGCGCGGGGTGGCCTCACTCGCCAAAGCGGACCACCTCCGCCCGCTCGAGCAGATCGGGCGAGAAATACCCGAGGTTGGTGGTCGTGACCACGGTCTGGATGCCCTCGCGGACATATCCCATGACGGCGTCGCGCCGGGAGGCGTCGAGCTCGCTCATCACGTCGTCGAGCAGCAGGAGCGGCCGCGAGCCCAAGATCTCGCCGGCGAGGTCGACCTCGGCCATCTTGAGCGCGAGCGCCACCGTGCGCTGCTGTCCCTGCGACCCAAAGTGGCGGGCCTCGCGGCCCTCGATCTCAAAGACCACGTCGTCGCGATGCGGGCCCACGCAGGTCTGGCGCCGCGCGAGGTCCTCCGCCCGTCCTCTCTCGAGGGCGTCCAGGAAGACGTCGCGCAGCTCGTCGCGGGTGAGGTCCTCGACGCCCTCGCCGAGGGTGCACGAGTAGGAGCACTCGAGGCGCTCGCCGCCCGCCACGCGCGCGTAGACCTCGGAGACGCGCCGGGCGAGCCGCGAGAACAGGCGCAGGCGCGCGTGGAGCAGCGTCGCCCCGCCCAGCGCGACCGACGCGTCCCACGCCGCCAGCAGCCCCTCGTCAAGCACCTCCTCCTTGAGCAGGCGGTTTCTCTGCTCGACGGAGCGCTGGTAGGCGAGAAGCACGTTGGCGTAGCCACGGTTTGCCTGACGACCAAAGTCGTCGAGCTCGCCGCGACGCGTCGAGGCGCCACTCTTGACCAGGGCCAGGTCGTCGGGCGTGAAGAGCACCGACATCAGGGCCTCGGGCATGTCGGCCGCCTGGCAGCGCTTGCCGTTGCGGAAGAACTGGCGCCTCCCGGAGACCACGTCAAGCCGGGCGTCGAGCACCCGCCCGTCCCCCTCGAGCCGCGCGGCGGCGCGGGCGGAGGCGGCGCCCTCGCGCACGAGCTGCGCGGGCGCGGGCCGCCTGAACGACTGTCCCGAGGTGAGCAGCTGGAGCGCCTCGACGGTGTTGGTCTTACCGGCGGCGTTGGGCCCCACGAAGACCGTCACCTCGGGCGAGAGGGCCACCTCAAGTCGCTCGAAGCTGCGAAAGTCCGCGAGCGAGAGCTCTGTGACGAGAAGTCCCATCCCCTAGAGGCGCACCGGCATGAGCAGGTAGAGGTAGTTGACCTTGCCGTTGCACTTGAAGATCGCCGGCTGGACCGCGCTCTGGAGCTCGAGGCGCGCCTCGGAGCTCTCCGAGACGGCGTTCACACAGTCGAAGACATAGTGGTAGTTGAGGGCGATCGAGAGGCTCTGGCCCTCGACGTCGCACGGGACGGTCTCGGCGGACTCACCCTGCTCGGGGGAGCGCGCGGAGAGCCTCATGAGGCCCCCGTCGGCGTCCACGTCAAAGCGAACCGAGGCGTTCTGCAGCGCGATGACCGAGACGCGCTTGAGCGCCGCGGAGAAGGCGGCGACGTCGATGCCCACGGCCGTCGAGCAGGTCGGCGGGAGGAGCTGCTTGTAGTCGGGGAAGTTGCCCTCGATGCGGCGGGACACGAAGGTCGTGTTGCCAAAGGTGAACACGATCTGGCTCTCGGTGGTGCCGATGGAGACGACGTCGGTCATGGAGGGCATCGCCAGGACGTCGTGGAAGACCGCGCCCGGGACGATGGCTCGGAACGCCTCGCCCGCCGCGGCCTCGACGGAGGAGTCGCACACCGCGAGGCGGAAGGAGTCGGTAGCCACGAGCCTGATCGTGTTGTCCTCGACGGTGAGCAGGATGCCCTGCAGGATCGGGCGGGAGTTCTCCTTGGAGGTGACGCGATAGACCTTGTCCACCATGCGGGAGAGCAGCTCGCTCGGCAGCTCGATCGTGCGGTCCGCCTGGACCTCGGGGAAGCCCGCCCAGTCGGCCGGGTTCAGGGTGTTCAGGCGGAAGGTCGACTTCTCGCAGGAGATGACGAGCGTGCGGTCCGACCCCTCGAAGGTGACCGCCGCGTCGGAGAGGGTCTTCACGATGCTCGTGAGGACCTTGCCCGAGACCACAGCCTCGCCCGGCTCCTCCACGTTGGCGGGGATGAGGTGGCGGATCGAGATGGTGAGGTTGTTCGTCTGGAACTCGAGGGTGCCCTCGGCCGCGCGGACATAGATGCCGGCGAGGATGGGCAGCGTCGAGTTTGCTCCCATGCCCTTGGAGACCACGGCGAGGGCCTTCATGAGTGAGGACTGGCTAACGGTGAACTTCATGCTAGACCCTTTCTCTTCTCTCTTCTATCTAAATACATACTTAAGAACAGTAGTAGTAATAGGGACTGTCGAAAAGCTCAAAACCTCAAGAACTCGCAGCTCATGGACGCGAGAAGAACACCCAAAAAGACCGCGCGCCTTCTTCTCGCCTCGACAGGCCGGCGCGTGTCGAAAACTTCTTCGACACCGCCCGCGCCCTTTTCCGCGCGCCTCGACACGTTGTCGACAGGGTCTTAGACATGGCTAGAGGTTCCCCGTGATCGACTCGCGAATCGTCATGAGTCGGTCGTAGAAGGCCTTGTCGCTGCGCTTGGCCTCGTCGACCACGCCGATGCTGTGCATGATCGTGGCGTGGCTCCTGCCCCCGAAGTGCGCGCCGATGTCGGCGAGGGTCCGGTCGCAGAGCTCGCGCGAGAGCCAGATGGCGACGTGGCGCGCCTCCATGAGGCCCTTGTGACGCTTGTTGCCCACGAGACTCGTGTGGTCGATGTCATAGTACTTCTCGACCGCCCGCTGGACGTCCTCGATCGAGACCGTCCGCATGGACGAGGGCCAGCACTCCTTGGCGATGGCCTCGATCTCCTCGCGCGCGATCTCGCCTCCGCGGCCCTCCGCCGCCGTCGCGGCGAACAGACATCGCTGGCAGAAGCCCTCGATGACGCGGATGTTGGTGCCCGCGAGCTCGGCCATGTAGCTCATGGCCCCCTCCGGGACCGTCCCCGAGAGGGCGGGCACGTTCTCGCGCTCGGCGTCCTCGCGCATGCGCTCGCAGAAGGTCTCGATGAGGCGCAGCTTGAGCTCGTAGCTCGGGACCTGGATGGGGGTCGTGAACCCCGAGCCCAGGCGGCTCGTCACGCGCTCGTCGAAGCCGTCCTTTCCCATGCCCAGCTGCGCGGGCGTGCGGTCGGCGGCCAGGACGATCTGCTTGCCGTTGCCGATGAGCTCGTTGAAGGTGTCAAAGAAGAAGCCGACGGTGCCCGCCTTGCCGGCCATCTTCTGGATGTCGTCGATGATGAGGACGTCGATGTCGGCGTAGTTCTGGCGCAGGACCGAGGCCGCCGAGCGTTCGCTGTGGCGCATCGCCTCGGTGTAGTCGGTGATGAAGCTCGAGGCGTCGCGGTAGACGCACAGCCTCGACGGGTCGTTGCGTGCCACGTAGTTCTGGATCGCGCGCAGGAGGTGCGTCTTGCCCAGGCCGCTCTTGCCGTAGATGAAGAGCGGGTTGTAGGTGCTGTTCATGCCGTTGGCGACCTGCAGGGCCGCCTGGTAGGCGATGTCGTTCTCGTCACCGCGGACGAAGCGCTCGAAGGTGAGCTTGGACGTGGCCTCGGAGATGTCCTCGACCAGCGGGTTTCTCTCCCTGCGCCGGCGGGCCTCCTCGGCTCGGGCCTCCTCCGAGCGCCTCTCGTCCCAGGTGTCCTCGGCGATGCTCCTGGGCGTGCGGGGGGCCGCCGCCGGCTCCGTCTCCGCGAGCCACGCGGCCGCCTCCTCGCGGGACATGCTCGAGCTCGCGGCGGGCGCGGCCGGCGCGGACTGCGCGGGCGCGAAGGAGATGTCGAGCCTCATGGGCTCGAACGCGGCCTGGGTGAGGCACTCCTCGACCGTCGCGGCGTTCTTGGAGACGGTCTTGAGCACGAGGCGCATCGGCGTCGTGAGGCGCAGGGTGCCGCCCTCCATGCTCACGGGCGTGCAGTTGCGCAGCATCGCGAGCACGGACTCGGGGAGCCGCTGCTGGGCGGCGAGAAGGTCGAGCGCATCCTGCCAGAGGGCCTCGGCGTCGGATTCAAGGGAGAGTTCCATGGGACCTGCATTTCTCGAATGTTGAAAAATGAGCCCAATCAGTATAGCGATTGTTGATAAGTCTGGGTCCTGACTCGGCCGGCTCGCCGTTTTTCGCCGTGGGCGGTCCGGTCGGCGCGAAGGGGCGCGCCGCCTCACACGGCGAGCGTGCGGCCGAACTCGGTGAGCTGGTACTTCTGGCCCCGCTTGAGCACGGCCCCCTGCGCCGCGAGCGCCGAGAGGGCACGCGACCAGGTGGCCGCCGACGAGCCAAAGGCCTGCACGAGGTCCGTGGGACCCGCGGACCCCCGCTCGGCGAGCAGCCGGAGCACCTGCCGCGACCGCTCGTCGAGACGGACGGCGCGCTCGCCGGGCGCTTCCTGCCAGGCCGACGCGGGCGGCTGCTGGTAGGCGGGCTGGGAGTAGAGGGGCTGCGGCTGGTAGGCGGGCTGGGGGGCATACGACGGCTGCGGTGGGTATGCTGGCTGCGCCCAGCCGGTGCCCGGGGCGCCCGGCTGCCAGCCCCATGGGGACTGCTGCCAGGGCACGCCCGTCTGCGCGGGGACCGCCTGCGTGCCCTCGGTGCCCTGGTCCTCGGCCCCGGTGACGGCGCGGGCGTCGGCGGCGGGGTGCGTGGATATGGTCACGACGGTGCCGCCGGAGATGTTGTCCTCGATCTCGAGGCTGCCGCCCTTGTCCTGCATGTACTGCTGGGCGTAGGGCAGTCCCGACCCAACCCCTCGAATGTAGTGGCGCATCTCCTCGGTGGCGGAGGTGGTCCCGTACTCGAGGGCGCGCGCCTTCTCCTTGATGCCGGGCCCCTGGTCGGAGAAGCGGATGGTGTTGCCGCCGTCCAAGATCGTGATCGTGGGGGCCTCGAAGTAGGCGTGGACGAAGTTCTCGACGATCTCCCTGATGACCATGAACGGGATGGAGCCGCCCTGCTCCCTCGAGAGGCGGCTCACCTCGGAGGTGATCTCCTCGAGGTAGCCGCGGACGTCGCGGGGCTCGACCACCACCACGCGCGGCGCGGCGGCGGTGTCGTCGTAGACGGCGATGCGGGCGGGATGGGTGACCTCGAGCGCCTCGCGCCCCTCCTCCCCCGTGCCCTCCACAAAGGGGTAGAAGTCCCGTGCCATCGTCCCGCACCTCCCTTTCGACATTTGTTCGACTCGTGTAGATAACTTTTCACTGAGAATCCGATGTTCGTGAAAGTTTTCAACAGCCGATAAAAACCTGTAGAAAACTGCGGATTCCTAGTGAAATGCGTTTGAAAAGAATACCACGAGCACGCAATCTTTCACGTATATGTAAGGATGAATCCATCTGGATGTGAGGCCGAGGGGCCCCGATCGGTCCTCTCCGGGCCCTCCCAAAAAGATTCTTTTGCGGAAAAATTGACAGGTCAGGGCCAAGACCCTTACAATCTCTGGGCTTATTCAGAGGATGCCCATACCCAGAAACCGGGAGGAATAGCTATGAAGCGCACCTATCAGCCCAACAAGCGCAAGCGCGCCACCACCCACGGGTTCCGTGCCCGCATGGCCACCAAGGGCGGCCGCGCCGTCCTGGCCCGTCGCCGCGCCAAGGGTCGCAAGCGTCTCACCGTCTAGCAAGGACTCATGAAGACCATCAAGTCCAAGAGAGATTTTGAGAGGGTCTTCTCGCGTGGGAGGCGTTACAACGACGCGCTCCTGCGAATACGAGTTGCCAACAACGACGAGGGCGTCCCGGGCAGGGTCGCCTTCGTCGCTGCTAAGCGGCTTGGGAACGCCGTCTTCAGGAACAGGTGCAAGCGCGTCCTCAGAGAGGCCGCCCGCTCCTGTGCCCTTCCGAGAGACGGCTTCGACGTCATTCTCTTCTCCACGTCGCGGACGCACGACAGCTCGCCCGAGCAGGTCGCCGCGGCGCTGGGGAGGCTCCTCGACAGGGCGGGGGTCTAGGTGGCCGCAGGCGCCCGAGCGGCGCTCGCGGCCCTTCGCTTCTATCAGAGGCGCATATCGCCTCTGTTTGGGGCGCGGTGCATCTACACCCCCACCTGTTCCGAGTACGCCGCCCAGGCCGTCAGGCGCTACGGAGCCGTTCGCGGCTGCTGGCTCGCCCTTCGTAGGATACTCAGGTGTCACCCCCTTCACGCTGGTGGATATGATCCCGTCCCGTGACGGAGCGGAGGAAGCATGTGGGAATGGTTCATTAACTTTCTGACCTGGGTGCTCGCCGGCATTCAGGGCGTGGTGGGCGACTGGGGCCTGGCCGTCATCATCCTGACGGTTATCATCCGCCTCCTGCTCACGCCCCTCATGGCGCACTCGACCAAGTCGACGGCTCGCATGCAGGTCATGCAGCCCAAGCTGCAGGAGATCCAGGAGCGCTACGCGGACGACCCCGAGCGACAGGCCGAGGAGCTGCGCAAGGTCTACGCAGACATGAAGTTCAACCCGCTCGGTGGCTGCCTTCCCATCTTCCTGCAGATGCCGGTCTTCTTTGGCCTGTTCACCGTCGCCCGCCAGGTTCCGGCCGACGCAAGCTTCTACAACATCCTTCCCTCGATCGCACAGTCCGCTCAGACCGTGCTCGACACGAGCGGAATCATGGCCGCAGCGCCCTACATCCTCTTTGATATCCTCTTTGGCGTCCTCACCTTCATCCCGATGATCATGAACGTGAGCACCCAGTCCGAGGCCCAGAAGAGCCAGACGATGATCATGGGCGGCGTCATGGCCCTCATGATGCTGTGGTTTGGCTGGGGCGTCCCCGCCGCCGTCCTGCTCTACTACGTGACCTCCTCGATCTGGCAGGTCATCCAGCAGCGCGTCATCACCAAGCGCGTCATGGACAAGGCGAAGGCCGAGGCCGAGGCCGAGGCGGCCAACCGTCCCATCGAGGTCGACGTGGTGCGCAAGGAGAAGAAGGCGCGCCCGCACAAGAAGAACTAATCAGATTTCTAATTTTCCAGATAAACCATTGGGAGGTAGGCATGGAGGAAGAGCTTCTTGAGAACTCGGAGGGACTCCCGAGCGAGGATGCCCCTCAGGACGAGTTCTCCTCCATCCGCGAGCACTACGAGGCCGGCGTTGACCTGACCGACGAGGAGATGGACCTCATCGCCGACCTCGCGGTGGGCTATCTGAAGGAGATCCTCGCGCTCTTTGGCGAGACGAGCTCCTCCATCGACGAGTATGACGGCCAGGACGGAGAGCTCATCCTCGACGTCAACGGTGGCGACCTCGCCGTGCTCATCGGGCGTCACGGCCGCACGCTCGACGCGCTGCAGATGGTCCTCACCTCCCTGCTCAGCAGCCGCATCAAGTTCTTCTACCCCGTCGTCGTGGACATCGAGGGGTATAAGAACCGCCGCAAGAAGAAGATTCAGGACCTCGCGCGCTCCTCTGCAGCACGCGCCAAGAAGCGTCACGGCAAGGTCTCGCTCGCCCCGATGAACGCGTACGAGCGCCGTCTGGTGCACCTCGCGCTCGTCGATGACGAGGGCGTGGTCACGCACTCCGAGGGCGTCGACCCCGAGCGTCACGTGGTGATCACCGCCGTGTAGGCGCGCCGCACATGGTATCTTCGAGGGAGGGCGTCCGGCGCCCTCCCTTTTTCTGTGACAAAACTTCTCGTATCACTACTTTTTGTCAGGAAGGCTGAGAGATGGACGCGCTCGACGCAACGGCACTTGAGACCCAGGTTAGGGAGGAGCTCTCCTCCTTTGGCATTGCGTGCACCGCGGAGCAGGCCGCCGCGCTCGTCAAGCACCTGCTTCTGGTCATCGAGAAAAACAAGGTCGTGAACCTCACGAGAATCACCGATCCCGTCGACGCCGTCACGCTGCACGTCGTTGATTCCTTGCTGCCGCTCGCCTGTGACGCCGTGAGGCTCGTCCGCTCGTCCTGGTTCGTCGACATGGGCACGGGAGCAGGCTTCCCGGGCATCCCGCTCGGTATCATGACGGGAGCCCACGGGCTTCTCGTCGACTCGGTGAACAAGAAGGTCGCGGCCGTCTCCGAGTTCGTGAGGAAGCTTGGTGCAAGCTCCCTGCATGCCACGCATGCGCGCATTGAGGAGTGTGTGTCCATCTGCGGCGAGAGACAGGACTACGTCTTTGCACGCGCGGTCGCCCAGTCGAACGTGCTCATCGAATATGCGACGCCGCTCCTCAAGACCGGAGGCTGTCTGATTCTCGAGAAGGGTCGTCTCACCGAGGAGGAGCTCTCCCATGCCGAAGCGGCCGCTTGTCTCTGTGGGCTCTCGTTGGTTTCACGTGAAACGTTCGAGCTTCCCAGGAAGCTCGGACACCGAGAAATCCTCATCTACCAGAGGACCGGGACGGCACGCGTGAAGCTCCCAAGAAAGGCCGGCGAGGCAAAGCGTCACCCTCTGGGGGAAGAGACGCCCGCCGCCCGATAGGCCGCGGGACAGGGCTCGCCGCGGACAAGATGGTTTCACGTGAAACGGGGGCTCGTTGCCGAGGCCTCGCGTGAAACCAACTAATATAGAGAGGGAACGGACGGAGACGCTACGGAGGCTCAATGGACTACAGAGACATTAAACGAGGCCTACCACAACGCGACAGCAGGGTCATCGCAGTCATCAACCAGAAGGGCGGCGTCGGCAAGTCAACGACGGTCGTCAACCTCTCGGCCTGTCTCGGCGAGACCAAGAAGAAGGTCCTTGTCGTTGACTTTGACCCTCAGGGCAACACGACGAGCGGCTTTGGCATCGAGAAGGACGGCATCGAGCAGGACGTCTACGACGTGATCCTTCACGACGTGCCGGTCGAGAACGTCATCATGGAGACGTGTGCCAAGAACGTGTTCATCGTTCCTGCGACCATCCAGCTCGCGACCGCCGAGATCGAGCTCGTCTCGGAGATGGCGCGCGAGACGATCCTCAAGGGCGTCATCGAGAAGGTCAAGGACGAGTTTGACTACGTCTTCATTGACTGCCCCCCGTCGCTCGGTCTTCTCACCATTAACGCCCTGGTGGCGGCCAACTCGCTCATCATTCCGATCCAGTGCGAGTACTACGCCCTCGAGGGAGTCGCCAAGCTGCTCGAGACCATGCAGATGGTCAAGCGGCGCATGAACCCGGAGCTCGAGATCTTTGGCGTCGTGATGACGATGTTCGACAGTCGCACCACCCTCTCGAAGCAGGTGGTCGACGAGGTCCAGGAGTTCTTTGGTAAGAAGATGTTCAAGAGCATCATCCCGCGCAACGTGAAGCTCTCCGAGGCACCGAGCCACGGCCTGCCCGTCTCCATGTATGCGCGCGTGAGCAAGGGAGCCCTGGCCTACTCCAAGCTCGCTCGGGAGGTGATTGCCCGTGGCTAAGAAGTCCGGGCTCGGCAAGGGACTGGGCCTGCTTGTCGGCGAGGCTGACGCCGAGACCGCGGGCATGCGTCCCGACTCGACCCTTCCCATCGACCAGATCCGTCCAAACAAGGGACAGCCGAGAAGAACCTTCAAGGCGGATGAGCTCAAGGAGCTCGCCGACTCGATACGCCAGAACGGCGTTCTCCAGCCGCTTCTCGTGAGGAAGAAGGGCTCGACCTACGAGATCGTCGCGGGCGAGCGCCGCTACCAGGCAGCTCGACAGGCCGGCTTGACCGAGATTCCGGTGGTGATCAGGGAGATCTCAGACGAGGACGTCTTCAAGCTCGCCCTCATTGAGAACCTTCAGCGCTCTGACCTGACACCGCTTGAGGAGGCGCGCGGCTATCGTCAGCTCATCAAGGACAAGGACCTCACCCAGGAGGGGCTGGCAAAGATCCTCTCGAAGTCGCGCTCGACGATCACCAACACGCTCAGGCTTCTCGACCTGCCCGACGAGGTGCAGGAGCTCGTCGAGGACGGCCGCCTAACCGCCGGGCATGCCCGTGCCATCCTCGCCGTGCCGAGCGAGGAGGGACGCTGCGAGCTCGCCAGGAAGGTGGTCGACGAGCGCCTGTCCGTCAGACAGACAGAAACCCTTGCCTCGACGTTTTCTGTCAGTCAGGACGCGGAGCCCGCGCGACGCGTGTCGACCCCGCAGTCGTTCAAACGCGCCGCACGTCAGATGCGCCTTGCCCTGGACACCAACGTCAGGGTGAAGAACGTCCGGGGCAAGAACAAGATCGAGATCGAGTTTGCCTCCGAGGAGCAGCTGGCGCACATCGTCGACCTTCTCGCCGGCCCGGGGACGTGGTCATAGATGAACAAGATTGCTCGATACGCGACCGTCCTCGGCGTGCTCGCGGGAGGTTGCGCGCTGCTCTACCGCTTTGGCTTGAGTGACGAGGCAAAAACGAGCCTCAAGAACGCGGCGCGCAGCGTCCACGAGACATACGGGCAGGTCTCCGAGAAGATCAGCGACCTCTACGGCACCGAGGTCACCGAGGACATGGACGAGCGCCGGCGAGAGATCGGCGCCCAGTGGGAGCGTCTTGGCTTCTAGGCTCTGCGGAGAACGGTAAGGGGACGGAGAGAGGCTCCGTCCCCTTATCATTAGAATATATTTATAATCGATTACTTTGAGAGTCGCTGCTTGAGCTGACCGCAGGCCGCGTCGATGTCGACACCGCGGGAGTTTCTCACCGTGGCCTCCACGCCCACGGCGGCGAGGGCGCGCACGAAGTCCTGGGCGCGCAGGTCGGTCGAGGGGCGCAGCTTGGAGCCCTCGACCTCGTTGAGCTGGATGAGGTTGACGTGCGCGAGCGTGCCCTCGCAGAAGTCGCAGAGGGCCTGCAGCTCGCTGTCCGTGTCGTTGACGCCCCCCATGAGCGCGTACTCATAGGTGGGGCGCCGCCCGGTCTTGTTGACGTACTCACCCATGACGTTGTAGAGGTTGACCAGGGAATACTTGCGCACGCCCGGCATGAGGGCGTTTCTCGTCCGCTGCACGGCGGAGTGCAGGGAGATGGCGAGGGTGAACTGCTCGGGCTCGTTGGCAAAGCGCATGATCTGCGGGATGACGCCGCAGGTCGAGACCGTGAGGTGACGCGCGCCGATGCCGGCACCCTCGGGGTCGTTGAGGCGCCTCAGGGCGCCGAGCGTGGCGTCGTAGTTGAGGAAGGGCTCGCCCTGCCCCATGAACACGACGCTGGTCACGCGGGTGTTGAAGTCGTCTCGCACGTGCATGACCTGCTCGTATATCTCGGACGAGGTGAGCGAGCGCGTGAGGCCCGCCGCGCCCGTCGCGCAAAACGAGCAGCCCATGGGGCACCCCGCCTGGGACGAGACGCAGACGGCGAGCTTTCCTCTCGAGGGCATGCCCACGCACTCGACGCTGACCCCGTCGGGGAAGCGCAGAAGATACTTGCGGCAGCCGTCGACGGAGACCTGGCGCGCGACCTCCTCGACGCCCCCGAGCGTGAGCCGGGCGGCGAGCTCCTCTCGAAGAGACTTCGGGAGGTTGGTCATGTCATCGAAGGAGCGGGCGTTCTTGGACCAGACCCACTCCTCGACCTGCTTGGCGCGAAACTTGGGCTGTCCGAGCGAGGCGAGAAGCTCGGTGAGCTCGCCATGCGTGAGGGTGTGAAGGTCCCGCAGCCCCTCCCCTGCGCCCTCGGCGTTGATTCGGTCGTTTCCTGTCGGCATTTCTGGCCCCTCTGTTTGGCGTGAGACGTCTGGAGTATCCTCTGATGGTGAAACTCACCACTTGAGTCTAGCGTACGGGCGGCCGCCCGCCGGAGGAGCTTTGATGGACAGAGAAGAACTGCTGAGCAAGAGGGTCGTCGTGATCTGCGGCGGCTGGTCTGACGAGCGTGAGATTTCGAGGTCCTCGGCCGGCGAGTGCCGCCGGGCGCTCCTGGAGGCGGGCTTTGCGAACGTCGATCTGCTCGACCTCGCCGAGCGCGACTTCATCGGCCGCCTGATGGCGGGCGGCTACGACGTCGCCTTCGTGGCGATGCACGGCCGCTACGGCGAGGACGGCTGCGTCCAGGGTCTGCTCGAGATCTTGCACATGCCCTACACGTTCTCGGGGGTCGCGGCCTCTGCCGCGGCGACCGAGAAGGAGGTCGCCAAGGCGGTCTACGCCGCCGCCGGCCTGCGAGCCCCGCGCGGCTTCGACGTCGACGCAAAGACGGTGCTCACCGAGAAGCAGATCGACCGCGTGGTCGACAAGATCGGCCTGCCGCTGTTCGTGAAGCCCGCGGCGAACGGATCGTCCTACGGCATCTCGCGCGTGACCGACCGCGACGCGCTCAACGACGCCATCCGCGCCGCCGGCGCGCAGGGCGGGCGCGTGCTCGTGGAGGAGTGCGTCACGGGCACCGAGATCACCGTCCCGGTGATCGGAAACGGGGACCCGACGGCCCTGCCGATCGTTGAGATCGTCACTGGCGCCGAGTTCTACGACCTCAAGGTGAAGTACGAGCCCTCGGCGATGCACCACGTCATCCCCGCGCGCCTCGAGCCGGGCGTGTACGCCAAGGCCCAGGAGCTCGCCGTCCGCGCTCATCGCGCGCTCGGGTGCCGCGGCTGCTCGCGCAGCGACTTCATCGTCACGCCCGAGGGCGAGCCGGTCATCCTCGAGACCAACACGATCCCCGGCATGACGGCCGAGAGCCTGCTGCCCGACTCCGCTCGCCACGGCGGGATCGAGTTCCCCGAGCTCTGCACGCGCTTCGTCGAGCTGGCGCTCGAGGGGCGCGCCGCGAGGGGCGCATGACGCCGCCCGCGCCGTCCCTGCTGGATGAGCTGATCTGCCCGGGAACTCCCGATGACGTGAGGCAGCGCTACCTCACCCTGGCGAGCCGCGCCGCGCAGCGGGACTTCGGTCCGCTCGAGGAGGACGTCGTCGTCCTCGACACCGAGACCACGGGTCTCTCCTTCAAGGACTGCGACCTCATCGAGATCTCCGCCGCGCGCCTCTCCGGGCGCGAGGTGGTCGACCGCTTCGAGACCTTCGTCCACCCGGGAGGACCCATCCCGCCCGAGATAACGAGGCTCACCGGCATCTCGAACGCCGACGTCGCGGATGCGCCGAGCGCCCGCGAGGCCGTCGCGGCGCTCGCCGAGTTCGTGGCGGGCTCGCCGGTCCTCGCGCACAACGCGACCTTCGATCGCACCTTCGTGGAGGCGGTGCCCGGGGGCGCGGGGGTCTCGGACACCTGGGTCGACACCCTCTCGCTCTCCCGCATCGCCCTGCCCTGCCTCACGACGCACCGCCTCGCCGACATGGCGGAGGCATTCGGCTGCGCCTCCGTGACGCACCGCGCAGGCGACGACGTCGAGGCGCTCTGCGGCATGTGGCGGGTCCTGCTCACCGCCCTCTCCGACCTGCCCGCCGGTCTTCTCGCCCTGCTGGCGGGCATGCACGAGGAGGTCACGTGGCCGTTCAGGCTGATCTTCTCTCACCTCGCCGCGCTCGGCGACGCGCCCGCGCGGCCCTTCTCGCTCAAGGAGGTCCGCGCCGGGCTGGTGGGCCGCGCCCAGGCGCCCGCGCGTCCCGACGCGGCGGAGCTGGAGGCGCTTGCGGCCCCGACGGCCGAGGAGGTCGAGCGGGAGTTTGGCTCGGGCGGCGTCGTCTCGCGGATGTACGAGCGCATGGAGCGCCGTCCCGAGCAGGTGGCGATGGCGCGCGAGGTGGCCGAGGCCCTGGGGAGCTCTACCCACCGCGCGATCGAGGCCGGGACGGGCGTGGGGAAGTCCGTCGCCTACCTGCTGCCCGAGGTCCTCTTTGCCCGACGCAACAACGTCACGGTGGGCGTGGCGACCAAGACCAACGCCCTCACCGACCAGCTGGTCTCCCACGAGCTCCCGGCGCTCGCGGCGGCCCTGCCGGGAGGGCTCACCTTCGTGAGCCTCAAGGGCTACGACCACTACCCGTGCCTGCACCGGCTCGACCGCGCCGCCGTGGAGGACCTCCCGCTCGCCGCCGTGCCGCACGACGGCCGCTCGGACAACGCCGTGGCCTGCGACATGCTCACCGCCCTCGCGGTAGCCTATGCCTTCGCGTGTCAGTCGCCCGACGGCGACGTCGACGCACTCGGCATCCGCTGGCGCTACGTCCCGCGGGCGATGCTCACCACCACGCCGGGCGAGTGTCTGCGCGCGCGGTGCCCCTACTTTCCCAACGAGTGCCCGCTCCACGGCGCGCGCCGCCGCGCCGCGGGGGCCGACGTCGTGGTCACGAACCACTCGCTCCTGCTCAGGAACGTGGTCGCGGAGGGCAAGATCTTGCCGCCCGTCAGACACTGGGTCGTCGACGAGGCCCACGGCCTCGAGGCGGAGGCGCGCCGCCAGTGGGCGGTCGAGGTCTCCGGGGACGAGGCCCGCGCGGCCTTCGAGCTTCTGGGGGGAACCTCGACGGGGACCATCCACAACCTCATGGTGCGCGCGATGTCGCTCGAGGGATCCACGCTGGTGGTGGGGCTTCTCGCCAAGGCGGCCGCGACCTGCGCCCGTGCCTCCGTCGCCGTGGCGGACCTCTTTGTCTGCGTCCACGAGCTCGGCTCGGTGGCCCGGGGGGACGGCGGGTACGACACGATGACCCTGTGGCTCGGCGAGGAGGTCCGCTCCACGCCCGAGTGGGCCGCCGTCGAGCAGGCGGGCGCCGTCGCCGCGGAGGCCCTCGCCGAGGCCGTGAGGCAGCTCGCCGGCGCCGCCGAGGCCATGGCCGGCGAGGCCCCGGCGCTCGCCGCGGACCTGACCGAGTCCACGCGCTTCCTGCGCGAGCTTTGCCACGGCATCGAGCTCGTCTGCTCCGGCGAGGACCAGACCTACGTCTATTCCGCGCAGCTCACGCGCTCGAGGAGAAAGATCGCCTCCGAGAAGCTCGTGGCCGAGAAGCTCGACGTGGGGGCGGATCTCGCCGAGCGCTGGCTCCCCGAGATGCAGAGCGTGATCTTCACCTCCGCGACCATCGCCGTGGGAGACGACTTCTCCCACTTCGACCACGCCGTGGGCCTGGACCTTCTGGGGGAAGGGTCGCATCGCGACGTCCGGCTCGACTCGAGCTTTGACTTCGACGCGAATATGTCCGTCGTCCTCGCCCGCGACCTGCCCGCCCCAGGGGACCGCGCCTATCTCCCGGCCCTCGAGGACCTGCTCTTTGACGTGCACGTCTCCATGGGAGGCTCGGTGCTCACGCTGTTCACCAACAGGCGTGACATGGAGCGCGCCTACGAGGCCCTGCAACCGCGCCTGGCCGCCGCGGGCCTCGAGGTGGCCTGCCAGAGCCGCGGGTCGTCGCCCCGCCGCCTTAGGCAGCGCTTCATGGAGGAGCGCTCGCTCTCGCTCATGGCGCTGCGGTCGTTCTGGGAGGGCTTTGACGCGACGGGCGACACCCTGCGCTGCGTGGTCATCCCCAAGCTCCCCTTCGCGAGCCCCAACGACCCGCTCGTCCGTGAGCGCGACCTGCGCGAGGACCGCGCCTGGTGGAAGTACTCGCTGCCCGACGCCGTGATATCGGTGAAGCAGGCCGCCGGCCGCCTCATACGCTCGGCCACGGACACCGGGGTGCTCGTGCTCGCCGACTCGCGCCTCGTGACCAAGGGCTACGGGAGGCTCTTCGTGGGGTCCCTGCCCTCGCGCAGCGTGACGCGCCTCGAGAGCGCCAACGTCGGCCGGTACCTGAGCCTCTGGCGCGCGAGCCACGAGTAGCGGCGACGGAGGGCCTCAGGACGGGCTCTCGAGCTCGCGCGCCGCGTACTCCCCGGCGAGCCGCTCGACCTCGGGGTCGTCGCAGGTGACGGTGCCCGCGCAGGCCGCGACCATGCGCGGCAGCCACATGCCGCCGAAGTAGGGCGTCTCGGCCACGACGGCGCCACCCTCCTCGCGAAGCACCACGCTGAGGTCGTGCCAGGGGAGAAGGTCGAGATAGCGAGGGTCGGAGAAGCGCAGGCGCACGGTCCTTCTCGGCTCGTCGCCGCGGGCCTTTGCCGGTCGGTCGGTTCGTACGGGCAGCTCCTCGAGCTCGTCCATGCGGTCGAGCCTGAACGTACGCGCTCCCCCGCGGTCGATGTCGTAGGCGTCGAGATACCAGAGGTCCCCCTCGCACCGAAGCCTCTCGGGGAGGACGCGCCGGCCCTCTCGCGCGCCGCCGCCCGGCTTCTTGTAGCAAAAGCGCAGCCCACGCTGGGCGAGAAGGGCGCCCGCGCAGGCGGGGAGGGCTTCCGGCGCCGGACGGCCGGGCTCCCCGAGCATCCTGCGGACGAGCTCCTCGCTGGGGGCCGAGCCCGCGAGCGAGCCCTCGAGGCGCTCGCGCAGGGGGTCGCGCGCCGGGACGCCCACGCGATCGAGGGCGGCGAGCAGCGCCGCGGTCTCCGCGCGGTCGAGCCGCAGGCGCCGGCCGCGCAGGCCGGTGTCGAGCAGCAAGGTGAGCCGACCGTCGCCCTCGTTTACCAGCGGCAGACCCGTGCCGTCTGCGGAGCAGGCGGTGGCGACGAGCCCCACGAGCTTCTCGGCGCGCTCGCCCGAGACGCCCAGCCGCGCGGAGACGGCCTCGACCGAGAGCGCGTCTCCCGCCTCGCTCAGGCTCGAGACGAGGGCCACGAGCTCGCGCGCCTCCTCAAGCGCGCCCCGCCGGCCGGCGTTTGTCCTGCCACCGCTACGCGCCATGGGGAAGCGCCCCCTCGAGTACCTCTCGCCAGGCGTCCACGAGTGCCTGCGGCCGCAGCGGCCGGATGCCCTGGGCCACAGCCCAGCTCGCGGCGGCGGGGAGGTCGCAGACGTCGACCTCCCAGACCAGGGCCTTTCCCTCGCGCCTGAGCTCGCCCTGCCCGCGCGCTGCGTCGGCAAGCGCCCCCTCGCGCCCGTCCGGGACGGCGAAGGCGGCGGGACGGGCCTTCGAGCCGAGCTGGAAGGGGAGCCTCACCCAGTCGAGGACGGAGAAGTCATCGGGCACCTCGCACGGGACGTCGTCCAGCGCCACGACCTCGTCGAAGCGGTCCACGCGATAGGTGCGCGCGGGCCCATCGGCGGCGCCGTCTGTCACGCGGGCCGCGACGAGGTAGGTCGAGCCGCCGAGGGCGAACAGGCCATAGGGCGCGAGGGTGCGCCTCGCCTGCCAGCCGCGCGCGTTGGTGTAGCTGGCCTCGACGCAGAGATGCTCGACGAGCGCCCTTCTCAGCTCGCCGAGCGCGCGCCCCTCGTTCCTGCGCGCGGCGGCGAAGGCGGGCTCGTCGGCGAAGGCGCGCGACAGCTTGGCCAGGGCCAGGCGCAGGTCCCCCGCGAGCGGGAAGGTGGGGTCCTCGAGCACGCCCTGGCACGTCAGCTCGAGGGCCGCGGCCTCGCGCGCCCCGAGCTCGGCGCCGCCGGCAAACGAGCCGCGCTCGTCCACGCCCCACGAGGTCTCGCCGGCCTGCCGCCCGCGCTCGACGACGCGCACGCCGCAGGCGGCGAGCAGCGCGCGGTCGCGGGAGAAGGCGCGCCTGAAGCTGTCGGCCGAGAGCTCCGGGTAATAGCGGGCCGCGAGGGCGGAGGAGGCTATGGGGGCCCGTGCGTTCATGAACTCTATCGCGAGCGAGCAGATCCTTCTCGCCCGCTCGTCGTCTTTTGTGAGCCGCATCGAGGCCGCCTCCTTTCCTCCCCGTTTTGCCGTCCGTGGGTTCCGCTTGCGTTGAACCCGGGCACATCTGCGTCTTTTTTAACGAACGCCAAGGATAAGACGTATACTCTTTGAATTGTATGCACGTCGTTGGAACCGTCTCGCGAGACTCTGCAAAAGGACGACCAGTATGGCCATGACTCACGACTATCTCGACTACCTCAACCAGAGGGTCGGAATCGCCCCCGCCAACAGCCAGGAGGAGCTGCAGGCAGCTCAGACCATCGCCAGGCTCATGAGCCATCATGACGTCGAGCCGCAGATCGAGGAGTTTGACGCGCCCTCGCTCGCCGGCCTCTCCGCGGCAATCCTGTCGGTGCTCATGTTCGTCGGCGTCCTCGTCTCCGGCGTGGGCGTCCTCGCGCTGACGCTGATCGGCTTCGTGCTCGCCGTCATCCCGACGGTGCTGGTGGCGCTCAGGCTCTTTGGCCGCGCGCCGCAGCTCTCCTTCGGGCCCACGGCGCGCAGCCAGAACGTCATCTCGGTCCACCGCGCCACCGGCCCGCTCGTCTCTAAGGGCAACCGTCCCATCGTCGTCGTGGCCCACTACGACACCCCTCGCGAGAACTTCCTCTACTCCACGCCCGTCGCGCCCTATCTCCCGATGGTCGTGAAGGCGTCGACCTACTGCCGCTACGTCGTGGCGCTCTGCGCGCTGGTCCAGCTCATGGGCTTTGTCCCCGCGCCCGCCCGACTCGTGCTCTGGCTGCTGGGCATCGTCGCGTCCCTGCCGGCGATGCTTCTGGCCGTGGGCGCCATCTACGAGCGCGTCTCCCCCTGCACCCTGGGTGCCAACGACAACAAGGCCTCTGTGGCGTCGCTGCTCGGCGTGATGGAGAACGTCCGCCCGAGCGGCCTGGTGCCCCTGCCTCGCGAGCCCGAGCAGGCCAAGGACGTCGAGGAGCCCGAGGGAGTCGACGAGGCCTCCGAGAAGGACACCGAGGACGCTTCCGATGCCCCCGTTGCCGAGGGGGGCGAGGCCGCGGCCGAGCCCGCCGAGGCCGACCTGGCCGTCGCCGCTCCGCTCGACGTCGAGGACGAGCCGGTCGACGAGTGGGTCCCGGCCCCCGCGGAGGAGGTCGTCGGCGTCCGTCACGGCGAGGACGTCCTGCGCGAGCTGCAGATCCTTCCCGAGGACTGTGAGATCGAGTACGCCCTCGGCGGCGTTGCCTCCCTCGCGTCGGAGCCTGCCCGCGCCGTCACGCCCGCCCCTCAAAGGACCTTTGAGACCCCGGTCTCGCTCTTCGAGCTCGACCCGCTTCCCGAGCAGGAGGAGCCCGAGCTCGCGGATGACGCCGCGGGTGAGGAGGCTTCCGAGCCCGAGGAGCTTATCGACGCCGAGGAGCAGGACGTCACCGAGGACGCGCCCGAGCCCGAGGACGACGAGTCCGTCCTGGGCACCGCGCCGCTGCGCCCCGTCAAGGGCGACGCCGAGACCACCCGCGAGAGCCTGCTCTCCGGCGGGCGCTTCTCGCTGGTCATGGACGAGGGCGACCGCGGCGTCGGTCCGAAGGACTCCTCCGGCCTCACCGCCGAGGTCGAGGAGGAGCTCGACGCGACCCAGCCCACGCCCTCCGCTCCCGTCGAGCGCCCGAGCGCTCCCGAGGACCCCGAGTGGGGCAAGTCCTCGTATCGCCCCCAGCTCTCCAACGTCGCGCGCCGCGCGTCCCTCTTTGACCTCCCCGATCCGTCCATGAACGAGACGGACCCGCTCGGCGACCCCGGCGCCACGCGCGTGGCGCCCTCCAAGTCGAGGTTCGCGCGCGCCCTGCGCGGCGAGCAGAGCGCCCCCGCCCAGGACGCCCCCGCCGCCGAGGACGCCCCCGAGGTCGAGGCTCCGCAGCCCATCGAGACGCTCGCCTCCACGGCCGAGCGCGGCAAGAGCGCGTTGGGCGGCCTCTTCGGCCGTCTCAAGGACGCCCTCTCCAGCAGGGCCAAGGCCGCCGAGGACGTCGCGGACGACTCCTCCGACGAGGAGTCCGACGACCCCATCTGGCGCGGCGGCGCCGCGACGAGGGGCGGCCTGCGCTTTGTCGAGGAGGACGAGCAGGCTCCGACCGAGGACGAGCTGCGCGACGCCGCGCTCTCCCTCGCCGACGACGCGCTCGTCTCGCACGACATCTGGTTCGTGGCCCTGGGTGGCTCCACGCTCGACCACGCCGGCATGAGGTCCTTCCTGCGGCAGCACCGCTCCGAGATCCGCGGCAGCTTCATCGTGAACCTCGACTGCGTGGGCGCCGGCGAGCTGAGCGTTCTCACCCATGAGGGCGTCGAGGGCACGCGCCGTGCCGACCGTCGCCTCGGACGCCTGCTCAGCACCGTTGCCAAGGACCTGCACGCCGAGCTCGCGCAGAAGAACTTTAGCTGGACCTCGACGGACGCCTGGCCCGCGATGAGCTCCTCCATGCGCTCCGTGACGATCATGGGCGTCGGGGAGAACGGCCTGCCCGCGCTCTCCAAGACCGCCGACGACGTCGCCGAGAACGTGAGCGGCGACCAGGCCAACCTCGTCACCGAGATCGTGACTGAGGCCATCCGCCGCGCCTAGGGGCGTCCGGGCGACGACATCAGGCAATCTTTCGATCGAGCGCGTCACGTGCAGCACGGGACGCGCTCGATCTGCGTTCTGCCGGCGTGCCCCGCGGCGGGCGGCCGTCCTCCCCTGAGGGCGTCACCGCCCATGCGCTTGACCCGCGTCCTTCTCCGTGGCGCCTTCTCACCTTCGTGCGTCCTTCTCGTCTCTGAGCCGCGCATTGGACCTCCTGTCTTTGGGGAGGACTACGCTACGCCCCGGGACTTCCCGGACTCTGAGCGCTTGCTGACGGGGAGCTGACCGGACGGACGTGCCTTTGGCGAGCAAGCCGCGTGAGCTTGGCGTCGCCCGCTCGGCCAGGCGCGGGTTGGCGGTGTCGCGTCACGAAGCCTTCACAGAACGAACACGCGACGGGACGCGGCCCTAGGGCCTATCTGCCGCGTGTGCGCCCAGGGCGCGCTTCACCGCACGGCCGGCGCTCACGCCCACGAGGAGCTTGAGGAGGTCGGGCCCCACGAAGGGCAGCACGCCCGCGACGAGCGCCGCCGCCGGCGAGATGCCGCTCGCCCAGCAGAGCTGCGCGACGCCGGCCGCGTAGGAGACTGCCAGCATGACGAGGGCGCCCGCGAAGTCGCGCGCCGGCTCGGGGAGAACGGGGATTCGTCGCAGGGCCGCCGCGCACGCGGTGCCCAGGAAAAAGCCCCAGAGAAAGCCGCCCGTCGGACCGAGGAGATGGCCGACGCCGCCGGCAAACCCCGAGAAGACGGGCATGCCCAGGGTGCCGAGCAGCAGGTAGAGGCCCACGGCGCGCACGGCGTCCCTCCCGTCGAGCGCAACGACGAGCAGGGCGAGGACAAGCGTCTGGAGGGTGAGGGGAACCGGGCCCAGGGGGACCGTGACCATGGCCGAGGCGGCGAGAAGCGCCGCGGAGAGCCCTGCTTTGCATACCTGTGACGCCGTCATGGCACCCCCTCGGCCCCGCGGTCCTTGCCCAGCCATCGGACGCAGGCTATACTACTCCATACGCGTTCTTGCGCGCGTCGAGGCGGGCATCGCCAAGTGGTAAGGCATCAGCTTCCCAAGCTGACATTCGCGGGTTCGAGTCCCGTTGCCCGCTCCAGAGACTTCAGGGCCCCGAAAGGGGCCCTTCGCATGTGGGTAGAACTATGGCGTCGGAGCGCGTTTGAGCGCCGTCCCGCCCAGAAAGGAAGCACCGTGGCCTCCCTCCCCATGACCAACGAGGAGTGCCGCCTCGCCACCGAGGCGCTCTCCGACCAGATCGACCGCTACGCGAGCCTTCTCGTCAGGAAGGGCGTCGCGCTGCAGGCCGGGCAGGAGCTCGTGCTCCAGGCGCCCGTGGAGGCCGCCGACTTCGCGCGTCGCGTGGTGCGCGCGGCGTATCGCGCGGGCGCCGGTCACGTGACCGTTCTGTGGCACGACGACGAGGTGAGCCGCCTCACGTACGAGAGCTGCCCGCTCGCGTTCTTCGAGACGGTCCCCGCCTGGCAGGTCGAGCAGCTCAACGGCCTAGCCGAGGACGGGGCCGCGTTTCTGTTCCTCGAAGGATCGGACCCCTCCGCCCTCAAGGGCGTGGACCCCGCCAAGCCCGTCGCCGCGGCGAAGGCCCGCAACACCCAGTGCCGCTCCTTCCGCGACGGCATGGACTTTGGCCTCAACGCCTGGTGCATCGCCGGTGTGCCCGTCGCGGCCTGGGCGCGCGAGGTCTTTCCGGACGTCTCCGCAGCCGAGGCGCTCTACCGTCTGTGGGTCCTGATCCTCGAGGTCGCCCGCGCGGACGGCGAGGATCCCGAGAGCGCCTGGGAGACTCACAACGCCTCCTTCGAGAAGACCAAGCGCTTCCTCAACACGCACCGCTTCGACGCACTGCGCTACGAGTCCGCCAACGGGACCAACCTCGTGGTGGGGCTTCCCGCGGCCCACGTCTGGGACGGCGGCGCCGGCCGCACCCGCGACGGCGTGACCTTCTTCCCCAACATCCCCACCGAGGAGGTCTTCACCTCTCCGGACCGCCTGCGCGTGGACGGCGTGGTGCACTCCGCGCTGCCGCTCGTGCGCTCCGGCCAGGTGGTGCGGGACTTCTGGATGGAGTTCAAGGACGGCGCCGTGGTCGACTTTGGCGCCGAGCAGGGACGCGAGGTCCTGAGCCGCATTCTTGAGGTCGACGAGGGCGCCCGTCGTCTGGGTGAGGTCGCGCTCGTCTCCAAGAACACGCCCATCCGCCAGAGCGAGACCCTCTTCTTTGACACGCTCTACGACGAGAACGCGAGCTGTCACCTGGCCCTGGGCATGGGCTTTCCCGAGTGCCTCGAGGGCGGCGCCAGCCTGAGCAAAGAAGAGCTCCTCGCCCGCGGCGTCAACCAGAGCAGCACCCACGTGGACTTCATGATCGGCTCCGATGACCTCAACGTCTTTGGCGTGTGCGCGGACGGCTCCGAGGTTCCCGTGTTCGTGAACGGGCAGTGGGCCTGGGAGTGACGCCCGCACGTGGTAAAATCGCCACGACGCGCCGTTAGCTCAGCTGGTAGAGCAGGGGACTTTTAATCCCAAGGTCCAGGGTTCGAAGCCCTGACGGCGCACCACCGCATCTGATGGGGCCGGACGTTTTCCGACGTCCGGCCCCCTTTTGTCGACCAAGTTGTCGATAATCGCCCACGTTTTCGACCAAGTCGACCAACCATAGTCGGTTCTGCGCCGTCAGGACGGGCTCTCTGTTAATTGGGGACAGTCCCCAACGAACATATGTTAATTGGGGACTGTCCCCAATTAACAGAGAGCCGGACGGGGTCAGCCCACGCGGAGGACCTCGTGAATGCCGGCCTCCTTGAGGATCTCGACATCCTCATCGGTGGCGCCCGTATCGGTGATGAGCAGCGCCACGCGGTCGAGCGACGCGTAGGTGAAGCCCGCCGCTATGCCGAGCTTGCTCGAGTCGGCGAGCAAGATCATGCGGTCAGAGCGCTCCACCATGAGCGAGTTGACGGTCGCCTCCTGCTGCGTGTTGGAGGTGATGCCGGTGACCGTGGAGATGCCGGCGCAGCCCACGAAGCACGTCGTCGCCGAGACGCTGCGGACGTTGGCGAGCGCGAACTCCCCCGAGAGGACGCCGCGCGGTGCGCGGACCTCCCCGCCGGTGACGAGGATCATGCCCTCGGGCGGGATGGGTAGCCCCTGGGCGAGCGCGCTGTTAGTGACCACGGTCACGCCCGTGGCCTGGATGTGGGCGATGAGCTCGAGCGCCGTGGAGCTGGTGTTGATGAAGAGCAGCTCGTTGTCCTCGACGAGCTCGGCCGCGGCCTGGGCGATGGCCTCCTTCTGCTGCTCGTAGGGGGAGGCGGGCGCCTCCGTGCGCGAAGAGGCTCCCGCGACGAGGACGGCCTCCCCGTAGCGGCGCTCGACCTCGCCGCGCTCCTCGAGGGCCGTGAGGTCGCGGCGGATGGTGAGGGCGGAGGTCCCGAGGCGCTCCGCGAGGTCGGTCACGTTGGCGCGTCCGCGCTGCTCGAGGATCGCGAGGATGTTCTGCCTGCGCTGCTCGACGAACGGCCTGCTCTTCTCAGTCATGTGTCACCTCATTCGTGCTGCCGTACATGGGCACGGGCGGATGGTTCCCGTAGAGTCTCATAATGAACGATTTGAATGCTAGCCCATTCTAAACCCACCGTGTCGACTTCTGTTTGAACGATTTGAGAAGTTCGTTCTGACCGTTTGCGGTAAGATTCCATCCGCTGGCGGCAAAAATGAACGGAATGAATGACAAGAGAATCATATCGTTCATAATGTAGCCACGGAAAGGTTCCGAACGTTCTATTCTGAGCTCAAATAGAACAGAAGGGACATTCGAGCAAAGGAAAGGAGAGGTTCCGGATGCTACTCAAGGAAATCTACGAGAAGAAGCACTATGCGTTCGTCGAGGAGCCCATCGCCGACTGGCGAGACGCCATCCGCGCCTGCTGCAAGCCGCTCGAGGCGGACGGCACCGTCGAGCCCGTCTACGCGGAGGAGATCGTCGCCTGCGTGGAGAAGCACGGCCCCTACATCGTGCTCATCCCGGGCGTGGCGATGCCGCACTCCACCGAGAACGCAACGGGCTGCAACGGCACGGCCATCGGCTTCATGCGCGTCGCCGAGCCCGTGCACTTTGCCGAGGGCGACCCCGAGAAGGACGCTCAGATCTTCTTCACGCTCTGCTCCACCAACCAGGAGGAGCACTTCGCCAACATGCAGCGCCTCTACGCCATCCTGACCGACGACTCCGTCGTCGAGAAGCTCAAGGCGGCCACCACGCCCGAGGACCTTCTCGCCATCGACGAGCTCGTGGACGAGGACAAGCTGGCGCACGACCAGGCGTAGCCCTGGCACGAACAGTCAAGGAAGGAGACCCATGGACATCCTAATGGGAATCTGGACGTGGATTGCGAACAACATCCTCACGCAGCCCGCGTACTTCATCGGCGTGATCGTCGTCCTCGGTTACGCCCTCCTCAAGAAGCCGTGGTACGACATCCTCGCCGGCTTCATCAAGGCGGTCATCGGCTACCAGATCCTGGCCGTCGGCTCGAGCGGACTGACCAACGCGTTCCGCCCCATCCTCGTGGGCCTGCAGGAGCGCTTCAACATGTCCGCCATGGTCATCGACCCGTACTTCGGCCAGAACGCCGTTCAGGCCGCCATGGAGGACACGAGCGCCTCCGCCCTCTCGTTCATCTCGGGCAAGTCCTTCTCGCTCGTCATGTTCCTCCTGCTCTTTGCGTTCATCCTCAACATCGTCCTCGTGGCGCTCAAGAAGTTCACCAAGTGCCGCGCCCTGTTCACCACCGGCCACGTCCAAGTGCAGCAGGCCTCCACGGCGTTCTTCCTGATCCTGTTCTGCTTCCCCGCCCTCAAGGAGCAGGACTGGGCCACGCTCGCCATCATGACGATCCTGCTCGGCCTGTACTGGGCCGTCGGCTCCAACCTCTGCATCGGCCCCTCCCAGGAACTCACTGACGGCGCCGGCCTCACGATCGCCCACCAGCAGATGTTCGGCGTCTACGTGTCCTCCAAGATCGCCGGCTGGATGAACGACCACTCCAAGAAGAAGTCCAAGAACGTCGACGACATCAAGCTCCCGGGCTTCCTCAAGATCTTCAACGAGAACCTCGTTGCCACCGCCATCCTCATGACGCTCTTCTTTGGCGTCATCCTCGTCATCCTCGGCCGCGACTTCCTCGTCGCCCAGGGCTTCATGACCGAGTCTCAGGACTTCTTCATGTACATCCTGACGACCTCCTTCGAGTTCGCCGTGTACCTCTCGATCCTGCAGCTCGGCGTCCGCACCTTCGTCACCGAGCTCACTAACTCCTTCCAGGGCATCTCCTCCAAGCTCCTGAAGGGCTCCGTGCCCGGCGTCGACTGCGCCGTCACCTTTGGCTTTGGCGCCCCCAACGCCGTGACCATCGGCTTCCTGTTTGGCGCGCTCGGCCAGTTCCTCGCCATCGGCGCCCTGATCCTGCTCGGCAGCCCCGTCGTCGTCATGGCCGGCTTCGTGCCCCTGTTCTTCGACAACGCCACCATCGGCGTCTACGCCAACCACAAGGGCGGCCTGCGCGCCTGCATGCTCCTGCCCTTCCTCTCCGGCCTGCTCCAGGTCTTTGGCTCCGCGATCATCGCCGGCTGGGTCGGCATGGCGGCCTACGGCGGCTACCTCGGCATGTGGGACTGGGCCGTGGTCTGGCCGATCATGACCGGCGTCATGAAGTTCCTGTCCTACGCTGGCCTGGCCATCGCGATCGTCGCCCTCATCGCCATCCCTCAGATCCAGTACCTGCGCCACAAGCAGACCTACTTCATGGAGGTCGAGGACTGGGAGAAGTGCAAGGAGATGCGCGCCAACGGCATCAAGTAGCCTTCGCCTGACCTGAGCACCAAGCAAGCATCCGGCACCATCCACTCACACGTAAGCGGCCGGGGCGACCCCGCCCCGGCCCAACAGAAAAGGAGAGCACCATGAACGCCAAGATCCTCGTCGCCTGCGCCAACGGAGCCGGTACCTCCCTCATGATGAAGATGACCGCCGAGCGCGTCACCAAGAAGCTCGGCATGGGCGTCGCCGATATCCACCACTGCGCGCTCTCCGAGGGCGTCTCCTCCGCGCGCCAGTACGACATCGTCTTCGCGCCCCTGAACTTCAAGAACATGTACGACGAGGCCGAGAAGGCCGGCGTGACCGTCATCGGGCTGCGCAACGTCCTCTCCGACAAGGAGATGGAGGAGGCCCTCGTCTCCACCGGCGCCGCCGAGAAGTTCAAGGCGTAGGGGACGGCGAGACGCATGCAGTACTCCAAGAAGGTCATCGCGAGCATGCCCAAGGCCTACGCCACCGGCATGTTCGAGGGGGAGGACGCCGGGAGCTTTGTCATCGGCGTCGAGAAGGACGGCCCCATCCGTCGCTTCGCCCTCGACGGCACCCCCATGGAGACCGTGGCCGAGGGCCCCGGCGGCGTCATGACGATCGCCCAGGTCCCCGGGCGCAAGGACCAGCTGCTCGCGACCAGCGAGTTCTTCTCGCCCAACTACGGCGGCGACACCGCGGGCATCGTGAGCTACACCCGCGCCGCGGACGGCTCCTGGAGCGCGCACCGCATCTGCGACCTGCCCTACGTGCACCGCTTTGGCCTGCTCACCGGCGCTGACGGCCAGCTGTGGCTGATCGCCTGCACCATCAAGGGGGCCTGCCGCCAGATCAAGAACGACTGGCTCACCCCCGGCGCGGTCTACGTGGCCAAGCTCGGAGACAGCCTCGAGACCAAGACCGTCGAGCTCACCGAGCTCTCCGGCTGCCAGCTGCAGAACCACGGCTTCTGGTACGCGCCCGACCACAGCTTTGCGCTCGTCTCCACCGCGGCCGGCGTCTTCCGCTACGTCCCGCCCGCGACGGCGGACGGCACGTGGTCGGTGAGCTGCCTCATCGTCCAGCCCACGAGCGACATCTGCGTGGCGGACTTCGACGGCGACGGCAAGGACGAGATCCTCACGCTCTCCGCCTTCCACGGCGACACCCTCTCCGTCTGGCACGAGGGCGAGACCGCCGACACCTACGTCAAGGTCTGGGAGGACCCCGAGAAGCGCGACTTCCTGCACGCCATCTGGTCCGGCGAGATCTACGGCGAGAAGTGCGCGGTCATCGGCAACCGCAAGGGCGGGCGCGACCTCTTCCGCGTGCGCTTTGCGGACGGCTCCTACCAGCTCGAGATGATCGACCACGACCGAGGCCCCGCGAACTGCTGGGTCTTCACCGACGGGGACGTCTACCGCGTCGTCGCGGCCAACCGCGAGACCGACGAGGTCGCGCTCTACGACGTCACCGAGTAAGTCCCCTTGCGGCCGGCCCTGGCCGGGGCCGGCCACCCAAGGGCTCACACGACCACACCCTCTAGACAAGGAGGTTCGCATGTCCGCCATCGACGAAGTCACCCGCGAGAAGTGGATCATGAACACGTTCCCCGAGTGGGGCACCTGGCTCAACGAGGACATGGAGGCGGCTCAGCCCGCCCCCGGCACCGTCGAGATGTGGTGGCTCGGCTGCACCGGCATCTACATGAAGACCCCGGGCAACACCGCCATCACCATCGACCTCTGGACCGGCAACGGCAAGCGCTCCCACGGCAACGGCAAGATGGCCGTCGGCCACCAGATGGCCAACATGGCCGGCTGCCGCGCCATGCAGCCCAACCTGCGCAACATCCCCTACGTCTTCGATCCGTTTGCGATCAAGCACGTGGACGCGGTGCTGGCCACCCACTACCACCAGGACCACATGTCCAAGGAGTTCGCGGCCCACGTCATCCAGTCCGGCATGACCACCACCGACGCCGACGGCAACGAGATCCCCGTGCCGTTCATCGGCCCCAAGAAGTCCGTCGAGTTCTGGCTCAAGTGGGGCGTGCCCGAGGAGCGCTGCATCACCGTCAAGCCGGGCGACAAGATCAAGGTCGGTGACATCGAGATCATCGCCATGGACTCGTTTGACCGCACCTGCATCACCACCACCGACTCCACCGGCCCCGACCGCGAGGACCTCTGGGGCAAGTGCCCGATGGACATGGACGAGAAGGCCGTGAACTACCTGCTGCGCACGCCCGGCGGCAACATCTACCACAGCGGCGACTCCCACTACTCCATCTACTTCGCCAAGCACGGCAAGGACATCGCCAAGGAGTACGGCGGCGTCGACGTGGCCTTTGGCTCGTACGGCTGCAACCCCATGGGCATGCAGGACAAGATGGAGGCCTCCGACATCATCCGCATGGCCGAGGCCCTCAAGTGCAAGGTCGTCATCCCCATCCACTGGGACGTCTGGACCAACTTCGAGGCCGACCTGCGCGAGATCGAGGTCCTCTACAACATGCGCAAGGAGCGCCTGGGCTACACCTTCAAGCCCTACTACTGGAAGGTCGGCGGCCACTACACCTACCCGACCGACTTCGAGGCGGGCAAGAAGTACTTCGTCTACCAGCGCGGCTTCGAGGACTGCTTCGACGAGGAGCCCAACGTCCCGTTCCGCAGCGTTCTCTAGCGTCCCTCTCCGTGCCGGGCAGGCCGGATCTGCCCGGCATGGCTCCCCGAGGGGGCGACGCCGCGGGCGCGGGCGGAGGGGGTCCCGCATAGGGTCCGCCCGCGCCGCAGCGGCATTCCCCATTACCTGAACAACTGAAGAAACGGCAGTTCAAGGGGTCGGTCAAGCATGGCTGGCCGACCCCTTGGGGACGTCTGCGCAAAAACGCGCCGATCTTACCCGAGAGGAGAACAACGACGATGTCAAAGAAGTACCTGCTCGGCATGTACGAGAAGGCGGTCCCTGCCGAGCTCACCTGGATCGAGCGCCTCGAGGCGGCGCGCGAGTGCGGCTTCGACTACGTGGAGATCAGCGTCGACGAGTCGGACGCCCGTCTCTCCCGTCTCGAGTGGACGCCCGCCGAGCGCCGGCAGCTCGTGCGCAACATGGAGACCACGGGCACGCTGATACGGTCGCTGTGCCTCTCCGCGCACCGCAAGTACCCGCTCGGCGCGAGCGACCCCGAGACGGTGCGCCGCTCGCTCGACATCATGAAGAAGGCGCTCGACCTCGCCTGCGACCTGGGCGTGCGCACCATCCAGCTCGCCGGCTACGACGTCTACTACGAGCAGGGCTCCGACGAGACGCGCAAGCGCTTCGAGGAGAACCTCGCCAAGGCGGTCGAGATGGCGTCGCGCGCGGGCGTTCTTCTCGGCTTCGAGACCATGGAGACGCCGTTTATGGACACGGTCGAGAAGGCCATGGCCTACGTGAGCAAGATCGACAGCCCCTACCTGGGCGTCTACCCGGACATGGGCAACCTCACCAACGCCTCCTTCCTCTACGGCAAGAGCGTCGCCGACGACATCGTCACGGGCCGCGGGCACATCGTCGCCGCGCACTGCAAGGAGACCGTCGCCGGGAGGTACCGCGAGGTCCCCTTTGGCACCGGCACCACCGACTACGCCGGCGCTCTCGACGAGCTCGTCTCCCAGGGGGTGCGCCGCTACGTGGCCGAGATGTGGTACGTAGGCTCGGGCGCATGGCGCGAGGAGCTCTCCGCGGCGTCGACGTTCGTGCGCGGCAAGATCGACGCGGCCTTCGAGCGGGCGGGGCTCTAGCATGGACGCCGCCGGCGCCGTCGCGTTCTTCGACATCGACGGCACGCTCGTCTACCGCGACGAGCGTCATCTCAACGGCGTGCCGAGCGCGCGCGTCCGCGCGGCGCTCGAGGGGTTCGTTGCGGCCGGCGGGTCCTGCGTGCTGTGCACCGGAAGGCCCCAGGGGCTGGTGGTCCCCGAGGTGGCGTCGCTGCCCTTCTCGGGCTACGTCACGATGGACGGGGCGCACGTGGAGCGCGACGGCGTCGTCGTGCGCGACGTCGCCATGCCGCCCGAACTCGTGCGCCGCGCGCTCGAGGAGATGGAGCATCTGGACATCTCGATGATCATCGAGAGCGCCGAGCTCAACGTCTCGCTCGACCGTGGGGAGAACTGGTTTCCCCACGTCACCACCGTGCGCACGGCCCGCGAGGTGGAGGGGCTCAGGCCCGACCTGCGCTTCTCCAAGATCGTCTTCCACGACCACGAGCTCGAGAAGTACCTCTCGAGCGAGTTTCTCCGGGAGAGCTTTGTCCTCTATCGCCTGGGGGACGGGATGAACGAGGTCACGGTGGACGGCATCAACAAGGGCGCGGGGCTTCTCGCCTACGTGGACGCGCTGCCCGCCTCGCCGACGGTCACCCTCGCCTTTGGCGACTCGGAGAACGACCTGCCGATGCTCGAGGCGGCAGACGTGGGCGTGGTCATGGCAAACGCGCGGCCGCACGTGATCGAGCGCGTGCGGGCGGCCGGCGGGTGCGTGACGACGGACGTCCTCGACGACGGCGTCGCCCACGCCCTCGAGCACTTTGGACTCATTTGACGAGCGGGCGTGACCGTCACGCCCGCGCGCCCGGAAAGGAGAGAAGCACATGATGCTCAAGGAGCTTCGCGAGAAGGTCTACGAGGCCAACATGGACCTCCCCAGGCACGGTCTGGTCGTGTTCACCTGGGGTAACGCCTCGGAGCTCGACCGCGAGAAGGGCCTCTTCGTGATCAAGCCCTCCGGCGTGGACTACGAGGACCTGTCCCCGGAGAACATGGTCGTATGCGACCTCGACGGCAAGGTCGTCGAGGGCGATCTCAACCCGTCTTCGGACACCGCCACCCACGCGGCGCTCTATCGCGCGTGGGGCAACGAGGTCGGCGGCGTGGTCCACACCCACTCCCGCTCGGCGTGCTCCTGGGCGCAGGCCGGCCGTGACATCCCCGCCTACGGCACCACCCACGCTGACTACTTCTACGGCCCCGTGCCCTGCATGCGCGGGCTCACCGAGGAGGAGATCGGGCGCGCCTACGAGCTCGAGACGGGCAACGTGATCGTCGAGGGCTTCGCCGAGCGCGGCATCGACCCGGTGGCCGTGCCCGCCGCGCTCGTGCGCAACCACGGCCCCTTCACGTGGGGCAAGGACGCTGCGGCCGCGGTCTATCACGCCGTCGTGGTGGAGGAGGTCGCGCGCATGGCGATCGACACCGAGGCGCTTGCACCACATTGTGGCCCCGTGCCCCAGTATCTTCTGGACAAGCATTACATGCGCAAGCACGGCCCGAACGCTTACTATGGACAGGGAGGGGCGCACTAGCGCGTTCTTCTCGGCTTTGTTTGGATTGAGGGCGCAGACGCGCCAAGACATGAAAGAGAGGGGTTTGCCATGAAGTTCTTCATCGACACCGCCGATCTCGACGAGATCAAGGAAGCTCTCTCCTGGGGCTGCCTCGCCGGCGTCACCACCAATCCGAGCCTGTACGCCCGCACCGGCGGCAAGCTCGCCGACTTCGAGGACCACATGGTCAAGATCGCTGAGCTCTGCGACGGCCTGCCCGTCTCCGCCGAGTCCCAGGCCAAGACCACCGAGGGCATGATCGAGGACGGCCGGCGCCTCTCCGCGCTCGCCCCCAACATCGTGGTCAAGCTGCCGATCTGCGCCGAGGCCCTGGCCGCCACGCACCAGCTCGCCTCCGAGGGCGTCCGCATCAACATGACGCTGGTCTTCTCGGCCACCCAGGCGCTTCTCGCCGCCAACGCCGGCGCGCGCTACATCTCGCCGTTCGTCGGTCGCTTCGACGACATCGCCGAGGACGGCATCTCCCAGCTCGCCGACGTCGTGGCCTGCATCGGCAACTACGACTGGACCGGCAAGAACGTCGACAACCAGGTCGAGATCATCACCGCCTCCGTCCGCACGCCCAACCACGTGACCCAGGCGGCCCTGCTCGGCGCCGACATCGCCACCGTGCCCTTCGGCGCGCTCAAGAAGTGCCTCAAGCACCCGCTGACCGACCAGGGCATGGCCGCATTCGACGCCGACTGGGCGAAAGTAGTGGCCGCCCAGTAGGCGACGGCTCGCCGACGCTTGTTCCACCTATGATTCGCTTGACAAACCGTGAGAAACGAGAAGGAGGCAGAATGACTGACACCGAGCTGAGGCGCGTTGCCAACGAGATCCGCAAGGGCATTCTCGTGGGCACGCACGCCGCCAAGTCGGGCCACCCCGGCGGGTCGCTGTCCGCCGCGGACCTCTTTGCGTACCTGTACTTCGAGGAGCTGAACGTCGACCCGGCCGACCCGAGGAAGGCCGATCGCGACCGCTTCGTCCTCTCCAAGGGCCACACGGCCCCCGGCCTCTACGCGGCGCTCGCCGAGCGCGGGTTCTTCCCCAAGGAGGACCTCGAGACCCTGCGCCACATCGGCAGCCACCTGCAGGGCCACCCCAACATGAACGACACCCCGGGCGTGGACATGTCCACAGGCTCGCTCGGCCAGGGCATCTCCGTCGCCGTGGGCATGGCGCTCGCGGCCAAGCACTGGGGCGACAGCTATCGCGTCTACACGCTGCTCGGCGACGGCGAGATCGAGGAGGGCCAGGTCTGGGAGGCGGCGATGTTCGCCGGCAACAACGGCCTAGACAACCTCGTCGTGATCGTGGACCACAACGGCCTGCAGATCGACGGCACCATCGAGGAGGTCAACTCCGCGATGCCCATCGCCGACAAGTTCCGCGCCTTCAAGTTCCACGTGATTGAACTCGCTGACGGCAACGACATGGCGCAGATCCGCGCCGCCTTCGCCGAGGCGCGCGAGGTCAAGGGACAGCCCGTGTGCATCGTCGCCGAGACGGTGAAGGGCAAGGGCGTCTCGTTCATGGAGAACCAGGTGGGCTGGCACGGCAAGGCCCCCGACGACGAGCAGTTCGAGCAGGGCATGGCCGAGCTCGAGGCCGCTGGGAAGGAGCTCTAATGGCTGACGTCAAGAAGGTCGCCACGCGCCAGAGCTACGGCGAGGCCCTCGTGGAGCTCGGCGCCGAGCACGACGACTTCGTCGTCTTTGACGCTGACCTCGCGGCCGCCACGCAGACCGGCAAGTTCAAGGCCGCCTACCCCGACCGCTTCTTCGACGCGGGCATCGCCGAGTCCAACATGATGGGCCTGGCAGCCGGCGTCGCCACCACCGGCCGCGTGGCCTTTGCGAGCACCTTTGCGATGTTCGCCGCGGGCCGCGCCTTCGAGCAGGTGCGCAACTCCATCGGCTACCCGCACCTCAACGTGAAGATCGGCGCCACGCACGCCGGCATCTCCGTGGGCGAGGACGGCGCCACGCACCAGTGCAACGAGGATATCGCCCTCATGCGCACCATCCCGGGCATGACGGTCGTCGTTCCGGCCGACGACGTCGAGGCCAAGGCCGCCGTGCGGGCCGCCTACGAGACCGACGGCCCCGTCTACATGCGCTTCGGCCGCCTGGCCGTGCCGGTGTTCAACGACCCGGAGACCTACGAGTTCCAGCTGGGCAAGGGCGTCGTCCTGCGCGAGGGCACCGACGTCACCGTCGTTGCCTGCGGCCTCATGGTCGCCGAGGCCCTGGCCGCCGCCGACGAGCTCGCCGCCAAGGGCGTCTCCGCCGAGGTGATCAACATCCACACCATCAAGCCGCTCGACGAGGAGCTCGTCCGCGCGAGCGCCGCCAAGACCGGGCATGTGGTCACCGCCGAGGAGCACTCCGTGATCGGCGGCCTGGGCGACGCGGTGCTCGCGGCTCTGGCCGAGAGCCCCGTGCCCGTGCGCAAGCTCGGCGTGAACGACGTCTTCGGCGAGTCCGGCCCCGCCGTCGACCTGCTCCACAAGTACCACCTCGACGCCGCTGGCATCGTCGCTGCCGTCGAGGGCCTTCTCGCCAAGTAGCGCCATCGACGGGCGCGCCGGGGACGGCTTCCCCGACGCGCCCTCTTTTGCCAGGGGGAACAACATGAAGCTTGCCATCGGAAACGACCACACCGCGCTCGCCATCAAGGCCGAGGTCGTCGAGCACCTGCGCGACCGCGGCGTCGAGCTCGTGGACGTGGGCACCAACAGTCCGGAGAGCTTCGACTACGCCATCAGCGGCTACCGCGTCGGCCGCCTCGTCGCCGACGGCGAGGTCGACGGCGGCGTGCTCATCTGCGGCACGGGCGTGGGCATCAGCCTCGCGGCCAACAAGGTCGACGGCGTGCGCGCCTGCGTGTGCTCCGAGCCGTACTCCGCCGAGCTCTCGAAGCGCCACAACAACAGCAACGTCATCTGCTTCGGCGCGCGCGTGATCGGTCCGGAGATGGCCAAGTGCATCGTGGACGCGTGGATGGACGCCGAGTTCGAGGGCGGCCGCCACGCCCGCCGCGTGGGCCAGATCATGGAGATCCAGGACACGCAGCGCCTTGCTGCCGCGGAGTAGTAGCGACCGAGGCCCTGGGGCTGCCCGGGGCCTCGAATTGTTTCGAGACGGAGTCTCTTCTCGCCGCCCCTGCGCGGCTGGCCTACACTCAGCCACGTCAGACAGCCGCGGGCCAATAGCCCGCGCCCGCTCAACTACTGAGGAGGCCAACGTTGATGAACGTTCACAGCGCGCACGCATGTGCCGCCCTCCTCACTGCCCGACGCCAGATGCGACGAATCTCGCCCGCGATGTCGCGCGCGACGCTCTAGCTTGACGGTTCTTCTCGACAGACCGAGCTCCTGCGCCCCGCGACGTCGGGGCATTTCTGTGTAGACGCATCCAACCTAGCACCCAACCCAAAGCGAAAGGGAAACAACATGGCAGAGAAGGAAAAGGTCGTCCTTGCGTACTCCGGCGGACTGGACACGTCCGTCATCGTCAAGTGGCTGCAGATCGAGAAGAACCTCGACGTCATCGCCATCTGCGGCAACGTGGGCCAGGACGAGAAGGACCTCTCCTGGATCAAGCAGAAGGCCCTCGACATGGGCGCCATCGCCTCCGAGGCCATCGACATGCGCGCCGAGTACGCCGAGAAGATCCTCTCCAAGGCGATCTGGGCCAACGGCAAGTACGAGGGCGTCTACCCGCTGCTCTCCGCGCTGTCCCGCCCGCTGATCTCCAAGCACCTCGTGGACATCGCGCACCAGTACGGCGCCAAGTACATCGCCCACGGCTGCACCGGCAAGGGCAACGACCAGGTGCGCTTTGAGACCTGCATCCGCGCGCTCGACCCCGAGCTCGAGATCATCGCGCCCGTGCGCGAGTGGGACCTCACCACGCGCGACTCCGAGATGGAGTGGGCCGAGGCCAACGGCGTGCCCGTGCCCACCACCAAGAAGAAGCCCTACTCCATCGACGACAACCTCTGGGGTCGCGCGATCGAGTGCGGCGTGCTCGAGGACACCTGGAACAAGCCGCCCGCGGACATCTGGACGATGACGGCCAACCTGGAGGACTGCCCGAACGAGCCCGAGGAGGTCGTGATCACCTTCGAGCAGGGCATCCCGACCGCCATCAACGGCGAGAAGATGGACCTGCTCAGCCTCATTATCAAGGCCAACGAGATCGCCGGCCGCAACGGCTACGGCCGCATCGACATGATCGAGGACCGTGTCGTGGGCATCAAGAGCCGCGAGTGCTACGAGTGCCCGGCCGCCCTGCTGCTCATCCAGGCTCACCAGACCCTCGAGCAGCTCTGCCTCGATGCCGAGACGCTCAAGCAGAAGGCCAAGATGGATGTCGAGTGGGCATCGACCGTCTACCGCGGCCTGTGGTTCTCCCAGAACCGCAACGCCATCGACGCGTACAACGCCTACACGCAGAAGTTCGTGAGCGGCGACGTCCGCATCATCCTGTGCAAGGGCGGCCTGTTCGTTGACGGCGTGCGCTCCGACTACAGTCTCTACGACTACAACCTCGCCACCTACGACGAGGGCGACACCTTCGACCACAGCGCCGCCGAGGGCTTCATCGTCCTGCATGGCCTGCAGTCCAAGACTTGGTCCAAGGTCCAGGGCCCCGGCTCCGGCCTCCAGCCGGTCCACTAGTCTGTTAATTGGGGACAGTCCCCAACGTGCAGAAAAGCCGAATCGGCCGGCGGAAGGTTCCCTTCCGCCGGCCGTTTTTGCCGTCGCGCATCGGTCTACTCGGCCGCCCCCAAAATTAACGGGCACAAAGACGGCAATTGTGAGCGAAGGACCAGCAAAACACCAGTTGGCGTTTACGAGATAAGTCGTTCGTGCCCGTTAATTTTGGGGGCGGCCGAGTAGACCCCCATTCCGCCTAGTAGTTTCCGAGCGATATGCCGCCCGCCCACGGATAGAGCGACCAGATGAGCCGCTGCCTGCGCGCAGCATGGGGTTGCTCGAGGGCTCGTCGTGTCGCCGCCCCCGTCTCGCCGCTCGCGCCGGCGAGCTGTTCGGCGGCAATGACCGCCTCAAGCACCACGGAGTCGAGACCTCCTAACTCCATGAGGTCTTCGGCGACGATGGGGAGCACAATTCTTCCGCTTGCAAGAAGCTCTCTGTTGCGGCGCAGGTCATCGACGTATTTTTCCCGGACGCGAGCAAGTGCGGCCTTGAGCTCGTCCTTTTCGAGCCTCTCCACGTCAATCGAGCTGAGGTCTAGGTGCCCGTAGCCGTCGTAGTTGAGCCCAACGGGAAGATCTCCCAGCGAGATATCAGGCACCCTGGCCTTGTTCGTCACCCAGGGCCTGAGCTCCCGACCAATCAGCTCCCGCGCATTAAGCTCGATGTTTCGAATGCCAAACCCGTCGTCCTCGAGCGGACGGACGAGCACTAGTGCCACGAGCGCCTCCATTGCGGACCACGCATTGTCGCGGACGTTCTCGAGTGCTGCCAACGCGCGCTCCCTGCCCTTGACTCGACGGCAGGAGCGTACGTAACCCTTGATCTTCGCAACGTTGGTGAGTGGCGCCACTTCATGGACGACCCCGCCCGTCCGTGGGTTGGTCGCGTCGCGCACGAAAGTGCCGCACAGCTCATATCCCAGCAGCTCCAGGGCCGCGCGATCCATCACGCTGGCGAGCTCGAGGAAGAGGAGCTCGGGGCACGGGACGGTAAAGGTCTCGGATACGCGCGCAAATGATCCGCGCGGAATGCCCTCGCCGTAAACCGTGGTCGACATGAAGCGGGCCTTTGGCCGCGAACGGGCGTCTGGCGAGACGACGTAGATTGGGCGACTTTCGCTCGGGGGATTCAAAAGCCCAACAAGCTGGTAAGGGATGAGGCGTGAGGTCCACCGCCGCTGTGGCCAGGGGTCGGGAGCGGGGATGCCGCACGATTCCTTTGGCATGCTAAGCCCCTCGGCCCGAAGACTCCGGACGAGCGCGAGAGCGGTCAGGCTGTTAACGCACAGATGCATGCTAATTCCAAACATTAATAGACTACTACTATTAAAATAATAGTAGTAAATCAGCTATGTATACCTAACAATTTGAATATGAAATTAACAGGATTTGACGGAGTTCGGCGCAAGGTGCCGCCTTTGATAAGCTAGACGCGGCAAAAACACGAGGAAGGAGCAACCATGGCGCTTTGGGGAGGCAGGTTCGAGAAGGGCGTGGACCAGTTCACGCAGGAGTTCGGAGCAAGCCTCGAGGTCGACAAGAACATGGCGGCCCACGACATCGCCGGCAGCCGCGCGCACGCCCGGATGCTCGCCGAGCAGGGCATCATCTCCGGCGAGGACCAGGCCGCTATCGACGCGGGCCTCGCCGAGATCGCCGCGCAGATCGCGGACGGCACCTTCCCCTGGGACGTCAACGACGAGGACGTCCACATGGCCGTGGAAAGCGCGCTCACCCGCGCGATCGGGGCCCCGGGCGGGCGTCTGCACACCGGCCGCTCCCGCAACGACCAGGTCGCCACCGACATCCGCCTGCTCGCCAAGGAGCTCTGCGACCAGCTGCTCTCCGGCAACGCGGCCCTGCGCCGCGCCCTTCTGGAAGCCGCCGAGAAGAACCTCGACGTCGTGATGCCCGGCTACACGCACCTCCAGCACGCCCAGCCCGTGCTGCTCTCCCACCACCTGCTCGCGTATTTCTGGATGTTCACGCGCGACTTCACGCGCCTCACCGCCGCGCGTACGGCCGCGGACGCCAACCCGCTCGGCGCCGCGGCGCTCGCCGGCACCACCTACCCGCTCGACCGCGCGCGTACCACGGAGCTGCTGGGCTTCTCGGCCACGATCCCCAACTCGCTCGACGCCGTCTCCGACCGTGACTACCTGCTCGACCTTGAGTACGCCTGCGCCGTGAGCATGATGCACCTCTCGCGCCTGTGCGAGGAGATCGTGCTGTGGAGCTCTACGGAGTTTGGCTTCATCACGCTCTCGGACAGCTACTCCACCGGCTCCTCGATCATGCCGCAGAAAAAGAACCCCGACTTCGCCGAGCTCACGCGCGGAAAGTGCGGCCGCGTCTACGGCGACCTGATGGCGCTGCTCACCACCATGAAGTCGCTGCCGCTGGCCTACAACAAGGACCTCCAGGAGTGCAAGGAGGGCCCGCTCGACGCCGCGCGCACGCTCTCGGACTGCATGGAGATCGCCGCGGGCATGATCGAGACCATGACGGTGAACGCCGACGTCATGCTCGCCCAGGCGGGCACGGGCTTCTCTGCCGCCACGGACGTGGCCGACTACCTCGCCAAGAAGGGCATGCCGTTCCGCGAGGCGCACCGCGTGGTGGGCGAGCTCGTCCTCTATTGCGAGAAGAACCACAAGGGCCTCGAGGACCTCACGCCCGAGGAGTTTGCCGCGGCGAGCCCGCTCTTCGAGGCGGACATCGCACAGGACCTGGATCCCGCCGGCATCGCAAACGCCCGCGTGACCTATGGCGGCACCGGTCACGATGCGGTTGTCGTGCAGCTTGGCGAGGCGCGCGCGTCGCTTGGGGAGGACGAGGCCGCCCTGCGGTAGAATCAGATCGGAACACGCGCACGCGAGCAAAGACGCCGAGGAGGCCTCCATGATCGACCGCTACACCCGTCCCGAGATGGGCCACATCTTCTCCCTCGAGAACAAGTACCGCATCTGGCAGGAGATCGAGGTCCTGGCCTGCGAGGCGCACGCCGAGATGGGCAAGATCGGCATCACCCGCGAGGAGGCCGCCTGGATCCGCGAGCACGCGGACTTCAACAAGGACGAGGTCGACGCCATCGAGGCCGTGACCAACCACGACGTCATCGCGTTTCTCACCAACATGGGCGAGTACATCGACCGCGACGTGCCGGAGGGCGAGCCCAAGCCGTCCCGCTGGGTCCACTTTGGCATGACCTCCTCCGACCTCGGCGACACCGCCCTCTGCTACCAGCTCGTCCAGGCTACCGACATCCTCATCGAGGACTGCAAGAAGCTCGGCGAGATCTGCCGCCGCCGCGCCTTCGAGGAGCGCGATACCCTCTGCGTGGGCCGCACGCACGGCATCCACGCCGAGCCCATGACCTTTGGCATGAAGTTCGGCAGCTGGGCCTGGGAGCTCAAGCGCGACTACGACCGCCTCAAGGACGCCCGCGCCAACGTGGCCTTTGGCGCGATCTCCGGCGCGGTGGGCACCTACTCCTCCATCGACCCCTTCGTCGAGGAGTACGTCTGCGAGCACCTGGGCCTCGTGCACGATCCGCTGTCCACGCAGGTCATCTCCCGCGACCACCACGCCTATCTCGCCGGCGTCCTGGCCACCACGGCGGCCACCTGCGAGCGCATCGCCACCGAGATCCGCAACCTCCAGAAGACCGACACCCTCGAGGCTGAGGAGCCGTTCCGCAAGGGCCAGAAGGGCAGCTCGGCCATGCCGCACAAGCGCAATCCCATCACTGTCGAGAAGGTCTGTGGCCTCTCCCGCGTGGTCAAGGCCAACGCGCAGGTCGCCTTTGACAACGTGGCGCTCTGGCACGAGCGCGACATCAGCCACTCCTCCGCGGAGCGCGTGGCCCAGGCGGACAGCTTCATCGCGCTCGACCACATGTTCCAGTGCCTCACGCGCATCGTGGACGGCCTCATCCTCTACCCGGCGCAGATGCTCGCCAACCTCAACAAGACGCGCGGGCTGATCTTCTCGTCCAAGGTGCTTCTCGCTCTGGTTGAGACCGGCATCACCCGCGAGGAGGCCTACGCCATCGTGCAGGAGAACGCCATGGCCACGTGGCGCGAGGTCCAGCAGTGCGCCGGCGGCACCACGTTCCGCGAGAAGCTCGAGGCCGACCCGCGCTGCACCGTGCCCGCCGCCGAGCTCGACGCGATCTTCGACCCGCGCGCCTTCCTCATCCGCGCCGGCGTGGTTTTTGACCGCCTTGAGCAGCTGAGCTTCGAGTAACCGACAAGAACCGGACGCGGGAGGGGCGTCCCCTTTCCGCATCTGAGAGGAGAAGAACCATGCACTTTGACTACACCCCGCGCGGCGTCTGCTCGCGCGCCATCCACATCGACCTCACCGACGACGGCAAGACCATCGAGGCAGTCTCCTTCGAGGGCGGCTGCAACGGCAACCTCAAGGCCGTGAGCAAGCTCGTCGCCGGCCACCAGGTCGACGAGATCGTGGGGATCCTCTCGGGCAACACCTGCGGCCCCCGCAACACCTCGTGCGCCGACCAGCTTTCCCGTGCGCTGACGGAGGCCTCGGCCGCGGCCCAGCAGGCCTGAGCGTGCGCGCGGCAAAGCTGACAAGACGCTCCTTCTTCAAGACCGCTGCCGCTGGCGGGGTCATTGCCGCCGCGGTGGGGGTCCTGCCCGGCTGCACGCACGGTCCCGACGAGATCGACGCGGACCCCACGGTCGTGGGCGAGGACTCCGCAGAGAGCGTGCTCGAGTCGTTCACCCAGGCGGACTCCCCGCTCGCCGAGGAGCACAGCTGGACGCTGCCGCTCGGCAACGTCCTGCGTCCCGCCGAGGGCGCCTGGGCGCCTGTGATCACGGCGGGCTCGTCCGCCACGCCCATGGTCAAGGCCTCGGCCCTCTCGCTCTCGTCGGGAACGCTCGTGGAGGTCGTTCCCGCGCCGCTCGGCACCGCCGCGACGACCGTCATCTATGACGTCCGCTGCTCGGACTCCGCCTACGCCTGGGTCGAGCTCGACCTCGTGACGCGCGCCTGGGCGCTCTACGCCTCCGCCTTCTCTGACGGCCAGCTCTCGGGCGACACCAAGATGCTCTGGGAGGGCGCGGCCGACTACGACCCGGCCCCCTTCGCCGTCTCGGGCTCGAGCGTGATCTGGCAGGTCCAGCCCTCGACCAGTGGCTCCAAGACCACCGAGCACTCGCTGTGCTACCTCTGGCACCTCGGCGACTCCGACGCCCAGTCGGTGGTCGAGTCCCCGGGGCGCTTCGCGACGGCGCCCACGGTCAGCGCCGGGACGGTGGTCCTGGCGCCGCGCGTCCACGATGACGAAGGCGTCTTCTATGGCGTCACGGCCTACGCGCTCTCGGATGACCTCAAGACCAAGGTCGACCAGCTCGTCATGCCCGCGAGCGTGCGGCCGTTTCGTGCCGCCCGCGTGGGCGAGCGGTTTCTCGTATCGGTTGAGGCCAGCTACAGCTCGGGTGGCCTGCTCAGCAAGATGGGCACCTACATGGGCACCTCCTCGGCGGGCTTCGTCAAGCTCGACCGCGAGCCATCGGAGTGCGGCTGCGGCAAGGACGACCTCTTCGTCATCAAGAGCAACTCGTCCTACCTCGTCATTAACCTGGCCGACAAGACCTACTCGTCGCTTGCCTCCGTCGACCGCGCGGTCGACTACGGCGAGTTCCCGGCGCGCGCGGGCGAGTGCGACCAGTTCGTGACCTTCTCGACCGTCAAAGACCCCGACACCGGCTACCCCGCTTCCGTCACGGTGCGCACCTTCCGCCTGTAAGAGGGAATCTTCGGCCGTCGGCTGGGGTACACTAAAGGTGCTTACGGCCGAACCCCGGCGACGACAAGGCAACAGGGAGGCCAACATGGCTTCAGACGAGAAGAAGATCCTGCTGGTTGAGGACGAGAAGGCCATCCGCGACGCCGTCGCGGCCTACCTCGAGCGCGAGAACTACATCGTGCGCGGGGTCGGTGACGGCCAGAGCGCGGTCGAGGAGTTCGAGAAGCACACCTTCGACCTCGTCATCTTGGACCTCATGCTGCCCAAGCTCTCGGGCGAGCGCGTCTGCCGCGCCATCCGCGAGACCTCCAACGTGCCCATCATCATGCTCACCGCAAAGGGCGAGGTCGAGGACCGCATCATCGGCCTGGAGCTCGGCGCGGACGACTACCTCATCAAGCCCTTCTCGCCGCGCGAGCTCGTCGCCCGCGTGCGCGCGCTGCTGCGCCGCGCCCACACCGAGTCCGAGCCCCAGCTCGAGGTCCTGGACTTCGGCGACCTGGTGATCGACATCTCCGGCCACAAGGTGCTCGTCGAGGGGCGCGAGGTCGACCTCACCGCCTCTGAGTTCAAGCTGCTTACCACCCTCGCGCGCTACCCCGGTCGCGTCTACACGCGCATGGAGCTCGTCGAGAAGGTCCTGGGCTACGACTTCGAGGGCTACGAGCGCACGATCGACTCCCACGTGAAGAACCTGCGCGCCAAGCTCGGCGACGACCCGCGCAACCCGCGCTGGCTCTACACGGTCCACGGCGTCGGCTACCGCTTCGAGGCGCCCGAGAAGGCCGCCGACAAGAGCGGCCGCTAGGGGGCGGACATGTCGGCGCGCTTCGAGACGGGCGGTGCCGAGACCCCCGAGGAGGACGCCCCCAAGAAGCGCTCCTCCCGCAGCTCGTGGAACACCATCAAGCCCTCGCCCAAGCGCGGGCGCCCGTATGCGACGAGCCTCACCATCGCCTTTGCCCTCACGGCCGTCATGACGGCCGTGGTCTTGGCCGTGGTCCTGGCGGTGGTGTGGGAGCGGCAGTTCACGGCGTACACCCGCCAGAACATGCAGGCCATCGCCGACTCCACCTCGGCGACCATCTCCGAGTCCTACCAGCGAACGGGCGTGATTGACGACGCCGTCGCCGCCGAGGCGGCCGCCGCGGCCTCGAGCCTCTCGCCCGACATCGTGGTCCAGATAACCGACGTCAACAACCGGGTCCTCTACGACGACACGTGGGCCGGGTCGCGCGCCTCGTCCGGCCGCCCCAAGGCGCCCTCGGTGGTGCCCACGACGCAGGGCGCGCTCGTCACCTCCTCGATCGTGGACGCCAACGGCAAGACGGTGGGCACCGTCCGGCTCTGGGCGCTCGGCTCCGATGCGCTGCTCACCAAAAGCGATGCCTCCTTCCGTGCCAACTCCTACGGCGCCATCGTCACGGCTGCTGCGATCGCCGCGATCATCGCCTGCGTGATCGGCTACTTCGTCTCGCGCGGCATGGCTCGCCCCATCCAGCGCATCACCTCAACTGCCAAGCAGATCAGAAACGGAGACCTCACGGCTCGCACGGGGGTGACCGGCCCCGACGAGATCGGCCAGCTCGGAGAGACCTTCGATGACATGGCGAGCACCATCGAGCGCGACATCAAGCTCGAGCACCGCCTCACCGGCGACGTGGCTCACGAGCTGCGCACCCCGCTCATGGCCATGCAGGCCACGGTCGAGGCCATGCAGGACGGCGTGCTGCCCGCCGACGACGAGCACTTCGAGGTCGTGGCCTCCGAGGTCCGTCGCCTCTCGCGCCTCATCGACGCCATGCTCAAGCTCTCGCGCCTCGAGAACGGCTCGACGGAGTTCAACTGCGAGCGAACCGACGTCGCCTACCTCGTCAAGGGCCTCGTCTCCTCCCAGCACCAGCTCTTCCACGAGAAGGGCCTCCACTTGCGCTACGTCGACGAGACGCCGCACGGCGAGCTCTACGCCGACGTCGACCCCGACCTCCTGCGCGAGGCGATCGTCAACCTCATGAGCAACGCCATGCGCTACACCAACCCCGACGGCTGGGTGAAGGTGTCGCTTCGTCAGGACCGCTCCGACATCCTCATCTCGGTGCAGGACACGGGCATCGGCATCGCCAAGGAGGACATCCCGCAGACCTTCGCGCGCTTCTGGCGCTCGGACGTGAGTCGCGAGCGCGCCTCGGGCGGACTGGGCGTGGGCCTGGCCATCACCAAGGAGATCGTCGACCGTCACAACGGCACGATCCTCGTCGAGTCCGAGGTCGGCAAGGGCACCACATTTACACTTCGCATCCCCCAGCGCCGGTCCCGCAAGCCGCAGGACAAGTAGCCCTCTCTGCCCGCCGGCCCGAGGTTCTTCTCCCCGCTCAGACAGCTTCGCTGCGCAAAGAACTCGCGGATGAGAAGAACCTCGGGCCGGCGGGTCCCGTGCTGCCACTGTCCTGCGGCGGCACGTCCGCTGGGTTCGATACTTATAACCATTTTTCGGGCCCGCCGGGTCCTTCTCCGTGCGAAGAGGACTGTTTGAGCACGGAGAAGGACCCGGCGGGCAGGGAACGGTATACTAATGGGTTGTTGCAAGACGTCGAAAGGATGCCGAGATGGCTGAGATGGAGCTTCGTCCGGATTCGCACGGTAAGGTGCGGGACATCTACGACTGCGGGGACAGCCTGCTCATGGTCGCGTCCGACCGCATTAGCGCCTACGACTTCATTCTTCCCGACGAGATCCCCCACAAGGGCGAGATTCTCACGCGCATCTCGGCGTTTTGGTTCGAGCGCTTCCAGGACCTCATCCCCAACCACATGATCTCCTGCGACGTGGCGGACCTGCCCGAGGAGTTCAAGCCCTACGCCGACTACCTCGCAGGGCGCTCCATGCTCGTGAAGAAGGCCCAGACCGTGCCCATCGAGTGCATCGTCCGCGGTTACCTCACCGGCTCCGGCAAGAAGACCTACGACGAGGACGGCACCGTCTGCGGCATCAAGCTGCCCGACGGCCTGACCGAGGCCTCCAAGCTTCCCGAGCCCATCTTCACGCCCTCGACCAAGGCTGAGCTCGGCGACCACGACGAGAACATCTCCTTCGAGCGCTGCTGCGAGATCGTGGGCACCGAGGTTGCCGAGCAGCTGCGCGACGCCTCGCTCTCCATCTACAAGGCGGCCGCCGACTATGCCGCCGAGCAGGGCATCATCATCGCCGACACCAAGTTCGAGTTTGGTTTCATCGACGGCAAGCTCACCCTCATCGACGAGTGCCTCACGCCCGACTCCAGCCGCTTCTGGCCCGCCGAGGGCTACGAGGAGGGCAAGGTCCAGCCCAGCTACGACAAGCAGTACGTGCGTGACTGGCTGCGCGCCAACTGGGACATGACCGGCGAGCCGCCGCGCATTCCCGCTGAGGTCATCGAGGGCACTTCTCGCCGCTATCAGGAGGCCTTCCAGATCATCACCGGCACCGAGTTCGTGCCGGCGCACGCGTAAGGAGATCAATGTCACTGCGAGACACCATCGACGGCGCCCGTCGCGAGGCGGAGGGCAACGCCGTCGGGCGCCCCAAGAAGGAAGCCGAGAACATCGGTGCCGGCGAGGAGGAGAAGAAGGGCTTCTCGCGCAGCTCCGCCGCAAAGGCGCGCCCGTCCCGCGAGGCCGCCTCGTCCGTCCGCATGGCGTCCAAGCCCAAGAGCAGCGCCGTCCCCGGAACGGAGAGCAAGGAGGAGAAGCGCGAGCGCAAGCGTCGCGAGCGCGAGGAGCAGGACTTCCGTAACCGCGCCTACGACCTGCTGCTTCGCAGCAACCCAGACTACAAGCGCACCGAGCGCGTGTTCTGGATCATCCTGGGCATCGGCCTGGCGCTGGCGGTCATCTCGCTCGTCTGTGTCTACCTCTTTGGCCAGGACCCGGACATGGGCTCGTGGGAGGGCATCCTCTCCGTGGGCTCGCTCGTCGCGGCCTACGGCTTCATGATCGCGAGCTTCTTCTACGACTGGGCCAAGCGCCGTCCCTATCGCAAGGAGACCGAGGGCCGCGTCCGTGGCCTCTCCGACAAGAAGCTCCTCGAGCTGCTCGAGAAGGCGCGCGCCGAGGAGGACGCCAAGAAGAAGTAGGCGCTCCGCGCGTCTGGGTGCTAGAATAGCGTTCCACGCCTTCGTAGCTCAGGGGATAGAGCACCGCTCTCCTAAAGCGGGTGTCGGCCGTTCGAATCGGCCCGGGGGCACCAGAGAGATCGCAGGCCGGGGTTGGCAAGCTGCCCCGGCCTGCTATTTTGTCGCGGGCTCTTCTCGGCTCCGTCCCGTTCTCCGCGAAGAAACCGCAGTTGGATACGCTAACATCGCCCCTGGACCGCGATTTTTTCGCGGAGAACCAGAGGAGTGTCGCCGGGCGAGAAGAACGACGGAGCCAACGAGAAGCGCCCGCGCCCCGAAGCAAGGGGCGCGGGCGCTCGCGCGTCGCGTGGGGGAGCCTAGAAGAACAGGCCGGCGCCGTTGCCGATCAGGTCTCGTTTGCGTTGGTCTCACCGGAGTCGGTGTCCGTCCCCGTGTTGGGGTCGGTCTGGCCGCCGTTGCCGTAGTCGCCGGTCTCGGAGCCTCCACCGTTGCCCCCGCCGGTGGTCTCGGACTGCGTGGTGAGCGTGATCGTGGCGCCGTAGGTGGCCGAGTTGTAGACGGACTGGTCGATGACGGTGCCGTTGGCGCTGCTGCCCACCGCGAGCTGGACCACGAAGCCCTGGCTCGAGAGCATCGAGCTGGCGGTGCTGTAGCTGTAGCCAATGACGTAGGGGACGGTCACGGTCTCCACGGGCTCGGGCCCGAGCGAGATATAGATGGTCACCTCGCGGCCCTCCTCCACGGAGGTGCCGGCGGCGGGGTCGGTTCGGATGACGGTGCCCTCGGCGTCGCCGTCGCTGTGGGCGTAGTCGCGCTTGACCACGAGCCCGAGCTTGGCGAGGTCGCTCTCGGCGGAGTCGGCGTCGTGGCCCGTGACGTCAGGGACGTCGACCGTGCCTGCGCCGGAGGACAGGTGGAAGGTGATGGTGCTGCCGCGCGCGATCATCTCGCCCGGCTCGGTGTCCTGGGCGCAGACCTTGCCGGCCTCGATGTTGCCGTCCTCCTGGTCCTCGCCCTTACGACCCAGCAGGCCGTACTCCTCGCAGCGGTCCATCGCCTCCTCCTCGGTGAGGTTCTTGAGGTCGGGCACGGCGACCTTGTCGACGGGGCTCTCGCCGCTCGAGACGCGGATGTTGATCTTGGAGCCCTCCTCGGCCGTCTGCGTGGAGGTCGGGCTCTGTTCGACGACCTTGCCCTCCTCGTACTCGGCCGAGTAGGTGGTCTTGACGTCGCCGACCTCGAAGCCGCTCTCGCGAATCTTGTCGATGGCCTCCTCCTGGTCCATGCCAATGAGGTTGGGCACCGGGCGCATCGCGGCTCCGGTCTGCAGCGCCGAAATGACGACAAACGCGGCCACGGCGACGGCGACGAGCGCGCCGATGACGCCGAGCACCACGTTACGGCGGTGCTTGCGCTGCCGGGCGGCCTCCTCCTCCGCCGCCTGCTCGGTCGCGCTCTGGGCGCGGTAGCGGTTGGTGCGCTCGACGCGCGGCATCGAGGCGGTCCCGCTCGTCACGGGCTGCACGCCCGCGCCGCGGTCGATCTTGTTGGTGGCCTGCGCCGCGAGCATGGCGGTGGCGCTGTTGACGGCCTGCATGCGCCCGGCGAGGTAGTCGCGCAGGGTGTGATAGAGCTCGTCGGCCGTCTGGAAGCGCGCGGCGGGGTTCTTCTGCATGCACTTGAGGATGATCGACTCGAGGGACGGGTCGACGGCGGGGTTGAGCTGGCTGGGCGGCTTGGGCTGCTCGTTGACTTGCTTGAGCGCCACGGAGATGGCGTCGTCGCCCTGGAAGGGGACCTGGCCGGTAGCCGCCTCGTACATCACGATGCCGAGGGAGTAGATGTCGGTCGTGGGGCCGAGCTCCTTGCCCTGGGTCTGCTCGGGCGAGACGTAGTGGGCGGTACCGAGCACCGAGTTGTCCTGGGTGAGGTGGCTGTTCTTGGCGCGCGCGATGCCGAAGTCCATCACCTTGATGTTGCCGTCCGGCTGCACCATGATGTTCTGCGGCTTGATGTCGCGGTGGATGATGTCGTGCTTGTGCGCCACCGAGAGCGCCTGGGCGATCTGGGAGCCAATCTGCGCGACCTTCTTGCAGTCGAGGGCCCCGTGCTTGCGGATGCCGCTCTTGAGGTCGGTGCCGCGCAGGTACTCCATGACGATGTAGTAGGTGTCGGCGTCCTTGCCCCAGTCGTAGACCGAGACGATGTAGGGGCTCTGCAGCGCGGCGGCCGCCTGGGCCTCCTGCTTGAAGCGAGCGGCGAAGGAGGGGTCGCTGGCGTACTGGGGCAGCATCGTCTTGATGGCGACGGTGCGGCCGAGGACCTCGTCAAGCCCTCGGTAGACCGTGGCCATGCCGCCCGTGCCGATCTTGTCCTGTACCTGGTAGCGTCCGCCGAGAATCGTCCCTGGCATGCCGTCTCTCCCATCCCGCTCGCGGCCCCGTTGCCGCGCTTAGTCTCACCTGCGATTGTCTGTACTGCGTCTGCGTTTCGTCTGCTCGCGTTGTCTGGTCTTCTCGCTCAGCCCCTTCACGTGCCGGAGCCGGTCGACTGGACCTCGAGCGCCCGCGCGAGGACCTTGCCCGCCAGCCTGGCGGCAAACCCCTCGACGTCCACTCCCTGCCCCTCGACGCAGACCGAGATGGCCAGCGTCGGGTTGTCGTACGGCGCGAAGCCGATGAAGAACGAGTTGATGTTGCCGTCCTCGACCTGGGCGGTGCCGGTCTTGCCGGCCACCTGGACCCCGTAGACCTGGGCGCCCGTGCCCGTGCCGTGGTCCACGACGCCGAGCATGGCCTCCTTGAGCTGGTCGGCGGCCTGGGCCGAGATGGCCTGGCCGAGGGAGCGCGGCGAGGTCGTCGAGGTCACCACCCCCTCGGGGGAGAGGACGTGGTCGACCACGTAGGGGTCCATGGCGACGCCGCCGTTGGCGATGGTCTGCGCCACGACCGCGTTCTGCATGACCGAGACCTGCGGCCCGGCGGGGCTCTCGTGCTGGCCGACGGGCTGCCCGCATGCCGCCCAGGCGGTCTCCCACTCCGTCATCTCCGAGGGGACGGGCATGAGGGAGGGGAGCGTGGTGAAGTCCTGGCCGAGGTTGCGGCCGTAGCCAAAGGCGTTGGCGTAGCTCACGAGCAGGTCTGACCCCACCTCGACGCCGAGCTGGGCGAAGGCGGTGTTGGACGAGAGGGCAAAGGCCTCGCGCAGCGTGGGCTCGCCGTAGTCGTTCTCGCCGTAATTGGTGACCTCGCCGCCGCCGATCTCGATCGAGGGGCCGGCGTAGTAGACGTCGTCGAGCGTCGCGGTGCCGGAGTCGAGCGCCGCCGCCAGCGTGACGGTCTTGAACGACGAGCCGGGCGAGTAGAGCGCCTGGGTGGTGCGGTCGAGCAGCTCGCCGCCCGTGCCCTCGGCGATGACGGTGTCGAGCTCGTCGATCGTGTAGGTGGGGCTCGAGGCCTTGGCGAGCACGGCGCCGGTCTTGGGGTTGAGGACCACGATGGCGCCCGTGTAGCCGGAGAGCGCCTCCTCGGCGGCCTGCTGGATCTGCGAGTTGATGGTGAGCGCGACGGTGGAGCCGGACTGCTGGACGCCGGCGAGCGAGTAGAGGGCGCTGCGCCAGTCGGAGTAGTCGGCGTGTCCCGTGAGGGTCTCGTTCATCGTCGCCTCGACGCCCGAGCTGCCGTACTGGGTCGAGACGTAGCCCACCGTGTGGCGCGCGAGCGAGCCCTGCGGATAGTTGCGCAGGTAGCTGCCATCGTCTTGCTGAACGCTCTCGGCGAGCGTCACGCCGTCGGAGGTGATGATGGCGCCGCGCTGGACGTAGGCGCTTCGGGCGATGGTGTGGTTGTTGGTGGGGAGGTCCTGCACGCGCTGGGCGTCGACCACCTGCACGTAGGTGAGGTTGGCGATGAGCGCGGCAAAGAGCACCGAGAAGACGGTGACCAGCCACGTGAGGCGCTTGCCGAGCGCCACGCGCCCGAGCACGCCGGACTCCTCGGTCTGCAGGCTAAAGCTCGCGCGCGCGTGGGCCCCGTGGACCACTGCGTCGGGCGCGGGGGTTGCGGCGCCGGAGAGGGAGAGCAGCTCGTCCATCTCGGAGCGCTCACCCGTGAGCCCGCTCTCCATCTGCGACTCGCGCCCGGTGCCCTCGTCGCCGGCGCGCAGCAGCAGGCCGACGATGATGAAGCAGGCGAGAAGCGAGGTGCCGCCCTGGCTCGCGAAGGGCAGGGTGACGCCGGTGAGCGGCAGCAGCTTGGTGACGCCTCCCACGATGAGAAACGCCTGGAAGACGATGGCGCTCGTGAGGCCCACGGCGGCAAAGGCCGAGGTGTCGGTCTTGGCGCGCGCCGCCGTCGCGAAGCCGCGGACGCCGAGCAGCAGGTAGAGCATCAGCAGGCCCGCGCCGCCGAGAAGCCCCGTCTCCTCTGCGATGGCGGAGAAGATGAAGTCGCTCGAGACCACGGGGATGAGGGTCGCCATGCCCTTGCCGATGCCGGTGCCCGTGAGCCCGCCGTCGGCGAGCGAGTAGAGGGACTGCACGATCTGGTAGCTGCCGCCCGAGGTGTCGGACCACGGGTCGATCCACATGTCGACGCGCGTCCTGACGTGGCCAAAGAGCTGGTAGCAGGCAATTCCGGCCACGGCGAGCAGAAGCACGCTCACCACGACGTAGCTCGCGCGGCCCGTGGCGACGTAGAGCATGATCACAAAGAACGTGAAGAAGAGCAGGGCGCTGCCGAGATCGGTCTCAAAGACCACGACGAGCAGGCTGATGCCCCACATGACCACGATCGGCAGCAGCATGCGCGGCTGCGGGAGCTTGAAGGGGCCCACCCCGCGCATGGACACCGAGAGCGCCTCGCGGTTGGCGGCCAGGTAAAACGCCAGGAAGAGAACAAGCGCGATCTTGGCGAACTCGCCGGGCTGGAAGCCAAAGCCGCCGATGAAGACCCAGAGCTTCGAGCCGTAGCGCTCCGTGCCCACGAGCATGGGCAGGACGAGAAGGACGATTCCCGCGATGCCGAGCGTGTACTTATAGCTCGCGAGCCGGTCGAGGCTGCGGATCACCGCGAGGACCGCGACCATCGCGCCCACGGAGAGGTAGAGCCACACCACCTGGCTCACCGCGGCGTCGGGCGCGAGCCGCGTGAGGAAGGTGATGCCGATGCCCGAGAGGGCAAAGACGATGGGCAGGATGGCCGGGTCGGCGCCCGGCGCGAGGAAGCGGATCGCGACGTGGGCCGCGGCGAAGGCGCCGAGAAGCCCCAGCGGCACGCCGAGGGTCTCGATGCTGAGCGGCAGGTTGGAGGTGACGACGTACATCGCGTAGAGCAAGATGACGGGCACGGCCGCGAGCAGGAGCAAGAAGAGCTCGGTGTTCCTGCGCGAGAGGCCCCGCTCGCCGCGTGCGGGGGCGGCAGCGGCCATCGCCTCGGCGCGGCTCTGCGCGCCGCGATATCGTTCCTTGCGTCCGAACACGCTACTCACCCCCGTCCGTCTGGGAGGGGTCCTCCGAGGTCTCCTGGCCCGGGGCCGGGGCGGCCCCCTCCGAGCTGACCTCCTGGGCGATCTGCGCTGCCTTCTGCTGCTCCTCGTTGATCTGGTCGTGATAGGAGTCGATGGTCGCGAGCGCGGTCTCCTCGTTCTGCACGCGGATTCCGGCCTCGAGCTGGTCTTGGACGGAGGCGGGCAGGTCGGTGACGGAGACGGCGCTCGTTCCCACGAGCTCATTCAGTGGGATGCCAAAGACGTCGCCCTTGATGCCGCGATAGATGGCCACGGAGCCGTTGTCGATGCCCAGGTACCACTCGCCGCGGATGAAGGCGACGCTGATGAGCAGGACGGCGGCCACCACGGCGGCGATGACGCCGGTGACGCTGGCGGCACGGCGCAGCAGGCGTCGGCGCGCGGCGTCGGCGAGGCCGTCGTTGGTCACGTCGACCACGACGACGGTCACGTTGTCGGCGCCGCCGGCGGTGAGGGCGGCGGCGACGAGGTTGTCGGCGGCCTGCTGGGGGGTCGCGCTGGAGACGGCGACGGCCTCGATCTCGCTGTCGGAGATCATGCTGGAGAGGCCGTCGGAGCACAGGATGATGCGGTCGCCGTCGTTCACCTCGAGCGAGAAGTGGTCGGCGTACATCTCGGGGTCGGATCCCAGGGCGCGGGTGATGATGGAGCGCGACGGGTGCGTGCGTGCCTCGTCCGCGGTGATCTGGCCGCAGTCCACGAGCTCCTCGACGTAGGAGTGGTCGTGGGTGATGCGCACGAGGGTGCCGTGATGGAGCACGTAGACGCGCGAGTCGCCCACGTGCGCCACGGCCATGCGGTTCTTCTCGATAAGAACGGCGGTGGCGGTGCAGCCCATGCCGGGCTTGCCGATGCCGTCCTCGGCCCCCTTGATGACCGCGAGGTTGGCGGCCTCCACCGCGGCGCCGAGAAGGACGTCGTCGGCGGTGCCGGGGGCGCGGTCGCCGATGGTCTCGACCGCGATCGAGCTTGCGACCTCGCCGGCCGCGTGCCCGCCCATGCCGTCCGAGACCACGAACAGCGGCGTGCGCAGCAGGAAGGAGTCCTCGTTGTGCCCGCGCACGAGGCCCACGTCGCTTCTCGCCCCCCACGAGATGAACTCGTTGGAGCCCGAGACCGCGTCGGCGCCGGTGCGGCCCTCGACGGGCATCTCGGCGCGTCCGGGCGCGTTGGTCGGCTCGGGCGCGGCGGTGGTCTGAAGGTCCTCGGCCGTCATCCGCGCGTCACCCGCATGATGGTGTCGCCCACCTGGACTTCGTCATCCTCCCTCAGCGTGACGGGCTGGTCGATGACGTGACCGTTGACGAGGGTCCCGTTGGTGGACCCCAGGTCCTCGAGGACGAGGGCGGGCCCCTGGAGGGTGAAGCGGGCGTGCGTTGCCGAGACGTAGGGCTCGTCGATCACGATGTCGGAGGACGGCGAGCGGCCCACGACCACGGGCCCGAGGATGTCCACGTGCAGACCGCGCAGGGTCTTCTTGCCCTTCTCGACGTCGACGGCCCAGATCGCGGAGTCGCGGCGCTGGCCGCGCACGAGGCCGACGCCCGTCCGCATGACCGCGAACAGGAACACGTACAAGACGACGACGAGAAGGATGCGTCCGGCAAACAGCACGAGGTCGATCATCGGCGGATCTCCCTGAACTCGAGGTTCACGAGCCCGACGGTGATGAGGTCACCGTCCTGAAGGGGGCAGGAGGTAACGTCGACGTCGTTGACGAGCGTGCCGTTGGTGGAGTTGAGGTCGGTGATGCGCCAGCCGGTGCCGTCGTGGGTCAGCTCGGCGTGGCTTCTCGAGACGTTGGGGTCGCGCAGGACGATGCTGGCCTGCGAGCGCTCACGCCCGATGACGGCGGAGGGGGCCTGCGCGGTGAAGGTGCGGCCGGTCTGCCTGTCGATGAGCAGGCAGGAGGCGGCGTCGGGGCTCTGCGGCGCGGCGGCGTAGGCGGAGCGCGCCGAGGCCTCGGACACCGCCCCGGCGGGGCTTGCCTCGCTCATGACCTGGCGCATGTCCACGAGCGGGACGCTGCGGCGCTGGGTCTGGGGCACGGGGATGCCGCCCGGCTGCGGCGCGGCGGCGACGAGGCCGGCGTCGGCGAGCGGGACGGGCATGGGCGTCGACTCCGAGGCGGACGCGACGGGGGCGGGCTCGGAGAGCTCGAAGTCAGGGGGCATCACGTCGAGGCCGGCGTCGATGGAGGGGATGGCGGCCTCGCGGCGCGGCGCGGGCGCGGCAAAGGCGTCGTGCGCCTCCTCGCGGGGGTGCGGGGTTGCCGCGGGCTTGCGGCGCGCGACCTGCGCGGCAGCGCCGCCGGCGCTCGAGCTGCCGGCCAGGAAGGCGCGCTCCTCCTCGCGCAGGCGATTGAGCGTCGACGCATCGATGTTCTCGGCAAAGACCGCGAACTTGCCGGGCTTGAGCGAGGGGTCGACCATAAAGCGCACGAGCGGGTTGCCCACGAAGGCGTAGCCCTTCTTCTGGGCTTGGGCGGTCACAAACGACGCCGTCTCGAGAGTGATCTGCTCGTAGAGCGGGCGCATGAGGGAGTCGTCGGTCGCCGAGACGAGCACGGTGTAGAGCGCCGGCGCCGTGTCGACGCCGTCGATCTCATAGGTCTCGTTCTCCATCTCGCGCGCCGCGCGCTTGGCGAGCTTCTTGAAGGAGAAGGGCTCGGTGTAGCCCTGAGGTGCGGCCCCGAACACGGAGCTGATACGTCCCTCGAAATCACTGAGGAAGCTCATACGTTATTCATCGCCTTCCCGGTCCTCGAAGAGCGGGCCTCTCAGGACAGTCGCAGTGCACAGAAGCACGAATAAGAGTACCGCAACTACCACGGGCTCCCCATCGGGAGTGCCCCATATACCGCCATTCTCCATCCCCGCCGCCGTGACCTGCGAGACCACGAGCAGGGCGAGGCCAAGCGCCTGGCCGGCGATCCCGGCGCCGACCGACCCGCGCATCGCGACCGCAGACGCCACGAGCGCGCAGCTCACCGAGCCCGCCGCCAGGACCCAGAAAGAGGGCTGGGACCACTCCTGCCCGAGCTCCCAGATGATGGCGGGCGCCGAGAAGCCCTGCGCGACGGCGACGTGAAAGAGGCCTCCCATCAGGTGGCCCGCGAGGCCCGTGAGCGCCGCGGGGAGCGGGTCGAGCGCATATCCCGCGAGCGCGGCCCCCGCGGAGGGCGACGGCAGGCAGCAGGGGAGGAGCAGGGCGGCGCTGCCGAGGCGGTCGGTCCGCCCGGCGAGCGCCCACCACGCGACGAGCGCGACGGCGCATGCCGCGGAGAGGGGAAAGGACTGGGGCGTGGGCGCCGCCGTCGCCAGCGCGGCCACCAGGGCGCCTCCCGCCAGGACCGACCCGAGGGGCGGCCAGAGCGCCGAGGCGCCGGCGCACACGAGCGAGGCGACGGCGATGAGCTGGTCGTCCGCGCCCGGCAGCGAGGGGATCACGAGCCGCAGCGCCGCAAAGGCGAGAAGCGCCGTGACGGCGCGCGCGATCGCGCCCGGCAGCCAGGGGTGGCTCAGGCCGAGCGCGATCCGCGCGGTGGCGGTGGGCTCGCCGGCCTCGTCGCTCTCGGCCTGGTTGACCAGCTCGGCGAGGGAGGTCGCGCCCTCGCGCGGGCTCCCGAGGCAGGGGAGGAGCTCGTCGGAGAGCTCGAGCGCGTCGGGGGTTCTTCTCGCCGGCTGCGGGTCGAGCGCCGCGAGCAGGGCCTGCGCTGCGTCCGCGTCGAGCTCGGGGCAGGAGCGGACGACCTGGCGCGCGGCCCCGCGCTCGATCTTGTCGAGGGAGGCGGCCGCCGTCGGCGCGGCGAAGGGGCTCGCCCCCGTGAGGGCCTGGAGCGTCACGACGGCGAGGGAGAAGACATCGGTCCGCTCGTCGACGAGCATGCCCTCGATCTGCTCGGGCGGCATGTAGCCGACGGTCCCGCCGCGCGCGTCGCCGTAGCCGGCGGCGGAGGAGAGCGTCGCCATGCCAAAGTCGGCGAGCTTCACGACGCCGCGGCGGTCGATGAGGATGTTGGTGGGCTTGATGTCGAGGTGCAGCACGCGGTTCTCGTGCGCGAAGGCCAGGGCGCGCGCCACGGAGTCGACCACGTGGGCGCACTCGGCGGGCGTGAGACGGCCCCCCTCCACGCGGGCGAGCAGCTCGGCGAGGTTGAGCCCGTCGACGTACTCCATCACGAGATAGGCAAACGAGCCGTCCGACTCAAAGTCGAGCATCGTGACGATGTTTGGGTGGCTGAGCATGCAGGCGGTGCGGGCCTCGGCGAGCGCCTCGGCCGCCGTGGTGCCCGTCTCGGCGAGCAGCGGCATGCGCTTGATCGCCACGCGCCGCTGCAGGCGCAGGTCCCAGCAGGTGCAGACGGTCCCAAAGCCGCCCGTTCCGCAGCGCGCGAGCACGCGGTATCGGCCGAGAAGGACCTCGTCGGCAGGGCGCCCGCGCGCGCCACCGACGCCCGCGCCCGCTGTGCTTGGCGTGTCGCTCACGGCTCCTCCCTCGTTTTGGCTGCGTGTGGCCGTGTGGGGTCATTCTACCCCGAAAAAGCCCTTGGCAGGAGTCGGGGCATGCGCTAGAATGGCCCATGCACGCGGGCGTGGCGGAATTGGCAGACGCGTACGGTTCAGGTCCGTATGGGGGCAACTCCATGAAGGTTCAAGTCCTTTCGCCCGCACCATGAATGAGAGGGGCCTCGGCTTTCGCCGGGGCCCTTTTGCGTGCGCGTCTGCGCGATGGGCTGGCCGCGGGCCTTTTCGCCCGCGCCTGGGCCTACTCGGAGTCGTCCCCGAACAGGTCCCAGTCGCTCTCGCCCTTCTCGTGGTTGAAGTAGCGCCGCTTGGTCGTGCGCTCCATGATGATGGCGATGAGCAGGCACACCACGATTCCGCCGAGAATCAGGCAGATGACTCCGGTGCGGTCGTTGAAGAGCCAGGTGAGAAAGTCGCTGATCGCCTGCATTCGATGCCTCCCAAGTGCGTACGAAGATTTCCGCGCACAAGTATATACTTGGGAGGCCGCCGCCTCGCGCGGCGACGTGGCCATGGCTGAAGGCAAGGAGCTAGCATGCTTGACATCAAGTTCGTCCGTGAGAACCCCGACGTCGTCGACAAGTCGTGCGCGTCCCGTCAGAACGCCCACTGGGACCGCGAGAGGTTCTTCGAGCTCGACGAGGAGCGCCGCTCCGTCATCGCCGAGGTCGAGAAGCTCCAGGCCGAGCGCAACTCCGTCTCCAAGGAGATCGGCCAGCTCATGCGCGAGGGCAAGAAGGACGAGGCCGAGGCCGCCAAGGCGCGCGTCGCGGCCAACAAGGAGCGCATCTCCGAGCTTGACGCCCGCCGCACCGAGGTGGAGGACGCCCTGTTTGACCTGGTGTCCCGCATCCCCAACATCCCCCACGAGAGCGTCCCCTACGGCAAGGACGACTCCGACAACCCCGAGGTGCGCCGCTGGGGCACCCCGCGCGAGTTCGACTTCGAGCCCAAGGCGCACTGGGACCTGGGTCCCGCCACGGGCATGATCGACTTCGACCGCGGCGTCAAGGTCGCCGGCGCCCGCTTCTACGTGCTCGGCGGCATGGGTGCCCGCATGGAGCGCGCGCTGATCAGCTTCATGGTGGACATGCACGTCAAGGCCGGTTTCAAGGAGTGGTGGATGCCCGTCATCACCAACCGCGAGACCCTCTTTGGCACGGGCCAGCTGCCCAAGTTCGAGGACGACCTCTATCACGTCAACCCCGACCTCTACCTCATCCCCACGGCCGAGGTCATGCTCACCAACCTGCACCGCGGCGAGGTGCTCGACGGCTCTCAGCTGCCGCTGTGGTACACGGCCTTCACACCGTGCTTCCGCGAGGAGGCGGGCTCGGCCGGCCGCGACACCCGCGGCATCATCCGCGTGCACCAGTTCGACAAGGTCGAGATGGTCAAGTTCGCCAAGCCCGAGGACTCGATGAACCAGCTCGAGAGCATGGTCTCCGAGGCCGAAGCGGTGCTCCAGGCGCTCGAGCTTCCCTACCACGTGGTGACGCTGTGCACCGGCGACATCGGCTTCTCCGCCGCCAAGTGCTATGACCTCGAGGTCTGGCTGCCCAGCTACAACGCCTACAAGGAGATCTCCTCCTGCTCCAACTGCTGGGACTTCCAGGCGCGCCGCGCCAACATCCGCTACAAGGACCCGGCCGAGTTCAAGGGCACGCGCTACGTGCACACGCTCAACGGCTCCGGACTTGCCGTGGGCCGCACCATGGCGGCCATCATGGAGAACTATCAGAACGAGGACGGCTCCATCACGGTGCCCGAGGCGCTGCGGCCCTACATGGGCGGCGTCGAGGTCATCAGGCCCGAGGCGTAGCCTCGATTGGCCTCGTGAGGTCCAGGGCCGTCCGCTTGGGCGGCCCTTTTTCAAAAAGTCGAGAAGAACATCTGTTCGAGGAACATATGTTCTGATATGCTGAGGACACGTCGTCAGAGGGGAGTGGTCGAGGTGTTCGAGAACGAGGTCGCACGGTTTGAGAGTGCGGGGGACGTCCGCACGATGCACGTCTACGAGGAGGACGGCAGGATCGTGGTGAGGGAGGACCTCGAGGGGCCCTCCACGCTCATCGTCTACGGGGAGGATCGCCGCAGCCTGAGGGTGGCGTTTGGCCCCGAGGCGCTCGCCGCCCTGCTCGCCGCGATCGGCTTCGCCGGTTCGGCGGACTCTCTCTGGGGCTACGTGTCCCGCGAGGACCATGACATCGTGGACCTCATGGACCTCTGCGACCAGCGGGGGATACCCTACGAGTTCAGCTCCATCGGGTCGGGCGGAGACTGCCAGCTCAGGCCCGCCGCGTGCTAGGTGCGCCTCACGTCAAACTCAAAGCGGTTGCTCTCGCCGCGGTAGGTGGCTATCGAGTACTCAACGGGCGTTCCCTCTGCGTCTCGCGCGACCGTGTGGAAGAGCAGAAGAGGATCTCCCTGCTCGACGTCGAGAAGTGCGGCAGACGCGCTGTCCGCCTTGATTGCCTCAAGGCACCTATGGGCGCTCACGACGGGTCTGCCGCACTCCTCCATGGCAGCGTAGAGGCTCGTCGCGTTGAAGTCGTAGCTGCCGAGCTCAGGATAGGGGTCGCAGGGGACGTAGCTCTCCACAAAGACGTTGGGGACGTCATCGGCGTAGCGCAGGCGCACGAGGCGGTACACCTGCTCGCCCTCCTTGAGGGCTAGGGCGCGCGCGACCCCCTCGTTTGCCCCCTCGCTTCTAAAGACGAGCACAGCGGTCTTGGGCATGCGTCCGACGAGCCGCATCGCGTCCTCGAAGCTGCTGATGGTCATCGTGAACGACTGGTCCACCTTGGGCTGCGTCACGACGGTGCCGCGCCGCCGGCGCTTCTCAAGGTAGCCCTCCTCGGCGAGCAGCTTGAGCGCCTGGCGCACGGTGGGCCTGCTTACGCCATACATCTGGGCGAGTTCGAGCTCGGAGGGTATGACCTGTCCCTCGGGGTAGGTCCCGTCCAATATCTTGGAGAGGAGGTCTTTTCGGATGGTCTCATAGAGAGTCATTGCCTACCTCGCATGCAGAAGCTGTGAACTTACATATATGTGACATATTGCGTGCCCCTGACTGTTATGTTAGCAACATATTGATCTCAAAGGAAGCAGGAGGACGCGGACATGAAGCGCTACACGCTCGATGACCTTGCTCGTCTCGTCGATCACACCAACCTGCACGCGGATGCTACGAGAGCGGACATGGAGAGGCTCTGCGGCGAGGCGAGGCGCTATCACTTTAGGATGGTCGCCATCAACTCGGTGCAGTCGAGGCTCTGCGCCGAGCTGCTCGCCGGGACGGACGTCCACGTCGGGGCCGCCATCGGCTTTCCCCTCGGGCAGACCTCGATCGCCGTGAAGGTGTTCGAGACGCGCGACGCCATCGCAAACGGCGCCAACGAGATCGACTACGTCGTCAACCTCACCGAGGTCAAGGCCGGAAACTGGGACTACGTTCGCGACGAGATGAGCCAGATCGTGGCGGTTTGTCGTGAGGTGGGCGTCCCTTCCAAGGTCATCTTCGAGAACTGCCTGCTCACGCGCGACGAGAAGATCGCTCTTTGTGAGGTTGCCAACGAGGTGCTCCCTACCTTCGTCAAGACCTCGACGGGCTTCTCGACCGGCGGCGCCACGGTCGAGGACGTGCGCCTCATGCGCGAGCACGTGGATGCGCGCGTGAAGGTCAAGGCCGCCGGCGGCATCCGCACCGCGGATGACTTCCTTGCGATGGTCGCCGCCGGCGCCGAGCGCATCGGCTGCAGCGCGGGCGTCCCCATCATGGAGGAGCTGAGGTCTCGTATGGAGGCCGCGGGCATCGACCACTACGAGCTCTAGGAGGCGAGATGGGACCTCTGCTGCTCAGGCCCAACTACATCTCGCCCGTCTGGTCCGGATCGCGCGTGAATGAGGCGCGCGGCATTGCGGGGGACGTGCTCTATGGCGAGTCGTTTGACGTCTCGGTGCACGAGGGGCTCGTCAACATCGTGGAGGGCGGGCCGCATGACGGCACGCCGCTCGACGAGCTCGTGCGCGAGCACGCCGCGCAGATCATGGGTGACCTCGCCGGAGAGGATGGCATCGTCCAGGTGCTCGTGATGGACGCGGCCCAGAACCTGTCCGTGCAGGTGCACCCCGACGAGGCCTATGCCCGTGCGCACGAGGGCGACCACGAGAAGACCGAGTCCTGGTACATCTTCGCGGCGGAGCCGGGTGCCTTCATCTATTGCGGCACCACGACCGACGACGTCGACGCCCTGCGCTCCGCCGCGGCGGACGACACAATTGGCGACCGCTATTGCCGCAAGGTCCCGGTGAGCGAGGGCGACTTCATCCTCATCCCCGCGGGCACGCTGCACGCCCTCGGGGCGGGCGTCTTTGCCCTCGAGGTGGGGAGCCTCGGCTTCAAGACCTACCGCATCTGCGACTGGGGCCGCGGACGGGAGCTCCACGTGAGGCAGGGCTTTGACGTGCTGCAGACCGGGTGCCGTCCCGAGCCCAACCACCTCGGGCCCTTTGACCCGTCCGTCCCGGCGGGCGTGCGCCGCGGCGTGACCCATCGACTGTTTGTCTCGGACGTCGTGGACGTGCGCGGATCGTGGGAGCGGCAGATGGACGGGCGCTACGAGGTGCTCTCCTGCGTCGCGGGCACGGCGCTCGTGCGCACCGCGGAGGGCTCGGTCGAGCTGCCCTACACGCGCTCGCTGCTCATGCCCGCGAGCGCGGGGTCATATGTCATCGAGGGAACGTGCCGGGTGCTTCGCAGCTACGCCACGCGCCCGGGCGAGGTCGCATAGGAGGAAGGGCATGAAACGAGTTCTGGTCACGGGCGCTCGCGGCTATCTGGCGAGCCTGGCGCAGCTCTACAACGCAGGCCGCTACGAGTTCGTGCGCGTCTCGCACGCGGACGTGGACTTCCGCGACCCGGCGGGGGTCGAGGAGTTCTTCCGCGCGGCGGACTTTGACGTCTGCCTGCACATGGCGGCGGATGCCACGACGGCCCACTGCGAGCAGGACCCCGAGGGCACGCACCGCGTGAACACGGAGTCGGCGATCGCCATCGCCCGCGTCTGTCACGAGCGGGGAAGGCGCGTCGTCTTTATCTCCACCGAGCAGTGCTTCAACGCCTCCCCGGGGGAGGCGCCCTTCTCGGAGGAGGACGAGCAGGCCTCGACCACGCGCTACGGTCAGCAGAAGATGGAGGCCGACGCCTGGATTCGCGAGAACGTGGACGACTACCTCATCCTCCGCTTTTCGTGGATGTTTGGCCTGGCACTCTCGGGCGTGCGCCCCTCGCCCAACATCCTCACCAACGTGATGTCCGTCCTGCGCCAGGGGAAGCCGGGCTCCTTCCGCGTGCACGAGCGCCGCAACATGACCTACGCCCAGCGATTTGCCGGCCAGCTGCCGCAGATTCTCGCGCTGCCGAGCGGGGCGTATCACTTTGCCAGCCAAAACGGCCGCACCACCTACGAGACCGCGCGCCTGGTCGCCGAGCGGCTGGGGTGTCCCGCGGCGGAGGTGGACCGTCTGATCTTGCCGGACGAGGAGACGTATGCGGAGCGCCCGCGCGACTTCCGCCTGGCGTCGGACAAGATTCAGGCCGCGGGCATCGAGCTCGGGACCTTCGAGGAGGACCTGGACGCCTGTCTCAAGGACTTTGGCCTGGCATAGGCCTTGGCGCCGTCGCGAGCGCGGCGGCGCGCCCTTCTCGCCTGATTCTGCGCGCCCGTCGAGTGCGGTCTGGCCCGCACTCGACGGGCGCACTTGAAGACGCCGCGCAAGAGGGCGCCCGCACTCGATGGGCGCTCTGCCCAAAACGGCCCGCACTTGTTGCCCGCACTCATGAGTGCGGGCGCCGTAAACGCAAAAGGGGCTCCCGAAGGAGCCCCTTAGATTGCGTGGTGCGGCGTATAGGATTCGAACCTATGACGCCCTGATTCGTAGTCAGGTCCTCTATCCAGCTGAGGTAACGCCGCGTGCAGTTGAGAATAATGCCACGTGCCCTCCCGCCCGTCAAGCGAGAATCCAAAAAATGTTGGAGATGTGGGCGGCTTTGCAACGAGAAGGGCCCGCTCCGCGCGCGGCGGGACGGGCCCTGAGCAATCTGGCGGAGAGCTGGGGATTCGAACCCCAGATAGGATTTGCATCCTATACTCGCTTAGCAGGCGAGCACCTTCGGCCTCTCGGTCAGCTCTCCGTGAGTGGTGCTAGAGCATGATACCCCACAACGCCGTAACTCACAACTTCAACCTCTGAGCCGGTCGAGAAAAACCTCGTCCACGACGATGTCGTCGCGATGCGCGGCGATCTTGTCCCATGAGAACGACCTCACGAGCTCCTCGGGCCGCGCCTCGCAGCCCTCCTCGACAAGGCCCGCGGCCGCGGCCAGGGCCCCGACGATGCGCTCTGCCGGCACGCCGCGCTCGCGCAGCGCACCGAGGTCGAGGTCGCGGTCGCGCTTGGCGAGGCGCCGTCCGTCCGGGGCCACGAGCAGCGGAACGTGTCCATAGCGCGGCGGGTCCCATCCGAGCAGGCGCGCCAGGTAGGTCTGGCGCGCGCACGAGGGCAGCAGGTCGTGGCCGCGCACCACCTGCGTCACGCCCATGAGCGCGTCGTCCACCACCACAGCGAGCTGGTAGGCAACCACGCCGTCGCTGCGCCGCACGAGAAAGTCGCCGCAATCGCGCGCGAGCACCTCGCGGTGCGGCCCGTAGGCCAGGTCGCAGAACTCGACGGTGCCCGCCGGGTCGTCCGCCTCGGGGACGCGCAGGCGCAGCGAGGGCGGCCGGTCGGCCGCGCGACGCGCCACCTCATCCGCCGAGAGCCCCCGGCAGGTGCCCGGGTACACGAGCGCGCCGTCCGAGGCGTGCGGCGCCGAGGCCGCGCGCAGGTCGGCGCGGGTGCAGAAGCAGGGGTAGAGTAGCCCCTGAGCTTCGAGCCGCGAGAGCGCCTCGGCGTAGACGCCCGCCCGCTCGCTCTGCCAGTGGGGCCCCTCGTCCCAGGTCATGCCGAGCCACTCGAGATCGCCGATCAGCGTCTGGGCGACCCCCGGGCGTTGGGCCCGCGGGTCAAGGTCCTCGATGCGCAGCACGATCGAGCCGCCCGCCGCCCGCGCGGAGAGCCAGGCCACGAGCGCCGAGAACACGTTTCCCAGGTGCATCCGCCCGGACGGCGTCGGCGCAAAACGCCCGCGCACGGGGCGCGCGCTCCTATCTTCGAGGCTCTTCTCGCTCACGGCTATGCCCCCAGGGCCCGAATGGGTATGACGTAGACGCCGTCCTGCCGACGGTAGGCCGCCTCGCCTGTGCCGAGGAGCACCGCGAGGAAGGAAGGCTTGGGGGTGCGCCCAAGGCTGTCTCGCATGAGCTTGTCTCGCAGGCGAATGAGATTGGCGGCCGCCTCGGGGACCTTCTGCTCGCTGAGCTTGATCTCAAAGGCCCCCCAGCTGCCGTCCGCTCGCTCGACGATCGCATCGACCTCAAGGTCGGAGTCGTCGTGGTAATACCTCAGCGGGTGGGCGGGGGAGTCGGGGAGGGCGCGCGCGTAGACGTCGAGGTCTCTCATGCAGAGATTCTCAAAGACCATGCCAAACGTCTGCCAGTCCTGAAGAAGGGACTCTGCAGACAGCCCTAGGAGAGCCACGGGCAAGGAGGGGTCTGCGAAATAGCGTCGGGGCCTGAGCCGCATGCGCTTGGGGGATCGCGATGCGGGGACCCATCCGGGTACCTCGTCGACGAGATAGGAGCGGACGAGCAGGTCGAGGTGGGAGGCGATCTCTCGAAGCTCCGTGTCGGACGGGCTGGAGTCATCGTGCGCATAGACGTCACGTGCGAGGGTCGCATTGGTGACAAGTTGCCCAAGGCTACGGGCCAGGGCGAGGCAAAGACGTCTGCTGACGAGCTCCTTGCCTCCGAGCTGCGGGATGCTCTGTCCGTGAAATGCGGCGAGGTAGTCGCGCGCAACGGTCTGTGCGTCCGCGGACGATCTCTCTATGGTGGCGGGCCAGCCGCCCCGGCATGCGATTTCCGCGAGCTGCGCAATGCCCGTTGGGCACTGGCAGGGAGAGAAGTTCCCGTCAAAGAGCCCTGCGAGGCTCACCCGCGCGTTTGACTCTTCCGACTCCGTCAACGTCATCGGATGCATTCTCACCCGGCCTATTCTTCCTGCTCCGCTGTGGGTGGTCTGGTCTTGGCGCGGGGTGGACGAACCGGTGAGGATCCAGCCGCCCGGCGCGTTGGCGGCCGCGTCGACGGCATGCCGGACGGCGTCCCAGATGGTCGGAACGCGCTGCCACTCGTCGACGACATGAGGCTTCTCGCCAACGAGGGGATAGGACGGGTCGGCCTGGGAGATGGACAGGTTGGCTCCACGGTCAATGTACGTGACGCTGTTTGCATGGGCGAGGGACGACCAGGTCTTTCCGCACCACTTTGCCCCGTATATCTCGATTGCCCCGAACAAGGTGAGGTAGCGCTCGATCTGTGTGTCGACGATGCGAGGCCGATAGGCTTCCGGACGCGTTGAGGCGACGTCCATGTGTGCTCCAAACAAGCCGTTGACGGTGAATCCTAAAATCCGAATCTAATTATACCTAAAATCCGAATTATTTGGATACAGGAGTCCGAACTCTGAGGAGGCAGAAATACGAATCAGCGCGCTTCCCCTCAGAGCTCCTGCTCGTACACATAGACGTGGAAGTCGTCCGTGGCGGGGTCGGCGCCCGGCCAGTACGCCCGCGAGCGCCGCCGCATCGCGCAGCTGAGCCCCTTGTGCTCGTAGAAGCCAACGTCGCAGGCGTCGTCGGTGAGCAGGTGATAGCCCGGCGCCCCGGTCTTGCGCACGCGCTCCACCGCGGCCGAGAAGAGCCTGCCGCCGATGCCCAGGCCCTTTGCGTCGGGCGAGACGATGAGCAGCTTGATGGTGGCGGCGGTGCCGGGCGCCCCCGTCGCCGCGTACTCGCGCTCGAGCTCGGCCTCCTCCTCGACGCCGCTCATCTCCACGCGGATGGCCTCCGCGAGCTCGGGGTCCTTCTCGGCCTCCGCCGCAAGGCGCTCCTCGAGTGCGAGCCACGCGCCCGGGATGGGCTCGCTGTCGCGCTCGACCAGCAGCACGGCGCCCAGCAGCTCGCCCTCGCGCTCCGCGAGCAGCGACCACGTGGCCTGCGCCAGGTAGTGCGAGAGCTCCACGCGCCCTGCCGCCCGCTGCGCCGCGACGGGGAAGTCGGCGAGCCACGTGCGTCCCACGAGCCCCGCCAGGGGCTCGAAGTCCTTCTCGTCAAAGGCTCTAAAGGTCAACTCGGCGTCTATTTGGGCCATCTTGTCCTCCAGCTGCGGTATCGTAGGAAACGACGGTACTACATGTCGTCGTCAAACCCAAGGAGGGCATATGGCAGACACTCCCATCAAGCGGGCGCTCGTCTCGGTCACGGACAAGACGGGCGTGGTCGACTTCGTCAAGGCGCTCGAGGACGAGTTCGGCGTCGAGGTCATCTCGACGGGCGGCACCGCGCGCGTGCTCGAGGAGGCCGGCGTTCACGTTGTGCCCATCGAGCAGTACACGGGCTTCCCCGAGATGATGGACGGCCGCGTCAAGACGCTTCACCCCAAGGTGCACGGTGGCCTGCTCGCCCGTCGCGACAACCCGGCCCACATGGCCGAGGCCGCTGAGCACGGCATCGGCATGATCGACCTGGTGTGCGTGAACCTCTATGAGTTCGAGAAGACCGTCGCCAACCCCGACGTCACCTTCGACGACGCCATCGAGCACATCGACATCGGCGGCCCCTCCATGCTGCGCTCCGCCGCCAAGAACGCCGACTCGGTGACCGTGGTCTCCGACCCGGCCGACTACGACGAGATTCTCGAGGAGATGCGCGTCAACGACGGCTGCACCTCGCTCGAGCTGCGCCGTTACCTGCAGCTGAAGGTCTACGAGACCACCGCCAACTATGACGCCGCCATCGCGATGTGGCTCGCCGACCGCTACGACGAGGACTTCGCCGACGACGAGTGCGACGACGAGCCGCCGCTTCCCGAGGAGCTCGGCTTCTACCTCGAGAAGGTCGATGACCTGCGCTACGGCGAGAACCCCCAGCAGTCCGCCGCCGTCTATCGCTTTGCCGACGAGGCGGCCGACGCCTTCTCCTCCGCGAACCCCCTCGTGGGTGCCGAGCAGGTCCAGGGCAAGCCGCTCTCCTACAACAACTACCTCGACGCCGACGCCGCCTGGAACCTCGTGCGCGAGTTCGACGGACCCGCCTGCGTGATTCTCAAGCACCAGAACCCCTGCGGATCGGCCGTGGCCGACGACATCACCTGCGCCTACGACCGAGCGTTTGCGTGCGACCCCAAGAGCGCCTTTGGCGGCATCATCGCCTGCAACCGCGAGGTGCCCTTCGAGCTGGTGGAGCACGCCTTTGACGAGAACGGCCAGTTCGTCGAGGTCATCATCGCGCCGAGCTACACGGCCGAGGCGATCGAGCGCATGGCCAAGCGCCCCAACCTGCGCGTGCTCGCGACGGGCGGCGCCGAGGGCCACGCCCGCTATGAGCTGCGCACCGTCGACGGCGGCGTGCTCGTCCAGAACGTCGACACCGTCGCCGAGGACCCGGCGGGCTTCACCTGCCCCACCGAGCGCAAGCCCACCGACGCCGAGATGGAAGAGCTCATGTTCGCCTGGCGCGTCTGCAAGGGCGTGAAGTCCAACGCGATCCTGGTCTCCAAGGACAAGGCCGGCATCGGCATGGGCCCCGGCCAGCCCAACCGCGTCGACTCCGCGCTTCTCGCCTGCCAGCGCGCCGACGAGGCCTGCGAGCGCATGGGCGTCGAGAAGGGCGGCTACGCCTGCGCCTCCGACGCGTTCTTCCCGTTCCGCGACAACGTGGACGTGCTCGCCGAGCACGGCGTGACCTGCATCATCCAGCCCGGCGGCTCCAAGCGCGACGACGAGTCCATCGAGGCCTGCAACGAGCACGGCATCGCGATGGTCTTCACCGGAAACCGCCACTTCCGCCACTAAGGCGAGACAGGCGGGCCTTGTTCACACGCGCCCCGGACGGCCCCGCGTCGTCCGGGGCGCACGCGGGAGGAGAGATGATGGAGGAGTTTGAGCTGGGAACGCCCGCGCTGGTGTGCCGATGGCGGCTCGCCGCGCGCACGCTGCCGCTTGAGAACCGCCACCTTCGGGCGCTCTCGCAGCGGCACGTTGCCGGAAAGGCCGTCTCGACGGGCCTTGTGGCCTGGGCGAAGCAGCACATCGAGTGGACGCTCGCCGAGGGCGCGGCGGACCAGCCCGACGGGGTCCTCATGCTCGTCATGGACGAGCGCGGCCGGGCCGCTATGACCGTCGGACCCTACGAGGAGCTTCCCGATCGCTCGCTCGCGGAGCTCGCCGACCGCGCCCTCGCGGCGCGGCGGGAGGCCGCCGTCACGGGGGTTTCCCCGGAGTCTTTGTGGGTCGTCCGCAACGGCGCTCTCGTGTGGGGCGCCGAGCCTGACGAGCTTGCGTCCGGCGCGGCGTCGCTTGTCGTCGACCTTGCCCATACGCTGGGGATCTCCGTGGAGCGAGCGCCGCGACTCGCCGATGCCGCCCGAGCCGGGGAGGTCGCGCTCGACGAGGCGCTGCTTGTCTCTGACGAGCACGGGCCCGTTGCTGCCGATGGCCTGGGCGGGCCCGTCGCAGAGCGTCTCGCCCGGGGCTACGCCACGCTGCTCGAGCGCGCGGCGCGCCGGCCCCTTGGCGCATAAGGGCGACGCTCAGCCCTCCGCCGCGGAGAGGCTCCACGCCGCGGCCGCCTCGGAGCAGATGAGCTCGAGGTCCCACGTGCGCATGCTGCGCCCGACGCTGTTCGAGTCGTGGACGACGGCCTTGCCGTCCGCCCCCAGCCGCTCGATGACGATGAAGTGCCCGATCTCGGTGAAGGTGCCCGGGTTCATCACGCAGACGACGGGGTTTCCCGCCTCGAGGGACTCGCGCATCGCGTCGGCGGTCGCATAGATCATGGAGCCCGAGAGCCCCAGCTCGGCGGCTCCCTCGCTCATGAGGGTCCAGGACGACCCCTCTCCGTCGGTCGCGTAGCCGCCCTCGGTGCTGAACTCCGCCATCTGCACGGGGTCGAGGTCGGTGTTGCCGGTGAGATAGACGTAGACCATCGAGAGCGCCGTCGGCCCGCAGCCGGTCTTGGCGAACTTGCCGCCCGCGTAGTCCGCGTCCGACCACTGCGGGTCGATCTGGTAGAGGTAGGGCATGACGCCCTTGCGCCACTCGTCGCGCGGCGTGCTCTCCACGGTGGGCTCGTCGGCGTGCGCGATCTCGACAGGGTCCGTGGCGACGGGCTCCTCCTGCTTGCCCTCGCACCCCAGAAGGGTCGTCGTGGCGAGAAGGGCCACGAGCAGCAGCGCCGGCCAGCGCCGCGTTCCCCTGCGGTCTCGTCTCACGCGCACCCCCTCTCGTCGCACTGCTCAGCGGCGATTCTACCACGGGGCGTGCGCCCGGGCGCCCCGTCCGAGGGCACGGAGCGTAATTCCTAGAAAAGAGTAGGTTTTATCAGCGCTTTGTTAGCCCGCGCCCTCCTTCCGAAAAAAGGCAACGCTCGGCGAAAAATGCTACGCGGATACCGTGCCAACCGCCCTGCGGGAGGGTACACTGTGACCATGCGTGGGCCCATGGCCCGACTCAGTCATGCGTCTTATGGGTGAGTTCACGCTGGGGGCCCGACGCCCCCGCCATCCGTCACACGACGAAGGAGAGGATATGGCGCGTAAGTTTAAGTCCATGGACGGCAACGAGGCCGCATCGTACGTCTCGTATGCGTTCACCGAGGTGGCGGGCATCTACCCGATCACCCCGTCCAGCCCCATGGCCGACCACGTCGACCAGTGGGCCGCTCAGGGCATGAAGAACGTCTTTGGCACCCCGGTCAAGGTCGTCGAGATGGAGTCCGAGGCGGGCGCCGCGGGCACCGTCCACGGCTCGCTCGGCGCCGGCGCCCTCACGACGACCTATACGGCGTCGCAGGGCCTGCTCCTCATGATCCCCAACATGTACAAGATCGCGGGCGAGGGCCTGCCGGGCGTCTTCCACGTGTCCGCCCGTACGGTCGCCTCCCACGCGCTCAACATCTTTGGCGATCACTCCGACGTCATGGCCTGCCGCCAGACCGGCTTTGCCATGCTCGCCGAGGGCAACGTCCAGGAGGTCATGGACCTCGCGCCGGTGGCCCACCTCGCGGCCATCGAGGGCAAGGTGCCGTTCCTGAACTTCTTCGACGGCTTCCGCACCTCCCACGAGATCCAGAAGGTTGCGGTCTGGGACTTCGACGACCTCAAGGACATGCTGGACATGGATGCCGTCCAGGCCTTCCGTGACCACGCCCTCAACCCGGAGCACCCGCACGCCCGCGGCTCCCACGAGAACGGCGACATCTTCTTCCAGCACCGCGAGGCCTGCAACAAGGCCTACGACGCGCTGCCCGCCGTCGTCCAGTCCTACATGGACAAGATCAACGAGAAGCTCGGCACGAGCTATCACCTCTTCGACTACTACGGCGCCGACGACGCCGACCGCGTGGTCGTCTGCATGGGCTCGTTCTGCGACACCCTCGAGGAGGTCATCGACTACCTCAACGCCCACGGCGAGAAGGTCGGCCTCGTGAAGGTTCGCCTGTACCGTCCGTGGTCCGTCGAGGACTTCGTGGCCGCGCTGCCCGCCACGGTCAAGAAGATTGCCGTCCTCGACCGCACCAAGGAGCCCGGCTCCATCGGCGAGCCCCTCTACCAGGACGTCATCACCGCCCTCTATGAGGCCGGCAAGGACGGCATCACCGTGGTCGGCGGCCGCTACGGCCTCGGCTCCAAGGACGAGCCGCCTGCGGCAGCATTCGCCGTCTACAAGGAGCTCGAGAAGGACGCTCCCGCCCGCGAGTTCACCATCGGCATCGTGGACGACGTCACCAACCTCAGCCTCCCCATGGACCCGGACGCCCCCAACACGGCCGATCCCTCCACGATCGAGTGCAAGTTCTGGGGCCTCGGCGGCGACGGCACCGTTGGCGCCAACAAGAACTCCATCAAGATCATCGGCGACCACACCGACAAGTACGTCCAGGCCTACTTCCAGTACGACTCCAAGAAGACCGGCGGCGTCACCATCTCGCACCTGCGCTTCGGTGACTCCCCGATCCGTTCGCCGTACTACATCAACAAGGCCAACTTCGTGGCCTGCCATAACCCGTCCTACATCGTCAAGGGCTTCCCGATGGTCCGTGACGTCAAGCCGGGCGGCACGTTCCTGGTGAACTGCCAGTGGACCGACGAGGAGTTCGCCTCCCACCTCGCCGCTGACGCCAAGCGCTACATCGCCAAGAACAACATCAACGTCTACCTGATCGACGCCATCGACCTCGCCGAGAAGGTCGGCATGGGCAAGCGCACCAACACCGTGCTGCAGTCCGCGTTCTTCTCGCTCGCTCAGGTCCTTCCCGCCGCTGACGCCATTCAGTACATGAAGGACGCCGCCGAGAAGTCTTACGCCAAGAAGGGCCAGAACATCGTCGAGGCCAACTGGAAGGCCATCGACGCCGGCGCCACCGCCTACCGCAAGTTCGAGGTGCCCGCCGACTGGGCCGACGCCACCGACGAGAAGGTCGAGCTCACGCTCGAGGGTCGCGAGGCCATCGTCAAGCAGGTCCGCGAGCTCATGGAGCCGATCAACCGCATGGACGGCGACTCGCTGCCCGTCTCCAAGTTCGTCGACGTCGCCGACGGCCAGTGGGAGCTCGGTGCCTCCGCGTACGAGAAGCGCGGCGTCGCTGTCATGGTCCCGCACTGGGACGAGTCCAAGTGCATCCAGTGCAACCAGTGCTCGTTCGTGTGCCCGCACGCCACGATTCGCCCGATCGTCATGAACGCCGACGAGCAGGCCGCCGCTCCCGAGGAGATGCGCCGCATCGACGTCATGGTTCCCAAGAACTCCGGCCTCACCTTCACCATGGCCGTCAGCCCGCTCGACTGCATGGGCTGCACCAACTGCGTCAAGGTCTGCCCGAAGGGCGCCCTCACGATGGTGCCGCAGGAGTCCGAGCTCGACCAGGCTCCGGTCTGGGATTACGCGGTCAACAAGGTCTCCGAGAAGAAGGAGCTCGTCGCCGCCAACGTCAAGGGCAGCCAGTTCGCCAAGCCCTACCTCGAGTTCTCCGGCTCCTGCGCCGGCTGCGCCGAGACCGCGTATGCGCGCCTCGTCACGCAGGTCTGCGGTGACCGCATGTTCATCTCCAACGCCACCGGCTGCTCCTCCATCTGGGGCAACCCCGCCGCCACCTCGCCCTTCACGGTCAACGAGTGCGGCCACGGCCCGGCGTGGAACAACTCCCTCTTCGAGGACAACGCCGAGCACGGTCTGGGCCTCGCCCTTGGCTACGACGCCGTCCAGGAGAAGATCGTCGCCGAGACCGAGAAGCTCCTCCAGTCCGACTGCGCCTCTGACGCCCTGAAGGAGGCCGCGACCGCTTGGCTCGAGGCCCGCAAGGACACCGAGGCCAGCAAGACCACCGCTGCCGCCTACGTGGCAGAGCTCGAGAAGGCCGAGTGCGACACCGCCAAGGCCATCCTCGTCGACAAGGCCTACCTCACCAAGAAGGCCTTCTGGATCTTCGGCGGCGACGGCTGGGCCTACGACATCGGCTTCGGCGGCCTCGACCACGTGCTTGCCTCCGGCAACAACGTGAACGTCTTCGTCTTCGACACCGAGGTCTACTCCAACACCGGCGGCCAGGCCTCCAAGGCCTCCAACATCGGCCAGGTGGCCCAGTTCGCGGCCTCCGGCAAGGTGACCAAGAAGAAGAGCCTCGCCGAGATTGCCATGTCCTACGGCTACGTCTACGTGGCGCAGGTCGCCATGGGCGCCAACATGCAGCAGACCCTCAAGGCCATCCACGAGGCCGTGAGCTACGATGGTCCGTCGCTGATCATCGGCTACAGCCCCTGCGAGATGCACTCCATCAAGGGTGGCGGCATGCAGAACTGCCAGGCCGAGATGAAGAAGGCCGTCGAGTGCGGCTACTGGAACCTCTTCCGCTTCAACCCGGCTGCCCCCACGGGCAAGAAGTTCACGCTCGACTCCAAGGAGCCGGCTGGCGGGTACCAGGACTTCCTGATGAACGAGGCTCGTTACACCTCGCTCACCCGCTCCTTCCCCGAGCGCGCCAAGGAGCTCTTCGCCCAGAACGAGGAGGCCGCCATGGCTCGCTACGCGCACCTGCTCAAGCTCAAGGACCTCTACGCCGAGGCGTAGCTTCCGGCGCGAGTTCCTCTCGCTGAGCTCATAGCGTGAGCAAGGGCCCCCGACGCTGTTCGGGGGCCCTTTTTGCGCGGCGCCGGGGCGTCTTCGCCGACGCTCGAGGCGAACTCCGGGATTTCTGTACACTGCGGCCGCCGGAGGAGGGGCAAGAAGAACCATCGAGCTCCTGAGCAGGCAAAACGCGGAACCCTCGTTCAAGGGCCCGCGCAGTGTACAGAAAACTCAGAGTTTGTTGGGCTTCTCGTTCGCGGCGGGGCGCTAGTGCGTGGCGATCTTCATCGCGACGTCGTGGGCGAGGCGCTCGATGTCGTCCGCCAGCGGCGTGAGCTCGACGTCGACCCCGCGGCGGCGCAGGGCGCGCGCGATCAGCCAGTCGGTGACGCCGGGGTTCTTGGGCAGGATCGGGCCGTGGAGGTAGGTGCCCACGACGCCGTCGTGCAGCACGCCCTCGCCGCCGTCCTCGCCGTTGTTCCCGGTCCCACGGACCAGGGCGCTTCCCAGGGGCTTCTCGCCCGCCCCCAGCACGGTGCGACCGGCATGGTTCTCAAAGCCCACGATGGGCTCGGGACAGACCTCGGAACGAATGGCAACGTTGCCAATGAGGCGCGTGTCTCCCGCCGTGGTCTCGATGTCCAGCACGTGCAGGCCCTCGACGCGCTCCTCGCCCATCATGTAGTAGTGGCCGAGCAGCTGGTAGCCGCCGCAGATGGCAAGGAGGACGCCACCGTCGGCGACGTAGGTCGCGAGCTTCTCGTGCTGCCCCTGGAGCTCGTGGCACACGGCCAGCTGATCGCGGTCCGCGCCGCCGCCCAGGAGCACCACGTCTGCGTCAGAGAGGTCGAGCTCCTGGCCCATGAGGACCTGGTCCACGCGGCAGGGGATGCCGCGCCAGGCGCAGCGCTTGGAGAGCGAGGCGATGTTGCCGCCGTCGCCGTAGAGGTTGAGCGCGTCGGGGTAGAGGTGCACGATGCGAAGCGGCCGGTCCAGGGCCACGTGCGCCGTCTCCTCGCGCTCGATCCAGGAGACCGCCTCCGCCGTGACCTGCAGGGCGGGGGCCTTCCAGGAGCTGGCAAGTCGTTCGAGCTCGGCAACCACGGGCGGGAAGGCGGTGTAGTTGGCGATCACATGGAGCTTCTCGCCTGCGTCGACGAAGCGCAGGGCGTCCTCGACGCCCTCGATGAGCTCGATTGGGCAGCCCAGCTCGGCGTACTTCACGCGCACGGCCATGTCCTCGCGACGCGTGCCGCCCACGCAGACGCAGCGCAGGTCGGAGAGGTCGCGCAGGCGCTCGAGGTCGATGTCCCAGATCCACGAGACGTCGTGGCCGTCCGCGTCGTTGTCGTTGAGAAAGAGGGCGAGGTAGCGGCCGTCGTCCGCGCGAACCTGCTGGATCATGCGGTTGAAGCCGGTGGGGTTCTTCGCGAGGTTGCTCACGACGGAGTAGCCGCCGTCGAGCGCATACGTCTTGCCGCGCCCGCTCGCGGGCTCGTAGGCATCGAGCACCGCTTGGAAGCCGTCCGCGCTCCCGCCGCCAAGGAGGCACGCCACGAGGGCGGCCATCACGTTGTAGACCATGTAGAGGCCGTTGTAGCGGGTGCGGACGTGGTGGCGGACGATCTTCTCGCCGCGGCGGTCCTCGACGTCGAACTCGTACCCGCCGCAGGCGAGCGTCACGTTGACAGCGGCAAACGCGAGCTCGGGGCGCTCCCAGCCGCACTCCGGGCAGCGGTACTTGCCCAGCTGGCCGTAGTGGACGTAGTCGTAATCGAGCGGCGCGTTGCACTTGGCACAGAAGCGGCTGTCGGAGATGCGGTCCGCCTCCAGGCCGGTGGGCTCGTCTATGCCAAAGGGCACGCCCGGGTTGTCCACGCGCGCCGCGATGGAGGCGCAGAGCGGGTCGTCGGCGTTGTAGGCGATCGCCGTCTCGGGCGCGCGGCGCAGCGCCTCGGCGATCACGTCCTGCGTGTGGTCGATCTCGCCGTAACGGTCGAGCTGATCGCGGAAGAGGTTGAGAAGAACGAGCGCGCGCGGCCGCAGGCGGGGAAGCACGCGCACGGTGTAGAGCTCGTCGCACTCGAAGCATCCCACGCGCGGGCGCTCCGCGCGCGTCTCGACGAGCGCGGAGGCGATGCCGGACTCCATGTTGTTGCCGGCGCGGTTGCACGCGACGCGCTCGCCGCGCGCGCCGAGCGCGTCGGCCGCGAGGCCCGTTGTCGTGGTCTTGCCGTTGGTGCCGGTCACCACCACCGAGCGCTCGAGCGCGTCTCCCAGAGAGCCGATGATCCCCGGCGCGATCTTGAGCGCCACGGCGCCCGGCGCGTTGCCGCCGCCCCGGTGAAGGAGGCGGGTCGTCCCCCAGCGCGCGGCGTCGGCCGCGAGGCAGGCGATTCTCACGCGAGGGTTCATCCGGGCTCCTTTCCGTGGGCTTTGCCGTCGCAGCAATACTAGCATGCGCGCCAGGTGCCGGCGTCAACTTGGCCGTCGTGCCTGCGACTCTGCTAGTATCTGTTCTGTCGTGCCTGCGGGGATGCTTCTTTTGGAGTGCTTTCCACCGGGATCCCGCTGGTCGCGGGCTCGACACGCCCCTCGCGGGCGTCCAGCAAAGCCCTCCGAAGGAAAGAGAGAACAACCATGGGCAACGCCACCGCAAACATCGCCGCCACGACCGAGGACCGCACGAGAAGAACGGTCCGCACGGGCATGATCGCCGCCGCATACGCGGCCCTCACGCTCGTGACGCTGCTGTTCCTCGGCGCGCTCGCATGGGGTCCCGTGCAGTTCAGGGTCTCCGAGGCGCTCTGCGCGCTCGCCCTGTTCACGGCGGATGCCGTCCCCGGCCTCGCCCTCGGCTGCGCGCTCGCCAACCTCGCCAACATCGTGCTCTCCGGCACGGGCATGCTCGGCATGCTCGACGTCGTCTTCGGCACGCTCGCCACGGCTCTCGGCGCCTGGTTCACGTGGCGCAACCGCAGGCGCCCGGCCCTCGCGCTGCTTGGTCCCGTGATCGCCAACGCCCTCATCGTTCCCGCGTACCTGCCGCTCATGCTGCAGGGCGTGGGCTACTACACCATCCCGTTCACCAACATCGCCATCGACGGCGCCTATCCCGCGATGTACGCCTTTGGCCTCGTGGCTACGGGCCTCGGCGAGGCGGTCGTCATGTACGTGCTCGGGCTCCCGCTTGCCCGCTCCCTCGCCAAGACACCACTGTTCCGGCAGCTTGCCGGGGGCGGCCATCCCGGCGGCGAGGTCGAGTGAGCCCCGTCGTCGTCATACCGTCCTACTGGGCGGAGGGGGACCAGCCCGGGGCCCTCGGGGAGCGCGGCGTCTATGACTACACGACGCCGATAGACAAGCCGCTCCCCGAGCTCGAGACCTGCCTCTCCTCCCTCGAGCGGGTGCGCGGCGTCATCCGCGTCATCGTGCTCGTCGTCTGCCCGCCGGAGTGCGAGGACTCCGCCCGCGCCCGCGTCGAGAGCATCTGCCGGGCGCACCCCTCGCTCAACCCGCTCATCGTGGGCGCTCGCGAGGCCGCTCACGTGGAACGCGCGGTGGGCCGGCTCGCCCATCACCTCACGGGCGAGACCGTCGCCCTGCGCGGCTACGGGGCGATCAAGAACATGGGCCTTGCCGTGGCGGCCGTCTTTGGCCACGACGTGGTGGTCTTTCTCGATGACGACGAGGTGGTGCTCGACGAGGACTTCCTCATCAACGCGGTCTACGGTCTGGGGTCGCTCACCAGGCAGAACCTGCGGGTTCTCATCAAGAGCGGCTTTTTCGTCGACGGCTTTGACAGCCCCTACGCCGAGCCCTCGGAGGAGTGGAGCGAGCGGTACTGGTCAAAGGCGGCCGAATTCAACCGCGTGATGGAGCGCGCCCAGACCTCCGCGACGCGCGTCACGCGCTCCAACCACCTCTGCGGCGGGTGCTGCGCCCTGCACGCCGAGGCGTGGTCGCGCGTCCCCTTTGACCCCTACATCACGCGCGGCGAGGACCTCGACTACGTCCTGAACGCCCGTGCGTTTGGGCTGGACGTGTGGTTTGACAACGCGTGGTTCGTGCACCTGCAGCCGCCCGAGGAGACCGCGCCCATGCCCTCGATCTTCATGCAGGACGTCCACCGCTGGCTCTACGAATACCGCAAGCTCGACGCCCTCAACGCCCGACGCGACCTGCGCACCATCACGCCGGAGTCCCTCAGGCCCTATCCGGGCAAGTGGCTCTCGCCGGACGTGCGCCGCCGCGTGTTCCAGACGGCGCTGCGCCGCCTCATCATGGGGCCGGATCGCCTTTCCTACCTGCGCATCATTACGCGCGGCAGGCTCGAGGCCGACCGCTTCGCCCAGGCGGCGAGCACGCGCTACCTGTCCTTTGCGATGATGTGGCCCTCCATCGTCGCCTCGCTCTGGGAGGACCCCCTGCTTCAGGGCGCCCTCCGTCAGACGGGCGAGGTCAGGCCGCTCGCGTTCGTCGCCGAGAAGGACGAGGCGGGGCTCGAGGGGGCCGGCGAGCCGGGCGACGTCGCGCCCGACGTGGACGCCGACACCGCCGACCTCGCCGCTGGCGCGCCTGCGGACCTCGCCGCCGACACCGCCGACCTCGCTGCTGGCGCGCCTGCGGACCTCGCCGCCGACACCGCCGACCTTGTCGCCGACGCCGCCGATCAGGACACCGCGCCCGACCTCGCCGTCGACCTCGGTGACACCGGCGCCATTCTTGTCGATCAGCCCGAGGAGGGCCAATGAGGGAGCATCCGGTCATTCCCCGCCGCGTGGTGGGGGTTCTTCTCGTCCTCTGCGCCATCGCGCTTGCCGTGCTGCTCACCTGGAGCATCGGCGACGGGCTGCTCGTGGGTGCCGCCCTTGCCGGCTGCGGTCTCGCCGCCATCATCGTATTGGGCGGCGCGCTGAGCGTGGCTCCGGTCGACTCGCGCTCCGAGGCAACGGAGCGCACCCTGCGCGTGGCCACCAATACGCTGAGCCACCTGCGCGGCGGCCTCACCGTCGAGAACGCCCGGGCCCTCTGCGCGCTGCTGTTGCCCGAGACCAACGCCGACGGCATCGCCATCACCGACCGCGCCAAGGTCCTCGCCTACGAGGGCTCGATCAAGACCCCCTTCGTCGCGGGGACCGCGAACGCCCGCCCCACGCTCGAGGTGCTCGAGAGCGGCCGCATGGAGACCTTTGTCTCGGTGGACGAGGACAGCCAGGACGTGCGGGGCTTCTCGATGGGAAGCCGTCAGGACGGGCACGCCTTCGGCATCATCGTGCCGCTGGCCGTGCAGGAGCGAACGGTTGGCGCCATCAAGTTCTACTACCGGCGCGACCTCGACATCGATCGCACGCAGCTGGCCATCGCCGAGGGGCTGGGCATGCTGCTCTCCACGCAGCTCTCCTCCTATGAGCTCGACAAGCAGGCCGAGCTCACGGCCCGTGCCGAGGTCAAGGCGCTTCAGGCGCAGATCAACCCGCACTTTCTCTTCAACACCCTCAACACCATCGCCTCGTTCACGCGCACCAACCCCACCAAGGCACGCGACCTGCTGCGCGAGTTCTCGACCTTCTACCGCCGGACGCTCGAGAGCTCCGAGAAGACCCTCATCCCGCTCTCACAGGAGCTCGAGCAGACTAGGCGCTACCTCAAGATCGAGAAGGCGCGCTTTGGCGAGGACCGCATCGTCGAGACCGAGCACGTCGAGGCCGGCTGCGGCGAGCTCGGCGTGCCGTCGTTTCTCATCCAGCCCATCGTCGAGAACGCCGTTCGCCACGCCATGCGCGACGAGGGTGCGCTTCACGTTGATGTTCAGGTTGCAAGCGACGGTGATGATATCCTTATTGCCGTTGCGGACGACGGCCTGGGCATGGACAAGGAGGCCGCCGACCGGCTGCTCGCCGGGGCGACGGAGCCCAGGCCCGAGCACGTCGACGGCAAGAGCTCCGGGACGGGCATGGCGCTCCGCAACGTCGCCGAGCGCGTGGAGCGCTTCTTTGGCGTGGGCTCGGGCGTCGAGATCGTGTCCAAGCCCGGCGAGGGCACGTGCGTGACGCTTCGTCTCGTGGGCGCCAGAAGAAGGCTGGCGCGTGCGGGACGGCGCGGAAAAGAATAGACTGTGTGACGGCGGCGGGCCGCGCAATCGTGAGACGGGGACTCCGCCGAGAACGTGAAAGGGACGCACCATGCGCGCGATGATCGTAGACGACGAGGCACCCGCCCGCTCCGAGCTCAAGTTCCTGCTCGAGGAGACCGGCAGGGTCGACGCCATCATGGAGGCGTCGAGCGCCCGCGAGGCCGTCGAGAAGCTGATGGAGGCAAAGGCCGACGTCATGTTCCTCGACATCCAGATGCCCAAGACCTCGGGCATGCAGCTCGCCGAGGCGCTTCATCGCCTGAAGAACCCGCCCGCGATCGTCTTTGTGACCGCCTACAGCGAGTATGCCCTCGAGGCCTTCGAGGTGGATGCCATCGACTACCTGATGAAGCCCGTGGACCCGGAGCGTCTCGCCCAGGCCCTCGACAAGGTGCAGGCCCGCTCCAAGCCCCAGCCCCAGAGCCACTCCTCCGTGGAGCGCATTCCGGTGGTCAAGAGCGGCCGCAAGGTTCTCGTGCCCATCGACCAGATCCGCTACATCGAGGCCAAGGACGACTACTCCTGCATCTACACGGCCGACGACCGTTTCCTCTCCACGATCTCGCTCGCCAAGCTCGAGCAGAAGCTCGCCCCGCACGGCTTCTTCCGCGTGCACCGCGGCTACATCGTGAACCTCGAGTTCGTCGAGGACGTCGAGGTCATCTCCTCCGGCATCCTCCAGCTCGGCATCAACGGGATCGAGGGCAAGAAGATCTCCGTCTCGCGCCGCCGCGTCGTCGCGCTCAAGCGCGCGCTCGGCCTCTAGCTTGGGGCTCGCGTGACGACGAGGTACGACATCATCTCAGATACGCACGGCTATCTCTCCCCGGAGCTGCTCGAGCAGCTGCAGGGGGCGGACGTGATCGTACACGCGGGCGACATCTGCTCGCCCTCCGACTATCGTACGCTGAGCGACATCGCGCCCGTGAAGCTGTGCCTGGGCAACAACGACTGGTCCTACGACTACGGTCCTGCGGTCAAGGACCGCACGATTTTCATGGGCAGCGGGCTGCGCTGGCAGGTCACGCACTATCGCAAGCGTCTCAACCTGCTGAAGAGCGACATCGCCATCTTTGGGCACACCCACACGCCCGTCCTGGAGCGCGACGAGTGGACGCACACGCTCGTGATGAACCCGGGCAGCCCCACCTATCCGCGTCGCTCGAGACCGTCGATGGGCCGCATCATCTGCGAGGAGGGCAAGATCATCGACGCCCAGCTCATCACGCTGGGGTAGGGCGACGCGCCCTTCTCGGCGCCGTGAAACTCCGGCGCGGGGCGCGGGCGGCAAAGCCTACGCGTCTGCCCGCACGTCGCCTGCCTGCCTGTCGGCCGCCACGAACAGCGGCGCTATCGCCTTGGTGTAGAACGCCAGCCACGCGAGCGACACGCAAAAGCCCGCGAGCACGTCCGAGGCGTAGTGGACGCCCAGGTAGATGCGGCTCAGGCCCACCGCCACGATGACGAGGCCAAAGAAGACGCACCACACCACGCGCATGGCGTCGCGCCGGTGGTAGCGCCAGATCATCCAGACGAGCAGGCCAAAGAAGGCCATCGCCACCATCGAGTGGCCCGAGGGGAAGCTGTACCCGCTCTCCGCGACGAGCCGAAACCCCTCCGGTCGCGGCCGCTGCACGATGGCCTTGAGCAGCGCGCCCAGCGCCACGACGCACGCGAGGTTGACCGTCACGCACCATCCGGGCGCCTTGCCCGGGGCGAGCGCCGCGATGACGGCGGCCATCACGGCGAGCACGACCACCGAGGCGAGCGAGGTCACCCCCTGCACGATCGGCGTGAGCGCGTCTGAGCGCAGCCGCTCGACAAAGAGCTCGTAGGCCATGACGTCGAGGCGCAGTATCTCCCCCTCGAGGACCTCCCCCAGCAGGGCGAGAAACACCACCGTGCAGACAAGCAGCACGAGCAGGCGCAGGTTGTCCCGAACAAGCGACAGGGCGCCGCGGAGAATCCCCCGGGCGCCCCGTGCCGAGTCGTCGCCGTGCATCATGCTAGAGGTTGGCCTCGAGCTCGGAGACGAGCGCGGGCTTGGGCATGTTGCCCACGATGGTGTGGACGGGCTGGCCGCCCTTGAAGAGGATGAGCGTGGGGATGGAGACGATGCGGAACCTCGTGGCGAGGTCGGCCTCGTCATCGACGTTGCACTTGTAGACGGTCAGACGGTCGGCCATCTCCTCCGAGATCTGGTCCACGACGGGGCCGAGCGCGCGGCACGGGCCGCACCACGAGGCCCAGAAGTCAACGAGGACGGGCTTGTCGGAGCCGGAAACGACGACGTCGAAATCGGCGGTAGTGATTGCCTTGGCCATGTGAGCCTCCTTCTCGCATTCTCTGCTTGTCAGAGCTTATGCCCGATTTACACTGGTTCAAACGGTCTAGGAAAAATTGCGACAAAATTGGTAGCAGTTATGTGGGACAGATGGACCGGAGGTTTCTGTCCCACTCCGGCGGCGAAGGGGTCTCATGGCATCGGAACGCGACGCGCGGCGGTGGGCGTACCTGGACAAGGCCGCGGCAGAGATTGACGCGCTGGCCGCGCGCGGGGCGCTCATGGGCGGCAACGCGTTCTCGTCGGTCCTTCTCGTCAAGGGCGAGCTCACAGATGCCGAGAAGGGCGGCGAGGCCCCGTTTTCCGGTGCAGATGGAACGGCCCTCAGGGCCTCCCTCGACCGCCTGGGCTACCCGCCCGAGGACTGGGCGTGGCTGCTCACGGTTGACGAGGCCGGCGAGCCGCTCGACGCCGTGCTCCTGCGCGAGGCCGTGTGCGCGCTCGACCCGGCCACGCTCGTCTGCTGCGACGAGGCGGCCGCCGCGCTCCTGCGCGAGGCCTACGCCGATGACCTCGCCGCGCTCGAGTCGCTGGACGAGGCGCTTCTTGCGCCGGGCGCCGTGGCGCGCGTCCTGGGCGTGCGCTTCCTCAACCTGGGAGGCTTTGCCGCCGCCCTCGCGTCGGGGGACGCGCACGAGAAGCAGGTCATGTGGGCGCGCCTCAAGAAGGTCCCGCCACTGGGTGAGCCGTTCTAAACGGCTGCCGTTCCTCGCCGGTCCCGGCGCCCGTCGCGCGGTATCCTTAACCTATCTGTTGCAGTTCGGGGAAGGAGCTTCCATGTCCGACTTCAAGGCACCCATCGACGCCACCGCAACGCCCGAGTGGGCCGCGCTCCAGGCGCACCACGACGAGCTCGTCGCGAGCGGCTTCCACCTCAAGGACGCCTTCGCGGGCGACCCCGAGCGCGTGAGCAAGCTGTCCTTTGACATGGACGACCTGCACTTCGACCTCTCCAAGAACCTCGTGACCGAGAAGACCCTCGGGCTTCTCTGCGACCTCGCCCGCGCCGTGGGCCTCGAGGAGCGCCGCGACGCCATGTACGCCGGCGAGCACATCAACACCACCGAGAACCGCGCCGTCCTGCACACCGCGCTGCGTCGCCCGGCCTCCGAGAAGGGCACCGTCTTCGACGGCGACCAGGACTGCGTCGCCGACGTCCGCGAGGTCCTCGACCGCATGTACGCCTTTGCCGAGCGCGTGCGCTCCGGCGAGTGGAAGGGCGTTACCGGCAAGAAGATCGAGCACGTCATGTCCATTGGCATCGGCGGCTCCGACCTCGGCCCCGTCATGGTCTACGAGGCGCTCAAGCCCATGGCCGACGCCGGCATCGACTGCCGCTACGTCTCCAACATCGACCCCAACGACATGGCCGAGAAGGTCAAGGGCCTCGACCCCGAGACCACGCTCGTGATCGTGGTCTCCAAGACCTTCACCACGCTCGAGACCCTCACCAACGCGCGCGAGGCCAAGGCCTGGCTGCTTTCGACCCTCAAGGCCCAGGGCGCCATCGACGGCTCCGCCGAGCAGGACGCCGAGGCCATCAAGAAGCACTTCGTCGCCGTTTCCACCGCCCTTGACCTCGTTGCGGACTTTGGCATCGACCCCGAGAACGCCTTTGGCTTCTGGAGCTGGGTCGGCGGCCGCTACTCCGTCGACTCCGCCGTGGGCCTGTCGCTGATCATCGCCTTTGGCCCCGAGCGCTTCGAGTGCTTCCTCAAGGGCTTCCACGACCTCGACACCTACTTCAAGGAGACCCCGCTCGAGAAGAACGTCGTCGCGCTCATGGGCCTGCTCAACGTCTGGTACGTCAACTTCTACGGCGCCGAGAGCCACGCCGTGCTGCCCTACAACCAGTACCTCCACCGCTTTGCCGCCTACCTCCAGCAGCTCACCATGGAGTCCAACGGCAAGAGCGTGCGCTGGGACGGCAGCCCCGTGACCTCCGCCACCGGCGAGATCTTCTGGGGCGAGCCGGGCACCAACGGCCAGCACGCCTTCTACCAGCTCATCCACCAGGGAACCCGCATGATCCCGGCGGACTTCATCGCCTTCGTGAACACGCCCAATCCCGTCAAGGACGGCGAGCAGGACGTCCACGAGCTGTTCTTGGGCAACTACCTCGCGCAGACCAAGGCCCTCGCCTTTGGCAAGACGGCCGACGAGGTCCGCGCCGAGGGCACGGCCGAGTGGATGGTGCCGGCGCGCGTCTTCGAGGGCAACCGTCCCACCACCTCGATCTTTGGCATCGACCTCACCCCGCACGCGCTCGGCGAGCTCATCGCGCTCTACGAGCACATCACCTTTGTCGAGGGCACGGTCTGGGGCCTGGACTCCTACGACCAGTGGGGCGTCGAGCTGGGCAAGCAGCTCGCCAAGCAGATCACCCCGGCCTTCCACGACGACGATGCCCTCGCCAAGCAGGACGCCTCCACGCAGGCCCTCATCAACTACTACCGCGCTCACCGCAAGTAGCGTGAATTGGATGTGAATTGGGGCCTGTCCCCAATTCACACACAGCTCTGATGTAAGGTCGGCCGCCGGGCTCCCCGCCCGGCGGCCCCTTTGCGCGGCGCGGCGGCAAGGGACCGGAGCTTGCGCCGCCGCTCTTCTCGCTTGCGCCGTATACTTGACGGGTTGACCCACAGAAACGGAGTCCGCATGCCCATCAACATCCCTGACGGCCTGCCCGCCAAGAAGATTCTGCAGCAGGAGCGCATCTTTGCCCTCGAGGAGGAGGTCGCGAGTCACCAGGAGATCCGTCCCCTGCGCGTGGCGATCTTGAACCTCATGCCCACCAAGATTGAGACCGAGACCCAGATCCTGCGCCTCATCTCCAAGTCCCCGCTGCAGGTGAGCTGCGACTTCATGCGCGTCTCCACCCACGAGTCCACGCACGTCTCGCAGGACCATCTCGTCAAGTTCTACGACACGTTCGACGCCTTCCGTGACAAGAACTACGACGGCCTCATCATCACGGGCGCTCCGGTGGAGCACCTCGAGTACGCGGACGTGGACTACTGGGACGAGTTCTGCGAGATCGTGGACTGGAGCCAGGAGCACGTGTTCTCGACGATGTACCTGTGCTGGGCGGCGCTCGGTGGCCTCTGGCACCTCTACGGCATCCCCAAGCGCCAGCTCGGCTCCAAGCTCTTCGGTGTGTTCAAGCAGCGCCTGTGCGACGAGTACAGCTTCCTCACCAACGGCTTCGACGAGGTCCACTACATGCCGCACTCTCGCCATGCCGCCATCGACACCGGCGAGCTGGCGCGCCACCCTGAGCTCTGCGTGCTCTCCGAGGGCTTCACGAGCGGGCCGTCCCTTCTCGCCACGCGCGACTTCCACGAGGTCTACGTGACTGGCCACTTTGAGTACGGTCGTGACACCCTGGCCGACGAGTTCTGGCGCGACTTCCACAAGGGGCTGCCCATCCGCGTGCCCGAGAACTACTTCCCGGACGACGATCCCGAGCAGCAGCCGCTGTTCACCTGGCGTGCCCACGCCAACCTGCTCTACCGCAACTGGCTCAACTGGGTCTACCAGATGACTCCGTACGATTTTGACGAGATTCCTGCCGCGATCGCGGATCTGCGCAGCCGCGCCACCGGCCACGTCGACAAGTTCTAGGCGAGAAGACCATGGCAGAGGAGCATCTGACAGAAGAGCTGCTTGAGCGCCTGCGCGCGTCCGCTCGTCCGGAGGCCTACCTCGACGAGGGCCTCACGATCGACCGCAAACTGTCCGACTACCTGTACGAGCTACGCATCGAGAAAGGCCTCAAGCGCTCCACGATCATCAAGGCCTGCGGCATCAACCAGACCCAGGGCTACGACATCTTTGGCGGCAAGAGCAGGCCCGGACGTGACAAGGCAATCATGCTGTCTCTTGGCATGGGCTGCACCCTACGTGAGACGCAGCGCATCATGCGCCTGGCTGGCGTGTCGGAGCTCTGGGCCAAGGTCCGCCGCGACGCGATCATCATCTGGTGCATAGAGCACGGCATGTCCTGCCAAGAGACCGACGACGAGCTCTTCCGTCTGGGCGAGGGCACCCTCTTCAAAAACACCGGCCCGCTCACCTAGGCCCGTCGGCATTTCAGCTGACAGCTGAGGACTCAGCTACCAACGGAACCTAAGCTCTATGGAGAGAGCCTAAAGTCGAGAAGAGCGGGCAGAGGGTGGACGACGAGCAAATCATGCATGCCATGGATCTTGACGATGCCTATCGCGTGGATCGCGTGCTCGCCCGTGGGACGGGCGGCGTGACCGAGATTGTGACGCTGGGGGAGTCGGGCCCGTTTGTCCGCAAGCGCATACCGTCCAAGCTGGCGCGCCGGGGCGTGTGGGGCACCCTAGCCGAGTGCGACTGCGCGCGCCTGCCCCACGTGATCGCCACCTACGAGATGCCGGACGAGTTCGTGGTGGTGTGCGACTTCGTTCCCGGTGAGAACCTGGAGCAGCTCCTGTCCGCGCGCGGGCGCCTTGCCGAGAAGGATGCCACGCGCCTGGTGCTCCAGCTCTGCGAGGCTGCCACCGCACTTCACACGCACGGCATTATCCACCGGGACATCTCGCCAACCAACGTGATAGTTGCAGCCGACGGAGCGCACCTCATTGACCTCGGGATCGCCCGCTTCCGGGCTGAGGGAGCGACGCACGACACCACGCAGCTGGGCACGCCCGGCTTTGCCTCTCCCGAGCAGTACGGCTTTGCCCAGACAGATGCCCGCTCGGACGTGTACTCGCTCGGTCGCGTGCTGGGCTACCTGCTCACCGGCACCCAGCCGGGGGTGCCCGACGCAGCGGATTACGAGCGCTCCCTCGAGGACGAGAAGGTCGTCTCGCCGCGGATGCGCGCCATTATCGAGCGCGCCTGTGCGCTCGAGCCGAGCGCGCGGTACCAGAGCGCGGAGGAGCTCGCCGGGGCGCTGGAGGGCAGGGAGCCGCCCGAGTCCGGAGGGGCGGCCGCGAGGCCCGAGGAGCCTCTCGCCCCGGGCTCGCCTGAGGAGCCGCCGCCGCGCCCGGCCGCGTCGGGCGGGAGGCGCGGGCCCTCGTTTGCCCAGGTGATCGTTGGCGCCCTGGCCGTGATCGCGCTTCTCGCAGCGATTGTTCTGATCATGCACGATGCCGGGGTGTTCCGGTCGGGTGCGGCCACCGGCGACGACTCCGCCTCGAGCGCCCAACCGCAGTCGTCCCGGCAAGACCAGGCTCTCAAGCCGGACGACTCTGCGGGAGCCCCCGTTGCCGCCCCGACAACGAGCGAAGAGAGCCCGCTCGAGGTCGTTGAGTCCGGATGGTCGGTGGACGACCAGGGGTTCGTCCACTACGGGATCGCGCTGCGCAACTCCGGTGACGCGGTCGTGGAGTACCCGGCCTACACCGTCACGGGTCGCGACGAGACGGGCGCCGTGCTCTTCTCGCAGGAGCAGGTCCTCTCATCCATTGGTGCCGGTGAGACAATCTGGTGGGGCGACCTTGCGGGCAACCCCGGCCAGCCTCCCGCCACGGTCGAGTTTTCCGCCAACGGCGTCGAGGACTACCAGGTGGGGTCGGGGGCCGAGCGCAGCGCGACGTTCGCCGTCTCGGGAGCGCGGCCCGTCTCGGACGGCCTGGGCGGGACCAACTTCGTGGGAGAGGTGACCTGCGAGCGCGATGACGGATCGGACGTCGGCAACAACGTGGCGCTCTCGGTGCTGCTGCGCGACGAGGACGGCAGCATCGTCTTTGGTGCCGTCGGCTTTGCCTCGCGCCCCGAGGTTGGGTCGACAACCACCTTCGAGGTGAGCTGTCACACCGTTCCCGACTACGCGAGCTACGAGGTCCACGCGCTGGCGTGGTAGGGCCGCGCGGCGACGTCACGGGTGACCCCCGTTTGCCCCATATGGTGTGCGCTCGCGTAATTCAGCTGCCAACTGAGGAAGTGGCACCCCCTCCTTCTCAAAATGAGCGTTAGCAATAACGTCTGGAAGGAGAGGGAATGAGCGAGGGAACCATGGGGGCGCCCGAGGGACGCTCCGCTGGGTGGATTGTTCCGAGGATTCTTATGGTCGTGGCGGCGCTGGGTTTTCTTGCCGCCTTCTTTCTTCCCTGGGCGTCCGCCAACGCCGAGTTTCGGGAGGCGGTGACGGCGGCACCGGACCTCGTGTTCTACGAGCCGACAGATATGACCGTTTCCGATGCCGTCGACATCTCACTCTTCGAGTATGCGCAGGTATATGGGTCCATGGGTTCCGGATGGCAAGTCTATATGGCAATCATGTACGCCGTGCTGGGGGCGTCTGCGCTGACGCTGCTGCTTGCCGCCTTCGGCAAGCCGATCGGGGCGGCGGTCGTAGGTGCGCTCGCGTTTGCGGGCTCGCGCCTGCTCGTGTGGGACTTTGGGGACAGGGGAGTCCTTCCCAGCAGCACTCACGACTGGGGCATGGCGGCAACGGTCTACATCCCCGCGTTCGTGGTGCTTCTTGTTGCGGCGGTGTGGCTGTTCGTTCTCAAGCGTCGGGCAAAGGCCGGCGCAAACGTATAGAGACGGGAGGCTCACGATGAGGAAGCTTGTGGGGATGGCGTGCGCGGCGGTCATGGCGCTGACGCTCGCGGCCTGCGGCGGCGGTTCGGCTGACGTGCCGGAGACGACCCAGCCGGAGGAGCAGCAGGAACAGCAGGTGCCACCTGAGGAAGCAACGACAGCAGAGGAGGAGCGGCCCGCCCCCGAGGCCGAAAGCGAGGCACCGGCCTCCTCCGCAGACTTCAGGGCAACGATGGACTCCTACGAGTCATTCATGAACGATTACTGCGACTTCATGGAGACGTACTCCAGCGACTCGGCGAACGCGGTGTCAATGTTCGCGGACTACACGACCATGATGGCGAAGTACGCCGACATGTCGGAGCAGATCGATGCCATCGATACGGAATCTCTCTCTGCCGACGACCTGGCCTATTACACCGAGGTCATGGGGCGCGTGTCCCAGCGGCTTGCGGAAGTTGGCCAATAGGCTCGCGAGAAGAACGGGCGAGACAGGGCGGGGTGGCTCCAAATCCGGGGTCGCCCCGCTTCTTTGATGGTCGGCATCTGCGACCGGCGGTCATCTCGCACGTGAGTTAGTATGCGCTTCGCAGGGAGAACCTGGTGTCATCCCAGATGAGCGTCAAAAGACTCAGGCAGATGCGCGTTTTCCGACGGCTCCGAAACCTATGCGCCACTGGTCCTAGAGTCCCAGCACCTCGCGCTTCTTGGCGTCGAACTCCTCCTGCGAGAGGATGCCAGCGTCGAGCAGGTCCTTGAGCTTCTTGAGTGCCTCGATCTGATCGTCAAGCGACGGCGTGGCGGCGCGCTCGGACGGTGCCGGGGTTGCCGTTGGCCGCGACGCGGCGGAGGCGTCCATCGGGCTGAGCGACTGCGCGAGGTTCATGCCAAAGAGCATCCCGCCCCCGTCCCCGAGGCCGTTGTCGCGCACTCCCTGGGCAATCATCTGCTGTGCGGCAACGTTGGCGGCACGCTGCGAGACGTCCTCGTATGCGCGAACGCCCATCTTCTTCTCGGAGAACTGGCGCACGAGCTCGCGCGACTGCTCGGAGAACTCGATGTTCTCAATGGCAACGGCCACGAGCTTGAGGCCAAAACGCTCGGGCCAGGTGCCAGCGTTCTCGTCTTCCGCCGCAATGGAAGCTGCGATCTCGTTGGTTTGCGACGGCAGCTGCGATACGCGGTAGTCAACGGAGAGCGAGTTCACGGCGGCGATGTAGGAGTTGAGGAACTCGGAGAGCAGCTGTCCTCTCGCCCTGGGGTCATCGAGCGTGTAGGACGTCACGTTGGCGGGAACGAAGTTTCGAACAAAGCGCTCGGCATCACACACGGCGACGGTGAAGCTGCCGTAGGAATAGATTTCGAGGTCGGTGCCATAGAAAAGGTCGTTGTAGGCCAGCGGGCCCCGGGTGCCAAACTTGAGGCCCCGAATCTCGCGCAGGTTGACAAACGCCACGCGCTTCTCGTCCTGGGACATTCCGGAGAAGCCGATGCGGTCCGCCGCCTGCCCAAGAAGAATCTTGCCCAGGCCCTTCTCGCGTCGGTCTCGCTCGTCAAAGACGCTCGCCTCGCCGTCTCGGTACTCAAATCCGCCTGGAGTGGTTATGACCTGCTCGATTCCCGCCTGGCTGAACACAAATGCCGCGGTGTTCTCGGGGACGAAGATTATCGAGCCGTTGGAGAGGATGTCCTCGGCGCCAAAGTTTCCGCCACGCCCGTTTTGGGCGTTCTTGCGGATGCCTGGGGAGACGATGGTGTGCTCGTCAAAGGGCGCTGCGGTGACGATGTCTTTCCATTGGTCTGCGAGGACTCCGCCGATGGAGTCAAACGCCGCGTCAAGAATACCCATGGCTGCTCCTAGATGGTCTGCTTCGTGTCACAGTACGGGCAGATGACGGTGCTCCCGGCACGCCCCGTGATGGGAGCGTGGCACCCCATGCACCTCTTGGTTACGGATGACGGGCGCTGGCTCGCACCGTTCTTGTCGGCAGGCTTCTTGCCCCCACCGAATATGGCACCGAAGGCGCCCTTGGCTCCGTCGACAAAGTCGGCGATTTCCGGTGGGAGAGTATCCTCGGGCTGAATGCTGGAGAGATTCCCCACGGCCGCGTTTCTGATTGCCTCCGCCCATCGCTCGGCGGAGCGCTTCGTGTTTGAGGGGAAGGTTACGGAGATGGTCTCGTCGGGGTAGACCACCTGGAGATAGTAGCTCTCGCGATATTTGGTTACGAGGGCCTGGGGCTCCTCCTGCGAGCCGCGAATCCTGCTGAGAGGGCAGCGCTTCACGAACTTTGAGCGCCTGAGGAGCTCCTGGGACATCGTTGTGACAAGAACGAGGTTTTGGTTGGTGAGCACGAGCTCGTCAAGGGTGGTGTCGTCATCGAGCTTGACCGACGCCTCCTGCATGATGACGAACTCGCCGGGCTCGAGGTTGTAGTCGTCCACGCTTCTTCCTCTCAATACCGAATGAGGCACCCTTCATGGTAGGAAGCAGGAGCTGCGGTTTCCTCAGTTGACAGCTGAGGAAACCAGGAGGGCTCGCTCTCACAATGTGACTGACTTGGGTTGCTTTCAGGCACAGCGTCAAGGGAGGCACGCATGAAGTGGGAGCCGGCGGGAAAGAATGCGCCCGGAGGAAAGAGGGGCAAGAAGAACAGGCTTCTGATTGCTGTTGCCGTGATCGCCGTCATTGCAATCATTGGCCGCATAGCGAGCTGCGGCGGTGGCGGTGGAGGCGGCAATGCGACTGAGAAGCTCGAGTGGCCAACGACTGGCCTGGCAACCGTGCTGCCCAAGCCGAACTCTGACAAGGGTGAGGTCGTCATCGACAACGACGATATGTTTGATGCCAACATTGATGGCTGGGCAAAGTCTGACTACGACGCATATGTCGAGCAATGCAAGGAGCGCGGATTCACGATCGAGGCATCGGACGGCGGAAGCACGTACGAAGCGTTCCTCGACGACGGTCATCACCTGAGGCTCATGTTCTATGACGGCATGGAACAAATGGATATTACGCTCGAGGCACCCATTGAGCTGGGTACCATCACATGGCCCACGGCTGGGGCGGGCGCCCTCGTGCCCGCGCCCACCTCGACGACGGGCAAAATCAACTCCGACAGTTCGACGCACTTCTCTGCGAGCGTGGGCGAGACGGGGCCCGAGGCGTATTCCTCATATGTCGAGGCGTGCATTGCCGCGGGGTTCAACGTTGACTACAACCGCGGTGACGATAGCTTTACTGCAGATAACGCCGCCGGTGCTCATGTGAGCGTCAGGTACGAGGGGTTTAGCGTCATGAGCGTGTCCGTCGACGCGCCCGAGGCTTCTGCCGAGCAGGCGGAGCAGCCCGTCGAGACGCCGGCGGAGCCCGAGGCGCCCGCCCCTACGGATGGGGCCCCTGCGGCACCGTCCGAGACCACCGCGGAGACTACGGGAACCACCTCTGACTTCCGGGCCATGGTGGATGAGTACGAGGCATTCATGAACTCCTACTGCGACTTTATGGAGACGTACAGCAGTGACTCCGGAAACGTCGTGAGCATGGCAATCGACTATGCCAGCATGATGGCTCAGTACGGAGACTGGGCAACGAAGATAGACGCCGTTGACGAGAGCGCGCTCAGCGCCGAGGACAACCAGTACTTCATTGATGCCCAGACCAGAATCAACCAGCGTCTGTGGAGCATCGGCCTAAGCGAGTAGCGCGCGACGAGAGGAACGTCGAGCGGGCCCGGGCGCCTTTGACGTGCGCCCGGGCCCGTCGCTCGGTCAGCCGTGGAAAAGTGACTGTCACTTTTCCACGCTAGCAGGTGGCGCCGCCGGTGACGTCCTTTGCCAGGATGGCCTCTTTGTCGATCGGGGCGGTCAGCAGCTTGTCCTGCACGTAGTCAAAGCCGAGGCGCGCGACGGTGTCGGCAAAGCGCTCGCCGCTCACGCCCTCGTCGCGGAAGAAGAGGATCGACCGCTCAACGACGTCCATGACCTCCTCCTCGCTGGTGAAGATCTTGTCCAGCGGGATGCCGTGGGCCGTCTTCTTGCCCCAGCGCCCGCCGATGTAGACCTTGCAGCCCGCAAGCCCCTCGGTCACGGCGCCAAACGGACAGCTGCCCACGCAGCGACCGCAGTGGTTGCACAGCGACTCGTCGATGGTGATCTTGCCGTCCGGCCCCACCTGTGCGTCTCCCATGGGGCATGCCTTCACCACCTGGCAGACCTTGCACGCGCGGCACTTCTCGAGGTCGACCTGCGGCACGCGCTGCCCGACGATGCCCAGGTCGTTGAGGTCGGGCTTGACGCACATGTTGGGGCAGCCGCCCACGGCGATCTTGAACTTGTGCGGCAACTCGATGCCGTGGTAGCCCACGTAGAAGCGCTCGTGCAGCTTCTCGGAGAGGTCAAAGGTGTCGATGAGGCCGTACTGGCAGGTGGTGCCCTTGCAGCTCACGACCGGGCGCACCTTGGAGCCGGTGCCGCCGGCGTCGAGGCCGTGGTCTTGCAGGAAGGCGATGCACGCGTCGATCTGCTCGTACTTGACGCCCTGAATCTCCAGCGTGAGGCGCGTGGTCATGGTGACCTCGCCGGAGCCAAAGCGCTCGGCGGCCTCGGCTACGACCTTCTGCTCTGCCGAGGTCAGCTTGCCGTTGCGCGTGATCACGCGCACGTTGAAGACGTCGTCAAAGCGCTTGTCCTGCAGGCATCCCAGGCCCTTGAGGCGCTTGATCTCCGCGGCGGGCAGCTTCGTGCCAGCCGGGCGCGGCACGCGGACCTCGTTGAACGTGATGCCACCCTCGAGTACGCGCGTGTTGGTGTAGCCGGCGGCCTTGAGGCGGTTCTGCGTAAAGTAGCCGCGCTTGCCCTTGGCGCACACGAGCAGGAGCTTCTCGTCCTTGGCATGGCCGGGCAGGCCATCCGCGCCGATCTTGGTGAGGTCGGCCCACTCCGCGCCAGGGATGGTGGGCGCAGGCAGCACGTCGATGACCTGGTAGTCCGCGGCGCCGCCGGCGGCGTACTCGGCCGGCGTGAAGCTCTCGAGCTCGCCTGCGAGCTTGTTCTCCAGGATATAGGCGGTCGTGACCAGCGGGTGGATGGCGGTCGAGAAGGGCGGTGCGTAGGAGAGGTCCATGAGGTCGAGGTCCTCGACGGCGAGCTTTTGGTAGAGCGCCGTCACCATCACGTCCACGACCTTGTCCACCGCGCCGGCACCGAGCGCCTGCACGCCGAGCAGGCGGTGCGTCGCGCGGTCCGCAATGAGCTTGATGAAAAAGCTCGAGGAGCCGGGGTAGTAGTGGGCCTTGTCGTCCACCACCGAGACCACGCCCACCGGGTCAAAGCCCGCTTCGCGCGCGGCCGCCTCGGTGAGGCCGGTGCGGCCACCGTTGAGCGATGGCAGCAGCCGCACCACGCCGGTTCCGAGCGCGCCGGGGTAGGCCGTCGGCGTGCCCGTGAGCGTGCGGGCGATCGCGCGACCGGCGATGTTGGCCGTCGATCCCATGGCGCTCCAGAACGGGAGCCCGGTGATGGCGTTCGTGACCTCGGCGCAGTCGCCGGCGGCGTAGACGTCCGGCAGGTTGGTGGCGCCGAACTCGTCCACGAGCACGCAGCCCTTGAGCGTCTCCACGCCGGAGCCCTCGAGCCAGCCGGTGTTGGGCCGGATGCCAATGGAGAGGACCACGAGGTCGGCCGGCAGCACGCCCGCGCCGGTCTCCACTCCCTCGGCCTTGCCGTCGCCAACGATGCCCTTGAGCGGGCACGACGTCATCACGCGCACGCCGGCGGCCTTGAGCTGGCGCTGGGCGAAGCCGGCCATCTCGGGGTCGAAGACGTTGGGCAGGATCTGCGGCATCGCGTCGATCACGGTGACGGAGAGGCCACGCGCGAGCAGGTTCTCGGCCACCTCCAGGCCGATGAAGCCGGCACCCACCACAACAGCGCGCCGCGCGCCCGCCTCGACGGCCGCGCGGATGGCCTCCGCGTCGTCCGGCGTGCGCACGGTGAAGACGCCGGGCAGGTCGGTCCCGGGCAGGCCGGCGGGCACAAACGGCGAGGCGCCGGTGGCGATGACGAGCTTGTCGTACTTCTCGCCGTGCTCGGAGCCGTCCTTCTCGCGCACCGTGACCTCGTGCGCGGCGGCGTCGAGCGCCACCGCCTCCACGCCCGTGCGCACCTCCACGCCGGTGAGCCCCGCGTAGGCGGCCGGCGTGTTCACGATGAGCTCGCCGCGGGTCTTGATGTCGCCGCCGATGTAGTAGGGCAGCCCGCAGCCCGCGTAGCTGATGTCCTCGCCCTTGGTGACAACGGTGACGTCTGCCGAGCGGTCGCAGCGCTTGAGCTTGGCCGCAACCTTGGTTCCAGCGGCCACGCCGCCGACGATCAGGTATCTCATGGTGTTCCTCTCCTCTTGCGTTGCCTCGCGCAGCGCGTCCAATTCCATGGTAGGCCGAGCTGGATGTCGTTGTCCTGGGATTTGCGGCAGCGGCGAGGTCTTGGTCGCGTGAGGTCTGAACGTGTTCGGCTGGGAGATGTCTGCAAAATAGCCCTCCAATCCATTTTCGGCCGGCGCCCGGAACAAAACCGCCCTTCGATCCATGGAAAAATGGGCTATCAGAGTGTCTTTCCGATTGCCGGCCGATCGGTCAACTGCGATTTTGTTCTGCAGCCTCGGCGAACGCTGCCGCATCGCCTCAAAACCTCATGGATCGAAGCTCGGTTTTGTTCTGTACGTCGGCCAAAAATGGATCGGAGGAAGATTTTGCAGGGTCGCCTGTCCCGACGCTGCGGTCTGGTTCGTCGGCGGTTTGCGCCTGACGTCGCTTGCTGCCAGAATGGCCTCGTCTAGCAGCGCGGGTGCCGGTCGTGCCGGAACGCCCGCAACGAGAGGAGATTCCCATGAAGGTTGCCATCCCCACCCTCGGCAAGGGTGGTCTGGACTGCGAGCGCTCCGGTCACTTTGGCCACTGCGACTGCTTCACCGTGGTCGATGTCGAAAACGGCGAGGTGGGCGCCGTGAGCGTCATCGATAACCCGCCCCACGAGGAGGGTGGCTGCATGCGTCCCGTGGCGCTGCTCGCCGAGAACGGCATCGACGCCATCGTTGCTGCCGGCATGGGCATGCGCCCCATGATGGGTTTCGCGCAGGCGGGCATCACCGTCTTCTTCGAGAACCAGACCCCGGGCGTGGGCGACGTCGCGCAGATGGCCGCCTCCGGAACCCTCCCCGTCATGGGCGAGGAGCACGCCTGTCATCACTAGCGTGTCCGATGCCCTGGTCATAGCCGGCTGTCTCTCAGGCGAGAGTGGCGACGCGGGCGTCATGGCCCTGGTTGACGAGCTTGGCGCGGCAGTCGGCGCCGACGTGACGCTGCGCGCCCGCACGGGCGGCAGGCCCGTGGGGCGGTCGCTGCCCGAGGTGCTGGTGGACCTGCGAGAGCGCGGCGCGCGGCGCGCGATCGTGGTGACCACGCACGTGGCCGACGGCCGCTTGCAGCGCGAGGCGGCCGCCGCCGTGCGCGCCGCCGCCTCCGGCTTCGACGAGCTCCGACTCGCCCCGCCTCTGCTCGCGGACGAGAAGGACCTGGCCGCCGTCGCCCGCGCGCTCGATATGGCGCTGCCCGCGTCCCCCGGCCGCGTCACCGTCCTTGCCGGACACCGCGGCGCCGAGTGCGAGGCCGCCCTCGCTCGGTTGGAAGCCGCGCTGCGCGACCGTGGTCGCGGCGACGTGCTGGTTGACACGCCCGAGCGTCTGTCGGCGCGCGTCTCGTCGAGTTCCGAGCGGCAGGTGCTCCTCGCCCCCTTCCTCATGGCCCTTGGCCATCACGCCATTCACGACGTGCTGGTCGAGCTCCGCGCGGAGCTGGAAGGCGCCGGCCTTGACGTGGCCCCTTGGCCGCACTCCTTGGCCGAGCTCCCCGCCATCCGCGCGCTCGTCGTCGACCACGCGCTCTGTCAGTTGGGGACAGTCCCCAACTGACAGAAAGGTTTTATGTAAATTGGGGACTGTCCCCAACTAACAGACTCGCCCGACAGAGAGGGATCGCCCATGAAGCTCGTCATCGCCTCAGATATCCACGGCGCCGCTGACGCCTGCGCCCGGCTCATGTCCGCCATCGAGGCGGAGTCTCCCGATCGCGTGGTCCTTCTGGGCGACCTGCTCTATCACGGACCGCGCAACGACCTCCCCGCGGACTATGCGCCAAAGCGCGTGATAGAGATGCTCAACTCCATCGCTGACCGCGCGATCGCCGTGCGAGGCAACTGCGAGGCCGAGGTCGACCAGATGGTCCTCAACTTCCCCTGCATGGCCGACCACAACATCCTGGTCGACCCCACCGCAGACGGCGACCCGTACACGCTCTTCCTCACGCACGGCCATGTCTACGGCCCCGGGTATCACAACAGCGTGGACGCATGGCCCACGCTTCCCGAGCGCTCGGCCCTGGTTTATGGCCACACGCACATCAAGGTGAGCGAGAAGAACGAGGAGCGCGGAGCGTGGGTCTTCAACCCCGGCTCCGTGGGCATCCCCAAGGACGGTTCGGCCAGCTATGGCGTCTACGAGAACGGGCACTTTGAGCATCGCCTGCTGTAGGCCCGTCCCTCCTCAACTCCACACGTCAAAAAATCTCATATGTGGAGACTTAGATAATGTATAGAATCGAAGCGCATGGGGGATAAACTCCACCGTACAGAAAAGGAATCACGCGAGAGGGGCGCGCACGCGGCCCCGCGCAGGAAAAGGAGAGCAACCATGGGCAAGATTCTTGGTATCGACCTGGGCACCACCAACTCCGCGATGGCGGTCCTCGAGGGCGGCGAGCCCACGATCATCGTCAACGCCGAGGGCGACCGCACCACCCCGTCCGTCGTCGGCTTCCGCGCCGACGGCGACCGCATCGTGGGCAAGGCGGCCAAGAACCAGGCTGTCACCAACCCCACCAACACCGTCTTCTCGATCAAGCGCTTCATGGGCCGTCGCTACGACGAGGTTGGCTCCGAGCTCAAGACCGTCCCGTACAAGGTCAAGTCCGGCACCGGTTCCCGCGCCGTCGTGGAGATCGAGGGCGAGGACTTCACCCCGGAGCAGATCAGCGCCATGATCCTCTCCAAGATGAAGGCCGACGCCGAGAAGTACCTCGGCGAGCCCGTCACCGACGCCGTCATCACCGTCCCGGCCTACTTCAACGACGCTCAGCGCCAGGCCACCAAGGACGCCGGCAAGATCGCCGGCCTCAACGTCCAGCGCATCGTCAACGAGCCCACCGCCGCGGCGCTCGCCTACGGCCTCGACAAGAAGGGCATCGACCAGAAGGTCCTGGTCTTCGACCTGGGCGGCGGCACCTTCGACGTGTCCCTGCTCGACCTCGCCGACGGCGTCGTGGAGGTCCTCGCCACCAACGGCGACAACCACCTCGGCGGTGACGACTGGGACCAGCGCGTCATCGACTGGCTGGCCGACAAGTTCCAGGCAGACAACGGCATCGACCTGCGCAAGGACCCGATGGCCCTGCAGCGTCTGAAGGAGGCCGCGGAGAACGCCAAGAAGGAGCTCTCCTCCGCCCAGCAGGCCCAGATCAACCTGCCCTTCATCACCGCTGACGCCACCGGCCCCAAGCACCTCGACTACACGCTGACCCGTGCCGAGTTCGAGCGCATCACCCGCGACCTTCTCGACCGCTGCAAGGGCCCCGTCACCAAGGCGCTTCACGACGCCAACCTGCAGCTCTCCGAGGTCAACGAGGTCATCCTCGTCGGCGGCTCCAGCCGCATGCCCGCTGTTCAGGAGCTCGTCAAGCAGATGACCGGCAAGCAGCCCAACATGTCCGTGAACCCGGACGAGGTCGTGGCCGACGGCGCCGCCGTCCAGGGCGGCGTCCTCACCGGTGACGTCTCGGGCATCCTGCTGCTCGACGTCACCCCGCTGTCGCTGGGCGTCGAGACCATGGGCGGCGTCATGACCAAGATGATCGACCGCAACACCACGATCCCCACGTCCAAGACTGAGATCTACTCCACGGCGGCCGACAACCAGACCTCCGTCGAGATTAACGTCCTGCAGGGCGAGCGCGAGATGGCCGCGGACAACAAGTCCCTCGGCAAGTTCAACCTCACCGGCATCCCGGCCGCCCGCCGCGGCGTGCCGCAGATCGAGGTCACCTTCGACATCGACGCCAACGGCATCGTGAAGGTCACCGCCAAGGACAAGGCCACTGGCAAGAGCCAGCAGATCACCATCTCCGGCTCCACTGCGCTCTCCGACGACGAGGTCGATCGCATGGTCAAGGACGCCGAGGCCCACGCCGAGGAGGACAAGAAGCACAAGGACGAGATCGAGATCCGCAACCAGGTCGACAGCCTCGCCTACTCCACTGAGCAGACCCTCAAGGACCTGGGCGACAAGGTCCCGGCCGACCAGAAGAAGGCCGCCGAGGACGCCGTGGCCGAGGCCAAGAAGGCCCTCGACGGAACCGACGTCGACGCCATCCGCGCCGCGGGCGACAAGCTCCAGGAGGTGGGCCACAAGCTCGCCGAGGTCGTCTACTCCGCCACGCAGGACCAGGCCGCTCAGGGCGGCGCCAGCGCGCAGGGCGGCTCCGCGGACGACGTGGTGGACGCCGACTACGAGGTCGTTGACGACGACAAGAACAACTAGCTCGGGGCCGGCGCAACGTACTTGAGATCGGGGGCGGCCGCGGCTTCGCGACCGCCCCTTCGCAGAAGGTGGCAAGGGGAGCGCCCCTTGACCCATCGGAATGTTTGAGGAGGGTGACGTGAAGGTGCCCATCGAGGTAGAGGACGAGAAGAACAAGGCCGTGGAGCCCGAGGAGACGGAGTCCGTCGAGAACACGTCGGCCGAGCCGACGGAGGCAGAGGACGGGGTCGATGCCGAGGCCGCGGCCGTCGAGCCGGAGGATCCTGGCGACAAGGACGAGGAGGCCGAGGAGCGCGCCCGCGTCGAGGCCGCCATCCGCGCCGGCGAGGAGGCCGCGGAGCGCGAGCTCGCGGCCGACGCCGGCAAGCTCCGCGAGGAGCGCGACGAGCTCCAGAAGAAGCTCTCCGACGTCGAGGACCAGATCGAGGCGGCGAAGAAGGAGGCCTCCGAGGCCACCGATCGCATGCTGCGCCTCCAGGCCGACTGGGAGAACTACCGCCGCCGTACGGCAGCCGAGCGCCTCGCCGAGAAGGAGCGCGCGGCCGAGGGGCTGGTCACCAACCTGCTCCCCGTGATCGACGACATCGAGCGCGCCATCGAGCACGCCGGCGCCACGGAGGACAACGATCAGCTCAAGCAGTTCGTCGACGGCGTGAGCGCCGTGCACGCGAAGATGCTGAGCGTGCTTTCCAAGGAGGGCGTCGAGCCCATCGACCCGGCGGGGAAGGCCTTCGACCCGCTTGCCCACCAGGCCGTCGGTCGCGTGGAGGACAAGGACGCGTTTGACGAGACCGTCGCGCAGGTCTACCAGAAGGGCTACAAGATGGGCGAGAAGGTCATCCGCGCCGCCATGGTGACGGTGACCTACGGCGGCCCCAAGCGCCCCGCGGAGCCTGAGGCCGAGGAGGAGTAGCCCTTCGCGCCCGGACGCGCCTGTGAATTGGGGACAGTCCCCAATTCACATAAATGTTTTCTATAAATTGGGGCCTGTCCCCAATTCGCACACCGAGAGGAGGCTCGTGCAACATGGCAGGTAAGCGAAGCTACTACGACGTGCTCGGCGTCAAGCGCGACGCCTCTGACGATGAGATCAAGAAGGCGTTTCGCAAGCTCGCCGCCAAGTACCACCCCGACGCGGGCGGCGACGAGCAGAAGTTCAAGGAGGTCAGCGAGGCGTACACCACCCTCTCCGACCCGCAGAAGCGCCGCGAGTACGACCAGCTGCTGATGTTTGGCGGCATCCCGGGCGCCGACTTCGGCGGCTCGGGCGGCCGCGGACGCTACACCTACACCACCAACGTGGGCGGTGACTGGTCCGACATCTTCAACAACATGCGAGGCGGCGACGGCGGCTTCGGCGGGTTTGACTTCTCGTCGATTTTCGGCGGCGCCGCGGGGGCGCGCGCCGCGAGTAACCGGCCGACCAAGGGCAGCGACCTCACCATGTCCGTGGACGTGTCCGCCGAGGAGGCCTTCCGCGGCGCCACGCGCAAGGCCACCTATCGCGTCCCCTCGACGGGCGAGGAGCAGACCCTCACCATCAAGATCCCCGCGGGCGCGGTGGACGGCGGCAAGCTGCGCTACCGCGGCCGCGGCGAGTATGGCACCAACGGCGGCGACCGCGGCGACCTCGTGATCACCACGCACGTGGCCGAGCACCCGCTCTTCAAGCGCGACGGGGCCGACGTCCGCATGGACCTGCCCGTGAGCGTCTTCGAGGCCGCCCTCGGCGCGACGGTGGACGTGCCCACGCCCGACGGAACCGAGGTTCGCCTCAAGGTTCCCGCAGGCACGCAGGACGGCAAGACCTTCCGCTTCCGTGACCTGGGCGCCCCCAACGTCAAGCGCAAGGGCTCGCGCGGCGCGCTCTACGTAACCGTCCGCGTGAAGGTCCCCACGATGCTCACCAAGAAGGAGCGTGACGCTCTCGAGGCGCTGCGCGACGCCGACGCACGCGACTATCGCGAGGAGGTCAATCGCTATGGCACGAGGTCGTGACGAGGCCAGCGAGGGAACCGGGCGCGACAAGCCCCTCTACATGATTAGCGTGGCCGCCGAGCTCACCGGCATGCACCCCCAGACCCTGCGCGTCTATGAGCAGAAGGGCCTGGTGACGCCCGGGCGCTCGCGCGGCAACACACGCCTGTACTCGCAGTCCGACATCGACCGGCTCAACCTCATCTCAAAGCTCACCGACGAGGGCATCAACCTCGCGGGCGTGGTCCGCATCCTCGACATGCGCGAGCGCATGCTCGAGCGCGAGGACGAACTCGAAGAGCTTCGTCGCCGCGTGCGCCAGCTCGAAGACGAGGTCCACGAGTTCCGCATGCAGGAGAAGATCACGGCGCTCGCCCGCTACGACGGGCAGGGCAGCCCCGAGCAGGTCATGCGCCGCCTCCTCCTCAACGGCGCCCCAGGCGAGAAGAACGAGAAGTAGCGGCACCCCATTCGTCGAGGCGTCTTCCGCGGCGACGGCAAAACCCTTTGTGGAGACTCCGTGTGCCATTCCGTAGGATAGAGCTACGGAAGGAGGAGTCGTGGACGCAAAGCTCGCCAAGCTCATAGAGATTCTGCGTGACGAGGGGCAGATCAGCCCCGCCGAGCTCGCCCGACGTCTTGACGTGAGCGTGCGGACGGTCCGCACCTACGTGAGCCGTGCGAACGACCTGCTCACGCGCGCGGACGCCCAGGGCGGGGATGGTGCGCGGCCCATGGTCGCCTCCCGCCCCAAAGGCGGCTCGTCCTCCTCCCGAGGCCGCATCGAGATGCGCAGCTCATCGGTCTATCGTCTCGAGGGCGTCGACCCCTCGCGCATCGACGAGCTGCTCGGGCGCAGCGGCTCGGAGGGCTCGCGTGCGGGGGAGGCCGTTCCCGCCACCTCGGAGCAGCGCGTCGCATACCTCATGAACGACCTGCTCTACCGCGCGGGCTGGATTACCATCGACGACCTCGCGCAGATTCTCTATGTCTCCCGCGTCACGGTGAGCGACGAGCTCAAGGAGGTCGAGCGCCGCCTCGCGCGATTCGACCTCGCCCTCGAGCGCCGCCCGCGCTACGGCATTCGCGTCACCGGGCCCGAGCTCAAGCGGCGGCTGTGCCTCGCTGCCGTCGCCGCGAGCGGGCACAGCGCGGCATCCGACGCCTCGCTCGCCTCGAGCGAGGTCGTCACCGTCATCGACGAGTGCGTGCGCGAGGCCACGCGTCGCAACAACTTCCAGGTCAATGCCCTCGCCCATCAGAACCTAATCGTCCACATCGCCGTGGCTGTCGCACGCATCAGGGAGGGCTGCTATGTCCCCATGCCCGAGGAGCAGCTCGACAGGATTCGCTCCACGCATGAGTTCTCCGTCGCGCGCGATGTCGCGGCGCTCGTGGAGGCCCGCTTCGGCGTGGCGCTTCCCGAGGAGGAGGTCGCCTACATCGCGATCCACCTGGCCGGACGGCAGCGCCTGTACTTCTCCGCAGACGCCCCGGAGAACGACCTCGTCATTTCGGACGAGGTGTGGGACGTCGTCGCGCGCATGATCGAGCACGTGTGGACCGTCCTGCGCTTCGACTTTCGCGACGACCTCGAGCTGCGCATGAACCTCGCGCAGCACGTGACTCCGCTCGCGGTGCGCCTGCGCTTTCACATGCGCATGGACAACCCGCTGCTGTCGGACATCAAGAACCGCTACCCGCTCGCCTGGACCATGGCGGTCGAGGCGAGCGCCGTGCTCGCCGATGCCTACGACGCTCGGCTCAGCGACGAGGAGATCGGCTACGTCGCGCTGGCGTTCGAGCTTGCCCTCGAGCGCCAGAAGGGCGGCCCTTCGCGCAAGAACATCCTCATCGTCTGCGCCTCCGGCGCGGGAAGCGCGCGCCTGCTCGAGAACCGCTATCGCAGGGAGTTCGGCGCCTACCTCGACCGCATCGAGACCTGCGACGTGGGCGGCGTCGACGCCGTCGACCTCACGGACATCGACTACGTCTTCACCACGGTGCCCCTGGCGCACCCGCTCCCCGTTCCCGTCCGCGAGGTCGGCTTCTTCCTAGACGAGGGAGACCTCCATCTCGTGCGCGAGGCGCTCGAGGTGAGCCCCCGCCCGCAGGGCGTCGAGTCCTACTTCGACGAGCGCCTGTTCTTCTCGCATCTTGCTGCGAGGGACAAGAAGGAGGCGATCGAGCGCCTCTGCGCCCTCGTCGCCGAGCGCCGCGAGGTTCCGGAGGGCTTTGCGAGGCTCGTCTGGGAGCGCGAGAACGCGGCCCCCACAGCCTTTGGCAACAACGTGAGCATGCCCCATCCCGCGAGGCCGTGCACGCCCGACACGTTCGTCGCCGCGGCAATCCTCGACAGGCCCGTCCTCTGGGCACCCGAGGTCTGGGTGCAGGCGATCTTTCTCGTGAGTATCTCGACAAGCGCCGAGAAGAACCTCCAGGGGTTCTACGACAGGATTTCACGCCTCCTTCTGAGTAAAGAGGACATTCAGACGCTGATCAGCCAGCGGGACTTCACCACCCTGCTGGAGCTAGTGAACCGGTGAACACGCACGCATCATGACGAAAGGAGGAACGATGGACGAGAGCAAGTACGAGAACGCCATGCAGATCATCCTGCACGCGGGTAACGCCAAGTCTGCCGCGCTCATGGCGGTTGACGATGCGGCCGAGGGAGACTTCGGTGCGGCGAGGGAGCATCTCGCGGAGGCTCAGAGAGAGATGCACGAGGCGCATGACACCCAGCTCTCCCTCATCCAAGGGGAGGCCAACGGCGAGGGCGTCGAGGTGAACATCATCCTCGTGCACGCTCAGGACCACCTGAGCATGGCGATTACGGCAAGCGACGTGGCCGAGCGCATGGTCGAGATGTACGAGCGCATGGCCCGAATCGAGTCGGGAAAGTAACGGGACCGACCAGAGTGGAGCATCGGGGTCGATCCCGAGCAGAAAGAGGAGCTGAGCTATGAACATCATGCTGGCATGCGCCGCAGGAATGTCGACGTCCCTGGTGGTAAGCAAGATGCGTGAGGCCGCCGAGAGCCAGGGCAAGGACTACAAGATCTGGGCAGTCGAGCAGGGGCAGGTGGAGTCGGAGCTCGGCAACTTCGACGTCCTGCTCCTGGGGCCCCAGATTCGCCACATGGAGCGCAGGCTTGCCAAGGTGGTCGGGGACGCTGCCCCGGTCGCCGTCATCAACCCGATGGCCTATGGTCGCTGCGACGGAGCCGCCGTGCTCAAGCAGGCCGAGGAGCTCGTGGCTGCCGGCAGGTAGCGCCTGACGGAGCCCGACGCTCCGGGCACACATCAAGACAACCCATCGTACGTCCATGACGCTCTGAAAGGAGTGATACCCCATGCTTGACAAGTTTACGGACCTCATGGAGCGCATCCTGACTCCCGTTGCTGACTTCATGAACGGGAACAAGTACGTGGTGGCAATTCAGAAGGCGTTTACTACCTACACCCCCATCGTCATCACCGGCTCGTTTGCGTTCATGCTGAACCTCATGCTCTGCTCCACCTCGAGCGGGCTCGCCCAGTTCGCGGGATTCGAGTGGCTTGCGAACTACGCCAACATCTTCAGCACGGTCAATTACGCCTGCATCTCCTGCATGGCCCTCTGGATCGCATTCCTTGTCGCCTACTCCATTGGCGAGCAGGATGGGCAGAAGCCGCTCATCTGCGGTCTCATCTCGGTGGTCTGCTTCATCACCGTGCTCGACCCCGAGAACATCGCCGGCAGCCTCGATGCCTCCGCCCTCTTCCTGGCATTTTTCGTGGGCATCGGGTCGATGGCGATCTTCAACGGCCTCATGCGCTTCGAGCGCATCAAGATTAAGCTGCCCGAGTCCGTTCCCGAGATGATTGCCAACAGCTTCAACGCGCTCATCCCAGCCTTCATCACGATCATGCTCTTTGGCGTGTTCGCGGGCGTCCTGTATGCCGCCACGGGGACGTTCATCAACTCGATCATCTACACGGTGATTCAGATTCCGTTCAACCAGGCCATCGGCACGCAGATTGGCGTGAGCATCATCACCGTTCTCTCCCAGCTGCTGTGGTGGATGGGCATTCACGGTCACATGGCCATGAACGCCGTCGCTAAGCCCGTGCGCACCGCGGCTCTTGCCGCCAACATCGCCGCCGTCGCATCCGGCGCGCTTCCCCCCGAGTTCTACACCCTCGCCTTCGTCCACCTGTTCATGAACCTGGGCGGATCCGGCATCGTCATCTCGCTCGCGCTGGCAATCCTCGCGTTCTCCAAGCGAGCCGACTACCGCGAGGTCACGAAGCTTTCCTTCGTGCCGCTGCTCTTTGGCATCTCTGAGCCGATGGTGTTCGGCCTTCCCATTATGCTCAACCCCACCTTCTTCTTCCCCTTCGTGCTGGTGCCCCTCGTCACCTGCAACATCGGCTATTACGCCATCACCTCCGGGTTCCTGACCTCCGCCTACGTCGAGTCGATCGCCGGTGCGCCCATGTTCCTGCAGCAGTTCCTGGCCTTCAGCGGTCAGTGGCAGGCCCTGCTCATGGTCGTCGTCGTTATTGCCGTCGCGTTCGTGCTCTACGCTCCCTTCGTGCTCGTCTCCAACAAGCAGTACGAGCGCGAGCAGGCCGAAGCGGCCAAGATCGAGGCGTAAGAAGCCCCCCTAGCGGGCGGGTCGCCTCTCCCCGACGCCCGCCCCCCCCGCGCCCCGCGGCAGTTCTGCCGCGGGGCGCCTCACCAGACTCCGCAACCATCGAAGCCCGCGGACGGCGGGCGGACAAGGAGATGCCATGAACGCTTCAATCGAGGCGGATGCCGCCATCGAGGCGGGCGGCTCGCGCCGGCTCGTCGCGACGGACTCGGAGTGCTCGGCGGTCGCCAAGGGCATGCCCGAGGGGTTCCTCTGGGGCGGCGCCGTCGCCGCCAACCAGGTCGAGGGAGCCTACCTCGAGGACGGCAAGGGCCTCTCGATCGCCGACGTGCAGACCGCGGGCGCCCATGGCGTTCCCCGCGAGATTCACGACCACGTGCACGAGGGCGTCTACTACCCGAACCAGGAGGGCATCGACGGCTACCATCGCTACAAGGAGGACGTCGCCCTCTTTGCCGAGATGGGCTTTACCTGCCTGCGCACCTCGATCAGCTGGGCACGCATCTTCCCGAACGGGGACGACGCCGAGCCCAACGAGACGGGGCTTGCCTTCTACGACGCCGTCTTCGACGAGATGTGCGCCAATGGAATCGAGCCCGTTATCACGCTCTCTCACTACGAGATGCCGCTTCGGCTCGTGACCGAGTACGGGTCGTGGAGAAACCCTCGCCTCATCGACTTCTTCGTGCGCTTCTGCGAAACGGTCTTCAGGCGCTATCGCGACAAGGTGCGCTACTGGATGACCTTCAACGAGGTCAACGAGACGATGAACAAGCTCACGCCGTTCAACCAGGCGGGACTCATCTTCTCCGAGGGCGAGAACGCCAACGAGGTCAAGGTGCTGGCCAGCCACAACATGTTTCTCGCCTCGGCGCGCGCCGTGGCGCTCGGGCACCAGATCAATCCCGACTTCAAGATCGGCTGCATGGTGCAGTATCCCACCACCTACGCTAAGACCTGTCGCCCCGAGGACGTCATCGCCCGCCGCCTAAACATGATGCCCAACTACTACTACACCGACGTCATGGTGCGCGGCCGCTATACCAACCTCTGCCGCGCCCAGCTCAGGCGCCTCGGCGTCGAGTTTGAGGTGAGCGAGGAGGACGCCGCCACGCTCGCCGCCGGCACCGTCGACTACATCGCCTTCAGCTACTACTTCTCGTCCGTGGCGTCGAGCGAGAATGGTGACGACCTGCTCGTCGAGCGCAAGAACCCCTACCTCGACCGAACCGACTGGGGCTGGCCCATTGACGCGGTGGGCCTGCGCGTCGCCCTGAACGAGCTCTACGACCGCTATCAGGTCCCGCTCTTCGTGGTCGAGAACGGCCTCGGCGCGGTGGATGAGCCCGACGAGCGCGGCTACGTCGAGGACGACTACCGCATCGACTTCCTGCGCCGCCACATCGTCCAGATGGAGCGCGCCGTCAACGACGACTTCGTCGAGCTCATCGGGTACACCTCGTGGGGGCCCATCGACCTCATCTCGGTGGGGACGGGCGAGATGAAGAAGCGCTACGGCTTCATCTACGTCGATCGCGACGACCGCGGCAGGGGCACGCTCGCCCGCAGCAAGAAGAAGAGCTTTGACTGGTACCGCCAGGTCATAGCGTCAAACGGCCGCGTTCTGTAAGCGTCGGGACGGGGCGTCCGCGAGCGCCCCGCCCTTCTCCTCACGCTTATATAATCTATCATGGAGACGCTTAGATTTGCGTATAAGGCCCCGCTCGCCGGGTATAACTGCCTGTGATAAACAGCAGACCCAAGAAGGGGGCAACCATGAGACTCGACAAGTGGGCCGTCACGGCCCAGGAGGCGCTGCAGGCGGCTGTCGGCATCGCAACCGACGCAAACGCGGGGCAGCTCATGCCCGTTCACGTGCTCAAGGCGCTGCTGAGCTCCGGCGAGCACAACATCCGTGCCATCATCGAGCGCGTGGGCGCGGACCCGGCCTCGATCGAGGCCCAGACAGACGAGGCCATCGCACGCCAGCCGCGCGTCTCCGGTGACACCGCGCAGATGGGCATGGCGGACGCCACCGTGCGCGTGGGCAACGCCGCGGAGAAGCTCGCCGCCAAGATGGGTGACTCCTACGTCACCTCCGAGCACCTGCTCTGCGCGCTTGCCGACGACAAGACGGACGCCGGCTCGGTCCTCAAGGCCGCCGGCGTCACGGCCAAGCGCGTCGAGGAGGCGTACAACACCCTGCGCGGCGACGAGCGCGTGACCAGCCAGGACTCCAAGCCGGAGTTCGAGGCGCTCGAGAAGTACGGCCGCAACATCACCGACCTCGCCCGCCAGGGCAAGCTCGACCCCGTGATCGGCCGCGTGGAGGAGATCCGCCGCACCATCCAGGTCCTCAGCCGTCGCACCAAGAACAACCCGGTGCTCATCGGCGAGCCGGGCGTGGGCAAGACCGCCATCGTGGAGGGCCTCGCCCAGCGCATCGTGAGCGGCGACGTCCCTTCGACCCTGCGCGACAAGGACCTCGTGGAGCTTGACATGTCCGCCCTGGTGGCCGGCGCCAAGTACCGCGGCGAGTTCGAGGACCGCCTCAAGTCCGTGCTCAAGGAGGTCGAGAAGTCCGACGGCCGCATCATCCTGTTCATCGACGAGCTGCACACCATCGTGGGAGCGGGCGCCACGGAGGGCTCCATGGATGCCGGCAACATCCTGAAGCCGGCTCTCGCGCGCGGCACGCTGCACGCCATCGGAGCCACGACGCTCGACGAGTATCGCAAGTACATCGAGAAGGACGCGGCGCTCGCCCGCCGCTTCCAGACCGTCATGGTCTCGGAGCCCACCGTCGAGGACACCATCTCGATCTTGCGCGGTCTCAAGGAGCGCTACGAGCAGCACCACCGCGTGCGCATCACGGACTCCGCGCTCGTGTCCGCAGCGGACCTCTCCAACCGCTACATCTCGGACCGCTTCCTTCCGGACAAGGCCATCGACCTGGTGGACGAGGCGGCGAGCCGCCTGCGCATGGAGCTCGACTCCATGCCGGCGGACATCGACGCCGTGGATCGCCAGCTCACGCAGATGCAGATCGAGGAGCAGGCCCTCATGAAGGAGGAGGACGCCGCCAGCAAGGAGCGCCTCGAGACCCTGCGCGGCGAGATCGCCACCACCCGCGAGAAGCTCGACGGCATGAAGGCCAGCTGGGAGAACGAGAAGGGCGCCATCGACCGCGTGCAGGACCTCAAGTCCAAGATCGAGGACGCCAAGGTCGAGATGGAGCGCGTGACCCGCGAGGGCGACCTCGCGCGCGCCTCCGAGCTGCGCTACTCCACCATCCCCGGGCTCCAGCGCGAGTACGAGGAGGCGGAGGCCGCCCTCACCGCCAAGCAGGAGGCCGGGGGGCTCCTCAAGGAGGAGGTTACCTCCGAGGAGATCGCCGAGGTCGTGAGCTCGTGGACGGGCGTGCCGGTCTCCAAGATGATGCAGGGCGAGATGGACAAGCTCAAGAACCTCGAGTCCGAGCTGCACAAGCGCGTGGTGGGCCAGGACGAGGCCGTCTCGGCCGTGGCCGCCGCCGTGCGTCGCAGCCGCGCGGGCCTCTCCGACCCCAACCGTCCCATCGGCAGCTTCTTCTTCCTCGGCCCCACCGGCGTGGGCAAGACCGAGCTCGCCAAGGCGCTCGCCGAGTGCCTCTTCGACGACGAGCGCGCGCTCGTGCGCATCGACATGTCCGAGTACATGGAGAAGTTCAGCGTCCAGCGCCTCATCGGCGCGCCCCCGGGATACGTGGGCTACGACGAGGGCGGCCAGCTCACCGAGGCCGTGCGCCGCAGGCCCTACTCCGTCATCCTGCTCGACGAGATGGAGAAGGCGCACCCCGACGTCTTCAACATCTTGCTGCAGGTGCTCGACGACGGCCGCCTCACCGACGGTCAGGGCCGCGTGGTGAGCTTCAAGAACACGATCATCATCATGACGTCCAACGTCGGCAGCCAGTTCATCGCCGGCGTGAGCGCCTCGAGCGACCCGGACGAGGTCCAGCGCCAGGTCAACGACGCCCTGCGTCAGACCTTCAAGCCGGAGTTCCTCAACCGCATCGACGACGTGGTGGTCTTCCACGCCCTCGGCCTTGCCGACATCGAGCGGATCGTGGACATCCAGCTGCGCGACGTCCGCTCCCGCCTCGACCGCGACCGCATCCAGCTCGAGCTCACGCCGAGCGCCAAGCAGTCGCTCGCCCTCGACGGCCTTGACCCGGTCTACGGCGCGCGCCCGCTCAAGCGCCTCATCCAGCGCCAGGTCGTGGACAACGTCGCCAACCTCATCATCGAGGGCTCGCTCGGCGAGGGCGACGTGGTTCGCATCGACGTGGGTCCCGACGAGCGTCTGTTCGCCACCCGCGACGACGCCGCCTCCGAGCGACGCCGCTCGGGCGCGCAGCCCGCGCCCGACGACGAGCCCATCGAGCCCGACGCCATGGAGTAGCCCAAAAGGGGCGAGGGAGCAGTTCCCCCGCCCCTTTTTCTGGGTAGGATAGTGTCACGTTCAACGGATGGTTGGAGGGGGCATGGCGGTCTCAGGCGAGAAGAGCGGGCGAGACGAGAAGGACCTGCGGGACGAGACCGTCGCGATCCCCGCCGACCCGGACGCCACGGTGCTGGCCGACGCCGCGCCCGCCGACCCGGACGCCACGGTGCTGGCCGACGCCGCGCCGACCACGATGCTTGATGACGGCCTGCCCACGACCGTGGTGCCGCGCGATGACGCCGCCCCGACGACCGCCCTCGACGCGGGCGACGGGATCGACGCCCTGGATGACCCGTACTTCTCGCCCGCCGCTCCCGAGGACCTCACGTCCGTCCGCGAGCCGATGGTCTCCATCCCCTCGCCGGTCCAGAGCCTTCCCGAGCGCAAGCGGCGCCTGCCGGCCTGGGCGATCGCCCTCATTGTCGCCGTGCTGCTCGCCCTAGGCGGGGGCGTGGCGTACTACACCTACGACCAGGAGCTCTGGGGCGGCAAGACCGTCCCTGCGGTCCTCGGCATGACGCAGGAGGAGGCGACCGCCCTGCTCGAGGGGATGGGGTTTGTCGTGAACGTCGAGCCGGTCGTCTCGGATGATGACCACGGTACGGTTCTGTCGTGCAGCCCTGATCCGGGCGTGCGCGCCGACCCCAAGGACGGGGTCACGCTCGGCGTCTCCTCCGAGCGCGTCGTCCCCAAGGTCGTGGGCCTTGACGAGGAGGCCGCGCGCGAGGCGCTTCTCGCCGCGGGCGCCCAGAACATCCAGGTCAGCTCCGAGGGCTCGAGCCAGCCCGCGGGCACGGTGATCTCCGTGACCCCCGGCGAGGGCGAGCCGTTTTCCGCGGAGGATCTCGTGACGCTCGTCGTGGCGCGCGCCTACACCGTGCCGGACGTCCTCGGCAAGTCGCTCGAGGAGGCGCTCTTTGACCTCGAGCAGGCCGGGCTCACCGGTACCGTCTCCTATGTCGACTCTACCTCCGAGGGCGGCACCGTCATCGAGACGGTCCCGGGCGTGGGGACCCAGATCGCCGGCGGCTCCGCCGTCGAGCTGCGCGTCGCCGTGGCCTATCCGGACGAGGCCTATGACCTCATGGCCTACTTCGGCGTGCCCTCCGAGGCGCTCTCGACCTATCTCACCCAGAGCGGCTACACGCTCGAGTACGGCGAGCTCTATGCGTCGGGCGGCAACGCCCACGCGGCCTGGTCGGGCTCGCGCGGCGACCTCCTGCAGATCTCCAACTACCCCGAGACCGGCCACTATGCCGGAGGCTCGCAGGTCGACGTCCTCGCGCAGGGCGCTGGCGTGGGAGGCGTGCGCTACGCGTTCTCGGCCGACACGCTCCCGACCGGCGGCGGCAGCGTGTCCGAGGAGGGCCTGCGCGCCGTCATGGCCGCGTGCGGGCTCGAGGGGCTGGAGGACGCCTGCACCCAGGACGACATCGTGGCGCCCGGCGTCAACGAGAAGAAGACGGAGGAAGAGCCTGCGGACGAGGAGCCCTCCGGGGACGCGGGGAATGAGGGCGCCCCCGAGGCGCCCAAGAGCGAGGCGGGCGAGGACGGGGGGCAGGCTGCGGCCGAGCAGACCAGCTCGCCGAGCTTCATCTGCGGCTGCGGGCGGCAGGACGGCTACGTCTGGGCCGTCATCATCGGCGGGCGCGGGGAGAGCACGAGCGTCGTGGCGCTTGTCGCCCCGTCGGCGCACTTCGACACCGTTGACCTGTCGCCGTTTGGCGGCAGCGTCTGCGACTACATTGCCTACATCGACCTGTACACGGGGTGAGACATGGACGAGAAGAACGCGAAGAACGAGAAGAGCGCGAAGCTCGACCCCAGGGAGCGTCCTGACAAGGAGTTCGTCCGGGCCGAGAACGAGGACGACGACGGGTACGACCCCTACTCCGACCGCAGGCCGGAGCCCGAACCGCTCTTCGAGCGCGACCCCTGGGCGTGACGTGCGGAGAGCGCCTCGGGAGGTGCCGCGTGCCTAGCTCGTGGCACCCCAGTTGGTCTGCATGTAGCCCCACAGGTAGTAGACCACGATGGCCAGGATGGCGAGGACAAAGACCAGCGCGATGAAGGTCTTCACGCGCGTCTTGCGCTCCCGCGAGACAAAGATGTCCCGGCGCCCCTTGGGGATCTCGAGATACTGGCCGTAGTGGAGGTCGCGGCGGAGCTGCTGCCCCTCGGTGCGGGAGCGCCGGTAGGCGCGGCCCGAGAGCGCCCCGCCGGGGGCGGTGTACCCGGAATCGTGCGTGACGGGGATGCTCTGCTCCTCGTCTTCGGCAAGGTCGTCGATGGGCTCGACGCTGCGGCGCGGCGGGCGCGTGCGAACGAAGGGCGCGGGCGAGGGGACCTGGTCGACCCCGTCATTGGCGCTCTGGGCGCCCTCGACGCTTCCGACCTCGGTGTTCTCCAGCTCGTTCTCGTTGGCCATGGTGCCTCCTGCCGGGTGCGAACAGCAATGCACCAATTCTATTCCAGCGCAGGCGTCCTGCCATCCCTCAGGACGAAACTATACAAACCGTAAGAAAGGTCGTGCCGCGCGCTCTTCTCGGCACTTCTCGTCCCTCGAAGGGATTCAGCAATATCTAAGTAAGGTCGACTTAGATATGGTGAGCATGTGTCGCTCAGAAAACATTGGTTCTAGCGTATAAAGACGGGCGATGGGGGAACAAGAAGAAGTGAGCAACGGGTGCAAGGCACCAATCACAAGGGAGTGATCGATTATGGCAAGCATGGTTCCGTATGATCGTTACACGCGCGCGCTTCGCAACTGGCCGTTTGATGCGCTCGACAGCTTCTTCGACGCGCCGTTCGCCCCGCTTTCCTCCACGGCGGCGAGCTTCAAGATGAACGTCGAGGACGCGGGCGACAAGTACGTGGTCACCGCCGAGCTTCCTGGCGTCAAGCGCGAGGAGATCGACGTCGAGCTCAACGAGGGCCGTCTCTCCGTCTCCGTTGACAAGAAGGAGACCGAGGAGGAGAAGGGTAAGAACTACCTCTACAAGGAGACCTCGGACTGGAGCGCCACGCGCGGCGTCTATCTCAAGGACGCGGCCGTCGCCGGCCTCTCCGCCAAGCTCGAGGGCGGCGTCCTCACGGTCAACGTCCCCAAGCAGGTCGAGAAGACCAACGTCACCAAGGTCTCCATCGACTAGCCTTCAGCCGCAGAGCGTTCATACTGGGCCGGCGCCTTCGGGCGTCGGCCCTTTTGCGCCGCGCCACGCTAACATGCACAGTTCCGGAAACGTCAATTTCTGACCTGCGGATATATGAAACTTAACGGAACTGTGCATGTTAGCGAGCGGCGCGGGGTGACAATTGAACCTGTCCCAATTGTCACCCCGCCCTACCACACGGTGAGCGGCCAGTCCTGCGCGGCACAGCAGATCGTGAGGCGGCCGTCGGGCGTGCGCGCCTCGGGGCGACCGTCCTCGCCGCTCGCGACCTCGGCGCCAACCGCCTCGGCGAGCGTCCTCACGCAGACGCTCGGCCGGTTGTTCTCCTGCGAGAGATGCATGGCAACCACGGTCTCGGTGTCGTCGCACGCCAGCGTGCCGAGCGCCTCGGCCGTCTGGGCGTTGGAAAGGTGGCCCGTCGGCCCGGCCACGCGCGCCTTGAGGTAGCCCGGGTAGCTGCCCGTCGCGAGCATGCGCTCGTCGTGGTTGGACTCGAGCGCGAGGATACGCGCGCCCGTCAGGGCCTCGAGCGCCTCGTCGCCAAGTCGGCCCGTGTCCGTGCAGAACCCGAGCGCGTCGTCTGCCGTGGAGAAGCGAAAGCCCACGGGGTCGGCCACGTCGTGCGAGGTAGGGAAGGTCCGCACGCGCATCCCGGCGAGCTCGAACTCATCCGAGTGACCCACGATCGTGAACGGCAGCTGGGTGAGGTAGCTTCTCGCCGCGGCGGTGCCCGCCGTCGTCAAGAGCTCCCCGTCGAAGTGGTTGCAGAAGACCGTGAGGCCACCCACATGGTCGGAGTGCTCATGGGTGAGCAGGACCGCCACCACGCGGCTCAGGTCCAGGCCAAGCTCGTCCGCCCTGCCGAGCAGGGCGCGGCGCGAGATGCCGCAGTCCACGAGCACAAGTCCGCTCGGCCCCTCCACCACGGCGGCGTTTCCCTTGGAGCCGCTGGCAAGGACGTGCAGGTGAATCTCGGGGGTCATGTCGGTCCTCTCGCTGTCGTACACTGGGTCCGGGCAAAATAGGATACATCCGTTTGGCTCGCCGTCTCGTTTGCCCAGGTACGCATCACGCGACCCCAAGCGAATGCATGTTATTTTGCAGCTCCCTAGGGTAGCCGTTATGGAGGTATCGCATGCCGAGCGTCTCTCGTCGATACGCCAACGCTAGGAGTCGCTTTGACCGACCGAGCGGCCAGCCTGACGAGAGCCTTGCGGCTCCCGTCGTGCTCATGGTCTCGGGCGGCGCCGACTCGACCGCCTTGCTCGTCCTCGCGGCGACCTCGAGCCTCGACGTCGATGACGGGCGCGGGGTCGCTCGCATCGCGCGCGAGCGCCTGCACGTCCTGCACGTCAATCACGGGCTTCGGGGAATCGATGCCGAGGAGGACGAGGAGTTCGTCCGAGACCTCGCGCAGCGCTACGGCATCCCCTGCACGATCCGTCGCGTCGACGTCGAGGAGCTCGCCGCGGCAGGGGACGGCAACGTCGAGAACGCCGGTCGCATGGCGCGCTACGCCGAGGCGACGCGCCTGGCCAACGACCTCTCGGAGGCCTTTGGGACGCCGCGCTCGGCGGCGCGCATCCTCACGGCGCACACCGCCGACGACCGTGCGGAGACCTTCTTCATGAACGCCATCCGCGGGACGGGCGCCGCGGGCCTCTCGTCGATCCCGCGCCGGCGCAACCGCATCGTGCGCCCCCTGCTCGACCGGACCCACGCCGAGCTCTGCGACCTGCTGCGCATGCGCGGCATCGTCTGGCGCGAGGACGCCACCAACGCCGACACGCGCTATCTGCGCGCCTTCGTCCGGCACGAGGTCCTGCCGGTGGCGCGCGGGAGAAACCCGCGCGTGGTGGCCAACCTCTCGACGACCTGCGACATCCTCTCCGACGAGGACGCCTATCTCACGGCGGTCTCAGCCCGCGCCCTCCGAGACCTCACGAGGAGGGAGGGAACGGGCCTGCTCGTCCTCGACGCGGCGCGACTTGCGGCGACCGACGTCGCGATCGCCCGCCGCGTCGTGCGCTCGGCCATCCTGACGGTGTGTCCGGAGGCCCGTCTCGAGGCGCGCCACGTCGCCGCGGTCCTCGAGATCGTCGCGGCGGGGGAGGGCGCCGCCAACATCCCGCTGGGAGCCGAGGCGCGCGTGGAGCATGGTCTTCTCGCCCTGCGCTCCCGCATGGCGCCGGCCGTCCCGACGGCTGCCTGGCTCGAGGTGCCAGGGAGACTCGTCCTTCCCGGCGGGCGCGTGCTGTCCGCCCGTCTCCGTCCGGCCCCCGAGGCAACCGACGTCGCCGCCTATGCACGCTCCCATGCGCTCGAGTGGTCGGGCGAGTCCGTTCTTCTCGATGCCGTGCAGGCTGGGGTCGACCCCGCGCGCGGGGGCAGGCTTTGGGTGGACACGCCCCATGCGGGCGAGCTGCTCTGCCCGCTCGGAATGCACGAGCAGTCCAAGAAGCTCTCCGACCTGCTCGGCGAGGCGCGCGTGGACCGGGACGAGCGCGCCCTCGTCCCGGTGGTGCACGCGTCTCCCACGGGTCCGGTGGTGTGGGTCGCGGGCGTTCGCGCCGACGAGCGCGCCCGCTGCACGTCGCAGACGAGGTGGCTGCTAGAATTGACCCTGACGCACGACGAGACGGGACCGTCCGCGCCGGACGGCCGGTGAGAGGAGAGGAGCGCGCATGGAGGCACTGCATCCGGACGTCAAGGAGACCCTGCTCAGCGAGGACGAGATCAGGCAGATCGTGGCCCGCATGGGCGAGGAGATCTCGCGTGACTATGCCGACAAGAACCCGCTGGTCGTGGCCGTGCTCCGCGGCGCGGTGGTCTTCATGGCAGACCTCATGCGCGCCATCGACTGCCCCATCGGCATCGACTTCATGGCTGTCTCGAGCTACGGCGACGGCGCCAAGAGCTCGGGCGTCGTGCGCATCGTCAAGGACCTCGACACCAAGATCGAGGGGCGCGACATCTTGATCGTCGAGGACATCCTCGACTCCGGCCTCACGCTCTCCTATCTCATGGAGCTTCTGCGGGGCCGTGGCCCCGCCTCCGTCGAGGTCGCCGCCTTCCTCGTGAAGGACGTCCCCGGCAACACGCCCGCCGTCAAGCCGCGCTACGTGGGAGCCCACGTCCCCGACGAGTTCATCGTCGGCTACGGCCTCGACTACGCCGAGCGCTATCGCAACCTGCCCTACATCGGCGTCCTCAAGCCCGAGGTCTACCGGTAGCCTGACGTCCGGGAGCTTGTCCGCCGGGTTCATCCGGCCCGCTCCCCGTCTTGACCGCCAGTCGCACGCAAGGAGAGTCGCTTGCCCGAGAAGAACAACCATCCGCTCGGCCCCGAGGGGCGCACGCGCTCCGCGGTGTTCACCACCGCGGTCGTGGTCGCGATCATCCTCTACCTCGTCTTCTCGGGCGGAGGGGGCGGCCTGTCGGGCGGCAGGCGGACTGACGCGCTCGCGACCAACGAGTTCGTGACGGCCGTGAGCGAGGACCGCGTCGAGAGCGTGACGTACCGGACCGATGACGGCAGCGTCTCCGGCTCGTACTGGCACAGCGAGGCAGAGCGCGAGGACGGCGCGGAGGCGACCAACTTCACGAGCGTCTATGTGGGGTCGGACTCCTTGGCCGAGCTGATGGCGGAGCACCCCGACGTCACCTACAAGATCGACACGAGCGACTCGAGCATGCTCGAGACCGTGCTTATCTCCGTCGTCCCGACGCTTCTGCTCGTCGGCGTCTTCGTGTACTACATGAGTCGCATGTCCTCCCAAAACGACAAGACGATGGCGTTTTCCAAGACGCGGGCCCTCACCTCGGAGGCGCAGCGCCCCAAGGTGAGGTTCGCGGACGTCGCGGGGGTCGACGAGGCGGTCGAGGAGCTCCAGGAGATTCGCGACTTCCTCTCCGACCCCGAGCGCTATCACCAGATGGGCGCCCGCATCCCGCGCGGCGTCCTGCTCGTGGGCCCTCCGGGCACGGGCAAGACGCTGCTCGCCAAGGCCGTGGCCGGCGAGGCGGGAGTCCCGTTCTTCTCGATCTCCGGCTCGGACTTCGTGGAGATGTTCGTGGGCGTGGGCGCCTCGCGCGTCCGTGACCTCTTCAAACAGGCCAAGGAGGCAGCTCCCTGCATCGTGTTCATCGACGAGATCGACGCGGTGGGCCGCCAGCGCGGCGCGGGCCTGGGCGGCGGCCACGACGAGCGCGAGCAGACCCTGAACCAGCTGCTCGTCGAGATGGACGGCTTCGAGGAGAACTCCTCGGTCATCCTCATCGCCGCCACCAACCGCCCCGACATCCTTGACCCGGCGCTGCTGCGTCCTGGCCGCTTTGACCGTCGCGTGACCGTGGACCGGCCCGACGTGGCGGGGCGCGAGAAGATCTTGCGCGTGCATGCCGAGGGCAAACCCTTCGACGGTGACGTCGACTTCGCTCGGCTCGCCAAGGTCACGCCCGGCTTCACGGGCGCCGACCTCGCCAACCTGGTGAACGAGGCGGCTCTGCTCGCCGCCCGCCGGCGCAGGGGCTCCATCGGCGAGGGCGAGGTCGAGGAGGCCATGGAGCGCGTGATGGCGGGTCCCGAGCGCAAGAGCCGCGTCATCACCGAGAAGGAGCGCCGCGTCATCGCCTATCACGAGTCGGGTCATGCGCTCGTGGGGCACGTCCTGGAGAACTCCGACCCCATCCACAAGATCTCGATCGTGAGCCGCGGCCAGGCGCTCGGCTATACGATGCAGGTGCCCGAGGAGGACCACTTCCTCGAGACGCGCGACGGCATGCTCGACCAGATCGCCGTGCTCCTCGGCGGCCGCACGGCCGAGGAGCTCTTCTGCGACGACATCACCACCGGCGCCTCCAACGATCTCGAGCGCGCGACCAAGCTCGCCCGCACCATGGTCACGCGCTACGGCATGAGCGAGGAGCTGGGGACGCAGGTCTTTGGCGAGGCCCAGCACGAGGTCTTTCTCGGCCGCGACTACGCCAACCGCCAGGACTACTCCGCGGAGACCGCCAAGCGCATCGACGACGAGGTCGAGCGCATCATGCGCGAGGGGCACGATCGCGCCCGCCAGGTCCTCGAGGCACGCTCGGCCCAGATGGACACGATGGCGCACGTGCTCCTCGAGCGCGAGACGGTCGAGGGCGATGCGGTGAAGGCGCTGCTCGACGGCAGCTGGGACGCCTACGTTGCCGCCGAGGGGGCGAGCGGCTCCCCGGCCGGTGCCCAGGAGGCCGGCGTCCGAGAGGCGGGCGCCCAGGAGGCGGACGCCCAGGAGGCTCGCGCATAAAAAAGTGAGCAGGGCCCCTGCTTGTGTATTCATCGTGTGCAAGCTGCCTGCGCATAATCTGAAAGATCTGAAAAAGTGCTCAGGGGGGTACTCACCTTATGACCCCCTGTAGCAAAACAGCACATAATGGGGTGGCACCAAGGGTGTCCCCTAACCGGGCATACTCAAATAACGAGCAGGTCAGGTGGTATATAAGCGCCAAGCCAGCCCGCCTTCGATGATACCGTTTGCACGCAGGGCCAAAAGATTTTGCCTAGGGCCCCCAACAAGCGTGCAGGGAGGTGTCTGGCTGATGGCGCGCAAAGTCGAGTTCGAGATCAAGCTCACCATCAACGAGACCGAGCACCGCCTCCTGCACTGCCTCGGCGAGCTCGCTCCAAAGCAGGGTCAGGTCGCTGCGGTCTCGGCAAGCAGGTTCTCCTCGCTGCTCAACACGAGCGTGGCGACGGTCAGAAGGTCATGCGAGTCCCTCGACGAGATGGGCCTCATCTCCAAGCGCGGGAAGGTGCGCGAGGACGGCGGCAGGGACGCCAACGAGTATGTCATCACCCTGCTCGGATGGGAGGTCCTGCGCAGCAAGGGCTACATGCGGCCCCGTCACCCGGAGGACGAGCTCTCATAGTCCTTCTCGCCCGCCGTCTTGCCTTCGGAGCTGTCCCGCGCGAGTACAATGGCCTTGCAGCACAGAGCGAGCAGACACGTTGCGCGAGGAGGCCCCATGTCCATTAACGAGAAGAGCCGCGCCTACGGGGCGCAGAAGTCGTCCATCCGCGAGATTGCGGCGTATGCCGGGGCCCGCAAGGCCCAGATCGGCGCCGAGAACGTCTTCGACTTCTCTCTTGGCAACCCCTCCATCCCCGCACCCGACTCCGTTCGCGCCTCGATCGAGCGCTGCCTGGCGCTTCCCGCCACGCAGCTTCACGGCTACACGCCCGCCAGCGGCCTGCCCGCCGCCCGCGAGGCCGTCGCGGCGAGCCTCTCGCGGCGCTTTGGCGAGGGCGCGGCGTCCGCGGACGACCTCTATCTCACCTGCGGGGCCGCGGCTTCGCTGTCCATCACGTTCCACGCCGTCGTGAACCCCGGCGACGAGGTCATCGTGATCGCCCCGTACTTCCCCGAGTATCGCGTCTGGATCGAGACCGCGGGCGCCACGTGCGTCGAGGTGCTCGCCGATCCCCAGACCTTCCAGATCGACGTCGCGGCCGTCGAGGCGGCGCTGACCGCGCGCACCAAGGCCGTGGTCATCAACTCCCCGAACAACCCCGTGGGCTCGGTCTACTCCCGCGGTAACCTCGAGGCCCTGGCCGCCGTCCTCGCGAAGGCCGAGGCACGGCTCGGCACGGCGATCTACCTCGTTGCGGACGAGCCCTATCGCGAGATCACCTACGGCGCCGAGGTACCCTGGGTGCCCTCCGTCTACGACCGTTCCATCGTGTGCTACAGCTACTCCAAGTCACTCTCGCTCCCGGGCGAGCGCATCGGCTGGGTGCTCGTGCCCCCCACCAACCCCGATCACGACGAGCTCGTGCTCGCGGTCGCGGGCGCTGGGCGCAAGCTGGGCTTCGTGTGCGCCCCGGCGCTCTTCCAGCGCGTGCTCATCGACTGCGTCGACGAGCCGAGCGACGTGGAGGCCTACGCGCGCAACCGCCAGGCGCTGACCGAGGGCCTCGCCCGCCTGGGCTACGAGTTCATCGCGCCCGAGGGGGCCTTCTATCTCTGGGTCAAGGCGCTCGAGCCCGACGCCAGCGCGTTCTTCGAGCGCGCCAAGGCCCTCGAGCTGCTCCCCGTTCCCTCGGACTCCTTCGGGTGCCCGGGCTGGGTCCGCGTGGGCTACTGCGTCTCCTACGAGACCATCGTGAACTCGCTGCCCGCCTGGGAGGAGCTCGCCAAGTCCTACCGGTAGCGCGGAGGGCCCGCCCTTTTCCGCATGAGGAGCGCCATGTACGAGAACCGCTGCGACACGCACACCCACACGCTCTATTCCCGCCACGCCTACTCGACGGTGCGCGAGAACGTGCTCGCGGCACGCGACGCGGGCCTCGAGCTGCTCGGCGTGACGGACCACTTCAGCGACATGCTCTTCCCGAGGACCGACCTCGCCCATGCCGACCTGCGCGACTACCAGCACTTCATCAACATGCGGGTCTGGCCCCGCGTCTGGGAGGGCGTGCGGCTCCTTCACGGCATGGAGGCGGACATCCGCGCGCTCGACGGGAGCCTCTTCGGGCAGGCCATCGAGGTCGCCTCGGACATCACGGGGCGGCCGGCGCGCTCGGCGGCGTCCCTTTACGCCCGCGCGTGCTCGGGATGCGACTACGTCATCGCGAGCGTTCACTACAAGGACTTCGCCGAGGGCGCGTCGCTGGCGCAGACCACCGAGATGTACCTCGGCGCCCTCGCGCAGCCCAAGGTGCTCGTGCTCGGCCATACCGGGCGCGCCGGCGTTCCCTTCGACGTCCGCGAGGTGGTGGGGGAGGCCGCCCGCCTCGGCAAGCTCATCGAGATCAACGAGCACAGCCTCGAGACCGCCCGTCCCGACGGGCGCACCCACACGAGCTGCCGGACCATCGCCGAGACGTGCGCTGAGCTGGGCTGCCAGATCGTCGTGAACACCGACGCCCACATCAGCAGCTCCGTCGGCAGGACGCCGCACGCGCTCGCCCTTCTCGAGGAGATCCGCTTCCCCCAGGAGCTCATCGCCACGCGCTCCGCCGAGGCGTTTCTTTCCGCCATGGCCGGCGCCGGGCTCACGGTGCCGGAGTTCTAACGGGTCCTCGGCCTCGGACCCCAGCTCTGCGCCCGCCGCGTGTTCGACCCTCGCTGTCCGTGTGGGTGGCGGGCGAGTTTTGTACGGCGAGAATGCAGCCCTCTCGGTACGAGCCAGCGTTTCCGCAGGTCACGCTGTTCCACTTTACCGAGAAGAACGTGCTCGCCGTACATATTTCGATCGAGTATGGCACGGCGTTGTCGGGCGGGGCGCATCCGTGCCCCTATACGTCTGGCAGGCTCTCCCAGTCAACGAGCACGCTCGCGCGCAGGTCTTCCTGAGCCCGCTTCTCTCGCTGGGTCCTCTCTTGACGCTCGACGCCGAGCTTCTCGGCAAGGAGCCGAGAGAACGCTTCAAAGCGCTGCGCATTCTCCATTTGCGCGTAGGTGAGCTGAATCACCTCGATGCCCATCATCTGGAGCGCCGTTGACCTGTCTGCGTCGGAAACCGAGCTCCTTGACCCAAAGTGATGAGAGCTGCTCTGGCACTCCACGTCAACGTCGCCGCCCTCGCGCTCCCAGAAGAGATCGCAATAGCAGCTGCTCAGGCCGCACAGCCTTTTGGCGTCCGCCGAGAGGGCGACGCGGCGGTTGTGCTCGAGTCCGAGGTAGCCCTCGCCACCGTGACGCACGCTTTCTGCCAGCAGCATGCCCGCCTGCGCCTCAAAAGGCGAGGCGGCGCCCACCCGAGCGCGTCGCGCCGCTTCGGTCAGCGCCCTCTTTCCTCGGGACGAGGCGAGCGCGAGATGGTTTTGCAGGCGGTCGAGGCTGAGCAGGGGAGGACGCGACCAGAGCCCCGTCAGCTTCCCGCCGTTGTTTCTTGCGGCCCGCCAGCCCCGATACGCTGGAAGTCGATTGTGGTCTGCCAGCTCCTGCAGCACCTTGGCAAGCGGGCCGGGAGCCTGGTAAACAGAGAACGTCCCCAGAAGCTCCGAGAGGAGAAGGGCTGTCCGAACAGCGTCTACGCGAACCGCGAGCTGCTGGAGCGCGAGCTCGGGGGAGACGACCTCAACCCCCTCGCGGATGACGCTCGTCGAGTTGTCGGGAAGCGTCGCTCCCCAGACGCGTGGCCGAATGACCCCCGACGGCCTTCGGTCCTCAGGGGTTGCCGCCAGCACATCCACCGGTCCTCCGAAATTGGTGGCAAGCAGAGGAAGCGTGCCTGCGACGCGCAGCCCGGCGATGCCGCAGTGCGACCTGCGACCAGTTAGTCCGTAGGAGCTGGAGACGAGCTCGGATGACTCCAGCAGCTCAAGGCGGAGCGCTCTGATCGTCCCGACGTCGAGCAGGGCACGCAGCATGGGATCATCCTCCGGGCCCGATGCCAGGAGGCGCGCTATCGGCGGTGTGCGCCAATAGAGAAACGCGGATCTGTCGCACAGAATCGTCTCCATGAAGTGACGCTAGCACCAACGTGACGGGCGCGCTTGCGGCGTGGGTCGAACCCGTGCCGCGATTCTCGAGAAATGTATGGCGAGAAAGTTCTTCTCGCCCGAGGGCAGGGCTGTGAGCTGGGAAAAGAATCGATGAAATGTGGGATGAGGGTATTTCGCCGTACAAAAGTCGCGCGTGTGCCCACCGCCGTCAGCTTGCGGTACGTTTCGCAGGCGGCGCGCTTTCGCCGGCGGGTGGCAAACGGGTAAGATGGCGGGGACCCCGAGCGGAAGGATTCCCATGCCGAGCCCACGCGAGCTGCGCCTCGTCTCCTGGAACGTTAACGGCCTGCGCGCCGTCATGAAGAAGGATCCGAGCTTCACCGACGTCGTTGCCGCCACCGACGCCGACGTGTTTGCCGTCCAGGAGACCAAGCTCCAGGAGGGTCAGATCGAGCTCGACCTGCCCGGCTACCACCAGACCTGGAGCTACGCCGAGCGCAAGGGCTACTCCGGGACCGCCGTCTTCTCACGGGAGGAGCCACTGCGGGTCATCAACCACATCGGCGCGCCCGAGGCGGACGACGAGGGTCGCGTCTGCGCGCTCGAGTTTCCGGGCTACTGGTTCGTCGACGTCTACACGCCCAACGCCCAAAACGAGCTCGCGCGCATCGACACGCGCCTGGCCTGGGATGCGGCGTACCGCGACTTTCTCGTGGGGCTTGCCGCCGAGAAGCCCGTGGTCACGTGCGGGGACTTCAACGTGGCGCACAACGAGATCGACCTCAAAAACCCCGGTCCCAACCGCGGCAACGCGGGCTTTTCCGACGAGGAGCGAGAGAGCTTCACGCGCCTGCTCGACGCCGGCTTCACCGACACCTTCCGCGCTCGTCACCCGGACGTGACCGGCGCCTACAGCTGGTGGAGCTACCGCTTCAACGCGCGCAAGAACAATGCGGGCTGGCGCATCGACTACTTCCTCGTCTCCAACGACATCGCCGATCGCGTGACCGGCGCCTCGATTCTCTCCGAGGTCTTTGGCTCGGACCACTGCCCCGTCGAGCTCACGATCGAGCTCTAGGACGGGGCCCGCGCCGTCGCCCTAGCCCAGCGTGATGTAGCCGGTGCCGGCGTCGGGGTCTTTGGGCGTCGGGCCCCCGTCGGCCGAGCCGAAGAGAAACTCGCGGACGCGCGGCATCTCGCGCAGGTACTGGGCGTGGCCGGCGTCGTAGGCGGCGGCGAGCTTGCGGGGATTGACCGTCGCGTTTTCCACGGGCATCTTATCGGGGTAGAGGATGAGCGCTCGGCCCTGCTCGGCGAGCTGCTCGACGTGCTCGATCGCGTCGTTGTAGCGCTCCCAGCGGGTGAGCAGCGCCTTTCGCAGGTAGGGGTGGTCCTTGGCGACGGCCTTGAACATCTGCCTGTCCTTGGCGCCGGGCTCGCTCTTGCGGTACCCGCGCGGCCTAGTCGCCACAAAGACCAGGCGCTCGAAGCCGTCCTCCTCGGCCATGCAGACCGGGATCCCCGCGCCCTCTCCGAGGCCGCCGTCAAGCAGCACGCGCCTGTCGACCTCGAGCGGCTTCATCATGCCGGGCAGCGTGGAGCTTGCGCGGACGAGGTCGATCATGCGCATCGGGTCGGTCATGTCCTCTCGGCCAAAGCGCACCGTTCGGCCGGTGTCGCGCTCGAAGGCCTGGATGCGCAGACGGGCGGGGTTGGCGGAGAACGTCTCCCAGTCAAACTCGAGGGTCCCCTCGCGCAGCGCCCCCTCATAGAGGGCGTCGGCGTCGAAGTAGCCGTGCCCTCGAAGCAGCGAGCGCAGGCCCACGAGCCCGCGAGCGGGGCCGTCTGTCATGAAGGCGTCGCGGACGCGCTTGCGGTCGCGGGAGAGATAGTTGACGGTGTTGCTGGCCCCGGCGGAAAGACCGCAGACGTAGTCGAAGTAGATGCCCTGCTCGAGCAGGACGTTCGCGAAGGCGCAGGTGTAGCTCGCCCGATAGCCGCCCCCCTCGAACACCAGGGCGCAGTCGAACACGTTGCTGACGGGTGACTCCATGACAACCTCCTCCGAGCGCGCTGCGGCGGATCACGTGACAGATACGCGGGACAGATGCCCCGGAGGCGTCTGTCGCGCATAAACCTTGTTGTTCCCCAAACGCCGCTGCCCGAACCGTCGCCGACGGATTCTCCATCATGTGTCCCGGGGGCATACCATGGCACCATGGCCCGCGGCGACGAAGGGACGGCACATGGCATGCACAATAACTGATTCCCAGGAAGCGGCGTCTGAGCTCGCCAAACGCTTCGATCGGGCGAGAAGGGCGGTCTTCTTCGGCGGGGCGGGGGTCTCCACCGCCAGCGGCATCCCGGACTTCAGAAGCGCGGACGGCCTCTATCACCAGCACTTTGCCTACCCGCCCGAGGAGATGCTCAGCCACGGCTTCTTTATCTCCCACACCGAGGAGTTCTTCGACTTCTATCGCGAGCGGATGATCTGCCTCACGGCGCGGCCCAATCGCGCCCACGCGAGGCTCGCCGAGCTGGAGCGCGAAGGGCATCTCGCGGCGGTGGTCACGCAAAACATCGACGGGCTCCATCAGATGGCCGGGTCGCGCGTCGTCCACGAGCTGCACGGCTCGGTGCACCGCAACGTCTGCCAGCGGTGCGGCGAGACCTATTCGGCGGAGTGGGTCCTTGAGTCCGAGGGCGTGCCCCGGTGCGAGAAGTGCGGGGGACTGGTGAAGCCCGATGTCGTGCTTTACGGGGAGAGCCTGGACGAGCGCGTTCTTATCGCCAGCGTCCAGGCGATAGCGCAGGCGGATCTGCTGGTCATCGGGGGAACGTCGCTGGTGGTGTATCCGGCGGCGGGGCTCGTGGACTACTTTGGGGGCTCTGAGGTTGTGGTCGTGAACCGCGACCCCACGCCGGCAGACTCCCGTGCCGACCTCGTCTGCGCCTGCGACATCGCCGCCGCGTTCGACTTCTGAGGAAGGAGCGCCCCCGGCGATTGAACCCGTCCTCATTGTCGGCGGCCCCGGGTACAATGGACGAGTACGGCGGTCGGCCCGAAAGGGGATGGTCATGCTTCGAGAGAACTACGCCACCTGGCATTGTGGCGCCCACGAGATTTCGCTCGCGCGCCCGCGCATCATGGGCATCCTCAACGTCACCCCGGACTCGTTCTCCGACGGCGGCGAGAACGTCGACCCCGAGGCGGCGATCGTCCGCGGCCTCGAGATGCTCGACGAGGGGGCCGACATCATCGACGTGGGCGGCGAGTCCACGCGCCCGGGGCACACGCCCGTCTCCGCGAAGGTCGAGGCCGAGCGCGTCGTCCCCGTGGTGCGCGCCCTGGTCGAGGCGGGCGCGATCGTCTCGGTGGACACGCGTCACGCCGAGGTCGCCCGCATGTGCGTGCGCCTGGGCGCCTCGATCATCAACGACGTCTCGGGCTTCACCGATCCCGAGATGGTCCAGGTGGCCGCGGACACGTCCTGCGGCTGCGTCATCATGCACTGGAGCCACGAGGGCCTCGGCACGCGGGCGCCGCGCCGCCAGGTCACCCTCGACCAGAGCCGCCCCAACGGGAGCGCCCTCCCGCGACCCGTCCTCTCCCAGCGCCGCTTCACGCTTCCCGAGGAGGCGCCGATCATGCGCCAGGTGATGGGCTTTCTGGGCGACCAAGCGCGGACGCTGCTGCGCGCCGGCGTGGGCCGCGACCGCATCTGCCTCGATCCCGGCGCGGGGTTTGACAAGCTCGCCGACGAGGACGTGGTCATCCAGCGCTCGACGCGCTCGATGGCCTCCATGGGCTATCCGCTCGTGTGCGCCGTGTCGAGAAAGCGCTTCGTCGGCGCCGTCTCCGGCGTCCCCGACGCGGCCGCGCGCGACGCCGCGACCGCCGGCATCTGCATCGCCGCTATCGAGGGTGGCGCGCGCATCCTGCGCGTTCACGACGTGGCGGGCGCCGCGCAGGCGGTCAACGCCTACTGGGCCGTCTCGCACAAGGACCCGCGCCAGGGGTTCGTGAGCCTCGGCTCCAACGTGGGCAACCGCGTGGGCAACATCGCGCGCGCCGTCCGGCTCATCGACGAGATCCCGCTGACGTGCGTCGTCAGCGTGAGCCACGCCTACGAGACCGAGCCTGCCTACGGCATCGCGACGCCCGTCGCCAACGCCGTGGCCGAGATTCGTACCGAGCTGCACCCGCTCGTGCTCATGGGCAAGCTGCTCGAGGTCGAAGACGAGCTCGGCAGAATCCGCGAGAAGGACCGCGACCCCAAAAAGCCCGGGTCGGGCCCGCGCACCATCGACTGTGACCTCGTGTGGGTGGAGGGGGAGCGCCACTTTGGCACGCGTCTCACGCTCCCGCACCCGCGCGCCGGCGAGCGCGACTACGTGATCGTGCCCATGGAGGACCTCATGCACAGCCCCGAGCGCTTCCTCGCCCACGAGGGCGTCGACGTCGCCGAGCGCGAGGCGCGCGTCGGCCATGTGACGTCCGATCTCGGGGAGGTCGCATGGGAGTAGGGACGTCGGTGACCCTGCGTCCGGGCGTCCCGATGGGGTTTTCGACGGGCGTGCCGTTTGTGTGCGCCCTCGCCGTCGCCCGCGAGCTTGGCGCTCGCGTGGCGTGGCCTCACGAGGTGGTCTCAGCCGAGGGCACGCCGCTCGTTCACGTTGATGCCCGCGCCGGCTACGACGAGCTGGGCGTCTTTGTCCGCTGCGACCTCACGTGGGACGCCGAGAAGAACCTTGACGCCGCCGCTCTCGAGCGCGCGGCGACCGAGGCGGTCGGCGCCTGGGGGCAGGCCTATGCCGCCGGCCGCGGAAAGGCCGGGCCGCTCGCCTCGATCCTGGGCGACTACTTCGACGCCCTCCGCGGCATGAGCGAGCGAGTCGAGGTCGTGCGCGGGGGTCGCGTGGTCGCGCGCGGGACGCTTTCCGGCGTCGACGTCTGGGGACGCGTGACGGTGAGCCGTGAGGGCGGCGGCGAGCTCGAGCTCGCTCCGGAGCAGGCGACGCTGCGGGTGCTCCCCTAGCGTCTTGCTCCTGTGCGCCTCGGCGTCCGGCTACGCGCGGGCGCGCTCTCGAAGCCAGATCTCCCGGATGCCGCGCAGCGTGAGGTCGGGGTCGATCGCGTCGAAGAGGTCCGTGGCCCGCGCCACCGTGCGAGCGAGCCCCCCGGTTCCCACCACCGTCGCGTTGGGCGCGCCGAGCTCGGCGCGGATGCGCGCGACGAGACCTTCCGCCTGGGCGGCCGCCCCGATCACGAGGCCTGACTGCAGCGCCGCCTCGGTGCTGTCGCCAAGCGCCCGCTCGGGGGCCTCGATGGGGATGCTCGCGAGCTTCGCCGCACGCGAGAAGAGCGCGGAGGCGGAGAGCATGAGCCCCGGGGAGATGGCTCCCCCGCGGTAGGCGCCCGCCGCGTCCACCACGTCGATGTTGGTGGCGGTGCCAAAGTCGACCACGATCACCGGCGAGCCGTAGGTGCTCCGTGCCGCGATGGCGTTGGCGATGCGGTCGGCGCCCACCTGGCGGGGGTTGGGCATGGCGACGTCCATGCCGTAGCCCTCGCCCGCGCTCACGACGATGGGCTCGTGGCCGAGATGGGCCTCGAGGCAGCGCCTCCAGGATCGCTCGAGGGCGGGGACCACGCTCGCGACGCCGGCGTCGGTCACGTCCTCGAGGTCGAGGCCGTCTTTCATGAAGAAGCCCCAGAGACGTGAGTGCAGCATGTCGGAGGTGTCCGCCGCGGTGGTGGACATGCGCCAGCCGCGGACGAGCCCGCCCCCGTCGTCAAAGAGGCCGAGCGTGGTCTGGGTGTTGCCGACGTCGATCGCCAGGAACATGGGGCACCTCCCGGATGGCTGCCGCCCGAGGCGGCGCGTTCTTCTCGCCCCATCTTACGCGCAAATCTTCACAGACGTGTCACAGCCTTTCTGATATAGTCATACGGCTATTGTGTCTCGGTCGGAACCGAGACGAACCCCCGCCCTGGTCGGAAACCAGGGCCGATGAAGAGGAGTCCTGCCATGAAGCAAGGTATCCACCCCGACTACGTGGAGTGCACCGTCCGCTGCACCTGCGGCAACACCTGGAAGACCCGTTCCACCAAGAAGGAGATCGTGGTCGACCTCTGCGACAAGTGCCACCCGTTCTACACCGGCCAGCAGAAGCTCGTCGACACCGGCGGCCGCGTCCAGCGCTTCGCCGACAAGTTCGGTGGCGCCGCTGCCGCGCAGCTGAAGAAGGCCCAGGAGGCCAAGGCCGCCAAGGCCGCCAAGGCCGCCGAGGAGGCCGCTGCCAAGAAGGCCGCCAAGGAGGCCAAGGCCGCTGAGAAGGCCAAGCGTGCCGCCGAGTACGCCAAGAAGGCCGAGGCCGAGGCTGCCAAGGCTCCCGTCGAGGAGGCTCCCGCCGAGGTCGCCGAGACCACCGAGGCCGCCGAGTAGCACCTGCTTCACGGCATGTGAGGGGCGCCCCGCGGACTGCGTGTCCGCGGGGCGCCCTTTTGTGATGCGCGGATGGCGCCTCTAAGGCGCCTGCCACATGCTATGCCGTGCGGACGAGCGAGAAGGTGTCGGCGTAGGCGACCGTCTCCTCGACGGGGAAGAACAGGATCGAGCCCGTCTGCGTGGAGGAGCTCGTCAGCTCGGCGACGGCGGCCGCGGGATTGTCCTTCTCGCCCAGACGCAGGGTGAGCGTGGTCGTGCCGTCGACGTCCTCCGGAAGCGTCGCCTCGAGCACGAGCGTCCCGTCTTCGTCATCGACGAGCGTGGCGGTGAAGGGCACCTCGGTGAGCGTGAGGTCGCCCGGGCAGCCCTCGGCGTCGCGCGACGGGTGCCCGTGGTAGTGGGCGACACCCGAGACGGTGCCCGTGGCCTGCGTGACGCCGCCCTCGGTGCGGGTGCTCTCGACATTGAGAGAAAGTCCTGACGGCCGGCCCGCCAGGCACTTCGTCCCGTCAGTTGCCTGGCTCACGAACGTGCCCGACCACGTGCCGACGAGCGGCTCGAGGCTGCGCGTCTTGCCGCCGTCCGCGACGGAGAGTCGCTCGAGCTCCCACTTGCCGTTCGACGAGCGGAAGGCGAGCCCGGCGCTCAGGCGGCACTCGTACGCCTCGAAGGTCTCGGTCTTGGTGCAGGTGAGCTCCATCGAGCAGCTCCCGCTCTCGGAGTCGAACTCAAGAAGGTCGAGTCGCACGTTAGCGCCCTGGTAGAGCTGCTCGAGCGTGGCGTCCCCGTCCTCCCCCTGCCCGGAGAGCTGCTGATCCGCCCGGGCGAGAAGAACGCCGACGTTCGAGACGATCTTTCCCGCGTCGGGCCCCTCGAGGGCGCTCCACGAGACGCGCGCGTCCTCGGAGCTGCCATCTGCGACCCAGGAACCCTCGCTCAGGGCGTAGCCGATGGTCGTGACCTTCTCGGCCTTGACGTAGCTTCCGAGATAGGTGACGAGCACCTCGGCCCGGGCGGTCTCACGCTGGTCGCCCGCAGCGATCGATCGAACCTCAGCCTCGCGGGCCACGAGGATGTCGTCATGGCCAAAGCTGCCGGGGGCGTAGACGGGCGCCTCGAGGGCGAGGGCGTCTTGCTCGACGAGCTCTCGGGCGGGGAACTGCGGCGCTGCGGTCAGGGCGGCAATCGCCGCGACGGCCGCTGCGACGACGGCGAACGCGGCGATCGCAGCGGCGACCCGGTGCGCGCGCACGAGCCGCGCGAGGGAGCCCGCGCGACCGCGCAGATAGCTCCTCAGCGCTCCGGTGACGTCGTGCAGCCCCGCCTCGCTCGCGGACTCGGGCTGCGGTGAGGTCGCCTCGACGGGGGGACGTCGCTCGGTCTCGCCCGGCTGGGGACCCTCCGGGGAGAGCGTTGCCGTCTCACCCGCGAGCGTCTCGCCGGGGTCCGAGGCGGGCCCCTCGTTCTTCTCGGCCTGCGCGTCGCGCTCTGGCCTGGGTTCGTCCGGCATGGGTGCACCTCCTGACTTCTGGTCCCTAGTTTCTCACAAGAGCGGGGCGTTTTGCTGTTTGCCGGGCTCGCGTGGACTTTGCGCAGATGCGTGCGGCCCGCGACGTTCGGGGTATGATGTGATGGCTGAAACGACGAGACTCCGGGGAGGTCCCGTGTATCTGAGGTTTGACAAGCTCTAGCTGCGCCAAGGCGGCACTGCCGCATGGCTCGACGTTGTTATCCCCACATTCTCCCCAAGGAGTCATCATGCGAGACAAGCTCACCAAGATCATCATTGCCTACGAGGAGCTCGAGAAGAAGCTCATGGACCCTGCCGTCGTTTCCGACCCCAAGGAGTACGCGCGCCTTGCCAAGGAGCACGCGAGCCAGGCCGAGCTCGTGACGCGCGCTCGCGAGTACCTTGGCGCGCTCGACGACATCGACGCAGCCAAGGAGATGTTGCACGAGGCCGATGCCGAGGAGAAGGCGATGCTCCAGGAGGACATCGCGGCCAACGAGGCCAAGCTTCCCGCGCTCGAGGACGACATCAAGTTCCTGCTCATCCCGGCCGATCCCAACGATGAGAAGGACACCATCGTCGAGATTCGCGCGGGCGTGGGCGGCGACGAGGCGGCCATCTTTGCCGGCGACCTCTTCAAGATGTACCAGCACTTCTGCGAGGGCCGCGGGTGGAAGATCCAGATCCTCTCCTCGTCTCCGAGCGAGGCCGGCGGCTTCAAGACCATCGAGTTCAAGGTCGCCGGCGACAAGGTGTACTCCGTGATGAAGTACGAGTCCGGCGTGCACCGCGTCCAGCGTGTTCCCAAGACCGAGAGCCAGGGTCGCATCCAGACCTCTACGGCCACCGTGGCGGTGCTCCCCGAGGCCGACGAGATCGACATCCAGATCGATCAGTCCGACCTGCGCATCGACACCTACTGCGCCTCCGGTCCCGGCGGTCAGTGCGTCAACACCACCTACTCCGCCGTGCGCATCACGCACCTGCCCACCAACACCGTGGTGCAGTCTCAGGACCAGCGTTCCCAGATCCAGAACCGCGAGGTCTGCATGCAGATGCTGCGCGCCCGCCTCTACGAGATGGAGCTCGAGAAGCAGCAGGCCGAGCAGGGGGCCGCGCGCCTCTCCCAGATCGGTCACGGAAACCGCTCCGAGAAGATTCGTACCTACAACCAGCCGCAGGATCGCGTGACCGACCACCGCATCGGCTTCAACAGCACCTACAACGGCGTCCTGCTCGGTGACGGGCTGTCGAGCGTCATCGAGGCGCTTGCCGCGGCCGAGCGCGCGGAGAAGCTGGCCCAGGCGGTGTAGCGTCCCACACATCGCACACCACAAGGCCGCCCGTGCCTTCGGCACGGGCGGCTTTGCGTCGCGGGCTGCAAAAGTGATCTTCGGTCCATATTCGCGCGGGCCGGGAAACAAAACCTGCCTTCGATCCATGCGTTTTGGCCAGTAAAACCGCTTCGGGCGTCTGTCGGAGCGAGGTCGTCTTCTCATCAACTGGGAAAACGCGATTGGCTGCAGGGGCGCGCCGCGAAAAAGCCATGGATCGAAGGCGGGTTTTGTTTCCCGGCCCGCGCGAATATGGACCGAGAGCTGATTTTGCAGGGCGGCAACGCTGGAGCAGGCCCCTGCGGCACGCTATGATGCTATGACGCACAGCCGGAGGGAGGACGATGCCACGCACCGAGCCATGGACAATCAAGAGGGTGCTCGACTGGACGAGCGGTTACCTCGAGCGCAAGGGTGACGAGCATCCCCGCCTCTCCGCCGAGTGGCTGCTTGCCAACGTCTGCGGCCTTTCGCGCGTGGAGCTCTACGTTAACTTTGACAAGCCGCTCGAGGCAAGCGAGCTCGACGCCATGCACGCGGCCATCGAGCGGCGTGCGGCGGGAGAGCCGCTGCAGTACGTGACCGGAGAGATGGCCTTCCGGCACATCGTCCTCAAGTGCGAGCGCGGCGTGCTCATCCCCCGTCCCGAGACGGAGATTCTGGTGGACGCGGCGCTCGAGGGCGTGGACGCGACAAAGGCCAAGCGCGGCGGCGAGGCCGAGGCCCCCGTCCGCGTGCTCGAGGTCGGCACGGGAACGGGCTGCATCGCGCTCTCCGTTGCATCCGAACGCCCCGGCACGCTCGTCACGGCCACCGACCTCTCGCCTCGCGCCGTCGAGCTTGCGACGCGCAATCGTGAGGCTCTGGGCCTCGAGCAGGCTGTGGACATCGTCGAGTGTGACCTTGCCTCCGGGGTCGACCCCGAGCTTATGGGCTCGTTCGACGTGCTCGTCTCAAACCCGCCCTACATTCCCACGCAGGTCCTGCGCGAGGAGGTTCCCGCCGAGGTCGCCGACTTCGAGCCGCAGCTCGCGCTCGACGGCGGAGACGACGGGCTCGACGTCTTTCGTCGCCTGCTCGATCTGGCCCCCGCGGCGTTGGCGCCTGGGGGCATGCTTGCCGTGGAGCTCTTTGAGGGCTCGCTGGATGCCGCCGCGGCGCTCGTGCGCGAGCGGGCCGGCTGGGCGACGGTCGAGGTGCGCGAGGACCTCACGCGCCGCCCGCGGGCGCTCGTTGCCGTGAGGGAGGGACAGTGATGGAGGTTCTTCTCGCTCGGGGACAGGATCGTCCTGAGTCCCTGATGGTCGCGCGCGTCGTGGAGGTTCTGCGCGACGGCGGCGTTGCCGTGCTGCCCACCGACTCCGTCTACGGCATCTGCTGCGCCGCGACGCCCGCAAACCCCGCGCACGCAAGAATCTTCGAGGTGAAGCGCCGCGACCGCGCGCAGACCCTCCCGTGGTTCGTCGCCGACGTCGCCGACCTTGACGTCTACGGGAAGGACGTGCCCGAATGGGCGCTTCGTCTCGCCAAGCACTTCTGGCCGGGCGCCCTCACACTCGTGGTGCGCGCCTCCGAGGCCGTCTCCCCGGAGTACGCGCAGGAGGGAGCGGACGGCCTCACCATCGCCTTGCGCGTGCCCGGCTCCGAGCTCGACCGCGCCATCGTGCGCGCCTTGGGCTGTCCCGTCGCCCAGACGAGCGCCAACACGCACGGCGAGGCCGCCGCGGCGTCTGGCGCCGAACTGGAGCCCGGCATCGCCGCGGCGGTCGACCTCGTGGTCGATGCCGGGCCCGCGCCCGTGGGGGTCGCCTCGACGATCGTGGACGCCACCGGTTCCGAGCCTCGCATCCTGCGCGAGGGCGCCCTGACCGAGGCCGAGGTCCTTCTCGCCTGCCGCTCCTAAGCGTTACATCTCGCCTCAATCTGCGGGCCCGGCGCAGGGACGTCTGTCCGCGCCGTGCTACAGTTGTCCTGCGGCGTCCTGCAACCGCCGGGACGGGCATTCTGCACAGCGCATAAAGGAGGGGTTTTATGGCCTACGAGCACCTGAGCGCGTCCGACCCCGAAGTCTTCGCTGCCGTGAGCGACGAGCTGCGCCGCCAGCGCTCCTCGATCGAGCTCATCGCCTCGGAGAACTTCGTCTCGATGGCGGTGATGGAGGCTGTTGGCTCTCCGCTCACCAACAAGTATGCCGAAGGTCTTCCCGGCAAGCGCTACTATGGCGGCTGCTGGGCGGTCGACGAGGCCGAGAACCTCGCTCGCGAGCGCGCCAAGCGCCTCTTCGGCGCCGCCTTTGCCAACGTGCAGCCCCACTCGGGCGCGCAGGCCAACTACGCGGCCCTCTCCGCGCTCGCCCAGCCGGGCGACAAGATCATGGGCATGGCGCTCGACAACGGGGGGCACCTCACCCACGGCTCTCCCGCCAACTTTTCGGGCAAGCTCTTCCAGGTCGTCTCCTATGGCGTTGACTCCCAGACCGAGCGCATCGACTACGATGCCGTCGCAGCGCTGGCCGAGGCCGAGAGGCCCAAGGTCATCATCGCCGGCGCCTCCGCCTACCCGCGCTTCATCGACTTCGAGCGCTTCGCCGAGATCGCCCACTCCGTGGGCGCCTACCTCATGGTCGACATGGCCCACATCGCGGGCCTCGTGGCGACGGGCCGCCACCCCTCGCCGGTGCCCTGCGCCGACGTCGTGACCACCACCACGCACAAGACGCTGCGCGGCCCGCGCGGCGGCCTCATCCTCTCCAACGACCCCGACCTCGCCAAGAAGCTCGACTCCGCGGTGTTCCCGGGCAGTCAGGGAGGCCCGCTCGAGCACGTCATCGCCGGCAAGGCCGTCGCCTTTGGCGAGGCCCTGCGTCCGGAGTTTGCGGACTACGCAGACGCCATCCTCGCCAACGCCAAGGCCCTCGGGCGAGGCATGGAGTCGCGCGGGCTGAGGCTGGTCTCCGGCGGGACCGACAACCACCTGCTGCTCGTCGACCTCACGCCGGCCGGCGAGGTCACCGGTCGCGACGCCGAGCGCGCGCTGGACGAGGTGGGCATCACCGTCAACAAGAACACCATCCCCGGCGAGAAGCGCTCGCCCTTCGTCACGAGCGGCATCCGCGTGGGCTCGGCCGCCGCGACCACGCGGGGCTTCTCCGAGCAGGAGTGCGAGCGCATCGGTCAGCTCATCGGCGAGGTCGTGGCCGATAAGGACAACCCCGCGCTGCTCGACCGCGTGAGCATGGAGGTCCGCGAGCTGCTCGCCGAGCACCCCCTCTACCCCGAGCTGTAGTGTCTGCGAGTTGGGGACAGTCCCCAACTCACATATGTACGTTGGGGACTGTCCCCAATTGACAGAAAGGACCAGAAATGGCAGAGGAGTTCGACACCGAGCGCTTCACGGTCATCGATCACCCGCTCGTCCAGCACAAGCTCTCCATCCTGCGCGACAAGGCCACCTCGACCAAGCAGTTCCGCGAGCTGGTCAACGAGCTCGCCATCTTCGAGGGCTACGAGGCCATGCGCGACTTCCCGCTCGAAGACGTCGAGGTCGAGACCCCGCTCGAGGTCACGACCTGCAAGCGCCTCGCCGGCAAGAAGGTCGCCATCATCCCGATTCTGCGCGCCGGCATGGGCATGGTCGACGGCCTGCTCGAGCTCGTCCCCTCGGCGCGCGTGGGACACGTGGGCATGTACCGCGACGAGGTCACCCACGAGCCGCACCAGTACTACTGCAAGTTCCCTGATGATATTCAGAACCGCATCTGCCTCGTCGTCGACCCGATGTTGGCCACGGGCGGCTCGCTCACCGCTGCGATTCAATTCCTGCGTGAGGCGGGCGTGCGTGACATCCGCTGCCTCACCCTCGTCTCGGCCCCCGAGGGCGTGCGCACGACGCTCGAGTTCGACAAGGACGTCCGCCTCTACACCTGCGCGCTCGACCGCCAGCTCAACGACCACGCCTACATCCTGCCGGGTCTCGGCGACGCGGGCGACCGCATCTACGGAACCAAGTAGCGCCGGGCGTCTTTATCCGCTCTTTATGACGAATGGGGGGCGCCCGGGCGCCCCCCTTGACGTTTGGGGTCGGCGCGCTAGACTTCTCGTATTTCGGAATCGCTCGGACGGGACGGAGGCCATGGACTTCTCGGTTGCCGTCATCGCGGGCGCGCTGTTCGGCCTTCTGGGCTGCGCCGCGCCAGCGGCCCTGTTCGAGCGGGCTCTGAGGGGCGGTGCCGGCCTGAGTCTGGCGTCCGGCATCGCGGCGGTGGGCGCCTCCATGGTGTCGCTGACCGTCGTCCTGCTTGTGGTGTACACTGCCACGGACACGGGCTTCTTGGAGTTCGGAAGCTCTATGGTCGCCTCGTTTCTGCTCTTCTGGGTTATCGAGGCGGTGAGGGGCTGGCGCGCCGCCAATGGCAGCCGCTAGGCCGGGAGGAAAGGACAGAGCGTGGGCAATCCTCTGGACAGCCTGGGCGAGGAGGTCAACGAGCTCGTTGCGAGCTTCACGTCGCAGCCGATCGTGGGCAGCCTCGATTCCATCGGCTTCACGCAGTACTCGTTCTGGTTCGCGGTCGCCGTCATCTTGATGCTCGTCGTGCTCTTTGTCTTCAAGAAGAAGCAGGCGCAGAGCCTCGTTCCGCAGGGCACCTTCGTCAACGGGGTCGAGTACGTCATCGAGTTCGTGCGCGACGACATGTGCAAGGGCCTGCTCGGCGACTCCTGGAAGCGCCACTTCCCCTTCATCGCCACGGTGTTTCTCGTGGTGCTCGCCAACAACATCGTCGGCATCATCCCGGGCTGCAAGCCCGGCACGGGCACCATCTCCACCACTGCCGCCCTGGCCATCTGCTCGTTCGTCTACTTCATTGCCTGCGGCGTCAAGAAGAAGGGCGCGCTCGGCTATGCCAAGAGCCTCGCGCCCGCCGGCGTGGCCTTCCCGCTCAACGCGCTCGTGTGGCTGATCGAGGTCTTCTCCACGATTCTGCGCCTCATCACCCTCGCCGTCCGACTCTTCTGCAACCTTTTCGCGGGCCACGTGGTCATGGGAACCTTCGCGATTCTGGCCTCGCTCTTCTTCGAGCCCATGGTGCAGGCCTTCTCGATCGCCACCGCCGCGCAGGCGGGGGCGTCGGTCCTGTGGGTGGGCATCCTGCTCGTCATCTACGTCGTGGAGATCATGGTGGCCGCCATCCAGGCCTATGTCTTCGCGCTTCTCTCCGCCGTCTACATCCAGATCGCCGAGTCCGACGAGGAGTAGGCGAGAAGAACGGTAACTCGCGGGTGTTCGCCCGCTGAGGAATAGCACGTTGGTTTGAAACTCGTCCCGGCTCACAACACCCATCGGGGCGAATGTCAAAGGAGGAACAGTGGGAGCTCTCGGTGTCGTTGGTTATGGTCTCGGCGTTATCGGCGCGGGCATCGGCATTGGCCTGGCCGCCAGTGGCGTCGCGCAGGGCATGGCTCGTCAGCCTGAGGTCCAGGGCCGTCTGTTCACGGTCTTCATCCTGGGCTCCGCCTTCGTCGAGGCGCTCGCCCTCATCGGCTTCGTCGTCAGCCTCATCGTAAAGTAGGGCTGTCGGACGAGCGAGTTGGAGGCACGCATGAACAACACTGCTAGAAAGCTTGCCGCCCTCGCGGGCGCGACGGGCGTGGCCGCGTGGTCCGCGCCCGTGGTGTCGCTCGCTGAGGAGTCGGCGGTCGGCCCCGACATCCTCATCCCCAAGGTGGCCGAGTTCGTCCCGGCGCTCATCGCCTTCCTCATCATCCTGGCGGTCCTCAGCAAGCTCGTGTGGCCGTCGGTCCTCGAGATGATGGAGAAGCGCCAGGCGAAGATCCAGGCCGACCTCGACGACGCCGAGCGCTCCAAGCGCGAGGCGGCCGAGGAGGTCAAGAGCTACGAGAGCAAGATCCTCGAGGCACACCACGAGGCCGACGCCATCATCGCCAAGGCCAAGAAGGAGGCCGAGGAGGTCCGCTCCCAGGTGCTCGCCAAGGCCCAGCGCGAGGCGGCTGACATCATCGCCAAGGCGCACGGCGCCGTGGACTCCGAGCGCCACAAGGCCATGATCGAGCTCTCGAGCTCGGTGGTGGACCTGTCCGTGGAGATCGCGAGCAAGATCATTGGCAACGACCTCTCCGAGGACGAGCAGCGTCGCCTTGCCGAGAAGTACCTTGCGGAAGTGGGCGCGCCCGATGAGCGGAAGTAAGCGCGGCCAGGCCGAGAAGGTCGAGGCGTACACCAGGGCACTGCTCGAGGCCGCCCGCTCCGAGGGGCGCGCCAACGCCGACCTGGTGCAGTGGCAGCACGCGCGCAAGTTCACGCCCGAGGTGCTCGAGACCCTCGCCGCCATGCAGCGAGAGGATGACATCGGGCTGCTCGAGGAGGTCGCGAAGCGCTACAAGGAGCTTCTCGACGCCCAGGACACCACGGTCTCCGTCACGGTCACCACGGCGGTCCCGCTCGACGACGACCTCCGCGCCAAGGTGCGCGCCAAGGCCGAGTCAGACCTCGACGCCCCGGTTTACCTCGTCGAGCGCGTCGACCCCTCGATCATCGGCGGCATCATGCTCGAGGTGCGCGGCAAGCGCTACGACGCCTCGGTGCGCGCGCAGCTCGCCAACATCAGAAAGACGCTCTCGTCGACCTTCATCGAAGGCGAGGAACGATAAATGGAAACCATCAGCTCCGAGAAGATTATGAGCACCCTGCGCGACGAGCTGTCGCGCATCAACGCGACGGTCGACCGTCAGGAGGCCTCGGTCGTCACCGAGGTCGCCGACGGCATCGCCCGCGTCTCGGGCCTCAAGAGCGCCATGTCCGGCGAGCTTCTCAAGTTCACCAGCTCCGCCACGGGCCGCGACGTCTACGGCCTGGTGCAAAACCTCGACCAGGAAGACGTCGGCGCGGTTCTCTTCGGTGAGGTCGAGGACATCAAGGAGGGCGACGAGTGCCGCACGACGGGCCGCGTCATGGACATCCCCGTCGGACACGCCATGCTCGGCCGCGTGGTGAACCCGCTCGGCCAGCCCATCGACGGCCTCGGTCCGATCAACACGACGCATCGCCGTCCCATCGAGTTCAAGGCCCCCGGCATCATGGAGCGTCAGCCGGTGTGCGAGCCCGTTCAGACGGGCCTGCTCGCCATCGACGCCATGGTCCCCATCGGCCGCGGACAGCGCGAGCTCATCATCGGCGACCGCAAGACGGGCAAGACGGCCATCGCCATCGACGCCATCGTCAACCAGCGTGCGACCGACATGATCTGCATCTACGTCGCCATCGGCCAGAAGGCCTCGACGGTTGCCGCGATCCGCGAGTCCCTCTCGCAGCACGGCGTCCTGGACAAGACGGTCATCGTCGCGGCGACTGCCGCCGAGTCCGCCCCCATGCAGTACATCGCCCCGATGGCGGGCGCCGCCATCGGCGAGTACTTCATGTACAACGACGAGCACGGCAACCCCGCCGACGCCGAGCACCCCGGCGGTCACGTGCTGGTCGTCTACGACGACCTCTCCAAGCAGGCCGTCGCCTATCGTCAGATGTCGCTTACGCTGCACCGTCCGCCCGGACGCGAGGCGTACCCCGGCGACATCTTCTACCTGCACTCTCGTCTGCTCGAGCGTGCCTGCAAGCTCTCCGACGCCAACGGCGGCGGCTCGCTCACGGCGCTCCCGATCATCGAGACGCAGGAGGGAGACGTCTCGGCCTACATCCCCACGAACGTGATCTCGATCACGGACGGCCAGATCTATCTGCAGTCCAACCTGTTCTTCCAGGGCCAGCGTCCCGCCGTTGACGTGGGCATCTCGGTGTCGCGCGTCGGTGGCGACGCGCAGATCAAGGCCATGAAGCAGGTCGTGGGCACGCTGCGCCTCGATCTCGCCGCCTTCCGAGAGAAGCAGGCCTTCTCGCAGTTTGGCTCCGACCTCGACGCGACGACGCAGTATCAGCTCAACCACGGCGAGCACATGATGGAGCTGCTCAAGCAGCAGCGCTACTCTGCGCTTGACGTGCGCGACCAGGTGATCGCGATCTTTGCCGCCAAGGAGGACTTCCTCGACGACATCGACCTCGACCACGTGACCCTGTTCCGCGACGGCCTCGCCAAGTACATGGCCGACCACTGCCCGAAGCTGCGCGCCTCCGTGCTCGAGGGCAAGCTCGACGACGCGACGTCGAGCCGCCTGCGCGCACGCATCGCGCGCTACAAGAAGCTCTTCCTCGCCGAGCACCCCAACCGGCGCCGCGTCGAGGACGTCGAGCAGGCGGCGGAGCAGACGGTCACCGCCCCGCCCGAGGGCGGGCACGAGCCGCTGGACGGCCAGGAGCAGTAAGCGATGGCCAACCTTCGTGAAATACAGCGTCGCATGAGCTCGATCAAGAGCACCATGCAGATCACGCGCACGATGGAGATGATCTCGACCGCGCGCATCCAGAGGGCGCTCGCCCGCGCCGAGCAGGCCGAGCCCTACAAGGATGCCATCACGCGCATGCTCGCCAACGTCGCCGAGGCCGGCTTCACGACCGGGCAGCCCCTTCTCGCCAAGCACGCGGAGGAGCGCAGCGCCTTGTTCATCGTGGTCGCCTCCGACAAGGGACTCGCGGGCGGATTCAACATCGTCCCGCAGCGCGCGGTCGAGGCAGAGGTGCGCCGCCTGAAGGCCCAAGGGGTCTCGTCCTCGATCATCACCTGCGGCCGCAAGCCTACCGAGTACTTCACGTACCGCAAGATGGCCCCGGTCATGTCCTTCGTCGGCATCTCCTCCGAGCCCAACCAGGACCAGGCCGACCGCATCGCGTCCTACGTCATGCGCGGCTACGCCCGGGGCGAGATCGACCGCGTGGTGCTCTACTACTGGCACGCTCGCAACCGCGTCGAGCAGACCCAGGTCATCGAGCAGCTGCTCCCCATCACCAAAGAGCAGCTCACGATGCCCAACAAGCCGCGTGAGCGCGAGGCGCTCTCGCGCGTCGAGGGGCACGCCTACACCGACTTCGCGTTCGACCCGTCCGCGGAGGAGGTGCTCGGCAAGCTCATGCCGGCCTACTTCAGGACCGTCATCTTCCACGCGCTGCTCGACTCGGCGGCCGCGGAGCACGGGGCGCGCCGCCGCGCCATGCAGTCCGCGACCGACAACGCCCAGGAGGTCCTGGGCAACCTCGAGCGCACGTTCAACCGAGTCCGCCAGGGCTCCATCACCACCGAGCTCAACGAGATCATCGGCGGCGCTTCCGCATTGGAGGACAACTGATGGCAGAGAAGAACCAAGAGACGCGCACCGCCCTCGAGGAGGCGGCGTACAACAAGCTCAACCGCACCGTCGGCATGGGCTCGATCGTGCGCGTAGTCGGCCCCGTCGTCGACGTCAAGTTCGACGGTCAGGTCCCCGGCATCTACACGGCCCTCGTGGTCGACGGCGACACGCCCGTCGGGCACGTCAGCACCGTCCTTGAGGTGGAGTCCCAGCTTCCGGGCGGCATCGTCCGCACGGTCGCCATGTCCTCGACCGACGGCCTCACGCGCGGCCTGAAGGTCCGCGACACGGGGCACCCCATGATGATGCCCGTGGGCCCCTCGACCCTGGGGCGCGTCTGGAACGTCATGGGACAGCCGGTTGACGGCCGCCCTGTGCCCGAGGACGTGCAGTACTACCCGATCCACCACCCCGCGCCCTCCTTCGACGAGCTCACCACCCAGACCGAGATCTTCGAGACGGGCATCAAGGCCATCGACCTGCTCGAGCCTTACGTCCGTGGCGGCAAGACGGGCCTTTTTGGCGGCGCCGGCGTCGGCAAGACGGTCCTGATCCAGGAGCTCATCAACAACCTCGCGCAGCAGCACGGCGGCACCTCGGTCTTCACCGGCGTCGGCGAGCGCACCCGCGAGGGCACCGACCTCTACCTCGAGATGACCGAGTCCGGCGTCATCGAGAAGACCTGCCTGGTCTACGGCCAGATGAACGAGCCGCCCGGAGCCCGCATGCGCGTCGCGCTGGCCGGCCTCACCACCGCCGAGTACTTCCGCGACCAGGGCCAGGACGTCCTTCTCTTCATTGACAACATCTTCCGCTTCTCCCAGGCGGGTTCCGAGGTCTCGGCGCTTCTCGGCCGCATGCCGTCCGCTGTTGGCTACCAGCCCACGCTGGCGACGGAGATGGGCGAGCTCCAGGAGCGCATCACCTCCACCAAGGAGGGGTCGATCACCTCGGTCCAGGCCGTCTACGTCCCCGCCGACGACCTCACCGACCCTGCCCCCGCGACGACGTTCACGCACCTTGACGCCACGACGGTCCTCTCTCGCGCGATCACCGACCTCGGCATCTACCCTGCGGTCGACCCTCTGGCGAGCTCGAGCTCCGCGCTCGACCCCTCGATCGTGGGCGAGGAGCACTATCGCGTGGCGATGGCCGTCCAGGAGACGCTCCAGGAGTACTCCGACCTGCAGGATATCATCGCCATTCTCGGCATGGACGAGCTCTCTGAGGAGCAGCAGCACGTCGTCGCGCGTGCCCGCAAGATCCAGCAGTTCCTCTCCCAGTCGTTCCACGTCGCCGAGAAGTTCACGGGCAACCCCGGCGTCTACTGCACCGTCGAGGATACCGTCCGCAGCTTTGCCGAGATCGTCGACGGCAAGTGCGACGACCTGCCCGAGCAGGCGTTCCGCTTTGCCGGCAACATCGAGGACGTGCGTCGTCGCGCCGCCGCCATGACGGCGTCCGACGAGGCGAAGGAGTAGGCCCATGGCCGAGCTCAACTGCCAGTTCGTCCGTCCCGACCGGCTGCTGTTCGAGGGCCCGGTCGCAAACCTCGTGCTCGTCACCTATGCGGGCGAGCTCGGGGTGTGGCCGGGCCACGCGCCCGAGGTCGTCGCCCTGGGCGACGGCGTCGTGCGCATCAGGCGCCGGCCCGAGGACGGCGGAGGGGAGTATGACGTCGTCGTCTCCGGCGGCTACGCGGAGATCGACCGCGACGGCGTGATCATCCTGGCCGACCACGCGCGCCGGACCGACGACATTGACCCCGACGTGGTGCGCAACACGCGCGACGAGGCGATCGAGGCGCTCGAGGAGCTCGGGCACGGGGACTACCGCAGCGCGTATTACGAGAAGAAGATCAAGTGGTGTAACCTTCTGCTCAAGCAGTCAATGGGAAGCGCCACGCCGTCTTCCCACTAGCACGGAGGTTACATGGACGTCATTCGAGTCGAGGGTGGTCATCGCGTCACGGGGTCTGTGAAGGTCGAGGGCGCCAAGAACTCGGCGCTCAAGCTCATGGCTGCGACCATCATGGCGCCGGGAACGACGACGCTCACCAACGTCCCGAACATTGCGGACGTCCACGTCATGGGCAAGGTGCTCAAGAACATCGGCGCCAAGATCGAGGTCGTCAACGAGCACGAGCTCAAGATCGACACTTCCGACGTCGACTCCTGGGAGACGCCCTATCACCTCGTCGCACAGATGCGCGCCTCGACGGCGGTGCTCGGGCCGCTGCTCTCCCGCTTCGGCCGCGCCGTTGTCGCCATGCCCGGCGGCTGCAACATCGGCGCGCGCAAGATCGACATGCACATCCTCGGCCTCGAGGCGCTCGGCGTCGAGTTCAAGGTCGACCACGGCAACATCTACGCGAGCGCCCCAAACGGCCTCGTCGGCGATACGGTCACCCTCTCCTTCGCAAGCGTCGGCGCCACGGAGAACCTCATGATGGCGTCGGTCTTCGCAAAGGGGACGACCACCATCGACAATGCCGCCCGCGAGCCCGAGATCGTCGATCTCGCCAACCTTCTCAACGAGATGGGGGCCAAGATCTCCGGCGCCGGCTCCCCGGTCATCGAGGTCGAGGGCGTCTCCGAGCTTCATCCCGTCACGCACCAGGTCGTCGGGGACCGTATCGAGGCGGGCACCTTCCTTGCCATTGGCGCGCTGACGGGGGATCCGGTGAGGGTCACCGGGTTCGCCCCGTCGCACCTCGGGCTTGTGCTCAAAAAGTTCGAGCAGATGGGCGCCACGGTCGAGCGGGGGACGCGCGAGTGCACCGTCTGGCGCGACCGGCCGCTGCTCCCCGCCGATATCCAGACCCTCCCGTTCCCCGGGTTTCCCACGGACATGCAGGCGCAGACCATGTGCCTGCTCGCACTTGCAAAGGGAAGCTGCATCATCACCGAGAACGTCTTCGAGAACCGCTTCATGTTCGCGAGCGAGCTCTCCCGCATGGGCGCTGACATTGTCATCGAGGGCCATCACGCAATCGTGCACGGCGTCGAGAGATTCTCCGGCGCCGAGGTCCGCTCGCCGGACCTTCGCGGCGGCGCGGCGCTCGTCATGGCGGGCCTGGTCGCGGACGGCACGACCACGGTCTCGGACATCTATCACATCGACCGCGGCTACGAGGGCTTTGTCGAGAAGCTCGCGTCTCTTGGCGCCAAGATCGAGCGGGCGACCGTGCCCGACGTCGAAGACGAGTGCTTCTAGGGCCTCTGGCCCGTGGGGGAGACAGACTGGGCGGAGGCCGGCATGACCAACGACGCGCTTCACGAAGATCACGCGCTCACCAAGGCGAGCGAGGACTACCTCGAGACGATCTATCGCCTCTCGCTCGAGGGAGCGGGTGACGGGTCGGTTCGCTCCGTGGACGTTGCCGAGCAGCTCGGCGTCTCCAAGGCGAGCGTCAACAAGGCGCTCTCCACGCTCAAGGAGTCCGGTATGGTCGAGCAGAGCCGCTATGGCCGCGTCACCCTTACCGAGCGCGGCCGGGAGTACGCGGCGCTGGTGTGGCGCGCGCATCGGGCGATTCGGCTTTTCCTCGAGTCCGACCTCGGCGTCGAGGCGCAGCGCGCGGACGAGGAGGCCTGCCTCATGGAGCACGTTCTCTCCGAAGACACCATGGGGAGGCTCATCGCCTATCTCGAGCGCCAGGGGCTCGACATTCCCGAGTAGGCCCGTCGAGAGGCTCGGCTTTCCAACTATATGAACGCCCTGTGATGAAGCGCGCCCGACACGACGGAGGGCGCGCTTCTTAGTCCGCTTACGGCTTAGTTGAAATCTGGGTGAGCCAATGGGGTATGTTTCTTGTGCCGCCGGCACGCGCCGGAGGAACACAGTTCATCCGATTGAAGGGACGTTGATGAAGGCGATCATCCCCGCTGCCGGTCTCGGCACGCGCTTCCTTCCCGCCACCAAGTGCACCCCCAAGGAGCTGCTGCCCGTTCTCGACAAGCCCGTCATCCAGTATGTCGTCGAGGAGGCCCTCGAGCCCGAGGGGGTCGATGGCGTCGTCATCATCAACTCGCACGAGAAGCCCCAGATCGAGGCGTACTTCTCCGTCGACCAGGAGTTTGAGGACATGCTGAGCTCGCGCGGCAAGCAGGCGGAGGCGGCTCGCGTTCACGCCGCCTCGACCCTGCCGGTCTCCTTCGTCTATCAGGACGAGGCCCGCGGCCTTGGCCACGCGGTCCTGCAGGCTGCCGAGACCGTTGACGAGGACCCGTTCTTCGTCCTTCTCGGCGATTACTTTGTCCCTGACCGCCAGATGTGCGTGCGCATGGCCGAGGTCTCCAAGGCCCACGGCGGAGCCTCCGTCATCGCCGTCGCGCCGGTTCCCGCGGACCAGGTGAGCCGCTATGGCATCATCGCCGGCGAGTGCGTCGGCTGCCTGCCGGGCGCCGAGGCCACGGGCGAGCAGGAGGGCGCCGTGTGGAAGGTGACCGGGCTCGTCGAGAAGCCGCGGCCCGAGGACGCCCCGTCGCACCTCTTTATCGTCGGGCGCTACCTGCTCTCGCCGCGCATCATGGAACTGCTCGCCACACAGGGCCCCGGTGCCGGCAACGAGATTCAGCTGACTGACGCGATGGAGCGCCTGCTGGCCGAGGAGGAGATGTACGCCCTGGTCGTCGACCCGTCCGAGGGCTGCGACACGGGAACCCCCGCCGCCTGGGCCGCCACCAACGCGCGTATGGCGCTTGAGGACCCGGCCTTCGCCGAGGCGTTTCGCGAGGAGCTTGGCGAGAAGGGCGAGCGCTTCTTTGGATAGAAGGTCTGACATCATCCGTTTTGGAATCGACGGGTGGCAGGCGCGCTTCGAGGATGGCTTCGACGCCGATAGCGTGGCGCGCGTCGCCGATGCGCTGGGCCTCGTCTGGGCGGACGCCGCCCCGGGGGCAACCATCTACGTCGGCTACGACACTCGTCATGACGCGCGAGACCTTGCCCTTCTCATCGCAGGCATCCTGGCGTCCTACGGCCTCGTTGCCAAGGTCTCCGACGTCCCCTGCCCAACACCTGCGGTCTCCTGGTGCTGCTCGCGCGACGATGCCGCCTACGGCGCGGTGATCGTCACTGCGAGCGAGCTGCCCAGCGAATATGGGGGACTGCTGGTCAGGGGCTTTGACGGCGGCCCGGTTTCTCGTGGGTTTTTGGACAATGTCGAGCAGGCCATCTCCGCTGCGCCCACCCAGGCGCGGGGGCCGTTCGAGGAGATCGACCTGGTCGGCCCGTACCTTGCAGACCTTGCCTCGCTCGTCGATGGGGCATCCATTGCCGCCCGCCGTCCGCGCGTGGTGGTCGACGCGATGTGCGGCTCGGGGACGGGGCACCTTGCCGGGCTTCTGTCCGATCTTGGGTGCGACGTGATCGAGATTCATGTCGAGCCGAGGGAGGACTTCGGCGGCATCCACCCCGAACCGCGTGACCCGTGGGCGGACGCCTGCGAGCAGGCGGTGGTGGTCCACGGTGCCGACATGGGCCTTCTGCTCGACGGGGATGCCGACCGGGCCTCGATAGTTGACGAGCGCGGCAACCTCCTTCCGGCGCGCGTGATCGTTCCGATGCTGCTGGGCAACCTCGTCATGAGTCATGGCGCGCACGGCCGCGTGGTGACAACGCTCACGTGCTCCGCGTGCATCGCCCGAGAGGCGGCGCGCCTGGGCTGCGAGACGACCTCGGTCCCCGTTGGGTTCTCACGCATCTATAGAGAGACGCTCGACTCGGACGTGATCATGGGGGTCGAGGAGTACGGAGGCGTCTGCGTCCCCTCCCATCTGAGGGAGCGCGACGGCCTGCTCGTGTGCCTGCTTGCGGTGGAGATGCTCGCACGCTCCGGGAAGACCGTCTCGACGATGACCGAGGAGCTTGAGGCCATCATCGGGACCATGTCCTATGCGAGAAGAGACATCCGTCTCGAGCCCGCCGCAAGCCAGGCGTTTCGCAACGTCCTCCCCGGCCTCAACCCCGGGGAGCTTGCCGGGAAGCTCCCCGTCGAGGTGTCCCACGCCGACGGCCTCCGCGCGCAGTTCGAGGACGACTCCTGGGTGCTCATCAGACCCTCTCGGACCAGTTCGGTGGTCAGGGTCTATGCTGAGGCGACCGACGCGCGAGACCGAGACGCACTGCTTGCGGCTGCCTGCGAGCTCGTAAGGTCGGGCTTCTAGCCCCCCGATTGTGCAGAAATCGTGAACCCGCGGATTCACGCCTCGGCGGGGCGCCGGGGTGCGTATAGTTATTCCCCGCGCAGCGACGCGGCCACGGCCCACGACCTGCGCGGGAGTACCTTGAGAACCGGATACTGCGATCGAGAGATCGA
>NZ_NFIT01000020.1 GCF_002159495.1 Olsenella sp. An293
GCTCGGCGGGGCGGGGGGCGACGGGCGGGATCGCTCCGGTCGGCGACTCGGGCCTCGGCTCGGGCTCCGGTCGCGGGATCGCGCGCGTGGGAGCCTCCGGTCCGTCTGGCGCCGCGGGCCCGTCGTCCTTCTCGCCCATGACGTCGTCCACGCTGGTCACGGCCTCACAGGTGCGACGGTACGCCTCCTCGGCGCTCATCCCCTGGGCCACGTAGTCGTCGTAGCGGGCCACGAGATTGCCGTAGATCTCCTCCTTGAGCTCTATGGTCTCGGCGTCGAGCGTGCGGCCCTCGAAGAGGTGCTCGACGTGCATCCGGATGTCGCTCCTGTCACTCATTTGGTGCCTCCGTCCTGCCTGAGAAGTCGGTCGATGATGTTTCGTGCCCTGACCCAGCGCGCGGTCGCCTCCGTCAGCTCGACGCGGCCCGGGTCGGTGATGTGGTAGTACTTGCGTCGGGCGCCCTGGGACTCGTTGCCCCAGTAGCTCTCCACGAGCCCCTGTCCCTCCAGGCGCTTGAGGCTCGTGTACAGCGAGGGCTCCTTCATCTCGTAGGCCCCTGCGCTCGTCTGCGCGACGTCCTTCAAGATCTCGTAGCCGTAGGAGTCGCCGTCCGAGAGCGTGCACAGGACGATGGCGTCGATGTTGCCGCGGATGAGGTCGCTCTCTGCGTCTCTCGTTGCCATGGTCACCTCCCTCGTGTCGTTCTCTGTGAGAGTAGTGTACTCGATACTACTATGCGTGTCGATATACCTTCGTAGAAATATAACTGTGAGTGGCAGTAATCTGCGGGCGAGAGGCGGGCAGCGCAATGCGCTATCCTTGCCTTGGTCACTCGAGGCGAGGGAGGTGTCATGGGGGAGCGGTCAGACGGCTTTGTCGGGGTCTTTGACTCCGGTCTGGGCGGCATCAGCGTGCTGCGCTCGCTGGTGGCCGAGCTCCCGCACGAGGACTTTCGCTACTTCGGTGACTCCGCCAACGCCCCGTATGGCGAGAAGGCCGAGGCGCAGGTGCTCGAGCTCTCCCAGGGCATCGCCGAGCGCTTCCTCGCGGACGGCGCCAAGGCCATCGTCATCGCCTGCAACACCGCGACCTCGGCCGCGGCAGCGACCCTGCGCGCCGCGCACCCGGACGTCCCGATCGTGGGCATCGAGCCCGCGCTCAAGCCCGCCGCCCGCGCCTTCCCGCGCGGCCGCATCCTCGTGATGGCCACCGAGATGACCCTGCACCTGGACAAGTACCATGAGCTCGCGCGAGCCTGGGGAGGGGAGTGCGAGGTCGTTCCCGTTCCGTGCCCGGGTCTCGCCGCGCGCATCGAGCGCGGGGACCTCGACGCGCCGGACCTTGCCGAGATGGTCGCGGGCCTGGTGGGCGGCTATGCCGGATCGATCGACGCCGTCGTTTTGGGGTGCACGCACTACCCCTTCGTGCGCGCGCAGATCGCCCGTGCACTCGGGCCGGGGGTCGCCTTCTTTGACGGCGGCGCGGGCACGGCGCGCCAGCTGCGCGCCCGTCTCACCGACGAAGGCCTGCTCTCCGAGCGTGACCGCTCTGGGCGCGTGTCGTTTGCCTCGAGCCTCGACACCCCGCACGAGCTGGCCCTTTACCAGAGCTTCTTCTCTATGCCGCTCTAGGCGCCCGTGCAAAAGGCCCGCACTCATGAGTGCGGGCCGGAAGTGCGGGCAGATGTGGACGGGTGGAGGCTCGAGTGCGGGCCGCCGCCCGTTGTTTGCGCTCGAGTGCGGGCATCGAGTGACTGCCAGGCCGCACTCGATGAGCGGGCCGAGAAGTGCGGGCGGCCTACCGGGAAACGCCGAGAAGTGCGGGCGCCTCGCCTCGTCGCTCTTCTCGCTAGACGCGCTTCTTGCCCCAGAAGAAGAGGGCCACGGTGCCGGGGCCGGTGTGCACGCCGATGGTGGCGCCGATGGGGAAGATCTCGACCTTGCCGTCGAGCTTGGGGAAGCGCTCCTCCACGCGCGCGGCGACCTCGAGGGCGTCGGCCTTGCACTCGGACTGGCTGATGTAGCACTTGCCGGAGTAGCCGAGGCCGTCCTCGGCGAGCTCCTCCATCTTCTCGACCACGCGCTTCTCGGCCTTGGCCTTGGTGCGGATCTTCTCCTTGACGGCGAGCGAGCCGTCGGGCGCGACGTCCATCACGGGGCAGATCTTGAGCATGCCGCCCACGAGGCCCGCCGCCTTGGAGATGCGGCCGCCGCGGATGAAAAACGTCAGGTCGGACGAGAAGAACCAGTGCTGGACCTCGCTCTTGTGCTCCTCGGCCCACGCGGCGAGCTCGGCGGCGCCCATGCCGCCGTCGCGCAGCTCGGCGAGCTTGTCCATGAGCAGGCCGTAGCCCGAGGATGCGGCGAGCGAATCCACTACGTAGACGCGGCGCCCCGGGTACTTCTCGGCCAGCTGGTCGCGCGCGGCGCAGGCGGAGTTATAGGTGCCGGAGATGCCGGAGGAGAGCGTCACGTGCACCACGTCCTGCCCGGCGGCGAGGAACGGCTCGAAGTGGGCCATGTAGTCGCCGGCGCTGATCTGGGAGGTCTTGGCGTCGGCGCCGGCGAGCATCTTGGCGTAGAGCTGGGCGGGCGGGTTGGTGGCGCCAAAGTCGTCCTTGCAGACCTTGCCGTCGAGGTAGTAGTTGAAGAAGAGGTACTTGATGTCGCGCGCCTCGAGCCAGTCGCGCGTGACGTCGGCGGTGGAGCAGCAGCTGAGAACGTAGCCGGGCATACAGTCTCCCTCGGACGGGTACAATACCGTCTCGAATCATAGCCGAAACCGCGCGCGCCGGGTTCCGCATGCGCGCCGCGAAAAGGGAGGTTGCCCCCATGACTGAGCCCGTGAAGTTCAAGGACATGCCCTACGAGCGCCCCGACCTCGAGGCCGTGAAGGCGGAGTACGCCCGCCTCGCCGCCGCGCTCTCCGACGCCGCGACCCTCGAGGCCGCAGAGGCGGCGTTTCTCGAGAAGGACCAGCTCGACCGCCACACGCAGACGGCCGCCGAGCTCGCGATGATCCGCCACGTCATCGACACGCGCGACGAGTTCTACGACGCCGAGGCCTCCTTCTGGGACGAGGCCCAGCCCGAGCTGCAGCAGGCGGCGGACGCCTTCACCGCGGCCCTTCTCGCCTCGCCCTTCCGCCCCCAGCTGGAGGAGAAGTACGGCACGCTGCTCTTTGCCCAGGCCGAGCAGGAGCGCCGTACCATCGACCCAGCCATCGTTGAGGACATGAAGCGCGAGAACGCCCTCGCGCAGGAGTACGTGAAGCTCATCGCCTCCGCGCAGATCCCCTTTGAGGGCGGCACCTACACGCTCTCGCAGCTCACGCCGTTCAAGAAGTCCGCGGACGACGCTCAGCGCCTGGCGGCCTGGAAGGCGGAGGGCGCCTGGTACAAGGAGCACCAGGACGCGCTCGACCGCATCTACGACGAGCTCACCCACGTGCGCGACGCCATGGGCAGGAAGCTCGGCTATAAGAACTACCTGCCGCTCGGCTACGATCGCATGGGCCGGCTCTCCTACGGGCGCGAGGACGTGGAGCGCTTCCGCGAGGCCGTGCGCACCTACGTGGTGCCGCTGGCCGACAAGATCTATCGCGCGCAGGCCGAGCGCCTGGGCGTGGCCTACCCGCTCTCCTTCGCCGACGAGGCGCTCTCCTTCCGCTCCGGCAACCCCGCCCCGCGCGGAGGCGCCGACGACATCCTCGAGGCCGGACGCACCTTCTACCGCGCGCTGAGTCCCGAGACCGGCGAGTTCTTCGACATGATGCTCGACCGCGACCTCATGGACGTGCTCTCCACCGAGGGCAAGGCCGGCGGCGGCTTCATGACGCAGATCCCGGACTACGACGTGCCCTTCATCTTTGCCAACTTCAACGGCACGCAGGGCGACGTCGAGGTGGTCACGCACGAGGCGGGCCACGCGTTCTCCTACTACATGAACACCCACGTGGTGCCCATCACCCTCTCCATGCCCTCGATGGAGGCCTGCGAGGTCCACTCGATGTCCATGGAGTTCATGGCGTGGCCGTGGGCCGAGGAGTTCTTTGGCGACGACGCGCGCAAGTACCGCTACGCGCACCTGGCTGGCGCCATCACCTTCATCCCGTACGGCACGATGGTCGACCACTTCCAGCACGAGGTCTACGAGCACCCCGAGATGACGCCCGCCGAGCGCCACGCCACCTGGAAACGGCTGCTGGGCGTCTACATGCCTTGGATGCGCCTCGACGGCGAGATTCCCTTCTACGCGGACGGCGAGGGCTGGCAGCGCCAGCACCACATCTACGAGAACCCGCTCTACTACATCGACTACTGCCTCGCGCAGACCGTGGCGCTCGAGTTCTGGGCCATGTCGCAGGACGACTTTGCCAGCGCTTGGGATCACTACATGGCCTACACGCGCCAGGGCGGCACGCGCGCCTTCACGGACCTTCTGGCCCACGCGGGCATGACCTCGCCCTTCGACGAGGGCTGCCTCAAGGCCATCTGCGAGCGCGCCACTGCCTGGCTCGACTCCTACGACCTGACCGGCATCGCGTAACAGACGAGAAGGTGCGGCGTGCCGGCTTGACAATGTCGACAGGTTATATTGTCAAGCTGCCCACGCCGCGGCACGGAAAGGCGAGAAGAACGTGAGGAAGAAGGCCCGCGAGCGCCTCAAGGACTTTGGGCCGGACGACAACGGCAAGATGGCCTACCTCGGCGACCACGTGCGCCTGGCTGACGGCCACGACCGGCGCCGCCTGCTCAGGACGCTCTGGGCGGCGTGCGGGGTGGCCGCCGCCGCCGCCGTGGGCGCCTCGCTCGCCAACCCGGCGGGGCTCTCCGGCTGCCCTTACGTGGTGATGCCCTACATGCTGCAGTTCGTGGCGCTCGTATGGGTGCTCTGGGGCATGGGCCGGCTCTCCGTTGCCGGCGAGCGCGTCCGCGCCTACGTGCGCGACGAGACCGTGGGGGCGCTGCCGCTGCGCTGCGTCGTGGCGGCCGCCCTGGGACTTGTGGCGGCGGCGGGGGAGGTCGTCTTCATCGCGACCTCCGGCGCCGTCCCCGTGGCGGCCGACCTCGCGTTTCTCGCCTGCGAGGTCGTGGCGGTGGCGGCGCTCGTGGCCGTGCGCCGCGTCTGTCTCGACACCGCCTGGGAGTCCGCGTGATCGCCGGGGTCGGTGCGCTCGTCCGCCGCGAGCGCCTCGCGCGCGACTGGAGCCTCAAGGGCCTGGCCCACGGCATCTGCGCCGTCTCCTACCTCTCCAAGATCGAGCGCGGCGAGGCCGATCCCAGCCCGGAGGTCACGGACGCCCTGCTCGAGCGCCTGGGCATCGCGTGGCACGACGACGAGGCGTTTCTCGCCCGCGCGCACGACGTGCTGGACCGCGGCTTCGACGCCGTCCTCTCCTTTGACGAGGCGGCACTCCCGGCGCTCGCCGACGAGCTCGCCGACCTCGCGGACGACCTCGCGTCAAGCCCGCTCGTGGCGCAGGCGGCGCTGCTCGAGGGGCTTTTCTCCAAGCCCGCCCGGCCGGTGGAGCCCGAGCTCGAGGTGCTTCTCGACGGCCGCCTGCTGGGCATGCAGCGCCTCGCGCAGGGTCGCTACGAGGACGCGCTGCGGCTCAATCCCTGTGCGTACGCGTACCTCAAGGCCGGCGCGGCCGCCTACGAGAGCGGCGAGAAGAACTACGCCCCGGCGATCGACCTCCTTCGGCAGGCCTATGAGCTGGCCGCGCGGGAGGGTCGGGCGCGCGTGATGCTCTCGGCCAAGGTCTGTCTGGGCAACTGCTACTGCAACCAGCTCGACTTCGAGAACATGGAGGTCGAGTATCGCGTCGCCGGCCGGCTGGCGCGCACGCTGGGCGAGAAGGACCTGCTGCGGACGATCTCCTACAACACCGCGTCCGCCCACGCCGAGTGCGGGCACTTCGAGCGGGCCTACGCCTTCTTCTCGACGCTCGAGGACCCGAGCGCGCTCGACCTGCACAAGCTCGCGGTGTGCTGCGAGGGGCTGGGCCGGCGCGACGAGGCGCTCGCGGCGCTCGACCGCGTGCCCGAGGCGCGACGCGAGCCGCGCACCGAGGTGGGGGAGGATCTTGCGGGCGAGCTCTGCGACGTGGTGCGCTTTCGCCTGGAGCACCCCGACTACCTGCGACGCCCCGAATACGGCAAGGCGCTGCTCGCCGTCTTTGCGCGCTGCCGGGCGGAGCTGCCCATCGGCTTTGCGGCCTTTCACCTGCCGTGGGTCCTCGAGTGGCACACGGCCAACCGCCAGTACCGCGCCGCCTTCGAGCTCGAGCGCGACTTCCCGCTCAAGCTCCCCGCGGCCGTTGAATATGACGGCGCGAGCGGGGTACAATAGGCTCGACGGCCGCCTACGTTGGCAGACCTAGGCAGTGCCGTTACTTACGTTGCGAGCCGCTGGCGCCTAGCGCTGGCGGCTCTCGTGTTCACCGGACTTCCTACGCACCTCCCGAACGAGCCTTACTATCGCCATGACGAGGCTGACGCACCTCTCCAGAAACGCAACGACCTCAGAGACGTCCATCGGCATCACCTCCCCTCGCGGGAACGGCGCTGCCCTCGGTACGCGGTTTGACCGCCGAGCCGTGTGGGGATTGTACCCAATGCCGCCGGTTTCTCTCATAAATGCCAACTTAGCCTCTATCAGCGTCCATAAGCTTGGCGCATTTTCTCAAATCGCCGCCGCACTTCTCGCTTAATGTGCCGTCATACTTAAATCAGGCAACGAGAAGGACGGTGAGACATGGCAGCGACCACCCTCTGGACGCGTGACTTCACGCTCGTGACCGTGGCCTCCGCGCTCGGGGCGATCGGCAGCATCGCGGGCAGCTTCGCGCTCTCGTTTCTGGTCTTCGACGAGACGGGATCCACGCTCGCCTCGGCGCTCGTTCTGGCCATCCAGCTCGTGCCGTACTTCGTGGTGCCTATTGCGGCCGCGCCGTGGATGGACCGTCTTCCGCGCAAGCCCTTCCTCGTGGCGGGCGACTGCGTGAACGCCGTCCTCTACGCGCTCGCCGGGCTGTATCTGATGCGCTGCAGCTTCTCGTACGTGGGCTACCTCGTCTTCTCGCTGATCATTTCCTCCCTCGGCGCGTTTGACGAGCTGGCGTACAACTCCATGTACCCCAAGCTAATCCCCCAGGGCATGGAGCAGCGCGGCTACACGGTCTCGTCGATGCTCTACCCGGTCATGAACGTCGTGATGATGCCGGTGGCGGGCGTGCTCTACGAGACGGTGGGCGTGGGCTGGGTGCTCGTGGCGCAGGGCTGCCTCTCCGCGGCGGCAGCGGCCGTGGAGAGCCGCATTCGCGTCCGCGAGGAGCGGCGCATGAACGGCGAGCGCGCGTCGCTGGCGCTGTGGTGGGCGGACGTCCGCGAGGCCGCGCGCTATCTGCGCGACGAGCGCGGGCTTGCCAACATGTACGCCTACCAGGCTGTGACCAACGGCGTCGCGAGCGGCTACGCGCCCTTGCTCGTGGCGTACTTCTCCACCACGCCGGGGCTCTCGCCCGCGCTCTACGCGCTCTTCTCGGTGGCGGAGTTTGCCGGGCGCAGCTTGGGCGGCGTTGTGCAGTATCGCCTCCGCGTCCCCGACGAGCGCAAGTTCGGCATCTGCTTTGGCGTCTACAACCTCTACGAGCTCATGGACATGGTCCTGCTGTGGCTGCCGTACCCGCTCATGCTGGCCAACCGAGCGGCGGTGGGCTTCTGCGGCATCAACAGCGCCACGCTGCGGCAGGCGGCGGTGCAGACCTACCTGCCCGACGAGCTGCGCGCCCGCATGAACGCCTTCGAGGGCGCGATCGTCGTGGCGGGGCGCAGCGCGCTCACTCTGGTCGTGGGGGCGCTGGGGGAGGTCATGGACGTGCGCGCGTGCATGACGATCGCGGCGGGCTGCGCGCTCGCCGTGTGCTGGGCCACGGTCTGGCGCGCCCGCACCGACGTCCGCCGGCTGTTTGTGGCGAGCGGCGTGGCGTAGGGCCAGCGTCTGCCCCTCTTTGGAGCCCTTTTTGGAGGGTATGTACACCCCGCCCGGAGGGTATGTACGCCTCGCGGTTCTTATCGGTTTGCAAACCCGCTGGTAGACGGACTGCCGAGAAGGACGGGCGGGCTGGGACGGTGTACATACCCTAAAGAGGCGGTGTACATACCCTCCTGTTGGCTCGGGATGGGGCGGCGTATAGTCTCTGGAGCGGGGGACAGATGGGACGAAGGGGAGAGCATGGAGAAGGTCGACGTGTGCTGGGAGCGGGCCGACGGTCACATGCTGCGCCTGGCGCGCGCCGAGGACGTGGACGCGTACTGGGCGGGGTTCAACCGGTTTGACCCGGAGGGCGCGCGGCTCACGGGCAGCAAGGACCATTACGAGAAGGACGAGGTCACGAGCTTCTTCCTGCGCTGCGTGGACGACCCCGACCGTCGCGACCTGCTGCTCTTCTCGCCTGACGGCGCGGTGCTGGGCGAGAGCGTGATCAACGAGATCGACTGGGAGGCGAGAAGCGCCAACTTCCGGATCGCCCTCTTTGGCCCGGAGGCGCGTGACCGGGGCCTGGGCAGCTGGGCTACGGCGCTCACGCGCGACCTTGCCTTCGAGGGGCTGGGCCTTCACCGCCTTGAGCTGGACGTCTTCTCGATCAACCCACGCGCGGAGCGCGTCTACGCCAAGGCGGGGTTCGTCCGCGAGGGGGTGTGCCGCGACGCGGTTTTGCTGCCCGACGGTACCTACTGCGACGACGTCCTCATGGCGATCCTCGAGGACGAGTGGCGTGAGCTGCGGGCCGTGACGAACTTGACAAACTAACCTGACGTGAATGTTAACGTGACGAACTTGACAATCTAACCTGACGTGAATGTCAAACCCGACGCGTCAACCTCTTTGGGAATATGCCGTTTGTCAGGTGATATACTACCGTTCACCGGAATCGGAGAAACTGGTTTGTAACCACTGCGTGAAAGCGCACGGCATTCGAGCTGGTTTCAGATTTCAAAAAAGTAAACTGCCTAACGCACGTACCGTGTCGCGCTGGGGAGCGCGTCGCGGTCCTAATCATCCCCGCTTACGGGAGGAAAGGTAGGGAACATGCTCGTTACCAGAAGGAACATGCTCGGCCTGTCCGCGGCCACCATGGGCGCCCTCGCGCTCGCCGCGTGCAACAACACCACCGAGCAGACCGGTGACAACGGCGACGCCAACACCGGCGATCACGCCGGCACGCTCGTCGTCGCCGGCAACGGCCTCGAGGGCAAGTTCTGCCCGCTGTTCACCGCTTCCGCGGCTGACCAGGACGTCGTGAGCTTCAACAACATCGCGCTCCTCATGACCGACCGCATGGCCGAGCCCGTCCTCAGCGCCATCGAGGGCGAGACCAAGGAGTACAACGGCACCGAGTACACCTACACCGGCCCCGCCGACATCTCCATGGAGGAGAACGCCGACGGCACCGTCACCTACACGGTGAAGATGCGCGACGACATCAAGTTCCACGACGGCAACCCGGTCACCATCGACGACGCGATCTTCACCTTCTACGCGTACTTCGACCCGACCTACGACGGCTCCGCCACCCTCTACTCCAACGACATCGTCGGCCTGCAGGAGTACCGCTCCGGCATGGCCACGCTGGCCTCCCTCATCGGCAACGCCGGCCGTGACAACACCGACTTCACCTACTGGACCCAGGAGCAGCAGGACGCCTTCTGGGCGGCCGTGGATGACGGCGGCACCAAGTTCGCGCAGGAGATCGTCGACTACATGATGGAGAACGGCGCCACCGACGTCGCCTCCGCCGCCGCTGGCTGGAACTACCCCGACCTGCCCGCCGACGCCACCGCCACCACCTTCTTCGAGGCCATCGCCGCCGCCTACGACTGGAACTTCTCCGCGTGCGAGGCCGAGACCGCCGGCACCGCCCTCTCCGACCTCATCCCCGAGGACGTCTACGCCATGGGCACCCAGGGCGTTGAGACCGGCGACGCCGCCCCGAACGTCTCCGGTATCGTCAAGGTCGACGACTACACCATGACCGTCACCACCAACGGCGTCGACGCCACGATGATCTACCAGCTCTCCATTGCCCCGTGCTCCTACAAGTACTACGGCGACGAGTCGCTCTACGACTACGAGAACAACTCCTTCGGCTTCACCAAGGGCGACCTCTCCAAGGCCCGCAGCCTCAACGGCCAGCCCATGGGCTCCGGCGCCTTCAAGTTCGACGACTACACCTCGGGCACCGTCCACATGTCCGCCAACGCCGACTACTACAAGGGCGCCCCGAAGGTCTCCAACCTCAACGTCGTTGAGACCCAGGAGGCCGATATGGTGACCGGCGTCCAGGCCGGCACCCTCGACGTCTCCCAGCCGTCCTACTCCATGGAGGTCGAGAGCCAGATCAAGGAGATCAACGGCAACGACGACGTCAACGGCGACGTCCTCTCCACCTTCCTGCACGACTTCCGCGGCTACGGCTACATCGCCATCGCCGCCGGCAACGTCTGCGTGAACGGCGAGCCCGCCTCCGACGCCTCCAAGGCGCTGCGCAAGGGCATCTTCACCCTCATCGCCGCCTACCGTGACTCCGGCGTCGCCTCCTACTACGGCGACACCGCCTCCGTCCTCAACTACCCGATCTCCACCTCCTCTTGGGCCTCGCCCAACGAGACGGACCCGGGCTACGAGGTCTGCTACTCCACCGACGCCTCCGGCAACCCGCTCTACACCGCTGACATGAGCGAGGAGGACCGCTACGCCGCCGCCCTCCAGGGCGCCCTCAGCTGGTTCGAGGCCGCTGGCTTCACCGTCGCTGACGGCAAGGTCACCGCTGCCCCCGCCGGCGTCAAGCTCAACGCCGAGGGCGTGCCGAGCTTCCAGTGCAACATCGGTGGCGGCGGCCAGGGCGACCACCCCACGTTCATGATCCTGCAGGAGGCCAAGGAGGCCTTCGCCTCGATCGGCATCGACTTCATCGTGAACGACATCGCCAACTCCGCCGACCTCTTCGCGTCCTACCAGTCCGGCGCCGCCGAGATGTGGTGCGCCGCCTGGCAGTCCACGGCTGACCCCGACATGTACCAGCTCTACCACAGCCAGGGCTCCACGAACTACTACCAGATCAACGACCCCGACCTCGACGAGCTCATCGAGGCCGGCCGCCAGAGCCTCGACACCGAGAGCCGCAAGCCCATCTACAAGGAGGCTATGGACATCATCCTCGACTGGGGCGTCGAGCTTCCTGTCTACCAGCGCTCCGAGTGCACGCTCGTCTCCACCGAGCGCGTGAACGTCGACTCCGTCGTCAAGGACCAGACCCCGTACTGGACCTGGAAGGACGAGATCGAGAAGCTCGAGCTCAAGTAGTTCAGTCTTTCCCAAGCTAAGACGGGTTGGGCGCGGCGGCGATGAGCCGTCGCGCCCCGCCGCGTTGCTGAGGGGAGCCTTCCCTGTTGGATTAGAGACCTCCTTCCCGCGCTGGGAGCATAAGGAGCCTGCGCCTTCCAGCGCAGAAAAGGGGTCTCTTCTGCCCGCAAGCGCGGGCATGAGTGAGAGGAGCGTTTGCGACGTGAGAACCTACATCGCCAAGCGCATCGGAATCTCGGTCATCATCTTGTTCTGCGTGACCTTCATCATCTACGGCCTGATGCGCGCGCTGCCGTCCTCCTACGTGGAGACCATGGCCATGCAGCTCTCCCAGGCCCCCGGCGCCAAGCCCTATGACGAGTGGCTCGCCCAGCTCAACGCCCAGTACGGCCTGGACCTGCCGGTCCCCATCGGCTACGTCACCTGGCTCGGCGACTTCCTCACCGGCAACTTCGGCGACTCCTGGAAGTTCAACGTGCCGGTGCTGACCGAGTTCTACAACACGATCGGCATCTCCTTTGCCATGGGCGGCCTCGCCTTCGTGTTCTCTACCGCCATCGCGGTGCCCCTGGGCATCTTCGCCGCCACCCACCAGTACTCCAAGGGCGACTACATCATCTCCGCCGTCGCGCTCGCGGGCATCTCGCTGCCCACGTTCTTCTTCGCGACCCTGCTCAAGCTGGTCTTCTCGGTGGGCCTCGGCTGGTTTGACCTCTACGGCCTCATGGGCCGCGACTTCGCCCAGCTCGACGCCGTCGGCCAGGCGCTCGACATGGTCAACCACATGGTGATGCCCGTCGTGACGCTCACGGTGATCCAGATCGGCTCGCTGATGCGCTACACGCGTACCAACATGCTCGAGGTCCTGAACGCCGACTACATCCGCACGGCGCGCACCAAGGGCCTGCCCGAGCACAAGGTCATCTACAAGCACGCGTTCCGCAACACCCTCATCCCGCTCGTGACCGTCATCGGCGGGTCCCTCCCCGGCCTTTTCTCGGGCGCCCTCATCACCGAGACGCTGTTCATGATCCCGGGAACCGGCTACACGTCCTACCAGGCCATGACGGCCGGAGACATCCCCTACACGATGTTCTTCCTGACCTTCATCGCCGTCATCACGCTGCTCTCCAACCTCCTGACCGACATCCTCTACGCGGTGGTCGACCCCCGCGTTCGCATCTCCTAGGAAGGCGGGTGTAACTCATGAGCGATTCCAAGAACGGCATGCCCGCCGAGAAGAACGATCAGGTCGAGAACAACGACCAGCAGTACTCCCTCAACGACGACCGCCGCGTGAAGGTGCTCTCCCCGGGCGCGCTTATCGCCAAGCGCTTCTTCCGCAACCGCCTGGCCGTCGTGGGTCTCGTCATCCTCGTGGTGATGTTCCTGTTCTCGTTCCTGGGCGGTGTCATCAGCCCCTACGGCCAGGATGAGACCTTCTCCACCACCACCCAGCTCAACACGCAGTACGCCGGCATCACCGAGACCACCACGCGCCGCTACACCGCGGCCGAGGGCGCCGACTTTGGCGCCCTGGTCCAGGCCAACGCCAACAGCGCCATCAACGAGGGCGCCACGTCCTTCGAGCGCGACGGCGTGACCTACACGATCGAGCAGCCCGCCCCCGACCTCTACACCTTCAGCTCGGGCGGCAGCATCGTGGCCTACGCCTCCACCTACGTGGTGAGCGTGCCGGCCGGCATGACGACCCCGTCGTTCGACTTCCAGATCGCCGCGATCACGGCCATCTCCGCCGAAAACGCGACCGACGACGCTCCCGCCGAGGACGCCCCTGAGGTCACCGAGGACGGCACCGTCGTCGTCGAGAGCGACGAGGGCGACGCCGCCGCGGACGCCGCGGAGGCCGAGGCCGCCGGCAACACCTTTACCGCCGACGGCGCCACCTACACCTTCGACGAGTCCGGCAACGTGATGGACGCCTCCGGCGCCACCGTCGCGATGGTGAGCCCGTTTGTCATCTCCTCCTCCGACGGCAACACCGTCATTCCCGATGACCTGCGCGAGGCCCTGCTCACCGCCATCGACGCCGACGCGTCTGAGGTCGTCTACACCGACGAGGCCGGCGCCGAGCACTCCTACTCGATTTCCTACGACGCCTACTCCAAGGTCTACAACGTCACCGAGACCACCGAGAACATGGTCTACGACCGCTACGCGAGCCCCTCGCTCGAGCACTGGCTCGGCACGGACGGCAACGGCATGGACATGCTCACCCGCCTCATGTACGGCGGCCGCGTCTCGCTGATCATCGGCTTCATCGTCGTCTTCATCGCCGCCGGCCTGGGCGTCATCATGGGCGGCATCTCCGGCTACTTCGGCGGCTGGGTCGACAACCTCATCATGCGAATCGTCGACATCTTCTACTGCCTGCCCTCGATGCCGATCATCATCATCCTCGGCTCGGCGATGGACGCCATGCGCCTCGACCCCTGGATCCGCATGATTTACCTCATGCTCATCCTCGGCTTCCTGTCCTGGCCTGGCATCGCCCGCCTCGTGCGCGGCCAGATCCTGTCCCTGCGCGAGCAGGAGTTCATGCTCGCCACCGAGGCCACGGGCATCACGGTCCCGCACCGCATCATCCGTCACCTCATCCCCAACGTCATGCCGCAGCTCATCGTCTCCTGCACCATGAGCCTGGGCTCCACGATCATCACCGAGGCGACGCTCTCGTTCCTCGGTCTGGGCGTCAAGTTCCCGTTTGCCTCCTGGGGCAACATCATCTCCGACGTCAACAACGCCTTCGTCATGACCAACTACTGGTTCATCTGGATTCCCGCCGGCATCTGCCTGCTGCTCGCGGTTCTCGGCTTCAACTTCGTGGGCGACGGCCTGCGTGACGCCTTCGACCCGAAGATGAACCGCTAGGGAGGGGTAGCCAATGTTTGGATCTGATAAGAAGAAGGAGGCGGGCTACCTTTCCGCGAAGGAGTCCCGTCGTATCTCCAAGGAGAACCGCAAGATCACCGAGGGCTACGAGAAGCTGCGCAAGCGCAAGAACGTCGACCCCTCCGAGTACGCGTGCGAGATGAAGAACCCGGCCAACGCCGTCGAGTTCGACGATCTGCACACCTGCTTCTTCACGGACACCGGCGTTGTCAAGTCTGTCGACGGCGTCACCTACGAGGTTCCCGTGGGCAAGACGGTGGGCGTGGTCGGCGAGTCCGGCTGCGGCAAGTCGGTCACGTGCCTCTCGCTCATCCAGCTCCTGCAGCGCCCGCAGGGCCAGGTCACCGGCGGCTCGATTCGCCTTAACCTCGGCGACCACGCCATCGACGTGACCAAGGCCCCCGAGGAGGCCATGCAGAAGATCCGCGGCTCCGAGGTCTCGATGATCTACCAGGAGCCCATGACGTCGCTCAACCCCGTTTTCAAGGTGGGCGAGCAGATCGAGGAGGTCATCGCCCTCCACGACGGCAAGGACTGGAGTGCCGACCAGATCAAGGCCCGCGCGATCGAGATGATCGAGACCGTCGGCATCGCCAACTCCGAGGGCGTCTACGGGATGTACCCGCACGAGCTCTCCGGCGGCATGCGCCAGCGCATCATGATCGCCATCGCGCTCGCCTGCAACCCGCGCATCATCATCGCCGACGAGCCCACCACGGCCCTCGACGTGACGATCCAGGCGCAGATCCTCGACCTGCTCCGCTCGCTCAAGGACAAGATCAACTCCTCGATCATCCTCGTCACCCACGACCTGGGCGTCGTGGCCGAGATGGCCGACTACGTCGTGGTCATGTACGCCGGCCGCATCGTCGAGAAGGGCACCGCGGAGGAGATCTTCGACCATCCGGCCCACCCCTACACCATCGGCCTCATGGCCTCCAAGCCGGTCGTGGGCAAGAAGGTCGAGCGCCTCTACTCGATTCCGGGCAAGGTTCCCAACCCGGTCAACATGCCCAACTACTGCTACTTCAAGGATCGCTGCGAGCTCTGCGTCAAGGCGTGCGACGGCGAGTACCCGCACATGGTGCGCCTGTCGCCCACGCATGAGGTGAGCTGCTACCGCTACTACGACAACGCCACGGCCGAGGCCGCCAGCGAGACCGCCGCTGTTCTCGACGACCTCATCTCCGGCACGGGCGCCGAGGGGGAGGACAAGTAATGGCATCCACGAACGCGACTGTGGACGTCACGTCCACGCAGGCCCCCGGCTCCGAGGACATCATCCTCGAGGTCAACGACCTCAAGAAGTACTTCCCGATCAAGGGCGGCATGTTCAACCGCACCCAGGGTTACGTGAAGGCCGTCGACGGCGTGTCCTTCAAGCTGCGCCGCGGCCACACCATGGGCCTCGTGGGCGAGTCCGGCTGCGGCAAGTCCACCACCGGCCGCACCATCCTGCGCCTCGCCGGCGAGAAGACTGGCGGCGACGTGCTCTTCAACGGGCGCGAGGTCTATAGCCTGGGCGCCAAGGAGCTTCACGACGCCCGTACCAAGATGCAGATCATCTTCCAGGACCCGTACTCGAGCCTCTCGCCGCGCCTCCCGATCTCCGAGATCGTGGGCGAGGCCGTCCGCGAGCACAACCTCGTGCCCAAGGACGAGTTCGACGATTACATCGAGAAGGTCATGGAGGAGTGCGGCCTGCAGGCCTACCACAAGATGCGCTATCCGCACGAGTTCTCCGGCGGCCAGCGCCAGCGCATCTGCATCGCGCGCGCCCTCGCCCTGAACCCCGAGTTCATTGTCTGCGACGAGCCTGTCTCGGCGCTCGACGTGTCCATCCAGGCGCAGATCATCAACCTCCTGCACGACCTCCAGGAGGAGCGCGGGCTCACGTACCTCTTCATCAGCCACGACCTCTCCGTCGTCGAGCACATCTCCGACGCGGTGGGCGTCATGTACCTCGGTGGCATGGTCGAGTACGGCCTCACCGCGGACATCTTCAAGAACCCGCTGCACCCCTACACCAAGGCGCTCTTCTCGGCCATCCCCATCCCGGATCCCAAGGCCAAGCAGAATCGCATCGTGCTCGAGGGCTCCATCCCCTCGCCGGCCAATCCGCCCAAGGGCTGCAAGTTCCACACCCGCTGCCCGTTTGCCAAGGATTGCTGCAAGGAGATCGCGCCCGAGCAGAAGGAGCTCGAGCCCGGCCACTTCGTGTCCTGCCACCTCTACGACGAGTAGGGCCCGTGGCTGCGAGGCGCAGGACAGACGACTTTGAGGACGACGGCCGCGTCATCGCCGACATGTCGGCGGTGGAGCGGCCGTCGCTTCTGGGGCACGCCCCGCAGCGGGGGAGCGTGCGGCCCTTCGAGCAGCGTGAGCGCCGCCCGAAGATCGAGCTCACGACCAAGGAGCGGATCTGGCTCGCGCTCGGAGCCCTCAAGGCCGGTCTTACGATCGGCTGTATCTACGTCGTGTTTCTCGGCGTGGTAATCGTGGCGCTCATCGCCCTCTGGACCACGCTGTCCGGTACGCATTGACAATGTCGTCAGGTTATATTGTCAACGATTCCTCAGCGGTGGTAACGAAAAGCGGGGTGGACGCTCTGAATTGCGTCCGCCCCGCTTTGATGTGACGTTTTAACCTGACGATATGGTCAAATGGTATCTATGAGCCGTTCCTACAGGCCCATCTCGGCCTTGAGGCGGGCGAGCTCGTCGTCGACGGAGGCGTCGCTCGTGGCGCTCGCGTACTTCTCTGCGAGGGCCTCGGCGTCGTCGACGGCCTCGGCAGAGAGCTCGGCCATCGCGTCAGCCGTGTCGAGCATCTTGTCGGCCTTCTCCTCCATGCGGTTGAACGCCTCGATGGCGCTCTCGGCCTTGTCGGCGCCGGAGGTGTAGCCAGCGACCTTCTCCTGCGTCTTGGCCACGGACATCTTTGCCTTGATCGTCTCGCGGCGGCGCTTGAGGTCCTCGATGTCGCCCACGAGCTTGTCGTGCATCTGGCGCATCTTGTCGGCGTTGGCGCGCGCGGCGTCGGCGGCCTTGGAGAGCTCCGCCCCGGACGCCTCGAGCTTCTGCTTCTTAGCCAGAAAGACGCGGGCGTCGTCCTCGTTTCCGGCCCTGAGGGCTTTCTTGGCGAGGTCCTCCATGCGGGCGACCTCGTCGGCGTTGGCGTCGGCGGCGCGCTTGGTGCGAGCCTCCTCGGCCATGACAGAGGCGGTCTCGCGCTTGACCTCGGCGAGCGACTCGGTGAGGTCGACGAGGTACTGGTCGACCATCTTGGCCGGGTCCTCGGCCTTCTCGAGCAGCTCGTTGATGTTGGCCTTCACGATGGTGGTGAAGCGGTCCAGAATGCCCATGCTAGGTTTCCTTTCTAGTCCTTGTCCTCGTACTTGTCGGCGAGATCTTCCACGTCCTGGTCCCCGAACTTCTCGAGCGGTGTGTTGAGGATGTCCTCCATGCGCTTCTGCTCGGCGGCCTGCCGGTCGCGGCGGCGCTTGACCACGTAGGCGATCGCGGCGCCCGCTGCAACCACGACCATGATGCCTCCCACAACGAGGGCGGTCGTCTGTCCGCGCTGCTCGTCCTCGGCCGCGGTCATGATGCGGTCCGCACATCTGGCAAAGGCGTCCGAGAAGACCTCCTCGTCGGTCGAGGCGTTGTTGTAGGCATCGTTGAGCTCGTCGGCCAGGATGCTCAGGGCCTCGGAGTCCATGACGGCGGAGGCGGCGGTCCCCACGGTGTAGCCGCAGTTGAAGGTGCCGTTTCCGTCGTCGCAGAAGACGAGCAGGAAGTGCCCCTCGTCCGAGAAGAGCTCGGGGTAGAGCCGCTCGGCCTCGGCGGTGAGCTCGTTGACCGAGGACGTGGTGCCGTTGGGAAGGATGTAGACGTAGGGCTGCACCCCGGTCCTGTCGTAGAACTCCTCGAGGCCGCGTGTGAGGCGCCCGGCGTCGTGGATCCAGTCGCCGTCAGCGTCGGTGTAGTAGTCGGTCTTGGTGACGGCGTCCGCAGGGAGCTTCTCGCGGACGGTGCCCGACGCGACCGTCGTCTGGCTCTCGGAGTAGGAGGGCCCGAAGGAGGCGACGCCGCAGGTGGAGAGGCTTGAGGTCAGGGCCGCAACGAGCAGGACCGCGAGCAGGATGCCGACGATGCCCCCCAGGCACCCGCAGCCGCCCCCGC
>NZ_NFIT01000021.1 GCF_002159495.1 Olsenella sp. An293
GGGCGGTGGGTGAGAAGGACCTGGGGGCGGAGGGCCGCGGCCAAGACCCGTCGGCGCCCTCCCATGCATCTGGCAGCCCAGCTCTGCCATTTTTCCCAAAATTGGCAGCCCAACTCTGCCAATTTCAGATACTGCCGAGTCGAGAAGGACGATGCGCCAGGGGCCGTGCCCCCCGCCAACGCGCCGAGCGCCTACCTTTGCGACGGTTCGTCAGTAGAACTTGTGCTAATCCGTCAGTAGAAAGCGCGCTAATTCATCAGTGGAGTCTGTGTTAAACTCTCAATAGAAACTGCGCAAATCAGTCAGTGCGACTTGGGAGGATGCGATGATCGACCGAGAAATGCACTCTAAACTGCACGAACTTGCCGGTAAATATCCCATCCTCTCCGTCACCGGACCGCGCCAGGGAGGCAAGACCACGCTCGTGCGCAGCGCGTTTGCGGACTACGAGTACCTCTCCATGGAGGACCCGGACGTCCGCAGCGAGTTTGAGGACGACCCCCGGCTCTTCCTCTCCCGCCACGCCTCCCACATCATCTTCGACGAAGCGCAGCGCACGCCCGAGCTCTTCTCGTACCTCCAGGGCATCGTCGACGAGACGCGCCAGCCCGGACAGTTCGTCATCACGGGATCACAGAACTTCCTGCTCATGAAGTCAATCGGTCAGTCGCTCGCCGGGAGGGTGGCCCTCTTCACGCTGCTCCCCCTCTCCCACCACGAGCTCTCGGAGGCTGGCCAGGAGCCGGAGGGCCTGTTCGACTGGCTGTACCAAGGCGGCTACCCCCGACTCGTCGCGGACGGAATCGACCCGCTCGACTTTTTCCCCGACTATGTGAGCACCTACCTTGAGCGCGACGTTCGGGCGGAGCTCGGCGTTCGCAACCTCTCCGCCTTCCAGACGTTTCTGAAGCTCTGCGCCCTCAGGGTAGGTCAGCTCCTCAACGTCTCCTCGCTTGCGTCTGATTGCGGCATCTCGCCCAACACGGCAAAGGAGTGGCTGTCAATCCTGGAGGCAAGCCATCTGGTGTTCCTCCTGTGCCCGCACTGTGCCAGCCCAACCAAGAGACTCGTAAAGTCCCCGAAGCTGTACTTCTGTGACACGGGCCTCGCCGCCCACCTCATGGGCATCTCCAGCAGCGAGGAGCTGTCCGGAAGCCCCCTCAAGGGACCCCTCTTCGAGTGCGCCGTTATCTCCGAGCTCAAGAAGCGCGGCTACGCGCGCAAGCGAGACCCCCAGCTCACCTTCTGGCGCGACGGCCGCAAACGAGAGATCGACGTCCTCGTGGAGCGGGGCGCACGCGTCGTGCGAGCCGTGGAGTGCAAGTCCTCCACCACGTACCAGTCGCGCTACTTCGACGTCCTCAACAAGATTGCTCAGGACGAGTTCTCCCTGGACGTCCGGCAGCAGGCCGTCGTGTACGGTGGGGAGGCCGAGGCGCGCACGCCCCGGGGCGACATGGTGCCCTACACCCGCATCGGGACGCTCCTCGGACTTGACGGCTGACTCGATCGCGTGGCAGAGCGCCCGACGAGAAGAACAATGGAGGCAGCAAAACCTCCGAGCCTAGAGTCCAAGAAAGCCTCGCTCGAAACCTCCGGGGAAGCTGTACATGAGGTCCTTGTCGCCAAATCGGGCCTTGATCATACCGCCGCCGATGCTCACGATCCGGCCCTCTCCATACGCCTTGTGGCGCACGGCGTCGCCAACCGCAAGCATCGCCAGCTCCTGAGGCGTCGCCTTCCGAAAGCTCGGACGAAGCGCGGTCGCCTCAGAGGTGGAGGGTGATTCCGCCGCGGTCCGCACGTCCTGCGCGGGACGGGCCGTCTCGCGCGGCATCGAAGCCTCGGCCACGCCTGTGCGACGTTGCACCGGCCCCCTATCCGGCTGGCGCGCGCCGTCAACCCCAGCAGCATCCATCACGCGCCCGGCTCGCCCGCTCACGGTGCCGTCCGAGCCCAGCCGTGTGTCGCGCAGCTTCATGACCTCGTAGTCCTCGCGCGAGAGCGCCGTGTCGAAGAGGCCCACGCTCGAGTCGTACGCGTGCCGCTCGATGCCCGTGTACGAGAGGCTCGCGTCCTCGTAGCGCCGGAACTTGTAGACCGCATCGTTCATCACGGAGTCGTTGAAGACGCCGAGCGAGACCAGGAGCTCGAAATCGCGCACCTCGAGGCCGGTCACTCTCTTGAAGAGCCCGGGCTCGAGCTGGGTGATCACGTCCTTCAGGCACTGCTCGCGGTAGTCCGTGAGGTACATGAACACGGGTATGCGCGTGGCGAACTTGATGAGCTTCTCCTGTATCTCCTTGCGCTTGCTCTTGAACTCCTTCTCCTCCTCGGAGAGCTGCTTCTTCTCCTTGGGGGTAAGCTCGCCCTTCTCCTTCTTGGCCTTCTTGACGGCCTCGGACTTGTTGATGATGGTCTGAATGTCGTCGTTCAGGCTGCGGAACCCCTCGATGCTCATGAGGGCCTTCATGGCCTCGGGACTTGCGAGCAGGCGGCGCAGCGTGTCGTTGTCCACGTTGACGAGAAGCGCGCTCTCCCAGCGACGCGCGAGCAGCGTGGCAGAGGTGCCCGCCATCGCGATGTCCAGAATCTCCGCGGCGTTGACCTCGCGCATGGCCGATCCGTCGTAGGCGAGAACAGGGAGAAACTTGATGAACTCCCCCACCTTGCGCTCAGGGCTCGTCTCGTTCACGGAAAGGCGGCAGCTGTAGTCGGAGACCATGGCCAGGGCCCGGTCAAGCGCAAAGTCAAAGACGTAGCACTCCTGCTTGAGAACCTGCATCTCGCCCTTCTCGGTGCGCGTGGTCCACGGACTTTGAACGCGGAAGGCCGTCTGGAAGTAGGTCTCGGGACTCTTGAGGTTGCGCAGCATCAACACGCCGCTCCACGGCTTGACGGTCACGCCAGTGGTGAGCTTGCCGCAGGAGAGCGTGATGGTCTTGGTTGCCAGGGGATCGCCCATGGCGCGGCGCACGGGCCAGACCGCGTCCACGCCCATGCCGGCCCTGTTGCCAGCAGCAACGATAACGTTGTAGTCATGGAAGAACGTGTTCTGGCGCTGGGCGAGGAGGTTGGCCATCGCCTCGCAGGAGGCCACGTTGGGCAGGAACCACAGCGTATGCGTGAGGGTGGAGAGCAGGCGCGTGTCCGAGAAGGGCATCGGGGGCTTCTCCGCGCCCAGCTTGAGGTCGTCCACGGAGGTATCCGTCGAAGAGCCGCGAATGAGGTCGAGCCATTTCTGCACGTACTCCTCGTACTTGAAGCGCGCGGATACGCCCCGCCCCTCTGCCGAGAAGAACAGGTTGAGATCGAACTCGTTGAACTCGCCCTGTCGGGCGATGCGCGTTATGGCGTCCGGCACGCGGTACGTCATGAGCACCATGCGCGGCAGCGTCTCGTAGGGGTTGTCCGCGCCGACCCAGCGCTCCTTGGCAGCCTGCTCGTCAGAGTAGGTCCAGTTGAAGACCTGATCCTCGATGAACTCGCCGGAGTTGAGGGCGCGGAAGGGCGTGCCGGAGAGGTAGAGGTAGAAGCGCGACTGGATGGGAAGCCAGGTCTCGTCGATGGCGTTGCCGCTATCATCAACCTCAACGTCCACCACCTCGTCGCTCTGGACGGCAAACAGGTCCTGAGCCTTCTCCCGCCAAGCGCCGAAGTGATACTCATCAAAGACCACGAGATCCCAGTCCTCGAGGTGCACCCACTCGTTCTTGGCCTTGATGCCGCCCGTCTCGCGATTCACGCCCAGGTAGTCCTGGAACGAGCCGAAGCAGACGATGGGCCTCGAGGGGTCGCACTCCTCGTAGGTTCGGCCGTCCTTTGCCACGAACTGCCAGCCATCGAAGTCGATGTGACACTCGAGGTCGTCCCGCCACGCATCCTCCACGGCGGGTTTGAAGGTGAGCACCAGCACGCGGCGCATGCCCATGTCCTTGGCGAGCTCGTAGGTGGCAAAGGTCTTGCCGAAGCGCATCTTGGCGTTCCAGAGAAACTTGGTCGCGTCATGGGAGCCGGGAGCTTCGCAGCGGCGGAAGTAGGCCTCGGTCTTCTCCACGGCGGCACGCTGCTCGGGGCGCATGGCAAAGCTCTCGGTGCGACGGCTCTCGTAGTCCCTGCGGTCGCGCACCTCGAGCCAGGCGTTGCGCACGTCGTCGACCGTGCAGCGGAACCATTCGCCGCCCACGTTCTGGATGCCATTGGCCTGGAGTCGCTTGTGGACGTCGTGGTCGGTGAAGGAGGTTCCGTCCTCGCGCATGGACGACTCGGAGAAGACGATCTCGTACGGCTTGCCCTCCCCCGGCTGGATCACCGGGAACTGCTGCGCCACACGACGCTCGACGTCATGCTTGGTGAAACCCACCTTGAGCAGACCGTCGTGCTCGACGTAGAGGTCATGGTAGGCGTAGATCTGCGGATGGACGTCCGGGCGCTGGGGGAAGAAGGAGGCGCTAGTCATTGGAATCGTCCAGATCCATCGGCTTAATCATCGAATCGATGAACTCAATCTCCCGCTTAGTCAAGCTGTACCGCCCATACAATGCTTGGTCGGTAATACGGGAAGAGAAGTCCTGCATTGGTACAAATTCATATACTTTAGCTGGAGCCATCTGAGAAACTTTAATCAATGACACCATAAACCTAAAAAACTTAGTCCTAATGTAGTTCATAACATTTCTAGCAATAGATTCTTGGCTAAATGGACCAATCATGACGTAGGTTTCCGTACAACACGACCCGGGACTAGCAAGAATTGGTTGCCCAATTATTTGGTGCGGAATAGCATCGCCAGCGTTGTATGCCCTAGAAATAAAAATCTTCCACCGGTCTATGCTTTCCTGATTTTTCTCTATCTCAGAGGGCCCAATGTAGCCCACGCCGCCTCGCTGATACAGCTTTATTGGCTTATCAACACTCGGCTTGCTATCTCCTTGGACAAATGTTCTCAATCCAAAAGGCTTCTGGGAGCTCACCAGCTTTGAGAATGATTCGAACTGCTCGTTAACAACCTTTCGGTAGATGTTCACCCCTTCCTCATAACGAATTAGGAACTCCGATCCAGGTTCCTTTAAATAACGAAGCTGCTGCTCAAAAGCAGAGTCTCCGATATGAGTAACAATCTGGCACTTGCCTTCCGATTCGCGCTCCCAGAGGAAGTAGCAGACACCGCCTTTGATTTCGACACCCGTTCCAAAGCAATCAGCCGCATTGGTGAAATCGTGAAGGATGCGTACGTGCTTATCGGAAATCATTTCATCTCGAAATGCATCCAATCCCTTCCCACCGGAAAACCAACGAGACGGGATAATCATTGTTAAATATCTAGGATTTAGTTTTTTTGCTTGCTCAACGAACAGCTGATAGATTGGACTCGCGCTTGCCTGTGCGCCGCCATCACTCAGCTGATACGGCGGGTTGCCCACGATGACGTCAAACTTCATGCCAAAGATCTCCTCGGGGTGCGTGGTGTGAATGAACTCGTAGGCGTGCGTCTCGAGACTCTCGTCGCGGTCGTACTGACCCTGCGACGCCCCGCAGTACACGCATCGTCCTTCTCGCCACGTGTGTTTGATGTTTCGGAAGCGGATGTTGCCCTCGTCCCCGTCGAACGCGCTCACGGAGAAGCGGCCGTTGGGGTACTTGGAGCAGTAGAGGCCCCGCCTTGAGAGAAGCGCGGTCAGCCCCGTGATGGCGATGCCGAAGAGCTGCTCGTGCATGATGTGGTCCACGCGCTCCTGAAGGTCGGGATAGACCTCCTCGAGCCCCTTGATAAAGCGTTTGGCCGCCTCGCGCAGGAAGACGCCCGACTTGCAGAACGGGTCCAGGATCTTGACGTTCGGATCGCTCCACAGCTCCTTCGGCAGCAGGTCGAGCACCTGGTTCGCCAGCTCCGGCGGCGTGAAGACCTCGTCGTTGGAGAGGTTTGCCAGACACGTGAGGACATCCGGGTTGTACGAGCGCCTGAGAAGGTTAGCCAACGCGGCTCACCTCCCGATAGTCCGTAGGCGGGTACTCGCGTATGGCTGCGGGGATGTAGCCCTGGGTCTCCTCGTCGAACTCCCACAGGGCGTTGGCCTCGCCGAAGAGCGACGCCTGGCCGCCCTTCTCGACGTTTCCCTCCAGAAGCTCGCTCAGCAGGAAGTCGCGCCGCTTGACCAGGTCGCCTGTCACGAGCGACCACTCCGCGAAGGTGATGGGCTCGCCGCTCGCGTCCTTGAGGGTCAGGGCGTCGCCGCAGAGGATGTTCTTCTCCAGCACGTAGCGGATGGCGTCGAGGAACGCGGGCTCGACGGCACCCTTGATCGACGAGCGCGCGTCCTTCTCGACGATGTCGAAGAGGCGGTCGCGACACTCCTGCGCGTTGTCCGGCTGGATCTCCACGCCGTAGATGCTCGAGACGGCGAGGAACGCGTAGCGCTGGTACTCGAGTGGGCTCTTGCGGTAACGCGAGGCCACGACGGCAAGCTTGCGCCGCAGCACCTCCGCGATAAAGTTGCCGTTTCCGCAGGCAGGCTCAAGAAAGCGTGAGTCGATGCGCTCGGTCTCCGTCTTAACGAGGTCGAGCATGGCGTTGACCTCGCGCTCGGCAGTGAAGACCTCACCGTGGTCGACGACGCGCTGCCGTGATTTGACCTGACCTTCCATCGCTCCGCCTCAACTGTTGGATATATTCAACAGTTAGGCTATAGCAGATTCTTTAGCTGTGGTCTATATCCAACAGCTCAGACGGCGGCGCTCGGTAGCCTTGAGCACATGGATACCGCTGAAGCCTGCAAGTTCGTCCGCGCCCGTGTCGGCAGCAACGTCGGCAGGCTTTGCTGTGAGAAGGGGCTGAGCCAGTCCCGGTTCGCGGCCATGATCGGCGTCGATCGCTCGCACCTCAACCAGCTCATCGGCGGCAAGAGCAACGTCACGCTGGACGTGCTCGTAAAGATTGCGGACGGTCTCGACGTCCCGCTGACCAGCCTGTTCTTTGGCCTCGGCGACGCCGCCCCGCAACGCATCGAGTACGACGGCACGCCCGAGGGCGCCGCGCAGTAGCGAGCCTCGTCCCGCGCCGCCGCCCGCATGCGGCCTTGCCGCTGCTTAACTTTTGCGTCTCATCCGGGATTTTGGGTTTTTCCTGCTTAGAGATCGCACTTCGTCCGGAAGGGGCGGACCGGGCTGGGCGCAGACATAAAGTCGCACGTTATTCTCGCCTCCGAATGAAGGGCAGAAGCTAAGCGAGAAGGACCTGTGGTCCCGGATGGGACGCGATTCTTAAGCCGGGCCACGCCGCCGCCCCGGATGAGTCGCATATCCTAAGCGCGCCGGCCCCCAAATCCCGGATAAGGCGCATATTCTAAGCAACCGCGCGAGAAGCGCGGCCACCGCCCGCCCGACGTGCTACCCTAGCCTGCGGCCCGGACCGGCCAAACGAAGGAGCGACCATGCCCGCCTACCAGACCGCAGTCTTTGACCTCGACGGAACCCTGCTCAACACGCTCGAGGACCTCACCCTCTCCACCAACGCCGCGCTCGCCGCGCACGGGATGCCCGCGCACCCCATCGAGCACGTGCGCCGCTTCGTGGGCAACGGGATCGCCCTGCTCATCCACCGCGCCGTGCCCGCCGGCACCCCGGCGGACGTCGAGTCCGCAGTGCTCGAGGACTTCAAGCGCCACTACGGCGCGCACTGCGAGGACCACACGGGCCCCTACCCCGGCATCCCCCAGATGCTCGAGCGCCTGCGCGCGGCCGGCGTCGCGCTCGCGGTGGTCTCCAACAAGGCCGACTTTGCCGTTCAGGAGCTCGTGGAGCGGCAGTTCCCGGGAACCTTCGACGCAGTCTTGGGAGAGAACGAGGCCGCCGGCATCTCCAAGAAGCCCGCGCCCGCGATGGTCGAGGCCGCGCTCGCGCGCATGGGACGTAGCCGCGACGGCATGGTCTACGTGGGCGACTCCGAGGTGGACGTGCAGACGGCGGCCAACGCGGGATGCCCGTGCCTCTCGTGCACCTGGGGCTTTCGCACGCGCGAGGAGCTCGTCGAAGCCGGCGCCACGACGTTCGTCGAAACTCCCGCGGAACTCGCGCGGGCCATCCTGGGCTAGGGGCAGCTCGTTCTTCTCGGCACCTCTGACGACACCTCCCGGGAAGATTCCGGGATGCCACCGGAAACGTTCGTGGAACCTTGCCAGACGCTCGCCTAACAATTTGAGAACAGACGCATAACCCGGCCGCCCACGGGTTACACTCTAGCTAACGTCCGTTTGGCCTCCGTAGAAAGGAACCGCCATGGGAAAGAAGGCAGCCGAGGCTCTCGACATCAACTACGAGGGACTGGTCGAGTACCTGCACCGTAATCACTCCGTGTACATGAAGATCGGCTCGACCGTCTACTATCTTACCGACTGCAACTATGAGTCTTGGCGCGCCCAGGACACGAGCCGTCGCAACGAGAAGAACCACTTCGTCGACTGCTCCGAGCTCGTCCCCACCGTCGACGAGTTCCTCGCCCTTCCCTTCGTCAACGGCAAGACCATTCAGGAGGTCTTCGATCACGCCACGTTCTACGCCTCGCTCTCCGGCGAGAAGGACGAGTAGGCCCGTACGCCACCTTGGCATGACGAGGGGCCGGTCCCAGCTGGGGCCGGCCCCGTTTTTCATGCGCGCCGAGAAGAACGTGCGGGTTACGGACGGTTTTTGGGCTCGAACCGTCCGCAACCCGCACCTATCCCGAACGCGTGCGGGTTGCGGACGAAATCTGAGTCGGAACCGTCCGCAACCCGCACCAAGTGACCGATCTACTCCGCCAGGGCGGCGCGACCGTAGGCGTCGGCCGCGAGCATGGCGGCGGCGACCTTCTCGGGCGTGACCTCGAAGGGCATGTTGCCGAGGGTGTCGGTGGGCGCGCAGGCGAGCTTGGCGACCTCGAGCACGCGCTCGTAGCTCGCGTCCTCGACGCCGAGCTGCGCGAAGGTCACCGGCAAGCCCACCTCCACGCAGAAGTCGAGCACCTCGTAGAGCTCGTCGGCGTTCTCGAGCACGAGCTGGGTGAGCGTTCCAAAGGCGACCTTCTCGCCGTGATAGTAGGCGTGGGTCTCGGGAAGGGCGGTCATGCCGTTGTGGATGGCGTGCGCGCCGGCGAGGCCCGCGGACTCAAAGCCCAGGCCGGAGAGCAGGGTGTTTGCCTCGATGATCTTCTCGACCGACTCGGTGCAGGCGCCGGCCTCCAGCGCGAGCTTGGCCTTGAGGCCGTCCGAGATGAGCGTCTCGTAGCAGAGCTGTGCGAGGGCCATGGCGGCCTCGGTGACGTGGCCGCCGGCGCAGGTGGTGGCGTCGGAGCGCGTGCAGGCGCGGGCCTCGAAGTAGGTGGCCAGCGCGTCGCCCATGCCGGAGACCGTCAGGCGCACCGGGCTCTTGGAGATGACGTCGGTGTCCATGAGCACGAGGTTGGGGTTGCTCTTGAAGAACTGGTACTCCTTGAACTGGCCCTCGTCGGTGTAGATGACGGAGAGCGCCGAGCACGGGGCGTCGGTCGCGGCGATGGTGGGCACGATCACCACGGGCGCGTTCACCGCGGCGGCCACGGCCTTGGCGGTGTCGAAGATCTTGCCGCCGCCCACGCCCACGACGACGTCGGTGCCTGCCGCGCGGTAGACCTCCACGAGGCGGTCGATCTCGGCCTGGGAGCACTCGCCGTTGAAGTTGTCGTAGGTGCAGGCCACGCCGGCCTGCTCGAGGCTCGCGGAGATGACGTCCCCGGAACGGCGCAGGCCGCCCTCGGAGATGACCACGAGTGCGTGGGCGCCGTAGGCCTTGACGTACTCGCCGAGGCGGGCGAGCTCGCCGGGGCCCTGGACGTACTTGCTGGGACTGATGAAGACGCGTGCCATGCTGCTTCCCTTCTCCGTCTGACCTTCTCTGCCTGATCGTTCTTCTCAGCAGAAAGGCTCCGCACGCCCTTACGTACGGAGCCTTGGCTACTTTCTATCGTAACACTTCTACTTCTTGACCACGAGCAGGGGGTCGCCGATCTTGACGAGCGGGCGGCCGCCGAGCAGGGTGCCGGAGTCGCCGACGTGCTCGACCTTGGAGAACGCGTCCGGGTTGGAGATCGTGCAGGTGACGACGTCGTCGTAGCCCGCGAGCTTGATGGAGGCGTTGTCGAAGGTCAGAAGCGGCTGGCCGGCGCGGACCGCGTCGCCCATCTTGACGAGGCTGTTGAAGCCCTTGCCCTTCATGTTGACGGTGCCAATGCCCACGTGGACGAGGACCTCCATGCCCTCGTCGGTGGCGATCACGATAGAGTGGTTGGTCGTCGTGACGGCGCCCACACGGCCGGAGACCGGCGAGTAGATGATGCCGGTGTCGGTGGTTGGGACGATGCCGTAGCCGTCGCCGAGAAGACCCACCGGCAGGACCTCGTCCTTGACCTCCTGCAGGCTCACCAGCACGCCGGAGATCGGGGCATAGACCGCGTCTGAGCGCGTGGCAAACGAGGCCTCGGGCGGGTTGGCCTTGCCCTCGGCAGAGACGAACTTGCTCTTGAACTTGTCGAGAAGACCCATCTTTAAGCTTCCTTCCTTCCTTATGCCTTGCGAGCCACGAGCAGCGGGTCGCCGAGCTTGACGAGCGGGCGGCCGCCGAGCAGGGTGCCGGAGTCGCCGACGTGCTCGATGTTGCTAAACGCGTCCGGGTTGGAGATGACGCAGGCGACGACCTCCTCGTAGCCGGCGAGCTTGATGGCCTCGACGTCGAAGGTCATGAGCGGCTGGCCGGCGCGGACCTCGTCGTTGGCCTCGACGAGGCGCGTGAAGCCCTTGCCATCCATCTTCACCGTGTCGATGCCGATGTGGATGAGGACCTCGATGCCGTCGTCCGTGCGCAGGCCGATGGCGTGGTTGGTGACGGTGACAACGCTCACGCGGCCGGAGACCGGCGCGTAGAGCACGCCCGAGCCGGTGGGCAGGATGGCGTAGCCGTCGCCGAGCAGGCCGGCGGAGATGACCTGGTCGTTGACCTCCTGCAGGCTGAGGAGCACGCCCGAGACGGGGGCATACACCGTGTCAGGGCGGGTGGCGAAGGTCGCCTCGGGGTGCGTCACCTTGCCGTCGGACGAGACGAACGCGCTCTTGATCCTCTCAAACAGTCCCATGGGACACCTCCTGGTCGCGTGCATGAGCTTCAGAACCCTCGTACCCATCTATAGTACCCGTGTGACCGACGAGGCTCACTCCCTGCTTGAGGCCATTCGGCCAACGGGTCTGTCAATTGGGGACGTGTTTTTTCGTGCAGACAAAAAGGGACAGGTTCGGGGCGGCGGCATTCCAGCCGCCCCGAACCTGTCCCTTTTTGTCTGCACGAAAAAACACGTCCCCAATTGACCTACGTGCGGGCGAGGATGCTTCGGGACGTGAGGTAGGTCACGAGGAAGTAGCCGCCGTAGAGCGCCACGACAAAGGCCACGGTCCCCACGAGCGCCGTGCCGATCTGGAATCCCGTGAGCAGAGCCACGATGTCGTTGACCACGGAGAGCGCCACCGCCGCGTGCGCCACGGCCACCACCAGCGGGAAGAGGAAGTACACCCCCACCTGGGCGAGAAGCGCGTGGTCGATCATGCGCTTCTCGGCGCCGAGCTCGGCGAGCACGCGGTAGCGGCCCACGTTGTCCGCCGCCTCGGAGAGCTGCTGGAGGGCGAGCACCGTCGCGCAGCACACGAGCAGGATCACGCCGATGTAGATCGCCAGATAGGTGACCACGACGGTGGTGCCGGACGCCTGATCGAGCAGGCTCTGGGCGGTCGTGCACATCCAGACCGGCCAAGCGTCGAGCGTGGAGCCCTGGTTCATGATGTCGCCATAGGCCTCGTCGATCGCGGCGACGGCGGCGGGCTCCACCTCGGCGCGCTCGCCCGCGTACATGAGGTTCACCACGGTCGAGGTGGGGCCGACGCCCTCCGGGACCAAGTCGTCGGGGACGATGAGTGCGCCCGACACCGTTCCGCCTGCGCTCGTGTCCGAGAAGGGCAGGTGCGCGAGCGGCTCGTCGGCAAAGCGCAGCGTCCGGCCCCGGACCTCGACCTCGGGGTTCTGCGCGATCACGGCCTCCCAGAGCTCGTCGAGGGACGACATGTCGTTCCAGAGCAGGCACTCATCGCCCGCGAGCTCAACGCTCTTCTCGCCCGCCATCCGGGCCAGGGCGTTGTACTGCGAGACCGGTACGATGACGAGGCGCTGGTCGGTGTTGCCCTGCATCATGGTCTGCATGGTCGCGTTGCCGGTGAAGTCGGTGTTGGCAAAGAGCTCCTCCACCGTGGTGTCCACGAGCACGTTGCCCTCGGCGTCGTAGGTGTACTGGTTGACCTGGACGGCGTCGCGAAAGAGCTCGTCGTAGTTGGGGATGTCGGCGCGCAGGCGGGCGATGGCGTCGTAGCCGTCCTCCGCGGCCGGGCCCTCCTCGGGGTCGGCGGAGACGAGCGCCGAGGCCATGCCCATCGGGTAGCTCACGAGCGACATGTCATAGCGCGTGCCCATGCTCAGGCTCTCGTTCATGCCCGTCGCCACCGAGAAACCCGTGCACACGCCGCAGATGGCCAGGAAGAGCATCGCGCACACCATCGAGATGGAGAGCCACGCGGTGTTGATGCGGCTGTTGAGCTGGCGCATCACGAACATGTTGAGGCCCTTGAGGTAGGCCCGCGGGCTCGCCTGGAGCGCGCGCAGGGCAAAGCCGGAGATCGAGAAGAAGAAGAGCAGCGTGCCAGCAGTGACCAGGCCCGTGGCGATGGCGAAGTACGGGCCCTCCTCCATCATGCCGTGCTCGAGCAGGACCTTGTAGGCCACACCGATCAGCGCGAGCGACACGAGGAAGAGCACCACGGAGAGCGGCAGGCTGCGCAGGCGGACCTTCTCGCTCACCTTGTCGGCGTTGATGAGGTCGATGAGCTTGTAGCGGCTGACCGTGGTCACGTTGAAGACGAGCGTGACGAGGAAGATGCCCGCGAAGCACGCCACGGTGGAGAGCGCCGCCGCGGGCGAGAACGCGAAGACGAAGCCCTTGATCGTGGCCTCGAAGAGACCTGCCGTGACGTACATCATGACCTGCGAGAGCGCCAGTCCCAGCAAGAGGCCCACCGCGAGCGCGACCACGCCCACCGCGAGCGTCTCGATGACCACGATCCAGGACACGTGGGCGATGTCCATGCCCAGCGTGAGGTAGATGCCAAACTCGCGCTTGCGCCGCCGGATGAGGAAGCGGTTGGCGTAGACGACGAGAAAGCCCAGGATGATGACGACGAACACGGAGAGGCCGGAGAGGATGTCCGCGAGGGCCTGCACCATGCGGCGTTGGTCCTCGCCCATCTGGATGACGGCGGCCTGGTCGGTGATGGAACCGAAGGCGTAGAACACGCAGACTCCAAAGGCGAGCGTGAGGAAGAAGACCGCGAAGTCGCGGAAGGACTTGCGGACGTTTCCGAGCGCAATCTTAGCGTACATCTGCGCCCTCCCCTCCCAGGAAGGACACGACGTCCATGATCTCGTTGAAGAAGGCCTTGCGCGTCTTGTCGCCGCGGACGATCTCGTTCCAGACACGGCCGTCCTTGAGGAAGAGGGCGCGGCGCGCGTAGCTTGCCGCGAAGGAGTCGTGCGTGACCATGATGATCGTGGCGCCGTCGGCGTTGAGCGCCTCGAAGCTCTCGAGCAGGCGACGTGAGTTCTTGGAGTCGAGCGCTCCGGTGGGCTCGTCGGCAAGCACCAGCGACGGGTTGGTCACGATGGCGCGGGCCGCGGCAACGCGCTGCTTCTGGCCGCCGGACATCTCGTGCGGGAACTTGTCGAGCACGTCCGCGACGCCCAGACGGGCGGCGACCTTCTCCACGCGGCCGGGCACGTCGCGGGCGGTCGCGTGGTTGATCGTGAGCGCCAGCGCGATGTTCTCGCGCGCGGTCAGGGTGTCGAGCAAATTGGAGTCCTGGAAGACGAAGCCCAGGCGCTCGCGGCGGAACTTCGAGAGCTGGCCCGGGCGCAGCGCAGTGATGTCCTGGCCGTCCACGTAGATGTGGCCCGAGGTGGGTCGGTCGATCGTGGAGACGCAGTTGAGCAGCGTGGTCTTGCCCGAGCCGGACGGGCCCATGATGGCGAGGTACTCGCCGGCCGCGACGTCGAAGGACACGCCGTCGAGGGCGCGCGTGACGTTGGAGCGGCTGCCATAGAGCTTCTCGACGTTTTGGCAGGACAGGGCGGGCGTTACGGAGCTCGCCGCAGCGTCGGGGCCGACGGGACGAATGTGAGCGGGTGCCATGGGGCTCCTCTCGTCTGGGATCTGGTACACGACCATACTCGCCCGGCAAGCACGCTGGTGCCATCGAACGCGCTTATCGAGACCTTACGCTTTCGCAAGGTAGGCGCGAGGGAGAGGAGGAGGCGGCTCAGCATGGCCCGCCCTCTGCAAAATCGGCCTTCAGTCCATAATCGGGCCGCGCGAAAAACAAAACCCGCCTTCGATCCATGACTATTTCGGGCATTTTCGCCACCGGAGCAAGGCCGGCTCTCAGCCAACGGTTGTGTGCCGAATGTTGGTGTCGGGCCACGCCCGTTCCGGCCCGATTGTAGCGCCTAGGCCGCGGCGCGCATCGCCTCCAGCACGATCACCTCCGCCCTGCGCAGCGTCTCCTCGGTGGGCGCGGGGGACTCCGCGTCGCGCCCCAGGTCGCGCATCCCCTCCGCGTCCATGAAGTGGCCGGCGGCCCACTGGTCGTTCTGGTCGGCCAGCGCGGCGCCCACCAGGCGCACGAGCGAGCGCGAGGAGGGGAAGACCTGGACCGCGTCGGTCCTGCGCTTTATCTCGCGGTTGGCGCGCTCCTGCACGTTGTTGGTGCGGACCCTGAGCCTGTGCTCGGCGGGGAAGGCGAGGTAGGCCAGCGCGTCCTCGCGGGCGTCCTCGAGCAGCTCCGCCGCCCTGGGCTCGAGCCGGCCGACCTCCTCCACGGCCCTGTCGTAGGCGGCCCTCACCAGCGCCGGGTCGCGCTCGCGGAAGACGGCCGAGAGCGCCGCCAGGGCGCGCCTGCGGTCGTCGCGCCTGCGGAGGCGCCCGGCGACGTCGCGCATCAGGTGGGCCACGCAGCGCTGCCAGCAGGACCCGGGGAAGACCTCCCGCACCGCCCGCCTGAGGCCGGCGTGGGCGTCCGAGACCACGAGGGCCACGCCCGAGACGCCCCGGCGCCTGAGGCCCCGCAGGAAGGACCTCCACGACTCGTGGGACTCCACGTCGACGTAGTCCAGGCCGACGTAGCGCCTGGAGCCGTCCTCGCCGGCGGCGATCGCCGTGACCACGGCCCTGCCCTCGACCCGCCCGCCCTCGCGGCAGCTCACGTAGGTCGCGTCGAGCCACAGGTACGGGAAGCGCTGGGAGAACTCGGCCTCGCGCACGGACGCCACGTCGTCGTCGAGCGTCGCGCACATCCTGGAGACGGCGGAGGGGCTGAGCCGCCCGAACTCCAGGTCGGCGGCGGCCCGCTCGATCTTGCGGGTGGAGAGGCCCAGCCTGTAGACCTCGGCTATCGCGCCCACCATCGCCCGGTCGGCGCGCGAGTAGGGCCGCAGGACCTCCTCGGGGAAGTAGCTGCCCTCGCGCAGCCTGGGGATCCTGAGGGTGATCTCGCCGATCACCGTCATCAGGCGGCGCTCGCGATAGCCGTTGCGGCGCACGCCCTCCTCGCCGGCGATCTCCTCGACCGCCATCTCCATCGCGGCGTTGACGCAGCCCTCGACGAGCCCGACGGCGAGCCGCCTGAAGTCGATCGTGCCGTCGGCGGTCATCGGCATGTCGGCCAGCGCCATCGGCGCCGCGCCCTGCTGTAAAGTGTCCATGTGGTCATCTCCCAAGTCTCTGTCAGCGTGGTAACTGAAGATTCTAGGCGGTGGCCACACCCCTTTTCAGGGGTGCTCTGACACCAACGTTTGGCACGCGATC
>NZ_NFIT01000022.1 GCF_002159495.1 Olsenella sp. An293
GGGGGGCAGAATCGAGACGCCGCCGCCGCGCTCGTCGAGGTTCCAGGCCTCGCCGGTCCCGATGTAGCTGTGCAGCAGGTACGGACGGTACTGGGTCAGGACGCCCACCGTCGTGATGCCCGAGTTCGCACAGTTGGAGAGCGCGAAGTCGATGATGCGGAACTTGCCGCCGAACGAGACCGCCGGCTTGGCGACGTTGCTCGTCAGCGCACCGAGTCTGCTGCCCTGACCGCCTGCCAGGAGCATTGCGATGCACTCTTTCTTGCTCATTCCCCCACTCCTTTCACAGCCATTGCATGGGGGGCCGTCGGGCCCCCCAACACGTACACCTAAATGTGCCAGATGTCAGCCATGTACTCACGAATTGTTCGGTCAGAAGAGAAGTATCCGGCCTTGGCGGTATTGTGAAGGGCCGACTTGTTCCATGCGGCGCGGTCGCCGTAGAACTCGGTCAGCTCGCTCCACGCCTGGACGTAGGAGTGGAAGTCGCGCATGACCAGATCCGGGTCGTTGTCGACCATGAGGTAGTCGTGGATGCTGTCGAAGTTGCCCGAGAGGCGCGCGAGCGTGCCGTCGGTGAGCATGTCCACGATGCGGCCGAGGTGGTCGCGGTCGGAGTTGTACATGTCCCACGCGTAGTAGCGGCCCGAGGCGCGAAGCGCGTCGACCTCGTCGGCGTGCAGGCCAAAGATCTTGATGTTATCGGGGCCCACGAGCTCGGAGATCTCGATGTTGGCGCCGTCGAGCGTGCCGAGGGTGATGGCGGCGTTCATCATGAGCTTCATGTTGGAGGTGCCGGAGGCCTCGGCGCCGGCCACGCTGATCTGCTCGGAGATCTCGGCCGCGGAGTAGATGAGCTGGGCGTTGGAGACCGCGAAGTTGGGCACGAAGGCGACCTTGATCTTGTCGTTCACGCGCTCGTCGTTGTTGATGACGTCGGCGACCGAGTTGATCAGGCGGATGACCTCCTTGGCGAAGGTGTAGCTCTGGGCCGCCTTGCCGGAGAAGATGAACGACGTCGGGCGCGGGTTGTAGCTCGAGTCGGTGATGAGGCGGTTGTAGATGTCGAGCACCTTGAAGACGTTGAGGAGCTGGCGCTTGTAGGCGTGGAAGCGCTTGACCTGGACGTCAAAGACCGTGTTGGTGTCGAGCACCACGCCGGAGGTCTGCTTGACGTAAGCGGCCAGACGCTCCTTGTCGGCCTTCTTGGCGACCTCCATGCCCTCGAGGAACGAGGCGTCCTGCTCAAAGGGAACGAGCTTCTCGAGCTCCATGGCGTCGTCGAGCCAGCCGTCGCCGATGGCCTCGGTGATGAGCTTGGAGTAGGACGGGTTGGCCTCGCACAGGAACCGGCGGTGGGTCACGCCGTTGGTCTTGTTGTTGAAGCGGTGCGGCATCATCTCGTAGAACTCGTGGAAGACGGTGTCCTTGAGGATCTGCGTGTGCAGCGCGGAGACGCCGTTGATCGAGTGCGAGAAGATGATCGAGAGGTTGGCCATGCGGACCTGGCCGTCCCACAGGATCGCGGTCTTCTCGAGGACGCTGGTCCAGTTGCCGTCGTTGGGCGAGAGGTGCGTGGCGAGGTTGTCGCGGTAGCGGCGGTCGATCTCGTCGATGAACATGTAGAGGCGCGGCAGGAGGTTGCGGAAGGTGTTGATCGGCCACTTCTCCAGCGCCTCGGGCATGACCGTGTGGTTGGTGAAGGAGATGGTCTCCTTGCAGATCTGATAGGCCTCGTCAAAGCCCACGCCCTTCTCGTCAACGAGGATGCGCATGAGCTCGGGGCCGCACATGGCGGGGTGCGTGTCGTTGGTGTGGATGGAGACGCGCTTGCCGAGGTTGGCCCAGTCCTGGCCAAACTCGCGCTCATAGGTGCGCAGGATGGTCTGCAGGCCGGCGGAGACGAAGAGGTACTCCTGCTTGAGGCGCAGCATCCGGCCGTGCTCGCCCGCGTCGTTGGGGTAGAGGATCGTGGAGATGGCCTCGACGTCGGAGCGGAACTTGTTGGCGCGGGCGTAGTCGCCGGCGTTGAAGGCGTCGAGGTCGAAGTCCTCCGTGTAGGGCTCGGCCGACCACAGGCGCAGCTTGTTCACGACCTTGCCGCCAAAGCCCACGATCGGCACGTCATAGGGAACGGCGCGGACGATCTCGCCACCCTCCTGGGTGAACCAGAAGTGGCCGTTTTCCTCGTGGCGGACGACCTGGCCGCCAAAGCGCACGAGCACGGAGCTGCCGTCCTTGCGGGTCTCCCAGGGAAATCCGTTGGCGAGCCAGTTGTCCGTGCGCTCGACCTGACGGCCGCCCTCGATGTACTGGCGGAAGAGGCCGTAGCGGTAGCGCATGCCGTTGCCGTAGCCGGCGATGCCCTCGTGGGCCATGGAGTCGAGGAAGCACGCGGCCAGACGGCCCAGGCCGCCGTTGCCCAGGCCCGGGTCGACCTCCTGGCGGCAGATCTCCTCGAGGTTGGCGCCCATGGACTCGACGCCCTTGGCCACGAGGTCACGGATGCCGAAGTTGATCAGATAGTTGTCGAGCAGGGGGCCGAGGAGGAACTCGAGGGAGAAGTAGTAGACCTTCTTCTCCTCCTTGGTGTGCGAGCTCGTCTGGATGGCGCGGGCCTTGCTGGCGATAAGCTCGGCGAGCACGTAGAACTGCTCCTGGCTGCTGCACTCCTCGAACTTGGAGCCGTACTTCGTCATGCAGGCCTCGCGATACTGCTCGATGAAGTCCTGCTCGTTCTCAAAGATCTTCTCGGTAGTCAAAACATCTCCTCAGATCGGGCGACAAGGACAGGTGGCACGCGGCTGGGGCGCCGCGCGAGGGGTCGTCGTCGCTTGTCGACCCCTTGGCGGTGTGGGGCCGCCCAGCCGGGCGGCCCCACTTAGCTTACTACTCCGATTACTCCTCAGAAGCCTTCTTACGCGTTGCTGACTTCTGTGCCGGCGCCTTCTTGGCGGCCGGCTTTTTGGCAGCAGGCTTTTTTGCCTCCGTCTTGGTCGCAGCCGTCTTGGTGGTCGCGGCCTTGGTGGCCTTGGCCGCCGGCTTGGCCGCCGTCTTCTTGGCCGGGCGGCGCAGCGCGCCGGTGCGCTTGAGGACCATGCCGGCCAGCGGCGGGACGCGCACGACGACGGACTGCTCGCGGCCGTTCCACGGCTCGTCCTGGCACTTGATCTTGCCGGTGTTGACGACGCCGGAGCCGCCGAAGCGCTCCTCGTCGGAGTTGAACAGCTCCTCGTAGACGCCCCACTCGGGCACGCCCATGCGGAAGTCCTCGCGCGCGTTGACGTCAAAGTTGATGAGGATCACGAGCTCGTCGCCGGGCTTGTCGCCCTTGCGGATGAAGGTGACGATCGACTGGTCGTTGTTGTCGGCGTCGATCCACTCGAAGCCCTCGGACTCGAAGGCGCGCTGCCACAGCGCCGGGTGCTCGTTGTAGAAGCGGTTGAGCGCGCGGACGAAGGTCTGCTGGTGGCGGTGGGTCTCGTACTGCTCGGCGAGGAAGTACTGGATGGCCTCGTAGTAGCGCCACTCGATGAACTGGGCGATCTCGTTGCCCATGAAGTTGAGCTTGCCGCCGGCGTGGGTCATCTGATAGAAGGCGAGCGCCCTCATGCCGGCGAACTGGCGCCAGTAGTCTCCGGGCATGCGCGTGATCAGCGAGCACTTGCCGTTGACGACCTCGTCATGGGAGAGCGGCAGGATGAAGTTCTCGTTGAACTGGTACATCGTGGAGAACGTGAGCATGCGGTGGTTGCCGGGGCGCCACGGGAAGTCGGTCTGCATGTAGTGCAGAGTGTCGTTCATCCAGCCCATGTCCCACTTGAAGTGGAAGCCCAGCCCGCCGTTCTCGGGCGGGTAGGTCACGAGCGGCCACGCCGTGGACTCCTCGGCAATCATCATGACGTCGGGGTAGAACTTGCCCATCGCGGCGTTGGTCTGGCGGATGAAGGCGGAAGCGTTGAGGTCCTCCTCGGTGCCCTTCTCGTTGAAGCGCTTCTGGCCCGGGTCGTCGATGCCAAAGTTCATGTAGAGCATACTCGAGACGCCGTCCATGCGGATGCCGTCGGCGTGGAAGAGCTCGGCCCAGTACAGGGCGTTGGAGACCAGGAAGCTGCGGACCTCGCCGCGGGAGTAGTCGAACTGGTGGGTGTTCCAGTTGGGGTGGATCTTGTGCTCGTAGAGCATCTCGCCGTTGAAGGTGGCGAGGCCCTCGGAGTTGGCGCAGAAGCCGCCCGGGACCCAGTCGAGGATCACGCCGATGCCGGCCTTGTGGCAGGCGTCGATGAAGTGCATGAACTGCTTGGGGTTGCCGTAGCGCGAGGTCGCCGCGAAGTAGCCCGTGGGCTGGTAGCCCCAGGAGCCGTCGAAGGGGTGCTCGTTGACGGGCATGACCTCGATGTGGGAGTAGCCCATGTCCTTGACGTAGGCCACGAGCTCCTCGGCGAGGTCGTCGTAGGAGTAGACGACGCCGCGCTGCGCGGGGAAGGGATCGCCGGGGCCGGGGTAGGTGCCGTCGGGGCGCGGGTCGCCCTGGGGCTCGTCGCCGTGGCGGCGCCAGCTGCCCAGGTGGACCTCAAAGATGTTGAGCGGCTCCTTGAACATGTTGCGGGCGGCGCGCTTCTTCAGGTAGGCGCCGTCGCCCCACTTGTAGCCGGCGAGGTCGAAGGTGCGCGAGGCGGTGCCCGGGATCTTCTCGGCGTAGAAGCCATACGGGTCGGCCTTGTAGAGCTTCTCGCCCTCGGCGGAGACGATCAGGTACTTGTAGAGGCACTCGCCCTCGATGCCGGGGACAAAGCCCTCCCAGACGCCGCCGGTCTCGGTCTGGGTGAGCGGAGTGGCCGTCTCGTCCCAGCCGTTGAAGTCGCCGATGACGTGGACGCTCTGGACGTCGGGGGCCCAGACGGCGAAGTGGTAGCCCTTCGTGCCGTCATCCGTTTGCGCGGGGTGCGCGCCCATCTTCTCGTAGCTGCGATACCACTCGCCGCGAGCGAACAGGAACAGGTCGTCGTTGCTCAGGTAGAGCGTGCTGTCGAGAGCTTCCATGTCTCACTCCTCGAAGGTCTTGGCACCGCGCCCCGTGCGCGGGCATTCCGACGCAAAATCAAAGCGCGCAGAACAACACCCATTGTGCCAATTTCGTCAATGCGCTGTCCACGAAAAAACCGTGAGTGAGACCAATGCGCCCGCGAGCAGGGGTCGGTTTGCGGCGGGCGGTCGGTCGGCGGGGCCCGAAAGCGCCACGATTGCTAAGCGCGTGGAGCCACAGCGCGGGGCGGGCGGGAGCGGCACATGAGAGGGCTCCCCGGTCCCGCTAAGCGGAAGTTTCGCGAAGCGCACTTCCGCGTGCGGGACCGGGGAGCCACCGGCTCGATTGGGTCAGGCGACTAGTAGTTGATCGCGTGCTCCTCGAAGTAGGCGCGCGGGTGGTTGCACACGGGGCAGACCTCGGGGGCCTCGGCGCCCACGTGCAGGTGGCCGCAGTTGAGGCACTTCCAGACCTTGACGCCCTCGCGCGCGAAGACCTCGCCGGCCTCGATGCGCTCGGCCAGCTTGTTGTAGCGCTCCTCGTGATGCTTCTCGACCTCGCCGACCATGCGGAACTTGGCAGCGATCTCGGTGAAGCCCTCGGCCTCGGCGGTCTCGGCGAAGCCCTTGTACATGTCGGTCCACTCGTAGTTCTCGCCCGCCGCGGCGTCCTTGATGTTGGTCAGGGTGTCGGGCACCTCGCCGCCGTGGAGGTACTTGAACCAGAGCTTGGCGTGCTCGCGCTCGTTGCCGGAGGTCTCGGTGAAGATGTTTGAGATCTGGACGTAGCCCTCCTTCTTGGCCTTGCTCGCGTAATAGGCGTACTTGTTGGTGGCCTGAGACTCGCCGGCGAACGCTGCCTCGAGGTTCTTCTTCGTCTGCGAGCTCTCAAAGTCAACGGCCATCGGAACTCCTCTCCCGCCCCCGCGGGGGCGTTGTCCGGTCGGGCCCCTGCCCGACCACGCAATACCTTACTCAGCTAGACGCACCATGCGTCCCCGACGAGTCGGCAGAAGCCCTCCGCCGCGAGCTCGTCGAGCAGCGCCCGCACCTCCGGTGCGCTTAAGGGGCTTCTACCCGACTTCTCCTCCTCGCTTGCAAGCTCCGCGGAAATTGCCTCGAGGGTCGGCCCACCGGCCGCTTCTTCCCTGTGAGCGAGAAGGACGCGCAGCGCGGCGGCGCGCTTCTGGCGGTGCGAGCCCTCAAAGCGGGACTGGCGGGTGTGCCCGCTCGAGCGGCGGCTCGGGTTGGGGACCGTCCGCTTGAGGTAGGCGCCGTAGTCGAGCAGGGCGTAGTACCAGGTCCGTGGGTCGTCGGCGGGGTCGCTGGCGTCCGCGGGGCATGTTACGTCCACGAGCGGGAGCAGCTCTCGGTCGGAGACGGCCCCCTCTCCGGGGAAGAGCTCGTGGAGAAAGACCGCGCGCACGTTGGTCTCGAGATAAACGGCGTGCTGGTCAAAAGCAAAGGCGAGAATCCCCGCAGCCGTCGCGGGACCGACCCCGGGCAGCGCCTGGAGCGCACGGGCGTCGGCAGGAAGTGCTCCCCCTCCCGCGACGAGCTCCCCCGCGGCCCGGTGCAGCGCGAGCGCGCGGCGGTTGTAGCCCAGCCCCTGCCACTCGTCGAGAACGTCTGCGGGCGAGGCGGCGGCGAGGGCGCCGACCGTGGGAAACCTCGAGAGCCAGCGCTGCCAGCGGCCGTCGACCCGCGTGGTCTGGGTCTGCTGGAGCATGACCTCGGAGAGCCAGATCTCGTACGGGTCGCGCGTGCGCCGCCACGGGAGGTCGCGGTAGAGCTCCGCGCCGCGCGCGAGGACGAGCCCCCTGAACTCGGCGAGCCCATCCGGGCTCACGGACGACGCCACCCTCATCGCGACGACGCGTCGGACGTGGCGAGATCGCGCGCGGCCGAGACGTCGACGAGGCGAAACTCGCCCTCGAAGACGGGGGAGCGGCCCTCGACGACCAGCTGGTGCAGGGTGACCGACGAGAAGAGCCCCCGCAGCAGGCGACGGGCGTTGCACCACACCGGGCTAAAGCGGCAGGTGGGCAGGTTGGGGCACGGCGAGCCGTCCCCCGAGGGGTCCGCGCAGCACGAGATCTCGACCGACCCCTGGAGCGCCTCCACGACGTCGAGCAGCGTCGTCTCGCGCGGGTCCACCGCCAGGCGCATGCCGCCGTTGGCGCCGCGGGAGTTCTCCACGATGCCGGCCACCCCGAGGTCGTGCTGGATCGAGCGGGCAAAGGAGTAGGGCACGTCGTTCTCGCGCGCCGCGGTCCTGACCGACACGATCCCGCTGGGGTCCTCGACGAGCTCTGTGAGCATCCGCAAGGCGTAGTCCGTCCTTCTCGAAATGTCCATCTCAGCTCCTTCCGGCGCGCGACCCCGTCTTCCAGTCCAGGATCGGCCAGCCGTTTCTTCTTGCGGCGACGGCGAGGGTCTTCCCCGGGCAGACCGCGTAGGGCCTCCGGGCGCGGGCGAGCAGGTCGGCGTCGGAGTGGTGATCCGCATAGGCGGCCTCGAGCGACCAGTTGCCGGGCCCAAAGTGCTCGTCGCACCAGCGCACCACCGCCTGGTACTTCTCGGCACCCGCGATGACCGGGCCGTCGACCTCTCCGGTGTAGTCGCCCGCGGCGTTGCGCTCCATGCGCGTCGCCACGAACCCGTCCGCGCCCAACGCCTTGGCGGCGCGCGCGGCTATGGGCTCAAAGGTCGCGGAGACGAGCAGGACCGTGAGCCCGGCCGCGTGGCAGCGGGCCGCCTCCTCGACCGCGCGGGGCCGGTAGAGCGGGGCGAGCACCTCGTCGTAGAAGCGCGCCATCACGGCGTCCACCTCCTCGGCGCTCTTCTCGCCCAGCGCGCCAAAGACCAGCTCGCGCGCCTCGTCCTGTCGATACGGGAGGTGCAGCTTGTAGCGCACGCCCCACCAGATCAGCCGCGCCAGCCTGCACGGGGACATGATGTGGCTCCGAAAGAGGTAGCGCGTGAACAGCGAGCCCGACTGGCCCCCTATCGAGGTCCCGTCGAAGTCGAAGACCGCCACGCCCTGTGTCTTTGGCTCGCTGCTGGGCCGCATGTATGTCCCGTCGTCGCACGTTGCGTACGGAGATATGATACTCCGATGTGAGCATTTGGTTGGTAAGGAGTTGGCAAGCGGCGCAGGACGCCCGGCCGCGGCGGGCGGCGCCGGGGACGCGAGGGCGGCGCCGGGTCTCGAGGTATGAAAAAGGGACCCCGAAGGGTCCCCAGTCAGTGCAATGGCGGGATGTAAGGGACTCGAACCCTCGACCTCCGACGTGACAGGCCGGCGCTCTAACCAGCTGAGCTAACACCCCGTTCGCCTTGCGCGAGGGCTATTCTGACATATTCCCCACCCATCGCGCAAGGGGTAATTTCAAAAAAGTTCGGGCGCGTCCTTTGGGCCCCGGAGGTGCCGCGCGACTAGACGAGCGAGACGTCGTGGGTCGCGCCGTCGGCGTCGGTGACGCGCAGCGTGGTCCCGTCGAGCTCGGCGTCAACGGCCTCGCCCGCGCCCCCGGCGAGAGAGCCGTCGGCCGTCGTGACGTAGCCCGCCCCGCTGTGCCCGTCGATCACGTAGCAGACGACGTCCCACGCCTCGCCGCGGTTCTCCGGGATGAGGAGGGTGTCGCTCGAGCGCAGCAGCGCGACGGGGGTCCCCTCGATCAGAAACAGCGTCGAGCTCGACCCCGAGGAGCTCGTGCAGGCGAGCGCCCAGGTGCCGTCGTCTTGCTGGCTCAGCGCGTAGGAGTCACCCCCAAACGAGACCGACCCGCCAACGTCGGCCCGCTCCTGACCCACGTCGTGGGACAGCTGCTGGTCGACGAGCTGCTGCTCCTGCTCGGTGAGCTTGAGCGTCTGCTCGGGCTGGTCCGAGGAGCCGTCATTGGAGGAGAAGACCAGGCCCGTCACGCAGCTCCCGATCACAAACACGATCGCCAGCACCAGAATCGAGGCGATGACGAGAAGAACCACGTTCTTGCCGCTGCGCTCGGGCCCGACGTCGGACGCCTTGGCCTCGGGGTGGCGCTTGAAGTAGCGCTTCTCGGCATTGCGGCGCGCGCGGTCGGCGGCCTCGGCGGCGTTTTTGCGCGTGGTCACGCGGGCGCCCTGCCCCGAGCGGATGGTGGAGATGCCCTCCCCCTCGCCCGCCGCGGCCCGCCGAGACACCTTCGCCTTTGGCGAGGTTCCGGCAGCGTGCGCGGCGTGACGGCCCTTCTCGTTTGCCATGATCTCCTCCTTGCGGCTAGAGCTCCCGGCGCTCCTCGATGGCGCGGCCGAGGGTCACCTCGTCAGCGTACTCCAGGTCCCCGCCCACCGGAAGCCCGCTTGCGAGCCTCGACGTCCTCACCCCGAGCGGGCGGATGACGCGGGAGAGGTAGGTCGCGGTGGTCTCGCCCTCCACGTCCGGGTTGGTGGCGAGAATGACCTCGCTCACCTCGCCGTCCGCCAGACGCGCCAGCAGCTCGCGGACGTGGAGCTGCTCGGGCCCGATCTTGTCCATGGGGCTGATCACGCCGCCCAGGACGTGATAGAGCCCGTGGTAGGCCCCGGTGCGCTCGATCGCCGTGACGTCGCGCGGCTCGGACACCACGCAGATGGAGGTCCGGTCGCGGCTGGCGTCCGCGCAGACGTCGCAGGTGTCGCGCGTCGCGTAGCTAAAGCACACGGGGCAGAAGTGCACCTGCTGCTTGACCTCGAGGATCGCCTGCGCCAGACGACGCGCCTCCTCGGCGTCGGCCTCGAGGAGGTGATAGGCGATTCTCTGGGCCGACTTCGGGCCGATCCCCGGCAGCCTCCCGAGCTCGTCGAGGAGGCGCTGCAGGGCGCGCCCGTCGTTGCCGGGGCTCGTCATCTACCGCGCCCGCCTAGAACAGGCCCGGGATGTTGAGGCCGCCGGTCACCGACCCCATCTGCTGGCTCGCCATCTGCTCGGCGGACTCGAGCGCGTCGTTGACCGCAGCGAGGATTATGTCCTGCAGCATCTCGACGTCCTCGGGGTCGAGGGTCTCGGGGTCGATGGTGAGCGAGGTCAGGCGCATCCCGCCCGTCGCGGTGACCTTCACGGCCCCGCCGCCCGCGCTCGCGGACACCTCGGTCGAGGCGACCTTCTGCTGCACGGCGATGAGCTGCTCCTGCATCTTGCGCGCCTGCGCGATCATCTGGTTGCGGTTCATGCCGCCCATGTTGTATCCCCTGGCCATTGCGGTTCCTTTCGTTCGTTTCCTATTCGTCGTCCTCGTCGTCGACGGGCTCGTCGGTGTAGCCCATCTCGGAGGCGACGTCGTCATCCATCGCGAGCTCCTCGGCGGCGTCCTCGTCCGAGGTCGTGGCCGCGCTCTCCACGCTCACCGAGAGCGGCTGCCCAAACGCCTCCGCCAACATGGAGGCAATGCTCGCGAACTCGGGGGTGAGCTCGTCGCCGGCGCCGGCCCCTGAGGTGCCGCCGGGGCCTTCCCCAGCCGCTCGGCGCTCCTCGCCGCGCTCGTCGCTCACTTCGTGACTCGCGCTGGGGAAGGCCCCGGCGGCGGTCTCGGGCAAAGCGTCGGGCGCCGAGCCCGAGGCTCGCGGCAGAGGGGGAATCGGGGTCTGGGCTGGTGAGGGAATCTGGGGCGCGGGGGCGTCCGGCATCGGGACGTCGGGCTCGTAGACCTCCTCGTAGACCGTCACGTCGGCGTCGGTGTAGGGGACGACGTCGTCGTCCGGGACGGGCGCCGGAGTCGGGGCCGCCTGCGCGGCGGGCTCGTCCCACGGCATCGGGTAGGCGGGCTTCTCGGGCTCTGCGGGCTGGGGCGCGGGAGCCGG
>NZ_NFIT01000023.1 GCF_002159495.1 Olsenella sp. An293
GGCCGAAGGTCTTGCCGCCGCCGTCGCCGTTCATGTAGCCGAGCTTGACGGCGTCGTAGACGCCCTGGCTGTACCACTCGTTGGCGGGCACGTCGAGGAAGATCTTCTTGTCGGTGACGTCGATCCGGACGTCCTTGTCCACGACGTAGTTCTTCTCGTCAACCGCGGTGTCGAAGTCGGCGGTGTAGGTGCCGACCTCCTTGAGGTCGACGTCCTTGCCGCCCTTCATGTAGGTCACCTCGTAGGCCTCGGCGGGGACCTCGACCTCGACGTACTCGTCGTCGACCCAGTCGAAGAACCTGTAGGCCGGGGTCAGCACGTCGCCGGTGTAGTAGAGGTAGCCGTCGGGGGTTCCCTCGACGTCGAGGTCCCACACGGGCACGATGCGGTCGATGACGAGCTGGCTCACGTTCAGGGTGAACGTGTCCACCCCGCCGTACTGGAAGTCGAAGGTCTTGCCGGTGACCTTCACCTTGTAGGTCCCGGCGTCGACGGCGGAGTCGACCTCGCTGCCGCCCTTCGTCACGGTGACGTCATAGTCCTCGCCGTTCACGAGCTCGTTGCCGTTCGCGTCCCTCACGACGACCTCGAGGCGGTCGAGCCAGTCGCCGCCGTCGTAGGTGACGGTGGCGCCGTTGCCGGCGAGCTTGCCGTCGAGGTAGAAGTACAGGCGCTCGTCGGCGTCGAGGTCGGCACGGGAGACCCAGACGGTGATGTCCTGGGTGCCGCCGTACCACACGCCGTCCTTCTGGAAGGGCTCGACACGCACGTGGACGGTGTGCGGGCCCTGCTTGGTGAGGTCGCCGTCGACGGTGACGTCGAGCTGCTCCCCGCTGTAGGTGACGCCGTCGAAGACAACGCTCAGCTTGGAGGAGTCGAAGGCCTCGCGGTCGTAGGAGCTGACGTTGATCACCCTCGAACCGGTGATGTCCTCGTCGCCGTACATGAGCCGGTGGGCGCCGCTGAAGACGCTGTCGTTGAGGACGGTGAAGGTGACGCTGGCGAAACCCTTGATGTTGGCGCTGTCGCCAGCGGCGGGGAGGATGGTCACGGTGTTGACGCCGAACCTGTAGTTGACGGCGTCCTGGCGCTCGCCAATCTTGATGACGGCGTCAGAGACGTCGTAACCGCCGACCTTGACCTTGCTCAGGACGTAGGCGTTCGACATGATGTCGCCGTAGCCGTTGCCATCGGAGTCGGGGGAGACGATGTCCTCGATCGTGACGGTTGCGGCCGAGAGGTCGAGCTGCTCGACGACGAACTTGACCTGCTCGCCACCAGGCATAACAGCGAAGTACGTCCCGGCGTCAGTGATCGCGCCGGTGTGAGTGGAGCCGTCGCCGTTCTTCCAAGCGGTCGGGGTCTCGGCGATCCCGTCCTCGTTCCTGAAGGTCAGCTCGCCCTTCTTGTCGAACCCGTCGTAGGTGAGGTTTCCCTCGACGGTGTAGGTGTGCTGCTCGGGGGCGGGGCTGACGACCTTGAAGTTGAAGGTCGCCGAGCCGGCGGTCCCGTCGACGGCGCCGGAGACCGTGACGTGGTAGGTGCCCGGGAGTACGCTGACGACCTGCCCCTTGTTCCCGCGGAGCGTGCCGCCGAAGTAGGCGGCCGCCTGGTCGGCGCTCAGGGTCCCGTTGAACGTGAACATGGAGCCGGTGCCGCGGCTGGCGTCGTAGTACTCCCAGCCCATGGTGAGGCCGGTGAAGCTGGCGGCAGTCGAGGGGTCGGAGCTGTACGTGTCCATCGTGTAGGTGACGGCCCAGTCGTCCTTGACGCGCTGGGTCTCGCCGTCGATCACGAGGGCGGTCGGCACGAGGTACTCGTGCGAGTCGGACTCGAAGGAGACGCCGTTCTTGAGGTCCTCCTCGCTGACGCTCTCGTTGGGCTGGCCATTGGTGGCGCTGGCGATGGTCGCCCCGTCCCAGATGGCCACGGCGAGGACCGAGACCTCGGAGCCGGCGGCGTCGCCCGTGCCGGTCGCCAGCGCGATCGCGGGGACCGCGCCGACGGAGAGGACGCCGACGAGCGCCGCGGTGACGACGCGGCGGGCCTTCCCCCCGTTGTTGGTGCAAGCTGTCATGTGTTGTCTCCTTTTAAGGGGAGACGGGGCATGGCCTGTCTCGGGCGGGATGCGAGAGCTCGGGGCAACGCGAGAAGGCGACGGCCCGAGATTATGATGGGGCCCTTGGGGGACGATCCCGGCACGGGGACTCCCGCGACGTGATGTAAGTTTCCGGGCCGGAAAAGTTACATCACGCCAGCCTTGCTCCCGTCTCCCCTTAATAGGGGGCGGGGGCTGGGCTCCGGCCCCTTGGGGCGGGAGCCACATCTCGTGCGGCTGACAGTGCAAGTGCGTGACTTTGTGCGCTACGAATGGCAACCAGCCCGACGGCATGGTGCCTCTGAAATTGGTGGCCATCATCCTCTGAAACCGTATGGTATCATCCTCTAAAATCGTTTTTCGACCGAGGGGGCGGGATGGCGGACATGACGCGCGGAGCGCTCGCGCCGGAGGGGTACCTGCCGAGGACGTGCGACGGGACCCTCCGGGAGATGCTCGGCGAGTTCGGCGCGGTCGAGGTGGCGGGCACCATGTGGTGCGGCAAGACCTGGACCTCGCTCTCTGTCTCGGAGAGCGTCACGCGGGTGGGCAACCCCGGTGTCCGCCGCGCCGTCGAGGCGGACCCGAGCCTCGCCCTGATGGGCGCGCGCCCCCATCTTGTCGACGAGTGGCAGGACGTCCCGGAGGTCTGGGATGCCGTGCGCGACCGCGTGGACTCCGAGGCGGGCGCCAGGGGGCTGTACGTGCTCACGGGCTCCTCGTCGCCGAGGAAGGAGCGAGTGAGCCACAGCGGGGCGGGCCGCATCGCGCGCCTGCGCATGCGGACGATGTCCCTCCAGGAGACGGGCGAGTCGACGGGCGCCGTCTCGCTCGCCGGGCTCTTCGACGGGCGCTTCGAGCCGCAGCTCGTGCAGCAGCGCCTCGAGCCCCTCGCGCGCATCCTGTGCCGCGGGGGCTGGCCCGCGCTCGTGGGGACCGGCGCGCCCGCGTCCCCCCGCTACCTCGACGCCTACTTCGACGCCGTCTTTGGCGTGAGCGTGCCGCGCCGCGGCCTCGACGGCGCCGAGTCGCGGCGCGTGGCGCTCTCCCTCGCCCGGAACCTGGGCACCTCCGCCAAGTACGAGACGCTGGGAGCCGACGCCTTCGGGGGCGACCTCGCGCCCGAGACCGCGGCGAGGAAGGCGTCCGAGCACGTTGCGGCGCTCGAGGCGCTCTACGTGGTCGAGCCCGTCGGCGGCTGGGACGCGCCCATCCGCTCCAAGAGCCGCCTGCGCACCAAGCCCAAGCGCTACTTCGCCGATCCCTCGCTCGCCGCGAGCCTGCTGCAGGTCGGCCCCGAGCGCCTGCTCGAGGACGGCCAGCTTCTCGGCCTGCTCTTCGAGTCGCTCTGCCTCCACGACCTCGCCGTCTACGCCTCGGCCCTCCCCGGGGCCGGCCCGGACCCGCTCCACTACTACCGGGACTCGGACGGCCTCGAGGTCGACGCGATCGTCGAGCTCAGGGACGGGAGGTGGGCCGGGTTCGAGGTGAAGCTCGGCGAGTCGGGGGTGGCCGCCGGGGCGGCCGCGCTCAACCGGCTGCGACGCAAGGTCGCCGCGAACCCCGCGGCGCGCAACCCCGAGCCCTCCTTCATGGCGGTCCTCACCGGGGCGGGCGAGTTTGCCCGCTACGACGCCGAGGCGGACGTTTATGTGATCCCCCTCGCCGCCCTGGGGGCGTAGGGCCCGGGGCCTCGCCCCCGACCGGGCGACCCCGCGCCTGCCGGCGCCCGGCGGCGCTAGGCCGCGGCCTCCGCCGGGGGCGCGGGCCGGTAGGGCTGGCGCGAGCGCTCCAGCGCAAAGATCACCCGCACGAGCTTCTTGGTGGCGTGGGAGAGCGCCACGTTGTAGTGCTTGCCCTCGGAGCGCTTCTTCTCCAGGTACGTGGCGAAGGTCGGATCCCAGTGGCAGACGTATTTGGTGGCGTTGTAGAGCGCGTAGCGCAGGTAGCGCGAGCCGCGCTTCTCCATGTGGGGGAAGCAGTTCTTGAGCTGGCCGGACTGGTAGGTCGAGGGGGACATCCCGGCGTAGGCCAGGAGCTTGTCGGCGGACTCGAAGCGAGAGAGGCCCCCGGACTCCGCGATGATCATCGCGCCCATCTTGTAGCCCACGCCCGGGATGGTGGTGATGGGAGAGTCGAGCTCGTCCATGATGGAGCGGATGGAGCGCTCGACCTCGCCTATCTCGGCCCCGAGCTCGCGGATGAGGCGGATGGTGTGCTGCAGCTCCATGGACTTCGCGGGCATGCTCGACCCGATGGAGGACGCCGCGGCGGCGCGCAGGTCCTCGGCCATGCCCTCCCGGCAGTGGTGGCGGGAGCTCTCGTCGAGGAGGGCGCGTAGCTCGTGGGGGTCCGCCCCGGCCACCTGGGCGGCGCCGGGGTAGCGCTCCAGCAGCGCGTAGACCGAGACCATGTGCAGGGTGGGCACCATCTTCTCGAGCTCCGGGAACAGGATGCACACCAGCCGCGAGATGGACTGCTTGAGCTTGGCGCGGTCGCGCACCTTGTCGAAGCGGTAGCGCGTGAGCGACTTGAGGTCGGCTATCGTGCGCTCCGCCCCGCGGTAGGGCTCGAGCCCCTTGCCGGAGAGCAGCATCGTGGCGATGTTCCTGGCGTCCACGCGGTCCGTCTTGGTCTTCCGCAGCGTGAGGCTTTTGCGGTAGAGGTTGGCGGAGAGCGGGTTGAGGACGAAGGTGTCAAAGCCGCTGCCCACCAAAAACTCGAGGATGTTGTGGCTGTAGTGCCCCGTCGCCTCGAGCCCCACGCGTACGGGCTCCCCCTCCGGGCGGCACGAGCAGATCCGCTCCGCGAGGCGGGTGAAGCCCTCCTGGGTGTTGGGGACGGTGAACACGTCCGCGAGCACCACGCCCCCCTCCCCGAGGATGAAGCAGTCGTGCTTGTCCTTCGCGACGTCAATGCCAACCGAGACCATAACGGCACCTCCTATGACGCGGCCCGGCGGGGGGCCGGGCCCCCTGACGGACGGCCGGAGCGGCGCGGACGGGCGGGCCCCCTCCGAGGCCGAGGGGGCCGCGCCGCGCGCCCGCGCGGATTTGACGTGCCTGTGCTGCTATTATTTACCCATCGGGACGCGGTCCCCCACGCCTGCCGACCAGCCGCGAGGCGCCGTGGATTGGTTGTTGACTCCTACCGCATGACGGTTCTTGAAAGGCTCCGACCACGGCATCTCGCGGCTGATCTTGGCCGCGGTCGCGTCCGGACGCATCCGGACGTAACCGCATGCGCCGTCTCCTCTTAGGCGGAGGCGGCGGCCGTTTGGGGCCAAGCGCGACCGCATCCCCGAGCCCTGCTCCGCCGACGGCACCGCCCGCGCCCATGTTTGCACGGCCCGCCCGCGCCCTTGGCGCCGGCCGCCCGCGCGCCGCACAGGCCGATTCCATTCAAGGTTTGGCGGCGTTTCGCTTTCGGGTTTGGCGCTGCTCGTCTTTGCCGGTTGATCGCCATTCGGAGTGCGCAAAGTCATGCGCTCCGAATGACGATCAACCACCGGCACGGAGAGCTGGTGTTCTGCCGAACTCGATTGTCGGAAAATGCCGAACAAGATTATCGGAAAATACCGAACGTCACATTCGGAAAATACCGAACGCACTGCTACAATCGACGTGAGCAGAGGAGAGGGGGCCAGATGGCAGGAGGCAGGCTGACGCCGGAGGGGTACCTCCCGCGCGTGGTGGACGAGCAGGTGGAGCGCTATCTCGGGACGTTCGGCGCGGTGGAGATAGCGGGCACCAAGTGGTGCGGGAAGACGTGGACGGCGCTTTCCCACGGGGCGAGCGTGAGCTACGTCGACGACGACCTCGACCTCGCCCGCGCCGACCCCTCGCTCATGACGCTGGGCGAGATGCCCCACGTCATCGACGAGTGGCAGCTCGCCCCCCGGGTCTGGGACGCCGTGCGCCGCGGCGTGGACCGCTCCCGCGGCCTGCGAGGGGGCTGGATCCTCACGGGCTCCTCCACGCCCCTCGCCCGGCGAGGCGGCGAGGCGCCCGCCCACAGTGGCGCGGGGAGGATCGGCCGCATCCGCATGCACCCCATGACGCTCGCGGAGAGCGGGGACTCCACGGGCGAGGTCAGCCTGGCCGGCCTGTTCCGCGGGGAGTTCGCCCCCTGCGCGGCCCCGGGCGGCACCCGGGAGCTCGTCGAGCTGGCGTGCCGCGGGGGCTGGCCCGAGGCGGTCGGGATGGACGTCGCCCGCGCCCAGACGGTCGCCCGCGAGTACCTGAGGCTGTTCCTCACCGAGAGCGCGCCCGCGGCGGGCAGGGACGGCGAGGTGACGGGCAGGCTTGTGGCGTCGCTCGCGCGCAACCTCGGGCAGGCCGCGACCTACCGCACCGTCATCGCGGACATGTACGGCGGGGAGGACGACCCCGCCTCCCTGATCTCGGACGACACCCTGGCGTCGTACCTCTCGTTCCTCAAGGCAAGCTACCTCGTGGAGGAGGTCCCGGGATGGGTCCCGCAGGCCCGCTCGCGCAAGAGGCTCGCCACCAAGCCCAGGCGCTACCTGGCCGACCCGTCGCTTGCCGCCGCGCAGCTCGGCATGGGGCCCGACGCCCTGCTGGGCGACTGGCAGACCTTCGGCCTGCTCTTCGAGGCGATGTGCGTGCGCGACCTCACGGTCTTCGCCCGGGCCCTGCCCGACATAGGCTTCGAGCCGGTGCGCTACTACCGCGACGACTCGGGCCTGGAGGCGGACGCGGTGGTCGAGCTCGCCGACGGCAGGTGGGCGGCCTTCGAGTTCAAGGTGAGCGAGGACAAGGTCGCCGCCGGCGTGTCGAGCCTGCTGCGCCTGCGCCGCAAGCTCTGCGAGAACCCGCGCGCCCGGGTGCGGGAGCCCGAGTTCATGGCCGTGGTCACGGGCGTCTCGCGCTACGCCCGGCGCACCGGGGAGGGGGTCTACGTGGTCCCCCTGCGCTGCCTGGGCGCCTAGTGGGCCTCCCGCCCATGTCGCGCATCCCGGACGTAAGCAACCCATTGGCACGCAACGGCCGGCCGCCCTCGGCCGTCATGCTAAAAACTCGCACGGGATGCAGATCTTTCGCATTGCGGGCGAGCGCGCTACGGGCACGGTCTGATACCATGCTAAAAACTCGCAAGAGATGCAGATCTTTCACATTGGAGCAGACGTGATCGTTCGCCAGAGGTACCTCGACCGGCTCATGCGCTTTCGCGACCGCGACCTCATCAAGGTGGTCACGGGGGTGAGGCGCTGCGGGAAGTCCACCCTGCTCGACATGGCGCGGGAGCACCTGAGGGCGGAGGGCGTCCCGGAGGGGAGGCTCCTGGAGTTCAAGATGGAGTCCATGGAGTTTGACGGCATGGGGGACTACCGGGACCTCTACGCGATCGTGCGCGAGCGGGCCGAGGGCGTGGAGCGGCCGTACCTCTTCTTCGACGAGCTGCAGCAGGTCGAGGGCTGGGAGAGGGCCGTGAACTCCCTTCGCGTGGACCTCGACTGCGACATCTACGTGACCGGCTCGAACGCCTACCTGCTCTCCAGCGAGCTCTCCACGATGATCTCCGGGCGCTACGTGGAGGTGGAGATGCTCCCGCTCACCTTCGCCGAGTACCTCGACTTCCGCGGGGCGGAGTGGTTCCCGGCCGGGGGCCCGCAGGCTGACCTCGTGCGCCTGCGGGACGGCTCCTACGGCACGCTCTCCGCCATGCTGGACCAGTACCGGCGCTACGGGGGGCTCCCCTTCCTCGCGCTCTCGGAGCCGGACGCCGCCGAGCACCGGGCCTACCTCAAGTCGCTCCACGACACCGTGATCGTCCGCGACATCCTGGAGAGGGACCGCCGCCGGGGGGCGCGCAGGCTCACGAACCCCGACCTCCTGCGCAGGCTCTGCTCCTTCCTGGCGGACAACGTGGGCAACGAGAACTCCACCAACAGCATCGCGGGCACCATCCGCGCCGAGGGCGCGCGCGTGGCCAACGAGACGGTGGACGCCTACGTCTCCGCCCTGTGCGAGGCCTACCTCTTCTACCCCGTGAGGCGCTACGACATCAGGGGCAGGGAGCTGCTCAAGACCGGGGGCAAGCACTACGTGGTGGACCCGGGCCTGAGGAGCTACCTCCAGGGCTACCGCGACGCGGACCAGGGGCGGGTCTTCGAGAACATCGTGTACCTGCAGCTGCTCTACGACGGCTGGGACGTCTCCGTGGGCAAGCTCCGCTCCGGCGAGGTGGACTTCGTCGCCACGCGCGGGCCCGAGCGCGTCTACGTGCAGGCGACCGAGGACATGACCGACCCCGGGACCATGGCGCGCGAGCTCGCCCCGCTCAGGGCGGTGCGCGACGCCTACCCCAAGATGGTCGTGGCCATGCGCGGCAGCTACCCCACGGACGTCGACGGCATCAGGATCCTGTCCGCCGCGGACTTCCTGCTGCACCGGGCGTAGCGCGCGGGGCCCCTCGGGCCGCGCCCGACGTCGCCCGCGCGCGGCCTCGGGCATGCCGTGACCTACCGCACCGTTATCACGGACATTTGTGGCAATGAGGACGATCCCGCCCCCGATCTCGGACGACACCCTGGCGTCGCACCCGGCGTTCTTCAAACAGGGCTACCTCGTGGAGGAGGCCCGGAGTTGGGCCCCGCAGGCGCGTAGGCGGCAGGCCTTCCCGTAAGCACGGCGGCGGCGGGCGGAGTAAAATACGGACATCTGTCTGGCCGTGGCCGAAGGGAGGGATCTGAGTTGACGGACGTGGTGGACGCCGCCGAGTACGTTTTGAGCAGGACGGGGTACGTCTCGACGATGAAGCTGCAGAAGCTCGTCTTCTATGCCGACGCCCTCTCGCTGGTCAGGACGAGCAGGCCTCTCTTCCCGGAGGACTTCCAGGCGTGGGTGAACGGCCCGGTGTGCCCCGAGCTCTTTCGCGCCCATAGGGGGCGCTTCATCGTGGGGCCCGGGGAGCTGCGCGCCCAGACGGACGTCTCGCTGCCCTCGGTCGAGGAGCGGTCGCTCCTCGACCAGACCGTCGCCAAGCTCGGGCACCTCGATGGTGAGCAGCTAAGCAGCTTGACCCATTCCGAGCGACCTTGGCGAGACGCCCGCTCCGGCTGCGGCGTCGAGGACAGGTGCAGCGCCGTCATATCCCCTGATTCGATCAGGGGATACTACTCGTCTCCGTGCTGCCCGAATCCACTCTTCTCCGCAACATGACGGAGCGATACTCGAAAAACAGCGTAAAAAGGGCAGGACGCATCCTCTCGAATGAGGGCGCGTCAGCCGATCAGAGGGACTGGGCGCTAGGAGTGGTGAACTGCTGGCGCGCTGCCCACAGGGAGCCTCTCGAGGAAATGAGCGAGCTTCTCGGCAGCGCCATTTCCGAGAGCTTAACCCCCGAGGTACGGGACGCCGTGCTGTTCGGCCGGCTCAAGCGCATCGAAGCGATCGAGAGGAAGCTCCGCCGCGGAGATATGGACATGAAGCTCAACGAGATGAACGACATTGCTGGATGTCGGGTCGTCGCCGAGACCCTAACTGAGGTCGAGGCCATCGTAGAGTCAATCAAGGGCCGGTTGCCCATCTTCCGCGAGAAGGACTACGTGAAGAGGCCCAAGAAAGACGGATACAGGAGTGTGCACCTCATCACCCGCCATAACGCTCAAGCCGCGGGGTATGAAGGCCTGTACTGTGAGACACAGGTTAGGACCAAGCTCCAACATGCATGGGCAACCGCCCTCGAGACATTTGACATTGTGAACAAGTCTGAGATGAAGTCCGGGGGAGGGTCCTCAGATGAGAGGCGCTTCTTCATGCTTGCGTCTGCTCTGCTCTCGATGGAAGAGGGCGCGCCCTGTGTGCCCGGCGTTCCCGAGACGGTCGAAGAGATACGGACTGAGCTCATCAATCTTGACGGGAGGATTCGAGCGCTCGATAGGCTGCGCGCCTGTTCCGGCTCCGTAACGATTCTCCAGCGGGAAGAGTTCTCCGGATCTGCCTACTGCCTCCTCGATATCGACTACGAACTCCAACTCACACACTTGTACGTCTTTACGACAGACGAGGCGATCGAGGCGGCGAGGATGTATGCCGAGCTCGAAAGCGCCAACAGGGAGGGCATGCGCGACGCGCTCCTCGTCAAAGTCGCCTCCCTGCGGGATCTTCGTGACGCCTACCCCAACTACTCGATGGACATCCGGCTCTTCCTTGGTGTGATTGGCTCGCTGACGCAGGCCGGCCGATAGGCGCCCCACCCCCGCCTCCCCTTAAAAGGAGACAACACATGACAGCTTGCACCAACAACGGGGGGAAGGCCCGCCGCGTCGTCACCGCGGCGCTCGTCGGCGTCCTCTCCGTCGGCGCGGTC
>NZ_NFIT01000024.1 GCF_002159495.1 Olsenella sp. An293
GGCGCGTGCCGCGCGGCCCGTGATAGGCGCCCCCACCCGGGGTGATGGGCGGCCGCGAGGACTGCTGTCGGGGGCGAGACCACGCCTCCCGCAGAGCCCACCGCCTAGTCCCAGGCACACCTGCCCCGGGCGCCCACATGGGCCCCGGGGCTTTTTCTTCTCGCCACTCCCCGATTATTCAACCGCACGTCAAACGCCATCCCACGCCCTGCCGTATCATGCGATAAGGAAAATGCTGCGACATGGTTTCATGGAGGGCCAATGGCGTACAACGACAACACCGGGAGGCTGCGCCGGGATTCCGGCAGCTCACGCCCCCGACAGCAGTCCTCGCGGCCGCCCATCACCCCGGGTGGGGGCGCCTATCACGGGCCGCGCGGCACGCGCCAGCGCGGCGGCGGTCTCAAGGGCCCCTCTCGCAAGGGCCCGGGCTATCCCGTGCGTGCGCGCAGCATCAACTTCCAAAACGGTCGCAACCGAATCTTTGGCATCGACCGCCAGCTCTTCATCCTTGGCGCCCTGGCCATCGTTCTTCTCGTCCTGATCATCGTGGGCGTTTCCAGCTGCGTGCGCAGCTGCTCGTCCTCCGAGCCCGCGGGCGAGACCAACCCGGTCGACGCGCGCGTCGCCGCCGGGGTCTCCGAGGAGCTCACGAACGAGTTTGCCACGGAGCTCAACCGCAGCGAGAAGCTCTCCGCCATCGCCGCCTCCGCGGACCGCTACTCCGACCAGGGCCTGCTCGAGCTCGCGCTCACCGTGCCCGAGGCCATCGACTTCGTCGCCGCCTACCCGGATGCCGAGAAGACCGCGCAGCCCTACGAGGACGCCGTCGAGCAGGGCGTCGCCCCTCAGCTCTGGTGCTGGGACGCCCGCTGGGGCGCCGTCGACTACGCCGGCCACCCCCTCGCCGTGAGCGGTTCTGGCCCCACCGTCGTCTCGATGGCCTACATGGGCCTCACCGGCAAGAGCGACAAGTCCCCCGCCGACATCGCCCAGGCGGTCACCGAGGCAGAGCTCGCAAGCGGCGACAGCGCCATGTCCGCCGACTACCTCTCGAGCGCGGCAGAGGGCCTGGGGGTCGCCTACGCCTCCTACGTCTCCAACGGCGACAACCTTTCCCAGATGCTCGACACGGGCACCTACCTGCTGATCGAGGCCAAGGCTGGCACGCTCACCGACACGGCCCACTGGGTCCTGCTCGTCTCCGAGAACGAGGACGGCAGCGTGGTCGTCTACGATCCCACCTCGCCCGAGGTGAGCGCCCACCCGTGGGCTCCGGCGACCCTGGCCGCCTCCTGCGACAACCTCTACGCCTTCAGCTCCTCCGACGCCACGACCGACGACGCCGAGTAGCCCCCACCCCCACAACCCAAGCGGGGACGCCGTCCAACGACGACGTCCCCGCTATTTTTGTGCCCTCACAACATAATCCTTGGTTGCAAGTAGCCGATCGACAGACGGAGGCCCGCCATCTCCTAAGAGGAAGTTTCGCGAAGCGCACTTCCTCGTGGAGATGGCGGGCCTCCCTTGCGGCTGAGAGCGTCCTACGACAGGATCTCCTTCGACGCGGCCTCGAGCTTGGCGCGAACGGCCTCGGAGTCGGCGCGCGTAGCACCCTTGGAGAAGAGGTACGCCTTAACCTTGGGCTCGGTGCCGGACGGACGGAAGATGACCTTGTTGTCGTCCTCGAGGCGGAACTCGATGACGTTGGCCGGCGGCAGGACCTGCGCCGCCTCCTTCTGCAGGCCGGAGACGCGCGGCATCTCGGGGCCGGTGGCGTAGTCGGTCATGCCCACGACCTTGTAGCCGGCGATCTCGGTCGGCGGGTTGGTGCGCAGCCCGTCCATGATGCCCGCCATCTTGTCGGCGCCGGCGGCACCCGGGAAGCTCGCGTTGACGGTGCCGTTGAGGTAGTAACCGTACTTCTGATAGAGGGCGTCCATGGCCTCGTAGAGGTCCATGCCCTTCTCGGCGTAGTAGGAGGCCATCTCGACGCAGAGCATCGTGGCGACGATGGCGTCCTTGTCGCGGGCGTGCGTGCCCACGAGGTAGCCGTAGGACTCCTCGAAGCCCATGAGGAAGCGGTCCTCCTCGCCCTCGTCCTTGAGCTGGTCGATCTGGTCACCGATGTACTTGAAGCCGGTGAGCACGCGCCTCATCTCAAAGCCCCAGTCGCGTGCGAGGGCGTCGGGCATGGAGGACGAGACGATCGTGGACACGGCCACCTTGCGACTCACGTCCTCGCCGTTGTCCTTGGCCATCGTGGCGAGCCAGTCCATGAGCAGAACGCCCATCTCGTTGCCGGAGAGCAGCACGTAGTCGCCGTCGTGCGGGATGGCGGTGCCCATGCGGTCGGCGTCGGGGTCGGTGGCCACGACGAGCTTGGGCTTGACCTCCTCGGCGAGCTTGAGGGCGAGCTCGAGCGCCTCGCGGAACTCCGGGTTGGGATAGGTGCACGTGGGGAAGTTGCCGTCCGGCTGGGACTGCTCAGGCACCACGGAGACCTTCTCGACGCCGATCTCCTTGAGGATGCGGGTCACGAGCTCCATGCCGGTGCCGTTGAGCGGGGTGTAGACCACGGAGTAGTCGTCGGAGGCCTTGAAGCCCGGGACGGAGACCTTCTTGATGTTGTCGATGAAGCTGTCGAGGACCTCCTCGGGCGTCCACTCGATCAGGCCCTTCTCGATCCCCTCGTCAAAGTCCATGATCTTGACATTGAACGGGTCGGCCTTGGCGATGTTCGCGGAGATCTCTGCCGCGGCCTCGTCGGTGATCTGGCCGCCGTTGTCGTTGTAGACCTTGTAGCCGTTATAGGGCGCCGGGTTGTGGGAGGCCGTGAGGACGATGCCGGCGGAGGTGCCGAGGTGGCGCACCGCAAAGGAGAGCGTGGGGACGGGCTCGATGCGCGGGTACACGTAGACGTGGACGCCGTTGGCCGCGAGCACGCCGGCCGCGACCTTCTGGAAGTCCTCGCCCTTGTTGCGCGAGTCGCGCGCGAGGGCCAGGGTGGGGTTGTCGTAGTGGGCGTTCAGGTAGTCGGCGACGCCCTGGGTGGCCTGGGCGACCACATAGACGTTCATGCGGTTGGTGCCCACGCCGAGGGTGCCGCGCAGGCCCGCGGTGCCAAAGGCGAGGTCGCGATAGAAGGCGTCGAAGAGCTTGTCCTCGTTGCCCTCCTGGGTGAGCTCGGCGAGCTCGGCCGCGAGGTCGGGCTCCTTGACGTTGTCCTGCCAGGTCTTGACCGTGGCCTCGATGCGTGCGTCCATTGCGTGTTCCCCCTATTGCTCGGGGCGCGAGCCGCAGCCCGCGCCAAATCCACACGTATAGGGAGATATTACTCGCCCGCGGCGACCGCCCGGCCAACGCATGCGCGGACGGACGCCGCACGGCGGCAGACGGAGGCGGGCGAGAGGGACGCGGCGCCGCTACGCGCGCTCCACCAGATAGGCGTGGTGGATCTTTCGGTTGCGGGAGAAGTCCTCGGGGATGGTCTCGTCGGTGATGTCCGTGAGGCGCACACCCGCCCGCTCGAGCTTCTCGACGTCGGGCCTGAAGGTGCGCAGGTTGCACGAGAAGATCGCGCTGCCGCCGCGCACGAGCAGGCGCGACACGCCGATGATCAGCTCGGCGTGGTCGCGCTGCACGTCAAACGACGCCTTGCGCATGCGCGCCGAGTTGGAGAACGTGGGCACGTCGCAAAAGATCAGGTCCCAGCGGTTCTTGGTGTGGCGCTGCTCGGAGACCCATGCGAGCACGTCCGCCTGCACGAACTCGTGCTCCTCGCCCGCAAAGCCGTTGCGCGCCATGTTGCGCCGCGCCCAGTCCAGGCTTGGCCGGGAGAGGTCCACGGTCGTGGTGTGCTTGGCCCCGCCGTCCGCGGCGTAGCAGGTCGCGGTGCCCGTGTAGGCAAAGAGGTTGAGGAAGCGCTTGGAGCCCTTGGTCTGCTTCATCATCTCGCGGATGCGCCCGCGCGTCTCGCGGTGGTCCAGGAAGATCCCGCAGTCGTGACGGGCGTCGAAGTTGACCTCGAAGGTGAGTCCGCCCTCGTCCACCAGATGAGCCCCCGCGGGCAGCTCCACGCGGCCGGGACGGCGAGAAGAGCGGCCGTCACGTCGCCCTCGCTCGGGCGCGCGCGCCTCGTCGGCGTACTGTGACCCGCCACGGGACCGGGTGCGCACGCGCACGCTCACGTCGCCGGGGGCGACGTCCATCACGCGTGGCGCGATCGCCAGGACGTCGAGGAGGCGCCGGTGCGCGAGCTCGAGGTCGACGCCGCGCGGGGGCGCGTACTCGGAGATCTGCAGCCAGCGGCCCGGGGTCTCGGAGCCCTCGTAGAGCTCGATCGCCACCGCGTAGTCCGGCAGGTCGGCGTCGTAGACCCGGTAGCAGGTCACGTCCTCGCGCCGGGCCCACTTGGCGCGCTGCCTGGCCACCTTGGAGAGGCGCCGCGCAAACTGCTCGGAGCCCGCCACGAGCACGGGAACGCGCTCGCCGGCGGCATCGACGCAACTCGGCGGCTCGACGTCGTCGCGTCGCGCGTAGCGGCGGATGGTCGCCGGGTCGCGGCCGACGATGAGCTCGTCGACGGCGGCCGGCTCGGTGCGCAGCGCCGCGTCGAGGGAGGCGTCGCGCGCAAGGGCCACGACGCCCTGGCCGGCAAGCGCCGAGACGGAGGAGAGGGCGGCGGCCTCGCGCGCGAGGGCCGTCTCGCCAATCCAGGAAAGATCGCAGGTCACAAGCGCGCCCGCGGCCGCACGGGCGGCGTCTGCCGCCTCGGGGGCGGAGCACGGCGTCGGCTCGAGGGCAATGCCCGCGGCGCGGAGGGCCTGGCGGCACGCGGAGGCAGCGCCGGGCCGGTCGTCGCAGACGACGAGCGAGCAGGCGTTCTTCTCGCCCGAGGCGGCGCGGGCCTCGGCCTCGTGGAGAAGGGCCTGCCAGACGGGCTCGTCGTGCCCGGCCCAGCCCGCAAAGCCCCAGCGGCTGCGGAGCAGGCCCGGCGCGCGGTCGAGCGCCGCCGACGCCGCCTCCACGAGCACGCTTCCCTGCCCCGGCCAGAGCGCGACGAGCGTCGGCTCGCCGGAGCGGACGGCCTCCCGCCAGCCGCCGGCAGCGAGCAGCGCCGCGGCGTAGTCCGGCCTCAGAGGCGCCACCCCCTCGGCGGCACGCGAGTCGTAGCCGCGCCGGAAGAGCGGCTCTCCGGCAAGGTCGATCGAGATCGTGACGTGATCGCCGGAGAGGCGCGCGTCGATCGTCAGGCCCGGGCGGGCGGGGTCGGTGACCGGTCGGACTCCCGTGGCGGCGAAGATGCGGTCCACGACCGCGTCCTTCACGCGCAGGGCCACGAACTGCGTGTTGCGGAGCTGGGCGTTGGTGCCGTGCGCGTCCACGGCAAAGGTCGCGCCGGGGGCGAGCTGCCCCTCCCAGGCGATCGACGAGACGCCCGCGTAGAGCGCGTCGGAGTCATGGGCGTCCACGCGTGCGAGCACCGCCAGCACGCGCGACGCCAGGCGCGACCACAGGCACGCGCGATAGGCGTCGGCCAGCTCGCCGCCAAAGGAGACCTGGCCCTTGAGCGGCCTCACCTGCGGCACCCGCAGCGCTCTCAGCTCGTCCGCCAGCAGTCGCTCGAAGCCCTTGGGACACGTCGCCACAAACTCCATCGGGTCACCTCTCGCCCGTTCTTCTCCGTTGCCCAACCATTGTACCGGGCCCGCTCGTCCTTCTCGCTCGCCCACGAATCGTCCATTCCCCGCACCCTATCGGCTGAGGTGCGGATTCTGGACTTTTCAGGAGCCAAATTTGTCCGAAGCCCGCACCTTCTTTACAAACGTGCGGCTTCCGGACGGTCTGAGCCACAAAACCGTCCGGAAGCCGCACGTCATCGCATCGAGAAGGTTCGCCGCGAGTTCTTGCCGCGCTCTAAGCGGCAAGCTGTCTGAGCGCCGAACCTTCTCGCCCCGGCCCTTCCGGCTAGCGCTTCTCGTAGAACTCGTGGACGTCGCGGCCCATGGCCTCGAGCGTGGGCTCGTCGACGTAGGCCATGTGCCCGCAGCCGTAGCGGTACCAGCTCACGCGACCCTTGAGCTCAGGCGAGAGGAACTGGCAGCTCATGTCGTGGGCGACGTTCCACCACGTGGTGGCGGCGTCGTAGCGCCCGCCGATGATCGCGAGCTTGCAGGTGGGGTTACGCCGCAGGGCGACGGCGACGTCAAGCGCCACGTTGGGCGTCGCGACGCGGCCCAGGCCCGGCTCCTCGTGCCCCCAGTCCCAGCCGGCGTTGACCTTGTCGTAGTTGTTGGAGAGGTAGCGCGCCGGACCCTGATAGCCGAGCTCGTCGGCGCAGAAGCGGCGGAAGGCCCGCACCCACGCGCCCTCGAGCGCGTCGTCGGCGGCATCCTCGCCCGCGACCCACATGTCGTAGCTCTGCATGGGCGAGGGCTCGTCGGCCGAGAAGCGCGTGTCCAGCCGCCCGCAGACGCGGCGCTCGGAGGCGAGCAGGTGCGTCCTGAAGTCGAGCAGGTCGATGCGCAGGTGACGGGCGAGGATGTGCTCGACGGGAAGGCCGATGAAGCTAGCCATGCGCTCGGCCACCTCGCGCTCGCGCTGCTCGCCCAGCCGGTCGCCGAGCAAAAGCGCCGGCGCGAGCTCGTCCTCGGCAAACGCCGTCGCGCGGTCGAACCACTCGTCCTCGTCGACGCCGGCGCCCGCCTTGCCAAAGAACTGCGCCGTGGCGGCATACGTGGGCGTCATGCCCAGGTAGTAGAAGTCGTCGCCGGGATTGAGCAGGCCGGCGATGTTGAAGACCGCGGAGAGCATCACGACGCCCGTGAGCTGCACGCCGCGCTCGCCGAGCAGGCGCATGAGCACGGCGTTGCGCACCGTCCCGTACGACTCCCCGTAGAGGTACAGCGGGCTCGACCAGCGGCCGTTGTCCGTGAGCCACGCGCAGATGGCGCGCGCGAAGGCGTCCGCGTCACCGTCGGTGCAGAAGAGCTTCTTCGGGTCGGCGTCCTCCGCGAGCACCGACCACCCGGTGCCGAGCGCGTCGAGAAAGACCACGTCAGAGTCAACCAGCAGTGTATGCGGGTTGTCCACGACCGGCGCGTCGGCGCGCACGTGGCGGACTCCGTCGGTCGTCACGCGGCGCGGCCCGATGCCGCCGAAGTTGATGGGTACCGAGCTCGAGCCCGGGCCGCCGTTGTAGGCAAAGGTGACCGGGCGCGCCGCGTCCGGCCGCCCCTCGCCGTCCACCGCGACGTACGAGAGCGAGAACATCCTGCCGATGAGCGCCCCGTCGTCCCCGCGCACCTCCAGGTGCGCCGCCCGGGCCTCGTAGTCGATGACGCGCTCGCCGTCGGTCCACGTGAGGCGCGCCGACGCCGGCTCGGGCACGCTCGAGGCGCGCTCGGCGCCCACGACCGCGTAGCCCTTGGTCTGCTCGCTCGCCTGCGGACGCGCGGCGCCCTTCTCCTCGTCTGCCATCTCTCTCCTTTCGGCCAGATACCTTACTCGCAGCACATTCTACCCATGCGACAAAGTGATACGCTAGGCTGTCAGGCCACACGGCCCCTCATTGTTGACAATCGAGTTTGGAGCTTCATGACTGCGAAGGAAACCACGCTGGCGCACGGCGGCCACAGAGCCAAGAGCGCCGGCATCCCGCTCTCCGCGGCAATGATTCTCGTCACGTTGGGCGTCGTCTACGGCGACATCGGCACGAGCCCCATGTACACCCTGAAGGCGATCATCTCCGGCAACGGGGGACTCGCCACCATGTCCGAGGACGTCGTCCTCGGCGCCCTCTCCCTCATCATCTGGACCCTCACCCTCATCACCACGGTCAAGTACGTGCTCGTGGCGATGAAGGCCGACAACCACAACGAGGGCGGCATCTTCGCGCTCTACAGCCTCGTGAAGCGCTGCGGGCGCTGGCTCATCATCCCCGCCATGATCGGCGGCGCGGCGCTGCTCGCCGACGGCATCCTCACGCCGGCGGTCACCGTCACCACGGCCATCGAGGGTCTGAGGACCGTGGACTTCCTCTATCGGCTCATCGGGGACAGCCAGCAGATCGTCATCGCGATCGTGGTGTGCATCATCAGCGTGCTCTTCTTCCTGCAAAAGGCCGGCACCTCGAAGATCGGAAAGGCCTTTGGCCCCATCATGACGCTGTGGTTCCTCTTCCTCGCCGTGGCCGGCCTGCCGCACATCTTCGAGAACTTCGGCGTGCTGCGCGCCCTCAACCCCGTGCGCGGCATCATGTTCCTGTTCAACGGCAACCTCAACGCCGCCGGCGTCATGGTCCTGGGCAACGTGTTCCTCTGCACCACCGGCGCCGAGGCCCTCTACTCCGACATGGGCCACGTCGGCAAGCCCAACATCTATGCCACCTGGCCGTTCGTGAAGGTCTGCCTCATCCTCAACTACCTGGGCCAGGGCGCGTGGATCCTCGCCAACAACGGCTCCGCCGAGCTCGGCTCCATCGCCGACCTCAACCCCTTCTTCCAGATGCTGCCCGAGCAGGTGCGCGTCTTCGCCGTCCTGCTCTCCACCCTCGCCGCGATCATCGCCTCCCAGGCGCTCATCACCGGCTCCTTCTCCATCGTCTCCGAGGCGGTGCGCCTGGACCTCATGCCCCACATGCGCATCAACTACCCGTCCGAGACCAAGGGCCAGATCTACATCCCCATGATCAACAACGTCATGTGGGTCGCCTGCATCTGCGTGGTGCTGTTCTTCCAGACCTCGGCGCACATGGAGGCCGCCTACGGCCTGGCCATCACCGTGACGATGCTCATGACCACGGTCCTGCTCTTCACCTACCTCTCTCGCATCCGTCGCCAGACGGCGCTCGCCATCCCGTTCGCCATCTTCTTTGGCGCCATCGAGTTCATGTTCTTCTTCTCGAGCCTCACGAAGTTCTTCCACGGCGGCTACGTCACCGTGGTCATCGCGTCCGCGATCTTCCTGGTCATGTACGTGTGGCGCCGCGGCACCGCCGTCGAGCGCACGCAGACGATGTACCTGCCCGTGGTGAAGTACCTCGACCAGATCTTCGACCTCAGCCACGACGAGGACTACCCGCTGCTCGCCGACAACCTGGTCTTCCTGACCAACGACTCGTCGTTTGACCGGCTCGACCGAGACATCCTCTACTCGATCCTCGACAAGCAGCCCAAGCGCGCCAAGGCGTACTACTTCCTCAACGTCCAGGTGACCGAGGAGCCCTTCACCCACGAGTACCTCGTCGAGGACTTTGGCACGGACTTCCTCTTCAAGGTTCAGCTGCGCCTGGGCTTCAAGGTCAACCAGCGCGTCAACACCTACCTCTACCAGATCGTCTCCAGCCTGGTCGAGCGCGGCCAGCTCGCCCCGCAGGAGCACAAGTACTCGATCTACCTCGAGCCGAGCCAGGTCGGCGACTTCAAGTTCTGCCTCATCCGCAAGACGCTCTCCCCCGAGACCGAGATCTCCGGCATCAACCGCCGCTGCATGGAGCTCAAGTACTTCATCCGCAGCCTCTGCGGCTCGCCCGCCCGCTGGTACGGCCTCGAGAACTCGAGCCTGATCTACGAGTACGTGCCGCTCTTCTCGCGCACCAAGCGTCAGCACAAGCTCTCGCGCGTCGAGCTGCCCGAGAGCGAGCGCGTCGTCCCCAAGCCCTCCCCCGCCGAGGAGGAGGCGCGCGAGGAGGAAGAGGAGGACATCTTCTCCGTCCGCATGCGCGAGGACCGCGAGCGCTCCGTCGAGGAGGCGAGCACCGTCGTGGGCGGCGACACCGCGAGCTTCCGTCCCCTGCTCGACGACGGGGAGGAAGAGGACGAGCCCGCGGAGTAACGCAGCCCGCGCGTCCTTCTCACCAGAACACAGGACCCCGACGGCAACGCGCCGCCGGGGTCTTTTCTTGCCAGAAGCCGTCTTGCGAGCTCTTCTCGTCAGCCACGCCGTTCTCCGCGAAGAAATCGCAGTCTGTAGCCGTTGTTAACGTACCCAACCGCGATTTCTGCGCGGAGAACGTTGGAGATGGGTTGTGTGCCGAATGTTGGTGTCGGGCCACGCCCGTTCCGGCCCGATTGTAGCGCCTAGGCCGCGGCGCGCATCGCCTCCAGCACGATCACCTCCGCCCTGCGCAGC
>NZ_NFIT01000025.1 GCF_002159495.1 Olsenella sp. An293
TCCCGTGGAACTTCGTCGCCGCGCTGCCGTGGAACCTGCTGGTGGCGGGCCCGCTCTCGCGCTGGGTCTTCCGCCGCGCGTTCCCTGAGGGGACGGTGCTCGCGGAGCCGGTCTGCGCGTAAGCGGGCGCCCGCAGCTCTCCCGGCAGATCGGGCCACCGACGGAACCCCACGGCATCGCGTTCGGGGCCCTCCGGCATGGCCTCACCGCATTGTATGCCGTGAGAGAAGGCTCGGAGCCTGTGCGAGGCACACGCCCGCGAGAATCACCACCACGCCCAGCCACTCGACGACGCCGAGCGGCTCGCCGAGCACGACCATGGCGATGAACAATCCCGCGGGAAGCTCCGCAGCGGCCATGACGGTTGAGAGGCCTGCGGGCAGGTGTGGCGACCCCAGGCCAAAGAGCAGCACGGGGCACATGAGGCCGAAGAAGCCCGCGACCGCGGCAAAGGGCAGGATGCCCTGGAAGACGACGCCCGACACCAGGTAGTCCGGGAACACGGTGAGCGACATGACGCCCGCCCCCAGGCACACGACGAGGCCGCGCTGCTCGTTGGAGCAGAGGGCCTTCACCTTACCGGAGAGCGTCACGAAGAGCGAGCAGGTCACGGCGGCGCCGAGCGCGCAGAGGAGGGCCACCGGGTCGTAGCCCGCAAGCCCCGTCCTGTAAACGCCGCTCGCGAACACGGTGCCGAACACGATGACCGCCGCCGAGGCGACCTCCACGAAGCGCGGAGCTCGGCGCGTCATGATGGTCTGCCAGACGAGCCCCATCCACGTGAACTGGAAGAGCAGCGTGAGCGCCACCGGTGCGGGCAGCACGCTCATGGCGTAGCAGTACAGAATCGAGGTCGTGCAGGTGAGGGCACCGAGCCCCATGAGTTTGAGCACCTGCTTGCCGGAAAGACGCTGCCACCGCACACCGCGCAGACGGCCGAGAAGCACCGCGAGCCCGAAGAACAGGAAGCCGAACCACGCCTGGCTTGCAACCACCTGCGCGGAGGTGAAGCCCGCCGCGTAGGCGAGCTTGTAGGTGGTCGCCATCGCCCCATAGCAGGCGCCGCCCGCGAACACCTGGAGTGCCGCCACCGCCCGGCGGCGACCCGAGGGCGCCATCCCCGCAGACGGCATCGGCCGATCGATCACGTTTTCCATAGCCGTTCCTCCTCTCGCCCCGCAACGCGAGGCTTCGGCTCGTTACGCCTCGAGCTCTCGGAGGAAGGCCGTCCGCACCGCCATATGGTCGATGTGTACGAAAAGGCCGCACAACCGGAGCTCCCGTTGTGCGGCAAAAAGGTGGCTTACGCCCAGAAAAGTCCACACGCTTTTAGACGAACTGACTGTACGGGCCTTGGTTGCGGAAGTCAAGCAGGGGCGAGAAGTTCTTGTCGACGCTTGACACGGCGTGGGGAGTGCCCATAATGGGGCTCGAAAATCCCAGCGGATTTTTCCGGATGCCGCCATCATCTTTTCGCCGCTCACCTGTCCTTGGGCAGATGGGCGGTTTTTCTATATCGCGGTTTCCGGCGAGAGAAAGGGCAGCGTATGGCAAGCGATCTCATCGACCTCATCAAGACGCGCAGGAGCGTGCGCAGCTACAAGGCGGACCCCGTCCCCCAAGAGCTGCTCGACACCGTGCTTGAGGCGGGCACCTACGCGCCCACGGGCGGCGGGCACCAGTCGCCGGTGATCGTGGCCGTGACGAGCCCCGAGACCCGCGAGCGCCTGCGCGCGCTCAACGCCGCCGTGATGGGCAAGGAAGCCGACCCGTACTACGGCGCGCCGGCCATCGTGGTGGTGCTCGCCGACGGCGGACGCGGCACCTTCGTGGAGGACGGCTCCTGCGTGCTCGAGAACCTCATGCTCGCGGCGCACGCCGTGGGCCTCTCCAGCTGCTGGATCCACCGCGAGCGCGAGATCTTCGACAGCGAGGAGGGCAAGGCGCTCCTCAAGGAGTGGGGCCTGCCCGAGGCGCTGCGCGGCGTAGGCTCCATCGCGCTGGGCTACGCCAACGGCCCCGAGCCCGCCGCCGGCCCGCGCAAGGAGGGCTATGTGGTGCGCGTTTAGCTCAAACAATTCACACGTTCCGGAAAGGGGCGCTCTGCCGGCAGCATCGATGCTCCCAGCAAAGCGTCCCCTGTCCGCCTGCGTCGCTAAAGACGAGTCCTCACGCTGCTCACGCCGTGGAGCATCTTCACAAACGCCGGATCGTCGTGGTTCACGATCTCGCTGTGGTCAAGGGTGAGCTCGGCAATCTGCGCCATGTCATCTGCGGTAAGCTCGAAGTCCCACACGTCGATGTTCTGCTCCATGCGGTCGCGGTGCACGGACTTGGGGATAACCACCACACCGCGCTGGATGTTCCACCGCAGAGCCACCTGAGCCGCGGTCTTGCCGTACTTCTCGCCGATCGCGGTGAGGACGGGGTGCGTGAAGATGCCGTGGTTGCCCTCGGCGAAGGGGCCCCACGCCTCGGGCACCACGCCGTACTCGCGCATCGTGGCAAGCGCCGCCTCCTGTGAGAAGAACGGGTGCAGCTCCACCTGGTTCACGGCAGGCGTCACCTCGACGGTCTCGCAGAAGTCCGCCAAGCGCGCCGGATAGAAGTTGCACACGCCTATGGCGCGGATGGTGCCAGCGCGGTACGCCTCCTCCATGGCGCGCCAGGCCCCCACGTAGTCACCGAGCGGCTGGTGGATGAGGTAGAGGTCCAGGTAGTCAAGACCGAGCTTGTCAAGCGAGGTCTGGAGCGCCGCCTTGGCACCCTCGTAGCTCGCGTCCCGCACCCAGAGCTTGGTGGTGACAAAGAGCTCCTCGCGAGGCACGCCGCTCTCGCGAATGGCGGCGCCCACCGCCTCCTCGTTCATGTAGGCGGCCGCCGTGTCGATGAGGCGGTAGCCGCAGTCGATGGCGTCGAGCACCGCCTGCTTGCATACCGCAGGGTCCGGCACCTGGAACACGCCGAAGCCCTCGCACGGCATCTCGATACCGTTGTTGAGCGTCACGGTCTGAACGTTTGCCATGGTAGATTCCCTTCTTGTCTGGCTGCGCTGTTTCTTGTCACCACCATCATGCTGCGGCAATCGGTGACTGCACCCTACGCATTCGAGCAATTACCATGCATAATGTGCATACTATGAGCAGAGCGTTCGCACAGCCCCCAGGAGACGTCCATGACCATCGATCAACTCGAGCACATCGCCGCCGTTGCGCGGACGGGATCGATCTCCCGCGCCGCCGCCGAGCTCCATATGTCCCAGCCTGCGCTCAGCCGCTCCATCCGGCGGCTTGAGGACGAACTTGGCTGCGGCCTGTTGCGCCGCACCGCGAACAGGTCGGCGCTCACCGAGGCAGGCCGCATCGCGGCAGACTACGCCGACGACCTGCTCCGCACTTATCGGCGCATGCGAGAAGAACTGTCCTCGCTCGAGACGCGCCAACGCACGCTGAGAATCGGCACCTGCGCTCCAGCCCCGCTCTGGCGCGTCACGCAGCTCGTGGTGGAGACGGCGCCTGGCACCATCGTCGCTTCGGAATCCCTTGATGAGCAGCATCTGCGGCGCGGTCTTATGGAGGGCACGCTCGATGCCGCCATCATGCTCAACCCGCTCGTGCTCCCCGGTTTCATCTCGCAGCCCGTCATGACCGAGAGCCTCTCGGTGCTCCTGCCGCGCACGCACCCGCTCGCGAGCAAACAGACGCTGCGTTTTTGCGACATCGACGGCGAGACCTTCCTCATATACACCAACATCGGCTTCTGGCGCAGCATCGTCGAGCGCGAGCTGCCGCATGCGACATTCCTCTGGCAGGAGGATCGCTCGATGTTTGAGATTCTGCTCTCCACGAGCGATGCTTTCGCGTTTAGCACCGAGGCGGCAACGCCGTATACATCGCATCAGACCGAAAACGTTGCCCGCGTCGCGGTCCCGCTCAGCGACGCCAGCGCCCGCGCGACGTTCTATCTTGTGTATCGCACGGACGGGCAGGGCAAGGGCTCTGAGCTCATCGAGCGCGTGCTACCACGGCTCTCTCGCTGAGCCCCTCCCCGCGCGCACTCGTTGCGCCTCACGCTAGAGCCCGAAGAGCCCCGCCGCCGCGGCCATCTTGTCGGCAACCTTCACGCCAAAGGGACAGCGGCCCTCGCACGCGTGGCAGGCGATGCAATCCCCCGCATGGGCATCGAGCGCGCGATAGTGGTCGCGCACAGAATCGGGTACCTCGTTGTGCAGGGCGGCGAGGTCGTAGAACTTGTTGACCGTGGGGATGTCGATGCCCTTGGGGCACGGCGCGCAGTGGCCGCAGTAGGTGCACTGACCCAGGTAGGCGTGGCGTGGCGCCCCGGCGAGCACGCTCGCATAGTCGCGCTCCTCGGCAGAGGCGGTCTCGTAGGCAACGGCCTCGACCACGTGCGCGGGAGTGGAGAAGCCCACCATGATGCTCGCTACCGCCGGGCGCGTGAGCGCGTAGTGGATGCACTGCACGGGCGTGAGCGCCACGCCGAAGGGCGAGGTCGCCGCGTCGAGCAGACGGCCGCCGGCGTACCCCTTCATGACGGTGATGCCCGTGCCCGTCTCCTCGGCGCGCGCGTAGAGCTCGGCGCGGTCGGCGTTGATGCCGCCCTCCCCCACGCCCGTGTAGTCGCCAAAGAGGTCGTCGAGGTTCTCAGTCGCGGGCATCATGTCAAAGGCCGGGTTCACCGAGAAGAGCATCGTCTCGATCTCGGGGTTCTCGGCAACGCGTCGCGCGACCTCGGTGTTGTGCGTGGAGAGACCGATGTGGCGGATGGTGCCCGCCGCGCGCAGCTCGCGCACGTAGCGCATGAAGGGGCTGTCGCCCAGAACGATCCGCTCGTACTCCTCAACCTTGTCCACGTAATGGATCATGCCCAGGTCAACGTAGTCGGTGTGGAAGCGGGCGAGAAGATCCTCAAAGGCCGGCTTTACCAGCGTCAGATCGCGCGTGCGCGTATACTGCCCGTCAACCGTGACCGACCCCAGGTGCCCCTGGATGACCCAGCGCTCGCGGCTGCCGAGCTCCTGGAGCGCGTCACCCAGGTTGGAACGGCGCGTGGCGTCGTTCATCCAGCAGTCAAGGATGTTGATGCCCGCCTCCTCTGCGGCGCGCACCACCTCGAGCACCTCCTCGGGCGACCCGTCCATCCACTCGCCGCCAAAGCCGATCTCGCTCACCTCGAGTCCCGTACTGCCGAGCTTGCGGTAGTTCATGGCCCCTCCTCGCAAATCGCCCCCTCATCTCATACAGGATAATAACCGCGCATCGCGAGTCCGGTTGACGCCGCAACATGCAACAGGCGGCATTTTCTAAGCAGCCATCTACCTGCGGAGATGCAAATAGTCACAGGTAGATGGGTCGTTTTCGGTGCTTAGAAAATCGAGGTCGTTGTAGGGCGACACGATTCACATCACCTACAACCGCACCAGCAAAGAGCTCGAGCAGCTCTATCACGCCTACGCGCGCCACGCGGGCGCCTCGGACGCCGCGCTGTGGCTCCTGTACGTAATCCGCCTTGGCGGGAACAACCTCACACAGGCGGCCATCTGCGCGGACTGGCACTATCCCCCGCAGACCATCAACTCCGCGCTCAAGCGGCTCGAACCTCGCCATGCCGTTCGTGGTCATCAACTTTGCCGTGTCGGACCTCATCGGCGTGGGGTCGTCGGTCGTGATCTCGCTTCTGCTCGGGCGCGGAGAGCGCCGGCAGGCTAACAACGCCTTCACCTGCTCCGTCCTGCTCATCGTGGGGCTCGGCATCGCGCTGGGGGCGGCGCTCTTCGCCGGGGCGCCGCGGGCGAGGTGCTCGCCCTCTCGCGCGGCGCGCTTGGCCTCTTCACCATCACGTACCTCTTCCGCTGGCTCTCCTTCGCCACGCAGAGCTACATGAACGCCATCGCCAAGCCGCTGCCGGCATCGATCATCTCCGTGAGCGCGGCGCTTGTCTTCCCGCTCGCGCTGCTCGTGGTGCTGCAACCGCTCGGGCTCACGGGCATCTGGCTCAACTTCCCCGGCACAGCCGTGCTCTGCGCGCTGCTCTCGGCAGGCACACTCAAGGCAGCGAGCGCCGAGACGCACCGACCGGACGTCGCTCGGGAAGGGACGCGCCAAGCTAAATGAGCGAATGCCCCACCTTGTGTTGGACCCTGCATCACCCCCCCGTTCCACGCCATCAGCCCTGTAGGGCATTTGGGGAGAGCGGCGCGGAGGACTACCGCAGCGCGCGGGCGAGAAGGACCACGAGCAGCGCGGCGCACGCAAGCGCGAAAGCCGCACCCAGAAGCGACGCGAGCCCCACGGCAACCAGCGCCACGGCACCAAACGAGAAGCCAGTCAGCAGCACGGACCCCAGCCGCACGGGTGCCACGGGATCGTCAAGCCCACACGACAGTGCGAGAAGGACGTCGAGCGCGCAGCAAAGAAGGACCACGGGCGCCGGGTCAGCCCCCACCGCGGCCGCCGCGAACCCGCCGACAGCCCCGCTTGCCACGAGCGTCACCGCGAGCGCGGGCAGCGCGTCGAGCACCAGCAGCTCAAGACGACCGAACGGCAGCAGGGAGCGCACGAGGCGGTTGCGACAGTCCTCCCGGAAGACGTGCCCGAGCTCGAGCGGCTCGCGCAGGGAGAGGCACGCGCAGACGAGCCAGCAGAGCGTCACGCCCACGCCGGGTCGCAGCGTCATGACGAGCGCACCCATGGGCACCAGGAGACAGCCCACCGAGAGCAGCCCCAGGAGCGCCGAGGGGCGCCGCGCGAGCGTCGCGAGCGCGTGGGAGACGGGCGCCAGGCGCCCGGGCCGGAAGCGCCAGGTTCTTCTCGCCCGACGGTTCCTGCGCGCGCGGCGACGGCGGCAGGCCTCCTTGTAGGCGCCGGCGTCCACGAGCGCGAGAAAGCGCAGCGAGCTGCGGGCGGCGTAGAGCTCGTTGTCATCGATGACGAAGGCCATGTCCGCGTAGCAGGACTTGTTGCCGGCCGTACCCAGAAGCAGCAGGTCGGCGAGAAGGACGACGACCACGGAATAGGCGCCGAGGGACAGTGCCCGGGGCAGCAGCGCGGCGAGCGGCGCGGCTGCGAGCAGGAGCGCCAGACCCGAGGCCGCCACGATCACGAAACCCACGACGGTGGCCGCGCGGCGGCGGCGCGGCCCGGCGACCGAGCGGGACAGCGCGGTGTCGAGCGCAAAGAGCCGCGCGGTCAGCATGAGGGCGGCGCACGCGGCGGCCCAGAGACCCAGGTGGTCGGAGGCAATCTCACCGAGCAGGGCCCCACCGAGCGCGGAGGCCAGCGCGATGACCGGCAGGTCGCGCAGGAGCCGCACGACGAAGAGCTCCTCGGGACGCACGACGCGCGCGAGCCAGGTGATGTCGGGAGCGGTCAGGCGCAGCGGGGTCTCGCGCAGGTCGGAGACACCCCACGCCACGAGGCCCGCCGTGGGCGCGAGAACGAGCAGCAGGTGCGCCAGCTGCGCAGAGAGCTCGGCACCCAGGCCCTCGCGCAGCTGCCCCACGATGTCGAGGACCTGCGCGAACGAGAGCGCGAGCGCAACGGCCATGAAAATCAGCAGGTAGAGCTGGTAGGCGCGGTCGAGGAAGTCCCGCTCCTCGTCTATGTCCGTCCCGGCGGCAAAGAGCAGGAAGCGGGCGTTCGCGCGCACGTGGCGCCGCTCTAGGCGGACGAGCGTACGCAGGCCAGCGCCGCGTGCCCCGCCGCCCACCTCAGGACTCCCTCGCGAGGGCGCCGTCACGCAGCGCGAACGAGAAGTCGGGCTCGATTCCCGGAACGTCGTGATGGCAGCTCAGGAGCACCGCCGTGCCCATGTGCGCCGCGGCGGCGAGCTCCTGGGAGAGCGTGAGCGAGGCCTCGCGGTCGAGCGGGCCGTGCGGCTCGTCGAGCAGCAGCACGCGCGGTCGCAGCGTGAGGGCGAGCACGAGGGCAAGCTTCTCGCGCATGCCGCGGGAGTATGCCGAGGGCGGCAGGCGCTCCTGACCGGCAAGCCCAAAGCACTCGAGCAGGCGCTCGGCGCGCGGCCGGGCGTCCTCGGCGCGGTTGGCCGCGAGCACGAGCTCCAGGTGCTCCGCGGCGGTGAGGTCGTCGTAGAAGGCGGGGACGTCCGGCACGAAGGAGAGCGTCCCGGGTACCAGGCGCGTGCGCCCCGTAAAGGGCTCGCCGGTCACCAGAATCTCCCCCGCGTCCGGCTCCAGCCAGCCCGCAAGGCAGCGGAAGAGCGTGGACTTGCCCGCGCCGTTGGGAGCGGTCAGAAAGGCGACCTGCCCCGCCGCCAGAGAGAAGGACACGTCCTCCCACACCGGCACGTCACCGTACCCAAAGCAGAGGTCCCGCACCTCGAGCACCGCGTCCTCCACGTGAGCCCCCTCTCATAGGATGCGGAGATGATACTCCCCCGCCGTCCGGCGTCAAGCCACCAACCCGCCAAACGGAGCCCCTCGACCCTGCGTCCCCGCCC
>NZ_NFIT01000026.1 GCF_002159495.1 Olsenella sp. An293
GGCCGAAGGTCTTGCCGCCGCCGTCGCCGTTCATGTAGCCGAGCTTGACGGCGTCGTAGACGCCCTGGCTGTACCACTCGTTGGCGGGCACGTCGAGGAAGATCTTCTTCTCGGAGACAACGATGTTGTCGGCGACCATGTCGAGGTCGTAGTTCTCGACGCCCTCGGCGGTCTCGAGGTAGGCGCGGTAGGTGCCGACCTCCTTGAGCTCTGCCTCAGACCAGTCACCGTCAGACTCGATCTCGTACTTGTCGACGACGTAGGAGCCCTCGGGGACGTCGATCTCGTTGCCCTTGGCGTCGAAGAAGCGGAAGGACGGGGTCAGCACGTCACCGGTGTAGGCGAGGTAGCCGCCGCCGTCGGCGGTCGCGACGTCCCAGACGACCTTGGCCTCGGCGGGCTTGACCGGGCTGACGACGAAGGTGAACTCGGCCTTGCCGTCGTAGGTCTTGCCCTGGACGGTGATGATGTAGGTGCCGGCGTCGACGATCTCCTCGACGGCGGTGCGGGTGCCGTCGTCGGCCTGCTTCTCGAAGGTCACCTCGTAGTCGGTGCCCTGGGCGAGGGTCTTGTCGCCGGCCTTGACGGTGAAGGCCATGTTCTTGGAGAGGTCGGTACCGTCGTAGGTGTCCTCGGCGCGGCTTTCGACGTTCTCGCCCCTGTAGGTCATGAAGACGTCAGTGGCGGCGGTGACGCCATCGTACATCACGACGACCTTGGCAACCTTTGTGTTAGCAACATACCTGCCGGTGACCTCGTCCTTATAGTCGACCATGACCTCGACGTAGTAGGTCCCGAAGTCGGTGATCTGGGTCTTGCCGGCCATGTCGACGGGCTTGTGGTCCGCATCATAGACGGTGACCTTCGCGCGGTCGCGAATGTTGCTCTCATTGGTGCCATCAACGTCAAGGTCTGCCATCACCTTGAGGTGAGTGAGGTCGAAGAGCGTGGGGTTTTCGCTCGACTGGTCGACGACATAAGCATCTGCGGAGGAATCCCAGGTGCCACACCCCGTGAAGTCAACGTCCGCGATGACATCAGCATACGTGTAGGTAACCGTAGCAGTACCTTCAACATACTTGCTGCCCGGAACCGCGCTGATTGAATAGGTGTACTTGCCCTGGGTGCCCGTGTAGGCGCCCTCGTCCACGAGATCGACGTCGAACTGGGCGTCAGCCATTCCGGTCCCGCCGAAGCTGCTCACGCCGTTGATTGAGTAGACCAGATCACTAAACGAGGCGTTCGCACCGGGGGCAAAAGTCTCAGTGCGCCCAATCACAATGGCGTCCGAAAGATTGAGCTTGCCGATGGTGAAGTCGAACGACTTGGTCCCCTCATACTTGTTCTGGCCCTCAATGGTCGCGACGTAGGTGACGCCGAGATCGAGGTCACCGGCAACAAGAGTACCGGAGTTCTTCTCCTTGATCTTGATCGTGTAGTCGTCGCCCTTGGTGAGCACGTGGTTGCCGACTGCGACGCCGAGACGGTTCTCCCACTCGCTGACCGCGAGAGATCCCGCCTCACCCGTATAGTTAAAGGTGGTGTCGGCGACGTCCTTGCCGTCGACAAGCTTGGCCCCGTCGAGGGAGAAGCCGACGATGGAGAAGGTGTCGGCAACGTCGCGGAGGTTCCACTTGCCGTCGACGTACTGGCCGATCACGACCGCGTAGTCGCCCTTGGCGGAGGGGGCAACGAAGTTGCCGTCGGCGTCCTTGACGTTGGTGCCCCTGAGCTGGGTCAGCTTGCCGTTCTCGAGGTACTGGACAGCAGTGCGCTCGGAGGGGTCATTGACCGCCCCCTTGCTGGAGTCGATCTTGACGTAGTAGTAGTAGAACTCGCCGTTCTTGAGGTTGGCGTCGTTGCGGAGGCTGACGTCGTGGGGCTGGTTGTCGTCGGTGGTGACGGTCTCGGGGACGCGGCCCTGGCCCTTGCCATTCCAGTAGAAGGTTGCGCTGGCGCTCTCGTACTGGACGGAGCCGGAGTCGGCGTAGTTGGCGTCGGTGGCCAGCAGGCTCACGTCGCCGGTGCCGGTCGCCAGCGCGATCGCCGGGACCGCGCCGACGGAGAGGACGCCGACGAGCGCCGCGGTGACGACGCGGCGGGCCTTCCCCCCGTTGTTGGTGCAAGCTGTCATGTGTTGTCTCCTTTTAAGGGGAGGCAGCGGAAGCGCGGCGACGAACACTCCGGGGCACACGCGGGGCGCGCGGGGCGATCCCTCCCCGTCACATCGCGGAGAGCATCTCTCGGGCGGTCCCGCAGCACTCCCGCAGGCTGACGCCGGAGGCGTAGGGGTTTCTCCGGGCGTACTTGTCCCACAGCGCGAGCATCTGCCCGTCGGCCTCGATCTCGTCGAGCACTTGTCGCCACCGGGCCATCCTCGACGAGCTACCCCTCTTCTCGCACGTTGCCCCCAGGGCGGCGCGCAGCGTCCCCATGTCGCACTCCGCGCCCCGGAGCCTCCACAGCACGTGTATGTCGTAGAAGTCGCGCGGGCGCGTGTTGGCGACTCCGCGAGAGACCACCGTCTCCAGCTTCTCCGCCAGCACGGTCTCGAGGGGGTAGGCCATTAGGTTGATGGAGCCCTCGCCAAACAGCAGGGGGTACTCGTACTCCACGGGCCCCGGGGTGATCCTGTCCCCGGTGGTCACGTCGATGGTGAGCGGCACCGCCATGGGCGGGTAGACCGCCCTGAGGTGCACGCGGATACCGGGGTACTCGTCGGCCTCCCTGATGTCTTCGGTGCGGTCGAACTCGAACGCCCAGTCATCGTCAGACGGGACGGAAGCGACCTCCCGGAACACCGACTCCGCGGACTCGTGGGTGAGGTCGAGCCCCCGGACGGTCGTGTCCAGGTCCATGGTGGTGCGAGACGCCACGCCCACGAGCGACGAGATGAGCACGCCGCCCTTGACGACGACCCTCTCGCGCCAGCCCGACCTGGACAGCCGCTCGAGAAGCCTCTCGATCAGATAGCTCTGCATGAGGGCCTGCGGGGGTATGCCCGCCTCCCTCGCCCTGTTGTTGATGCGCGCCTTGAGCTGCGTTGCGTTCCTCGTCTTCACAGAAGTGCCTCCAAGTAGCGCCTCACCTTCGCCCCGACTCCGAGCCTGCGGGCGAAGCCCATGAGCTTCGCGGGGTCGCGGTCCCTGCTCGCGGCGTACGCGCGCATGGCCGGGACGACGACCTGCGAGTCAACGACCCCCTGGCCGCGCACGACGTCGCACAGCGTCCTCTCGACGTCGTACGCCCTGACGGTGTTGCCAAACGGGGTCCTCACCTCGCACGCCCCGAGGCCCAGCACATCGTCGGCGCACGTGCGGCATACGATTCCTGCCTCCCTGGCGGACTTTGCGTTGTACGACCTCGGGAACGTCATCGTGATCGAAAACGGGGCGCGGTCCGTCAGCCCGTGTAGGAAGAGCGCGGTCTCGTCGGAAAACGTCCCCCGAGCAAACCGGTGCTGAGTGACGAAGAGCTCGTCCTCCCAGACGTCCGGGAGGGCGTACAGCCCGCGCCCAACACGGACGAGCTCGCCGGAGGCGACGGCCTCGGAGAGCGCCCTCCTGGGGATTCCCGCGGAGGTCGCCTGGGCTGACGTGACGTACCCGTTGCCCCCCGCGGCGATTTCGGCAATCCTCTCCACCCCGGCCCCCTCCTTTCGTACAGCCGCGCTGAATATTCTCTCATGTTCAGCGCGATTGTACAACGCGAGGGCGGCGGGTTACGGGCAAGCCGACCAACTCGGACGAAGACACCCGCCTGAACAGCACACGGCGCACATGCCCGGGCGGAACGTCGCCGAACGGTCTCGCCGGGAAGGACGGCGCCGCCCCGCCTCCCCTTAAAGTGCGCGGCGGCGCTCGTCAGGCTGCCCACGCGCCGCACAGCACAGGTTGAGTTCCATTGGACCGGAATCGCGCCAGTTGGCGCGATTCTGGCGCGATTCTGGCGCGATGCGGGGACCTACGAGTCCCCCCTGCGCCACTTCGTGCCCCGTCCGCCACCAACGCGCTCGACGGCGCCATCGGCTTCGAGGAGCCCCAAGACGCGCTGCGTGCTGCGACGGCTCATCCCAAGCGCCTCGGAAATCGCGCCGGACGTGCGGGTCTCCCCATCGGAAAGCAGGGCGAGGATGCGCTTGCGGCCGTCGAGCTCGACGTCGGCGGCCTCGCCGACGAGTTGCGAGCCGGGGCGGTGGAAAACAATCGTCGTGCACCCGCAGTCCTGACGGTAACCGAAGCGCACGCCCGCCTCCTCGCAGAGCGACTTGATGCGGCGGATGCCGCTGCCGTAGGTCTCGATGAGACCTCCCTTGTAGAGCGCGCTGGCGAGCAGGGGGTTGCGCGGCCTGGAGGGGGCGACGGATCCGGCCATGAAGGACTCCGGCGGCTTGCCCTCGGGGAACAGCCCCGGGTTCGTGATGGACACCGTGTCGGTGAACACGTCGATGACCACGGCGGACGGGTCCCTCCAGTCGCGGTGGCAGAACGCGTTGACGACGGCCTCGCGCACGGCGGCGCGCGGAATCTCGGGCACCTCCTCGCGGGCGACGCCCGTGCCGAACACGAGGCGGCGCCGGATGTTTGCCATCACGAAGTGCTCGGCGCGGTCGATGAGGTCGAAGACGGGGCCGTCCTCCTGCACGAGGTCGAGGATGGTGCCCGCACGATCGTTTCCGGCGACGACGCCCATGGTGAGGCGGAAGGGACGGCCTCCCCGGCAGAAGAGCGTGGCCCCCGCGTTGGTGAGGGAGCCGTCGCGGGCTATGAGGCCGAGCGAGGCGAGGGCGGTGCCGTCGGTGGAGTAGGGCTCGGGGATGCGGTCACGCTTGACCCCGGCGGCCACGAAACGCTCGACAACGCTGGGGCTGACGGAATCCGGGCTCTCGCCGGACGGCCTCCCGTCCCAGGGGTCGGCGTGGTCGTAGGCAGCGGAGGCGAAGCGGCGCACCTCCTCGGGGGACATGAGGTCGTCGGAGTCCGCCGTGCGGATGCGGTAGCGGCCGTCGCAGGCGTAGGGAGCGTCGTCGCCCTCGAACTCGACGCGGATGTAGGCGTGCCCCTCCCCGTCCTCGAGCCGCGTGATCTCCGGGTGGATGATCGGGCGGATCTTGGCCGCTATTTCCTGGGCGATGTCGCGCAGAGTCTTGTCCGCAACGGTCTGGCCGACGACGTCGCCGTTGTTGAGGACGCCGAAGTAGAGGGTCCCGCGCCCGTGCTTGTTGAGCATGGAGGCTATGGACTCCATGGCCTCGCGGTGCTCGCCGGTCGACTTCTTGAACTCCACCAGCTCGGTCTCACGTCCGAGGTTCATGCGATGCGCCACCTTCCGACGGCTCGATGCGTGCGGCCCATTCTACCAGTGGAGGGCGAGGCGGTCGGAGGAGGTGCGCTTGCCGGACGACCTCGAACGGCCCACCCCCGTCTCCCCTTAAAAGGAGACAACACATGACAGCTTGCACCAACAACGGGGGGAAGGCCCGCCGCGTCGTCACCGCGGCGCTCGTCGGCGTCCTCTCCGTCGGCGCGGTCCCGGCGATCGCGCTGGCGACCGGGGCTGACGTCAGCCTGATGTTCGCGCCCGGCGGCGAGGGCGGCATGGAGCTCGAGAAGGGCACCGCGAAGCCGACCTTCATGGCCGACAAGGACGGGGACCTCTCCTACACCGACTCGATCTCGTGCGACGAGAACGAGGACGGGGTCTGGGAGGTGGCCGCCTCCGACGACATGCCCTACCTCGTCTCCGTTGACAAGATCAAGGTCGCCGGCACCAACGATGAGGTCGACATCAACGACTCCAACTTCAAGGACTACCGCGTCCGCGTCTACCGGGCCGACGAGGACGGCAACGCCACCGGCGCCGCCCTCTCCGGCAACAAGGTCGACGACGCCGGCGAGTACGTCATCACCGTCACCGGCCTCGCGGGCAGCCCCTACGCCGGCCAGACCTTCAAGTCCAACTTCGTCGTCAAGGGCATCGACCTCCCGCAGGTCGTCGCCTTCGAGAACGGCGAGAAGGCCGACATGACCTTCATCTACACCGGCTCCGCCCTCGACGTCGACTTCAAGACGGCCAACAGCCCGTACGACGTACTCGAGGAGGGCAAGGACTACACGGTCACCTACACCAAGGGCGGCAAGGCCGTCGACTCCGTCACCGACGCCGGCACCTACGTCGCGACCCTCAAGGGCGAGGGCAAGTACGCCGGCAGCGAGACCAGCTGCCCGGTCGAGGTGGGGCGCTTCAAGATCGACGTCAGCACCGACATCGTCATCGCACCGTTCGAGGAGAGCCCCGACGCGACCCCCGTCTCCGTGAGCAGGGAGGACGCCGGCGCCAACGGGAGCAAGTTCACCACCTTCCTCGACCCGTCCCTCGTCTCCGTCGCCCCGACGACTTCCACCAGCACCCCCGGGACCTACCAGTTCAAGGTGACTACGCCCGACGGCGCCAACATCCAGATCGGCGGGCAGGTTGCCAACGCCACTAAGACCTGGCCCGGCCGCAAGGTCGAGAACATCGCGACCTTCACCTACAAGAACGCCTCGCTCGAGGACTCCTACGAGCTCGACGCCTCCAAGGGCGAGGAGTTCGACGTCTCCGACATCGAGGCGTTCAACGGCAAGACCGAGATTGCCGACACCGAGGTCAGCGTCGACGTCGACTACGACAAGAAGGTCGAGGACGGCAGCGTCACCTACTCCGGTAACGCCGAGGCCGACATCGAGGCGGGCCTCCCGGGCGTCTACAAGCTGGTCGTGACGGCCGACGACGAGGATGGCAACGACTACGCCGGCGCCGCCACGGTCACCGTGACCATCTACAAGGGCTCCCTCGACGCGGACACCTCCGTCTTCGTCTACCCGCCCGTCGCGCCCGGCGAGGACCCCGTCGCCGTCACCTCCTACGAGAAGGGCTACGACGGCGTGCCCCTCGAGGCCAACGATTTCGAGGTGACCTTCAACGGCAAGGAGCCTGATGATTTCACCGTCGAGCTGCTCAAGGGCGACGAGGTCGTCGACGAGGCGGTCGACGCCGGCGAGTACACGCTCGTCGTCACGAGCTCCTGGTACAAGCTCTCCGGCACCACCGAGATGCCCGTCACCATCAGCAAGGTCGACCTCACCAAGCTCGAGATCGGCGCCATCGAGAAGTGGAACGGCGTCGCCGGCGAGAACTACCTCCCGGCCAAGGCCAACGGCTACGACGTGAGCACCTCCACCTCCGCAATCTCCAGCCTCGAGCTCGTCTACGGCGACGAGGCCCTGCCCGACGTCGTCGATGTCGTCGTCGAGATCAATGACGAGGGCACCTGGAAGGAGGTCGGCACCGTCGGCCTGGACGACGACGGGGACACCCTCATCGGCGGCCAGTACCGCCTCACCGCCACCGTGCCCGAGGACATCGCCTCCAACTTCATCCTCCCCGAGGGCGCTACGTCCGTCACCGTTCCCTTCACCGTCTCCCTGGGCGGCTCCTTCAAGGACGTCCAGCCCTCCGACTGGTACTTCGAGCCCGTCGAGAAGGCCCTCGTGGCGGGCTACATGAACGGCACCACGGCGCCGGAGCCCGTTTACGACAACACCTCTCACCAGGTTGGCTACGTCCCCCAGTCCGGCACCTTCTCCCCGCTCTCCGAGCTCACCCGCGGCGAGGTCGCCTGCGTGCTCTACAACGTGAGCGGCGCGCACGTCGACGAGACCGACAAGAGCTACAACGAGCACATCGGCTGGCTCACCGGCTTCTCCGACGTCGACGGCAAGCAGTTCTACGCCGAGGCGATCTACTGGGCCAAGCAGAACGGCGTGATCAACGGCTACGGCGACGGCACCTTCCAGCCGCTGCGCAAGATCACCCGCGAGGAGTTCGCCTGCATGCTCGCCAACTTCGCCGAGAAGGTCCTCCGCGACGAGGACGTGGCGAAGGACAACTCCGCCGCGCTCGCCGAGATGCCCGACGCCGACAGCGTCACCGAGTGGGCCGAGCAGGGCGTCGCCTGGGCCGTGTCCAAGAAGGTCATGGGCAACGACGGCAGGGTCAGCCCGACCGCCCTCATGAACCGCGGCACCTGCGCGTCCATGGTCGTGAACTACATGCTCCCCGAGGCCTAGCCTGGGTGGCCGCCCTCCCCTCCGGGGGAGGGCTCCCCATCGGGCTCTGGGCCTCCCAGAGCCCGATGGGGAGCCTACAAGGCTCGAGCAGGCTGTCAGCGTGGCGCAGGGCGTGACGGTG